>JAEEZY010000018.1 GCA_016292015.1 Bacteroidales bacterium | reverse complement strand
GCCGACGGCCACTTCACGCAGGACTGCACGATGGACGAGATGATAGAGGTCTGCGTGCAGTTCCTCGACGAGTTCAACAAGAACACCGGCCTGAACCTCACCGCCGACGAGTACCGCGAGCAGCTCCGCCAGTACTTCCCCACGCTCAAGCGCTGGCAGAAGAAATAACCCTTGGGCAACATTACGGCGCGGCGGCTTGCCGCCGCGCCGCAACAAA
Source organism: Bacteroidales bacterium (assembly GCA_016292015.1). Classification (GTDB taxonomy): domain Bacteria; phylum Bacteroidota; class Bacteroidia; order Bacteroidales; family P3; genus Colimorpha. Next base: position 21,702 of record JAEEZY010000018.1, on the reverse strand, counting down.
CCCCGCCGAAAGATTGATACATGACATATAATATAAAAGGTATATGAAGAAAGCAATTTTGACCCTCGCGGTGCTGTGCGGCATCGGGCTGATAGCCGGATGCGATTATCAACCAAGAACCTCCACGACAGATAGCGTCTATATGGAGATTCCAGAAATTCCAAAGTACGAACCTACGTCCTTAGAACGTTTCGCAGAGGATTTTCTGAGCAACAACCAACTCGAAAATGACAATTCGGCTTTGCGAGATGAACGTGACAGAAAATTCCAGAAAGAATTTAAGGACGAATTAAAGAAAAACCCACACCTGTTGGATAGCACAAAGTTCGAGTTTGAGTGTTTTGGTGAGACTCGGAACGGGCAATATCCTATACGGCTTCAATCGAAATATGGCGTGGTGAAAGGAATTGTTGTTCTCTTGTTAGATAGAGACATGGCTGTAAAAATCAATGAAAAGACAACAAAAAATGTACGATTCAAAGGACGCTATATAAAAATGCTCTCAAATGAAGCATACGATTACTACCTCCCATACAAAACGCTCTATCTTTCTGAAATTGGTACTGGCATAAACAAAGACGGGCAAGCATGCTTCAGCCCTCTGTTAATCAAAGCTGATACAATTTGGTTTGAATAATAACATTGTAAAATAATGTATATGGAACTACCCAATCAGATTCCCGACATCACCGTCGGCCGCGCCTCCGACATCATCGAGAAGGTGCACGCCGTGCTGAAACGCAAATAATTCAAACAGCTTATATTTTTTATTATGATAAAGAGAATTCTGTCGGTATGCGTTGTCTTGGTTTCCATCGTCTCCTTGACGGCGTGTAAGAAAGATTATGAGGAACTTATAGTCGGCAGGTGGCAGATCGATGCCGAAGACGGCTTCACTGAGGAGACCATCTTCAACGACTATATCCCGGAACCTATCGAACACATGGACAACTGGGGATTTGTCTTCCATAGCAAAGGAATCGGATACTCGTACGAGGTTGTCGAAGGTGTTGAGCTTGTACGGTCGCAGTTGACTTATACAATCGATGGCAGTGACATACATATAATATATGGTAACGGGGTCCGCATCAGGTGGACCATGGAGGACATCGGCAAGAAAAGTCTCAAATTGTCGGAACGCTACGAGCTCTATGCCTCTAATGGTGACCGCCGCTACGGTTTCGGCCGTTGGAAGTTCAGGCGGATGGAGTACGTTGCTCCTGTACTCCCGTCGGATGTCATCGACTTGGTTGACAGCCTTGCAGAACAAAAAACGGTAACGACTAAGAAGCTGTTCTCTGAGAATATCTGATTATGAAAAAGACATTGCTCTTGGCGGCTGCATTGCTGATGCTCGTCTCGGCTGGTGCCCAGACGCTGACTTTCCGCTGGCAGAACACTCAGCGGCAGTATCTGATGTTCGAACCGTCCGGTCGCACAGGTGCGCTTCCTGTGATGTACTTCCTGCATGGCTTGGGCGACAACATCACTCGTTGTGCCAGCGATATGAACTTTGCATCGCTGGCCAATGAATACGGATGGATTATCCTCGTGCCGCAGGCAATGAGCGTGCAGGGCAGCACGATGTGGAACGTGGGCTTCGGCGGTACTGCCGACGACGCGGGCTTCTTCTTGGCGCTGGTTGACTCGCTCGCCGGCATTGGCAAGGTGAACACCGACAGCCTCTTCTTCACTGGCTTCTCGATGGGTGGCTTCATGACCCATAAGATGGCCATCGAACACGGCGACCGCATAAACGCCTGCGCCCCCGTCAGCGGCCTCATTACCTTCGCCCTGGCCGACGAGGTGCCGGTGGCACCTGTGCGCATGCTGCACATCCACGGCACTTCCGACAACGTGGTGGGCTGGAACGGTGGTTCGTCTTATTTCGGCAATATCGGCATCGGCGTCGATTCGATAGTGAACTTCTGGACGGGTTGGAACGACTGCGCTGGCACGCCTGAAGTCGACAGTCTGCCCGACCGAGTGAACGACGGCTTGAGTTTCGTGCGTTACAGATATACTGGCGGTGATGCCGAGTTTCAACTAATAAAAGTCATCGGTGGCTCGCACGACTTCTATCTCGACAGCACCACCCACGACATCGACTACTTCGACGTCATACACAAGTTCTTCCTCGGCGACGGTTCGTCGCTGGGTTGCAACAAGCCTGGGGAGGCTGCTCCACGCTTTGATGTCTGGCCCAATCCTGCATCCGGTTGCCTTTATGTGAGGACATCTGAGTCCACTGTGTTGACGCTTCTCGACAGCAGGGGCTATTCCGTCATGCAGGATGACTTCGAGCCGGGGGTCACCCGGGTAGATGTACGTAACCTTGCAAAGGGGTTGTATGTTCTGGTTGACCGTAGTGGGGCATCACGAAAGGTGGTGGTGATTTGATGAAGACTGTAGCACTATTCTGCGGCTCGTCGATGCCGCACAACAAGGAAATCGTCGAGGCCGCCGCTGCCCTTGCCCGCCGCATCGCCAAGGAGGGTCACACCCTCGTCTATGGCGGAAGCAACCTCGGCCTCATGGGTGTCGTCAGTTCTGCGGCTATGAACGAGGGTGGGAGAGTGGTTGCTGTCATCCCGACATTGTTTCCCGAAGACGTAATCCAGTCGCAACAGGTAAGCGAGATAATACGGGTGCGGTCGATGGCAGAGCGGAAGGAGCGCATTATAGCTATGTGTGACGCCTTTGTGGCTTTACCAGGTGGAATAGGCACATTGGACGAGTTGTTCGAGGTGGCGGTGGCAAACCAGCTGCGCCGTTTCAGCGGAAACGCCGACAAGCCTGCCAAGCCAATGATAATGTTTGATGTCGATGGCTTTTATAGTTCATTGCTCTCTCAGCTCGACCTGATGCGGAAGGAGGGCTTGTTGCATGGAGACTGTGGGTTGCTGTCTGCAACCACGCTCGACGAGATAATCAAACTGCTGCGATGAAGTACTTTCTCAGCAAGTCGAAATATATTCGGGGGCTGCAATGCAGTCGTGCGTTGTGGCTCGATGTCTATCACCCTGAACTGGCACAGTACAGCCGCGAGACGATGCGTAAGTTCGACCGTGGGCGCGAGTTCGAGCGTCTGTTCAAAGACCAGTTTCCTGATGCGGTGGATGTCAGCGCCGCTTTGCGCAATCGTTTCAACGACTATCCGGCGTTTACTGAGGAGGTGTTGCAACGTGATGGTGAGGTGGATCTCTTCGAGGCTGGCTTCCTTTTCGACAACGTGCTCGTCCTTGCCGACGTGGTGCACAAGAACGCCGACGGCAGGTTGGATATCTATGAGGTGAAGAGCGGCAGCACGCTGAGCGAGACCTACAAGAATGATGCGGCGGTGCAGCACTATGTTATTTCACATTGCCACAATATAAACAGTTTCTCAATAGTGTATAATGGGAATTCCGACCACCCCGACCAGTCCGACAGGTCCGACCAGTCTGACCAGTCCCCCAATTTCAAGATTGTCAATCTCACCGAGGAGTTGGCCTTACAGCATGCGCTGATTTCGAATAACATCTCCTGCATGAAGGAGGTGCTCAAAGGTGGCGAACCGGACATCACGCCAGGCGACCGCTGCACCACGCCATACGAGTGTCCATATAAAAAATACTGCGACAAAGGCCTGCGCCATCTGTCACTGTTCTAAAAAGGGAATCAAGGCAAAGTAAAAACCCGATTGAATGAAAAGATTCAATCGGGTTTGTCTTTTGGTGTATGATTGGAGATCAATATACCGGGAAGGCGATCTCGCGCTCGATTACCTGATAGGGTGTGCCGTTGCGGTAGATGGTCTTGCGGACCCAGTTGTCCTCATCGTCATACTCATAGACGTAGCTGTGCTTCCAGTTGAGGTGCTCGTCGTAGTTGAAAGAGCTTTCCTCGATGAGGTTGTCGTGCTCGTCGTAGTAGTAGGTGGTGAGGGCTACGAGAAATTCGTCGGCATCGTAGAAACGCCACTCCACGCGGTTGCCTCTGTTGTCGTACTTGTAGATGTATTTCTGGGTCAACTCACCGTCACGGCTGTAGAACTCGGTCTCGGTGTTGTTGCCCTGATTGTCATATTTGAAGACGCGCTTTTCAGCCATCGAGCCGTTCTCGTCGTAGCTCTGTTCCTCAACGAGGCGGTTGTTCTCATAGCGGGAAGAAGCACGCTGGGTCATCTGACCGTTGAGGAAAGCGGTGCGTTCCACACAGTTGCCGTTGTTGTCGTTGAGGTAGGCGGTACGTGCGGTAAGGGTGTTGTTCTTGTCATATTCGTTCCAGCCGAGTGAGTAGCCGTTGACGTCGAAATAGTAGGAAAACCAAGTGTATTTACCGTTATTGCGACGGTATTTGTCTTGGAAGTTTCCGCGTGAATCGAACACTACTGAATCTAGGCATGTAAGCTGTTTTCCACCGTTCTTGCCGCCGTGTAGGTTATAGGTGAATTCGAGCACGTAGATGGCGTTGCCATGTATGCCCATTTCTTCACGGGAGCATTTCTTTGGTTTGTTGCCGGCAAAGGCGCTGGCAGCGATCAGCAGAGCGAAAACAAGTGCTATGTTCTTTTTCATTTTCAAAACTTTTTGAGGTACAAAAGTACAACTTTTCTCTTAATAAACGTAATATTCAATCAAAAAGTTGCATTTTGTGGTGTTTTTTGAATAGAAACAGGCCCGTAATGAGCAGGGTTATGAGGGCGGCGAGGCTGTAACCGACCGGGCGCGGGATAAGGGTGCCCAATCCTTCTTTTTCGGCCACAAAGATGAAGGAGACGGTGACCATAGTCATGAACATCGCTGGGATGAGTGAGACGAGATACCAGAGACCTTTGGTGTTGCGGGATAGGAAGACGGTGACGGCCCAGAGGGTGACCATGGCGAGCACCTGGTTGGCCCAGGAGAAGTAACGCCAGATGTAGTCGAAGCCGGTGGGGTTGGCCAGCGAGAAGACCAGTAAGGCGGCGGCCAGGACGAAGACCGGCAGTGCCACGAGCAGTCGTTTGGGGATTGGTTTCTGATCGACATGCATGAAGTCGGCCACGATGAGGCGGGCCGAGCGGAGTGCCGTGTCGCCGCTGGTGACGGCGGCGCTGATGACTCCGAGGATGCAGATGGTGGCAATCACGGGCGGGAACCACTCGTTGGCTATCACACCCACCATGGCGTTGCCGCCCAGCGGATGTCCGTCAACCATCGTCTTCTCAGCCAACACTGGGTCGTGGTAGAAGACTGTGGCAGCGGCAGCCCATATAAGGGCCACGATGCCTTCGGTGATCATCGCTCCATAGAAGATGGGGCGTGCCTGTCGTTCGTTGGTCATGCAGCGTGCCATCAGGGGACTTTGTGTGGCGTGGAATCCGCTTATCGCACCGCAGGCGATGGAGATGAACATCATCGGGAAGATGGGGTTGTGCTTGGCGTCGGGGTGGCTGTTCTGCAGTCCTTGCCACACTTCGGGCATGTCGGGACGGTAGACGATGAAAGCCACCACGATGGCGACGGCCATTCCGAGCAGGAGAAATCCGAAGATGGGGTAGAGTCGGCCGATGAGTTTGTCAATCGGGAGGAGGGTCGCGATAAGGTAGTAGGCAAAGATGATGGCAACCCAGATGTATATGTTCCAGTCGGGGGTGAAGTTGTTGTTGAGTAATACGGCGGGGGTGTTGACGAACACCGCGCCGACTAGGATCATGAGCAAGACGGTGAATCCGCGCATGAACTGCTTCATGCCGTTGCCTAGATATTTGCCATGTATTTCGGGCAGGGAGGCGCCGTCCATACGTATGCTGATGAAGGCGGCTATGAAGTCGTGTACGGCTCCGGCGAAGATGCACCCGAAGACTATCCAAAGGAAGGAGGCGGTGCCGAACTGAGCTCCCATGATGGCTCCGCAGATTGGCCCCACTCCGGCGATGTTCAGGAATTGGATGAGAAATATCCGCCACGACTTCATGGGTACATAGTCCACTCCGTCCGGATGTGCTACGGCTGGTGTTTGGCGCGTGGGGTCTATCTTCAGTATGCGCTCTATTATTTTTGAGTACAGAAAATAACCGAGCAACAGAAGTACTACTGCAATTAAGAATGTTATCATAGTGTAAAGATTATATCGGTCGGATTGACAATTGCGTTAACCGTTTTTGTCATACGTATTTAAGGCAGTTGTCCAGCTCTTTTTTCAGGAGTGTTTTGTCGAGGTGCTGCCCTATGAAGACGAGCTTCTGCATGCGGTCGCCATATACGGGGTCCCAGTCGCGCTGCAGCTGCTTGTCCCATTCCAGTCGTTGTTGCAGTTCCCTCTCTGGCATGGTGGCGAACCATTGGCCTACATCTTTAAGGGCTACTTGCTTGCCGGCTTGCTCGAAGAGGTAGCACACGTCGCCTTCTCCGTAGAAGTAGCAGATGCCTTTGGCTCTGATTATTCCCTTCGGCCAGCGTCGTGCCACAAAGTCGTCGAACTTGTTGATGTCAAACGGCTCACGGTTGAAATAGACGTATGTGCCGATGCCATACTCTTCGGCTTCGCCTTCGTCATGGTCGTGGTGGTGATGGTGGTGGTGTTCATGTTCATGCTCGTGTTCGTGGTGATGCTCATGCTCATGATGCTCCGACAAGTCCGACCCGTCTGACCCATCCGCCAATTCCGCCAATTCTGACAACTCCGCTCCGGCTTCCACTTCGTGCACCCAGGTGGCAGAGGTGGCCACTTCGTCGAAGTCGAACATACCGGTGTTGAGGATGCGGTCGAAATCGACGTCGCCGTAGTTGCAGTCGATAATCTCGGCTTTGGGCTGCAGGGCTCGCACTATCTGGCGTATCTGTTCCAGCTCGTCGGGTTTCACCTCCGAGGCTTTGTTGAGGAGAATGATGTTGCAGAATTCTATCTGCTGTATGACGAGGTTTTCGATGTCTTCTTCGTCTATGGCGGGGCGGGTCAGGTCGAGTCCGTTCTTGAACTCGTCGCGCATACGCAGTGCATCAACCACTGTGACTATGCAGTCGAGTCGCGGCAGGGCGTCGGCGGGGAAGTCGGGAATCTGTGACGGTATCGAACAGATGGTTTGTGCTATCGGTTCGGGTTCGCAGATGCCGCTGGCTTCTATGACTACATAGTCGAACTTCTGCATGAGGGCGATGTCGCGCAGTTGGTTGACGAGGTCCATCTTAAGCGTGCAGCAGATGCATCCGTTCTGCAACGCCACGAGGCTGTCGTCGCCCTGCCCTACGATTCCGCCTTGTTCTATGAGTGTTGCGTCGATGTTGACTTCGCCGATGTCGTTCACTATGACGGCGAACTTGATGCCTTTGCGATTGTTCAGTATTCTGTTGAGCAGCGTGGTCTTGCCGCTTCCTAGGTAGCCGGTGAGGAGGAGAACTTTCATTTGTGCGTGATTGCTTGAATGTTTGATGGCGTGAATGTGTTAGTTAGTGGCGTTTTATCCAGTCGATGAATGCCATGACCACTTTGTAGAGGAGCCACAGGAGGAATCCGATGGCTGCCCAATGAAAGATGAATTGTATGTAATACATATCGTTCGATTTTTAATATTCGAAACTGCTGCCGCCGAGGAATTCTCTCATTATAGAGGTCGGCGGTATGAACTTCGGGTCGATGGGTTCTATCAGTTCTATGAAGTTGAGCAGACGGCAGGCTTCGGCGTACTCTTTGCAGTTCTCTGGCACCTGCTTCAGCAGCGGCTCGGCATAGGTCTTGAGCATGGCGAGTTCGTAGAAGAGGGCGCTGTTGAACATCACGTCGGCGTTCTCCTGATAGGGGTAGATGTGTTTGCGCTCGCCGGCTTGCACGTTGTCCCAGCGTTTCAGGGTTTCGTGGGCGTTCCATCCGCGGAAGCTGTTGTCGCGCACGATGCGGCGTATCAGTCGGTTGTCGCTTGAGTGGATGATGTTCTGGTCGTCGATGGCGACTTGGGTGAGCGCCGAGACGTACATCTTGAACTTCATCGACTCGGGAATCTGTGCCGTGAGTTTCGGGTTCAGGGCGTGGATGCCTTCGACTATGAGGAGCTTCTTGGGTTTTAGTGAGAGCGTCTTGCCGCTGAAATAGGGGTCGCCTTTGATGAAGTCGAAAGTGGGTATGGCGACTTCTTCGTCGTTGAAGAGTCGTGTGAGGTGGTCGTTGAGGAGTGGTATGTCGAGGGCGACGATGCTTTCGAAGTCGTATTCACCGTTGGGGAGCTTGGGTGTACGGTCGCGTGAGACGAAGTAGTCGTCGAGTGAGATCTGCTTGACGTCATGACCGAGAACGTTGAGCTGCACGGTGAGGCGCCGGCACGAGGTGGTCTTGCCTGACGAGGATGGGCCGGCGATGAGGATGAGCCGGACGTGGTCGCTGAGTTGGTGGATCTGCTCGGCAATCTCGGCGTATTTCTTTTCATGCAGTGCTTCGGCCACTTGGACAAGACGGTTGCCGCCTCCGGCTTTGATGATAGTGTTGAGGTCGGTGATGGTGGGTATGCGCAGCAGTTTCACCCAGCCGTGGTGCTCCTGGAAGATGTTGAAGAGCTTGTCAGCGCGGTCGAAATGGTAGTTGATTTCAGGTTCGGGCATGTTGAGGAGATAGCCGTCCTCGAAGAGGTCGAGTGTCCATCCGGTGAGACATCCGGTTGAGGGCACGGTGCGTGAGGAGAGTTTGTGTACTGTCCCGTCGAGGAACTGCATCTCGATATAGAGTTGCTTGAGCGATTCGAGCAGGCGGTAGGTTTCGGGAATGTCCTCCTTGGAGATAAGCTTCAGCGCGTCCTCCTTCAGCATCACCTTGCTGTTGAATGGCAGGTCTTGCTGCTGCAGTTGCGACATGCGGCGTGTGATGTTGTCGCGTACGGTGGCGTGGTCGGTGTCTATGCCCTCGATGCGGCAGTAGGTGCCGTTGAGCAGTGAGTGGTCGAAGATGAGGTGTGCGTCGGGGTAGGTGTCCTTGACAGCTTTGTACATCATGAACCCTAGCGAGTTTTGGAAGAGCCGCTTGCCTTGACGGTGACTGAGGTCGAAAAATTCGATTGTGCGGGGGTTGTAGATTCGGTACTGCAGGGTTTGTATGCGGTTGTTGACCAGTGCGCCGAGGATGGGCTTGCCGCCCGTCAGCTCCATAAACTGGTCGTGGCTCTGGCGTACAATCTCGGCCAGCGAGGTGCCGTGTTCCACATATCTGCGTTCGTTGAAGTTCTCTATTACGATTTCTATATTGTTCATGATGGTTGCTTTGTTGGTTTTTGATTGTGAATTGTGTAATGTTAAAATTGACAATTATGGCCCGTGACTTGACGGCTCTGCCTAATGGGGGCTAGCCTCTCATCGTCTCTTCGATTTCCTTGATGGTCTTGGGTATGGGTTTGCCAAGCACGCGGCAGCCTTTGGCGGTGATGAGTATGTCGTCTTCAATGCGTATGCCGCCGAAGTCTTTCCACTTCTCCAGCTCGTTGAAGTTGATGAAGTTCTTGTTGGTGCCTTCGGCGTGCCATTTGTCGATGAGGGCGGGTATGAAGTAGCATCCTGGTTCGTCGGTCAGCACGAAGCCTTTCTCGAGTTTGCGTCCACAGCGCAGGCTGCCCAAGCCGAACTGCTCGCTGGGGCGGGTGCGCTCGTCATAGCCTACGTATATCTGGCCGTAGTTCTCCATGTCGTGCACGTCGAGTCCCATCATGTGCCCCAAGCCGTGAGGCATCAGCAGGCTGTGCGCGCCGTTTGCCACGATGTCTTCTACGCGGCCTTTCAGTATCTTCAGGTCTTTGTAGCCTTGTGCCAGTATCTTGCTCACCTCGGTGTGCACCTCCTTGTAGGTGATGCCTGGGCGCGAGATGCGTATGGCTTCGAGCTGCGCTGCCAGCACTATCTCGTAGATGGCTTTCTGGCGGGCGTCGAACTTGCCTCCCACCGGCACCGAACGGGTGATGTCGGAGCAGTAGTTCATGGCTGTCTCGCATCCGGCGTCCATCACCAGCATGCGCCCTTTCGCCAGCTTGTTGTTATGGCCGTGGTTGTGGAGGGTCTCGCCGTGCACGGTCATGATGATGGGGAAGCTCACGGGGCCGTTGCCCTTCCAGGCTTCGCCTTCCATGATGCCTGCCAGCTCATACTCGTAGCGGCCGGGCATCGCCTGCTTCATGGCGCTGACGTGCATGTTGTAGGCGGTGTCGATGGCTTTCTCTATCTCGGCTATCTCTTCGTCGCTCTTGATGCTGCGCTGTTTCACGCAGGCTTTTATGAGTTCCAGCGAGGCGTACATCGGCACGGAGGCGTATTTGATACCCAGAAGGCAGCTCAGCTGGCGCTGGTTGTCCGAACGGTAGGGTGGCAGGTAGTGCGCCTTGCGCCCCATCCCCACGGCGTTGGTGCAGAAGTCCTGCAGCTCGGCCAGGGTGCCGCTGTTCTTCACTCCCACGCTGGCGGCGAGCTTCTTCACACTCGGCAGCGGGCCTGTCCAGATGATGTCGTCTATGTCGTAGTCGTTGGCGAAGAGGTAGTCCTTGCCGGTGTCGCAGTCGAGCACTCCCACCAGGTCTTCCCTCTGAAGACCGAAGAAATAGAGAAACGTGCTGTCCTGTCTGAACCAGTAGGTGTTGTCTTTGTAGTTGCAGGGCGCCTCGTGGTTGCCCTGGATGATGATGATGCCGTGCTTCACATCTTTGCGAAGCTGCTCGCGACGTGCGATGTAGGTCTCTTTTTTGAACATGGCTTTATGATTTTGTTGTTTTATTTCCTGTGATGTGTTATTGCCTGAGTCCTTGGACTCTGTCTCCGGCCTCAAAGCCTCGACATTATTAATTAACTGCAAAACCTCAACATTTATTGCCTCAACTGCAAATAATACCCTCCGTCGCCATGCCCTTGCCATAGCCCTGACATGGAGGTGCCTCGAATGTGACATATAGAAACCACGGCGATACCTCATAGTTGCTACGGAGGTGATACGAACCAAATACGGCGTTGATACGTCGTTGATTCGGTGGTGATACGGAGGGGATGCTTTTTTGGCGCTGCCTTTCAGATGCTTATGAAAAGGCAAAAATGCACCTTTACGACTGGCTGTATTTCATCAATACAATATAATCAACTGGAATATACGGCATTGTGTGATTATGCTGTCTTCTGATTGTCACTGCAAAGATAAATATTGTCGTGGATAAAAACAATAGAATAAATGTTAAATTTTTATGCTCGGTGTCGCTCTTTTTCCATCCGTTTGTGTGCTGTTGGATGTGTGTGAATAGTGACAAAAAAACAGGAATCGCACTTAAACCTTTCAACATTCATTTTAAAATAGTACCTTTGCAGTCCCATTTGACATTTGTCAAATCACTATTCACTTGTCACTAATCACTAAACATAAAACATCATGAACAAAGATAATTTCAAACACAACCCAAACCGCCTGGTGAAGTTCCTGCAGAAACCTATGCGTGAGTTCACCAAGGCCGACATGCTCCGCGTCATCGACGAGTTCGACATCGAGATGATAAAGTTCCGCTACATGGCGCACGACGGTCGCCTCAAGACCCTCAACTTCGTCATCAACAGCCTCGACCACGCCGACGAGATTCTTACCTCCGGCGAGCGTGTCGATGGCTCCAGCCTCTTCCCCTTCCTCGAGGCGGGCAGCAGCGACCTCTACGTTATCCCGCGTTTCCGCACCGCCTTCATCGACCCCTTTGCCGATATCCCCACGCTCGACCTCCTCTGCAACTTCTACACCAAGGACGGCGAGCCCTTCGAAATGGCTCCTGAATACACCCTCGCCAAAGCCGGCAAGGCCTTTCGCGAAGCCACCGGCGGTATGGAGTTCGAGGTCATGGGCGAGCTCGAATACTACGTCATCGCTGCCAAGGAGGACGAATATCTCCCGGCCGACCAGCGCGGCTACCACGCCTCCCAGCCTTTCTGCAAGTTCGAGGAGTTCCGCGTCGAGGCCATGAAGCTCATAGCCGAATGTGGCGGCCTCATCAAATACGGTCACTCCGAGGTTGGCAACTTCACCGTCGGCGACACCATGTACGAGCAGAACGAGATTGAGTTTCTGCCCACCACCCTCGAGGACGCTGCCGACCAGCTCGTCATCGCCAAGTGGATTATGCGCCAGCTGGGTTACGAATACGGCATCACCGTCACCTTCGCCCCGAAGATTACCGTCGGCAAGGCCGGCAGCGGCATGCACATCCACACCCGCATCGTCAAGGACGGCAAGAACATGTACGTCGGCGACAACGGCCTCACCGAAGTGGCTCACAAGGCCATAGCTGGCATACTCGACCTCGCTGGTTCGCTCACCGCCTTCGGCGACACCAACCCCACATCTTATTTCCGTCTGGTGCCCCATCAGGAGGCTCCCACCAACATCTGCTGGGGCGACCGCAACCGCTCGGCCATGGTGCGTGTGCCCCTCGGCTGGAGTAAGGGCAGCGGCAACATGATGGCGCATTGCAACCCGCTTGAGAAAAACACCGACGTCGATTTCACCTATAAGCAAACTATCGAGCTGCGTACCCCCGACGGCTCCGCCAACGTCTATCTGCTGCTTGCCGGCATGACCGTCGCCGCCCGTCACGGCTTCGAGATGGAAAACGCTGTCCAGTACGCCAAAGACCGTTACGTCAGCGTCAATATCTTCGAGCACGAGGAGGTGCTGAAACGCCTCGCCGTGCTGCCCGACAGCTGCGCCGCCAGCGCCGACGTGCTGGAGAAAGACCGCAAGATATACGAGGACAAGGGCATCTTTGCTCCCGCTCTCATCGACGGCATCATCAAGGACCTCCGCGCCTACGACGACCGCAACCTCCGCAAGGAGATTGGCAACGACTCCGAGAAAACCCTTGAACTTGTGCAGCGTTTCATGCACTGTGGTTGATAAAAGCATATTCCCCGATCCCGAGACCGCCGACCCCATGGGTCGCGGTCTCGTCGCTATCGGCGGCAACCTCTCCGTCGCCACCCTCATCGACGCCTATTCCCACGGCATCTTCCCTTGGCCCGACGGCGAGCCCGACAGTCCCCTTTTCTGGTTCTCGCTCGACCCGCGCATGGTCCTCTTGCCGCATGAGTTCCGCTACAGCGACAGCCTGCGCCGCATCGTCCGCTCCGGCAAGTTCGTGGTGCGTATCGACTCCTGCTTCGAACAGGTCGTCCGTGCCTGCTCCCGTGTGCCGCGCGACGACCAGGACGGCACCTGGATCACCGACGACATTATTGCGGCCTACGTTGCACTCCACCGTGCCGGCTACGCCCACTCCTTCGAGACCTTCCTCGACGGCGTGCTGGTCGGCGGCCTCTACGGCGTCTCCCTCGGCGCCTTCTTCTGCGGCGAGTCGATGTTCCACACCGTCCGCGACGCCTCCAAGGTGGCCTTTGTCCGTCTTGTGGAATACGCCTCGATGCACAACTTCCGCTTCATCGACGCCCAGCAGCCCACTCGCCACCTCGCCTCCCTGGGGGCAAAGGAAATGCCTCGAAAGCAATTCCTGAAACTCCTAAGCGAAACCCTGAATAGTCAGAACAGCCGAAATCCTCAGATTGTCCTGAATTCTCAGAATCCTCCGTCCTGTCATTTCAACCTTCAACGCCCCTGGCCTTGCCATTCGGTTGTCCTCTCACTCGGCGGCAACCAGGGCGACATCCGTCACACGATCTGCGAGGCGTTGCAGCGCCTGCAGGCCGCCGTCGGCCCCTTGTCCCTCTGTTCGCCTCTCTACGAGTCCGAGCCCTGGGGCTTCGACCGTCCCGTCCCCAACTTCCTCAACATCTGCGCCGTCTTCGAGACCGACCTCTCCCCACGCCAGGTCCTCCAGTCAGCCATGCAGATAGAGAAAGCCCTGGGCCGCCAAAGACCAAAAGAATCCGAAATCCCCGCAAATTCTGAATGCTCCCAATCTTCAGAATTCTCCAATACCTCCCCAATACCTCTCAACCCTCAACCCTCTCCCAAAAACTACCGTTACTCCTCTCGCCCTATAGACATCGACATTCTCTTCTACGACAGCCAAGTCATCAGCGAGCCTGATCTGGCTGTCCCCCATCCCCGGCTCCCCCTCCGCCGTTTTGTCCTCCATCCTTTGGCCGACCTGATGCCCCGTTTCCAGCATCCCCTCTTGAAGAAAACCATGGCAGAACTTCTGGAGGAATGTGACGACAAGGGATGGTGCAATAAAACTGTGTGAACCTTCTGTCTCCTCTGAAGTAAAGTCCTTATGGCTGAAGCATAATCCCCTTTTTTACTGACGGCTGAATCCTGGCCGCTGACCCCTTTTTGTTTTTTTAACGCAAATTTTGTTGCGATTATATATATAATTGCGTATATTTGCTATGTACAAAGGTGCGCTCATTTTATGACAAATCGTTGAAAATCAACGCCGAGATGTCTTTTCTGCACGCGTATGTATGCGAATGGAAAAACAAAAACACACACATAAACATGGAATCAAGAGTATTCTCTAACCAGCGGCCCACACACATCGCCGCAGTTTCAACTAAAGTAAACGTGAAAAGCCATATCAGGTGGTTTATGTTATTGGCAGTCTTGATGTTGCCGATGGTGACTATGGGGCAGACAAAAGCGTCATCTGATGGTAAAGACAATCAGAAGATCTATGTGAAATTTGTTGAGGTGTTGGCTACGAAGACCTATCCTGATGGGAACCAGGTAACCTACGTGCGAGCCACGGGCTTGCCGACTGATAAGGTTGTTGCCGATAAGATGGAGGAACATCTGCTTTCTGTGATGAGGCTTAGCCGTATTAAGGTTTATATCAATCAAGATAGGTTCCTGCTTGACGGTGATGCCGATATTAATCCTGAATGGGTGGTCGATGAGATGAACGTCTTTTTGAGGAGATACTATGCGGAGATGAACCAAGAAAAGGAGTGATAGGTAATTTGTGAGAAAATGTTAATTATAACCAACACACACAAGATATGATGAGAAGATTATTCGTTAAGGCGCAGCAAGGAGGAAGTGCTGCAGTTTCGACAAAGGTAAAAGTGAAAAGCCCGATGAAGTGGCTGATGATGATGGCGGTGTTGCTGTTGCCAACGTATGCGATGTCGCAGACGACGCAGACCATCAACTGGAATGCAAATAACACCAGGAGCAGGTACTACGATATGTGTGGTAATTCAAGCACCAGCTCTACGGGACTGGGTTCGTGTACGTCGTGTTCGAAAACATATGTGATAACTGAGAGCGACCAAAATAACCATAGCAAGAATGAAGGATGGATGTCGTTCAAGGCTCCCTCAGGGTGTACTATTACGGCGACATTGACAACGAATGGCATACGGGGAGACGATTGGTTGCAATTGTCACAAGGTATGACCGAAGATAGTTTTGGTGAGGATTATTGGGATTTAGATTCGCCTACTGGATCATCTTTCTCTTCTACCACAGGAGGTTGGATTACCCTTTATTTTGATGACTATGACGAAGACTATAATTCATCGTTCACCGTGACGATATCATGCAGTTGTAGTGGCGGTACGGGTTCAGGTCCGTCAACATCATATAACTGCGAGGGAGAACCCTATACGATAGGGACATCAACCACTAGTAGTAGTTCATACGGTCCCGTGAATACAAGTTACAGTTACTCGTATAGACAAATATTATACAAGGGCTCAGAACTGAATTTAATTCCTGGAACCATTAACGCTGTGGCTTTCCAGTATGCCAGTTCGTCGGCTATGACAGTGGGTACGGTTGCTACGATATATTTGGCTAATACGAATGTAGAAGAGTTTGCAACCAGTACATCTTGGATAACCGCTGGTTTGGTGCCAGTCTATACTGGCACATTGGACTATTCTACGCAAGGATGGGCATGGGTGGAACTGGATGTTCCGTTCGGCTATACAGGAGGAAACTTGCTTATGGTGATTGACGAAAACACTGGTTCGTACGATTATTACGGTAGTTTCTATTATAATGGGTCATCATCTGGCCCAGTGTTGCAGTTATACAGCCAGTCGGACGATAACAATTATAGCAATACAAGTCTTCCTCCATCTGGTTCAACATCGTTGTCTTCATATCGTCCAAACACTAAGTTCTGTATTGTTCATGACTGTGATCCCCGACCAGGCGATTTTGCTTTTGCTAACACGAGTGTGTCACTTGTGGCAGGGGAATATTATACTCAAAGCATCCCCAGCGTGCCGAATGCGATATATACTATGACATGTAACCCGGCGGGTATTGCAACTTTCAATGCAGCAACGCAGACAGTGTCGACCGTGGCTGGTATGGAAGGTACGGTGACGGTGACGGCGAAATGGCCGGCATCGGATGGTTATTGTGACAAATATGCCACATATACCATCAATGTAGGTGACGGTTGTACGCGGGTTGGAAATGGTACTGCCACCACATCGAAGGCTCCGGTATACACATACCAGACTGAAGATTATGGATATTCCCAGCAGCTTTACACGGCGTCGGAAATTCTTGCTGCCGGCGCATGCTCAGGAGTAATCAACAACATAAAGTTCCAATATAAAGGACCTTCTACGTATGCTGATCTAAGTATGCCGATAGATGTGTATATTGGAACAACATCAGCGACTTCGTTAGAGAGTGGATGGATTACTGATGCAAATTTGCGGTTGGTGTATTCAGGTAATTATACATTTACAGCCGGTTGGAATGCAATAAACCTGACAACACCATTGGAATGGGATGGCGTCAGCAATATTGTGGTAGCAGTGCGCTCAAGAGGTACGGTGTCAACATATGACTGGTTTTTCTACGGTACGGATGCAACCAGCATGACACGATATGAATATAGTAGCAGCTCAATAGTATTGGATGCAAATAATGTGTATTCATCGATGTCTGGCATAACGTATGCAACGCGTCCTAATATTAAGTTCTGCATACAGTGCTGCACCATGCCGGAGTTCTCGTTTGACGAGACGACCGTGTACTGTGTGAACGGCAGTGCATGTGCAGGTCAGACCATATCGGTAAACCAGAGCGGCGGAGCTGTGACTTATGAGTCGTCGAACACATCGGTGGCTACGGTGAACCGAAACACTGGAGCAATTACAGTGCAAGGTCCGGGAACGACAACAATCACCGCCACCGTAGCCAAGACCGACGATTATTGTGCCACCACTGCTACATATACATTGATTGTCCAGTGCGGCACAACGCCTCATACAATAACCTATAACACGCAGGCAGACTGCAGCGGCGGCACCGCGACGCCCGCGACGTGGTCCTATACGGGAACGATGACTACGATCCCCAATACGACGCCGGTGTGTAGCAGCGCTCACCATTTTATAGGATGGTATGAGAATACGAGCGGTTCGGGTACGCGCTATACAGCAGGACAATCCATAGACCTTACATGTGGGGACGTGATGCTATATGCAGTGTATGCATCAGAGCCAGATACAATCGAGGGCGCAGGAGATTGTGAAGATGCACAAGCTTTCTGTGCTTCGAATGACGAACATAATGGAGTGATTTTGACAGCAGCGACAGGACAGCCTTGCCCTGCAGGCATGTGCGAATACTTTGTAAATCCATCGTGGTGGTATTTGCAGATATCTCAGTCGGGTCGATTGGAGATGACCATTTCCTCAACGGCTGGTGACGTTGATTTCGGATGTTGGGGACCTTTTAGAAACTTCACTTGTCATAAAGATAGCCTAACGAATGGAACAGGTACATGGTATTACTATTCGGGTGCTGAAGGATGGGGAATGGATAACGATCCATATCAAGGGTCGAGCACCAGTTATGAGATAGATGACTATGGTAACGTATGTAGTACTATCGCATTGGCTGTTCCGTATGGCAATCTGGTCGATTTCGGAGGCTCATCCTCTTCTGAAGAGTATATGCAGATAGATAATGCTCAGGTTGGAGACTACTATGTGGTGCTGGTGGCCAATTATCGAGATCGTGAAGGAACAATCTCGTTCACGCAGACTAACCTTGGCGCGGCGGGTGCCGGTATGGCCGACTGCAACATTGTGTCGAACTGCGACATCAACGTAATAACTACGCATACGACGCCATGCAATACCGCGAACAATACTTACACTGTGTCCGGAGAGATCTACTTCACGGAAGCACCTACCACCGGTACGCTGGTGATAACCGACGAGACGGCGAACCCGCCGGTGTCGCAGACGTTCAGTGCTCCGTTCACTTCGCCTACACCGTATTCGCTGCAAGTGCCGTCGGATGGTGCCATTCACCATTTGGGTGCCACATTCTCGGCCATAGATTGTATCAAGCTGGCTGTTTATCAGGCCCCCGACCCGTGTGTTGATTGTTCGTCAAGTGTTACCCACACAGATGTAACATGTCACGGCGCCAATGACGGCACCATAACGTTGACATCCACCAATGGTCGCGGACAGCGCGCATATTATATTGGCGCAAATGGAAACACGCCAACTCGCACGGATTCTTTGAACGCCGTATCATATACATGGGATCATCTGGCTCCTGGAACTTACACTGTGTTTGTGCGTGATACCACAAACTGCAAGAGCGAGCAGACGGTTGTGATATCTGATCGCGATGAGGTGACGGTTACGCTCAGTACTCCAGCGAATGGCTGTCCGCTTGCGGCTGGCAGCAACTATAGCGTAACAGCTACCCCCGGCGGTGGAACAGGTACATATCAGAACTACAGTTGGAGTGTAGTTACTGACGGCAGTGCCGGAACCATAAGTGGTAGTGGAAACAATGCTACCATAGCCAGTGATGGTTCATGTCATGAGTATGTGGTGAGTCTTACGCTCAAGGACGGCAACGGTTGCCCGGCATCGACCAACAAGACATTCCGTACGGTTGACAACACGCCGCCGACGATTACTACAACAGCAACCAACAACCAAGATTGGGGTTGCGACCCAGCAACGGTTACAGCACCCACCTTCACCGCCACTGATGCTTGTGCCGGCACGCTTGTGCCTACAGTGGTGCCAGGAACGGTGCAGAACACAGGCACATGTACCAGGAAGAGAACTTGGACGGCCAATGTGAGCGACAACTGCGGCAACGCGGCTGTGGAGAAGTCGATTACCTACACCTGGACCGAATCGCAGGTTCCGACAATCGGTGCTATTGCCAACCAGAACGCGACGATGGGCACCAGCGGATGTAAATATAAGATGATAGACCTTTCGACGGTGACCCTCGCAGCGGCAAGCGACCCATGCGGCGGCACGGTTGAGTTTGTAAGCCAGAGTGTGGCAGTCGGAACGGAATACACCCAGACCAACGCACAGCAGACGATACCTGTGACGGTTACCGTGAGAGGCACTTGCAACAAGCCGGCTACGGCTACGGTCAACGTGATAATACCTGCCAAGGACATAACAGTTGACATTACTAATGCAGGCGCTAGCGTGTGTGCCGGAGGCGACACCGTGCTTACAGCTACAGGTAGCAGCAGCAACGGCGCACTGACCTACGCTTGGACTCCGACCACGGGATTGAACCCGACTACTGGAGCCAGCGTGACGGCCACCGTTTCGACGGAGACCACCTACACCGTGACGGCCACCGACCCGGCAGGTTGTACGGCCACCGACCAGATAACGGTGACCATCAACCCGGAGGTGACACTCAACGTAAGCAACCAGACGCAGACCAAGTGCCTCGGAGCTGCAATAACCGATATTGACATAACGGTGACCAACGGCACGATAAGCAATGCGGCAGCATTGCAGACAGCGTTGGCAGCCATAGGGCTGACGTATAACAACGGCCACATCAGCGGTACGCCAAATGCTTTCGGCACACACACCTTCGAGGTGGTGGCGGTCAGCAACCAGACACCGCAGTGCAGCCAGCAGACCGAGACGATAACCCTGAACATCACCAACCTTATCACTCCGGTGATATCGGGCAACGAGGATATCTGTGTCACCGCATCGGAGCAGAACACACAGCTGACGTTGACAGAGACGGCAGGCGACAACAGCTTCACATACACATGGAATGTTGACGGCGGCACCATCGTGAGCGGACAAGGCACGAACAGCATCGTGGCCCAGTGGGCTGGCGCAGGCGACAAGACTGTCACGGTGACATTGGCTCTCGATGGCTGCTCGGCACAGGCTATTAAGACCATCCATGTGCGTCCTGCACCGGTGGCTACCATAAACGAGATAACAGATGAGATATGCCCGAACGCAGGAACTATCGACATAACTGGTAACACGACGGTTTCTAATCCGAACTACACCTATAACTGGAGTGGCACATTGACGCTCGACCACAACACAGCAACTGTGGCGGCGACCAGTGACGTGGTGACGGCAACGATACCGGGCAACAACTGCAACACCACCTATCAGGTGAGACTCAACGTGGTGGACGTTTACGGATGTAAGAATACCGCCACACCAATAACCATTACGGTGAAAGACGACCAAGCACCTGTCGCCAGCACTTATACTCTGCCCGCCAAAGACGTTGATGGTTGCAACTACAGTCAGTTGGCTACACTGTATCCTGCAGTTACGACAGTGGCCGCACTGGAGACTGAGGCCGGGAATCTAGGCGGCTCTCTCACCATAACCGACAACTGCACTACCAACAAGGCACAGCTCACGCTGTCCAGCACTGAGTCATACAGCGGCAGATGCCCGATAGTGGTCACGCGTAAATATAAGGTTACTGACCTCTGCGATAAGGTGAGCAATGAGATAGTACAGACGATACGCATCAACGTGGCGGACGATATCAGCATATCACCAGTGACCAATGCATTGGGTGTGGAGTGTGTGTCAGAGGCTAGAGCAGACTTGATCACTGAACCTACGGTGACGGATGCTTGTGGAACAACGTTGCTGCCGTTGGATGGTTCGCCAGTGATGAACAATCAGGTGACGAACTGCAATGGCACAATAACATATACATATAATTATAAAGACTGCGCGAATCATCCTGCCCAGTGGACATACACCTACACGGTGACTCATCCCAACCTGACGGTTCCTATCGACAGTGTGTCAACAATACCATGTCTGTCGGACACCTCGAACACCTTCTTGCCCGTCAATTTGACAGATGCCTGCGGCAACACTGTGACGGCAGAGCATGTGGGTACACCTGACATGAGCGGTTACAATGCAAGTACCAATGCGGGACAGGTGGTGTTCAATTACCGATACACCGACTGCGCCGGTCAGACATATCCGTGGAAGTTGACCTACGAAATAGTGCCGTCATCCTTCACTGAAACTCCTGGAGGATCAAGTGTGGTTTCGTGCATAAGCCAGGCGACGCCACAGGAGCCGACGCCACGTACTGTATGCGGAGAACCGATAGTTTACACTCCCGACGCGAACAACCCGATAGACGACCCGGCGACAGGCATAGAGGCGAACGGCGGCTGCGGCACGAGGACGTACAGATATACCTACACCGTGAACGGCAACGACTACGTGTGGAACTACGTCTATACGATAAGACCCGACTCTATAGTCTTTGAGGGCAATGTGGCCACACGCGACACGGTGGAGTGCGACGACCCGGCGTTCACGCCGACTCTGCCGACGGTGACGACCAACTGCGGCATAGACCTTACGGGCAGTGCCACGATGGCGACAGGAGGAACGTACGACGGATGCACAGGCACGAAGACGTGGACCTATACATTCTCCGACTGCACCGGTCGCACACGCAACTGGACATTCACAAGACTGATAGATCGAGTAACCCCACCGCATCAGGAAGGCGAGG
>JAEEZY010000017.1 GCA_016292015.1 Bacteroidales bacterium | reverse complement strand
CGTCGAGTGCGGCTACTGGAACCTCTGGCACTTAAACCCTGCTGAGGACGAAGAAGGAAAGAACGGCATCCACCTCGACTCGAAGGAGCCCGACTGGAGCAAGTTCCGCGACTTCATTATGGGCGAGGTCCGTTACAACTCCCTAATGAAGACCTTCCCCCAGGAGGCCGAAGAACTCTTCGTCGCCACCGAGCGCAACGCCAAACTGCGCTACGAGGGCTACAAGAAACTCTCGGAGATGTAATATTCTCCACCCCAAGCTGGGCAGCCCGAGAGGGCTACCCAGCTTCTAAGAAATACATGATGCCTGTATGATCGAGTTAACATCATCTCAAAAGCAAGCGATAAAACTGTTAGATGCAGGTTACAACGTCTTTTTGACGGGAAAGGCGGGTACTGGCAAGAGCTTTCTTGTAGATTATTTTGTTGAAAAACATAAAGAAAAAAACATTATCAAGTGCGCACCAACTGGTGTGGCTGCATTAAATATATGCGGTGCAACTATTCACAGAACTTTCGGGGTACCTATAAGATTATTAGCACATAATGATATTTTAACATCAAGAGATAAATTAGATGTTCTTGAAAAGGCGGATATTATTCTTATTGATGAAATATCAATGTGTCGCATAGACGTGTTCGAGTATGTAATACGATCTTTGAGACGGATTAATATTAATAATAAACAACTGATCTTTGTTGGTGATTTTTATCAACTTCCTCCAGTATTAACTGACAATGACAGACTTTCTTTTAGGAATATATATGGAGATAGGCTATACGCTTTTGAGTCTGACATGTGGAATAGTAGCAATTTGCTTACTATAGAATTAGCAGAAGTTAAACGTCAAACTGAGAAGAAATTCTTAGATTCCTTATCAAATATAAGAGAAGGTATTCCGGACTTTGGCATTTTTCAAATCGCAAATCGTGCTGATGACAATGCGGTTAGTTTATGTCCTAAAAGAGTTCAAGCCAAGCAGATCAACGACAATCATTTGAATCGATTACCAAATCATAAGAACTATTCAGCATCTATTACTGGCAGTATTTCAGAGTCAGATATGGTCGCTGACAAAGAACTTGTTTTGGCAAAAGATGCACGAATCATAATGCTTGTCAATGATTCCGAAGGAAGGTGGGTGAATGGCTCCATGGGAACGATCACAAACCTAAGTGATAATCACGTCACCGTCAGAATTGATAATGAAGGTGAATATCGAGTTGAACGCTACACATGGTCAATTAAAGAATATGTATTAGAAGAAGACGAGGATACACACGAAAAACATGTTGTTGAAAAAGAAATCGGAACATTCACACAATTCCCACTAAAGCTAGCTTGGGCAATAACAGTACATAAGTCTCAAGGACAAACCTATGACAATGTAAACATATACAATGGTTTTTTCGCAAACGGACAAATGTATGTTGCACTATCCCGTTGCAAAACCTTGAATGGTATCCACACGATGGGAACGCTCCAACGGAATGAACTTCGGCACAGTCAAGCAGTAACAGATTTTATGGCGACAACCATCAAAGAGTCTAATTCAAGAATTCCTCAGATACTTGAAGAAATAAAGATACGGAAAGTTGAAGAAGTTAGAGCCTGTGCAGACCGTGCAAAATCACAACAAATACAATTAGATAATGCACTATCTCAAATAAGAGATGCCCGAAAGAACGTTTCACAAAGCAACACAACGGATGTAATACGTCCATTAGTCCAATTTATAAATAAAGAGAAAGAAAAGGTTGCGAACTACTATAAGAAAGTAGAGGAAATACTAAAAAAAGCACATAATGAGGCATTAGGATATGAACAAGAAAATGGAATTGCAAACTTGTTAGAAGATATACAATGCATACTGAACCAAATAAGATTTATAAATGACGAAATAAATAATATTTCGGAAGATGTGATCAGGACATTGCAAAAAGTACAGAGACAAGAAGAATATATTAGAAAGATTGAAAACATACGTGATTGTCGAAATGAATTAACAACCATCGCCACATTAACACATAATACTATTACCAAAATACAAGAAGCAAGAAGTCGATTCACTGCCGATAATAAGTCCAGCGCAATTCAACCATACGTTGATGCTATCAGGAATGACTATGAAAATGTGAAAAATAACCATGCAAGAGGAGAGATACTATTACGAAATGCGAAACGTGAAGTCGCAGGATTCGATCGAGACGATAAAATGGCTCAGTTGTTAGGGGAAATATCCAATATTCTGAGGCAAATAAGCGAGGACAATGTAGCAGCACGAATAATTGCTTTAGATGCTTCGCAGGTACTGAAAACAGTACACAAGAAGGAGAAAAATAAGAAATTATCTATTGCAATTGCCATATTAATGACTTTGATAGCAATTGCTACATTAGTAATGATATTATAAGACATCACCACATACGAAAACCAGAACAATCACGTTATCTGATTATAAAAGAGTTTATCTGTAAAAAGTAACTATGGCATCAGACAAGGCACAATATTTAGTAGCGCTTATTGCAGAGTTTGCCGAGCATTATGGGATGACGACAGCACAGGCTGTGAAGTACCTGAGCCAGTATAAAGCATTGGAACTCTACGACCGCCAGTATGGCTATCTGCATACGCAGTCGTTTGCCTCCAATGTGCGCGACCTCTCTGCCTATTGCCGCAGAATGGGAGGTACGCTATGATTACACTTTATCACGGCTCCAATGTGCGGATTGCCGACATTGACCTCAAGCAATGCAATCCTTACAAAGATTTCGGACAGGCGTTCTACCTGACCACAGAGAAAGGCCAAGCTATGGAAGTGGCTCTCGCCCGTGTGGATATCTTCGGCGGCAAACCTGTTGTCAATGCATACCAATTCGATGAGCAACTGCTTAGTGGCGGAACATTGTCCTTCAAGTCATTCGACGGATACACCGAGGAGTGGGCCGACTTTGTATACCAACATCGTGACGAAACTATTGTGCCGCCATATATGCATTCCTATGATGTAGTGTACGGACCGATAGCCAATGACCGCGTGGGTCTTCAAATCCGAAACTACCGTTTGGGCAACATTGACAAGAAAGAATTTCTCCGCCGACTAAAGTATATGAAAGGCATTACATTTCAATATGCCTTTTGTACTGAAAGTGCCATAGAAAAACTACAGCCGTATGAATGTAAGTGAACAAGAATTCAAGTTTATGGTTGAAGGTATCACCTCCGACCTCATTCAGCTGTTGATAGACCGCAAAAACTACACGTTGCCACATTCAGTAGAGACTGTATACGGCTCCAATATATATAACGCTCTGCTGCGCCCTTCTTCTGGCCTTTACAGCCAGAGTTCCGGCTATGTTTTTTCTTTGTTAGAGGGTGAATTAAGCAATAAGTAAGAAAAACAATGAATAGAGGTTATAGAAAGTATATTACTCCGGAAAAAAATGATAGTTTGAAACGAGCACGATATGAGGCTCTATATTCCGACAGAAGAATTCTGGAAGATGTTTTTCCCAACATTGAAAAGATAGAGATTTTTTACACAAATACTCATAAGTCAATCTTTGGTAATACATCAAAAGACGGTGTATTGTCATTTTCTAGACAGAACACAGCAGTTTTTGCAATCCCTTGTCTCAATAACGAATGTTCATATGGTTGGTATTATGATTTGAGAGATGATATATACAACATGAGATGTGAACATCTGACTGAATATTGCGGAGAGAAAGATTGCCAAGGACAAGAAGCACCGGACCACCCTGAGCAAAGTTGCGGCGGATCTTTGAAATACAAAATAAATATTGTTTATAAGTAGTTCAATGACGACACGTGGCACATTGTCCAATATGAACTATTCTCTCAGTTAGAATATCTTATGCGCATCAAACAGACCATCGGTAACAAGGAACTATGGCAGCGAGAGAAGACCTTGTTTCTCACCTCGCGGCAGGCGCCGATTGGGTGTTATGAGAAGGTGTTCCAATGTGTAGAAGGGTTCGACAAGTTCAATGGTTGTGCCGTGTGTTTCAACACGTCAGAGCTGGAGGAAGAGGTGCTGAAGGCATTATTGGTCTGTCATGTACCGACAACGCTGGTGGTAACGGGACGCTTTCACGACACATACAATGTACAGATAGATCAGGCGCTTAAAGAAAACCGCTTGCTAATATTAGTGTTGCAGCGGGAAGAAAGCGATAAAGGATATACCGCTCGGTTGCGAAACCAATATATCATTAATCAAGTACAGCATATCGTCTGTGGCTATATCAATCCCAACGGCAGCATCTTTAGCCTGCTGGCAGGACACAACAACATTACTCATCTTGTCGACCACAAGGAACTAAAAGCCGCTGAGCAGGAAACGAAGCCATATCGCTGGACGGTAGCTGAGGACAAGCGGCTGCTGCGCATGTTTTACGAGGACATGGGTATTCATGCCATACATCGCGCCATCAACCGCCCATACAGCACGATACGCAATCGGGTGAAAGCTCTGACGATGAATGACGAGGTGCTGAAAGGTCGTGAGTTCGAGGACTATGTGATAAATCTCTTTGACTTGCCGAACAATAAAAAACTTACGCTTAAAGAATGGCGCGGCGACAAATCCCTACCAGGTGTCTATCCCGAAAGTAACAGCGCACCGGACTTCGTATTTGAGTATGCCGGAAAACCTTTTGCCGTAGAGTGCAAATGGCGCAGCCATCTATCAAAAGACATCGAGAAAGAATTGCTCCCCGCAGAGAAAATGGCACTCTTTCAACAATTCTCCACCGACCGACGCATGCCTGTCTATTTGTTTCTTGGCATTGGTGGACTTCCCAGTGACCCCGACTGCCTATACTTCACCTGTCTTGATAAGGATTTCTCGTTTGTGTCATTGCCGAATAGCGTTATTCCTTCAAAAGAGTGCTTGATGGGAAAGATAGAAGGCCTATTCGTAACCGCCAAACACTCTAATCACATGCAAGAACAAAAGGCATTGTTCCCCAACGCATACAAACCATGGAGCGAATATGACGATGAACTATTGACTAAATTATATAAGGAAGGAACGTCTGTAAAAAAATTGATGACCTTATTTCAGCGCAACCATGGTGGGATAGCGTCAAGACTGCGTAAACTGGGACTGACTTGATAAAACTTTCGGAGATGAAATCCGACATCGGAACACTCTAAGCGCGAAAAGCGGAGCTGTGACGGCTCCGCTTTTTTATGCAATTTCGCTACGCATACTTGCAAAGAGCTGTTTTAGTATATTTTTCTATGCTATCGTTGAACATCCCTGACTAGGCGGACGGAGCGACCGTAGCCACGGTCTTTTTCATAGGTGCATTCGGCGCTGGCGTTGACCAGTCCGTCGATGAACAGCAGTGCGTAGGCCTGGCGTGCGGTGTTGCAGGTGGAGGCCCAGTAGCTACCGCCCTCGCCAACGGTTGAGAGCCATGTGCCGCCACGGAATCCGGCAGCAGGGAGGAACACAGCGCCGGCCTTCTCCAACGATGACCACTCTTCGGCATTGTAAATGTTGTCGTTGAAGCTTATGGCGAAGTTGTTCTGGTTGATGTTTGCGATAGGTGCGATGGATGCAGGACGCGAAAACTGGTCGGGGAAAAGGATAAGCCCTTTGACTCCGCATACAGTGGCTTCAGCATAGCGTGCGCTGTCGATGCCGTCGATGGAGGTGGCTGCGCGGTGGTTGACAAGGTAGTCCCACTCGTCACGAGTCAGCGTTCGCCATGTGCCGTGGGCGTCGAAACCGATGGCGTTATATACGCCCCAGTCGGCGAAGACCTCGCTGCCGCAGAGGCTTTCGATGTCGTAGTCGCCGTCCTTCTCGGAGCAGGGAGCCACATGCCATCCGCTACTGCCCCATGTAAAGAGGTCTATCCAACCGCTGTTGGTGTCAGAAACCAGGGCGTTGGCTTGTCCAAGGAAGTCGTATTGGTGCTCGGCAAAGCGGAATAAACCGCTGGCAGTACCCTCGACGGAGGAGTGACTGCCGATGGAGCAGTATTGCAGGTTGCCCGGCGAGAAAAGAACCCGCCTTCCTTCCGCGACGCTGAATGCCGGAGTGGTCGAAACTTGTTCAGGAATAGAGGACGGTTCTTGATAAGACTCCTCGCGATCGCACCCAGCTGTAAATAGGCACATCAGCACAGAGGCGACTATTGTCATTCGGTGTTTTAGGGAGTTTCCGTTGATGAATATATTCTTGATCATCATATGTATATTCGTTGCACGCGTTATGCACAGTATAAAATATCAAAAAATATTTTTTCCAATGATAAACGTCTCGATGCTCTTTTTATTGTCTTTATGGCTGGGCTTTAGTGCTCAGATACAATATTTTCGCCGATTTTGAGTTATTAAGTAGGAAAGATGAATTAGTATGAGTGATATCGAAGTAAGGTAGTTAAGGAAAAGTGATATGGCGATGTGGAAAGTTAGATAAAAAAGGAACATCTATAGAAGAACTGGTGTGTTTCAACGCAACCGTGGTGGGATAGCATCAAGACTGCGTAAATTATTTGCTCCTACCTGAAATCTGGTTGCATGTGAGACACAATATTTTGACCATCAGCCTTAATAAGAGAATACTTATAGCATCAAACAAGTCAAAATATAATTATCAACCATTAAAACCCACTGCTATGAAATTCAAATGCACCATTTGCAAGTATGAGTACGACCCGGCACAGGGCGACCCCACGCAGGACATAGCCCCCGGAACACCTTTTGAGGCTCTGCCGGCCGACTGGAAATGTCCGCGATGCAAGCAGGGCAAGGAGAAATTCGAACCCATGGAGGAGCCGAAAGTCACCAATCCTTATGCCGGCACTCAGACGGAGAAGAACCTGCATGCTGCTTTTGCTGGCGAGAGCGAGGCTCGCAACAAGTACACCTACTTCGCCTCGAAGGCCAAGAAGGAAGGCTTTGAGCAGATTGCCGCCCTCTTCCTGCAGACCGCCGAGAACGAGAAGGAACACGCCAAGCTGTGGTTCAAAGAGCTGAACGGCATCGGCACCACTACCGAGAACCTTGCAGCTGCCGCCGCCGGCGAGAACTACGAGTGGACCGATATGTACGAAGGCTTTGCCCGCACTGCCGAGGCCGAGGGCTTCCCCGAGCTGGCCGCCAAGTTCCGTGGCGTGGCCGCCATCGAGAAGCACCACGAGGAGCGCTACCGCGCCCTGCTGCACAATGTCGAAGCCAAAGAGGTCTTTGCCAAGAGCGAAGTGAAGGTGTGGGAATGCCGCAACTGCGGCCATATCGTGGTCGGCACCAAGGCCCCCGAGGTCTGCCCCGTCTGCAACCACCCGCAAGCCTACTTCGAAATCAACAAGCAGAACTACTAAGAAGAACATCGATGCGGCCTACGCATTGACGCGCTGAAACAGCAACGGCTGCCGTCCGCAAGGATGGCAGCCGTTGGTTTGTGGTATAAGGACTATTCTGTCAGAATGTGACTGTCTGAGAGTATGGTTCGGGATACCAGTTTTGGAAAACCAGCGTGTAGGTGCCGCGCGGAAGGTTGTCTATCTGGAACGAGTTGTCGGTGGTGCAGAGGCAGTCGGCTTGCGGTCCGTCGAGGTTCTCATGCTCGTTGATGGTGATGGTCGAGCCGTCGATGTCGAGGTCCACGACGATGCCGCTCAGTTCAAATCCGCAGTTGACCAATAGGTTGTAGTGGGTGATATGGGCTGCACCGTCGGCATAGCTGATGCTTACCGAGTCGGGGTCGCCCCAGTTGGGGTCGGCCTTGGCCAGCTTGTCGGTGTGGTTTTTGCAGTCGATGTAGGATATATGGCTGACTTTAGCTTTTGTTGCATCGCCTTCGGCGGTTTCGTTTTTCTTGCAGGCTGCGAATATTGCAACGAGGCACAACAAAGTGCCGAAAAGGAATACTTTTTTCATGGTGTGGTTATTTTAAGTGTCTTATAGACATAACGTTGTCGCGGTGTTTTTATTGCTTCCGTCGGTATATTCGCCACAGAAGTTCTTCCAGAGCATCGAGCTGGGAGGGGACTGCCCCATCGCTTGTGAGATAGAGGTGATATTGCCCGTCCACGATATATTCAAGAAAGTAATTGCAACCGTCGATAACATAGATGCCGCTTTCATCGTCGGGACGTCCGGCACATTGGAAGTCTTTAATGGCCATAGTCACCGAGTCGAGTTCGTCGAGAGCGAGTGCATACCATTCACGCTCGATATTTACAGGTTCCCAAGTATGGGATGCCATGTATATGCGATGTATGGTTCCATCCTCGACACGATATATCGAAGTGCCAGCCGGACCGGCTGCCGTGAGGCGAATAGTGCCGTCGGAGGCCAATGGGTAGCAGAGGCTATTCTCGGCAGCGAAGCCGAGTATGTATTTTTGGAGGCGAGTATTTATGTTCGAGTAATGTTCCCAAAGACTGAGGAGGTCGATGGTGCTGTCAGTCCACCACACATCCGGCATCTCGGGTTGCGGGACATAGGTGTTTTTGTCCGGGGCTTCCGGCGGCTCGATTTCAAAGGGCTTGCCCAGACGGTGAGCCAGTTGTCGCAGGGGGTAAAAAAGGTAGGGGTGGTTGTTGTAGGCGTGGAGGCAGTATCGGTACGCGCTATCGGCGGCATGGGGCCAGGTGCGCCATGAGGCGATGGGTGAGACCCAGTCGGCATAGTATAGGCGTGCCAGTTGCAATGAGTGCGGTTCGGGGTCGAGATAGAATCCACCATCGTATCTAATGGTATCATGCCCATCCACATCATGCGACCATCTCTTAGCCCGGCTCTCCAGGGTGCTGTCCTTGTTGGCTTTAGTCCAGAATAAATCCTCATGTGAAAAGTGGATACGTTGCAGTTTCAGCGAGTCGATGAGCGTGTCGGATGTGACAGTGAATACAGGATAGTCGTAAGAGCGCCAAAAGTCTCTATAAGAAAGAGAGCATCGCTTCCCGCTTCGAATATTGTCGAAGCGAATCGTTGCGTTGGAGTCGCAGACACAATAGCGCACCGAGTCCTCGCCATCAACCGTCAAACGGAACCCGAAGCCTATACCTATGAGATAGTGTGTGAACCTAGGGTCGTTATATTCCGGTTCGGGGAAAACCACCCGTGCCGTGAACGACACCTGTGCTGACACCATCAGCGAGATTAGGAGCGACAAGGCGAGAGAGAGTGGCTTTTCCATGTCAGTCGCGCATCGGTTATTTCTCAAAAGGTGACCGTCTTGGAGTATGGTTCTGGATACCAGTTTTGGAATACCAATGTGTAGGTACCGTGTGGGATGTTGTCTATTTGGAACGAGTTGTCGGTGGTGCAGAGGCAGCGGTCCAGCGGTCCGTCGGGGTTCTCGTGTTCGTCGATGGTGAGGGTGGAGCCGTTGATGTCGAGGTCAACGACGATACCACCCTTTTCAAATCCGCAGTTGACCAAGAGGTTGTAGTGGGTTATATGGGCAGCGCCGTCGGCATAGCTGATGCTTACCGAGTCGGGATCGCCAAAGTTGGGGTCGGCTTTGGCCAGCTTGTCGGTGTGGCTTTTGCAGTCGATGTAGGATATATGGCTGACTTTAGCTTTTGTTGCATCGCCTTCGGCAGTTTCGTTTTTCTTGCAGGCCGCTAACACCGCGACGAGGCACAACAAGGCTCCGAAAAGGAATACTTTTTTCATGCTTTTGTTTTTTTGATTTAATAGTATAAACGTGTGAGGTTGTTTTTTATTGGTCTATGATGGAGCAATTGATTATAAATTTGTATATTCGCAACTGGAAAATGAAATGCATCCAATGCTCAAGTTGGTGAAATATTGAATTGTGGGTCGATAAAATACAAAAAACAAAACCATTATCGCCTATAGAATGATAATTGAGAACGTGAAATAGTAACCTCAAATAGTTTGGAAGATATGGCGTACGTTAAGGTCCTTCGGAGTGTTTTGAACCATCGCAGTCTGGAAAGTCGCCAGAAAGCCAAGGAACTTGGCGTGGAGGGCGAGCGGATTGCCAATCAGTGGCTGACGGAACATGGCTACACTATTATAGAAAACAACTACCAACCGAAGAAACATGAGATAGACTTGGTCGCCATCGAGGGAGGTGATTTGGTGATTATTGAGGTGAAGACAAGAAGCGACACAAGTTTCGGCAGACCGGAGGATGCGGTGGATCACCGCAAACGCCAATATTTGATTCGTATGGCCAACCAGTACGTCCGCAGTCACCATTGGCTTGGCAATACCAGATTCGACGTTGTCAGCATAGTAATGCACGATGGACAACATGAAATAAACGTTATTAAAAACGCCTTCAACGTGATGAGCTATTAGGTGTGTTGTTTCAAGCGTAAGTGGTTCTTAATGGTCTCTACGCTCAAACACCAGCGACATCTTCGCACAGACGACATTTCCATTGTTCACGGTTGCTTTCGCTGCAATTGGCGAGTCTGGTACATTGCAGCAGACAACGTCAAATACTACCTTGCTCTCTCTGTCTGGAACAATCACTGAGATAAACTTTACGTTCTTCAATTCACGGAGCCGTAGCTTACATTCGCAATGACGCTCCATCAGATTACAGACGGCCTCTACAAGGCATGCCCCTGGAGTTACAGGGTTGCCGGGGAAATGAGCTGTGTAAATGGCACTTTCCATATCTGGTGCCATGACGGCTCGGAATCCCGTTTCTGTGGGTGTTGTATGTTTCAAGATAAACGGCGTCATACGGCAGTGAGCAGTGTTAAAGTATGGTTCTTGCCATCGTCGGCATTATAGAGCAAGAGGGCTTGAGGTGCAGAAGGGGAGGGACAGGAGGTGTTTACTTCTAGCGATTTTGGTATGTGTTTTTCGGCAAGACAGCATGCGCCTACATACAACGCCATTGCAGAGGATGTGTAACTCTCGCCAAAAAGGTGCTTATAATGCAGCATCGGTATATCTCCGAAAAGGTCTTTATATCCGTCGCAATAGAAGTGTCGGCTGTATTCGCTGCCGTTGAAGCCTGTAATCACTCCTGCAAGCGACGAAACATTCAGCCCGTTGTGGGAAAGCATTGTATTCATGGCTTCTTTGAGTTGCATGACGGAAGGCTTGTAAAACAGTCTCATATCGGCAATCCTGCACAATGTACCCTTACGGGATTCCGTACCAATTACCGCTGCGGTAGAGCATTCGGACGCCATCTCGCCATCATTTCCGAGATATCCCGTTTTGCAAAGAAGGGTATAGTATGACGGCGTCATCTCGTCGTGGCCACCCACAAGTGCCGTGTCCCCCGATCCGCCACGCAGCTGCATAAGGGCATCGTGCAGCGCGGAGTCAAACGATATATTCTTATGCGCATAGGTGGCGTTATAGCCGTGACATCCAAGATGTATAGCCATCAGCGAACTGATGGTGTTATGCGTTGATTGCATGAAATGTGTGGGTTTCAGCAGCTGCTCCCCCTCGCGGCACAACGCATCAAGGAACAATTCGGTGTTCTCAATGCAGCCGAGACCTGTGCCTGTGACAATGATGTCTGGCATCTCAATACTACTTTGCGCCAGTGCCTCTTTCGACACGGCTAGTGCCCGTTTTAGCAGACGCCCCATGCGCCGAGCCTCCATAGGTGCGATATATGGTTTATAATCAGGCTCCATCGAACGCACATAAGGCTCCACATACATCACGGGATTAGTCATCCATTCTCTCGAGAAAGGAACCTGGGCAGAGATATGCTGGACAGAGTTGACATATATCTGTTTGGAGGAATGGGAGGGTATCCTGACAGCCTGATTTACACAATTATTCGTATTGCTTATCAACAGCGATGAATCGTTGCCCCCAAATCCGAATGAATTGCATAGCACGTGGCGCAAAGCCACACCTCTGCGTATCTCAGAAATAGGTTTCACACAGTCTGTCGCGACCGAGAAATTCAGGTTGGGCGGTAGGAATGAGTTTTGCATTGCCAGCATGCATACTACCGCCTCAATTGAACCCGAAGCGCTTGTGGTGTGCCCGGTGAAGGTCTTGGTGGATGAAACTGGCGGCACTGCCTCGCCAAAAACCCTCCGCATGGCCGCACTCTCGCTGCTGTCATTATTGGGTGTTCCTGTGCCGTGGGCATTGATATAGTCGATATCCGATGGCTGCAATCCCGCCATCCGTAGGGCTTCGCTCATGGCTCTGAAAGCCCCCTCGCCATCAGGTGACGAGGCCGTCTGATGGAATGCGTCGCAGGCGTTGCCGTAGCCATCAAGGAAGGCTTCTGCTTTTGCACCGCGTGCAAGGGCGTGCTGTTCGCTTTCCAGCACCACGAAAGCGGCTCCTTCGCCAAGATTGAGTCCGGCGCGGCTATCGTCAAACGGACGACATGGTGAGGTGTCCAGAATGCGCAACGCATTGAACCCATTGAGGTGGAACTTAGTGATACATTCTGATCCCCCTGCCACCACTATATCTGCAGATCTGCTTTCTATAAGCCGTGCTCCATAGATGATGGCGTTGGCTGCTGACGAGCAGGCGGTGGATAGTGTCGTGACCGATGCAAACCTTCCAAACCTGTCGGCAATCATCTCGGTGCACGCTCCGCAGTCGTGGGTGCGTATAAACTCGTTGTACTCGTTGTTTTCAAGGAAATCCAGATAGTGCTGTTCACTCTTGTCCATACCGCCCACCGTAGTGCCAGAAACGAGAGCCACTTGGGGAAGCGCCTCGCTTTCGATACCAGCAGACTGCAACGCTTCTCTCAATGCCATCATGCCCATCAACGATGTGCGTGTGGTCGGTGTGTCGGCTGTTATTCCCAAGATACGCTCCATCTCGTCGTTGCTCATGGGTACCTCGCCCACGGGAAACTCGGTGTGTTCGGTTTTCAGATAACGCACCGTCGATATGCCCGATTTTGAGGCAAGCAATGACTGTAGCGTGGACTCTTTGCCGACTCCGAGTGCGGAGATGACACCACTACCTGTAATCCAAAGACGCATAGGTTATTTTGTTCTGTTTTTCGAGATATATTCAGCCATTACGGCCACCGACTTGAATATGTCTTTGCCCTCATTCGGATCCTTTATTTTGATGCCATAGTTCTTCTCCATAAGCACGATGAGTTCGAGAGCGTCGATAGAGTCGAGGGCAAGACCTTCACCAAACAGAGGTGCGTTCTCATCGATATCCTCAGGCTTGATGTCTTCGAGGTTGAGCACTTCAATAATTTCGTTTTTCAGTTTTAAAATCAATTCTTCCATTGTGTTAATTATTTTTCTGTTAATATTTTTATTTCTTGCGATAGTTCGGTTGAGTGTCCTGTGACATCACGCTCCACGATAAACATCAGCACGTTGTAGTTCGTTTCATCATAACAGTCTACCCAGCCGGTTACAAGCGACTGTAAGTATTTGTCACAGAACGTCATCTCTATAATAGCGGACATCGTGTTGCTGTCAAACTCTGGTAGTACCACAAAATTTGTCTCACCATAGTAGTGATTTCGAATGGCTATTTCGCCGGTAAGTACGTTGGGTAGGGTATAAACAAACAGCGATGGACTTGGAAATGCAGTCTCGGAATCATCTATAGTGGCTTGGTAGTTGCGGTCGTCGGCAAGCGAACTGGTGGCGTTAAACAACACAACACCGCGACTTTCGCCCCATTGTTTCTGCCTGCAATCTTCAGCTGTCAGCAGTAGCTCCGATGCCATGAATCCCACACGACAAAGTGGATCCATCTTATAGAACTTCGAATAGTCGCCAACATGCGTTTTGTATAGTTCAGTAAGTAACGTATCTGCGGGAGCTGTTTCTACAAGCGTCTTGCCATCGATTGTAACACGATAGTTCCGTACACCACTGGCTGTCAGACTCCTGCTGCCTACCAACTGATTAATCCTCACGTAATGCTTGACCAGACTCATCGTGCACCTCCTTTTCTGAATGCGGCGGCGGCGTTGCATCCGCCAAAGCCCGATATGAGTTTTATGAAAGAGTTACGGTTGGTGACGCGGTTCTCTGCACATACTGATATTGGATGGCTTACACCTAAGTTCTCGAATCCACGTGTGCCAAGCACGGTATGGTCATCTACTGCGTACATCGACAGCAATGTTTCTAGTACTCCTGCGGCGCCCATGGTGTGTCCATAGTAGCCTTTCAGACTGCCGACAGGCGTGTCGATCAACCCTGCTCTTTCCACGGCTATTGATTCCATTTCATCGTTATATAACGTCGCTGTGCCGTGTGCGCTTACAAAAGCCACCTCTGATGCGTCTATATGCTGCAACACCGAACGCAGCGCAAGATATGAACCTTCGCCCGTACGTGATGGTCCCGATATATGGTTGGCGTCGTTACGCACAGCTCCGCACACCATCTGCCAGCGGTTATCGGCTGTTGCCTCTCGTCCATAAACGACGGTTGCGGCAGCCTCTCCGAGATTCAAACCCTTGCGGTCGCGGTCGAACGGACGGCAGGCTTCTGCCGAAACGGCTTTCAGTGACTGGAAGCCCGTGACTATGAATGGTGACTGCACATCAGCGCCCACCACCACGGCATAGTCGCATAATCCGAGTTCCAACGCCCGAAGAGCTTCTATCTGGGCGCAAACACCAGATATGCAGGCGTTTGACACCACTAAAGGCATCTGTCTGTTAGAGAAATACTCCGCAATTTTGCGCGCCGCCACACCTGGCAAGACTCTATCGTTGTCACAACCACTTCTGCCAAGCATACTAACGTTTGCCTTTGTGGTCGATACAATAAAAAGCACTCTCTCGGATGCAACGTCTATGTCACACTGCTGTATTGCCGATGCCACCGACTGTATGCACATTCGCTCGAATTTTGTGTAGTCTCCCTCAACAGTTAAAACGCTCTCGTCGATGAGCGAAGCAAAGAAAGGTATTGGTATGCCGGGTACTCCTTCGTGCTGGCATAACGCTGTACGGCCTGCTTTAACGGCCTCGTAGTTCTCCTTGGTAGTGACCCCCAACGGCGAGATGATATTGTCTGCAAGTTTTACAACCATTTCTCTTTCCATTTCTCGTAAAATTCAGGAGTCTTCCACACCAGCTGGTACTTTAAATCCATGAAGACCTGCATTGACTCTCCCGTGGCAAGTAGACTTCCGTCGGCAGTGTCACGGATTTCATATTCGAACAGTATTTTTGCCGCATCTGTTGGTTTGTAGGTAATCGTTACGGCTGGTTTCATACCGTAGATGATAGGTTTTTTGTAGCTGAAATGTACATCGACCATTGGCGCATAGTAGCCTTCGCCGTATATTGTGAGGTAGTCAAGCCCATACTCACGACCAAAGGCCTCGCGCGCATCCTCGAAATAAAGCATATAGTTTCCGTGCCACACAATGCACATCGAGTCCACCTCGCTGAACCTTACGTCTAAGGTTTTTGTTGTGCTCAACTTGTTCATTCCCCTGCTTTTTTGTCGGTCAATGCTATTTTCATCTTACAAGTGGCAAGCGTCTCTACTCCCATCTTTATCTCTGCTCGCACAAGCGTCATATTGAAAACTTCCTCTTCAACCACAATTTTGGTTTGTATTACGTTGCCCACCTTTGGCGTGTCGTATATCATCATATTGTTCACCGCGCCTATTACACCTATTTTAACCTCATCGCCTTTCTGCAGAGCCAGATACCCGATTCTTGCCGCACATGTCTGTGCTATGTTTTCCACCATGCCTGCTTCAGAAAATCGACCTTCTCCATCGCAGAAAACGCAGTCTCTCTTTATTTCAAAGAACGTTTCCGTAGTGTCACCCGCACAATATTTCAAGCCGTCAATCATCACAAATGGCTCCCTCTGAGGAAGAATGTCGGATAAGTTGACGGAAATGACAGAAACATTCGATTCATCCTTGTTAATTCGAGTGTTCTCCCCTTTGTCAACTGAAACCGGACTACTCGCTTTATTCCAAAAATCAAAATAATTGAACCACTGGTATGGGTATTTATTTACCATCTCCTCCAGAACCTCAACATATCGTTTTGCCAGACCATTCATCCGCTTGCGTATGTTGCCCTCCTTGTCGCACACTATTGGTCGCACATACAGATGATATACTTTTGTTTTCTCTTTCATGTAGAATACCGCATAAACAGGCGTGTTTTTCTGTGCGGCGAAGGCAAACGGTCCAGCGGGAAAACTAGCCTCATCGCCCATAAAGCGGCAGTTGATATGCTTTTGTGATCCGAAAATCCGGTCGGCATGCATGCTTATTATCTCACCGTTGTCAATGGCCGTGTTCATTTGAAAAAGATGCGACATGTCGTTGCCAACCTGTATAAGTCCTATGTTGTGTTTGGCCAGAATATGCCTGCGGTTCTCCATAATCGTTTCACTCTCTCCTGCATAGACAAGTGCGTTCACACGTTTTTTATGAGCATCAAAAGTACAACTTGTAAGCTCATAGTTGCCTATGTGAGAGCCAAGCATCACAAACCCCTCGTCTCGTTCCGAGTGACGAGATATCAGGTCGTTGCCTTCTTCTACAAACGTGAACTTTTTGCCGGCATAAACAGCGAAGCGGTCTATAACTATTTGTCCGAAAACATAGTGGTTGCGGTAAATATGCCACACCAGTCGCAAGCCGCTATCACCACGATGCTTGAAGTAGTCACTCATAGCCCGATAGCCGTTGCGGTTGAACAACATATAAAATGGCACCACACACGCCATGATGGCATAGAACACCCTTACGTCCACAACCCGCAACATCGCTATCAACGATTGTTGCATCCATGTTGTGCCGTCGGTTCGACCCGACCACTGTTTGTTTTTCTCCTCGGTCATCAAACCTCCTACTCGTTCAGCCGTTTCCCAATATAGTCGCAGAATTCGGCAAAGGTCTTGATTTCCTTCATTTCTTCCGGCTTGATTCTAAAGCCGAACTGCTCTTCAACTATGACCACTATATCGACAAAGTCTAGGCTATCTATGCCTATGTCTTCTTTTAATCGTGCTTCTGGTTTAATGTTTTCCGCATCAAGTTCCAAATCTTCTACTAAAAAATGCTTGACGGCGTTTTCTATTTCTTGTCTATTCATTTATTTTGTGTGTGTTGTTATTATATTTAAAACCTTTCTTTTGAGCATATCATTATGCTGTGTCCGAAACCTAGATTATCAACTATGCGTTCCACTTTCAGCCCTGCTTTGTTTACCACGCGCGCCATGTCATCGGAGTGGTACATCTTGCTCGTACCATTGGCTATTGCAGTGAAATACAAACTTGTCATCGTGAGACAAAATGCCGCCAGTTCATACTTCTGCCGGTCCCAAAACGTTTCCATAATGTATATCCGCGTATTGGCATCCATCACCGCCGCGGCTCTGCTCAAGATGCTTTCTATCTCGTCCTCACCGAAGCAGTCGAGAAACTGACTCATCCAGATAATATCGTAGTGTTTATCGGTTGGGAATGGTGCGTGCTTGTCCAGCAAGTTTATACCATAGCCCGATATGCGATCTGCTCCGGGTTTGCCTTCGGTGAAATTCTTCATCAAACCTATCTGTTGTGGCAAATCCATGATTGTTACATGCACATCTGGGTTGTAACCGACACACTGCAACGCCCAACGTCCAGTGTTGCCGCCCACATCCAAAAGGTTATCGACCTTCTGCGAAAACACTGTTTCAAGCGCCTGCGCAAACGAATTGTCCGAATAGAAGTGGTCGAAGCCGAACCAGCTCTGCTGCACCTGCGGCGGCAGACTGGAAAGTCCCTCATAAACCGTGGGCCAGCTGCCGAAATGTTCCAATCCCACGGGGCGTCCCTCTTCGAGCGATTCCTCAAGTTTGAACCACCCTTCGTAGTTCACATCGTGGTTGACCGCCATATTGACGCGCGTCAACGCATCGGTCAGCAGACACCAGCCAGTCTTGGTCAGCAGAAAGTGCTCGCGGTCTTCGGCGAGTACCACCGTGCCTATGCAAAGCGACGCTTCCATAAGCACCTTTATGGCGTACGGAGTCTTGCCTGTGCGCTCTACTATCTCGGACATCGTCAGTCCGCCGTCTGTGTTGCGGAGCATCTCCAGTATGCCCCATTTTACCATTATGCGTGAGGCTTGGAACACCACCGGCCCGAAGGCTATCCATTCGGCTTTGCGCTGGGCTTCGCGGGCGGTGAGCTTGTCCTCGCTGTATGCTTTTTCGAGAATTGGTGATAGATTCATTGAAAGTCGGATAAGTTATGTTAACTGACTGCTGCCCTCTGACTACTTCTTAGTCTTCGCCAGTGTCTCGCCTACTGTTTCATAACATTTCGTGAAACGGTCGTTGGGGATGAAGTCTCCGTCGCCGTTGGCACCGTCAACCTGGATTGTGCACACAGTCTCGCCGGTGGCGATGTCGGTGACCTCTATTATGCCCCAGCAAAGAGCGTAAAGCTGACCGGGAACACCAAAGATGTCGGTACGCCAATCCATATTGGCGATTTTTACGACGACACGGTATTTAGCGCCTTCCTCGCTTGTCGTGGCCTGTGCACCCTTGCTTTTCTTGTTGAACCCTTGGATGAATCCGTTCAGGGAGTTGTTTACGCGAGCTTCATAGTCTTCGCCGCACCAGGTCTTGAAGTCTTCTTTCTCGTCCCATTTTGCATACGTGAAATTGAACTCCACAGCGACTTTCACTTTCTCCTTGGCCCACGCCATCGAACCGGATTGAACTTTCAGGTCACTTTTTGCAAAAGCTGTTATGACCATTAGGCAGGCTGCCGCGAACAAAACAATTTTTTTCATGATTTATATGGATTTAATGTTTGATGTTTACTTCTCAATTCGTTTTACCACAATCGTACTGTTGGTCCCACCAAAGCCGAACGAGTTTGACAACACATTCTGCAACTCCATATCCACTCTCTCTGGCGTTATGTTCAAGTGTGCACTTTGTTCGTCAGGATTCTCAAAGTTTATGTTTGGTGCAACAAAGTTATTCTGCATCATAAGCAGGCAATAGACAATCTCGCTTGCACCTGCCATCCAGCACTCGTGCCCTGTCATTGACTTGGTGGAGGTAATATATG
The DNA here is from genome assembly GCA_016292015.1 of Bacteroidales bacterium. Taxonomy (GTDB): domain Bacteria; phylum Bacteroidota; class Bacteroidia; order Bacteroidales; family P3; genus Colimorpha. The sequence goes on along the minus strand of JAEEZY010000017.1, from coordinate 95,603 downwards.
CGTGTTTGCCTTCAAACAGGCGCATCAATGCAATCGCCTCGTTCATGTCGCCTTGTGGTGTTGAAGTGGCGTGTGCATTCACATAGTCTATATCGTCTGCTGTAAGTTCTGCATCCTTCATGGCACGACTCATGGCTAGCACCGAACCGTCTGCATTGGCTTGTGAGATTCCGCCACCGTTGGACGAAAAACCGTAACCAGCAATTTCTCCATATATTTTGGCACCGCGGGCCACAGCGTGGTCGTAGTCTTCTAGTACCAGTGCGGCAGCCCCACCTGACGGTATCAGTCCATCGCGGTCGCGGTCAAAAGGACGCGATGCCTTCGTCGGTTCGTTCACTCGTTTGGAGAATGCTCCAAGTGCATCGAACGATGCCATGCTGTAAAAATTCGTTTCCTGGGCTCCTCCGCATATAACCATGTCTTGCATGCCCTGTTTGATGAATATATACCCAAGTCCTATGGCGTGTGAGCCACTCGCACATGCCGCACTTACGCTGAAATTGATACCTCGCAGGTGGAATATGGTGCTCATGTTCATGTTCACCGTCGAGTTCATCGCTTGGAATACATATCCTGAGCCAAGTAGCATCGAGTCGTGTTTTTCTAGCATCAAATTGTTCGATTCCACCACCGCTTTGGCCGACGAATCATTGCCGAAAAGCACACCCACTTCGTTATTGAGCAGATATTCATCGTCAATATTGGCTGTTCTAATAGCCTCCTTGGTTGCCATGTAGGCGTATTCCGCCTCCTCCGAAAGCCCTATTCGCAAACGGCGGTGCAACTCTTTCAACAAAGGCTTTTGCACTATGCCCGACAGTGGCGATTGATAGCCGTAGGGTATTCGCTCAGCGTCTATGCCGATGCCCGACCGCCCATCGTAAAGTGATTGCCTCACTTCTTCAAGGTTGTTTCCCAGACAGGACCAGATGCCCATCCCCGTCACCACTACTCGTCTGTTGCCCATTCCTCGCTTTTCGCTTTTCTATATTATTCCTCCGTTTATCGAAACCACCTGCCCAGTGATGTAAGCAGCCTCCTTCGATGCCAAAAACGACACTAATGAGGCAACCTCTTCCGGCTTCCCGATTCGTCCCAGCGGAACCATTTTCTTTATCATCTCTTGATCCAACTCTGCAGTCATGTCGGTGGCTATGAACCCTGGCGCCACCACATTCACTGTCACCTTGCGTGATGCCACCTCCAGCGCCAATGCCTTGCTCGCACCTATCAACCCCGCTTTTGCAGCCGAATAGTTACACTGCCCAGGCATGCCTTTCACGCCTGACACCGACGAGATGTTCACTATCCTTCCGTTGCGGTGGGTCATCATGCTTTTCACTATGCGGCGTGTGAGGTAGAAGAAGCCGCCAAGCGTGGTGCTCACCACACTCTGCCACTGCTCGTCCTGCATGAACACCAGCAGGTTGTCTTGCCGTATGCCGGCGTTGTTCACCAGCACCGATATATAATCCTCTGGATGTGCTTCCATCCACGAGTCCAACGCGACGTCCACTTTGCTCGAATCCGCAACGTCGAGTTTCATTAACTCGGCCTTGCCTCCAGCAGCTACTATGCCGTCCACTACCTCTTGGGCGGCCTTCTCACTGTTGTTATAGTTCACTATCACAGGGTAGCCGTCCTTGGCCAGCCGTTCTGCTATAGCCCGGCCAAGACCTCTCGAAGCCCCTGTTACCAATGCATATTCCATAATGTTAAACTTAAAACTTTGAATTAAACCTCTCTTAAATATTTCTCCACCTTCGCTATCTCCTCATAGAATGGGGTGTCCTCCACAAAGGTTGGTATGATAGCGCGCACGGCGTCATAGTGTTTCCGTGACTCGCTGCACAGTTTGTCGGCTTTCTTCAGACAATCTGTCGCCTGAGCCAAGGCTATGAAATGTATAGCCATCACCTGATAACAGTTATCTATCACTTGTCTGCACAGCAGCGCGGTGTTGGTGCCCATGCTCACTATGTCTTGGTTGTCATTGTTGTTCGGTATGCTGTGCACGTAGTTCGGCATCGCCAGTGTCTGACACTCTGCCGTTGTACTGGTGGCCGTGAATTGACAGGCCTGCATTCCGTAGTTCAATCCCAATACGCCCATGTTCAGGAACGGTGGCAATATTCCGTTTATGCGGTCGTGGAACAGGTAGTTCAACTGCCTCTCTGCCGTCATCGCCATCCTCACCACCGCTATCTTCACCTTGTCCTCCTCCAGCGAGATGTAGTCGCCGTGGAAGTTGCCTCCGTGATATACGTTCTTCGTCTCGGGGTCAACTATTGGGTTGTCGCTCGCCGACTGCAGCTCCTCTTCCAAAACTCTTGCCGTGTTTTTCAGCGTTTCCCATATTGGGCCCATTATCTGTGGTGTGCAGCGCAGTGAATAGTAAGGCTGCACTTTGTGTCCGAAAGTGGTGTCCTCGGTGTGACCGCCGTTGTAAAGTTCGTGCTCACGGTTGAGCATACATTTGCTGTCTGCCGACAGTTCGCGCATTTTCCGTGCCACTTCTATCTGTCCTTCGTGGCGGCGACATTCGTTCAGCGGTGCGGCCATTAAGTCGTTATAGCTTGCGGCTATCTCGTTCATCCATACGCTTGCCAGCACCGACAGGTCGAGTAACCGCTCGGCAAAGTGCTGGTTCACGCAGGCTATGCCTGTCATCACCGATGTGCCGTTGGTGATAGAGAGACCTTCGCGGATATGTATGCCAATGGGTTTCAACCCAAGCTCTTCCATCACGCCCTTTGTCTCGCGCCATTCGCCTTTATAGTGTACCTTCCCCTCTCCGATAAGTGTCAACGCAATGTGGGCCAGCTGCACCAAATCGCCGCTCGCGCCCACACTCCCGTGCCTGGGAATATACGGACAAACCTCTTCGTTGATAAACGCCACCAGCAGTTCTGCCACCTCGCGGTGTACGCCAGATTTGCACTGCATTATCGAACCCAGACGGGCAATCATAGCAGCCTTGACGCAGATGTCGTCCAGCGGTTCTCCCGCCCCGGTCGAGTGGCTACGTATGATGTTGTACTGCAAATCCGAGAGGAACTTGTCATCCACTCTCCACTGTGCCATCGGGCCGAATCCCGTGTTAATGCCGTATATGACCTTCTCCGATGAGAATTCCTTCAAAAAAGCATGGCAATCGTCAATGCCTTGCAGCACCTTTGCGTCGATTTCAATCTTCTCGCCTCCGAAGAGCACTTTTTCCACTATCGGGAGCGTGAAATTACTGACTTTTATCATTGCTTTTTATATACTTATGACTTAAAAAATAATCATCTGAACTGGAAACTCTGTGACAATGAGTGTTTTGTGTTAAAACACTCCGCATACTAAAGTAGCAAAGATACTCATTTTTTTATAAATGTGGAACACTAGTTTTCAATCTAACTCAATTCTTTAAAAAAAACAGAGCCGAGACCGCAAGGTCTCGGCTCTGTATCTGTTCTGGACAGATGTCTTACAGAACCTGGACGGGTTCGATAAGGCCTTTACCAATCTCGATGGCCTCTTCGTTCTGCGGGATGAGTCCCCAGTGACGCTGCGGCAGCGAGTGTTCCAGTCCTTCGTGGATGTACTGTTTGTCGACGATGGGTTTCAGCTTGAGGAAACCACCGAGAACCACCATGTTGAACACCTTCGAGATGCCCATCTCCTGAGCTTTGGCGGTGGCGGCAATCTTGTAGATGCTGATGTCCTTGCGGGTGGGCTCATGGGTGATGCCGTTCGGGTCGTAGATCAACAAGCCACCGGGCTTCACGCTGCTCTCGAACTTGTCGAGCGACTGCTGGTTGAGGATGATGGCGGTGTCGAACTGGTTGATGATGGGCGAGCTGATGCGCTCGTCGCTGATAATCACCGACACGTTGGCGGTACCACCGCGCATTTCGGGACCGTAGCTGGGCATCCAGCTCACTTCCTTGTCTTGCATTACTCCGGAATAGGCCAAAATCTTACCCATTGAGAGAACTCCCTGTCCTCCGAATCCGGCTATGATTATTTCTTCTGTCATTGTTTTTCTGTTTTAAGGTGATTAGTGGTTGGTGATTGGTGATGAGACAATTGAACTCTACCGTTACATTTGACTATTCACTCATCACTATTCACTCGTCACTGATTATTAATTTTTACTGCATAACGCTCAGCGGGTGGTCAACTGCGAGGCGAGCCACATCGACGTTCTCGACGAGTTTGCCGTCAACCTTGATGTCTCCCACAGGGTAGTTGGGCATCATGTTGTCTTCCATCCACTTGTTGGCCTGTACCGGAGTCATCTTCCAACCCGAGTTGCAGTTGGAGAGGATTTCGACGAAGCTGAGACCTTTCTTCAGTTTCTGGTTTTCGAAAGCTTTGCGGATAGCGGCTTTGGCTTTGCGTACAGCTGCGGGGGTCTGCACACTCTGACGGGTCACATAGTATGTGCCGGGCAGGGTCGAGATGAGCTCGGTGATACGCAGCGGGTAGCCGTTGATATCGACGCGACGGCCGTAAGGCGTGGTGGCGCTCTTCATGCCGATCAGCGTGGTGGGAGCCATCTGTCCGCCGGTCATACCGTAGATACCGTTGTTTACGAAAATCATGGTGATGTTCTCGCCACGGTTGCAAGCGTGGATGGTCTCGGCGGTTCCGATAGCGGCCAAGTCGCCGTCGCCCTGATAGGTGAACACGAAGGTGTCGGGGTTAAGACGTTTCACAGCGGTAGCCAGCGCGGGAGCACGACCGTGGGCGGCCTCCTGGAAATCGATGTCGAAATAGTTGTAGGCCAACACGGAGCATCCTACGGGCGATACTCCTACTACATTGTCCTGAATGCCCATCTCGTCGATAACTTCGGCGACGAGGCGGTGGGTGGTGCCGTGTCCGCAACCTGGGCAATAGTGCATGACCGCGTCGGTGAGCACTTTAGTTTTGGTGTAAACCTCGGTGTAACCCTGGTTCAACAGCTCTTGTTTGCGAGCTTCTATATCTTGATTCATATTCTTCAAATTATTTTGTTGATACGTTGATATGCTGATATGTTGATATGTTTTTTCGCGTCGGATTTCTTATCAACGGATAAACCTATCAACTTATCAACGATTTACTTTATAATCTTGTTCTCAAGTGCTTCGAGTACCTCGGTCGGGGTGGGGATGATACCGCCGAAACGGCCGAAGTGTTCGGTCTTCACGTTGCACTCGGTTGCGAGACGGACGTCCTCGATCATCTGACCGGCGCTCATCTCCACGCAGAGGATACCCTTCACGTGTTTGGCGACATCGGCCAGCTGTTTGGTCGGGAACGGGAACAGGGTGATGAGGCGGAACAGACCGACCTTGATGCCCTTCTCGCGTGCCATCTGCATAGCCTTCATGGCGATGCGGCTTGACGAACCGTAAGCAACGAAGATATAGTCGGCATCGTCGCAGTTGAGCATTTCGTAGCGGACTTCTTTCTCTTTCATCTCGGCATACTTGGCCTGGAGTTTGTGGTTGAACACCTCCTGACGGGCCGAGTCGAGTTCGAGCGAAGTGATGATGTTGTGAGGACGGTTGGCGGGTTTGCCCCAGGTGCCCCACGGAGCGTTCTTGCGGCGCTCTTCTTCTGTCCAGCGCGGCACATAGTCGCGGGTGTAGAGTTTCTCCATGCACTGTCCGATAGCACCGTCGGAGAGGATGAGGACAGGGTTGCGATATTTGAAAGCGATGTCCCAAGCGTCGAAGACGAAATCGTACATCTCCTGTACGCTTGCGGGAGCGAGGGTGTAGAGCTGGTAGTCACCGTGTCCACCGCCCTTCACGCTCTGGAAGTAGTCGCTCTGCGAAGGCTGGATGGTGCCCAGTCCGGGACCGCCGCGCATCACGTTCACCACCAAGCAGGGGATTTCGGCGCCGGCGAGGTAGGTCAGACCTTCCTGCATCAGCGAGATTCCGGGCGACGAGCTCGATGTGGCGACCTTCTTGCCGGTAGCGGCACCGCCATAGACCATATTGATTGATGCCATCTCGCTCTCGGCCTGGAGGACTACCATTCCGGTCTCCTCCCAAGGCTTTTCGGCCATAAGGGTTTCCATAACTTCCGATTGCGGGGTAATAGGATAGCCGAAATAGCCGTCCGTACCGCTGGCAATCATTGCTCGGGCAATAGCCTCGTTGCCCTTCATCAGTTTCAGTTCTTTTGCCATTGTATTTTTTGTTTTTTGTTTGCGTGATTGGTGATTAGTGTGAGTGTGTTTGATTCCAGGAACGTGAATAATCACATTTGTCATTTCACATTTCACAATTCACATTTCACTCATCACTAATTTAACACTTGATTTTGTAAACCGAGATAACGCCGTCCGGGCATACCATAGCGCAGCTGGCGCATCCGATGCATTTGTCATTCACGGTCTCGGTGTAGTTGTAACCCTTGCCGTTTACATTTTTCGACAGTGCGATGCATTGCACCGGGCATGCGGCGAGGCATACTGCGCACCCCTTGCAACGCTCCGTGTCGATTACGATTTGTCCTTTAAATGCCATAGTTTTAGATTTATGTGATTAATAAAATTTGATACTTTCTTTCAAAGTCGGACTGCAAAGTTACGAAATTTTCTTTCTATATACAACTATAATTTTTTTACCTCATCTGCCATCTCTGTTTAATCTTTAAAAATCAACCTACTATGAATCCCATGCCCCCCACATCCCTATAGTCATATAGCAAACCCCGCAAACACCCTAAGGCTTCACCTGCATACAATACAGTCCCCCATGCTCGCAACCCCAACAGTACCTCCCCCCCCATCTTGTCTATCAGTCAAACCACAGTAGGTCCAGAATAGGCGCAGAATAGGCGCAAAGTAGGCTCTGTATAGGGTCTGTATAGGCTCTGTACAGGGTCTGTAAACACCTGATGTGGGTCTGAAGTAGGTCTAAAGTAGGACAAAAGTAAATGCAAAGTCGGAGCAAAGTAAAACAAAAGTAAAAGCAAAATAGACCAAAAAGTAGGAGAAAGGTAGGCCAAAAGTAGGAAAAAAGTAGGCCAAAAGTAGGAGAAAAGTAAAACAAAAGTAGGCGAAAAGTAGGCGACAATTTTTCTCTTTGTGGGATGGAACTAAAACAAATCGGGGACGAAAAAAGTCCAATTGGACCCCTTAGCCCAATTGGACATCTTAAACCTATTAGCCCTACAGCCCTCTTAAGTCAAAAAATCATTTTTTCCCTCCGCGGCCGTTGGGCATTGGTGCCGACGTGCGTCTTTTTATCAAGTCGTATGCCTGCCACTTTCCGTTGCGTTTTCTCAACTCAATCTCTCTCGAGTTTCTCTTCCTCGGCGTCGTCTTGTGCCACACCGCCGTCGCCGTCGTGTCGCTCGTCAGTTTCACGTTCGTGATCCTCACCTTCGCCGGCAGGTCCTGCTCTATCACTTTCCTGTCCGTCTGGGCCATAAGGGTTCTCGCTGTTCCCAGCGTCTCCTTCTTGGTTTCGTTCGAAGCATATTTCTCGGCTCGGTTAACATCAAAGTTCGCCAGCGACCAAATATATTCGTATGCCACCTTCTTCACTGCCTTCTTCTCCGCAGCCTTTTCGCTTGCGCATCCGCAGAACAACAGCACCGCACATATAAAACAGATTGTCGTCTTCATATATTTCTTTCGTTACACTTTCCTAAAACAAAAGCGACTACAAGCTTGTAGCCGCTTTTGCAGGTTTATTTAAGACCTTTCAGAGTCTATTAACGACGTCTGGGTTTTGCAGCAACGGTACCGTCATCCTTGGTCTTAACCTCGAGTTTACCAGCGTTGACCTCGACTTTGGTATCGCCAGCCGAAACTGATACACCACCTTCGTCAGCTTTAACCTCGGTTTTCGGGGTAGCTTTCTTAGCAGCGGGTTTTGCGGCAGGAGCTTCCTCAACGGCCTCAGCGACCACGGGAGCCTCTTCCACTACGGTCTCCTCAACAACCTCCTCAACGGGAGTGCTGTCGATAGGTTCCTCTGCGGGTTTGTTGTTGTTGCATGCCACGGCAAGACCCATAACTGCAACTGCAAGAGCGATGTTTCTTACGATCGTTTTCATTTTTTTTCTTTTTTAAAGTTATTTTTGTGAATTGATTATCTTCTTTTGGCAATGTTTTTTACTGCAACAGCGGTGTCAACAGTCCAAGAAGCGTTGTTCATGGTGATCTTCAGATCAGCATTGTCTTCGCCTTTCTTCAGGGTCTCTACGACTTCAGCGTCAATGGTGTGAGCGGCCAAGTCGATAGCGGTAATCTCCTGGCTGTGGGAATCAACACCCCAATTCGGATAACCTTCAGCGTCCACATCATCAGCATTTGCTGTGTAGTAGAAAAGATAGTTGTTGTAAGAACCAGCGGTGGTTCCCAGAGTGCCATACACAGATGCGCATTCTCTGTCGTTGAAGTTGGTCTCATAGGCTTCCATGCCAAGAACCTCACCAACCTGGTTACCAAGAACCTGTTCAGCAGTCCACTGCTCTTTGTTGAACTTAACGGTCAGAGCGTCCTTCTCAGCTTTTCCGCATGAAACGAACATTGCAGCGGCAACACATGCCACAGCGCAGAATGCAAAAATCTTTTTCATTGTTTTAAATGTTTTAGTTAATAAATGATTGATTAAAAATTCACTTTTTTGGTACTGCAAAAGTACAACTTATTTTATTTTAACAAATTTTCACGCTTTAAAATAGTGTTAAGAAATATTAAAATTTCACTAAATACTTGATTTTCAATACAACCTTTTCTCATCATAAAACTCCCGTTTCCCTGCCAAATCCCACAAAACAAGCCCATTTCCACACCAACTGACCACCGACAATCGCCCTATGAACACAAAAAAAAACGTATCTTTGCAAAATCACATATTAATTAAAACATTTGTCAAATCACTATTCACCAATCACAATTCACTAAACATTATTCATTTGTCTAATCATCATTCACTAATCACCCAACAACCATGAACCCAGTCATCGATTGTCTCTGCTCCCGTCGCAGTGTCCGCAGCTACAGCAACCGTCAGGTCAACCCCGACGACCTGCAGGCCGTTCTTCGTGCTGGCACCTTCGCTGCCACCGCCCACGGCCGCCAAGACCCTTGGATTGTCGCTGTCCAAAAACCCGACATCATCCAGCGTCTCGTCGCCATGAATGCCGCCGTCATGGGCACCTCGGACAACCCCTACTACGGCGCACCCACCATCGTCCTCGTCTTTGCTTCCGACCCTTCCGTATGGCCCAACAGCCTCTACGACGGCGCCCTCGTCCTCGGCAACATGATGAACGCCGCCCACTCTCTCGGTCTCGCCTCTTGCTGGATTAACCGTGAGCGCGAGATGTTTGCCACCGACGAGGGTCGTGAGCTCATGCGCTCTTTCGGTCTCCCCGACGGCCTTATAGGCATCGGCGCTCTCTCCCTCGGCTATGCCGACGGCGAACCTAAATCTCCAAAGGATCGTAAACCCGACTACTTCCGCGTCATCGCCTGACGTCTTTTCATCGGTAGGCGTAGTAGTATCGTCTCTGCCAGCAGCAGCGTCAGCGCTCCCAGCAGGAACCACACCGTCAGAGACCGACCTCCGGTCCGCTGCCTTATCAGTTCGTCCATTGGCTTTGCGCTGTTTTCGAACATTTCTATGTCTTCTGACCCTCTCTCCTTTATGGCGGCTGCAATCTCTTTCTCGCTGCAGAACTCCATCTGCGACTCCTGTCGGCTGTGGTTGAACGAAAGCCCTTGTTCCGCCTTCCCGTTGCTCAGTCGGTAGTTCCCGGCCTCCAGTTGCATCCCCTCTGCCATCAAGTACGAGTGTTTTCCCGTATGCCTTATGTCTGCCACCGTCGTGCCGCTCTCTCCCTCTTTTGTAAGGCTGGCTTGCCCTTCCGTCGCTGACGACCTCACCTCCACCATCGTCCCTCCGCCCAGCGTGTAGTAAAGCATCGGTGTCGGACGGCTGTAAAGCGCCATGTTATATACCGTCGGCACAAACAGGGCCTGTTGCACGAAATCTCCGTATGCCGTCTCCAGCGGTGAGGTGAACAGGTAGGCCATCCCTTCGCCGCACGGCACCGCCGCCAGATATACCGCTCCGTTCGCCAGCGTCAGTATCTCTTCGTATGCTGCGCCTGCTCCGCTTTTCAGCCTGAAGTAGCCAGTCACTGTCGGCAGCTCCACGTTCTCATCGACCCGCCTGAACACCTGATGGTAAAGCGGCGCTTCTGCGTTCAGCTTCGTGCACGCCGCCGCGTTCGTGTCATACCCTTCCAGCTGCGGTGCCCCCAGCATCGACAGCAGCGTGTTGTACGCCTCTATGTCGCAGTCTGCTGGCGGTGCTACCATAAGTGTCCCACCTTCTTCCACATATTTTCCCAGTGTCTGCGCCACTCCCGATGTCAGCGTCTTTACCGACGTGAGCGTTATAAGCTCCACCTCGTCCGTCTCGCTCAGGTCTGCGGTGGCTAGCGTCGATTCTGTGTAATCTATAATTGAGTCGCCGTCAAATAGTCGTCTGATGTAGGTGTTTGCCAACCCGCCGTGCAGCGCCAGCACTCGCTGTTGCTCTCTCACGTTCACCGAGAAGTAAAGCCTGTCGTCGAAGGTCACGGGATAGTCAGTCAACTCCACATATCCGTTCATCACCCCCAGCTCTCTCACTGTGAAGCTTAGCGTTGCCGTCGTCTGCGACCTCCCATCCACATCAACGCTCGCCAGCCCCTTCTGTTCTCCGTTCACATATAGTTTCACTGGCAGCGATTCCACCCTTTTCCCTCCTGTGTTCCGCACAGTGGCCGAGAGTCTCACCTCGCTTCCCACGCTCGCCAGTGGTGCATCCAGCCACACCGTATCTATATAGATGTTCCCCTGCTCCGCGCCCTCTATGGGCACCATGTAGTACCGCCGCTGTCCGTTGGCCTCTGGCCACTGGTCTCTCTCCACCGCCCACTTCTGAAAATCCGACACGACATAAGCATGCACGTTCGACGACCCCGTCACAAATCCGCCTTGCTTCTCCATGGCGTCTGCTATCGACATGCTCTGCGCCGTCAGTTGCACCTCGTCCACCGTCGCTATGAACTCCTCTCGTGTCATTGTCCGCCGCCGCTGTCCGCCGTTGTCGTTGGTCACCAGCTGGAACCGAGTGTCCGCCGGATAGGCAGCGGCTATCTCTCTCGCCTTCCGTTTGGCCTGTTCCAACACAATACCCTCCGACCCCTCGGCTCCCATGCTGTACGAGTTGTCTATATACACCGATACACTTGTCCCGCCCATCATCGCCTGATCTGATTGCTTCTTCACCTTCGGCTGTGCGAACGCCAGCACCACCATTGCTATCGCCAGTACCCTCGCCGCCAGCACCAGCCACTCCCTCAGCCGTGAGCTGTTACGTTGCTCCGACTGCAGCTCCGAAAGCATCTCCGTGTTGCTGAAATACACCTTGCGGTAGCGTCTCAGCTTAACCAGGTGTATTATAATAGGTATCAGCACCCCGACAAGTGCTATCAGCATCAAAGGATTAGCAAAAAAAAGCATTTCTGTCTTAACGTTTCAGTATTAAATAAGTTCATCGGCCTAAGCAATCATCTACCATCCACGCTTTTCCTCCCATTTGTCAATTCGCAATTCACGAAACTCCTACACATCTCCTGCAGTCCGCACTCCTCGCATTTCGGATTTCTCGCTGTGCACACGTATCTCCCGTGCAGTATCAGCCAGTGGTGTGCCAGGTTTGCCAGTCTTTTCGGTATGTGCTGCTCCAGCGTCTTCTCCGTCTCCAGCGGAGTCTTGCTGTTGTTCGTCAGTCCTATCCTGTTCGCCACCCTGAACACATGAGTGTCCACGGCTATATAAGGCTTTCCGAACATCACCGACCCTATCACGTTCGCCGTCTTGCGCCCTACGCCTGGCAACTGCTCCAGCTCTTCCCTCTCCGACGGCACCTCGCCGCCGAAGTCCCGGCACAGTGCCTGTGCCATACCCACCAGGTGACGGCTCTTGCTGTTCGGATACGACACCGACCGTATCAGTTCATACACCTCTCTCTCGCTTGCCTCCGCCAGCTTTGTCGCTGTCGGATATTTCTTGAAAAGTGCCGGTGTCACCATGTTCACCCGCTTGTCCGTACATTGTGCAGACAGTATCACCGCCACCAGCAGCTCATACGCGTTGCTATACTTCAGTTCTGGCCCTGCATCGGGCATCGCCGACTTGAAGTACTCAATCACACGCGAATATCGCTCCTTGGTAGTCATAATTCAATAAATTATTATTCAATTCACAATTCACCCTCCCTCACATTTTCGAAATTAAAAATTTACTTCTCGCTCCTCATCAACACCGCCACCACGCCGTTATGGTCCGAGAAGTCGCTCACCATCCTCTTGTACGCCAGAGTTTCAAGTTCCTTCGAGTAGAAGATATAGTCGATGCGGTATTTGGGGAACGCTCCGTTATAGGTAATCCCGAATCCGCTACCCTCATCCACATAGGAGTCCTTCAGTTTCTTGCTTATCTTGTAGTATAGGTGTGACGCTGGTGTGTCGTTGAAGTCACCCGCGACCACCAGTGCCCCAGGTGCCTCCGCCACCACCTCCGACAGATCGTCTTTCCACTCCTTCTCGTGGTTCAGCACATTGTGTTTCACCTTCGAGAACAGCTTGCGTGTCTTGGCTGTGTCTATGTCGTTGTGCCGTATGTCGTGCAGCACCTCTTTCTCCTCCGACCCAAGCGAGTACGAGCTCATGTGCACACATACCACCCTCACCTTCAGCTCGTCTTTCACGATGTCTGCATATATCTTGCGCCCGCTCTTGTCGATTGTATGCACATATTCTATTTTGCAGCGCGAGAATATCGAAGCCCCGTATGGCCGTCCTCTACCGTCAGTTCTGGCACTGTACTGATATTTGTAGCCCAGCGCTTTCAGACTGTCCGACACCGAGTATTTTTTTCCGTCCAGTACTTCCTGTGCGCATATCACGTCAGGCTCCGTCTGCCGCACCGCCTCCACAAACCGAGCCGCATTCTCCGCCTCTTCTCCATATTCCTCAGTCTTTCCGTGGAATCCATGTACGTTGTATGTCATCACCTTCAGCTCCTCCGCCTTCGACCGTGTCTCCGACGCCGGAGGCTCCGCCGTGCCGCCTATCTGTATAAAAAGCGGTATCATCCCGCACCGTATCACTATCGCTGCCAGCGAAATCAGGAACTCCCACCGTTTGAAGAAAAGCCACAGAAGCGCACACAGAGCGTTCACACACACCAATGGGAAGAATCCATAGCTCATCAACGAAAACCAAACACACTTCGACGGTGCTATCCATCCTGCCACACTCGACATTAGCAACGCTATGACTAACAGTGCGTTTATGATAATAAATAATATCCTTACAGCTTTCCGCATGGTTTGCAAAGGTACTCAAAAAACATAAAACGGCATACGCATTGTTTTGCGGATGCCTTACGCTGCCTTAAGAAAATCCTCATTAAATCCTGTAGTGACCTATTGGTGAGCTATCGCCGCCCTGATAAAAAGACCTTGTCATCCTAATAAAAACCTAATGACAGATAGGAGCAAACCTAATAACAAGTAAGACAAAAGTAGAAGCAAACCAATGCCATGCCACCGGTTGCCAGCCACCCCCCAACGGCTACGGGTTACTTGCTACACGCTTAAAAATCATGCTTATATATCAAGGTTTTCAAAATTAATTCACATTTTTTTTGTCAGTATTGAAAAACTTTGTACTTTTGCAACCGCAAATGACAAGAAAAGAGAGTTCTTTTACAACGTCAAGCGAAACGGTTCGGTAGTTCAGTTTGGTTAGAATACATGCCTGTCACGCATGGGGTCGCGAGTTCGAGTCTCGTCCGGACCGCCAAACACAAAGCTCTCACGCGAGAGCTTTTTTTATGTACCAACGATAACAATATTCTGTAATTCAAAATTCGAAATTAGCAATTCAAAGTTAATCAACCCTGGGGCTGACCGGTTTTGACAGCAGCGTGAGGGGACAGTAAGCATGCAGGCTCACGCATCAGCAGCCTTGAAAACCGATGCATAACAATAATTGGCGAAAATAACTACGCTCTTGCTGCTTAACCGAAGCACAGTAGGTTAGCTTAATCGCCGCAACAGTTGTGGCGACAAGACATCTCCCGGAGGCCGTGCCCTCTGGCGTCCGATAAGGAGGTGCTCAGAAGAGAGGGATAGCCGAAGGATTGCTTCGCTCCGACGGTGAAAACTTAGAAACTAAGGCTGGCGTTGGGTGCCGATGTCCATCACCCGCTCGAAAACCAATCACCGGATAAGCATGTAGAAAGCTTTTCTGTCAACTGTTTGGACGAGGGTTCGACCCCCTCCAGCTCCACGAGGAAAGAAGCCTCGCAAATCACCTGATTTGCGAGGCTTCTGGTTTTGTTGCACTACTTTGGATTGCCTTTCCTTCGGGCGTTTTTTTAGCGTAGTTTGCGGAGTTGGGCTTTTTGCTTGGTGGTGATGCGGCGGCTCTCGAGGGCTTTCTGGATGGCTTTGCGCCGCACCCATTCGTTCGTCACATCGGTTTGCAGGGCCTGCAGGGCTGCATCCCACTGCTTGGCGAGGGCGGTGGCGAAATACCAGGCCTGCATCATCTTGATATAGTATTCGTCGCGGTCGATGTCGGCGACCCATTTAAGGTATTCGGGACGGAACTCAGCGTCGAGGAAGTGGCGCATGAGCATGGATATGCCGAACCGCACGGTGTATTCGTGTTTGGAGGCGATCCACCGCTTGATGTGGGGCAGCAGCTTGGCCTTGTTTGCGACGAAGGCTTTGGGCGAGAGGGCATCGCAGACAGACCAGTTGGACACATAGGGAAGGAACTGCTGGGTTGCGAGGATGGCCTTGTCGTAACTTTTCAGGCCGTTGATCAGATAGGCGTGCAGGAGATTTTCGTCGAGCCAATGGTGAGGCAGGTCGTCGATATAGACATCAGCGGTGTCGAGCATGGACTTGGCGAGGTCTTTCAGTTGAGGGGCGCGCACTCCGAGTATGCGTTCTCTCGGCACGTTGGGCAGCAGTTTGGCCGTGAAGTCGGCATACTGTCTGTCTGCGAGGCTTGTCAGGATTTCTTCAATCTCTTTGTTCTTTCCAGAATTCTGCATGTTCAATATTGAGTTTTTGCGGGTCGAATACGGGTTCGGCACCTTGTTTTTTTTCTGACTCGTAGTTTTTTAAAGCGCGGAGCGCCTTGGGGGAGAGGAGGAGGATGGCTATGAGGTTGATCCAGGCCATGGCTCCGACGCCGATGTCGCCCAGAGTCCAGGCGATGCCGCTGCCGGTGGTGGAGCCGATGAATACGGCTGTGACGGTGACGATGCGGAGAATCCAGATGACGGTTTTCTCGCTGCGGTCGTCGCCGAAGACCAGGTCGGCCTGCTCGTAGGCTTTTTCGGCTGCAATCTTTTCTTGGTCGGTCATCTTGCGGCTGCGCCTGTTCAGGCGGTAGCGCCGCAGACGGCTGAAGAGATAGACGAGGTTGGTTTCGGCATAGTAGTAGTAGGCCATTATGGTGGTGAAGGCGAAGAAGAAGAGGGCTAAGGAGATGATGATGTCGGCGGCTTTGCCCCCGATGACGGAGGCGAGAGCGCCAGAGGTGTAGAAGACACCCGGTTCGCCGACCGGGGCGTCGGGATTTTCGACAAGATAGGTTGTCTGTGTGGTGCCGTCGGGCAGTGTCTGGACGTGGTCGATGATGTTGTAGGTGTGGCAGGCGAGAATCATCATGGCGGTGGCGGTGCAGACGAGGAGAGTGTCGATATAGACGGAGAAGGCCTGGACGAGGCCCTGCTTCACAGGGTGGCTGACTTTGGCGGCGGCGGCGACGATGGGGCCGGTGCCTTGACCTGCCTCGTTGGAGTAGATGCCGCGTTTGACACCCCAGGCGATAGTGCTTCCGAGTATGGCGGCGCCCACCTGGCTTGCGCCCACGGCGCCCCGCAGCATCTCGATGAACACGCCCGGGACGGCCTCGTAGTGGACGGCGAGCACGACAATTGCCAGGATGACATAGAGGATGGCCATGAAGGGAGCTACGATCTGCGCCACGTTGGCAATGCGTTTGACGCCGCCGATGATGACGAGAGCTATGAGGACGGCGACGCCCAGGCCGACGATCCAAGGAGCGATGTCGAAGGTGCGCGACATGGACATGGCGATGCCGTTGCACTGGACAGGAGGCATGAACCAACCGCAGGCGAGGGCAGAGATGACGGCGAAGAGGCAGCCGAAGAAGGGGCTGTGGAGCCCTTTCTCGATATAGTAGGCAGGGCCGCCGCGGAACTGGCCGTGGTGGTTTTCCTTGTATATTTGGGCGAGAGTGGCTTCGACGAAGGCGCTACCGGCGCCGAAGAATGCGATGACCCACATCCAGACGATGGCGCCCGGGCCGCCGAAGCCGATGGCGGTGGCCACGCCCACGATGTTGCCGGTGCCCACGCGTCCGGACAGCGCCATGGCGAAGGCCTGGAAGGAGGAGATGCCGGTTTTCTGATGTTTGTCGGTGTTGAAGAGGAGACGGCACATCTCGCGGAAGCGTCGCACCTGGACAAAACGAGTGCGCAGCGAGAAATAGAGAGCGGCCAGCAGGCAGAGGCCCACCAAGACAGGACTCCACACCCAGCTGTAGATCGTCTGTATGGCAGAGTCGAGCGACGAGGAGATGAGCAGATTGCACATGGGCGAATGGTTTAGAAGGAAAACGAGAAAACGGTGGTTTTATTGTTCATGGAGAGAGAGCCGGCAGGCAATAAAAAAAGCCGGCAACACGTTAGTATTGTATAAGATGCAGTTATGGATGTTCTCAACACATTGTTTCTAATCGGGTTCAATTTTTTCTTGCTGATTGTCGCGTTATTTGTTGTGGGAGGGGTGGTTGTGGCCTCGAATGGGCGCAAGTTGCTGGAGAAGTACGGGGTTTCGACCAAGACGTTCGCAGGGAACGGCTGGGTTGAGACGGCAGAGATGCTGGGGCGATTGAAGAAGGATGACCGCCTTACTGCCGATGAGGCTAAGGCGGCAAGGTTCTATCATGGCTATATGACGTGGGGGTTCGGTGTGATGTTCGCGTTTACGGGAGTTGCTATTATAGCGGTGATGTGCTTTGTGTTTTCGGGCAATTCGAGCGAGGACTATGATGCAAGGACGGTTCTGTATCCCACGACGGAGGTGGCTACGGACAGTTTTGTGGCATTGGATTCCGCAATGCCGAGCATGGCCACCGTGAGAGCCAGGGGGCATGTGTTGGACACGATGTACGTCTCGTTCACGGACGGGAGCTACCGTTCGTGGCACGACGACACGCTGATGGGTGATGTCGATTGGGAATATAGCAACGAATGGTACGACACAAAGCTGCATGTGCAATATCGATCGAAGTCGGCGACGGACGGCGACAGCGTGGTCATGACTTGTGAGTTCTCAAAATAAATAATGATATGGCACAGATATGACATTTCTATTCTATCGAGTGAACGGTCACGAAACAATATATGATATTATAAACAAGTAAAATATGACACAGAGAACAGGCATTACGCTTTTTGAAGACAACCGCGTACGCGTCGCATGGGACGACGAGGAGGAGAAATACTATTTCTCAATAGTTGATATAGTGCAGGTGCTGACCGACAGCACAGACGGACGAAAGTACTGGAATAAGCTGAAACAGAGACTTAAAGAAGAAGGGAATGAAACGGTGACAAATTGTCACCAGTTGAAAATGCTCGCAGCCTAGAGTAATTACATCTTGTGGTTCTTGATTTAACACGAATTTCCACGAATTATCCATAAATTAATTCACGAGTAATTATATGGTCAATTATATGGCAATTTGCGTTAAAAAACACGAATCGTCAATAAAATAACTAATGATTGTAGGATGTAATGCATGGGCATTTGCATTGAAACAAAGAAAACATGTATTGTTACGAATTATCCATTAATTAGTTGTCACATGAATGTTGTCAGACACAAGGAAATAATTTACTCTGTCATCGGTGCGGCTATGGAAGTGCATCGTGTACTTGGCGGCGGACTTTTGGAACCTATCTACAACGAAGCACTTTTTATAGAACTCCGGGAGCGAGGAATTGACTGCGAACGTGAAAAGCAGATACCATGTTTCTACAAGAACCGCAAGTTGGAAAAACACTATCAAATGGACTTAGTTGTAGATGATGTTATTATTGAACTCAAGTCGGTAAGTGAACTGATTCCGGCACATCGTGAGCAGTTATTTAATTATTTGCGCCTAACACAGATGCCGATGGGTCTGCTAATAAACTTTGGCCAGTCAAGTTTGCAAGGCGAACGATATGCTTATTTCAAGGATGGCAATGAATGTGTGCTTGTTGACCGTGACATGAATTTGGTGTATTAGAAAAACACGAATTACCACGAATTATCCATGAATTGATTCACGAGTAAATATATGGTCAATTATATGGCAATTTGCGTTAAAAAAACACGAAATAACTTATGATCGAATGATGTAATGCATCGAAACAAAATGAAGAGGGCAATTTTGATACTTGTTGTGCTGTGCGGCATCTGTTTTGGGGCTTCGGCGCAGAGTGTGACGCCTATCAATATAACCGACCTTGTGCTTAACGAGAGGTGTAAATCTTCTTATGTAACAGTATATACTTGCATGAATGACACGCATTCGGTCGGACAATTGCTGATACCAAAAGAAGATAAGTCTTCGATGAAGCAATTTAACAAGAGTGTGTCTGAGGATCTCTGGAAGAAAGCGGTGGAAATCTCTCCGAAGAGATATGTGCCGAGCCTGATAGATGTACAGCAAGCCGAGGTCCTTTTGGCGGAGGTACTGATTGACGGTATAATTCCAAAGATGGGACGATGGAACCAATATATCGGGAATCTTTCCAACTACACAAAATATTACCGTACCTATGGCTTCTATCTTAACAAAAAAGGAGAACGATGTGTTTACATCGTAATGGAATTAGAACCAATCCATGGAATGACCGGATTCTCCAGTATGTGGGACGGCTGTGATGCTACGGTGTATGTTAATTTGAATATGGAGAAGCGGGAAGTGATTAGAGCATATCGTAGCACTTGCCAAGGCTATTGAATAGAATGTTTGATATTTATATTGCAGTAAAATGAGGAAGGCAATTTTGATACTTGTTGTGCTGTGCGGCATCTGTTTTGGGGCTTCGGCGCAGAGTGTGGGGGACAGCGTGATGATAAGTGGGCGGTTGGTTTTGGACTTTGAAGGGGTTGATGAGCCAATGCCGTTGGAGCAGGAGGATGTTTTTATTGCAGATCATCGTGCAGATCATCTTTATTTCCTAGATGTCCTCGGTAAAACAAAAACCGACAGAGACGGTTTTTTCTCATTCAAAATGCCAAAGGGTAAATATATAGTTTGGCTATTTGGCCATATGGTGTTTAAAGATTACTATATCATAATGGATATGGGAACAACTCATCGTGAAATTGATGCGCAAACAAATGTGAGATTGGGAGACTGGAAACCTGCTGTTGAGGAATGCATACAAATTCCATTTTACCCTGACGGGGAGGTGCAGAAGATGAAAGTCGATGGGGTAAAAGTTACAGTTCGATAAAACAGATAATAAGATGAACAGACTAAACAAGACGCTGAGAATACCTTCGCTAATGAGGGGAGGCCGGGTTTTCTTCATGGGGCTGCTGGCACTGGTGATGGTCGGGTGCTTAGGGCGTGGAGGAGGCGAGGATTTCAATCATGTTCCGCCTGAGGATTCGGGAGTTGATTGGAGGACGGAGGCAATCAATGATCCAGTTGACACAAACGATGTTTATATTGTTTTTGATGTAGGTCCGGAGTTTCCGGGCGGAGACGATGCAATGTTTGCATTCCTGCAGGAAAATATACGCTATCCGGAGGAGGCGAGGGAGAACGGGATAGAGGGTTCGGTGTTTGTGAAGTTTATAGTGGAGAGAGACGGCAGCATCAGCAATCCGGAGCTTTTGCGAGATATAGGTGACGGCTGTGGAGAGGAGGCGTTGCGACTGGTGGCGAAGATGCCGAAATGGAAACCAGGAACGGAGCGAGACACCGTTGTGAGGTGTCAGTATTTCATCAGGGTGGAGTTCTCGTTGGAAAAATGATTTTTTGTTGGAAGAATTTCAGAAAAGAGTTATCTTTGTAACGCTGAATGGAATGTTATGCATCCTTGCAATAGCATAAGCATCAATGTGTTGGGCTGGATGGACGATTTGCAGCCGAGTGCACAGGTGTCAGCCAGTGTGGTTTAACTGATTGAGGCACAGCGATAAGATTTCTTCCCCTACGTATCAAATACCAATCAACGACGTATCCGCGCCGTATATGGTCCGTATCATCTCCGATGTATCTTTAAGACACCTTCGTGACACATAGCAGGCATCGTTAGGTATCCTATAGGAATTCGCCTACCGAGCTCCTAGTATGTCCTAGTATGATTTGGTTTGCTTGTGTTGTCAAGGTGGGAGGGGGAGAAGGTGCGCATTTTTTATATATTTAATTAAATTTGTATATTTGCAACTTATATCTGCGGAGCCGAGAGGTGGCGCAGAGAGAATGATAATGAGTATAAACCAGTAATTTCCAAAGAGATGGAAACGATTAAAATGAAATTAATTTACCCGAAATGGCAGAAATTGCGCGGGCAGACGACGTTTACATTACCGCCCCACGGACCGGTGGCATACGCAGCGACGCTGCCGGAGTATGTGGATATTTCGTTCACGGACGAGAACGTGGAGGAGATAGACTTTGACGAAGAGTGCGACGTGGTGTCGCTGTCGGTGATGCTGAGCACGCAGGTGAAGAGGGCGTGGGAGATAGCAGCGGAGTATCAGAAGCGAGGGAAGAAGGTGTTTGCCGGCGGAATCTCGGCGATGCTGCATGCGGAGGAGTTTGTTGACCATGTGGACAGCCTTTTCCTCGGCGAGTCGGAGGGGCGGTCGGAGCAGCAGGTGCTGGATTGGAAGAACGGGTGCCTGAAGAAGGTGTACAACTATATGGGCAACCAGCCGCCGATAGA
Organism: Bacteroidales bacterium; assembly: GCA_016292015.1. Taxonomy (GTDB): domain Bacteria; phylum Bacteroidota; class Bacteroidia; order Bacteroidales; family P3; genus Colimorpha. The sequence goes on along the minus strand of JAEEZY010000017.1, from coordinate 74,530 downwards.
GTCGGTGGGGCCGTGCCGCAGAGACCTGTACAAGCGTGAACTGTACAACCACAAGGGGGTGCAGATGGTGGACTTGTTCCATGCGTCGAGAGGGTGCCGTTTCAGCTGCTACCCGTGCGCGGTGTCGTATCTTGGAGGGCGGAAGTTCAGGCCGCGTCCGATTGACAAGGTGGTGGAGGATATGGCAGGGATAGAGAACAACCGACTGTTCATAGTGGATAACTCGCTGGCGCAGGACAAGGAGTGGGAGAAGGAGCTGTTCAGGGCGATAGCGCCGCTGAAGAAGAAGTGGATAAGCCATACGATAGAGGATGACCCCGAGGTGCTGGACCTTGCGGCGAAGGCAGGCGCGTGGTATGTGTATCAGGCGGTGTATGACACTTCGGACTATATCAAAGAGCGCGTGAAGCGCTACCACGACTACGGCATAGGTGTGGAGGGGACGATACTGCTGGGGTTGGACAACCAGTCGGTGGACGACTGCAAGCGGCTTATAGACTTCCTTGGAGAGATAGACCTTGACTTGGCGGAGTTCACGGTGATGACACCGTTTCCGCACACGAAGGGCTATGACGACCTGCTGCGACAGGGACGTATATTCGACTTCGACTGGAACCACTACAACGCCGGACAGGTGGTGTTTCAGCCGGCGAAGATGACGCCCGACGAGCTGCAGGATGTGTATGAGTATGCGTGGAAGAGCTTCTATGCGTCGGAGACGCAGGAATCGAAGATGTTCAGGCTGTTCTGCAACGTGGCGCTGCGCGAGATGGAGGAAGGGACATACGTGCCGAGAAACCGCGCGCTGGCCAACAAGTCGTTCGGCAAGGAAGTCGATAGGCGTGCGCCGCACCAGAATGTTTAGTGGAGTTTCAAGTTTTAAGTTTTAAGTTTCAAGTATTGAGTTTTAAGAGATAATCATGAAAGTACAAGAAAGATATTACGACGAGGTGTTCGAGTTCAAGGGGCAGTGGGACATGCCGTCGAGCTGCGGGCTTAAGTTGCGCGAGGTGGGAGGCAAGACGTATGTGGTGGTGACAGAGCTGTACCAGGACAATCCAGGCACATCGGTGACATACGCCGGGCGGTCGCTGGCAGAGCAGATATGCGAGGCCAAGGGGCTGAAGCTGGACGAGGTGGTGTATATAGAGTGCACCCCCAACACGAACTCGAAGCTTTCGTTCTACGACGAAGAGTATTTCGAAGTGGATTTCAATGCCGACAAGCAGCACATGTATCGCAGGCTGCCGGTGGAAGAGGTGAAATCGATATTGGGCAACGAGGCCGAGGTATGACGGGCGAGGTGTTGAAGATGGGGGCGCTGGTGTGCCTGCAAAGCGGGCTGCTGGCGGGGGGGCAGGTGCTGCTCAAGATAGCGATGAAGGCGCTGCCGAAGTTCAGCTGGACGTGGGGCTATTTCAAGGCCGTGGTGACCGACTGGTGGCTGGCGGCTATGGGAGTTTGTTTCGGGTGTGCCACCGTGCTGTGGCTCTACATACTGCGACACTACCCTTTCAGCCAGGCCTACCCGCTCACGGCGTTGGGCTATATCTTCGGGATGGTGGCGGCGATAGTGGTGTTTGGCGAGAACGTGCCCGCAGTGCGTTGGATAGGGGTGGTGCTTATCGTGGCGGGCTGCTTTTTCATCATGAAATAGTTTTTAGTTTCAAGTTTCAAGTTTTTAGTTTTTAGTTTCAAGTTTGGAGTGATATGAAAAGAAATGGTTTGGGTTTGTTGGTGCTGTTGCTGGCGGTTTGGGGCGCTGTTTGTGCGCAGGGGACGCGAGAGTTGACCGGGAAGGAGCGAGCGACGGCAGTGACGGAGCTGGAGGGGAAGACAAAGGCCATAAAGTCGTTCACCGGGCAGTTTCGGCAGACACGCACGACGACGCTGCTGAAAGAGACGGTGGAGTCGGGTGGGCGCATTGCGTTCAAACGCGGCGGCACGATACGCTGGGAGTATGAGAAGCCACAGGCGAAGGTGATAGAAATCAACGGCACGACAATGAGCGTGGACGGGGTGAGCAACGGCAGGAACCGCATGGCCAAGGGCATCGCCGGCATGGTTAGCGACATGCTGCAGGGCGGCAAGGTGGCAGACGAGAAGGTCTTCGACTTCAAACTGTATGACGAGGGCAAGACCTACAACCTCAAGGCCAAGCCGAAACGCCGTGACATGCAGCGCATGATGTCGGCGGTGGATATAACCTTCGCCAAGAGCGACGGCACGGTGAGGAAGATGGTGCTGACCGAAAAGGACGGCAACAGCACGACGATAGAGTTTGAGAAGATGAAGGTGGTGATTAGTGAATAGTGATTGGTGAATTGACATTAGTAACATTGTGTTTTTAGGATAGTAATGACGTTTTGTTCAATCATAGCTACTTATAACAACCAGGGGACATTGGCTGGGGTGATAGAGCGCACGCTGGAGGCTATGGAAGGGCACGTGATAGTGGTGAACGACGGCTGCACCGACCGCTCGTCGGAGATTCTTGGACGCTATGCCGACAATGACCGAGTGTCGGTGGTCTCGTATGAAAAAAACCGCGGCAAGGGCTACGCGCTGTGCGAGGGATTTGCCGAGGCACGCCGTCTGGGATACGACTACGCGGTGACGCTCGACAGCGACGGGCAACACTTTCCCGAGGACATAGGCAACCTGACCGCCGTGGCAGAGAAGGAGATTGCCGCTGGCGAGAAGCGAATCATCGTGGTGGGCAGCCGCAACCTCTCGGCAGAGGGGATGCCGAAGGGCAACAGGTTTGCCAACAGGTTCGGCAACTTCTGGTTCCATGTGCAGACGTGGCAGCCGCTGAGCGACACACAGACGGGCTTCCGCCTGTACACGCTCTCGTGTATGCCCAGCCGCAGGTTTATCACCAACCGCTACGAGGCAGAGTTGGAGATGCTGGTGTTTTCGGCATGGCGCGGCGTGAAGCTGCGCGAGGCCCCGGTGAGGGTGTATTACGCACCGAAAGGGGAGAGGGTGAGCCACTTCAGGCCATTTGCCGACTTTATGAGGATATTCGCGCTCAACACGGTGCTGTTTTTCGCAGCTTTGATATACGGCTACCCCTCAATGTTGGTGCGTAAACTGAATGCATCAATCAAAAAATGACAACAACCCATGACTCGTCTGATACTTGCCATATATGACTATTTTGCAAAACACCGCTGGCTGGCGGCATTGACGGTGGTGGCGACGGTGGTGGTGGCGGTGCTGCTCAGCTTCAGGTTGAAGTATGGCGAGAACATAGCCGACTTCCTGCCGCAGAGCGAGGAGAACGGCCGCTACACGAAGGTGTACAACCAGCTGGGCGACCAAGGGCGTGTGACGGTGATATTCAGACAGGCTGAAGCTGGCGAACCCGAGGCCGTCATGGAGGCCATGGAGCTGTTTGACGAAATGTGGGCGACGGGCGGAGAGACCGACAGCGGCGTGGTGCTGGAATGCCGGGTTGACGAAAGCAGGGTGCTCGACGCGATGGACGCCATAGGCGAAAACATCGCCATACACCTTACACAGGCCGACTACGACAGAATCGACTCGCTGCTGGCCCGTCAGGGATATATAGACACTTGCCTGGAAAACATACGCCAGATGCTGGCGTTCCCGATGTCGGGCATGGCGCTGCAGGCGATATCGGCTGACCCGCTGAACCTTTTCTCGCCCGCCCTGCAGCGGCTTTCGGCTCTTGGCTTCGGCGAGAAATACAGTGTGGAAGAGGGGTTCGTAATGGATTCGGCCGGCAACGGGTACGCTTTCATCCATGTACCCTTCGCCTCGTCGGACACCCGCGCCTACGGCCGATTGTCAAAGCAGATAGAGGCGGTGTGCGACTCGGTGGAGAGCCAGATGCCGGAGGTGAGGATAAGCGCCGTCGGTGCAGGACTTATAGCAGCCACCAACGCCAGCCAGATAAAACGCGACAGCATCATAGGCCTCGTCATCGCCTCGGTGTTCATCATGGCGATACTGATGTTCACCATGGGGCGCAAGCGCAACATAGTGTGGCTGGCGGCGAGCGTGGCCGTAGGATGGCTGTTCGCCTTGGGAGTGATAGCGCTGGTGAAGCCGAGCCTTTCGGTGATAGTGATAGGCATCGGGTCGGTGCTGATAGGCATAGCGGTGAACTATCCGCTGCATTACCTCGACCACATACGCGACCACACCGACAAGCGCGCATCGCTCAAGGAAATGGTCGAGCCGTTGGTGACAGGCAACATAACGACGGTTAGCGCCTTTGCCTGCCTGATGTTCGTGAAGGCCGAGGCGATGCGCGACTTGGGGCTGTTCGGGGCGCTGATGCTGGTGGGGACCATAGTGGTGGTGATGGTGTGGCTGCCGCACGTGGCGGCAAGCGGGAAACGGAAGTCGTCGGATGGTAAGGAATCAATGCCTCATGCAGAGCAATCAGGCACACAGTCACTCAATCACTCAGACACTCAGACACTCAGACACTCAAGCAATCAAAAACTCCTGCGGACGGTTGCGTTTGTGCTGGTAGTGGTGCTCACCGTTGTGTTCGGGTGGCTCAGCACCAAGACGCAGTTCGACGCAGACCTGCACAACATAAACTATATGACCGCACAGCAGCGCGAGGACCTGAGGCTGCTGAGCGGCGAAGGAGAAAAACGTTCGGAAAAGAGCGTGATATACGTGGTGTCGGAAGGAGAGAGCCTCGATTCGGCACTTGTGGCCAACGAGAGGCTTATGGAGTCGCTCAAAGGCTATAAGGTGAGCGGCGTGGATGGTCTCTTGCCATCGACGGTGCGGCAGGATGAGTCGTGGGAACGCTGGCAGAGCTTCTGTGAGAACAACGGCACCCTGGCCGAGACGGTAAGACGCAAGGCGGCGGCGATGGGGTTTGCCGACGGAGCGTTTGAACCGTTCTACGAGAGGATGGAACTCCCGTATGAGGTATGGGATATAGACAAGAAAGAGCCCGAAGTCGCCGACCTTTGCACGGGACATATCATCAAGACAGACAAGGGAGTTTCGATAGTGAGCTTTGTGGAGGTCGATAGCAGCGAAGCACAAAAGACCAAAGCCATGATACGCGAGGCTGCTGGAGAGTCGAACTTCGCATTTGACGTGACTGACGTGGGGTCGAACCTGGTGAACGACCTGCAGGACGACTTCAACTACATACTGTATGTCTGCGGATTTGTGGTGTTCTTCTTCCTGTGGCTGTCGCTCGGACGCATCGAACTGGCTATATTGTCGTTCATACCGCTGGCCGTGGGGTGGCTGTGGATTCTGGGCATGATGGACATAGCAGGGGTGAAGTTCAACATAGTGAACATCATACTCGCCACGTTCATCTTCGGCCAGGGCGACGACTACACGATATTCATAACCGAGGGGTTGATGTATGAATACGCCTACGGCAAGAAACGGCTGCGTAGCTACCGCCGCAGTGTGATAATCTCGGCGGCGCTGATGTTTGTGGGCATAGGAGTGCTCGTGTTCGCCAAACACCCTGCCATGCGGTCGCTGGGTGAGGTGGCGGTGATAGGCATGTTCACGGTGATACTGATGGCGTGCTACCTGCCGCCGCTGATATTCCGTTGGCTTACGATGAAGAGAGGGGTGCGCAGGGAGGTGCCGATAACGTTCGAGAGGTTGGTATATACGGTATATGTATTGGGAGTGATGGGAGTGGTGTCGATGCTGATTGTCTCGCCGCTGACATGGGTGTATAGGCTTGTGTGCGGCAATGGAGAACGGGCGCAGCTAAACTATCACAGGTTCCTGCAGTTTATGATGAAGGTGGGGCTGAAAATGCTACCGAAGGTGAAGACATCGGTTGAAAACCCACACGGCGAACGGTTCGTGAAGCCGGCTGTGATTGTGGCCAACCACAGGTCGCATCTCGATTTGGAGGCGGTGCTGATGCTGCACCCGAAGATAGTGGTGCTGACCAACGACTGGGTGTGGCACGACCCGCTGTACGGGGTGGTGATACGCTATGCGCAGTTCTATCCCGTGAGCAAGGGCTACGAACAGCTGGTGCCGAAACTGAGGAACTTGACAGAAAGAGGCTATTCGGTGATGGTGTTTCCAGAGGGTACGCGCTCGATGGACGGCAAGATAGGGCGCATGCACAAGGGGGCGTTCCAGCTGGCCAAGGAACTCGGAGTGGACATACTGCCGCTGTATATACACGGCGCGGGCGATGTGATGCCGAAGAGCGACATATTGCTGCGAGAGGGCAGAATCACGGTGGAGATAGGAGAGAGGATGGGGTATGACAGCTTCTGCGACACAGATGCCCAGACAATAGCGTCGAACATGCGGACACACTATGAGGAGCAGATGGCGCGGATGGCAGAGCAGATAGAGGACGAGCGGTATTTCATTCCCTACGTGCGATACCAGTACCTCTACAAAGGGCGCGACATCTACCGCCGCTGCCGCAAGGCGCTGAAAGCGTATGAAGGACAGGCGCCGGAGGTGAGCGGGCAGGGCGAGGTGGCGTTGCTGCGGGCGTTGGCGCACAAGGGGACGGAATACCATGTGCGATTTGAGAATGAGGACGACTATCTGGTGGCGAGCAACGTGAACAGGCTGCCGGCTAACCTGCACTATGAGTTGAAAAGCGAGAAAGAGACAAATCAATAGCGGTTTCGGGAAAATGAAAACATCAAAGCCATATCAAAGCCATATCAAAGCCATGTCAAAGCCATGTCAAAGCCATGGCGACGAAAGGTCATACCAAAGCCACTGCAAAGTCACTGCAAAGCCACTGCAAAGCCGCTGGGAAGTATGGTCGTGCATACTGGTGTTGGTGTTCATGGCGGTGATGCCGCGATTGACGGCGCAGGAGACCGTCCACCTCTATCCCGACTCGAAGAACCGGTCGGAGCGGAAGGTGACGCTGGAGTGCTATCCGGTGGAGAACCCGATAGCAACGGTGGTCGTCTGTCCTGGTGGCAGCTACTGCTGGCTCGACTACGAGGGCGAAGGCCAGGAGGTGGCGCGGTGGCTCCAGAGCCAGGGGTTCAGCGCATACGTGCTGCGCTACCGGGTGGCAGGCTGGTGGGCGTGGGCGTTGCACTACCGCACCATCTGCCGCGGAAGGCAGCAGCCCGACATGTTCAACGACGCACACGCCGCGCTGCGGTGGCTTAACGACCACGCCAAAGAATACAATATCGACACCAAGCGCATCGGCATGATGGGCTTCTCGGCAGGCGGCCATCTGGTGATGACGATGGGGTGCTTCGAGAGGGAGTACAAGCCGCTGTTTGTCGCACCGATATATCCAGTGGTGACCATGACCGAGGATTGCGTGCATCGCCGTTCAAGGCGAGGGTTGCTCGGCGATAAGGGCTGGCGCGACGAGAGGCTGCGCGACTCGCTGTCGCTCGAACGGCATGTGCCGACAGATTGCCCGCCCGTGTTTGTGGTCAACTGTGTTGACGACCCGGTGGTGGATTACCGTAACAGCATGCTGCTTGATTCCGCCCTCACCGCCCAGGGTGTCAGGCATAAATACATACAATACAAGACCGGAGGCCACGGCTTCGGGGTCAACCCGAACAAAGGGACTGCAGAGTGCCGCCCGTGGAAAGAGGAGTTCCTGAAATGGTTTAATGCAATCAAATAACAACAATGACCGACATAGAATTTCAATCGAGAGCCGAAATAAAAGCATTCCAAGAGGGACTGCTTGCAGACGCACTTGCTTATCTCAAAGCCAACTCGCCATACTATCAGCGAGTGTTTGCCAATGCGGAGGCGGATATAGAGAGCATAAGGCATATAGAGGATTTGACCAAGCTACCGTTCACCGAAAAGAAAGACCTGCAACTCTACAACGACGACTTCCGCTGCTGCCCTAAAGAGAAGATTATCGACTATATAACCACATCGGGCACCCTGGGCGACCCCGTTACCTTCGGCTGCACCGAGAAGGATCTGCAGCGACTGGCCTACAACGAGCGCAAGTCGTTCCAGTGTGCCGGCCTCGCGCCAGGCAACATAGTGCAGCTCATGACCACGCTCGACAAGCGTTTCATGGCAGGGCTGGCCTACTTCCTCGGCATCCGCGAATTGGGTGCGTCGGTGATACGCGTGGGCAACGGCATCCCCGAACTGCAATGGGACACGATTCGCAGGCTGCATCCCGATACGCTGATGTGCGTGCCGTCGTTCATACTGAAACTGCTGCAGTATGCAGAGGAACACAACATCGACTATCGCGGCAGCAGCGTGCGCCGCATCATCGGGATAGGAGAGGGGCTTCGAGAGCAGGATTTCAGCCTCAACCTGCTGGGTCGGCGCATAAAGGAGAAATGGGATGTGGATCTCTTCGCCACCTACTCCTCAACCGAGATGGGAGCCACCTTCTCGGAATGTGAGTATGGCCTGGGAGGGCATGTGCATCCAGAGTTGATTATCGTCGAGATTATCGGCGAAGACAACCAGCCCGTGCCTGACGGCGAGGTGGGCGAAGTGGTGGTGACGACACTCGGAGTGGAGGCCATGCCACTGCTGCGCTTCCGTACGGGCGACATGGCGGCCAAGCATGTAGAACAGTGCTGCTGCGGTCGCAACTCATACCGTCTTTCGCCGCTGGTGGGTCGCAAGAACAACATGATAAAACTCAAAGGCACCACGCTTTATCCGCCTGCCATCAACGACGTGCTCGACAACTGCGGATATGTTGAGAACTACTGTGTGGTGGTACGCACCAGCGATGCCGGTACCGACGATGTGGTGGTGAAGATAAGCCTTCGTATGGAGAGTCAGCAGCAGGCAATCGACGACGTCGTGAAAGAACTGAAAGACAGCTTCCGCTCACGCATCCGAGTGGCACCCAACATCGAAGTGCTGCCCGACGAGGAACTCCGCCGGACGATATTTCCGCCCAAAAGTCGCAAACCAATCAAATTCATCGACACACGAAACCACTAATGCAATAATATGACCCGTTTCGACGACATACGACACTACACCGACGCCGAGATGCTCCAGGCGTTGAAACGTATAGAGCAATTCAACGAACTCAAACCAGTGGCGTCATACGCCTTCCCGGACTTGTCGTTTGACGAATTCATAGCGCTGCTTGACAGCATAAAGGATACGCCCGACCTGCAGCACAGGGTGATGGTGCGCGGAATGAAGAACGTCATCGCCAAGACCATGACATCGTTCGCCTTCTCAGGGTTGGAACATATCCAGCCAGGCAAGGCCTGTCTCTACATCTCCAACCACCGAGACATAGTGCTCGACGCCTACCTTTTGCAATGCATCCTTGACACACACGGGATGTCAACCACCCGCATCACATTTGGCTCGAACCTGATGAAGAACGAGTTTCTGCGAGAGCTGGGTCTTTGCAACAAGATGTTCCGCACCGAGCGCGGCGGTACGGCCAAGGGCTTTTATGCTGCATTGGCGCACCTTTCAGACTATATCAACAGCTCCATACTCGAAGACAACGAGTCAATATGGATTGCTCAGCGCGGCGGACGCACCAAGGACGGCCGCGACGTCACCGACCCCGCACTGATTAAGATGCTCGGCATGGCGTCGCCTTACAAGGACCTTGTCGCAGCCTACGCCAACCTCAATATTGTGCCGCTCACCATCTCCTACGAGTGGGAGCCGTGCGACCACCTGAAGGCCATAGAACGCAGCAAGACCGTTGACGGCAAATATGTGAAAGCCGAGAACGAGGACCTCGTCAGTGTGGTTACCGGCATCATGCAACCCAAAGGTGTTGTGCATCTAACGATAGGCAAGCCAGTTGCCGAAGAAGAGCTGTCGCAGCTGCCTGCCACCCGCAACGACTTCTGCGACGCACTCGCTTTGTTACTTGACAGACGGATAAACGCCGGATACCATATCTCGCCAAACAACTATATCGCCTGCGACATCAAGAACGGCACAAGCCGCTTCGCCGACCGATACACCTCCGACCAGTTCGCAGAGTTCCGAAGCCGTTTGGAATCTGTATTGAGCGACAATCCGTCGCTCGACAAAGAAAAACTGCGCAGCTATTTCCTCGAAATATACGCCTGCGCAGTGAGAAACTAAGTACGTTCAGTTTTTTACTCCACTGTCACGCTCTTCGCAAGGTTGCGGGGTTGGTCGACGTTGCGTCCTTTGGCAACGGCCACATAGTACGACAGCAGCTGCAACGGCAGTACCGCCAGCAACGGCACGAAGCAGTCGCGCGTGTCGGGTATCACGAAACAGTAGTCGCTCAACACGCGTACCGTCTCGTCGCCTTCGGTAACCACCGAGATAATCTTTCCTTTGCGTGATTTGATCTCCTGTATGTTGCTCACCACCTTGTCGTACATTCCGCGTTTCGGTGCAATCACCACCACCGGCATCTCCTCGTCCACCAGCGCGATGGGGCCGTGCTTCATCTCGGCTGCGGGATAGCCTTCGGCATGGATGTAGCTTATCTCTTTCAGCTTCAAGGCGCCCTCCAAAGCCACTGGGTAGTTGTATCCGCGTCCAAGGTAGATGAAGTTTTTGCAGTAGGTGAACATCTGGGCGAAATTGTCTATCCCTTTGTTGTTGTCCAGCGTCCACTGCATCTTTTCTGGGATGTTGTTCAGCTCATCGACCAGCATGGTGTATATCTCGTCGCTGAGTGTCTTCTTCTCTTTTGCGATGGCAAGGCCTATCAGCGACAATGTCGTCACCTGTCCGGTAAACGCCTTCGTCGATGCAACTCCGATTTCAGGACCTACGTGTATGTATGTGCCCGACTCGGCTTCCCTCGCTATCGACGATCCTATCACGTTGCACACTCCGTAGATGAACGCGCCTTTCTCCTTGGCCAGCTTTATGGCTGCCAGTGTGTCGGCCGTCTCCCCCGACTGCGACACCGCTATCATCACATCGTCGGGGAAGATGACGGGATTGCGATAGCGGAACTCCGAGGCGTATTCCACCTCGACGGGTATATGTGCTGCCTCTTCGATGAAATACTTGCCTATCAAGGCTGCGTGCCACGATGTGCCGCAGGCGCAGATGATGATACGGCGTGCTTTGAGAAACTTGTCCTTATGATCGATGATGCCGCTCAATATCACGTCTTTCTGGCGTTTGTTTATGCGGCTTCCTATGCAGGTGCGCAGCGCTTTCGGTTGCTCGTGTATCTCTTTCAGCATGAAGTGCGGATAGCCGCCCTTCTCCAGCTGGTCAAGGCTCACCTGAAGTGTCTGCAACTGCGGTGTCTGCTGCACATTGTTCAGGTTGGTTATCTCATAACTCCCGTCGCGGTTCAGCACTACGATTTCTTCGTCTTTCAGATATACCACCTGGTCGGTGTATTCAATAATCGGTGTGGCGTCGCTGCCGAGGAAGAATTCGGGTGTCTCTCCCTCCTTCGTACCTCCGATTCCCACTATCAGCGGGCTTCCCTTACGCGCTGCTATGATGCGGTTGGGGTTGTTTTTGTCGAGTATTGCTATGGCGTAGGCTCCAACCACGTTCTTCAACGCCAGGTGAACGGCTCTCACGAGGTCGCATCCGTGCGACTCTTTCATGTATTCTATCAGCTCCACCAGCACCTCTGTGTCTGTCTCGCTGTCGAATTTGTAACCGTGTTTCACCAGCACTTCCCGCAGCGTCTTGTAGTTCTCGATGATGCCGTTATGCACCAGAGCGAGGGTTTTCGACTGCGAATAATGCGGGTGCGCGTTCACCACATTGGGTTCTCCGTGCGTTGCCCAACGGGTGTGGGCGATGCCGATGGTGCCCGTCGTGTCTTTCTCGGCTACTGAGTCTTCCAGCGCCGACACTTTGCCTTTGGCCTTATATACCGATAGCTCTCGGTTGCCGTTTATAAGTGCTATTCCCGCACTGTCATATCCGCGGTACTCCAAACGGTGGAGTCCTTTGATTAATATCTCGTATGCTTCTTTAGATCCTATATATCCTACTATTCCGCACATGATTTCTAATAGTTGATATGTTTTACGTTTAAAAGGTTGCCTTAGCTTGAAAAAATGAAAAGATGATAGGGTGGATGTTGATAGGTTGACAAGGATTGTGCGATTTTGTCAGCGCCTTACCATTGTCAATTCACTAATCACTGACCACTAATCACTCCCTGCTTGACGTACTCTTCCAGCAGTCGCTGCACATACTTTCCGAACACGTCGAACTCTATGTTCACCACTGTTCCTGGCTTGAAGTTGTGGAAGTTGGTCACCTTGTAGGTGTAAGGTATTATCGCCACCGAGAACATCCCTTTCTCGCTGTCAACCACCGTAAGGCTCACTCCGTTTATCGAGATGCTCCCTTTGGGCACCGTTATCGAGGGGGCGTTCTTTGCGTCATACTCGAAGTAGAAGCGCCAGCTTCCGTTGTCGTCCACCACCTTGGTGCAGGTGGCCGTTTGGTCGACATGGCCTTGCACTATGTGTCCGTCGAAACGTCCGTCCATACGCATCGAACGCTCCACGTTCACCTCTGTGCCCACTTGCCAGCTTCCGAGGTTGGTCTTCAGCATGGTTTCGTCCATTGCCGTCACCACATACTGCTTCTTCTCTTTGTCAACCTTCACCACCGTCAGGCAGCACCCGTCGTGCGCCATACTCTGGTCGATGGAGAGCTCGTCGCCGAATGGCACCTCCAGGGTGAAGTGATAGTTGCTGTTCTCTTTCTCTATTTTCACCACCCGTGCGGTGGTTTCAATTATTCCTGTAAACATTGTATAAATATGGATTGCTATTGTCTAATCACTTTTTCAGATAGTCTTCGTAGTAGTCGAACATCTTCTTATACAGGTGCACCCTCTCTTTGCCCATGACGTTGTGCTCATGGTGCGGATAGACGAAATAGTCCACCTGCTTGTAGTTGTTGATGCACCTCTCGATGAACTCCAGCGAGTGCTGCCACACCACCGTGTTGTCCTCGCAACCGTGTATTATCAGCAGCTTCCCGTCGAGGTTCTTTGCTTTGTTCAACAACGATGCCTTCTCATATCCATCTGGGTTCTCTTGAGGGGTGTCCATATAGCGTTCGCCATACATGACTTCATACCATTTCCAGTCGATCACAGGACCTCCGGCGCAGGCCACCTTGAAGATCTCGGGGTGAGCCAGCTTCATCGTGATGGTCATGAATCCTCCAAAGCTCCATCCTTCCACTCCTATACGCTCTTGATCGACATAAGGCAGCGTTTTCAGGAAATCGACTCCTGCCATCTGGTCGGCAAGCTCAATTTGTCCCAGTTGTCTGTGAATGCAGCTTTCAAATTCGAATCCGCGGTTGTCCGTACCCCTGTTGTCGAGGGTGAACACCACGTATCCATGCTGTGCCAGAAAGGTGAAGTAAAGGTTGGCTCCAGCCATCCAGCTGTCGGTCACCAGCTGTGAGTGGGGGCCGCCATAAACGTAAACCAACGTCGGGTATTTCTTTCCTGCCTTCTTTCCCGGTGGCGTTATCAGTCTGTAGTACAAGTCTGTCTCGCCGTCGGCGGCCTTGATGGTCCCTATGTCGTATGTGGGCATGGCGTATTTTTCCAGCGGATTTTCAGAGGTGTGGAGGGTTTTCTCCGGTCCGTTCCCTCCCACGATGCGGTAGTCTGCTCTCGTTGGCATCTCCACGCTGCTCCAGAGGTCCACGTAGCGGGTGCGGTCGTCGCTCATCACTATCGTGTGGGTTCCGTAGGGCTTCCCGTTGCGCGGTTTGGTCAGGCACTCCATCTTGCCGCTTTTCAGATTCACCTTGTAGGCGTCACGCCCTACCGGATTGTCTTTGTTGGCATATACGAAGATGTTTTCTCCGCTTTGGTCGAACCCGATGAACCCTTCCACTTCATACTTCCCCTTTGTCACCTGTCGCACCACCTCGCCGTCTGTGTTGTAGAGATACAGGTGTTTGTATCCGTCTCTCATCGAGAACCACAGAAACTGGTCTCCCTTGGGGGTGAAGATCATAGCATCCACAGGCTCCACATACCTTTCGTTCTTTTCTTCAAACAGCACTTTGTCTCGTGTCCCGGTCGCCACGTCATACCGCTCCATCCACATGCGGTTCTGCTCTCTGTTGATCTTCGCCACGTAGATGTATTTCTCGTCTGGGCTCCATGCTATGTTTGTCAGATACATCTCTTTTTCCTTGACGCTCTCGTCCCTGCGGGTCTGCAGATAGACCTTTTTCAGCGTCAACGCGTTATACACCCCTATCGTGACCTCGTGGCTCTTCATTCCAGCCATCGGGTACTTTATCGGCTTTGCCTCTGCTTCGCGGGCTTTGGTGTTCACTATCGGGTAGTCTTTCACCATGCTCTGGTCCATACGGTAGAACGCTACCTTCGTCTTTCTGGGCGACCAGAATATTCCTCCGTTTATGCCGAATTCGTTGCGGTGCACGCTCTCGCCAAGCACTATGTTGTACCCGTCGCCGTTTTCCACCAGTTTCTTGTCCACATACAGGTTGCCGTCCTTTATCTCCACTCGCTTGTCCTCTTCCGGCTTCAGCATCTCCTTGTATTCCTCCACCTGTTCTGGCGCAAGCACCTTCGTGGTTTTGCCGTCATACACGTATGTCTCGTCTCCTCTCGTGTACATCACGCGTTCTGTCCCTGGTTCAAAGACAATGCCGCGTATCTGTCTTTGTGGATACAGGCTGTAGTCCATCAGCTGTTTCCATTCCAACACCTTGTCCTGTCCATAGACGGCTGCCGTAGTAAGAAAAAGAACAGCTAAAACTAAAACTCTTTTCATGGTATCTGCTTGTTTGGTATTTCTATTATGAAAAAAACATCCCTGACTGACATCTCAATAGCTTCGCCAGTCTCTGAACCGCAGTGAGAACACTCCGAAAAACGCCTCCTTGAATATCTTCATGCTCATCTTGCTCTCGCCCAGCACCCTGTCTGTGAACACAATCGGTATCTCGTGGATTCTGTATCCCAGCTTCGTCACCGTGTACTTCATCTCTATCTGGAACGCATATCCCACAAACTTCACCTTCTCGAACTTCATCTTCTCCAGCACCTTCCGGCTATAACACACAAATCCAGCCGTCGCGTCATACACCTTCATCCCAGTCACCAATCTTACATACACCGACGCGTAATACGACATTATCAGCCTTCCCATCGGCCAGTTCACCACGCTTATCTTTCCGTCAACATATCGCGATCCGATTATCACGTCGCCCTTTCCCTCCTCACAGGCGCCGAACATTCTCGGCAAATCGTCCGGATTGTGCGAAAAGTCGGCGTCCATCTCGCATACGTAGTCATATCCATGTTCCAGTGCCCACTTGAATCCTGCCAGGTATGCCGTCCCAAGCCCCATCTTTCCTTTGCGTTCCATGATGAACAGGCGGTCGCCAAACTCTCCCATTAGCCTCTTCACTATATCCGCCGTCCCGTCGGGCGAGTTGTCTTCCACTATCAGCATGTGCGCACCGATGGGCAGCGAAAACACCTTGCGTATGATGTTCTCAATGTTCTCTTTTTCGTTGTAGGTTGGTGTAACGACTAGATATTTAGGCATCTGGTTCTCCTTTCTGTTGGCGTTCAGCTTCGGCGCTGACTATGTTTTAGACTACAAAAATACACAAAAAGTGTGAATCGCATATACTGTTGGTCGAAATTCATCCTCCGTGGTTGCCTTCTTTCCTGCTGTTCAGCGTCACCGCGGCTGCCAGCACCAGCCACCCAAGCGTCACTCCTATGCCGTTGGCCAATAGGTCGTTCACGTCGAACGACCGGTATGGCAACAACCGCTGGACGTATTCCGTCGCCACGCCTATGGCCAGGCTTCCCAGCCATATCAGAGTCATCCATGCTCCTCGCTTCGGTCTCCTTCCGCAGAGTATCCACAGAAAGTACGCGCTGAAGCAGTATATCGAGGCATGGAAAAGGTGGTCGGGCCGCAGTCCCAGTATCAGGTTGTCCAAGGCTATCTCTCCAAGCGGCATCCACATTACAATCAGCAGGAGCGCATAATAACCTGCTGCCCAATATTTGCCACGTTTGCCTTCAAACAGCCCTCTGAACCTGTTCATCGAGCTTCTGCGCCTCACCACTTTTTCCGACCGTTTCATCCAGGCGTCGCTTTCGCACGTGATGCGGCTGCCGTTGGGACGCTCCACCTCTTTCAGCCTTCCCACTATCGCCTCCCGCGTTATCCGCTCTTCTGCATAGCACGAGTCTCCTCTCACCACATATAGGTTTCCCTCCGTTCGCAAGAACCGCCGAAACACGCATTTCCCGTCCTCCTCCAAAGCCAGTACGTCAAGTCGCTTCGGCTCGTAGTCGGCCGTCACGGGCACCACGTACACCCTGTCTTTCCCGCCTTTCAGCATGGGCTCCATCCCCGTGCCTCCATAGCGCACATACAGCGGAGTCCCTTCCTTGGCGTTGGCCTTCAGCTCTATGAGCATCACCCGCTCATAGCCCTGGGGCAGTGTCGTGAGCCCTTTGGCGGCTTTCTTGCGTTTCATCGTTCGTCCCTCTTCGCCATTCAGAAAAGTCCTTCCAGCACTTCGTCGTCCACCAGGTTTGGCATAGTCACCTTTAGTTCGGGGCACATCTCCATGGCTCTCTTGATGGCGAACATGGCTCCTTCGTTCCTTGCCCAGCTGCGGCGGCTGATGCCGTTGTTCACATCCCAGTGCAGCATCATCCGCAGCCTGCGGTCGCACGCCTCGCTGCCGTCAAGCACCATGCCGAAGCCTCCGTTCATCACTTCGCCCCAGCCTACGCCGCCTCCGTTGTGTATGCTCACCCATGTCGCTCCGCGGAACGAGTCGCCTATCACGTTCTGCACGGCCATGTCGGCGCAACGGTTCGACCCGTCGTATATGTTCGAGGTCTCACGGAACGGGCTGTCCGTGCCGCTCACATCGTGGTGGTCGCGACCGAGCACTATCGGGGCGCTTATCTCGCCTTTCTTTATCGCTTCGTTGAAGCGGGCCGCTATCTTCGTGCGCCCTTCGCAGTCGGCATACAGTATGCGGGCCTGGCTCCCCACCACCAGGTGGTTCTCCTTGGCTCCTTTTATCCACTGTATGTTGTCGTGCATCTGTTGCTGTATCTCCTTCGGCGCCGTCGCTGCTATCTCGCCCAGCACCTCCATCGCTATGTGGTCGCTCTTGTCCAGATCTTCCGGCTTGCCGCTTGTGCATACCCACCTGAACGGGCCGAATCCGTAGTCGAAGCACATCGGCCCCATGATGTCCTGCACGTACGACGGGTAGCGGAATGCCGTCTTGTCCTCGTTCCAGATGTCGGCTCCTGCACGACTGCTCTCCAGCAGGAAAGCGTTGCCATAGTCGAAGAAGTACATTCCTTTGGCGGTGAGCTTGTTCACCGCTGCCACATGGCGACGCAGCGACTCCTGCACCTTCTCTTTGAACAGTTCGGGTTTCTCGGCCATCATCACCTTCGCATCTTCGAATGTCACACCCACCGGGTAGTAGCCGCCTGCCCACGGGTTGTGCAGCGAGGTCTGGTCACTGCCCAAATCCACCTGTATTCCCTTCTCGGCGCAGTATTCCCACAGGTCCACCACATTGCCTTGGTAGGCAAACGAACGCGCTTTCTTCTCTGCTCGCGCTTTGTTTACTGCCACGAAAAGCTCGTCGAGGTCTTCGTGCACCTCATCGACCCATCCTTGCGTGTAGCGCTTCTGTGTTGCCGAGGGATTGATTTCCGCCGTAATCGACACCACTCCTGCTATGTCGCCGGCCTTCGGCTGTGCTCCGCTCATGCCGCCCAATCCGGCGGTGATGAACAGTTTTCCTGCCGTGCCTCCGCCCAGCTTGCGGGCTGCGTTCAGCACTGTTATCGTCGTGCCGTGCACTATCCCTTGCGGGCCTATGTACATATATGAGCCTGCCGTCATCTGGCCGTACTGCGTCACTCCCAGTGCGTTGTATCTCTCCCAGTCGTCGGGCTTCGAATAGTTCGGTATCATAATGCCGTTCGTCACCACCACTCTCGGGGCGTCCTTATGGCTTGGGTAAAGTCCCATCGGGTGTCCGCTGTACATGACGAGCGTCTGCTCGTCGGTCATCTCGCTCAGATACTTCATCACCAGCCTGTACTGTGCCCAGTTCTGAAACACCGCTCCGTTGCCGCCGTAGGTTATCAGCTCGTGCGGGTGCTGCGCCACCGCAGGGTCCAGGTTGTTCTGTATCATCAGCATGATAGCGGCCGCCTGACGGCATTTCGCCGGATACTCCTCTATCGGCCTTGCGTACATCTTGTACGTCGGACGCAGACGGTACATGTATATGCGACCGTATTTCTTCAACTCCTCTGCAAACTCCTTCGCCAGCATCTTGTGCTCCTTTGCCGGGAAGTAACGCAGCGCGTTGCGTATCGCCAGCTTCTTCTCTGCCGGCGTCAGTATGTCCTTGCGTTTCGGTGCGTGGTTCACCGTCGTGTCATAGGCCTGTGGTTCTGGTAGCGGGTCGGGAATGCCCATCCGCAGTTCGTTCTGAAATTCTTCGAGTGTCATAGTTTTATTGTTATTTATTGTTTTCTGTTTGAGGTTGCAAAGTTACAAAAATCCAACGATTATTGAAACATCCTGCCCATTATATTTATCATAGTCATCCATTGCGCCCCTTCCACCACACCAATCTCCGACCCTGCCGTTGCCGCCAACCGCCCCCATCGTTGCCGCCAACCGACCTCGCCGTTGCCTCAGCTTATACCCGCCGTTGCCGCAACTCATACCCGCCGTTGCCGTAGCTCGGCCCAAACTCGGTTTTTCCATAGCCCGTCGTCGGCCCTTCCTTAGCTCATTCCAAAAGGTGACCAAAAGGATACCAAAAGGGGACCAAAACCAATAGAATATAATGGCTTGAACTATAACTTGTTACAAATGCCTGAAATCCACTCTTTTTTCATCATCTCTCTAAAACCCATCCCGCTCATTTTCAGCCTTATGTCATTTTCTCCTTCCTCTCAACGCCACCCTCTTTCGCACTCCGTCTCTCTCTCCTCCTGTCGTCGTCTCTCTTTTCCGCAAGTCTCCTACTTTCCGCTCTTCCTCCTGTTGCACTCTCTGCACAGCATCTGGCAGTTCTCCGCCACAGTCCGTCCGCCCTTGCACCACGGCGTGATGTGGTCGGCCTCCATCTCCTCTATATCGAAATGCTTTCCACACACGGGGCACACTCCCAGTTGCCTCTCATACACCTCACGCTTGGTGTTGTCGTCGAAGGCTCGTATGTCGAGATGGCGCTCTTCGTGGTCAAACACATATTCATATATCCCCTTCTTCCTCTGCACATCGCTGTCTGCCATAAGCTTTGACACCTCGTTCTCTATCACCGTCGGGTCATATACTCCATCTTTGTATTGTGCATATATGTTTCCCCAATCCACGCCCTTCATCTCGCGGCGGTATCTCGTGAAAACTGCCTTCACCCAGTTTATGACATTTGAAAAATGGTTCCACAGCTTCACTGCGTTGGCGTCGTGCTGGTGTTTTGCCATATACGGTTCGATGTTGCCGTCCGAAATTCACCGTATGGCCGTCTCCAGATAGGCCTGCCTGTTCACCTCGCCGCTCACATACTTGTTGGCCATGTTGTAGGCCGCGCAGTTCCCCTTGCTGAAATACCTTTTGGCATCGGCAAGCCAACTGCCGGCATACACCGCGTTGCGCAGCTCCTGGTCGGTCAATTCCTCTCCGGCAATATTGATGGTCTTGAACCATTTCAGCTTCTCGCTATCGGTGCCTTCACAAAGATATACCTGCAGCTCGTAGTTGAGTATCTGCTCCTGCTCGTCGTCCTTGAGGTTGTGGAAATAGCGGAACATATAGGCAAACTCCCCCGTCACATACTGGCATATCGAGATTGTCCTCTGCTGCCCGTCGATGATTTCGTATGTCCCGTCCTCCCTGACCGCCCAGTACATCACGTTCAACGGAAACCCCTGTGTCAGCGTCTCTATCACAGCATCGCGCTGCTTCTCCTTATAGACAAACTCCCTCTGATACGGCGGACGCACATCCAGCCTTCCACCGTAGGCACGCACGCCGTCCTCGGCGTTGTCTTTGTAATCCTTTACCAGCTCTCTGACCCTGATTTGATGTAGCTTGATTTCCATAATGATTAATTGTTTTTAGGTTCCGCCGCCTTCGGCAACTGTATTTCTTCGTCTAGATTGTATGGAACAGCCCGCTGCCTCCTGCGGATTAGAATCCGCGTGTACAATTTTTTCCCTTTTATTTTAGGGCTATCTTCAGCTCTTTCTGTCAAGCGTATCGCATTGACCATTGGACGATTGTCACCTCCTCTGTCCGTACAACCTATTATCTCAAACTGTTCTGGATTATATTTGTCCATAAAAGTAATGGGCACACCCATTATTCCATCATAATCCACAGAAATATCAGCTGTTTTATCCACATTTATGGCATCGTAATTATCATATCTTGGATAATCTTCTGGGTTGTATTGTTTGTATAGTATCAACTCTTCATTTCGTTTCGGTATTTGCAAATTCGTAAACCAAGTAACACCAGAAACTCTTATCATACCTTTACGATGGTCCCCAGCTGATGCCACATCTTCGTAATTACTTATAAAATGACCAGCACTACCCTTAAATCCATATCCCAACCAAATTCGGTTACCCATAAAAAGAGAAAACATCTCCTTGTATTTTATTGCGTTCTGATGCCCAATAATAACAAACTTCTTGTCATATTCGATCAATTGAGCAACGTATTCCTTAAAGAGTGAAAAGGGCGGATTTGTGACTACTATATCTGCTTGTTTAAGCAACTCAATGCACTCTGCTGAGCGGAAATCTCCATCGCCTTTCAAATAATTGATTCCTATTTCCTCTGGGTCGGGGATGCGGTTGCCATTTTTATCGCCATTATACTCAAGCCAGATGGCCCTCTCCGAATTGTGCTGACTGAACAGATCGCGTTCCTGGTTCTTGTAGCAGGTGGTGATAAGTTTCTTCAACCCCAGCTGCTCGAAATTATAGCTGAAATAATGGAAAAAGTTGCTCACCCGTGGGTCGTCGCAGTTGCACAGCACCGTTTTCCCTCGAAAGTGCTCCTTATAATGTTTCAACTCGTTCTCAATATCCACGAGCTGTGTGTAAAATTCGTCTTTACGATTCCGCATCGCTGCATGAAGGTTTTCATTGCCAGGCATAGGTTGATAGCATTTGTGCATTGCTATCAATCGGCGGTCGCGATAAAAAGAGAGCTTCTTGTCGCGGACCCGGGCAACCCTGCAAGGAGACCCGTATTATCCAAAGAAGCTCACATAACGCGAGCATTCTATTATGATAATACAGACTCCCATATCAGGAACCTCACTATTATTTATTGTGTTTATCTCCGTTTAAAACTTTGCAGGGTTTTCGGTCACGCGAAATAATAGTAATGCTATGTTAATATTTCATTTCTGGCGGCTGAACTCTCGCCGCTTTTCCGTTTGCAAATATACAAATATTTCATCACTTGTAACAACTCTCCCCTCGTCACGACAGCACTCCGTGCAGTATCTCGTGCGACTTGAAGTTGCCGAAATACGACAGATGGTGCTTGTAGTAGTCTATCAGCACCGCTATCAGTCGCGACCTCAGCTGGGCGCTGTAGAGCGGCGCCGCCGTATCCGAATACACTGCCGTCAGGTAGTGGTGCAGTGCGCTGCTCAAATCCTCGGCTATCATGTCGGCTTCCGTCGGCGTTGCCATGTCGTGCACCGAACCGCTCACAAACTTGCCCTCTGATATGCTGAATACTGCCTCTCGCACACTGTAGTTGTCCAATGGCGCTATGCCCATGTGTTTCGCAATTGTGATAAGAAAGACGATGGGGAGCGATTGGATGCTTGTAATCGTCAGCCCGTTCGAATACGATGATCGTCCGGGCACCTCCGTTGTCTGCCTGTCGTCGGTTGCCCTGTGCGAGCAGGCGACAGTGCGCTCTATGCCTACAAGAGCTTCCGCCACATACCTGAAAAGCTCTGGCATCGCCTCTCCCTCGCGCAGGGTTCTGTACAGCAGTTCGTCCATGAAGAAGAGCAGGGCGTTCGACACCGCGTCTGTCGCTGCAGTCGGCATCATCGGTGTGTATTCTTTGATATAGTTCAGCGAAGTGCGCGGATTGTCGTAAACCACCATGTCGAGCCACGACAGTGGCTGCAGCAGCGCCTGTCGCACTCGGCTTGACGGTTTCCGCGCACCTTTCACGATATACGAACGTACCCCGAGCCGCTCGGTAAAGACTTTCACAATAAGCGAACTTTCCGAATAGGGAGATGTGTGAAGTACCAGACCCTGTGTGGGGATGAGCATCGTCGTTACTTTATTACCAGTATTTTCCCCACCGACTTGTTGTGCCCTTCCTCGTCCGACGCAAACACAAAATACACTCCGCTGCTGACTCTCACTCCCGAGTTGTTGCGTATATACCATATCGCCTGCCCTCCGTCAGCGCGGGTGCTATACACCACATGCCCCGCCTCGTCGGTAATATGCACTATGGCGTTGCGTGTGAATCCGCGCATCGCCACCGGCCCGTCATATTCTGGCCTTACTGGGTTGGGAAACACATGAATCTTCTTCTCTGGTTCCGCCTCTGCGTAGGTCGCCGTCGAGCGGTACGACTGTAGCCCCATGTCAGTGCCCACGAGCACTTCGCCTGTGATGGGGTGTATGCCGACGGCCACTATCTTGTTCGAGAAAAGCGGACTGTTCTCCACCGTGAAGTTCTCTATCTGTTCCAGTCCTGTGGACGAGAGCAGGTAGAGGCCGCCGGCAGCGGTGCCTATCCACTTGCGGTTGGCTCCATCCACTGCTATGGCGGTAATCGACTCGTACGCCAGCAGATACTCCACCAGTTCCCCTTCCGAGAAGAGTATGTTGGAGCACGACACTGGCGACAGCTCCCCGTTGCCTCCGTTGTCGAAGGCCTTGTAGCCGTCATATATCACCTTGATTCCCTTGTCCGTCCCTATCCAGATATGGCCGTTTTGGTCCTGCACCATGCAGTTGACCTGTCCTGTCTGCAGTCTGCTTCCCTGGTTGGGGTCAACCCATGCGATAAGGTCGCCTCCGTTATGCACAAAGATTCGGTTGTTCCGCCCAGAAAACCATAGATATCCTGTCAAGGTGTCAAAAACGAGGTTGTTGGTTAAGGCGCCGTTCACCACTCGAGCCGTGTTGAAGGCTTCCCACGTGCCGTCATAGTAATGTGCTACCAGCCCATTGTCCGACATGGCATTGAGCATCCATAGCGTCCCGTTGTAGTCGTAGGCAACTGACCCGATTCGGAGTGTGCTGAAATTGCCGCTGACGTAGGCATCCAGGGCTCCGTCGCTGTTCGCGGTGTCATAGATTGTCTGAACTGCGTTGTCTTTTATCTCCACCAGCCCTCGTCCCCATGATCCTGCTGCAAGGATGTGGTTGTCGTTCGGATTCTCCGCCACATCGACTATGTCGTGAATCCATTCCGTTGTGCCCGACTTGTCCAGCTGACCCCAGGTGTGGTTCTTGTATATATATATGTTGCCGTCTATGTATAGACTGGCGTTGACGCCCGACTTCCCTCCCGGACACACTGCCACACCGCCGGTTATGGGGCGTATCCGATATACGTTGTCGGACATGGGACCGTCGGGTGCGGTGGTGAACGTCGATCCGTCGTCGCTCACAACCACCATGCCTGCCCAGTCGTGCCCTATCCAGAGCCGTCCGTCCTTGGTCCGTATTACGTCGTGTGCAAGTATGTCGCCGTAGATGAACTGGCTGACCGTCTGCAGATGGCTCCCGTTTGGCGAATACATCGCCACAGAATCCCACATCGCCACCACCATAATGGTGTCGCATACGCGTACTGAACTAATCGCCCCTCGTGTTACTTTGGCATAGCCTTCATCCGTTTCAAGGTAGAGGGTCAGAATCGTAGGGTCGGTGGTCATTGCGGTTACCGCCAATCGGTTACCGACAACTGCAAGACGCTGCGGCATGGCGGTGTCCCATGGGGCCGCTGCGTCGGCTGTCCAGGTGCTCTCGATGTTCAGGACCTGGCTCCCTTTCGGCGCATGCAGAAGCCCCTTCGAGGTGGATATGTATATGAGTGAGTCGGTGAACGCTACGTCATACACCGCACAGTTGGCCGCGAAGTCGTCCGAAAAATAATATGTGTCCTCTATTTCTTTGCGGCTTATGTTGACCACCACAAGTCCGAACCCACAGGCAAGATAGGCCTTTTTCCCGTCGAACGCTATGGAGTGGATGCTTTTGTCGCCCGAATAAACCCATTGTTTGATGCCCGACACGTTGAAGGTCGCGTCGTTCTGCAGTATGTCAAGGTTGCCGTTGTTGTAAGCCACAAACAGCGAGCGTGACTGTCGGTCGTAGGCTATTGTGCTTATACCGATGTCGCTCAGCCCCGACCCTTTGGCGACGGGGGTTACCGTAAGGTCCTCCGTGTCGTAGTAGAACAGCCCTTTGTCGGTGGCGGCATACACACGTGTCTGCGCATCCTCCACATGCAGTATCTTGTTGTAAGAAAGGTATGGGGTCCACTGTCCTATGCGCTGTGCCGACGCTGTCGGTAACGACAGCAACAGGCCTGCAAGCAGGAGGGGTAATAGAAGACGGCACGGTTTCATCTCTTTTGTTTCTTGTGGTTGAACAGCATCTGCCATATAATGACCAGCAGAAGTGTGGCAATCGTGGTAAGCGCCGATGAGATGATTATTCTGAATATGTCGGCGAAGTTGAAGTAGTCGAGCGAGAAGAACACCAGCGAGTGGATGAACAGCAGCAGTGCGGCGTAGTATATGAAGTACTGCGGCTGCACGCTGAAGATGCTGGGTGTGTCTATATAGACATCGTCGCCTCGTGTGATGATTCTTTCTGCAAAGGTGATGCGGCAGAAAGCCATCACAGTGGTCGCGCAGGCGTGGAATCCCAGCATATTGGAGCACACGTCTATGCTAAGACCCAGAAGGAAGGCAATCAGCAATGTGTATATGCGGCCGACACGGTTGGGAAGCATGAGGATGAACATCGCATAGAGCATCGGTGTGATATAGCCTCCGAGGTAGATGTTGTTCAAGACCAGGATTTGAACGACTATCAGCGTAATGAAGCGTAGTATGTTTCTTATGACAATGCCTCGCATGGGGTTCTTATTTTTCGGGTAGTGCCTTTAAAAGTGCATCTTGCTCAGCTCGGAATCGGTTCTCGACAATATAGACATATCCGAGTTTGTTGAAGTCGGTTGAAAGCTTGATTTTTATCTCGTAGAATCCGTTGTTCTTCTCTGAATCGAACGATTCGACATATCCCACCGGTATTCCCTCTGGGAAGTCGTTGGCCATGCCTGAGGTGACTATGGTGTCGTTTTTGTAGAGTTTGTAGGTTGTGGGGATGTCGATGACTGTGGCGTAGCGGTAGTCTTTCCCGTCCCACAGCAGTGTCCCGTTGGTCTTGGTACGGCGCACACTGACACTGTGCTGGCTGGAAGAGTGTAGCACCGGCATGATAGTGGCGAAATTCTTTGTGCAGTTCAGCACCACACCGACAACTCCCTGTGGCGAGATGACCGCCATGTCGGGATGCACACCCTGCGCGCTGCCCTTGTTTATCATGAGGTAGTTGTTGCGTTTTGTCCAAGTGTTCTTTATCACCTTGGCCTCTGTGTAGCTGTAGCGCTGGTTGTAAACGGTGTCGTCAACGGTAAACGAGGGTGTCGTGTAGGAAATGTAGGATTCGTTCAGGTGCGCGCGCAGACGGGCGTTTTCTGCCGCAAGTTTCTCGTTTTCGGTTTTCAGATGGAAATATTCGCCGAATGACGACACCTGAGACGACCATGAGCCGACTATGGCGGTGGTCCATCCGAGCATGACCGAACGCTGATAGTGGGTGTTCTGCACGATGAGCACGATGGAGACAACAATCAGTGCGAGGAACACGAACACGTAATCCAGACGTTTCAGCAGTTCGAATAGGCGTCGCATGGCTATTGGTTCAAAAACTGGTCAATCACTTTCACCGCTTCGTCAATGGCGGTCTGCAGGTCGTCGTTCACGATGGTCACGTCGAACGACGGTGCCTCGTTCAGTTCGATGGCAGAGCGGCTGAGGCGTTTTGCTATGGCTTCCTCTGTCTCGGTGCCGCGGCTGCGCAGACGCTGCTCCAGCACTTCGATGCTTGGCGGCATCACGAAGATGGACAGTGCGGCGTCGCCGAAAAAGCGTTTCAGGTTCTTGCCTCCCATCACATCGACATCGAACACTATCACGTGCCCGTTGTTCCAGATGCGTTCTATTTCTGACTTCAGGGTGCCGTAGCATAAGCCTTGGTAAACCTCTTCCCATTCAAGGAAGTCGCCCTGTGCGGCACGTGTCTTGAAATCATCGTAGGAGATGTAGTAGTAGTCCACCCCATCCTTCTCTCCCTCTCTCGGAGCCCGAGAGGTGGCGGATATGGAGAATTCAAAACAATCGTAGCGTTTGCTGAGCTGCTTGATGATGGTTGTCTTGCCGGAACCCGACGGGGCGGAGAAAAGAATGGCTTTGCGGTTATCCATAGTGTCAGAATTTGCGGTCGAGTATCTTGTTGAAGGTCTTTACTTCAATAGAGTCCATGTTCCAACTGTACTGCTGTGCCACTTCACTTATGTAGTTGATGGCTTCGTCGCGGTTGTCTATCGCGTTGAGGCGCAGTATGAAGTCGGTGTAGGCGCGCATGTTGTTGTGGAAGAGTGCACCGACAAAGCTGAACTTGTCGTTGATGTTGATGACGGTCCGCAGGTCGGAGACTTTATGCGACGACACCTGTTGCGACAGTTTGTCGCCAAGGTCTGTGTGGTTCTGTTCAAAGCGGTCGCCGATGGTTTGAGGCTGTTTGCCTTCTTGGTTCTTCGACAGGTATTCAAATAGCGACAGCTCTTGGTTGGCTGTTTTCTCTGACTGCTCTTTCTGCTGTTCTGGAGCGGCTGCGGGCTCTGGTGCGGGTGTGGGTTCTGGCTCTGGTGCGGGTTCAGGAACAGCCTCTTCTTTGTCTGCCGGGGTTGTTTCGGCTTCGGCAACGACTTCTGGCTCTGGCGTCGGTGTTTCTTCAACTACCGTTTCTTCCTCAACGGTTGCCTCTGGTTCGACGTGGGGTTCGGCTGTAGGCTCTGCTTCGGGCTTGAACGTACTTTCAGGCGCCTGACTTTCTGCAGCCGGTTCATCGGTGAAAAGATTCTCGTAGCCTTCGTCTTTCACGTCGTCCATAATGGGCTGGGCCACATACTCTACCTCGTCGCTTCTCTCGGGGGGGGCAAAGAGTGGTTCGCTTGCCGGTTTCTCAACCTTGGGGGCGGCTGTGGCTGTGGCCTCGACCGTCTTGATGGGGCAGGCGCTCACATAGGAGTACACCTCACGCAGGCGCTCCAAAATAATGTCTTTTTCTATCAACGGCAGCCCCTTTTCGTCTATCGACATGCTGTCAATCATTTCCTTAAGGGCCGACAATTGGCATTCAAGTTCACTCCGATAATCCATAACGAACTGGTTAAGATTGCGTAAATTAAATAATTAGCGCAGTAAGTGCTTACTTTTACGGCTTGTAAAAGTACCAATTTAATACCACTTTTTCAGCGTGATATTTAAAGATTTAATCAACAATGGTTGATAAGTCTTGATTCAGCAGTTTGGTCGCTTGATGTTTAGCAACTTCACGACCGATTTGGATTTGATGCGCATTGTTGCCAACTCGCTCTTCTCTTCGGTCACGAAACGCACGTTGTGGAGGTCGCTCCCGCAGGCGTCGTACATCTCGTTACTCAGCAGCCAGGTGGCCTTTTGCTGAGCCTCTTTGCCGTAGAGGCCGGCGAGCGCGGTGTAGTTGAGCTGGAACTTCACTTTCATCTCCTTCCACTTGAGGTAGTCGCTCTTGCCCATGTAGATATATCGCTCGGGATGGGCAAGCACGGGGTAGAAGCCTTTCGAGAGAATCTGACGGAAAAGCTGTTCCAGGTTTTCAGGGCCGTTGAAGAAACTTGTCTCCACAAGCAGATGGTCGTGGTCGTCGCCGATGGGTAGCAGGTCGCCGTCGGCAAGGCGTGAGGCGAACTCGTGGTCAAGCATATATTCCGCCGCAAGCATCAGCCGTATCTTTCCTTTGTAGGCTTCTTTCAGTTGCTCAAAGCGTTCTTTCAGATCGTCGGTCTTGTTGGGCAGGTCTTCATAGACATGCGGTGTGCACCACACGGTGCTTACGCCCTTCCGCTCATAGTAGTCGAGAACCTGAAGCGAGTGCTCCATCTCTTTTATGCCGTCATCCACCCCGGGAAGTATGTGGCTGTGGAAATCGACCAAGCCTTCAAAGAATCCGGCTTCGCCAAGGGTCTTTTGTGGGTTGAACAGCGACATAAGTGTTATTCTGCGTTGTAATACCTGTTGCCGTAGCCGTAGCTGTGGTAGTAGCTGC
Organism: Bacteroidales bacterium; assembly: GCA_016292015.1. GTDB lineage: Bacteria > Bacteroidota > Bacteroidia > Bacteroidales > P3 > Colimorpha. The sequence continues at coordinate 46,119 of JAEEZY010000017.1, read as the reverse complement.
CGTAGTAGTAGCCTTTGCGTCCGCCGTAGTAGCTGCCGCCCTGGTACTTGGTGCCGTTGAGCACGACGACGGTGTTCTTCAGTTTGTCCGACTCGGCGTATTTCTGAACCACGGGCAGGGCGCTCTTTTCCATCAAACCGGCTCGTACCACGAATATCGAACGGTCAACATCCTGTGCGACAATCTGGGTGTCTGCCACAATTTCGACGGGCGGGCAGTCGATGAAGATATAGTCGTAGTGCTTGCGCAGTTCCTTTATCAAATCGGTGAAGCGTCCGTTGCCCATGAGCTCTGTGGGGTTCGGCGGCATCTTGCCGATGGGCATCACGTCCAGTGTTTCGCAGCCGGAGAACTTGTATATTGCGTCGCCGATGTTGCTCAGTTCCACGCTGCCGTTCAGATATTCGCTCAAGCCGCGGTTGGGGCTGTTGACGCACACCGAGAGGGTTCCGCGCCGCAGGTCGCCGTCGATCAGCAGCACGCGTTTTTTCTTGATGGCGATGCAGATTCCGAGGTTGAGGCTGATGAAGCTCTTGCCGCTTCCTGCGTTGAGCGATGTCTGCTGGAACACCGTACATTCGCCTTTGTTGGACATGTACTCAAGGTTGGTGCGCAGCACGCGGAAGGCTTCGTTCAGCACGTCGCGCTTGCCTTCCTTCACAACCACCGGCGAGGTTGTCGGGTTGGAGTTGGATGATTTGGGCTTGCGGAATCTCTTGAAGAACTCGAGGTGTTTCTTCATCTTGTTCACGAGCTTTCTGTCTTCGCGCGAGAGGCGCTCGGGTATTTCGCCCAGGAAAGAGAGCGGGAGGTTGCTCAAATCGTCGCGGCCACGCACTTTCGTGTTCATCGACTCTTGGATGAACAGTATGGCGGCCGGGATGGCGAATCCTATGACGATGGCGACCAGGAGAATCATGTTTCTGCGGGGCGACTTGGGTGTCTGCGAGCCTGTGGGGCGTTCGATGATGCGGGTGTTGTAGGCGGTGAAGGCCTGCGAAAGCTCGTTTTCCTCGCGTTTCTGCAACAGGTAGAGGTACAGGGCCTCTTTCACCGACTGCTGGCGTTCGACCGACAGGAGCTTTCGTGCCTGTGTGGGGTTGGCCGATATTCTGGAGTTGATTCGGGCTTCGTTGCGTTCGAGGTTCTGCAACTGCGACTTCAGGGCGGTGATGTTGTTGTCCATCGACGAGATTATCGACTGGCGCAGTGTCTCGAGCGAGCGGTCGGCGCTTACCACCAGCGAGTTGCGCTCGCTGCTCTGCGCCACCAGGTTGTTCCTGCGCAGTATCTGCTCGTTGTATTCCGAAATCTGTCGGTCGATGGAGCTGTTCGTGATGCCCGAGATGGATGGTATGGGGCTTGTGATGTTGGATTTGTCAACGAGGTAGTTGCGGATGTACTGTGCCATGTAGAGTTGGTTGTTGACATCCATTATCTGTGCGTTCAGCTGGCTGCCTTCGTTCATGTAGAGGTTGGCTGCTGCCTTGACGTCGGGCACCATGTTCGAGCTCTTGTAGCCGGCTATGTTCTCGTCCACGCCCGACAGCTCTTCCTCTATCACCTTCAGCCTCTCGTTGATGAAGTCGGAGGTGCTGACTGCTATCTGGTTCTTGTCTTTCACCCACTGCTCGTTATAGACGGTTATCAGGGAGTCGAGGATGTCGTCGGCGCGCTGTTTCGATTTGTCAACAATCGCCAGGCGTATCACGTCGGCCTGCTTGTCAACCTTTGTGGCGGTAAGGCGTTTCTTGTAGCTTTTGATTGCGTTCAGCTGTGGGTATTTGGTTACGTTGATGGTTAGTTTTGGCTCGTAGTACGGGGAGGTCTGGTACACTTTGACGCGTCCTATCGGGGTTTTCACCACGACGGTGTCTTTCACTTGGGCCTTGACCGAGCCTTTGACCGATTCGTCGTTGAGGTCGAAGCTGCTTAGGGTGAATGTCCCGGTGCTGTCAACAGTGGCCTGCATGTGTGCCACATCCTCGAGTTTCAGGTCGAGGAACTGGACGTGTATGGGGAGGCGTTCGCCATAGAGTACGTTGTCGTGGAAGATGCCGTGCTCCTCGTATTCCACGTCCAGATGCATCCGGTTGACCACCTGGGCGATAAGGTCGTTGGAGAGGAATGCCTGAATTTCGTTGGCGGTGGTCACGTTGCCTCCAAAGTTGCCAAACGTGCCGAACTCGTTGATGTTGCCCATCACGCCGCCTGCTCCCTGCGAGTCGGACTTGATGAGCACCTGCATGCCGCGTTCGTACTGCGGTGTTGTCGATAAGTAAACAAACACTCCCACCACGAAGGCCAGAAACACCGATGTTGCGAACCAATACCACTTGCTGAGGCAAATGAATATGAGCGATTTGATGTCGATGCCGGAGTCTTGTGTTTCCTTTATCTGTTCTTCCATTTCCTTGTCGTTTTAGTTGTTGGGGTTGAATGGGCTTGAGGTTCGGTTAATGGTTGCCAAAGTTGTTGAACCCTATGTTGATAACCGTTGCGATGAGCGATGCGATGCTGACCCAGAAGGAGGCGCTCAGTACGGTGTTGCCGTTCACGGTCGAGGTGCGGGCCTTCTTGGCTGTCGGTGCCGCGTAGATGACGTCGTTCTGGCTCAGGTAGAAGGCAGGCGAGGAATAGACGTTGTGCTGGTCACGCAGGTCAACCATATAGTTTTTCACTGTGTCGCCCTCGATGCGGGTGATGGTGATGTCGCGCCGTGCGTCGATGGTGAGGTCGCCTGCGGCGGCGATGGCGTCGAGGAGGGTGTAGCTGTCGCGGTTAATGTTGACTCGGCCGGGGGATTTGACTTCGCCCAGGACGGTCACTCCCAAATCGACGAATTCGACGGTCACGCTGGCGTTACGGGCCTGTCCCTGCTTGTCCAGTTCGTCTTTGATCAGGTTTGCGATTTCCTGCCGGGTGAGGTCGGCGACGTGCAGTTTGCCCAAAACGGGGAAGTCGATGTTGCCGTCGGCGTCAACGGTGTAGCCGACGATGCCGTTGCTACCGGTGACGCTTACGCGCTGGGTGCTTCCCATGATTTGGTTGATGGTGAACTGGTTGAAGAGCGAGCTTGCCTCTGGGTCTTCGCATTTCACGATGATGGCGATTTTGTCTGACGGACGCACTCGCACCACCCGCAGGGCCTGCATCTGTATTCTCGAGTCTTCGTTCGTGTCTTGGAAATAAACGATCTTTTTCTCGCTGTGGCAGGCGGTGAGGGTCATCAACAGGGCTGTCGCGACCAGTATTGCTGCCTTCGAGAGGCTGTGTTTCAGAAATTTGATATGTGTCATGTCTGAAGAGAGTTCCATAATGAGAGTGCAAAGATACTATTTTTTTTATAATAATATGTGACTTGTTGAAAAAGTCTTTGAGAAAGTTGCTTTATCGGAAAAAATTTGCTATCTTTGCAATGTCGTGATGATTTTTGTAAAGTCATGCAAAGCCGTAGGTTTCAATGGTTTGAGCTGTGTCGGCGATATGCAGCCGAACAGAATGCCGCTAGAAGCAAGAGCGCAATAGGTTGAGGCTTAGCGTTATAGTTATTTTTCCCTCCGTATCAACAAGGTATCTGCGACGTATCAACGCCGTATCAAGTCCGTATCAACCTCGTATCATCTTCGATACATCTATAGGGTAACGCCGTGCCATCTCCGTGCCAACACCGTGTCACCTCCAAGTCAACGCCGTTTCATCGCCGAGTCGCCTATGGGTTGGATATGGTTTGTTGTCTGGGGGGTGTGGGTGCCTTACCGATGAAACGACTGGGGGTTACTGGGGCGGTGTTTCTGGTGATGTGTGGGTTGTTTGAGGGAGAGTCGGGGAGGAGCGGTGGGATACAAGTCGTCACTTTTGAGTGTTAAAAAGTCTTAAAATTCGATTTTCTTATGTGTTTTAACACGAAAACCGGAATAAAAGTGTAACTTTGCAAACCGTTAGTGAAACAAAAAATAATCATAAATAAATAATTTACAACTATGTACCTTACAAAAGAGAAAAAACAGGAAATCTACACCAAGTATGGTAAAAGTGCAACCAACTCAGGTTCCGCAGAATCGCAGATAGCTCTTTTCACCTATCGCATCCAGCACCTCACGGAGCTGATGAAGAAGAACCGCAAGGACCAGGTGTCGGAGCGCGCGCTGGTGCGCCTGGTCGGTAAGCGTCGCCGCATGCTTGACTATTTGAAGGCAAACGACATCGAGCGTTACCGCGCCATCATTAAGGAGCTCAACCTGAGAAAATAAAATCACATTATGCAGCCCTCGGGCAACGACGCCCGAGGGTTTCTTTTACACGACAATTAAAGGTGTTGCCGTCAACGGTGGCGACAACCGCAGTCAGTAAATAAATAAGGATACACGAAAATGAACATTATCAACAAGAAATTCGACCTCGGCGACGGCCGTGTAATCGAAATCGAGAGTGGCAAGCTGGCCAAACAGGCCGACGGAGCCGCTGTTGTACGTATGAACGACACCATGCTTCTCGCCACAGTGTGTGCGAAGAAGGAGGTGGGCGAGAACGTGGATTTCATGCCACTCACCGTCGATTATCAAGAAAAATACGCTGCCATGGGGCGCTTCCCTGGCGGTTTCTTTAAGCGCGAGGCACGTCCTTCGGAGCATGAGATACTCATAGCCCGCCTGGTGGACCGCGCCCTGCGTCCGCTTTTCCCCGACAACTTCCACGCTGAGGTGCAGGTGCTGATAACCCTCATCTCGGGCGACAAGGACACCATGCCCGACCAGCTGGCAGCTCTCGCTGCCGCTTCGGCATTGGCCGTGAGCGACATCCCGTTCAACGGGCCCGTGTCGGAGGTGCGAGTGTCGTATCTCGACGGAAAATATGTCATCAACACTCCGATGCAGGACATCGAGCGTGCCGACCTCGACCTGATAGTGGCCGCTACTGAGGAGAACATCATGATGGTTGAAGGCGAGATGAAGGAGGTGAGCGAGGATGTGATGCTGAACGCCCTGAAGGCCGCCCACGAGGCCATCAAGATACAATGTCGCGCCATAGCCGAGCTGACCATCGCCGCCGGCAAGACCGAGAAGCGCGAATACTGCCACGAGGTGAACGACGAGGAGCTGCGCCAGAAGGTGCGTGACGCCGTCTATCAGAAGTGCTACGACTTCTCGAAACAAGGCATAGCCAACAAGCACCAGCGCGAGGACGGCTTTGCCGCCATCAAGCAGGAGTTTATCGATGCCAACTATACGGAAGAGACGCTCACCGACGAGGTGAAATTCATGATTGACCGCTACTACCACGATGTGGAGCGCGAGGCCATGCGCGACATGGTGCTCAACGAGCGCACCCGTCTCGATGGCCGCCAGCTCGACCAGATTCGCCCCATTTGGTGCGAAACCGACTATCTGCCTTCGGCTCACGGCAGCGCCATCTTCACGCGCGGTGAGACGCAGTCGCTCTCGACTTGCACGCTTGGCACCAAGCTCGACGAGCAGAAAATCGATGGCGCTGTGATTGAAGGCACCCGCCGTTTCCTGCTGCATTACAACTTCCCCGGTTTTGCCACCGGCGAGGTGAAACGCAGTGGAAGCACCAGCCGTCGCGAGGTTGGACACGGACATCTTGCATGGCGCGCCCTCAAAGAGGTGCTGCCCAGCGAGACGGAGTGCCCCTACACCATACGCGTGGTGAGCGACATACTGGAGTCGAACGGCTCAAGTTCGATGGCCACCGTATGCGCCGGATGTATGTCACTTATGGACGCCGGCGTCAAAATCCGCAAGCCGGTCGCTGGTATAGCCATGGGTCTTATCTCTAAGGGTGACAAGTGGGCCGTGCTGAGCGACATCCTCGGCGACGAGGACCATCTGGGCGATATGGACTTCAAGGTCTGCGGCACCCGCGACGGTATTACCGCTTGCCAGATGGACATCAAGGTTGATGGCCTCAGCTACGACGTGCTGGCAAAAGCTCTGGAGCAGGCGCGTCAGGGCCGTCTCTACATCCTCGACAAGATATGCGAGACCATACCCGAACCGCGTGCCGACTATAAGGACTTCGTGCCGCGCATCGAGCAGATACAGATACCGAAGGATTTCATCGGAGCTGTCATTGGCAAGGGTGGTGAGGTTATCCAGAAAATACAAGCGGAGACAAACACCATCATCAACATCGAAGAGGTCGGCGATATGGGCATTGTGGATGTCGCATCACAGAACAAGGACGACATCGCCGCCGCCATCAAGTGGATCAAGGAGATCTGCACCGTACCCGAGGTTGGTCAGGTTTACAACGCCAAGGTTGTCTCGATAGTAGAGTTCGGAGCATTCCTCGAGTTCCTGCCCGGCAAGGAAGGCCTGATGCACATCAGCGAATACCAGTGGGGTCGCACCGAGACACTCGAAGGTCTCATCCAGGAAGGCGACGAGTTTGAGGTGAAGATCATCGCCATAGACGAGAAGACCGGCAAGCTCAAACTCAGCCGCAAAGCCCTCCTGCCCAGGCCAGAAGGTTATGTGGAAGAAGAGAAACCCGCTCGAGGACCTCGTCGCGAGGGATCCCGTGGAGACAGCCACAGCCGTCCACCGCGCCGCGAAGGCCACAGCGACGACCGCCGTCAGGGCGGCAACAACCGCCGGCACTAGTGTCGCGATTAGATAGTTGAAAAAAAAAGACCTCTGCGTTATGCGAGGTCTTTTTTGTATTTGTTCTTTCATCCGCATAATATCATCCTACCGCCTCTTTCAGTTTTTCTGCGTTTTCTGCCAGCTGAATGGCGTCAAGCAGGTCTTGTATGTCGCCGTCCATGAAAGCTGGGAGGTTGTACATTGTGTAACCTATGCGGTGGTCGGTCACACGCGACTGGGGATAGTTGTAAGTGCGCACTTTCTCGCTGCGGTCGCCAGTCGCCACGAGGGTCTTGCGTTTGGAGGACATCTCTTCCATGTATTTGTTGTACTCACGCTCGTACAGACGTGTGCGCAGCACCATGATGGCTTTCTCCTTGTTTTTTATCTGCGACTTCTGGTCTTGGCAACTGACCACGATGCCTGTGGGGATGTGTGTTAGGCGTACGGCCGAGTAGGTGGTGTTCACGCACTGGCCGCCAGGACCTGAGGCGCAGAAGGTGTCGATGCGCACGTCGGACATGTTCAAATCGACGTCGAACTCCTCGGCTTCGGGCAATACCACGACGGCTGCGGCCGAGGTGTGCACGCGCCCCTGTGTTTCTGTGGCGGGCACTCGCTGAACGCGGTGCACTCCGCTCTCGTATTTCAATGTGCCATAGACCTTTTCGCCAGTTACGTTGAAGGTGATGTCTTTATATCCGCCGGCAGTGCCTTCGTTGAAATCGACAATTTCTATCTTCCAGTGGCGTTTTTCGCAGTAGCGGGTGTACATGCGGAAGAGGTCGCCGGCAAACAGACAAGCCTCGTCGCCGCCCGTGCCACCGCGAATTTCGACCACGGCGTTCTTTGAATCCTGCGGATCGGCGGGGATGAGCATGATGCGTATCTCTTCTTCCATCTTGTCCTTGCGCTCGATAGAGGCGGTGAGTTCCTCCTTAGCCATCTCGCGCAGCTCTTCGTCTTTTTCATTGCTAAGAAGCTCTTTGCACTCGGTTATGGTGTCGAGCAGGGCTTTGTAGTCGTGATAGGCTTTGACCACAGGCTGCAGATCTTTGTAGTCCTTGCTAAGTTTGACATAGCGTTTCATGTCCGACGTGATGTCGGGATCGTTCATCTGCTGTTCTATTTCGAGGTAACGTGCGTTTATGGCTTCGAGTTTGTCTAACATAAGTTATTGCGTTATTGTTTGATTGCGTTATTGAGTAAGTGTCTGAATGAGGTTGCAAAAGTACACATTTTTTGCCGATTGACGGAGAAAGCGAAAGGGAATCCCGTTGCGTGGCGGGACTCCCTTCTGTATTATTTGTACGAAGCTAGCCTTCGATTTCCTTGCGTACTTTCTTGAAGGCCTCGATGCACTTGTCGAGGTGTTCGTGTTCGTGTGCGGCACTTATCTGCACACGGATACGGGCTTGTCCCTTTGGTACCACAGGATAGTAGAATCCGGTGACGAAGATGCCCTCTTCCTGCATCTTGGCGGCGTATTTCTGGCTCTTGGCTGCATCATATATCATGACGGCGCAGATAGCGCTCTCCGAGGGTTTGCAGTCGAAGCCCTCTTCCTTCATGCGGCGGAGGAAGTAGTCGGTGTTCTCATGCAGTTTGTCCTGCAGGGCGTTGGTCTCGCTCATCATCTCGAACATGCGGATGCCAGCGGCCACGAGGCCGGGAGCCATCGAGTTGGAGAAGAGGTAAGGACGGCTGCGTTGACGCAGCATGTCGATGATTTCCTTGCGGCCGGTTGTGAAACCACCCATTGCACCGCCAAAGGCTTTTCCTAATGTGCCAGTGAGGATTTCAATCTTGCCGCGCAGGTTGTAGCGCTCGGTCACTCCGCGTCCGGTCTTTCCGACCACGCCAGCGCTGTGGCTCTCGTCAACCATCACCATTGCGTCATATTTCTGAGCCAGTTCGTAAATTTTGTCGAGTGGGCATACATTGCCGTCCATCGAGAAAACGCCGTCGGTCACGATGACGCGGAAACGGTTCTTCTGAGCGGCCTTGAGCTGCTCTTCAAGGTCGGCCATGTCGGCGTTGGCGTAACGGTAGCGCTGAGCTTTGCAGAGACGCACACCGTCGATGATGGAGGCGTGGTTCAGTGCGTCGCTGATGATGGCGTCCTCTTCGGTGAGCAGAGGCTCGAATACACCACCGTTGGCATCGAAGCAGGCAGCATAGAGGATTGTGTCTTCAGTGCCGAAGAACTCGGCAATCTTTTTCTCAAGTTGTTTATGTAGGTCTTGGCATCCGCAGATGAAACGTACGGAGGCCATACCGAAACCGCGGGCGTCCATGCCTTTCTTGGCTGCGGCTATTAGTTCGGGATTGTCAGCGAGGCCGAGGTAGTTGTTGGCACAGAAGTTGAGGCACTTCTTGCCTTTCACCATGATTTCGGCGCCCTGGGGACTCTCAATGATACGTTCGTTTTTGTAAAGACCAGCGGCCTCTATGTCGGCCAGCTCTTTCTGCAGATGTTGTTGAAATTTGTCGTACATAGCTATATGTTTATAATTGTTTGATTGTTTGATTGTGTTGGCAGCGGACATATTCATGTGTCTGCCCGAAATGATTGGCAAAGATACTTAATTTTGTCTAACGGTTCACAAAATTAACATATCAATCGTTCGTCATATCCTTGTAATCATTTCCCTTTTATGTCCAATGCGTCGCGTATGCCGTTGCCCAGCAGCATGAAGGCGAGCACTATTATCATGATTGCTGCGCCTGGCAGCAGTGCCAGGTAGGCGTTGTCGAGCAGAATGTAGCCGTAGTTCTCTTTCACCATCGCACCCCACGACGGAGTCGGCGGCTGTACACCGATGCCGAGAAACGACAATCCGGCTTCAAGCAGTATGGCTGAAGCGAAGTTCGATGCCGCTATTACGATGATGCTGCCTGTGATGTTTGGCAAAATGTGTCGGAAGATGGTGCGGAATGTCGAGTAACCCAGCGCACGTGTGGCTTCCACAAATTCTTTCTCTTTGATGGAGAACACCTGTCCGCGCACCACACGAGCAATATCCACCCACATGGTAAGGCCGACTGCTACGAACACTTGCCAGAATCCTTTGCCGAGGGCGAAGGTGATGGCAATGACTAGCAGCACTGTGGGTATCGACCACACTACGTTGATGAGCCACATTATAAGGTTATCAACCCACTTGCCGTAGTATGCCGCAAGCGCCCCCAGCGTGATGCCGATAAGCAGCGCTATGGCTATTGCAATGAATCCCACCGACAAGCTCACACGGCTGCCTATCATTATCTGGCTGAGCAGGTCGCGGCCGTAGGCGTCGGTGCCGAGGATGAAGGTGCGTGTCTTGATTTTTACCACCTCGTCTTTGTGGTAAACATGCCGTTCGCCGTCGTTGGGTGTAGAGCCTGTGAATGTTTCAACCACAACGCTGTCGCCGACGTTTTCATGGCTATATATCGGTATGGCTGTGTAGGGAAGCTGTTCACCGAACAACATCCGATGGAGCACGTTGTGTTTTTCTGACTGTAGGTCGGGTGTGCGCAAACATACGAACGTTGCCTTTGAGAAGGGCTTCAGTGTGGAAAGCTCCAGATACTGCTGGTTGCAGTTTGGTGTGTGGTCGGGGGTGATGAGGTAGCCCAGGATGGCCACAAGTGCAAAGAACGCTATGACCGCAAGGCTTGCCACCGCCAGTTTGTTGCTATTGAAGCGCTGCAACGCCATCTTGGTCGGGGAAAGCGAACCTCCTTCGGCTTGCTTCTTAAGGAAATCCCTGTGTTTTTTGCTGAATATGTCCTGTATGCGCAAAACGTGTTGAAAATTGAAATTAATACCTATTTCTGCCCGCTAACAACTTACATCAGGCCCAGCTCCAGCTTCACTTCTTCTGACAGGTTGTTGAAGTCCCATGGTGGGTCGAATGTCAGTTCAACATTCACCGATTTTATGCCGCTGATGCATTCGGTCATCTGGCGCACTTCTAGAAACATGTACTCTGCCTCAGGACAGTCGGGGGCTGTCATTGTCATCAGTATCTTCAGGTTGAACTCGTCGTCGATGTCAATCTTGTATATCAGCCCCAGGTCGTATATGTTGACAGGTATTTCGGGGTCGTAGATGTTCTTCAGTGCGTTGACCACCGCGCTGTACAGCGTCTCTCTGGTGGGTTTTGGTGTCGGTGTTTCCATAATGAAAAGAATGATGGTTGCTAACGCTAATTGCTGCCCTTTATCGAAAACGCCAGTGCGTACATCTTTATCTGTTTCAGCATCGACGTAAGTCCGTTCGAGCGGGTAGGGGAGAGGTGCTCTTTCAACCCTATCTGGTCGATGAACACTGGCTCGTTGTCCAGAATGTCCTGTGGCGTCTGGCCGCTATATACGCGTATCAGCAGCGAGATGATGCCTTTGGTGATGACAGCGTCGCTGTCGGCCTTGAAATATACCTTGTCGTCGCGGTATTCGCAACTCACCCACACCCTTGACTGGCATCCTTTTATCAGGTTCGCCTCGGTCTTGTCTTTTTCGTCTATCACAGGGCAATCTTTTCCCAAGTCAATGATGTAGGCGTATTTGTCTATCCATTCGTCGAAGTTGGCGAATTCGTCGATTATCTGCTGTTCTATTTCTTGTATTGTCATAGGTATGTTGTTTAACTGAAGTCTTTAACCTTTGGTGTTATTTCGGAGCTTTCTTCACCAGATAAGCTGCAGCTATTCCGAACACCAGCTGCGGCAGCAGCACCGCCCAGAACGGCGGCAGGTTGCCGTTGATGGCAAATACCGTCGTTATCTTCATAAATACGATGAAAGCGAATGCTATCGATATACCTATGGCGAGGTGAAGTCCTATCCCGCCGCGTGTCTTGCGCGACGATACGGCCACCCCGATGAACGTCATCACTATCACCGCCAATGGGTTCAGTATTCGCTGCCATAGTTCTATCGACGAACTCACCACCGTTGACGACCCGCGCATTCGCTCCCGTTGTATGTATCGGTACAGCTGTGGTGTGTTCATGACTTCAATCTGCTGGGACGATAGTTTGAAATCCTCCGGTGTCAGCTTCAGCTGCTGTGTGCAGTTTGGCTGGTATGTCAAAGTCTCTTTCCCGTCCTTCAATGTCCGCACATAGAAGTCTTTGCAGGTCCACACGTTCTTCGTTGTGTCGTATATTATCCTCTCTGCTGTTATCCGTTGGCACAGCGCGTTCTCCTTGTCCAGCTTGTCTATGCATAGGTTGTATGCCGTCAAGGCTTCTGCGCTGTAGGAGTCCGCATACACCAGCGTCTTGTCGTCGTTTTTGAAATGCACACTGCTGAAGTAACTGCGTTTGATGGGCCTGAAATAATTGTTCTCGAATTCCATCAAGTACTGGTTGCTCCACGGTATCACAAAGTTGCTCATCACTATTACCAGCAGCGCCACTATCACCGACCCGTGCAAGTAGGGCTGCAAGAGCCGCCTGTAGCTCAATCCGCTTCCCAGTATCGCTATTATCTCCGTATTTCCCGCCATCTTCGACGTGAAGAATATCACCGAGATGAAGATGAACAGCGGGCTGTAGAGATTGATGAATCCGGGTATGAAGTTCAAGTAGTATTGGAACACTATCTTGCTCAGCGGTGCGTGGTTTCGCAGAAAGTCGTCCAGTTTCTCGGATATGTCGAACGTGATAACTATCACGATTATCAGCGCCATGGCTAACAGGAACGTCTTCAGGTATTTCTTAAGAATATACCCGTCAATCAACTTGTAATGTTCCAGATATCTCGCCTTGATGCTCAAAACCGTAACAATTGTAACTTAGACCTCAGACTTTAAAAACAGGGACTCTCGCACAACCGTTGGAGAGTCCCCATTCTCAATTCATCATTCAGGATTCTTTCACATTATTCCCATAAGTTTCTGGAATGCCGTGAGCGATTCGAGCACATTGGTCTTGACGTGAATGAACACATCAACGCCATAACCTTTGTACATCTCAATCTGCTCTTTCGGATAGCCGGCCAGCACGATGCTTTTCACCTTGCCCTTGAGTCCGTTGCAGACAGCTTCGGCTATCTCGGGATATTCGTCGTCGCTCGAGCACATCACTACGATGTCGGCCTTCGCTTCCAACGCGGCCTTCACTCCTTCTTCTGCCGATTTGAATCCAGCATTGTCGATAATCTGGTATCCGGCCACTCCAAAGAAGTTGGTGGCAAATCCCGAACGGGCTTTCCTCATTGCCAGGTTGCCATAGGTCAGCAGGAACACTTTCGGTTTCTTGCCCGACTGCTCGGTGGCGAGCCTCAGGTGCTCGAATGCCTCTGCTCCGCGATACTGGCGCAAAGTCTTTATCGGGCCGTCAGTTTTGTGGCAGCAGCAGCAACCCTCTTTCTTCACTATCTTGTCTCCCATGCTCTCCAGCAGGTTGGGATACTGGTTTGTGCCCAGGATGGTAGTCTTCCTGGTGGCTATGTCCATATCGCGCTGGGCCGCTATTCTCTCCACTTCGCTCTGCACAAATCCTTCTTTCATCGCCTGTGCGAATCCGCCCTTTCCCTCTACCGTTACAAACAGCTCCCAGGCATATTGCGCTATCGAGTTGGTCAGGTTCTCGATGTAGTAGCTTCCGGCGGCGGGGTCAACAATCTTGTCCAGATACGACTCCTCTTTCAGCAGTATCTGCTGGTTCCTTGCTATGCGGTAGCCGAATTCGTCGGCTTCTTTGTATGCTGTGTCAAACGGCGCAACACTTATCGAGTCGGCTCCGGCTATGGCTGCCGACATCGTCTCGGTGGTGGTCCTCAGCATATTTACATACGGGTCGTATATCGACTTGTTCCAGCGGCTCGATGTGGTGTGTATGAACACTTTGTAGGCGCAGTCGCACTCGGGTTTGTATTGCTCCACAATCTTGCTCCAAAGCAGGCGTGCCGCCCTGATTTTGGCTATCTCCATGAAGTAGGTGCTTCCGGTAGCGAACGAGAATACTATCCTTTTCGCCACATCTTCCACCTTGCAGCCCATGTCGGTCAGGTGGGCCATCAGGTCGTTGGCTGCCGAGAGGGTGAATCCCAGCTCCTGCACGATATTGCTGCCTGCGTTGTGTATCAGGTTTCCGTTGATGGTGAACACCTTGAACTTCGGCAGGTTCTCTTTAGCGTAGGCTAGCAGTTCTGCTGCTGCTTTGTAGTCGCCTTCTTCGCCTCTGTGAAAGTCGCCGTGGGTCAGCGCATATCTGTACATGTCGAAGTTGCAGCTGCCTTCCAGCTTCTCTGTGTCGAAGCCGTTCTTTTTGGCTACGTTCACATACATCTTCAGCAGCTTAAGATAGTCTTCCGAGCAGCTGAAGTTCACCTTTATGGCATCTACATAGATGCCTTTTAGCAAGGTCTCCAGGTCGGCTTCGCTGGCTATCTGCTTGGTGCAGAAGTTCAGCGATGTGGCTCCGCGTTTCAGGGCGTCGAGGGCTACGGCGTTGGCTTTCGCGGGCTCTTTGTCGGTGATGTCCTGACGTATGTCCCACACGTTGTTGTCCGAGTGTTTGCCGCGGGTATAGGGCTTTTGTCCAGGGTTCGAGTTCAGATACTCCAAGTTCTCAAGGTCTTCTGCTCTGTAGTAGGGCTTCACCTTGAAACCCTCTATCGTCCGCCATACAAGTTTCTTTTCATAGTCTGCTCCCTTGAGGTCTTTGTTGATTACTTCCTCCCACTGCTCGGTGGTTACTGGTGGGAATTCGCTGAACAATTTATTGTCTTCCATTAGGTTATGTGTTAATTTTGATGTGTGTGTAAAACGCAAAGATACTAATAATATATAAATAATTCAAACCCTATTTCAAATATGGGCTGCAGAATCCCCTCAGAATGGCCTTCGTGCGATGCTCTTCCGTTGCGAAAATGGTATAAAGGTTGACCAAACTGCCGAAAACCTAAGTGCCATGTAAGACAAAAGTAAGCACTAGCCTAGCACTAGCCTAGTACTAGGTACTACCTGGCTAGGTCCAACGTAAGTACTGGCTAAGAGAAAAGTAAGAGACAAGTAAGACAAAAGTAAGAGAACAGTAAGAGTTCAATTAAGGGAAAGTGGGATGAAGGTAAGACAAAACAGGGCTGAAATCCCCATGTACGGGTTACATCTAGTAGGGGAGTTTGGTGGGAGTTAGAAGGGGCTTGCCTCCCTCATTCTATCCCGAACACTCCGGTTATGCCTCCTGCGAAAAGTTTTACCGACATCGCCAGCAGTATGACTCCGAAAAACTTGCGGAGCACGTATATCACGTCTGTACCCAACTTGTTGGCTATCTTGTCTAAATAGCGTATTACGAAATAGTCAAGCACGATGTTAAGGAACAACCCGATGAGGATGTTCACCGTGGCATATTCGGCTCGCAGCGATATGAGGGCTGTGATGGCTCCTGGCCCTGCTATCAGCGGGAACGCCACTGGCACCACACTGGCACCGCTGGTCGTCGCTTCGTTTTTTATTATCTCGCGCCCAAGAACCATCTCCAACGCAAGGATAAAAAGCACCAACGCTCCGGCCACTGCAAACGAGGCTGAATCAATGCTGAACAGATGCAGCAGGGCGTCTCCAACGAAATAAAACGCCACGAACAACAGCAGCGCTACCAGCGTGGCCTGCAGCGGCTTGATGGCTTTGCCCTGGTCCCGCATCGACACGAAGATGGGTATCGACCCCGTGATGTCGATGATGGCGAACATCACAAGAAAAGCGCTGAAAATCTCTACAATATTTATCTGATGTAACATGGCAATACTTAGAACTATAAACTAAAAACTTGAAACTATAAACTACTACCTGCTAACCACCATCCTTCTTCCCATCGCCCTCGCTGCCTCCAAGTCGCTCTCCCAGTGCTCTCTCCGCCACGCTTCTTTCTCCTCCTTCGGATGCGCTGCCATGGCATAGCGGTCGTAGTCCTTCACCTGATAGGTGTTGTATGCCACTGCCTTCTCCGGCAGCTCCCCATAGAAACCGCCCACCAGCAGTTCAAACGACCGCAGCCCCCTGCGGTTGTCCGATGTGTCGTTCATCGTGTATATCACAGCCGACGGTATCCGCTTTGGCGGAAGCAGTCGGTGGTCGTCGTAGCTCAGCCACGGGAACGTCAACCGCTCCACGAAACACTCCATCTGCCCTGTAACACGTCCGAAATATACCGGCGACGCGAAAGCCACCCCGTCGGCGTATGTCGCTTCCCGCAGCACCTCCGTCAGCCCGTCTTTCCACACGCATACATCCTTGTATAGCCGCTCTTTCAGCTTGCATGCCAGGCAGCTCCTGCATCCCTTGTAGTCAATGTCGTATAGTCGGAACGTCTGCACCTCCGCGCCGCCCTCTCTCGCCCCCTCGGCAAAAGCCTCGGCCATAGCCGCCGTGTTCATGTTTCTCCTCGGACCTCCGTCAATTATGATTATCTTTTTCATCTATGCTTCAATAAATTACATCCGCATCACCTGATGCTGACAGCCTGCAAAAATACGAATTCTTGCCAAACCGTAACTGTCAGTTGTGCCGGATTTGTAATCCGGCAAACCAGTTCTTCCGGATTTGCAATCCGTAACATATCAAGTCTTTCAGCCTGTCTGATAGGTGCACTTGAATCGCCGTTCGTATTCCTCTATGAGCATCGGACGGAAGTCGGGGTGAGCGATGCGGATAAGGTCTTCTGCACGGTGCTGCAACGTGCGTCCTTTGAGCCTCGCTATGCCGTATTCTGTGACCAGATAGTTTATGTCGTTTCGCGTGGTGCTCACGGCGGCTCCGGGCGACAGGAACGGCTTGATGCGCGATATGGTGCCGCCGGCTGCCGTCGAGGGCATGGCGATGATGCTCTTTCCCTCGCGTGCCATCGACGCTCCGCGCACAAAGTCTATCTGTCCGCCGATGCCGCTGTATTGACGCATTCCGATGGTCTCGCTGGCCACTTGTCCCATAAGGTCAACCTCAAGGCACGAGTTGATGCTCACCATGCGGTATTGCCGCGCTATGACTATGGGGTCGTTGGTGTAATCCACAGGGTAGAGCTCTATGGCATCGTTCCCATCGACAAAGTCATACAGTTCCCTACTGCCCATGATGAACGACGCCACCACCTTGCCCTTGTGCATGGTCTTGCGGCTGCCGTTGATGATGCCGCGACGCATCAGCTCGGCCACGCCGTCGCTGAACATCTCGCTGTGTATTCCCAGGTCGTTCTTGTCGCCCAGTTCGGTCAGCACGGCGTTAGGTATTGCCCCTATGCCTAGCTGCAGGGTCGTGCCGTCGGTGACGAGCGAGGCGCAGTGCCGTCCGATGGCCAGCTCCACCTCGCTGGGGGCGTCGCTGTGCAGCTCCGGCAGGCGGTAGGCGCAGGGAATTATATGGTCTATCTGCGACACATGTATCATGTTGTCGCCGCCTACAAACGGCATCATCTCGTTGGTCTCTATTATCACCACACGGGCACGGCGTATGGCGGCTATGGCGTAGTCGCAGCTCACCCCGAGCGAGCAGTAGCCTTCGGAGTTGGGCGGCGTTGACTGGAACACGGCTACGTCGCAAGGAATCTCGTCGCCAATCATCTCAGGCACGTCCTTGAAGAAGGCAGGGAAGAAGTCGCCCTCCAGATGGTTCACCGCATCGCGCGAGTTGCCGCTGAGGAAGTTGCTCACATGGCGGAAATGACCGTAGCAGCGCGGGTGCAGCAGCGGGTTGTCGCCCAGCGTGGTCATGTGGAAGATAAGCACGTCGTTGTATTCCTCGCAGTGGTCGGCCATCGCCTTCGGCACCAGCTTCGGCACCGCCGCCGCATGACCCAGCACCACGCAGTCGCCGTCGTGTATGTCCTTGATGGCTTTTTCAGTGGTAGAGATTTTCCTCCTGTATTCTTCTTTCCAGTTCATGATATATATTTTAAGTGAAACATACTCTTTTAATTATCATATCAACATATCAACATATCAACCTATCAACATATCAACCTATCAACCTAAAGTAACCTCTCGAAATCAGTCTGGTGCCCCAATTATTAAAGTTGCCTCTAATGAGGCGTTTCTCACCTCCGCCCCTGTCTGTGCCGTGAAGCATCCTCCAGGTGCCGTCACCACCACATTGAAATTATAAGTCCCCGCGCCACCGCTTATGACTCCCGTTATCTTATGTGTCTCCTCGTCATAACTCAAACCTGTGGGCAGCGATGGTGAGAAACTCACCGTACCGCCTGTGGCCGTTACGGTTATTGGAGATATATAGGCACCCGAGCATATTTGCTGCATCGCAGGGTCAATGCTCACCGTAGGCACAACTGTCGGCGGGCAGTCGATGAATTGTATGCGGATGTCGGGCAGCATTTTATAACGGTAATGGGAGATGCGGCCGGGTGTGTTTTCGTATGTGAAATTGGGGTCGGTGGTAATGTCTTCGATATTTATGTCGTAAGATTCGTGGTAGGCTTCGATTCCTGTATATTTCGTTTGTTCGGTGTAGTAGAATTCGCTCCAATCCAAATCGATATGTGCACCCACTTCGTCGCAGTCCACGCCTATAAGCAGGTTCTTCGAACAGTCGTAAGGCACCGGTGTCGCGAAGGTGAAGGTGTTCTCGCCTTCCACTATGTTCCACCCTCCGCTCCAGTCTGGAGCACCGGTTTCTGGCACGAAGTCGTAATTTGTCTCAAATTCCTCTTTGTCGGTCATGCGGATGAAGATTCGCGTGTTGCGAGTGTAATCTACTGCTCTGTTTGAGAAGAATGTTATTCCTTTTATCATGCAGCCGCAATTCTCGAAGAGACTTTTGTTGAAAATCATCTGCTCCCATGTATGATGGAATATGGCATTTATTGGGAAGTAATTGTACAACCCGGGAGGCGATATAAAGTCGCCGACGGTTTCATACACAGGCAGTCCACCACCTACGTTCACAATGTATTTCGCCGTCACGGCACAGTATCCCGCTGGGTCGCCTGCAGGTATGGTCGCCTTGATGATGGCGGAGCCGTTGCCAACGGCAGTCACTGTGCCGTCCGCCGCGACGGTGGCTACTGCTGGATTGCTGGTGCTATAGACCACGGAACCGCTGGGGCTTACCTCGTCAGCTCCGTCCACCTCAATAGTTATCGTTCCTCCGACCGTAAGTCCTATCACCTCTTTGCAGAACTTGAAGTTAGCTGTTCCCGTGCGTTCGTAAGTGCAGCAGTCGATGCAGAACTTCGTGTTGGGACGATACTTCATGCGGTATTCGCTGTTGAGAGTGCTGACATTACTCAAGTCGTAAGGTGAATTGCCTTCGACATGTAGCTGTATGTTGGTTGTTCCCTCTGTGCAGTAGAAGTTGCTGTAGAGGGATGATGAGGTTGTTCCCGACTTGTCGTGTATCGCCACAACAAGGTTTTTCGTGCCACTATAGGCGTATGGGGTGTCGAACAGAATCCATTTCCACCCGGGCGACGTGCAGTTGATTGGTCCTGAATAGACCAGTTCCATATCGTAGGGCAGGCTCCAGTCAGCATCGTTGGAAAAAGTGGCGTCCGTTCGCTCGCCGACATATATATCTACATCGTTTTTTATGGTCATTGGGGTGGAGAGTGCATAGTTGAACGCCATGCCGTTTATAACACCCTTGCAGAGTTCATCCTGGGGGTATATTATCTGGCGGTAGCTGTATTTGTATGCCACATTCACGGGACCGAAGAAGTGGTTTGTGGTGTTTCCTGTTCCCACTGTCTTGTCGTATGCTCCGCACGATACCGTCACCTCGCAGCTGGCGTATGCTGGGCAGAGGTCGCCCAATTCCTCTATCCTGGCTTTTATCACCGTCGTGCCTGCGTTGACGGTGGCGACATGTCCGTCGGCATCTACGGTGGCTACATCATCGTTGCTGCTGCTCCATGTGATGTCGCCTCCAGGAGTGCTTGGCGTGGCCGTGAGGTCAACCGCCTGTCCGATTGAAAGGTTCGACTCTGGGCAGCCGTACATAGTGAGCGTCCTCGGCGACGCACAGCATCCTTCGGCGGTAATAAGTGCCACCCAGCCGGATTTCTGTGTGCCTCCGTCAGATTTCCAGACTACGGTCATAGTGCCGCTGGTGCAGGTGTAGGTGGTGCCAGTGACAAGAATACTTCCAAACCCCGATGCCGCTCCATTGAAGCCATTAGTCCAGCCTGTGCAGCCAAACACCAGCTTGGTACCTGTAGCTGCGTCGCCGTCATAGATTTTTATGTTGTCGTAATCGCCAGAGCCTGTCGATTCGGTGGCGAAATCAAAGAATATTATGTTAATCTCGCCAGCCGAGTTGAAGGTGGCCGAGTAGTTCTGGCTGGCCGCATAGTCTCCTTCAGGACCGCCGCTATCGTAAAAACAATAGTTTGTGCCGCACATAATCTCCTGCGTGGTGCTACTGTTGAGTGTTATCGTCTCGTCACAGCGCAGTTTCGACGTCACTTCACACTTGGCCGTAGCGGGGCAGATATCGCCTACGCCTTCGATGCGGGCTTTGACAAAAGTGGTGCCAAGTCCTGCGAGTCGCACATGTCCGGTGTTCTCATCCACCTCAGCTATGGATGGGTTGGAACTGGACCATGTTATCTCGCCGCCTGCAATGCTAGGTGTGGCAGTGAGGTCGAATTCGTCGTAGAGGTAGCGGTCGCCATCGGGACAGCCACTGATGTCAAGTGCCCGCATTATTGGACAGCATCCTTCAGCGGTGATAAGAGCCGTCCATCCGGCCTTGTTTGTGCTGCCGTCCGACTTCCACACTACGGTCATGGTGCCGCTGGTGCAGGTGTATGTGGTGCCTATAGCAAGGATGTTACTGAAACCCGATGCGGCACCCGTAAAGGTACTGCTGCCCCAGCCGGTGCAACCGAACACCAGTTTGTCGCCCGAAGAGGCATCGCCGTCATAAATCTTTATGTTATCGTAGTCGCTTGAAGATGTGCTCTCTGTGGCCAATTGGAAGAATGTAATCTTTATTTCTCCCACTGATGTAAAAGTAGCCGTGTAATTCTGACTGGAAGCATAGTCGCCGTCTGGTCCACCGCTGTCATAAAAGCAGTATAGATTGCCGCAGATTATCTCCTCGTCGAGGTTTCCTGTGAGTGTGAATGTCTCGGTGCAGCCAAGCGTCACAGTGATATCCACGCTTGCCACCGCACCGCAGTAGTCTCCGTCGCGTCCCAGCATGGCTGACACAGTGGCAGTTCCGGGTCCAACAGCGGTCACAAGACCTTCGTCCGACACGGTGGCCACAGTCGTGTTGCTGCTCATCCAGCTTATATCTCCGCCCCCTGTATAGGGCGCAACAGCCAGTTGCTGTGTACTGCCGTATGTCATCGAGGTGGATGGTGTGCCGTCGAACGTGAGCGTCCGCTCTATTGAGCAGCAGTCAATGCAGAATTTCGTGTTTGGTCGATAGGAGGCATAGCTCCCTGTCGGCAAAGAGGCTATGTCGTAGGCACTGCCGTCGCGCCGCGCATAGAGCATCTTATTACCCGATGAAGTTGAGTAGTAAAAAGTGTTGTTGGTGGTGGTATATGACCCAGTATTATCGACTATGGCCACCACGAGATTTCCCGAACCGCTGTAGCTGTATGGGTTTGAGAATGTGAACCAGTGCCAGTTGTTCGTGGTAAAGCTCATCGTTCCGTTATAGACAAGTTGCATCGAGCTGATGGCCGTCCAGTCGCTCGTACTGCTGAATGTTGCACTTGTGCGCTCGCCTATATATATCCTCACCGTGCGGTTGATGGCGGTTGTTTGTGCATATTGGAATGCGATACCCTTAATTGTGCCTGTGCAACCCAACTCGGCGGGGTCGTAGATAATTTGGGTGCAGCCATATTTGTAATAGTTATTCACGGGGGTGTAGTTGCGTCCCGATGTGGATGAACTGGTACCGATTGCTCCGGTCGCCGTGCCACTGCAACTTCCCACATCCTTAGTCTGCGCATTGGCCATTGGAGCTTGAATGACATATACAAGTATGGCAAAGCATAGCGCAAGAATGCGTATGTGATTGAATGTTTGGTTTGGTGTGTCTTGGTTGTGGTTTAGTACTGAGTAGTAATATTTGATCCTTTTCATGATACAGATTAATTGTCGTGCGCAATTAACATTCTATGGTAATGACTCCGAATGGAGGCAATACCATAGAAAGTGGCAATGCACGCGACATCATGTCATCATGAATTATTCGATGGGGGGGGAGGCTGTGAGCCTGTCTCCGACAATCGCCTTTGACGCGAAAGCATTGCCGAATCATCCGAGGCAGGTCTCCTGGCTCATCACCTCTTGGCCGACACCTTCTCAGGGGCTGCGCCCCCAATGGCATGTCATCGGCCCGTCGCTGGTGAATTACAGTTGCGCGACAGCTCACGATTTCCACGTGATTCCCTCTTGGCGACCCCATTACAGGGCCGACCTCAGTGATTTGTTGTTATTCTAAAGAACTGTCGCTGTGGCTTTTCAACGGCTTTCACCGTTTCCCAACAGCATCGCAAATATACATCTTTTTTTGTTCTCAAATTTTTTTTCAAATCTGTTAGTGGTAAGGTCTTCACACCTCTACCACCGTGCAGCCTGTCTCGTTCAGATACATTAGGTATCCTTTTACCTTCGGGTATCCCATCGCCTCCATCGCCTCACAGTATCCTTGCACCTGGCTCTTGTAACTTTCGTGCTCCGCACCTGTCTTGAAATCCACCACCCATGTCTCGCCGTCGGCAAACACTATCCTGTCGGGGCGCAGTTCTTTCCCGTTAAACATTAGGGATGTCTCTTTCCGCACCTTCAGCCCCTTGGCGAAGAACCGGCGGCTCTCTTCTCCGTTTACCGCCTGCTCGGCCATCTGTCTCACCCTCTCTTTCGTCTCTTCGTCCAGCTTCAGCCGCTCCACCGCCCGCTCCACATCTCCGGCGTGGTCCGTCATCGCCAGCGTCTCGTGTACCAGCGTCCCGAACTCCTGCTCTTTGCTCGTTGTGGCTTCTTCGTTGGCGTGCCGTGCGTATCTTATGCGCTCCGCATAACTCGGAAAGCTTATGTTCTCCAGCGTCACCAACCGCTCCTTTTCTTCTTCGCTCTTCTTGGCTTCCCGTTCGTGATCTTCACCGAAGAGGTACTGCTCGCCGCTCTCCGTCTGCCGCACCTCTTTGGCTGTGTCTTTTATGTCTATGTCTTTAGCCAGGTTCCAAAGCAGCTGCTGATGGCTCTTCGCCTCTTTTTCGCTCTTTTTGCAGCTGGCATACACTATCAGTTTCTCCTCGGGGCGTGTCAGCGCAACATACACCATGTTCGTGTTGTCCATCTCCCGCAGTTTCCGCTCTTCGTCAAACTGTTCGTCGAATACCGTTTCCTCTTTCGCCGAAGACTGCGCCAGCCCCACTTTCAACTCCAGTTCGGGCTCTTTAACCTCCACCCATATCGGGTTGTTGCGCCCTCTGCTGGTCGGCAGCGCCACTATAACTACCTTCCACTGCAGCCCTTTCGCCGTGTGTATCGTCCGCAGCGGCACCGCCTCGCTCCCGCCTGTGCAAGCAAGTTTCATATCCTCCAGATGACTATCCATCCATTCCAGAAACTCTCGAAGGTCCTGCCGATGTGTCTGTGCATATTCTGCAGTCACGTTCAGTAGCTTCGACGCATAGGCGTTCTCCTTGCCGTCGCTGTTGTATTTGCGTATCGTCTCTTCACAGCAGTCATAGAGCGACATCTGCCTCATCCGCTCGAAGTCCAGCTCTATCCCTGCCGCCCTCGTCATCTCGTCCAGCCTCTTCCACGTTTTATTCTTCACCGCTTCTGCCACATAGCTCCTGTTAATTCTCCCCATATATTCCAGCTCTATCAGTGCTGTCAGCGTGGCCTTCTGGTCCTTTGGGTTCATCACACACCTCATCGTCGCCAACACAAGCCTCACCAGATGGCTGTTCTCCAGTTTCTGCGACTCGCTCGACTCTATCTTTATCCCTCTCTTCGTCAGCACCTCCGACACTTTCGTCAGCTGGTCGTGCTTCGATGCCATCACGCATATCTCGCCATAGTCGTACCCTTTCCCGTGCTGTGCCTCCACCTCGTCGCCTATCGCCTCCCACATCCCTTCGCTTTCCTCTCTGAAGTCCAGCTTCACAAAACCCTGCGGCTCGCCTTCGCTCTCCTTCCAGTCTTGCCTCAAATCTTCCTCTCCGTCGCCCTTCTGTCCTATGTACATCTCTGTCAGGTACTCGTTGTCTCCAAAGCCGTCTCTTATTGCTTTGCTGAAATATTCGTTGTTAAACGCCACCACCACCTTCTTCGAACGCCAGTTCTTCTTTTTCGGAAACGGGGTGTATATGCCCTCTTTCCCTATGTTGAGGTATCCGTAGTCTCGTACATTGGGTAGTTCCAAAAACTGTCTCACGTCGCCTCCTCTGAACCGGTATATCGACTGCTTCGCGTCGCCCACCACCAGCGTGGTGTGGTTGTTCGCCACCGCGTTCTCCACCAACGGCAGCAGGTTGACCCACTGCTGTCTCGACGTGTCTTGAAACTCGTCTATCAGTATGTTCTGGTATCGGTTCCCGATTCGCTCGTATATGAATGGTGCGTCGCCAAGTCCCACCACCTCAGCTATCTGTTTGGTGATTTCCGACATGTGAAGCAGTTTGTTGTCTTGGTAGTATCTCTCCACCAGTTCGCTCAGCCGCTTCAGCAGCCCTATCTCGTACAGCCGTGCCATCAGCCTCCTGCGGCTGTTGTACAGCCTCAGCCCCTCCGCCTTCTTCCTCTCTATCTTGCCGTATATCTCTGTCAGTTTCGGCTTCAGCTCCTCTATCGCCGCCCTCGTCGCCGCGTCGCATTTCACCGCAGCCGTCTTCTCTCCTTCGAAAAACTCCACTGCTGTCTTTGTCGCAGCCGAAAAGTCCTTGTTTTTCGCTTTCTTGAAGTAGCTCGGTGCCGACGCTGCGCCTCTGTGGAACATCTCTTCGCCTATCCCTTTCTCGGCTATCAGCCTCAGCCCTTCCTCGCCCAGTTTCGCCACCTCCGCCTCAAACCGTGCGTTATCCTCGTTGTATTTTCGTTTCAGTCGCAGGTATTCCTCCAGATTCCATTCCCCCAGTTCTTTTATATATTTTGGTGTGTCCTCCTCCAGCACCTGCCCTACCATCTCCTTCACTCCTCCTTCAATGTCGTAGCTTTTTTCGTCTCGCATCCTCTCTTCGCTGTATGTCTGCATCAGCCGCGTCAGCTCCTCTTCACCGTCCGTCCCTATCAGTGCCATCAGGTTGTCTGTCACACGCTCCTGCAGCTCTTTCTTGTCCAGCGTGATTTCGAAGTCCTCCGGCAGTTTCATGTCGTGTGCGAAAGTCTTCACTATCCTGTGTGCAAAACTGTCTATCGTGCATACCGCCAGGTCGCTGTAGTTGTGCAGCACCGACTTATACACCACCTTCGCCCTCCGCCTCACCTCTTCCGCCGTCAGCCCCGTCGCCTTCACAAGGCTCTCCTCCATCGCGGGCCGCTCCTCCAGCCCGTCGTCGCACAGCGCGTCCAGCTCATCCACTATCCGCTTCTTCATCTCGTTCACCGCTGCGTTTGTGAACGTGATGGCCAGTATCCGTTTGAACCTGTTTTTCAACCCTTCGTCGTTGTCGGCTGCGAACGCCAGCGCCAGGTACGTCAGCGCCAACTGGTATGTCTTCCCCGAGCCTGCTGACGCCTTGCACTCTATGAACCGCGCCTTCTCTGGCTGCAGCATCAACTCTCCGTTTCTTTCCATGTTCTTCTGTTCTTTGTTTGTAAATTAGTTTGCAAATATACGAAAAAACAAACAACCCACACATCACACATCTCACCCCACCCATCACAGGTCAACTGTCACTCGAAGGGGTATGGGATGGGTCTCGAAGGGGTCTGGGAGATACATCATTCCCACTACAGTTGTAATTCAGTGGTGATTCAGAAGTATAACGGGGGTGATCGCTTACGATGCTTGTTGCCAAGTGATTATAAATGATATAATCGGCGTGGTATGCAATAGGGTAATCATCACAGTAAAGTTGCGCTATTATGTACTTTGCAGGTCGAAAAAATTGCATATTTTGGGAATAAAATTCGACAAACTGATTTAAATCGATGAAATCCTCATTTTTGGTGTAACACTTGCAACACCCATATCGTTCCCGAAACTTTTCTCCTCTCGCTATGTTTTTCCTTTGGATTTTAGGCATTTGCCTGCCACATTCGAAAAAAATTTACACTCCCCTGTTGATAATTTGAAAAAAAGTATTATTTTAGCAACGGAAAAAGTGGCAGTACCTGCTGTCGCAAACAACTGAAAATAATCTAAAATTCAATATCATGGAAGCAAAAAAATCACCCAAGGCTGACCTTGAAAATCGCAAAGGTCTCTTTTTGGAAATCGGTTTGGTGGTGATTCTTGCAGTCGCCCTCCTCGCTTTCAACATCAAGTCCTACGACCGTGAGGATGTCGAGGCTATCCAGCGCACCGTCATCGACGAGGTCGAGGAAACTGTCATCCAGACAGAGGAGCAGGAGAAACCGCCTGAGCCGGAACCTCAGCAGGAAACAGCTATCACCGACATCGAGGTCGTGGACAATGATAAGGAGGTTGAGGCCATCGACATGTCTTCCTTCACCGAGGAGGTCTTGAACGTCGAAGCCACCGCTCCTATCGTCGAGGAGGTGGAGGAAGAGGTTGAGGAAGAAATTGTCATCATACCCGACGTCAACCCCGAGTTCGCCGGCGGCGAGGCCAAGCTCTACGAGTACCTCGGCGAGAACATCCGCTATCCCGATATCGCACGCGATGGCGGCATCACCGGTAAGGTTCTCGTCAAGTTCGTTGTCGAAAAAGACGGCTCCATCACCAACATCAGCGTCATGCGCGACATCGGTGGCGGTTGCGGCGAAGAGGCTAAACGCGTCGTGCGCGGAATGCCCAAGTGGAAACCTGGTAAAGTCGGTGGACGTACCGTCCGTTCGCAGTTCATCCTGCCCATCAGTTTCGTTTTGAAATAAAGGAATAAGCAAATTCTATAGCAGCAGGCTGCCCGACCACTCAGGCAGCCTGTTTTAATTCCCCCACTCAAGCACTCAAGCAATCAGGCACTCCAGCACTAAAAAAAATGCTCTCAGTCAACAACCTCTCCGTACAGTTCACCGGACAGAACCTTTTCTCCTCCGTCACCTTCAACATCGCCGACAACGACCGCATCGGCCTCGTCGGCAAGAACGGCGCCGGCAAATCCACATTGCTAAAAATCCTCTGTGGACAGCAGGAACCCGAGAGCGGCACCATCGTCATCGCCTCGGGCCAAACTGTCGGCTACCTCCCCCAAGAGATGATTCCCGACCACGAGGGCTCCGTCCTCGACGTCGCCCTCAAGGCCTTCTCTCATATCGACGACCTCGAAGCTCAGCTCGCTTCCCTCTCCGACGAGATTGCCAACCGCACCGACTACGAATCCGACTCCTACCTCCGCCTCATCCAGCGCCACAACGACCTCTCCGACCACATCTCTCTCCTCGGCGGAAACAACCGCGGCGAGCTCGCCGAGAAAATCCTCCTCGGCCTCGGTTTTCTCCATTCCGACTTCCACCGCCCCATGACCGAGTTCTCGGGCGGTTGGCAGATGCGTGTCCAGCTCGCCAAACTCCTCCTTCAACACCCTGACTTCCTCCTCCTCGACGAACCCACCAACCACCTCGACATCGTCTCCATCCAATGGCTCGAGTCCTTCCTCTCCTCCTATGCCGGCGCCGTCATCCTCGTCTCTCACGACCGCACCTTCCTCGACCACATCACCACCCGTACCATCGAAATCACCGCCGGCCGCATCTACGACTACAAAGCCTCCTATTCCGACTATGTCGTCCTCATGCAGGAACGGCGCGCCTCGCAGATGGCCTCCCTCACCAACCAGCAGCGCCAGATCGCCCAGATCGAGGCTTTCATCGAGCGTTTCCGCTACAAGGCCACCAAATCCAAGCAGGTCCAGTCGCGCATCAAGATGCTCGAAAAGATGGACCTCACTCAGATCGACGAGATCTCATCCGAGAGCATCCATTTCCGCTTCCCGCCGGCTCCCCACAGCGGCAAGATTGTCGTCGAGGCGCAGGCTCTCTCCAAGCACTATGGCGACCATTGTGTCTTCTCTGGCGTTGACCTCCTCATCACCGCTGGCTCCAAGATCGCCTTCGTCGGCAAGAACGGCGAGGGCAAATCCACTTTGGCGAAGATCCTCGTGGGCGACATCCGCGACTACGGCGGCGTCTGCAAGATTGGCCACCAGGTCGTCATCGGCTACTACGCCCAGAACCAGGCAGCCATGCTCGACGGCGAGAAGACCGTCTTCCAAACCATCGACGACATCGCCCTCGGCGACATTCGCCCCAAGATAAGAAACATCCTCGGCAGCTTCCTCTTCGACGAGGACGATATTGACAAAAAAGTAAAGGTCCTCTCCGGCGGCGAGAAAGCCCGTCTCGCCCTCGCCAAGCTGCTCCTCACCCCCTCCAACCTCCTCATCCTCGACGAGCCCACCAACCACCTCGACATGGACTCCAAGGACGTACTCAAAAACGCACTCCTCCAATACACCGGCACACTCATCCTCGTCTCCCACGACCGCGACTTCCTCCAAGGCCTCACCGACTCCCTCTACGAGTTCCGCAACGGCGAAGTCCACGAGTTCAAGGGTGACATCTTCGAGTTCCTCGAATGGCGCCGCCTCGAAGACCTCAAGCAGCTCGACCACCCAACCGGCAAATCCGAAAATCCACAAATCCAGAAATCCGTTTCCCAATCCAAGCTCGACTACCAGCAATCCAAAGAGCGTGAACGGGAACTGAGAAAGCTCCGCAACGAAGTCTCCAAGCTCGAAGAAGAGATTTCCTCCCTCGAGCAGAAAGTCGCCGACATAGAAGCGAAGCTAGCCAATGGCACCACCGACCCAGCCATCTTCGAAGACTATCAAACCCTAAAAACCACCCTCGAACAAAGAATCTCCAGCTGGGAAGAAGCCGTAATCAACCTAGAGACCGCCCAAAACCAATAGCCCCCCATTTCCCACCCCCACCCATCACACCCCATCCATCCTTCCGAATATTCCAAATATTCTGAATACTCTGAATATTCCCAATAATCCAAGAATTCCTACACCCTAATTTCAAGTTAGAATTGATATTTTTTTTATTTTTGCAACCGCTTACGAGATTTTTTGACTTACCGAGAGTTGCGGGAAGGATGGATTAATCGACAACCCTATTTAACATGCAAGACAACAAACCATATGAACGCCTGTGTGGCGAGCTGGTCGGAAAATTTGGAGCTACTATGGAAAGCCCGTCTGATTTCAACCGACTTTCGCTTACAATAAATGTCGATATCGGGGAAAGCGTCTCCGCCTCCACACTTAAACGATTGTTCGGTTACGTCAAAAGTGAGACAGACATCTCCAAGTCCACTCTCTCTATTCTTACAAGATGGCTTGGCTATAAAGGATGGGGAGACTTCTGCGCAACACCCGCATCCCAATCGCAATTCATAAAAGGAGCCACGCTTAAAACAGAACAACTCACCCCAGGAGACAAAGTCCGTTTTTTATGGTCTCCCGACCGCCAGTGCGTGGCACGCTACCTTGGTGACTACCGATTTGTAGTGGAGGAAGTGCAACACGCCAAACTCAAAATCGGCGATACGTTCAAAACTCTCCAGTTCACCGATGGTTCCGCCGCCTATTTCACCGACGTATGTCCTCCAGGTGGCACATATGGCAACGGTCGCAGTTACGTAGCAGGCTACCGCACAGGCATCACCGATATTGAAGTCATCCATGTACGACAGCGTTGAAAACTCGGGTTTTATCGACGGACACGAAAACATAGCCACCGAATTCACCGATATTGAACCCCTTGGAGAATGCAGGAACGGTTATAGCCAAGTGTTCAAAGCCAAGCGCTACGGACAATGGTTTGTGCTCAAGCGCCTTGACCCCGCTGTTGCCGATGCCGTTGGATATCGGAATCTCCTACACAAAGAGTTCCTTATCTCGGTAGAGCTCAATCATCCCAACATTGCAAAGACCCACAGCATGGAACCTGTTGAGGGCCTCGGACTTTGCATCATAGAAGAGTTTATCGACGGGGAAGACTGGGGTTCGTATTTCTCTCGAGTCCGTCCCGACAAGCAAGAGACCCTGCGTATCGTCAACGAGCTCTGCGACGCACTTTCATACCTGCACAGCAAACAGTACGTACACCGAGACCTCAAGCCCTCAAACGTGCTCATCACCCACAATGGGCACCATATCAAACTACTAGACTTTGGACTTGCGGACAATGACACCTTCAGCATTATAAAAAACGTCGTCGGCACCGCACGCTATGCCGCACCAGAGCTGGCCCACACCGCAAAGCCCGACCTCCGCAGCGACATCTTTTCATTAGGCGTGATGCTTGATGAGTTGCCTTTGCGTTGGAGTACCTTGAATCGTGTCAGCCGACGCTGCCGCAAGCAGCAACCCGACAAACGTTATCGCTCTGTCGAAGAGCTGCGAAAAGCCCTCAACCGACGCTCTCATTCACTCCTTATTGCGACACTCGTTCTCTCCATCATCCTCATCGCACTATACATAACCCTCAGCCAAACAAAAAACATCAAATCAACCATCAACAACCAAAATCTATCCGAACACTCTGAACCCTCCGAACACTCTGAACCCTCCGAATACTCAGAATACTCCAAACACTCCGAAAGCTCCGCAAACTCCGACCACCCCCAAAGCCTCCACGAATCCACCCCGACCGTGCCAACCCTCCCATCCGAAACTCAAAATTACAAACCCGAGATTCAAAATCCCCCGGTTCTCTCTCCAGAGCGAGTCATCGAATGGGCACAAGGCCAATGGGAGTTTCATCGTGAGACTGCCTTAGACACCATGCACTGTTGCATCGTCATTTCTGGGAACCATATAACCTACCGCCGTTTCGACCTCTTATTATATGACGGCGAAATAACCCAAATTGACATCGAAAAACAGCGGATCTCTGGAATGAAGGTCTTCAGTTGCTACTTCGACATGGAAAGAGAAGCCCTCTATATGTTAGAAATGGGCGGATGGATCACATTCAAAAGAACCGGTGAATAGCAGTCCCACCAAACCTGCACACTGTCTTGAAACGAGGTTTTTGCAGACGGCTTTCTTCCTGTAAAAGCAAAGACTTCATATAGAGGAACCATAGAGCGGAAAGACACATTTCGAAAAAGCAAGTCTTCACTTTTGCAAAAGCGCTCCCTACATTTTTCACTTTTCAAGAAGTGAACCCTACGCATACTTTCACTTTTGCAAAAGCATATTACCCATAGTCGACATTCAACTCAACCAAACCACCACCGACTTCTGACCACAACTCTCATGGTCACTGACTGACGGTTTCAACTTTCAACTTTCAATTTTCAACTTTTTTTCCTATCTTTGCAATCGCAAACCGCTGAGTAATGGTTTGCCGGGAAAGCGCATTTTTCGCTTTATTCATCTGATGTGAACTTAGGCAATTCACTCTGTGATAATGAATAACGTGAAATGGATTTCCATTTCGGACGTATTGAAAGACGATACGGTCAAGTGGAGTGATTCATTGAAACCTTATTTATCACAAGGAGCCTAAGCCTTACATCAGGATAAGGTGGAATGGATTGGCTCCACTTTTTCGTATCGTCTTATCCGCCGCCGGGCCAGCGACACAAAACCACCGTCACCTATGCCCAATTTGTCCGCACGGCACCATAATAACGATAGAGATTCAACCAATTGCATACGCTGAACCAAATTGAACCAATTTGAATCAAATTGAACCAGCCGAGTCCGAAAAAAACAGTATATTTTTGCAAAATGAAAAACAAAAAAACAATGAAGACATTAAGATTTTTTGCGGCAGCAGCCATTGTATGCTGTACCATTGCGGCACTAACCTCCTGCCAGTCAAAAGCAGACAAGGTGACGCAAAGACTCAACGACCTGGTTACACAACTGGAGCAGGCCAATGCGGAATATCAAAGCGATACATGGCAGCAGGCTACAAAAGAATACGGTGAAATTCTTTCTGACATGCAGAAATGCAAGATACCATCGGAGAAGCGGATGGAAATCCAGCAGCTCAATGCAAAATACAATGAGCTTAAAGTAGCGGCACTGACAGTTAGTGCTGATAAGTTTGTGGCTTCGCGGTTCGATGACGGGAAAGATGTTGTAAAACTAATCAGGGCTAGCGATGCTAGAGTGTTTTATACGGCACAGGTAGCAGATATGATCGAGGGGGTGTATGCATACAACGTGGCAACCGGCACGGATGAAGTAATAGCCGGGTCTGAAATAGGGTACATAGATATAATCGGGCTTGCTGGCAACAGGCTTTTCTATGAGGAGACATCCGGTGTCGGTGGAATAAGTTCGGACCAAACAGGATATGTTGACATTTCAAACAATGAGGATCATGCCGGAGTGATTGTGGGTTGCGGGCGAAAAATCGTCTCAGGAGAACTAAAAATTTTGAGATACGGTGGGTATGAATACAGCGTATCGACTACACTTACGGATTCGGAATACAAGGCTTTGTGTGAAAAATGGGACGCTGAGGAAGCAAAACGCAACACAGACTGGCTGCAGGGAACATGGGAGTACAGCGGGTACGACCCGTGGATAGGCTCGGTACGATACAAACTTATCATCGAAGGTGACTATGCTAGGTGTTACGGCAACGGGAGACTAATGGACAGCGGGCACATGGACATAGACATTGACGAGCAGCGCATCAGCTTCGGACAGTACACAGGACAAGATATCGACACCGAAAGGCAGATAATATACGTCGGTAGCCGCTCGGAGGGGACGAGATTCCACAAAACATCATATTGAAGAGAAGAATGAAAAGGTTTGCTCGGATTGTGGTGCTGGTGATGATGTGGCTGGCGGCAAGTGAATCGGCGGCACAAGTGCGGCCGAACACGAGCGACATATATTATTTGTTTTATGAGGAGAAGGTATTCCATCCTAAGTTCGGGTGGAATGCACGGATAAGTTTGAAAACGGATGCCAGTTCACTGGATAGCAGAAGATATGAAATAAGACTCAGTATCAACGACAGGATTTCGTCTGTACGAAACACGGATTGCGAAGTCCACGGTAACAACCTGTACCTATGGTTCAGGGACAGGGAAGGAGGAAATTGGAAAATCACAATAACACTTAAGCCTGACGGCTCGATGCAGATGTACATACCTCCCATGAAAACAAAGATGAATGAAGTTCTGGAGTATATAAACAGTCGGTATTTTCCTGATCAGCATATTGAACGAGAGGCCTGGTGGTGGATAGAACCGACCGATGAAGGCTTTAGCGGACATAAAACACGTTCAAAAGAAGATGCCAATCATCTCTCTTATTACAGTACGGGCAGGTTGTCGAGATCTTTTGATGAGTATATTTCCGACGGATATAAAGTATTAAAAAAAAGAGAGGAAGAATATCAAGAAATGATACGACTGCAAAGGGAAGAGAACAGACGGAGAGAAGAGGAGCGCAAAAGACGGGAAGAGGAACGCAGGAGACTCGAAGAGGAACGCAGGAAGAGAGAATTGGAGAGGCAGCAAAGAATAAAGGACAGTATGGAGCGTGACAAAAAAGAGAACACTGTAATGGTGACAGTGAAAAGTCAAGAGAAGGGGCAAGTATATCTTACAATGACGCGAGACATGGGTTTTCTGAACAGAATGCAGAATGATTCGGCATATGTTCGGATTGCAAAATCTATTTATGGCACCCCCATTGAAGGAAAGAATGACGTGTGGGAAGGCTCATTGTGCACGGGGAAATATAATGTGCGGGCAGAGGGCTATGGATATGAACCGATGATTCAAGAGATTGAGGTAACAAAAGACAGTACAGAGTTTCTGTTAGAAAGGATGACACCATTGACAACAGCATTCAAATTCAAGACGGAAGAATCATTGCAAGATTTGTCAGAAACGGGTTTTGAAGTATATGTTAATGGCTATTATGCGGGGAATACGCCTGTAACGGCAAACGTCATGATATGGGAGCCCAACAAGGTGGAATACAAGGATGAAGCATTCCGCAAAAAAACGTTCTGGCTAACGATAAATGGTAAAGTTGCGTCGGTAAGCAAATCTCCAACATCGAAATCGGAAGGCGTTTCTGGTGTGACTCTAGGGAAAAACAACACTGTAACTGCAAAATTGAAAAGAGGTAGAAAGGGAGCCATCACCAAAGAAGGCAACTTCTATATATTTGGAGGTGTGGGTGCAACATCATATCCGAGTCTGACTTATGGTGGATATATCGGCATTACTGTAAAGCATTTTTGCTTAGACTTAAGCTTATACCGCGCATTAATGGACACATTATCTGGAGCACAAACTGGATTCAGACTGGGGGCGGCATTCCCTATTAAGTGTTTCAGAATAACTCCTTATGCCGGAATGAATCTTGACATTCTCAGCCCTGATAAGAGAGTAGAAAAGGAGGGGAAAACCACGCTCCCCTCATTCCCAATAGGTTTAAAAACGGAGTTTGCTTTGTTCGGATGGGTAGTAATGGGATTGTCGCCAGAGATTAGTTATTATATTAAGGAGAAACGATGGGTTTATGGACTCCGTGTTCACCTCTCGCTTTCTAATGTGCCTTTAAGGAAAAGCAAAAAAGACAAGTCGGAATCCACCATAAAGTACTATAATAATAAAAACAACAATACACGTCCATACATGAACAGACGGTACAGCCCGGTGCCGATGCGGAGACGATAACGAATTGGCATGAGGGGGCGAGATTCGAACAAAAGTTAAATCTAAAAAATAAACATTATATCATGAAAAAGACTATTTTGTTTGTAACATTGATTGTGGTCGGTTTAACTGCCGCAGCACAAAGCGAAAATGTCAAGAAAGTGGCGGAGTATTTGAAAGGTAGCAATTTGGACTTAGGTACAGCCAAGCGTTACATAGACATGGCCTGTGTGAATAAGGCAACAAAGGACGAGGCAACGACATGGTTCTATGCGGCTCTTATTTACCGTCAAATCGGAGAGGAGAACGAGAAGCCAAGAAATAATGGCTCCTGGGTGATAGACCGAGACTGGGAGAAAAAACTATCGGAGGCCGTCAAACGTTTTTGGGTGTTGGATGCGAGGGAGAACTATGGACCGGAGACGAATCCGTATGCGGATTACATAGCGGGCAAATCGTTGGAGGAGTGGAAAAAGGCGAGGGAAACTATGTCGAAAAAATGGGTCGATATGGGTGTGCGTGACGAAAATGGTGATATGATGTATTGGGCAAGTTCGGATTTCGTTCTATACAATAACGGCACAGTTGGATTTGCAAATTACGGTGAATCGGGATCTGAGGTCGGATGGGGCGACATCAGTGGAGAAAAATCAGGTTCAAACTTGTCTCAATTCGGAGGGCAGAATCCTCCCGGAAGAATTGAAGGAGATCCGAAATATGATATTGTAACAGCAAAACTCGGTTCGCCACACCGTCTTCCTACCCAGAAAGAGATACAAGCTCTTATGGACAATTGTGATGTTAAGACGACAACGATACACACCGGGGAGCCGCAGGGGACAAACGGTCTTCCGTCGTGGGTGCATGGGCAGTGGATGAGCAACGATGCTGTAATGTTGGGCAACACGGTTGTCAATTCGGCTCTTTCGGTGAAGGTGGATGGTGGTTTGGCTTCTTGGTTCACGTCCAACAACACCTTACATGGCGACTATTGGGAGGGGCCGTACATTTATGATGACGGGAGGTTGGTTATAGGCAAATTGACCCTCATTGTGGACAAGGAAAGCAGGACATTGAAGGACAGGAACGGTAGACCCTTCAGCAAGATATCAAGCAGCACGTCAAGCAACAAAGTGACGGGCGTTCTCTTTACAAGCAGAATAAACGGAAACACGTTGCTATTTGCCATGCCACCTTCTGTCACGGCCATTAACTCTGGTAAATATTACATTGCATTCAGGAACTCGCAGGAAATTTCGTATTGGACTGGGACGCTCTTCAACAAAGACAATGACTGCGCAGTCGGCATGACCATGGTATCTGATGGCTGTGGCGCAGTTGCTCAACCAAGGTCTTACCATAAACGCATTAGGGCCGTTAAGGTTGATGTGGGATCAAGAGCATGGCTGACAGAGGAGAAGCGCGTTAATGATAGTGTTGCAAGAGTTAATCGGCAGAAAGAGATAACCAAGATACAAAAATGGCTCGAAGCAAGGACAGCTGAGGAAAAGGCAAAAATAGATGCTTTCTACGCCCCTTTCATCGGCACATGGAAAGCAGAAGATAAAAAATATAAAGACGTAATAGTTGTCATCGATACGAATCACATGTATGTGAAGACCAAAGAGTGGGATGGATACGACGGGTTGGTAAATTTAAAAATGAAAAAGGGAACTAAAAATACAGTTGGACAAAGGCCGACCGATGACCATGTAGAGATAAGTCCGAGTAGTTGGAGTTGGAGCGAAGAGGTAAATCTGGGATCTCAGGGACCTGGTTATCCACCCAGGCGTAAGACATTGTATCATCAAAGAAATATAAGCATCGATAAAGAGAACAACCTGTGGATAAGCATAAAAAACGACCGCACTTACGAGACAGGAAAGATGGAAAAGGTGAAGTTGATTAGAGTGTCAACTGAAACGAAGGTGCCAACCGATACGAAACGGAAGAAGAGATGAGTCAGGGATAATGGTGATGCACGTATTTTTGGGGTAATTAATCACTAAAATAACAACTTAAAACAAAAAAAATGAAAAGTACATTGAAAATTGCGTCAATATTATTGACGATGGGGATTCTAATGGTGTCGTGCGGAACAAAAGGCGGAAAGATGCCATTAATAACAGACAGAGGTGTTGGGCCATTTGTGTTGGGGTCGTCTATACGTGACATTCCACAAAAAGGCGAATTTTATGATACGATTATTTACAAACCTTTGTATGAGATAGGATTTGTTGGTGGAGACAATAAATGGGAGTGGGATGAACAGGAAATGGCAAAAAACAAAAAAGATGTTGATGATGGATTTTATTATATTGTAAGCACTCATTTTGATTGCTATGTTGTTCAAGGGATTGATACTTTAATGTGTGTGGCAGCTAACACAGAAGGGAATATCACTTGTATAAAGGTTTTGTCGGAAAAGATTCAATTTGAAAGCGGCATTCATGTGGGATTAACATCAGACGAGATGTTTTCAAAATATAATGCACTGTATATCTGTGGAAATAGTATGGGAGGAACCGATGTGGCTTGGACAATGATGTACTTTGACGTTTCAGGTATGAGCGACAAAGTAAGTCTTGTCCCTAAAGGAAGAAACAAAATAAAATTTGGTGATGAAGATGGAACAGAAAATCCTGACGGTTATGGAATGCCAATACATGGAACAGAAACGAAATATAAAGGATATGAATACTATTTTATGCCACAGGAGGACGTGAAGGAAGACTATTTGGCATATATTTGGATTGGAGAGGTTCCGTATAGTTGGGAACAATCTTGGATGAACGCAGTTTTTAATAGCAGTTTTTAATAAATAATTAAGATGATTTATCGAGTTTTCTTTGGACTATGCTTGCTTTTGGTTTTATCGTGTTTTTCTGCTTGCAAGAATAAAAGCCAAGATACGTCGAACCATCAAAATAATGAGGCACTTTCCCAAGCTTTTACGCAGATGAACGGAATGGAGGAGAGGAAAGAAGATGTTGAAAATATACAGAAAGAGAGGGAAAGAAAGGAAGAAGAGCAGGAGAAGGAACGAGGGCGGGCGAAGAGTTGGCTACAAGGAACGTGGGAGTACAGCGGGTATGACCCGATAGCGGGGCAGATGTCCGTGAGGTTGATTATCGATGGGGACTATGCCAGATTGTACGGCAACGGCAAGCTGATGGATAGCGGACACCTCGAAATAGACCCCGAGGAGGAACGTATCTCCTTCGGGCAGTACACTGGACTGGACATTGATATGGCAAGGCAGATAATCTACACGGGTGGCCGCTCGGAAGGGACGTATATGCGCAAGAGTACGGGCGGTGGGAGTTCTGGATCATCGTATTCTGGAAGAGGATCGAATGGTAATACATCACGCGTAACCACGTTCACAACCTCGTCCGAGGTGATGGCTTACGTTGGCAACAAGTTCAGGAACAGATCGGGCAACGTGATAAGGGTGAAGTCATACGGGATAATCTGCAACGGAACGCAGATAACTAACGGTGTGAGGGTGGTGAGTTTCAACGGTAGTCGGGCCACGCTGACAGCGACATCGCCTTATGCGCATGGGACGCAACACTTCTATGTGGACGCGTCACGCGGAACAATCACCGACGGCACGGGCGATGTATTTTACATTCAGTAAAAAAAAGTTCATTTACATTGTGTTGCGCTTCTAACTTGAAATTAGGTTCTAACTTGAAATCAGGACAGGTAATCAATGCCAATCAAATATTCAAAACAATAAGAAAATGCGACTAATAGCAATTGTTTTTGCGGCCAGTTGCCTGTTGATGGCGGGCTGCATGAAGGAGACCGACGACACACTGTGGCTGCCGGTGCCTTATGGGAAGATTCCTTACGAGGTGCTTTCGGCGGCGGAGCAGGACTCGTTGCGGCAGCACATGCCCATCTACGAGGGTGTCACTCCGCCCAACATTGTGGGCGACTATCTGGCGTCGCCCATGACGCTCACTTTCGCCTCGGACAGGTACGAAGGCACGTTTTACGACCTGCACTGGCGCATCGAGAATCAGAACGAGCGCAACCTGGCCTCTTACAAGGAATGGCAGCGTACCGCCGCTGGCGACGGCAAGGAGGCGCATGTGATAGGCTCCGAAGACAAGTTCACGGCCTATACCATAGAGCAGACCGTTGACGAAAGCCGCGGATGGAGCTGTGAGCAGGTGACCGTCATTTCGGGTACCAAGACCGCCAACGGCATCGAGGGATACAGCTACGCCATCGTGATGCGCAACAAACAGGACTCCAACGGCATCATAATCGACCCCGACAGCTACAGAGTGTTCACCGACGGCGACGGCATCTCCTCGCCAGTCACAAATCTTAAAAGACTATGAGAAGGACGCTGGCTGCAATAACATTTGTTATGTTCGTGACTGCCGCTTGCGGGCAGAGCCGTCTTTCGCTGCAGATGTTCTCGGCGGGTGTGAAGACGGGTGTCAGCGTGGGCGACTACCGCCTGACAGCCGACTGCTACGATGTCTATAAGCACCGCATGAGCGGCAACGGCGTGGCCGGAGCGTGGTTTCAGTACCGCACGAGTTTCGGTCTCTCGGTGCGGCCGGAGATAGCCTACATGGGACGTGGCGTGACCCTCGATTGGGCAGACGTGCACTATCGCCTGCGGGCGCACTGTCTGGACCTGAGGGTGGGCGTGACATACAACTTCACCATACAGAAAACTCTGCTGTCGCCATATATCGTCGTGGCACCGACGTGGAACGCAACGTTGGGCGGCAGGGTTGATTACTCGGACGACTGGACGGGCGAGATAGAGATGCCGCTGTCGAAGAGCAACATGAAGATGCACGACTTCGACATGTTCTGCGGAGCGGGACTGGAATATCCAGTGTTCGGCAAGGGCTGGGCGATATACCTCTCGGGTGAGGTGGGCTACAACTGGGGGCTGGTGCGCAACTTCTCCAGGCAGGAGACCTCCAGCGACATCAACGTTCTCAACGCCAGCCTCGACAAGCAGCCCCCCATGGGCGGACGCCTCGGCAGGGGGATAGAGATTACCGTGCGTGTGGGCGTGCCGTTCGGACAGAAAATCAAACGCAAGATAAAAACAGACGAAGAAGAGCAATGGACAGAAGATTCAATAGATGCCCCAGCGGACACGCTGGAGGAGGAATCCATCGAAGAGGTGAAGCCGGAAGAAAAACCACAGGAAGAGGTGAAGCCGTTGAAACCAGAACAGAAACAAGAAACACCTCAGCCCTCGCAGCCTCAGCTGAAAGAAGAGGACTCGGAAGAATTGGAGGATTTACAGCAATGAAAAAGACTTTATTATTGGCAGCACTGCTGCTTACGGGATTAAGCGTGAATGCACAGGAGACATTGTCCACCACTGGCGGCGACGCAGAGTCGAACACCTGTAGCGTGAGCTACACCGTGGGGCAGATGGCAGTGAAGACCGCCTACGAAAGAGTCACAAACGGTGAGCGAATGTCGGCCAACGTGCGTGAGGGCGTGCAGCAGACCTACAGTGTGGAGGAGTTGAAGATAGAGGGTGCGGAGCCTTTCGGCTTCAACATCAAGGTCTATCCCAACCCGACGACAGACAACGTGACCGTCAGTCTCGACAAAGCCGTCGAAGGCATGCACTATGAGCTCTACGATGTGGACGGTCGGCTGTTGCAAAAGGAGACCATGCGCACAGCGGAACATAGCATAGATATGCGAGACTATCCCTCTGGAGCATATCTTCTGCGAATCATCAGCGACAAAGCCACGCAGCCCTACCGCATCGTCAAAGCCAAATAAGGTAATTTAAAAAACAATGGACATTAAAGACAAGAAAAACAACAAAGGACAATTTCTATTTTGTCATTCTTGTCTTGAAAAAACATCATTTGTCAAATCACTAGTCACTAATCACTAGTCACTAATCACTTAATAAATATCATGAAAAAGAGCTTTATTCTTTTAGTTGTGGCTATGGTTGCCACATTGTCGGTCTGGGCGCAGGTGCCGCAGACTTTGACCTACCAAGCCGTGGTGCGCGACGCCAACGGACGGCTAATCTGCAACAGCAACGTGGGTGTGCAGCTTTCGATAGTGCAGGGCACGGAGGACGGCACGGCGGTATATACCGACCGCCAGACGGTACACACCAACGCCAACGGCCTTTTCACCATGCTGATAGGCACTGCGGAGAACAGCATCGGAGGTATCGACTGGGCGGCAGGGCCTTACTACCTAAAAAGTGAGATAGACCCCACCGGCGGCAACAATTACACACTTGAGACCGTGCAGCAGCTGTTCAGTGTGCCGTATGCGTTGCGGGCACACACGGTTGACAGTATAATAGGCGGCGTGAACTACAACGAGACCGACCCGGTGTTTACAGCATGGGACAAGGACTATAATGACCTTATCAACCGCCCGACAATACCGACAGCAGTAAGCGAACTCGCCAACGACGCAGGATACCTAACATTCTTTACAGAGAGCCAGATATTGAGCATCAGCAACGACACGATTTACTTGACAGGCGGCAGTTTTGTCAAATTGCCTGCAGGCTTCAGCGGAGACTATAACGACCTTATCAATAGGCCAAACCTTGCCGACAGTGTGTCGCGGATTGTGAACGAGTATCATTTGGGTGATACTATCATCAACTACATTTCGCAGAACGGTTATGTTGACAGCAGTTACGTGATTAACTACAATACGCAGCAAGGATATGTTGATACGTCATATGTAACGAACTATATCAACAACGGCGGGGCTGTAACTAGCGAAAGTGATCCGGTGTTTACAGCATGGGACAAAGACTATAATGACCTTATCAATCTACCTTCGATACCGACAGCCGTAAGCGAACTTTCCAATGATGCCGGATATCTGACCTCTTATACCGAAGTGCAGTCGCTCGGCGACGTGACGACGATAGGCAATGCCGCAAACTCGCAGTTGAAAGCCGTGAGCGACCCGACAGAGGACTTGGATGCCGTGAACTTGCGGACGCTGAACTTGACGATTAACGATGTTGTAGCCGATTGGACGCATAGGTTCGATTCAATAACGAGCAGATTCGACTCTATCACGCACAGATATGACTCAATAATACGTGGCGTTGATTCGATTATCGCCTATCAAGACAGCGTTATTGACACGCTGACTCAACAACTTGCCATACTTGGAATCACTACTGGCGACACTACAGCCGTGGAGTGCGAGATATTCAACTGGTACGGCACAGAATACACCGTGTCGGGCGACTACCAGCATATATTGACAAACAGCTACGGCTATGACAGTATTCTGACAATGCACCTGACCATCAACCACGGCACACACAATGCTGAAAGCCAGACCGCATGTAACAGTTACACGTGGCACGGCAACAACTACACTGCAAGCGGAACTTACACCTATAACTATACCAACGGCGTAGGCTGTGCAAGTACCGACACACTTCATCTTACAACCCAAAGTACACATAACTCGGTCACTCAGAGTGCCTGCGACAGATATACATGGCATAGCACATCATATTCATCAAGTGGTAATTATACATACTCATATACCAATTCATCGGGTTGTGCCAGCGTGGACACACTTCATCTTACTATAAAACAAAGTACGCACAACTCTGTCACACAATCCGCTGCCAGCAGCTATACTTGGCATGGTACCACATACACAGCTAGTGGCAACTACACATATTCCTATACCAATTCAGCAGGTTGTGCAAGTGTGGATACCCTACATTTGATAATAGGAGGTTTTGACGCTAACGGAGCATCCTCTGCTTTGTTCTCCGTAAGTTCAACCAAAAAAGTCCGATTCTCGAAAGGCAACTTGCAATACAGAACTACAGGAACCCATACAGTGACAGGTGGTGGAACTGCCACGGGCACATGGCGCTTTGCCGAACACCAGTACGACTATATCGGTGAAGGCAACGCAAATATCTCATCCACATACACAGGCTGGATAGACTTGTTCTGCTGGGGTACGTCTGGCTGGAACAGTGGAGCCAACGTATACCAGCCATGGGCCGCGGACGGCACAAATAATAGCGACTATACTCCAGGCGGCAGTACTACGAATAACTTGACAGGCACATACGCCCGAGCCGACTGGGGAGTGTATAATGCCATATCGAATGGAGGCAACCAGCCAGGAATGTGGAGGGTGTTGACAAAAAACGAGTGGGAGTATCTTATCAACACACGCAGTGCTTCGACCGTAGGAGGCACAACCAATGCACGTTACGCCATAGCAACGGTGAACGGGACCAGTGGGGTGATAATATTCCCCGACACATTCACCATGCCGGCAGGATTGACTGTAACAAATATCAACACACCCAATGGCTCATGTGAAAGTAGTACATATACCGCCAGCCAGTGGGGTAAGTTAGAGTCAGCCGGTTGCATTTTCCTGCCTGTTACGGGCTACCGCCCAGGCACGTATGTAACTGAAACAATTAGAAAGGGCTACTATTGGTCAAGTTCGCGCAGCAGTGATAACGGCGCGTATACCCTGGAATTCGCACTTGGTAACATTTCAAACGTTTTTTCGGTGGTCAGCTTAGATCGTAAATATGGTCGTTCGGTACGTCTTGTTAAAGAAGCGAATTAGTCAATCATTAAACAAATAACAAAATAATTAAGCAAAAGGAGGAAGCCGAAAATCCAGAAAAGAGTAGGCAAAATTTAATAGAAGTTGCGCCCGACACGGATTAAGGGGAACACAAATGGACGAACAACAAAAAAAGATAATAACAGATGCCCTTGAAGAGCAGTTGAGAAAATGGGTATGCGTTAATAAGGAAATGCCTGGTCTAACTAGCATCTCCCGTCATTTCAACTTGATGGAGTTTGATACTGAAAAGAAATGGATTGTTGTAAAGAGTAACATATACCCACCATACAACATCCTTAACTACGATACCCTCGCCAAGGGAATAATAATGGATTTAGATGGAAGACTTATCCTAAAAAACAGCAACGATTACTCTACAAAGGTTGAGAAGTCTTCAATCCAAAGAAAAACCAAATCAGGAACATCGTCGGTTTCTATTTTGACAAAATACTACCGCGTTATTCATATGGAATTCTGTAAATTATATAGGGAAAAATTAGAGAACAAATAAGAAAAAAGGTGCGGACTCCCAAGTCTGCACTTTTTTAATCCAACAATCCTATGAGAACTTAGATTCAATCAGGGCAGTCGCACAGCGGCTGCCTGTTTGTTATATATGGCATAATTTACGACTTTTCGGAGATTCTGGATTTTACGGAGATTCCGGATTATAGCTGGATTGTGGATTAATGGTGGACTTAGAGGATTTAATCGCAAAATGTTTTGAAGAAAAATGTGTAAGAATCGCAAAATGTTTTTTTGAAAAGTGTGTAAGGATCGCAAAATTTTATACAACACATATTATTAGAATTACTTGTCGTCCATAGAATTCCCGTTGCGCCGGATTTTGTGGTCCGGCACTTATTGAATGTGTGAATGTGTTAGAGTGTTAATGCGTGAATGTGTTAATGCGTTAGTGCGTGAATGCCTCCTTTCGGAGTCATTGTCTCTGCGGCTCAGCAATAAAAACAAGCTTTTATTGCGCTCACTATAGTAAAACAATTGTGGTAGTGGAGTAAGAGGAAAGATGGAACGACATACACTTTTATAGAGGCTTGCATATTTTTCACTACGTTTTTCAACAAGTAATTTTTG
The DNA here is from genome assembly GCA_016292015.1 of Bacteroidales bacterium. GTDB lineage: Bacteria > Bacteroidota > Bacteroidia > Bacteroidales > P3 > Colimorpha. The sequence goes on along the minus strand of JAEEZY010000017.1, from coordinate 2,035 downwards.
GGACAAAGTTTCTTATTTAGGAAATATTTTGTAACTTTGCAGTACAAAAGAAGGAAGACAGATGAACATAGATATCGAATATCTTGCAGAGGCTCAGGAATATCTAAGCAATTTGAACGACAAAGCGAGGGACAAAATGTTTTACAACATCGGTCTGGTGCAGTCGGGTGTGCGGGATGTAAAGATATTCAAAAAGCTGATTGGAACGGAGATGTGGGAATTCCGTGCTGAATATAGAGGCAACGCATATAGGCTGCTATCATTCTGGGATAAAACAAAGTCATCGCTGGTAATAGCAACACACGGTTTCGACAAAAAGAGCCAAAAAACACCGCAAGGTGAAATTGCTCATGCTGAAAAAATAATGAAAGAATACTATAAAACAAAATAAAGATATGGAAAAGAAGACTATGACACACGAGGAGATGCTTGAGAAATACTACGGCAAGAAAGGGACTCCCAAGAGGGATGACTTTGACGCACGAGTGGCAGCAGGCGCACGGGAATATCTGATAGGGGAAGCTATCAAGGAGACTCGCAAGAAAAAGGGCTTGACGCAAGAGCAATTAGGCGAGCGGATGGGAGTGCAAAAGGCTCAGGTGTCGAAAATAGAAAGCGGCAAGGGTGTTACCTTCTCGACCATTGTCCGCGCATTCCAAGCTCTCGGAGCAAAAGCCGCCTGTCTTGATCTCGGAGAAATGGGCAAGGTGGCACTATGGTAAGAAGAAAACATGGTAGTGGCGTGTCTCTGACACGCTTTTCTTTTTGAGTGAGTGACCCCGCACTGAGCCTTCGGCTTAGTGTGGGGTTATTAGGATTACATGCCGGCGGCACGTTTTTTTCGGAATTTCCGGAGGGAATATTTCAAATTTGCCTTCTTCGGAGTCAATGTCGTCTGCGGTTCGGCAATATTCAAGCGAGCTTGTCTTGCACTCACTCTTGCACGACATTTGAATGTTGAACTTTGAATTTTGAGGGGGTATGCAGCGGCGAGAACGCCGCTGAAATGCACAGAAAGCCTCACCCCCCCCAACCCCCTCTCCCGTAGAGAGGGGGAGACGGATATTCTTTTCAATTTTGAATTTCGAATTTTGAAGGTTGATGTGTTGATAGGTTGAAGGTCGATAGGGAGAGGGATGGTGTGGGATTGCGTGAATGTGTTAATGTGTGAATGCGTGAATGTGCTAATGTGGGAATGTGTGAATGCTTGAATGCCTGAATGTGTTAGTGTGGATGGGGCGGTTGGAGACGGATTTTGAAAAATGTTGTATCTTTGCAGATGAACTTGAAAAGCCAATATTATGACTTCAATGGAATTAAACGCTGAGATGCTCCGTAATATGAGCATCATCGCAGAGGACGAGAATCTGCTGAAACGGGCTGTGAAATATCTGCGGAAACTTGCGGCAGAAAAAGAGAACGTCTCAGCGGAGATGTCCAGCAAGGAGTTTTTTGCACGTGTGGAGGAGGCCGGGAAGCAGCCTGGCGTGACGTTCAACAATGTAGCAGAGCTTGACCAGTATATTCGAAGCCTATGAGTCGCTACAGTGTGGAAATCAAGGAGTAGGCTCAACAGGACCTTAAGAAATTGAGCCTGAGCGAGCCCAAAGCATACCAGAAGGCACTCTGTCTCATCGGCGAACTTTACGACCACCCACAATCAGGCACAGGCAAACCGGAACGGTTAAAGGGCGTCAACGGTTCATTATGGAGCCGTCGTATCACGAAAAAGCACCGCCTGGTTTACGAGATCATAGAAAACGTGGTACATGTGGACGTTCTCACAGCCTACGGGCATTATAGTGATAAGTGACAGAGATCGTTTACAGTTTCTGAGGTGCTGAATTTTGTAATCCAGCACTTTTTTTTCTGTCGGGGGGTTATTCGGAATTTACGGAATTTCCGGAGATTACGGATGGCTGCCTCATTCGAAGTCAATGTCGGCTTCGGTTCAGCAATGAATACAAGCGTTCATTGCTCTCACTATTGCACAACAATTCACAGGTCTGAGTTAGTTGATAAAGGAGAAAAACTT
>JAEEZY010000016.1 GCA_016292015.1 Bacteroidales bacterium | reverse complement strand
GTCACCAACGCTTCCGGTGGTGATAAACAGCTGCGGCGACACCATCAACTCGTCGCATACGAACCCGCCCTCGCTGGTGATAGACAGCTCGGACTATGTGGCGCACGGTTATTGCTACGGTAACATAGTGTACAACTACAGTTATGGCGACTGCAGCGGCGACACGCTGGTGTGGAGCTTTACCCATGTGGTAATGCCGAGCACGCCTCCGCATGAGGTGGAGAATCCGATAAGCCATAGATATGCGGCTACATCTGAGACGGTGGAGTGCTTTGTCGATTGCGACACTATATGCTGTGGCGACTTGCCGGTTATAGTGTCGGTCTGTGGAGACACGCTGACACCGATGCTGATAACCTACGAGGATACGCTGGCGGATGCATCGCACGATACGGTGACAGGCACGCGTACTTACCATTACATATACAGGGACTGCAAGGATAACGAGTTTGACTGGGTGTTTGTATATACAGTGACACGAGACATGAATCCGTTCCAGCAGCCTGAGGTTGGCAGTTCGGAGGTGGCAACGGAAGCTTATGTGAACTGTGACACTCTGGTTGTGCGACCCACGATGCCGAGGGTGGTGGATGTGTGCGGTGGTGTGCTAGCCCCATACGCCGACTCGTTGATAGTGCGTACCGACCACAACTGCAAAGACACGGTGACGTACTACTATAACTTCTACGACCCGTCGTATATACCTGGTGTGGATGATCCGGCTGACGAACTGGTGTACAGATGGACCTTTACCTACTATATTGACAAGGCGTTGGCTCCAAACGTGGTGCGGGGATTCGAACCAGACCATGACACTGTGGCATGTTTCGCTGACGCAGTAAGACCAACGCAGGAACCTCTGGTTGTGGATGCTTGTGGGACGCCGATTGTGCCAGTGGTCGATTCGGTGGATACGCATACCAACGATGACCCGACGAACTGTAATGGCAAACGTGAGTACAGATATGCTTACACCGACTGCTCCAACACATTCCACGATACATTGAGATTCACGAGGTATGTGGTGCATCCAGCCCTGGATGTGCCCGACTCCGTTACGGAGGAATATGTCTGTGTGAACGCTGCAAGATCCTATGTGCCGCATCCCGACACGCTGGTTAACCAGTGCGGAGATACGATACTGCCCGTTGCCGACCCTCTGAACCCGATTGAGACCCTCAATTCGCATGACACAGGCACGGTGATATATCACTACACGTATAATGACTGCGACGGAGCTGTGTATAACTGGGCTTATGTGTGCGATGTAAGACCAGAGGTGTTCCAGCCTCCTATCGACAGCACCCGTACGGTGAATTGTCTGGCACAGGCCACTGTGCCGACCGATGGGCAGTATCCCAACATCGATGACTGCGGAGTGAGAATTCCATTCGACCGTCCGTGGGACAGCGGTGAATATCCTGATACTACCTATTCGGCCGAATTCAACGACACCTGCGGAGTCGTGACCTACACTTACACCTACACTATCCGTGGCGAGCAGTACACATGGAGTTATATCTATACGCTTGACCCACCGGAGTTCACAATACCGGAAGTGGTGACGAAGGACACCGTTGAGTGCTATGACGTGACCGATCCTGGTATGACGCCTACTTTGCCTGTGGTGATAAACAGCTGCGGCGATACCATTAACTCGACAAGCAATAATCCTCCGATGCTGACGATAGATAGCTCGGACTATGTGACTCACAACCGCTGCCATGGCGACATAGTGTATCACTATACCTATACCGACTGCAGTGGCGACACGATAGTCTGGAACTTCACGCATGTGGTTCACCATACAACGATACCACACATAGTGGGCGTCTCGCCAGACACTGTGAGAAGTGTGGCCTGTTTTGCCGATGCTTTGGAGAACTTTGTTGTGCCGGAGGTAGAGGATGTGTGCGGAAGGACGATAGAGCGGCCCGAGGCGGTGGTAACACAGGGCGGCACCGATTGTGAAGGTTGGAAGAACTACCGCTACAGTTTTGTAGATTGCGACAATGTTGAATTTGTGTGGAACTTCCGTTATATAGTGCATGACACCGTGGCTCCTCATATAGATGTTACCGCACTGGTGGGCATGGGTTTGACCAATTCTGTGGCGATGGGCAACTGTCAGTACAGTATGCCTGACTTGACGAACGCCACCCTTGATGTTACCACAGATGTGGCCAGCGAGAATTGCTCGAATAACGTGTTCTTTGTAGAGCAGACACCTCCAAGCACACAACGGTTCCATCAGCCAATGAACGACTCGACGGTAAGCGTCCGTCTGATAGTGCGTGACGCATGTCAGAATCGAGACACTGCATATGTGGATGTCGTAATACCTGGATCGTCGATTACTGTTGACGTGGTGGGTATGGACGATAACGGTCAGATGAGTCAGTCGGCTTCGATATGTCTGGGTGAGTCGGTGACACTTGTGGCGCAGTCGACATCGTTCAACGGCGAGCAGCAGTATATGTGGACGCCCAGCAGCGGCTTGACCATAAATGGGTCGCAAGCAGTCGCATCGCCAGCGCAGACGACGACATACACAGTGAACTTTATCGATGGCAACGGCTGCACCGTGAGCGACAACTTTGTGTTGACCGTACATCAGTCGTCGGCGACAGATGTTGCCGCTTCCGCATGTGACCATTTTGAGTGGTACGGCCAGTCGTTTGACAGCAGTGCCGAGTCGGAATACACTCTCGCCGACCGGTATGGATGCGACAGTGTGCTGTATCTGCACCTGACGGTGAACTACACACAGGCTACATCCTATGGCGATACAATATGTGAGGGTGAAGAGTATCATTTCTTCAACCAGACACTGGCTGCAAGCGGCAGCTACGACCACACGATAAGCAGTGTGAATGGCTGCGACAGCACAATTACGCTCTATCTGTTCGTCGTGCCTCGACCCCCAGTGAGCATAGATGCCAACTATGACTGCGAAATGGCAAGTTATACCCTTACGGCACAGACGCAGGCGACGGCATTCCAGTGGAGTTCGGTACCGGCAATGGAAGAACTGCCAGAACAGGCGACGGGACGTTCGATAACCGTGTACCCGACACATCACACCCTGTTTACAGTGTTGGCTGGGTATGAAGGAATGATGCAGTGTGCCATGAGAGACACCGTTTCGATTGACCCTGTTTCCGTGGTTGATGCAAGAATGGAAGTGACACCGCAGGCTGTCTATCACGAGGTGCTAGACTGGACAGCGACCGACCTGACCGAGACTGAAACGTGGAGACAGTGGTATGTCGATGGATTCTTCTATGGCGATGACAAGGAGATTACCGGTAGGGCAAATGAGGACAACGACTCAATAGTGCTTGTGCTGATAGTTGGAACCGAGCAGTGCACAGATACAGCCAGAACCGTGATACCCATGTTGCGCGAAGGTCTCTTCGTTCCCAATGTGTTCACGCCTGACCTGAAGATTAACCGCAAGTTTGGTGCTGTTGGAACTGGCATCGTCTCCTTCAAGATGGACATCTATAACCGTACCGGAGCCCTCGTATTCCGCACCGACGATATCAACGAATGGTGGGACGGTTCGCACAACGGTTCCCCCTGCATAACTGGAAGCTATGTGTGGCGCATCATATATAGTACAGAAGTCTATCCAGACGTGACTCACGAGATTGTGGGTCAGGTAATCCTGCTCAGATAAATGGTGCAATGAAACGGGGCGCTGCAATTGCAGCGCCCCGTTTCATTCGCCTTTAACGAGTCGGTCTAACGAATGGTTGGGTGTCTTTTAGCTGATTTTCGTTTTTTGCACTTTTTAAATGTATAACCGTCTGGGAACTGGGACAACAGTTATATCTATGCCATTTTTATTAGGTCACTGATAGAAAGGGATGGTGAAATGATGTTTTGCAACATTATTTTCTTGTTTAATCGTTTTTGGCGCTGTCCATGAATGATTAAGCATTTATTTGTTTCGTTCATGATGAATTTGCTAAAAAAACGTAAATTTGCACTTCACGAAAAAACCATCAATAACTATAATTTGTTGAAAATGCAGAAGTTCTTTATTGCTGTTTATCATTTTTTCAGGAGGTGGCCTGCTCTCATGTGGATTGCGATGATTGCAACGTTTGCGCTGTTTGTGTTTTTTGCCGCTCAGCTGAAATATGAAGAGGATATCACGAAGCTCTTGCCCGAAACAGACAAGTCGAAGAGTAGCCGTCTGGCTTTTGGACAGTTGAGTATCAAGGATAAAATATTCATCCAGATAGAGCGGCAGAGTGACTCAGTGGCGCCTGAGGAGATGTCGATGATGTGTGATGAGTTGGTTGATAGCATAATGGCACCCGACTCGTGCGGTGGTTTGATAAAACACATACTCTACCGTGTTGAAGACGACTGGATGGTGAACGGTTTGGATTATGCGTTGGAACATTTCCCGACGTTGCTGCCGGAATCGGTGTATGAGGGCTTTGACTCTCTACTAAGTCAAGGGGTGTTGGAAGCCACTATGAAGGCCAATGCGGAGACATTGACAGAGGATCCGGAAGGGAATTTGGCCAACGTGATACCGTATGACCCGGCAAATCTGAGAGAGGCGATGAAGGGTGCGTTGCCTCAGCGTTCGATGATGAACACCAAGACGGTAGAAAGGCATTTCTTTTCGTCGGATTCGAGTGTCGCTATAGCCTATCTTACGCCGAATATCAGTTCGTTTGACTCGAAAGGCTGTGCCAAGATTGTGAAACATCTGGAGAAGTGCGTAGAGGAGTTTAACTCGGCTCATCCGGAGGCGCAGGCGGTGTTTCACGGGGCTTCGGTGTTGAGTGCTGGTAACTCGAACAGAATAAAGAAGGACATTGTGATAACGGTGACGGTTTCGCTGCTGATAGTGTTGGTGTTGCTGCTGATATGCTACAAGACTCCGTCGACGATAGTGATGATTGTGGCACCGCTGCTGTACGGCACAGCGATGGCGATGGCGTGCATGTTCTGGATAAAGGGTAAGATGTCGATAATGGCGTTGGGACTTGCGGCACCGATACTGGGAATAGCGATGAGTTACATACTGCATGTTTTGACTCACTATAAGTATGTTGGCGATGCAATAGCGGTGCTGAAGGAGCAGGCCACCCCCGTGGTGCTCAGTTGTTTGACGACGATAGGTGCCTTTGCAGGGTTGCTTTTCACTACGAGCGAACTGCTTAAGGATTTCGGCATCTTCGCATCGATAGCGCTGGTGGGGACGACGCTGTTTGCCCTGATATTCATGCCGCAGTTTTTCAGCGGCCAGAATTCGGCAGTGAGAAACCATCGAGCATTTGCAATACTGGAAAGGCTGAACAACCTGTCGCCTGATAGAAAACCGTGGCTTGTAGGAACGATTGGGCTGTTGAGCGTTGTGTGCATAGTGATTTCGGTGAATCCTACGACCAAGGTGCATTTTGACAACAACCTTCAAAACATAGGATACAGGAGCGATATGGTGCGTCATTCGGAGACAATATACAAGGATATCATAAACCATGGATACAATATTAAATACTATGCAGCTGAATCTGGCACTTTTGACACGGCGTTGGCCATGAACAAGGCGATGCTGCCGAAGGTGGATTCTCTGTATGAGGCAGGGGCGATAGTGCAGTATAACGATATTGCGCGTATGATACTCAATAACGAAGAGCAGCAAGAAAATATAGAGCGATGGAAGAACTACTGGAGCTCGGAGAAAGTGGCACAGACAAGGGGTGACGTGAGCAAGGCGGCAACGGCTGCGGGGTTGGATGCAGAAATATTCGATCCGTTTTTTGCCTTGGTTGAAGCTGACTATGAGCCAGATGCGATTGTGGAGAGTGGCGTTGTGCCAGACGAACTAGCATGCAATTTTGTAGAGCGAATTCCAGTCGGAGGTCAGCAGTCGGCCGACAGTGCCAAATATTTGGTGTTTACCTCGGTGCTGACGGATGATTCTAACACATACAAGGTGGCCGATGTGCTGACGGCGCAGCCAGGTGTGATAGTGGCAGACCCGTTCTATTATACTGGTGACATGGTGAACATTGTGCACAAGGATTTCAACGTCATACTTCTTATCTCGTCGCTGTTCGTCATCGTCGTGCTGCTGATTTATTATCGCAGTGTGACTATGGCGCTGCTGGCATTCTTGCCGATGTTTCTGAGTTGGTATATAGTGCAGGGCATCATGTCTATATTCCACATAGACTTCAACTTGATAAATATCGTTCTCTCGAGTTTCATCTTTGGCGTCGGCGTTGACTACTCGATATTTATCTCGAACGGATTGCTATCGGCAGAGCGAGGCAACGACAACACAATGCTGTCTTACCATAAGACGGCGATTACGTTCTCGGCGTTCATACTGGTGGTGGTGCTGAGCTCGTTGCTGTTTGCCAAGCATCCAACTTTGCACTCGGTGGGATTATGTGCATTGATAGGTATGGTGTCAACGATATCAATATCTTACTGCCTGCAGCCTTTCTTGTTCAGACAGCTTATGAAGGTTCCTTTCTTAAAGAAAAAAATGCTCAGGGTGAAATAAAATGTCAGACAGAAGCACTAATCTTTAGCAGTCGGCAGTTAATTAAAATCAAGTGAATCAATATCTAATTTTGAACATGAAGTATATCATTCCAGCACTCCTGCTCACGTTTTTCGGTTTACAGTTTTCCAATATCCAAGCTCAAGGCGACAAGTCTCTTGACAAGATAGAGACGGTTGGCAAGAAGCATGTGTCGATAACAGGTAGTTTGGTACAGGTTCGTACTACTGCGGCAAAGGCCAAGATAGATATGGCGGGTACGCTATATTATACCGACAAGAACCAGTTTGCCATCAACTACGCTACACCAGCTGGCAACCGCACGGTGATAAACGGTCAGGGCATGTTGCTCATTGCAAAAGGCAAGAATCAGAAGTTCAACCTTCAGAAGAACCCTCCGATGCAGAAACTGGCGAACTTCCTGATTGATGCTATGGCAGGAAGGGTTCGGGAGATTGCTACATCTAACAACGCCGACTACACGGTGAAAGAGAACGGCGGAAACTATGTGGTTGAAATGACTGCACGAAAGAAAGCGGCCAAGGGGTTTTCGTCGATAAGGCTCGTCTATCGTCAGAGTGACTGTGTGATGGTGGAGATGGAAACGGTAGATTTCAGTGGGGTGAGCAACTTGTACAAGATGACTGACATCAAGGTGAATACGGCAGTGGATGCTGCGGTGTTTAATTTTTGAGAGGCTGGTGATTAGAGGCCAGCGGTCAAATTCCCTTTTCTCGGCAGAACTGTTCTATGATGCCGATTAACTCCTCGCCAAAAGCGCGGAGTTTTATTTTGCCGATGCCTTTGACTTTGGCGAGTTCGTCCAAGCTGCGCGGCATGGCTTTGGCTATGCCCAGCATGGCTTTCTGTGTGAGAATCTGAAAGGCTGGCACTCCGGCATCTTCGTATTTTTCGCGACGCCAGGCAATGAGTCGTGGAAGAATATCAGGGTGTTTCAGATTATATAGGTTGGAATCGTCGGATTCGGAGGTCTTGCGTTGTCTGGGTATTTTGGTCTCGGTGGAAGACTTGGATTTTTTTTCGTCTAGGAGGAAGTCGCATTTTGATTTTTGATAGCCTTCAACGGAAAAACCATGAGATGCTGCTTGCTTTAAGCAGGTGCATTTGAGCCCTATGATTGATGAGAATGTCTCGGTGTATTCCTTATGGTCTTTTGCGCGCTCTTTGTTGTCGATTTCGATGTCGAGTAGCGGCAGCATGGCGTTCTGGGCCTCATCAATTTGGGCGTAGAAGTAGGCAACGGCTTTGGCTATGCGATCTGCGACTATGGCTTTGGCCTCGGAGGCAGAGGAAACCGCTGTGGTCATGCGGGCTATTTGGTTGCGGAATTTTTCATACACATCGGACAGGGCGGCGAGGCGAGGCGTCCATTCGTTCCACTGCGAGACGGCTTTGGGTGCGATGTCGGTGAGGTAGGCACGGTTGAACTGGTCGATGCGAAGCGCGGCATCGTATAGTTGCTTGACCGACAGAAGGTCAAAGAGCATGTCTATATAGTAGTTGAAGGCGTTGGCTTCATAGTTTTGGCGCACAGTGTCTTCTGAAGGTTGCGAGCGGTTGAATGTATCGACATCGACGCTGTCGTAGGCACATGAAGAGGTGATGCGGCTGCTGAGCACCAATCCTTCCAGGCTGCGGCATCGGCTCAGGGCTACATAGACCTGTCCATAGGCAAAGGCATCGGCTGCATCGACAATGACGTTGTCGAAGGTGAGCCCCTGGGCTTTGTGGATGGTGACGGCCCACGCCAGGCGGAGTGGGAACTGTGTGAAAGTGCCGTCGATTATTTGAGTTATGGAGTTGTCAGACTTGTTGATGTCGTATTTCACATTCTCCCATTCTACACGCTCAACGTCGATAGAGTCGCCTTCGCTCTCGACGACAATGTGGTTCTGTTCGAGGTCGAAGGATTTGACTATGCCGATGCGACCGTTGTAGTAGCGTGCGTTGCCCGACGGGTCGTTCTTGATGAACATGACCTGAGCCCCCTCTTTCAGGCGAAGGGTTTTCTCGGCAGGGTAGGCGTTTTCTGGGAAGTTGTCTTTGACAGAGGCTTCGAAGAGCCGCTCTTTCTTGTCGATGCGGTCTAGATTCCGGCGGTTTACCTGGTCAGCCTGCGAATTGTGTGTGGTGAGGCGGATGGGCATGGAAGGTTGAGTCTTAAAGTAGGCCTCGATGTCGGGTTTGTAACGGCTGTTTAGAAGCTCCAGTGTGGGAGGGTCAAGTTGGTTGTCGCGCACATGGTTGAGAAGAGAGAGGAACAGAGAGTCCTGCTGGCGGTAAACCGTGGTGAGTTCGACGGTTATGTAGTTTAGGAGTTTGAAGGCCTTGCTCTCGAAGAAGAAAGGCGACTGATATACGCGTTTGAGGTAGGGTTCCTCTTCAGCGGTTACGACAGGCGGAAGCTGGTGTATGTCGCCAATCATAAGCAGCTGTACACCACCGAACGGACGGCTGTTGCGACGGTAGCGACGCAGGGTGTTGTCGATGGAGTCGAGCAGGTCGGCTCGTACCATGGAAATCTCGTCGATGACCAGCAGGTCGAGTGTGCGAATGATGTTGATGCGGGACTTGCGCAGCTGCTTCTTGCCTTCCGGCAGTTGGTACTCGGTTATTAGTTCGGGCACATCTGGCAGGTAGGGGCATGGAGGCAGCTGGAAAAAAGAGTGTATGGTAACACCGCCGGCGTTGATGGCAGCCACGCCGGTAGGCGCCACGATAACATGGCGCTTGTTAAGGCGAGGCAGTACGTTGCGAAGGAATGTGGTCTTGCCAGTGCCAGCCTTGCCTGTGAGAAAAATGGAAACCCCAGTATTGCGTAGGTAACTCTCGGCAAGTTCGAGTTGCGGGTTTGACTGGAAGTGCATTGGTCGTTGGCGGTTAGCGGACTCTGGTGGTCGGGTAGGGGGTTAACTTATTGGAACGCGGCGGTCGAGACCGAAACTCATAGGTGACACCTTGAGGATGGGAGCGAACTGAAGACGCTTCCACTCGTTGATGCGCACCTTGCGGAGCACCTCCTTCACCACCTCCTCGTCATAGCCTTCGGCCACGATTTCATCCAGGCACAACTGTTCTTCGATGTGCAGGTTCAGTATAGCGTCAAGCACCTCATAGTCTGGCAGTGAGTCGGTGTCTTTCTGGTTGGGGCGCAGCTCGGCCGACGGAGCTTTGTCGATGGTATGTTGCGGGATAATCTCGCGTTCGCGGTTGATGTGGTTGGAGAGTTCATAGACCTCTGTTTTGTAGAGGTCAGCGATTACGCCGAGCGAGCCGCAGCTGTCGCCGTAGAGTGTGCCGTAGCCCATGGCGGCTTCGCTTTTGTTGGTGGTGTTGAGTGCGAGAGCTCCGAACTTGTTGGCGTATGACATGACGAGTGTGCCACGGATGCGAGCCTGTAGGTTTTCCTCGGTTACATCCTCGGCGCGGTCGCCGAAGACGGGGGTCAGAGCCTGCTTGAAAGCGTCGAACATGGGCTTGATAGGGACTATGTCGTAGGATATGCCCAGATTGTGGGCGAGGTCTTCGGCATCTTTGACAGAATGGTCGGTGGAGTACTGGGATGGCATGAGCAGTCCGTGTACGTTCTCCGGGCCGAGTGCTTCGACAGCCAGGGCGCATACCAAGGCGGAGTCAATGCCTCCGGAGAGACCGAGAACGGCACGATGCTGATTGTTTTTCTCAAAATATTCGCGGAGTCCCATGAGGAGGGCTTTGTGGACAAGATCAACGGCTTCGGGTTTCTCGTCGTCGAACACCTCGAGGAGTTGCATGTCGACACTCTGCGACCACGACTCGAAATAAGGGAATTGGGCCAGAAGTCCGCCTGCAGCGTTGAGTGCCAGCGAACCGCCGGCAAAGAGGTAGCTGCCTTCGCCTCCTATGCGGTTGACATAGACCAGCGACGAGTTGAGGTTCTCCACAATCTTGCGCATACGATAGCGTGTGCGGTAGGGACGATTGTAGTCGAACACGTTGCAGCCGCAGCATATCACGATGTCGGGTTGTTCGATATTGTGTTTACTCAACTCTTTCAGGTCCTCATAGAAACCTATCGCAATGCGCTGTTCCTGGAACTGTATGAGCTGGACGCCTTCGCCGCGGACGAAATATTTCTGTTCGTCGGGCGAGAGGTATTTCTTAGACACGATGGCGCGGATGGCGCAGTTTTGGACGAATACTATGGTGTTGCACAGGCCGCGGTCCTGCAACTGCAGTGGCATACCGATAAGAAAGGCACGGTGTTCGGATTGTGCTATGAGTTCTTGAAGGACGGCTTGCGCGCGTTTCTGGATGTCGGTGTAGGCTACAGAACCGTAGAGGGGGCTTCCGCAAACGGTGCATGCAGGGAATACTGTGAGAAGGGCGGATTTAGATTCTGGGCTGTCGAGCTCATCGAGTATCCACTTCAGGTTCTCTTCAGGATTATTAGTCGCAATATTGTGCTGTACGATATGAATGTTCATGGAAAGAGGTGTTTTATGTTGATATGTTGATATGTTTTATGTTGATAGGTTGATATGTTTTGTGTTGATATGTTTGGGAGCGGTTAGAAACGGTAGCGGACACTTAGGGCACCACTGCCGCCGAGTCCCACGGCATCGGTGGAGCCGAGGATGTTATACCGGGGGAAGATGTCGATGGAAAACTGTATGGGGAAATCAAAATTGTATTCGATTCCGAGCTGTGCGCCTACACCAAGACCGAAATGATAGTCACCAAAATACCAGCCGAGATTGATGCCTGGACCTACGTACCACGCCAGCCCCTTGACTATTTTCCAGTGGAAATGGAATGCGGTGGAAATGTTAAGGTAGCCCCAGTCGTCGCTTTGAGCCCAACCGAGATTGGTTTCGAGTCGGTAGTGCCCGAGAGCCTTGTGCCAAGAGAGGGCGATTTCGCCGGAACGATCAGGGCCGGCTCCGAGACGGAATCCGAAGCCGTCGTCAGCCTTATGGTGTTTGCTGGCCGCAGGCAAGCTGTCGAGGCCAGATTGTCTGGTGGAGTCGGCGACCTGTGCTGCCGCAAACGATGCCGTCAAGAGCAGAACAATATATAAGACAGCGACTTTCTTCACGTTGAAAAAGCAATTAACAGATGCAAAAGTAAGAAAAAACAGGCAATAAAGCAAAGATTTATTGATATAATACTAGAAAGAAAGGAGGACAGTCGTAAGTAATCTGTCCTCCTCAGTGCCCGGAACAGAAACGCTTAAAGCATCTCCTATTATAATCAACAGTTTATGGTTGTGTGTTTTGTGATTATTTATGTATTCAAATAACACATTACAAACTGGTAATATAATCGAAATATGGCCAAACTATGGCCAAGGGATTACCATCCTCATTTTGTATGATACCCGCCTGTTTTCCTTGAACCTCTATACTCAATCAATCCCTCTTTTGCGAGGACATCGATATGTCTGGCTATCGTAGGAAGGCTCTTCCCTGAAATAGTAGAAATGTCTTTACGTTTGATGCCGGGATTTAACTTGATAATGGTATATGTGGCCATTACCCCATCATTTATCGTATCATTAGCACCTCCTACTGGTATCGGGAGCACCAATTCAACCTCATCAATCTCAAATTTGTTCTTCAATTCAGGCTCGTCCCAGTGGGCATCTTTCCAAGCGGATATAATTGTTTGGAAAACAGACAAACACAATGTATTCTTACACCAACTCACACATTCATAAGATGTTATTTTCCCCCATGCCAACAAAAAAAATCCTATTGAATAAAGATTCAGATAGAGTTACAATAAGCCATTAATTACATCAAGCATATTTTGATAGCTGGTGACTTCGTGGTAGCGTACTTTGCTGGTGGACACATTGTTGAAGAGTTTCTTAGCACACTCTATCTTGGCTTTCTCGGCACCTTTCAGCTGCATGGAATCCATACTGCCTTTGGTTTCTGCAACGAAGAATATGTGTTTCAAACCCATTTTGTCGTTGAAGGCGATGGCCCAGTCGGGGGCATAGTTGCCCACAGGGGTTGGAATTTGGAACGACCGCGGCAGCTTGGCATAAACACACACTTCTTCGGCTTTGTCCAGCTCTTCGGCAAAGGTACGCTCGCCTTGGCTGTCGGTAAACACATAGTCGAGAATGTGTTTCTTGGCCTCGTAGGCTTTGTCGATGGTCTGCCGGCTTTTCTCCTGGGTGAAGATGGCGGAGTCGTATTGGTTTTCTGTGCGGTTGTAGCTGATATGTTCCACAATCATCGTGGCTTTCTGTTCACGGATGATATGGCTCACTTTGCGGATGAACTCTTCGGGGTTGTTCTTGAACATATACAGTTTCGACAGCTGTATCCCCTTGAGTATTCGTACTACCGTCCGACGGGTCAACGTGGCGGCTTTGGCGATGTCGCCCACCAAGTCGTATGGTACGTTGCTGGTCGACACTTCGCGCAGTTCCCTTGTTCGTGTACTCTGCTCTCCTGTAAAGTCCAACTCGTCTTCGCCTTGTGTTCCTGTGGTGACCATATATTTCAGCTGCGTGACATTTAGGTCTCTGTCGATGGCACCAACGGACTTTTGAATCAACTCATCGCTGTCATAGTGTACCGTATAGACATAGCGATGGTTGATTTCATTCCATAGGGCCTTGAACTCCTTCTTCTCGGCATTGTCGTTCAAATGGTCGTTCACCACCTCGGCCTTGTCGTTGGCATCTTCCACCATATCCACCAAGGCGGTGGGGTCGAAGATGCTTTGTATCATCTTGTGTACCTGTTCCTCGATGGGTTGTAGTTTCTTGCTCATGGGGGCAAGTGTGCCATTCTCCAAGTCGGTATG
>JAEEZY010000015.1 GCA_016292015.1 Bacteroidales bacterium | reverse complement strand
TACCATCCAAACCCTGGTGGCTATAGAGTGAGTGTCCACCTCTTCCCATTCCGAACAGAGAAGTTAAGCCTCACATCGCCGATGATACTGCACTAGTTTGTGGAAAAGTAGGTCGCCGCCATCCTTCCAAGGAGCATCACCAAAAAAGCGATGCTCCTTTCTTTTTGTCCGACCCCTGCAGTGCGAGGCACAATTCTTGCATGCACACCCCGTAACACCGCCTCCGTTCCCCCTGGGCGAAACAAAAATGGACAACGAAGATATCCCCGTTGTAACTAATCTATGAGAGAATGGTAAATCAGTATCCCTCTGGATTTTGGCGCTGCCAGTTCCAACTGTCGCGCACCATATCATCGATACCGTATTTAGCCTGCCATCCAAGTTCGGATTTTGCTTTCGACGGATTGCAATAACAAGTGGCGATATCGCCAGCACGACGCGGTTTTATGCTGTACGGAATATCCACACCGTTGACACGAACAAAGGCATTCACCATATCCAGGACACTATATCCGTTACCAGTTCCCACGTTGTAGATGAAAGTCCGATTGTCTGAATGTTTAAAATCTTGGGAGAAGCATTGCAGGGCGGCAACGTGTGCATTGGCCAGGTCGCAGACATGGATATAGTCACGCACACCTGTACCGTCAGGGGTTGGATAGTCGTTGCCAAAAACACCCAATTCTTTACGCTTGCCAACAGCCACCTGGGTAATGTAGGGCATCAGATTGTTAGGAATACCGTTGGGGTTCTCCCCTATCCTACCGCTAGGATGTGCGCCCACCGGATTAAAATAGCGTAGCAAAACCACCGTCCACTCCGAATCGGCCTTCTGCATGTCCATCAAAATCTGTTCAAGCATACTCTTGGTCCAGCCGTAAGGGTTGGTGCATTGTCCCTTGGGGCAATTCTCGGTTATCGGGATCTCAACAGGGTCGCCATAGACTGTTGCAGAAGAGCTGAATATGACATTCTTGCAGCCGTGCCGCCTCATAACATCAACAAGAGTCAACGTACCACCGATATTGTTCTCATAGTACTCCCATGGTTTCTCGACGCTCTCGCCCACAGCCTTGAGGCCCGCAAAATGGATGCAGGCATCAAAATGGTGTTTAGAGAATACCTTTTCAAGAGCATCTCTATCGCGTATGTCCACCTTGTAGAAAGGAATACTGACTGCTTGCTGCCGACTGCCAACTATCTCCGCCACACGATTCAAGGCTTCGGGGTGGCTGTTGCTCAGATTGTCTATCACTACGGCGATATGACCTGCCTTGTATAGTTCTATGAGAGTGTGGGAACCTATGAATCCGGCTCCGCCGGTGACAAGGATGTTCATTTAATATCTATATCGTTATAAAAGAACAATTGTCCGACAACACCTTTGCCGTCAGACCACGGTTCTGGTTATATTCATTCGTTTATAGTACGATGTTCTCCATCTTGGCTCGGGCCTCGAGGATAGCCATATAGTCTTTCATGGCTCGAAGCTGTAGGTCGTAGATGCTGCGGGGGCAGTCAGGCACGAAAGGCAGTTTTCCGCTGTCCCACAGTTTCAGTACGGCTTCAAGGTTCTCGCGACGGTTCTGTACATGATAGTACTCAGCTTTCATGCGCTCTTTGTAGTCTGCCGAAAGCATTAAGGTTGTGATACTCTGTAGATCCATGGTGATTGATATTTAAGGGTTTGTATTTTCTCCCAAAACGCAAAATTTGATGGTTTATTGTGTATAGACCGATAATACTATATATTATTGAAGAAACCCAACCAGCCTTCCCCTGTGGCATAGTGAGAGGGAAACAACAGCATTATGCAGAACATCACAGCCAGAAACACCAATCCGACAACAACTACAATACCAAGCACTTTTATCATAATGTCGGTTTTCCTGCCCTTCCCTTTGTGTGCTTTGTATTCGTCGTATTCTTTTGTCATAGTATTATAACAAAACCGACTTACCTAACGACTGGTTTGTCGGGCAAGTCGGTTTTCACTTTGTATTAATCTTACCAGGCGAAGAGCGGGCGGTTCTGCATCATCTCGTTGACCTGGCCGGTGATTTTGGCGCGGACGGCCTCGTCGGTCGGGTTGCAGAGGACGGTGTCAATCATGTCCACGATCACCTGCATATCGCCTTCTTTGAGTCCGCGGGTGGTGATAGCGGGCGTTCCGACGCGGAGGCCGCTGGTCTTGAAGGCGCTGCGGCTGTCAAACGGCACCATGTTCTTGTTGACGGTGATGTCGGCTGCCACGAGAGCGTTCTCAGCTTCCTTACCGGTGAGTTCGGGGAATTTGGTGCGCAGGTCGATAAGCATGAGGTGGTTGTCCGTACCACCGCTGATGACCTTGTAGCCCTTGTTCACGAAAGCCTCGCTCATCACCTTAGCGTTCTTCATCACCTGCTGTATATACTGGTCGTAGCTGTCGGTGAGAGCCTCGCCGAGAGCCACAGCCTTGGCGGCGATGACATGCTCCAGTGGACCGCCCTGGGTACCCGGGAACACCGCGCTGTCGAGCAGAGCGCTCATCTTCTTTATCTCGCCCTTCGGGGTGGTCTTGCCCCAAGGATTGTCGAAGTCCTGACCCATGAGGATCATACCGCCGCGCGGTCCGCGCAGGGTCTTGTGGGTCGTGGTAGTGACGATATGGCAGTATTTCACAGCAGGCTTCAGATAACCCTTGGCGATGAGGCCGCTCGGGTGGCTGATATCGCCCATGAGGATAGCACCGATCTTGTCGGCTATGGCGCGCATACGCTCCCAATCCCAGTCACGGCTGTAGGCGCTACCTCCGCCGATGATAATCTTCGGGCGGAACTCGAGGGCTTTCTTCTCCATGTCGTCATAGTCGACAGTGCCCGTCTCTTCCTTTACCTGGTATCCGACCACCTTGTACATCAAGCCGCTGAAGTTCACAGGGCTTCCGTGCGAGAGGTGACCGCCGTGGTTGAGGTCCATACCCATGAAGGTGTCGCCGGCGTTCATGCAAGCCAGGAAGACAGCCATGTTAGCCTGGGCGCCGCTGTGAGGCTGCACATTAGCCCAGCAGGCACCATACAGCTTCTTCGCACGCTCGATGGCGATAGTCTCGCTCTGGTCCACCACCTGGCAACCGCCATAGTAGCGCTTTCCGGGGTAGCCCTCGGCGTATTTGTTGGTCATGACGGAACCCATAGCTTCCATCACCTGATCGCTGACAAAGTTTTCAGAGGCAATCAGCTCGATGCCTTTGGTCTGACGCTCACGCTCTTTCTGGATGAGGTCGAAAATCTGTGTATCTCTTTGCATATCAAATAAATTATTGTATTTAAGATTTATAATTGCTGAATTGCAAAGATAAGTATAATAATTGATAAAAGAGTAAAACTGAAGGAAAATCATACGCATATAGTTGTTATTTGGACAAAAGACGTATTTTTGCATCTGCAAACGAACAAACAATTGAAAGATGAACACAACAGACTTTCTGAAAAATCACCGCAGCATACGCCGATACAAGAGCACTCCTATACCACAGAATTTGATAGACAACCTGATTGAAGCAGGAGCGAGGGCGTCAAATACAGGCAACATGCAGTTGTACTCAGTGATAGTCACACGTGACCGTCAAAACATAGAAAAACTGTCGAATCTGCACTATGGACAGGGGAGCACAGCAACGTTGTTCTTGACTATCTGTGCAGACGTTAACCGCTACCACCACTGGTGCCGTCTGCGCGGGTGCGACGAGCCATACGGAAACCTGCTGTGGATGCTCTCT
Source organism: Bacteroidales bacterium (assembly GCA_016292015.1). Lineage (GTDB taxonomy): Bacteria > Bacteroidota > Bacteroidia > Bacteroidales > P3 > Colimorpha. Next base: position 210,765 of record JAEEZY010000015.1, on the reverse strand, counting down.
GCCACCGTTGACGCCAGTCTCTTTGCCCAAAACATCTGTGTGGCAGCAGAGTCGGAAGGCCTCGGATTCTGTTATCTGGGAACGGTAATGTACAACACGTCTAAAATAGCGGCACTGTTGGATATTCCGAAAGGTGTTGTGCCTGTAATCACCCTCTCGATGGGCTATCCCGACGAAAACCCCGAGCAAAGTGAACGACTGCCGCTGGAGGGCATAGTCCACCAAGAGAAATACCACCACTACAGCGACGACGACATAGAGAAAATACACCGCCTGCGCGAGGAATGGCCTTTCAATCAAGAAATGGTAAGACAAAACGGAGTGAGAAACCTGGCTGAACTATTCACCACAAAACGATATCCACGCAAAGACAACGAAGCGATATCAGCTGCATTGAAAGAGTTTTTGGCACAAGCTGGATTCGACAGCAAATAGCCTGACCCTGTGCGAACAGCATCGAAATGCGGCAAAGGAAATTTGTTTTCCAACAGATTTTAGTACTTTTGCAAATTAAATAAAAATACATCAACACAAACTGTAACCAATGAACATTGAAATAACACGCACATTTGACCTTTTAGACCATCTGATAACCAATCACCCCAAGGATGACATCCTTGCAGGAAAGCAAAGCGGAGAGTGGGTGAAGTACAGTTGTCACGACTACTACAAGTACGCCCACTACCTAGCATACGGTTTCATTGAGATGGGCATCGATGCCGGAGACCGCATCGTGACCATATCGCCCAACTGCCCGGAGTGGAACTTTGTAGATATGGCGATGTCGATGTCGGGCATAATACATGTGCCTGTCTATCCGACACTCAGCACCGAAAACTACCTGCACATCCTGACTCACAGCGAAGCGAAGGCGGTGTTTGTGAACAACAACACACTCCTGAAACGTCTGCGCCCCGCACTGGACAAGATGGAGCAGAAGCCCATGATATTCACCCTCGCCAACATTGAGGGAGAACGCCGCATGCTCGAAATCCTGAAGGCCGGAATAGCCAGCAAGGAGAAGAACATGCCCATAATTGAAGAGCGGAAAAGAGAAATAAAGACCGACGACTGGTGCTCGCTCATCTATACATCGGGGACGACAGGTGCGCCAAAAGGGGTGATGCTTTCGCACAGGAACCTGTGTTCGAACTTCATAGCCCACTCAAAGGTAAACATACTGGGCAGCGACGCAAGGATACTCAGTTTCCTGCCGCTGAACCATGTGTATGAGCGCTCGATGAACTACCACTACCAATATCTCGGCGCAAGCATATACTATGCCGAAAGCATGGGTACGATAGCCCGCGACCTTGCCGACATCAAGGCGGACGGGTTCTGCGCAGTGCCCAGGGTTATCGAGATGTTCTACGACAAGCTGTATGCCGCAGGCAAGGACATGAAGGGACTGAAGCGCAAGATATACTTCCGCGCCATCAACCACGGCTGCCGCTGGGACTACGGCAAGGTGAAGTACAACCTGTGGTTCAAGCTGGGACACATAGTGTATGAAAAGCTGGTTTACAGCAAATGGCGCGAGAAGTTCGGCGGACACCGCATGGTCATAGTGACTGGCAGCAGCAGCATACCGCCGCGATTGGTGAAACTGTTCTCGGCCGCCGGATTGAACATCTACGAGGGGTACGGCCTCTCGGAGACTTCGCCTGTTATAGCGGTGAACAACCCACACGACCATCTGGTCAAGATTGGCACAGTAGGACCGATACTGTCCAACGTGGAGGTGAAGTTTGCCGAGGACGGCGAAATACTCACACGCGGACCTCATGTGATGCTGGGTTACTACAAAGACCCCGAATACACGAAAGAGGTGATAGACGACGAGGGTTGGTTCCACACAGGCGACATAGGAAAGTTGGTCAATGGCAAATACCTCAAAATAACCGACCGTAAGAAGGACATATTCAAACTGTCGGCAGGGAAATACATCGCACCGCAGGTGCTGGAGAACCGTTTCAGAGAGTCGGAATACATCGACCAAATAATGATTATCGGCGAGAATGAGAAGTTCTGCTCGGCCATCATCGCGCCCAACTTCAACACGCTGCACTACTGGGCGCTGAAACACAACCTGCACTATCGCGACAACGAAAGTCTGGTCAACATGGAGGCTGTACACAAGAAATTCCAAACCATCGTGGACAGCATCAATCCTGAATTTGCAGCCCATGAGCAGGTAAAGAGATTCCGTCTGGTAAGCGAGGAGTGGACCACGGCAAACAGCCTCCTCTCCCCCACCCTGAAAATCAAACGCAACGTGCTGCACGAGAAATACAAGACCATCATCAACGAGATCTACCAGAAAGAGGAGCCGAAATCGAACCCGATTATCTCGGCCTTCAAATCGATAGAACTGCCGTCGCTAAACCTTACAGGGAAAAAGAAAGAGTAGTCAGCAACCTATACATACAAGCCCCGAAGGACATTAGTGACTTCGGGGCTTGTTGTTTTATTAACAAGGTGTGCGCTAAAACGCCTTGGGGACGAATTCAATTATCACGTCGTGCTCGTCGAAGCGGATGTCCTGCAAGGTCACATTCTCGAGTATCTGGCAGAGCTGGGGGTTCTTGTCGAGGTGGAAGATGAGCTTGCTGCCTTCGACGGCTTCGAGCATGTCGGCGCCGGGCTGGTTTTTGGCGTGCTCGAGAGCCTGCTTGACCATAAACTCTATGCCCATGCCGCCGCTGTAGCTGAGCAGGACTGACGAGTTGTCAACACGCTCGACGGTGACGTCGAGGCCGACATTGGTGGTCTTGAAAAGGACGTTGATGTCGTAGCCGACACGCACAGAGTGCTCGCTATTGTACGAGAACAGAATGGTCTTGTTGGCTTTGCGATAGACCATGCTCTGGATTTCGGTGTAGGAGATGCGGAACTGCATAGATGAATTATTTTCAGGTTTTGAACTACAAGAAAAGCCCTCGGAGAGAGAGCTTTTCATTTTGTTGTTGTCCCACCAAGATTCGAACTTGGGCAAGCAGAACCAAAATCTGATGTGCTACCATTACACCATGGGACAGCATTTTCGCACCTACAAGGTGTCACGAAAACGGCTGCAAAAATACAAATAAAATTGGAAATGGAAAAATAAAACACGACTTTGATATGACTTTGATATGACTTTGATATGACTTTGGTTGCACAACTCCGATACAGGTCCGAATCAAGTACGGGTCACATTGCGGCAACGCAGACCCCCCACAACCGTAACATACTGTCCATCACTATTTTCCACCACCTCTCTCCTACTTTTCTTTTACATTTCTCCTACATTTCCTTTACTTTTCTCCTACTTTTGGCCTACTTTAGACCTACTTTTGACCTACATTAAACCTATACAGATTCTATACTGACCCTATATAGACCCAATACAAACCCTACTTTTTGCCTATTCGGAACCTATTCTGCTCCTACTGTGGTTTTGTTTTGAAACATCGAAAAACACGAAAATCACGAATTTTATTGATTGCGTTAATGTGTTATTGAGTCATTGTGTTAGTTGAGGATTGCGACATGGTGCGAAAATGGCGAAAACTTTTTTTCGCTTCGCTCAAAGAACGGGTTGTTTTGAACATCGAAAAACACGAAAATCACGAAAATCACGAAAAGGGTTCTTGTCTCTTGCTTTGCGGAAAAAACGAAAATTCTTTTGTCGCTTCGCTCAAAAGTGCGTGACCGCACGGGACAATGATTGATCATGTTCACTTTTTTGTGAATATTCGGAAATGATTTGTATATTTGCATATTGAATACGTTTTGACAAGATGGAGATACTATTTGATAAAGTTGAGTAACCATTATCAATAATCATGAACAAGATAGAACCATATACCCCGCCCCATCCTGGCGAGGTGATCAAGGACGAGATTGAATATCGAGGCGTGTCGCAACGCGCGTTGGCTTCGCAGATAGGCGTGTCGTACAGTCAGCTCAACGAAGTTCTCAACGGCAAGCGGGCGTTGAACACCGAGATGGCCATGCTGATAGCAGCAGCCCTTGATATTGATGCAGAGCCATTGTTGGTGATGCAAACACGCTATGACATTATTTCAGCCAGTCGCAACAATGTTTTCGCCCGCCGGCTTGCTTCGATCGGACGAGTGGCGGCGGTATTATAGTAACACCATTGTGTTAGGCGTTTATAACATAAATAACAGAAATTATGAAATAGAATGTACTAGAAATGACTACCATGAAAAAAAAGATTTTCATAGCATTTTTGTCGGTATTCATTGTGTCATGTGAAGGCGTCAATGAATCCCCATACTGCCATACGGGAATTGTTATAAAGAATAAATCGAATATTCCTATTTGTGTATATCAGGTCGATGGATATCGAACAAATGATATACATTATGCAATGGGATGCCTATCTGAAAAATCATCAATAAATTCTGGAGACTCGTCATTTGCCAATATCTCTGGTTGGCAGGATTGCCTTGAGGATGAAATTGAGTGGGCTCAAACACATTCGTATAGAAGTGCCAGTCCCGATTTGAGGACAATCTACATATGTGATACAAACAAACCCAGTGTCATTTTTTACAGCACTCCCGATTCAGTATTAATGCATTACAACACATTGAAAGTAATAAATCTCCTCGATTCTAATCTAACCAATTTGAATAAGCGTAACTTTGTTGTCCAATACCCATAATCCATCTATCCCTAAAATATGAACGCCCGCCTTTACGACCCAGCCATAGGACGGTTCTTCTCCCCCGACCCGCAGGTGCAGAACCCGTTCTCAACACAAGGGTATAACCGCTATTCCTATTGTGGCAACAACCCAGTAATGTACACAGATCCGGATGGAGAGCTTGGGTTACTGACCATGATGAGCAAAAGTTCAGCGTGACAGATGCCAATACGACACTATCTCCATCATTAGAAGATGCGTTAATGGCAGTTACATATAAAACCAAGTTTATGGCAAAAAAAGGAACTGAATGGTATCGCAATACAACATTTGACGAACATACTGAAGAAGAATTTCGCAAAAGGTTGCTTCGTGCAAAATCTGATTTCAATCGTGCTCAGTATATGCGAGTACAAGGCCTAATGTTATTAGATAGTCCTGACAGGAATATACAAGAGAAGGGCATAAATCTGATAAAGGAGTTGATTGACACTTATCCAGATGAGGAATCCAACGTAATGTTTGGCCATTTGGCTTTAGGTGATTATTACACAAAGATAAACCAATATGCAAAAGCTATTCAACATTACGAAACAGTTTACAAATTTAACAATAGAGACGCTTCTCCTCAAAGTACTTATGGCACCCCAGAACTGAACATTGCGGAAACTGCCGTAAAGTCCGAAGACCCTGAACTGATGGAGATTGGTCGGAAGTACCTTTTGTTAATTGATACTCGCAAACTTTTTGTTCAACCGCATATTGACCACTATAATCTTGCCGTTGACATCCTTTTGGGAGATTCGAGTAAACATGTGACACATAGAGGATTTGTTGTCAAAAAGTGACGTGACTTTAATTTGTATTTTTTGTGCCGGATTTTCGAATCTAACCTTGATTGAAATAATATAAACTAATAAAAAATGAAGCGCTTATTTTTAGTATTATTTGTACTATTGTCAATGAATGGTTATCTTATGGGACAGAATGAATCTACATCAAAAACTCATGATGACTTGATTCATTGTATTCCACAGATGGGAATGGATTCACTTCCGATTTTGAATGATTGTGAAAGCAAATACCTTAACGATCTTCTTTTTTATCAGAGAGGAAGTTTTGATTTTCATGAAAAAAAAGTGGCTTTTTTTACAGGTAACATAGGTGGCATCCCATGTTCAAAGGAAAATTATTTTGCAGTTAAAAAAAGGGCAATAAGGGGCAATATAGATTGTAGATTGGGGCTGCATTTTTGTGGCTGGTTATTTATTTTCGAAGAAGAAGACGCTAAGATAGTAGGTTATGATGCAGTTGTTTTTGATGGATGTAAGAAAGCTCTCTCAAAAAAAGAGGTAATAAAAAGACTCAACAAGAGGACTAAACGTGGAACAAAGTGGTTTGTTCCAAAGTTTTGAAACTTTATGGAATTATTATGAACCTTAATGTTAATTATATGAAAAAGATAATCTTAATTATTGGGGGAATTGCAGTTTTGTTTATGGCATTTAAGTGTACTAAAAAAGAAGATGAGAATTGCCATCAACATTTTGCTGTTAAAAACACTGATAGTATTCCCGTGAAAATATACAGACAGGGACGGTCAGCATCGGATCAATCCTGGTGTTTTGTGTTTGTTGATTTATTAAATAGTGGTGAAGAAAAAACAATAGATATTGGTTCTGTGTGTATAGAAGATATTCCAACCAGTATGGAACAGGTACCTAATCCATATATATATTATCTTTGTGATACGGTAGTTCCAGTTCAGCATTGGTACAATAGTTTACAAGAATTGAATTCTGCCTATAATGTATTGAAGATAATTAATTTAAGAGATAGCAGTATTGAATCCTTAAACATGGCCAATTTCACATTTAATTGTCCATGATTACAATCATGCCGCACCTGAGCGACAATTCTTTAGCAGTTTCGATAATGATAGTTTGCTTTGCCATCTTTGAAAATTTCCCGTTGTGCCGGATTTCAGGATCCAGCACTTTCATTTTTCCATCTCCCTAAAATACAACAACTTTTGGCAAAAATCATCGCATTTTTGAAAGAAAAGAAGGGTTACGGTTACAAAATGTATGGAATCGGGTGAAAAAGCGGGGCTGCCAAATGCAAAAAATATGTAATTTTGCAATCCGAATGCAACAAAAGGAAACGGATAACGTTAATAAGTAAATAAACACAAAGTAAAACTCTAAAGCAATCATAAACATGAAAAAACTGTTTTTATTGAGCCTTTTCGCCGTGCTGAGCTTCGGCGTGGCAAAAGCACAGGATGCACAACCCGAGAACGTGTCGGGCGCGAAGATTTCGTTTACCGAGATGGAGCACAACTACGGAACCATCCAGAAGGGTGGCAATGGCGAGTGCGAGTTTGTGTTCACGAACACTGGCAACGAGCCGCTGATACTGTCGAACGTGAAGGCTTCGTGCGGCTGCACGGTGCCGACCTGGCCGAGAGAGCCCATAATGCCCGGCAAGTCGTCGAACATCCACGTGAAATACAACACCAACAACGTGGGCGGCTTCAACAAGACCATCACGGTAACATCGAACGCTGTTGACAACCCGCGCCTGGTGCTGAAAATCAAAGGAACGGTGGAAGCGCCATCAACACCGACAGAACAGAAATAAACTATTGCTTGATTGCGTGAGTCGTTCAGGCAATAAGACAATAGACAGTGCGGAATTGGAGTGAAATCCGATACCGCACTGTTGCTTTTGTTGACAAGAGAGGGCAGGCGGATCTGGCATCGCAGCCGCCCATCCACCGAGAGACAAAGCTAAAAAAAGAATTACAAACACTTAACCAAATAAAGCATTATGCCACAAATATCCAATAAAGGTTACGAACTGCCGCAGTCGGCAATACGCAAACTGGTTCCTTTCGCCGACGAAGCCAAGAGCCGCGGAATACACGTCTATCACCTGAATATCGGCCAGCCCGACATCGAGACCCCGAAAGGTGCCCTGGCTGCTCTGGCCGACACCGCCCGCGAGCTGCCTCAGTGGAAAGGCGTTTTGGAATACAGCCATTCGGCTGGTATCCCCTCCTACCGCAGAGCCCTGTGCAACTACTACCACAAGCACGGCATCGACGTGACCCCCAACCAGATTATCGTCACCACCGGCGGCAGCGAGGCTCTGCAGATGGCTTTCACCGTGTGTCTGAATCCGGGCGACGAAATCATCATCCCCGAGCCTTACTACACCAACTACAACACCTTTGCCAAGCTGTGCGACGCAAAGATTGTCACCATCCCGAGCGACATCCGTTCTGGCTTTGCTCTGCCTCCCATCGAGGATTTCGAGAAGGTCATCACCCCTCGCACGAAGGCCATCATGATATGCAACCCCAACAACCCGACGGGTTACCTCTACACGAAAGAGGAGTTGCTGAAGGTGGCCGGACTTGTGAAGAAATACGACCTTTACCTGTTTGCCGATGAGGTCTATCGTGAGTTCTGCTACGACGGTCACTCCCATTTCAGCGTGATGCAGCTGGAAGGCCTCGAGCGCAACACCATCCTGTTCGACTCGGTGTCGAAACGCTACAGTGCCTGCGGCGCCCGCGTGGGCTGCATGGTGACTCGCAACAGCGAGGTCTATGCCATAGCCATGCGTCTCGCTCAGGCTCGTCTCTCGCCCCCGAGCTTCGGTCAGATCTTTGGCGAGGCTGCCGTCGATACCCCACAGGAGTATTTCGACAAGGTGCAGTCAGAGTATGTGGCTCGCCGCAACGTCATCGTCGATGGCATCAACAAGATTCCCGGTTGCTTCTGCCCGATGCCTAAAGGTGCGTTCTACACGGTGATCGACCTGCCCATAGACGACAGCGACAAATTCTGCCAGTGGCTGCTGACAGACTTCAACTATAACGGTGCCACCGTGATGCTGGCCCCCGCCACCGGATTCTATGAGAACCCCGAGCGCGGCCGCCATCAGGCTCGTATCACCTACTGCATCTGCATCGAAGACCTCAAGGCGGCAATCAAATGCCTCGAAGAGGCACTGAAGGTTTATCCGGGAAGAACTAGATAACTAGTTTGACTAGAGAAACTAGTATGACTAGAGAAGAGCATAGGCAACAAGTGATATGCTCCTGCATCGAACAGCAGGAGCATATCGCTTTTGTGGCGAAGCAGGAGATGGACTCTGCACAGCAGCAGAGCAACGACTACGGCGCCAACGTCGATCGTTACGACTCATACCGCACCAAGATGATGCGCAGCCGCGACATGTATGCCAAACAGCTCTCCAACGCCAACGCCGGCCTGCGAGTGCTGGGCGACCTGCTGAAGATGCCACCGTTCGACACCGCCGACCACGGCGCTATCGTCATCACCGACCGCCAGCGATTCTTCTTGAGCATAGGCTTAGGAAAGTTCCAGGTGGAGAGCGACGGCAAGAAGGAGGACTTCTACGCCATATCCGCCCAGACGCCTGTGTATATCGCGCTGAAAGGCAAAAGGGTAGGCGACACGATTACCATCAACGGAATCTCCCAAACCATTGAAGAAATATATTAATCGTGAAAACGGTTCAGGTCCTAAAGCGCCTTTGGCAGCGCCCGGAATTACTGGCACTTGCTGCTGTCACGCTGATTGGAGCCATTCTACGCCTGGCCGAAATATCCGCACCGCTGACGCACGACGAACTCAGCGCCATAATACGGGTGCGGTTCGACAACATAGCTGAACTCATACAGGAGGGCGTAAAAACCTCCGACACCCATCCAGCAGGTGTACAGTTTTTTCTTTGGCTGTGGTGCAAACTGTTCGGCACTTCGGCTGTAGTGGTGAGGCTACCGTTTGTACTGATGGGCATTGGCTGCATACCGCTTGCCTACAATATCGCCCGACGATGGTACGGCTCCGACAGCGCACTGCTGGCGGCCATAGTGGTAGCCTTCTCGCAATACACCGTTTACTATTCCATGCTGGCGCGCCCATACATCGCAGGGCTGTTCTTTGTACTGCTGATGCTTCACTTCTGGACAGGCATCTGCGTCGAACACAAACATACCGTAGGGCAATTTACGGGATATGCTTTGACGGCCGCCTGCTGCGCCTATACACAATACTTCTGCACTCTCACCGCATTACTGGTTGGGCTTGCGGGACTGTTTTTCGTAGAACGCGACAAGGTGTGGAGATATATCCTCGCAAGCGCCTGCGCCATGCTCCTTTTCCTGCCGCACCTAGGGATTACACTCTATCAACTGTTCGAAATGAAAGGTGTCGGCGGTTGGCTGGGGGCTCCGCACGCAAACTTCTTCTGGTATTATCTCCGCTACCTGACACACCACAGCTATACGATGCTGGCCATCTTTATTTTTTACACCGCATTGATGTTTTCAAAGCAGTCGGTACTACGCAACAAGAAGCTGATGATAGTTTCCTTCGCGTTGTTTCTATTACCGCTTGTCGCCGGCTACTCCTATTCGCGACTGGTAAACCCCGTGCTGCAATACTCCGTACTCCTATTTTCCTACCCGTTCCTGCTGCTTGCCTTTTGCGGAGCAATAGGGTCAAAACGTCCGTTATTGGCCAACCTGTCAGCTGTAGCCATAGGCACCGCTTTGCTTCTTACACTCTTTTTCGTCCGAAAGCATTATGATGTGATTAACCGCGAATACATCGAGTCGTCGGCAAACCTTATCAACCAAGCCCGCGACGAATATGGAACAGACAACGTAATGTGTCTTTTCGACATAACCGACCGAGCGCTACACTACTACAACAACGACATCAACACCCAATACACACCCGACACCCCGATGGACAGCATCCTGTCCAAATCTAGTGCCAAATACGCCGCAACATCTAAATTGCTCGAACCTGAGATGACCGCCGTACAGCGAAACTACCCTTACTTGATAGAATACAGACAATGTGTCGCCACCGAGGTTTGTCTGTTCAGTAAAACTCCCGACAATTCGATGCCGTGGGACGGCAAGGTAATCAAATGCGGCAACATTACTCCCAATGATGAATTCACAGTGCTTATGGACACTGTCGGCAATGACATTTCCGACAAACGGTTCTTTATGATAAACGCCGAAGTTGACGGTATTATAGACAAAGACCTATACCTTGTCATGGAGACACACGTCTTTGGGCGCAAAGTCGATTACCGCAACATACCGTTGTCAAACACCTCCAACAACATTGCGCTGAAGCAGGAACTGAACATCAAAAGCCGACTGGCCCTGCGACACAGTCGGATTAAGGTATATCTTTGGAATCCCGAAGGAAAACCACACAATGCTGCAAATTACCACATCAGCGTCACTCCCGACAATCAATACATATACTCCATATTGGAGGAACTGTGATGCGTGGCGTCACACCCAGCGACTATCTCAAACGCTTTAGTGCAATCACATCAACGTTTGCCATCCTTGCATCCCTCGCAGCAAAGCGCCTGGGGTCAGACGGAAGCGTTGAAGACTCATTGCCCCAACCCAATAGCGGTATGCCTTGATATTCCCGATTTCTTTCTTTCAACTCAATTTCCGACCTATACGGCACCTTCTTGTCAAACTTCACTCTGGTGCACCATGGAGCCGACACCTCGAAATGGGTACAAATGTCGTTGCTCACCAGCCGAAAACTTCCCTTACTATCGGAATAGGTGTTTACCCCTACGCTCCAATCATCGTTCCAACCGCGTATCACCGCTCCTTCGACAGGATGTCCCTTTTCATCCACCACTTTTCCCGTTATGGAGAGATTGCGGTAGGCAAGCATATTGTAGTAGTTGACAGGCAGAGTGCCACCTGCTTGTACGAAACAGAGAGAGTTCAGCGACGCCACCAAATCGGCCGCCGGCTTTCGCCGACCATACTGGTCACGCAACCCTGTATATCGAGCTTCGAAGTTCACACCCGACGGACAATCTTGAAACTCCCACCAGCCATATCCGATGGCTCCGTTTGCCCGTGCATAGATATAGGTCTCTTTCATAAACCGTTCCTGCTCGACATAGCTTACGCTGTCACCGTCGGCAGGCAATCCCGTCTCTCCCACCATCCAGGGTTTCCCGCAATAGTTGTTGTACCACCACATCTCCGACTGCACCCGCAGCGGATGGTAGGTATGCATCTCGATGAAATCGACAGGCAGCATCGAAGGGTCCCATTCAAACACCTCTATCGGTTCGGCGGTGGCCACAGTGAAAAGCTGATGTGGCGCATAACGTCGCACCATATCGCGCCACTCCCGTACTATCTTAATCGCATCCTCCTTTGGTCGGTCGGCAACAGGGTCGAAATAAAGCGGCTCGTTCATGAAGTCGTATGCCCACAACGCTGGCATATCGGATAACGACCTCAGCAAGCCTATGGTATATGACTTCCAATAGTTGTCCAACGGAGGTTTTAACAACAACATCACACGCAACCCTGCGCTGTCGGCTTTCTCTATCATACGGCGGGTGGCGAGGAACATTGTTGAGGTGTCGCCGTTGTCAGGCAGCACATCGAGGCATACCCTCACGGTGCTGAAACCCCATGAGGCGATGGTGTCGAAATGGTCACGAATGCCGCCACCGGTGTACCAAGGAGCAGGCACCACTTCACCGTCGTTGAAGAATGCCTTGTAATTGAGCATGACGGGAAACCACGGCTCTCCGTCAACATAGAAACGTCTGCCTTTGATATAGACATACCTGGCGATGTTATCCGCGGGCACGGGAATGTTGTTCAGGAGCAACGTGACACCCATCCGAGTGGCCACATCGATGTTTGCAGGACGAAGCATGATTTGTTGGAAGTGAGCCACGCTAGGTCTGATGTATCGGTTGCGAACCTCCATTTTTACATGAGAATAGCCCTGCGGCACGTTGAAGCGGAAACGCAGCATTCCCTTGTCGAGTCGTGTATCGACGGCAACGAGACTGTCGGCCAGGATCCAACCCATGCTGGTCTGATCCTCCATACCGTCACCGCTGAGGGTAATCCACCACCAGCATTGACCGTATTGAGGGGTGAGGATAGGTGTCATCCAGAAACTCAGCTCTTGACTTTCTGCATCGAGCAAGTCGCAGTCGATAAGCGTTAGCCTTTTGTGCACGTCACCAGTAACATCGGGTGATGAGACATAGTTTTTTGTGGTGGCTTGTGCCCTACGTTTGCACAAGTCATCCTGCACTTTGGAGGTCGTGGTTTCGAAAGCACTGATAGGCAATTCATAAAGCGAAGCATCGGGGAATGACATTAATAGCGAAGCTTCGCTCAACAGAGCCTTTTCGGTGGAAGAGAGCTTCGTACTGTCGTTGCTTGCCACGACCAGCAGAGGACGCCTGGAAGGTAGCTGCTGTATCAGATCGAAATCGTTCCATGCCACCCGTGTCAAAGCGACACGATCCCATGCTTGTCGAATAACTCCGCGCGAATTATAGTTGCATATTTGAGGCAGGCCCGTGCGTACAGAAATCATTGCACACCGCTTGTACAAATCAAGATCAGGGTATAGGTCTGTCAGCTCGCTGCCGATATTGAATCCTGGCATGCATAGCAGTGCCTGGTAGCGATCGGTATCGAAGTCCTGCATCCAACTGTTTTGCGGAAGATGGTTGTCGTAGTCAACCCAGTCTTCCCAGCGGTTATAGCCGTACCACGCCTTGTTTTTCAAATTGCCAGCCAAAGCCTCTGTACACGCTATGACTATCGCCACCACAAATATCACAGTGCGTTTCCATTGTTTATGTTGAAACCACCAGTGATAAAGCATATAACTTGCCACAACGCCGATGACATAACAGAAAAGCCATTCAAGGCGTGCAAGGGCGCGAATGTGTAGCAGCAGCGAAGGCAGGTATGTGGCGAAGTTGCGTGGCAGCCACCGCAGCGGTACTCCGAGAGCGTATATGAGCAAAGCCACAGCCGCCACCAACAGAAGATTGAGTTCGGTGTTGCCTGTAGCGTTAAAACCTTTACGGTGACGGCGGCTGAAAAGTGCGCGTAATACCGAAATCAATAATATTATTGCCACGATATCGGCCACCAAACCGATATAGCTGCATCCTTCCCAATTCACCTCACCAAAGAGCCGGCTATGATTGTCGCAGTACCATTTTGCGTAGGGCAGCATCAATCCTTCGATTGAGGCCATGTATTTGTAATAGCCAAAAGGTACAGGATTGCGTTCTCCTTCAGGAACACCGACAGACGTGGCGATAACAAACAAGGCTGTAGGCAGCACAAACTGCAAAAGGAACGACACGATGCAACGTTGCCAGCTGATTTCCTTTTTATGGCATTTCCAAGCCATCCACCCCGATTCGAATATCGCCACAACAGCGAAGAACACATAGTAATATGGGTGAGCCAAGCCAAAGAGGAAAGCTGTTGCACCGAAAGCCACAGCCCAACCGTGGCGCCACGTCTGCATGTGGCACACCGAAAAGTAGAGTAGCATAGGGATGACACAGTAGTAACTAAGGGAGATGTGACCGCCCATCCTCAGCAGTTGAGGTGACATCAGCGTGATTACCAACGCGCTGCCGACACTATACCATGAAGGCAGCTGCAGTCGGGATAGAAGCAGATAAAGGAATAGTGCACACAATATTACGCTTACGATGATCCACAAGTTCATCAGCGGGAGCACCGCCCGTTCGACATTCTGAACACCCATGTTTCGCAACAGTTGCAGCGGCATTGCGATCCAAGGCTGCAACCCGCTGTAGGTGTAGTGTTCTCCCTGAGGAAAGTTCATCGCATGGCATACCAACAGGTCGTCATCGTGAGCAGCATGATAGGTGGTGGTGTACAAGTCTTTGATAAAGTCAGTACCGTTAGCCGTGAAGAAATGGGTCTTCCATCCCCCACCAAGCCAACCGAAGCCCCACAGGATGCCAAACAACAAAATAGCCGCCACCGTAGTGGCGGCTATTCCCATAGTATGCTTATGCAGACGCATCAATAGCCGAAGATGTCTTCAAGTTTCAGTTTCTTCACCTTGCCGAACTTGCCGAGGGCGTTGAAGTCCATATCGGCTTCCTTGCCGAGACACATATAGACTTTCTTCTGGCCCTTGATATACTTCTTGTTGAAGTCGATGACGTTCTGCATGGTCACCTTCGGGTAGGCCTCGAAGAGTATCTTAGCGCGCGGTTTCTTGGGGTCGAAGCCCATCTTCTCATAGTAGAGGTAGCTGTTGATGATACCCATCTTGGTGGTGCGCGAGGTGCGTATGCCGCTTATCTCGGCATCCTTGGCCATAGCGAAGTTGGCGTCGGCAACCGGCATCTGGTCGAAGAGCTCGTTGAAAGCCGTCATGGCGTCGATAAGCTTGTCATTCTGGGTGGCGATGATGGCAGCGTTGGTGAAGTAGCCGTCCTTGTCGCTCGGAGTCATGTAGTAGCTCTGTGCGCTGTAGGCGAGCGAGCGTTTTTCACGCATCTCCTGGAAGACGATGGCGTTCATCGAACCACCGAAGTACTCGTTGAAGATGTCCATGACGGCCTCGTTCTTGGTGTTGAACTTCTCGCCGCGGAAGTGCTCGCGCATGTAGGTCTGGTTGGCATTGTAATCAACAAAATAGACGGTGTTCTCGCTAACTGCCTTCGGAGTGATTTTCTTGTTGGCGGGAGCCTTCTGCAACTTGACAGGGGTCTTATGTATGCTAGCGATGGTCTTGGCGATGAGGTCATCGGGTTCAGGACCATAGAAGAGCACGCGGTGCTGATAGCCGCAGAGCGAATGGAGCGCGTCGGTGAGCTGGCTGCACTTCATCTCTTTCAGCTGTGCCTCGCTCAGCATGTCTTTCGAGGGGCTGTCCTCGCCATAGATGCCGTAGTTGCCCAGCGCGCGGAAGCAGCTCTGCTGGTTGTGCTTGGCGTTCTCGCGGCCTTTCAGTATGCGAGCCACAAGCATCTGCAGCGCCTGGTCGTTGGGTTGTGCGTCGTTTACAATCTCCTCCACGAGCTTCATGGCGGCCTCCATATTCTCGCTCAAGCCGCTGATGCTTATGTTGATATTCTCAGCTCCCACGCTCACGCTGTAGTTGCAGGCGAGTTTGTAGAATTCCTCCTGCAGCTGCTCGGGAGTGTGCTTCGAGGTGCCGAGATATTCGAGCACATCGGCTGCCAGGTCGAGGGTTTTGCCCAACTGACCGGCACGCTCGCCGAAGTCGAAACGATAGACGAGGTTGAAGGTCTTGTTCTCCTTGTTCTGCACATAGAGCATCTCGGTGCCGTTGGACAGTTTGCGCTTGGTCATGTCTTTCGAGAAATCGACGAAGACAGGCTCGATAGGAGTCACCTGACGGGCTTTGATATCTTTCAGGAAAGCGCTCTCGTTGTCGCGACCCACCTCGATAGGAGTGATGGGAGGCTTGGAGACCTTGAGGATAGGCTCAGGCTCGCCCTGCAGCTTGTTCACGATAACGTAGTTGTTGTCCTTGAACAGACGGTTGGCGAAATCCACAATCTCCTTCTTCGTAATCTTGGAGAGCTCGTTTATCTCGTTGCACACATCGCCCCAGTTGCGGTGTTCTACGAAGGCATAGGCCATCTGGCTGGCGCGGCTGTTGTTGCTCTCGGCACGTTTCATGATGGAGAGCTTCATGTTGTTGATGGCGGCTTCGAGCATCCAGTCGTCAAATTTGCCCTGCTTCACCAGCGCAATCTGCTCGTCAAACAGTGCCTGCACCTGCTCGAGGGTCTGACCCTGCATAGGCTGACCGCCAAACATGAATGCACCGTAGTCGTTCAGCGTGTAGGTGCCTGCGTAGGCGCCCATGCACTTCTGCTGCTGATTGATGTTCAGGTCGATGAGACCGCACTTGCCGTTGTTCAGCACACTCTCCAGCAGGTCGGCCAGCATGGCGTCGTGACTGCCGTTGCCGCTGTCCAGACGGTAGGCGCGGATGGTGTTCTCAGCGTCAAGGCCGGTGACGGTCTTGGTGATGACGCTGGTGATAGGCTGCTCGCGCTCGAACTTCAGCTCAGGCACGTTGCCGGGCTTCATGTTGCCCCAGTACTTGTCGATAATCTTGATAGCCTCGTCGGGGTCGAAGTCGCCGGCCATGCTGATGCAGATGTTGTTAGGCACATAGTAGGTGGCTACGAAGTTGCGTATGTTCCTCATCGAAGGGTTCTTCAGGTGCTCCTGGCTTCCGAGGGTTGTCTGGTTGCCGTAGGGATGATGCGGGAAGAGGGCGGCGAACATCGCCTCGTTGGCCTTGCGGTTGTCCTTCGTGAGGCTCATGTTCTTCTCCTCGTAGATGGTCTCCAGCTCGGTGTGGAACAGACGCAGCACCAGGTTCTGGAAACGGTCGGCCTGTATCTCGCACCAGGTCTCAATCTGGTTGTTGGGTATGTTCTCCACATACATCGTGTAGTCGTTCGAGGTGAAGGCGTTGGTGCCCGTCGAGCCGATGGCGGTCATAGCCTTGTCGTACTCGTTGGCGACGGCAATTTTCGAAGCCTCGTAGCTCAAGCTGTCGATTTTATGGTAGATGGCGGCGCGGGTTGTGGCGTCGTCGAACATACGGTAAGCCTCAAACAGGTCTTCAATCTTATGTATGAGCACTTTCTCCTTCTCCCAGTCGGTGGTGCCGAGTTTCTGGGTGCCCTTGAACATCATGTGTTCGAGGTAGTGGGCAAGACCTGTTGTCTCGTGCGGGTCGTTGCGCGAGCCGGCGCGTACGGCGATATAGGTCTGCACCTTGGGCGCATCCTTATAGACGCTCATAAATACCTTGAGCCCGTTGTCGAGCGTATATTCACGCACGCCCAGCGGGTCGTTAGGATAGGTCTTGTACGAATACTTCTGTGCCGACACCGTTCCAGCGAACAAAACGAACAGCATCAGGACTAATGACAAACGTTGTTTCATTGTGTTATGTTGTTAGTTAATAATTCGAATAATGTGCAAAGATACGAAGAAAAAATGAGAAAAGATTACAAAACCCGACATTCAATAAATTAAAAACAGGTTTTTCCATTACGGAAATTCCGTTACGTAATTTTCGTAATGGGGAAGTGCTTGAAAACGATACCGCAAAGAAAATTTCACATTTTGCGATACACATTTTGCGAAATTGTTTTCTTTGTGTACATCCTCCACACACAATCAACCCATTAACCATACGGAACGGATTCGTCGTGGAGGTCGGGATTGCAAAATCCCGAAATAAAAAGTGCCGGATTCGGAAATCCGGCACAACGGGTATATACATCCCTTCTAATAACAATTTCCTAGCTCGTTCACCATTACTACTTGTTATTTTTTTGTTTTAAATACTTTAGCGGGGTCAACCCCAAACTCGTTGCATAACATTTGCATTTGTTTTGCCATTTCTTCTTTATCCCCTTCGTATTCTTCCTTTATTTTTTTCAGTTGAGCCTTAAACTCTTTAGCCATTCTCTCTGCTGTTTCTTTATCATGTTTCTTAAGAAGTTCCTTGAATACCCTATTTTTGACAATCGCCATAGTTATTGCGCCTACGATTCCACCAACTATAAGAGTTGGTATAATAATAATTATTGCTGTTAACGGATCGATTTTGACGTCTTTCATGTTTTTCTTTTTTGGGGTTAGACTATATGTTCATTTATTTGTTCATTCATTAATTGAATTATACTTCAAAATGTTTCTCAATATTAGACAATAGAAAATCCTCCTGAATTTTAGCTATACTTATGGGATCATTGAGTAAATGATAAAACGTAACTACAGTTCCACCATAGTCAATTTTACTAAATGCATTCATGTCTCCCATTGCAAAACGAACAAAAGCAATTAACAAATTGCTACTTGTTGAAAAAAGGTTTGAATAGTATAATATTTGTGTGGTTCTAGCCTTGTACAACTCAAAAGGACCGTCTTTATTTTCATCATATGCCCATGTATGGATCATCTCTATCATTTTGTTGATTAGTAGCGATAGGGTAGCCTCTTTTGTAAAAAGTTTTATGTTTAATTGATCAATTCCTAGATTCGCAGCATTACGAGCAATATTCGGAGAAATGTAGGAAAGAAAAGGTACTGGTAGACTTTGTTTCGTTCGGACATCAGATAGTTGATGAATTATAGTTTTTTTCATTGCAACAGCTACTGGTAGCAATCCTTCATTTTTTATTCGCTCTGCAATTTTCTCGAACATTAAAGCGGTACTAGCTCGTGCATCTATTTTATCAGTGAAAAATTCTGTACCTAAACGATGTCCCAATCCGGTATGAACATGATAGGTACTTAGCAACAAACCACCCTTTGCAACAGTTACGGTATTAGTCATCACATTTGCCGTACCAAAGATCAACCCTAAAATAGGGTCATGTCCTAACGCCTTAAATCTATGATTAAATCCACTAAGTGATGGATTTCTGTTGGGGTCACTGGCAATTCCAGGCTCTTTGGCAAAACAGTCAAATGAAACATGATTAGTTTCCATTTCTTCAATGGTTGCATAATACCGTCTTGACCTGTTCGAATATTCACCATTGTTGTGTCCTAGTGTGTTATTTGCTGCATCTTGATCAGAAAGTCTTGTTTTGTATTTGTCGATTATTAATTGTCTAGTTATTTGTAAAGCTGTTGCAACTATTAAGAAAATGATATCCTTTTTGTTCTTTATTGATGTGATTCTTTCGAAATTCTCGTTGGTTTGAACTACGAATTCAGGTAAGTCATCAACTTTTTGTGTGAGAGTTTCTACTTTTTTTGATGTTACCACTTGTTTGTCTTCATAATTTCCCCACATTGATTTCAATCTTTGCTCGACTTCTTTTTTTTGTTCTTCTGATAGTTCCATTTGCATACGATTCTAGTAATAAATAAGTTATCCGTGAGACTTTTTGTCTAAACTGAGGTTCGGCAAAACCTTTACTACTGAACAAGAAAGCTCACGGTGCCGTGAGCGATCCCCTTTCTTGAAGTAGTAAAGAACTAAAATTGCCGATTTCAGTTTCAACAAAGAAAAGCAAAAACGCTTCTAAATTATGTCTTTATCTATGTGATTGCGTTATGTCATAATTGTTTTGATTTATGGGTGCAAAGATACTACCTTTTTTGTTATGTTGCAAATGGTGTATTTTGAACTGTAACAACTGTAACTGTAACGCCCCGAACATCCATCATCGAAAATCCTTATTGACATTTTGACATTTGACACTTAATGACACATAAGCAGGCGGCAAATTCGAGCTATTTCTTGAAAATTGTTAAAAATGTCAACACCATTCGTAAACCGCAATCATGTGTTTGTACTTTTGCAGTCGAATCGGTGGTCGGCACTTGTTCTGCAACTACTTAAAAATCAGCACTCACAACTTTACTGCTAATCTTAAAGCATTGACTATCAAACAACGAATAGATCACCTACCACCTCGCTCCCTACCAACGCCCACCTTACTACCAGTAGAGTTTTTAACAATTATAAAGTTTTCTGAGAAAATAAAAGAGTGGTTGACTCGTTACTATATGGTGTTCAATACATAACCGATGCAAAACAAAGTTCTGATAATCTATACCGGCGGCACCATCGGAATGGTGCAGGGCAAGGACGGCTCGCTTCATCCTTTTGCTCTCGAGGGCATATATCAGGCTGTTCCTCAGCTGGAAATGTGCGACTACAAGATTGATTCGTGTCAGCTTGAGAACATCATCGACTCGTCGAACATGACGCCCAAGGTGTGGGTGGATATAGCTGAGATAATAGAACGCGAGTATCAGCACTACGACGGTTTTCTGGTGCTTCACGGGACCGACACGATGGCCTACACCGCGTCGGCGTTGAGCTTTATGCTCGAGAACCTGGGCAAGCCTGTGGTGCTTACGGGAAGCCAGCTGCCGCTCGGCATGCTGCGCAGCGACGGCAGAGAGAACATCATCAGCGCACTGGAGATTGTGGCGGGGAAAGAGTTGATGATTCCCGAGGTGTGCGTCTTCTTCGAAAACCGCCTGTATCGCGGCAACCGCAGCACGAAGGTAAGCGCCGAGAACTTCGACGCCTTCAAGTCGTACAACTACCCCTCGCTGGCCAAGGTGGGAATCACGATGACCTATAAGAAACACCTCATCATGCCGCAACCAGAGGGAGCCCTAAAGGTGTGGAAGCAGTTTGACGAGCACATCGCGGTGCTGAAGCTGTTTCCCGGAATCACCAAGGAGCTGGTTGACAGCATCCTTCATACACCAGGACTCAAAGGCGCCATAATCGAGGCTTACGGTTCGGGCAACGCCCTCACCGAAGAGTGGTTCATCAACTCGCTGCAGGACGCCATCCACCGCGGCATCGTACTCATCGATGTCACCCAATGCAAGGCAGGCTCGGTTAAATTGAGGCAGTATGCCGCCAGCTGCGACATGGAGCGCATAGGCGTCATCAGCGGCCACGACATCACCATAGAAGCCGCCGTCACGAAGATGATGCATGTGCTCGGCAACTACGGCAGCGACGCCGAAAGAGTCAGAAAGATGCTCGAAACCCCGCTGCGCGGCGAGATGGAGGGCTAGTGGTCAGTTATCAGTCATAATTAAAATTTTGAAGCGCATCCTGCTCATAATCACGCTGTTCTGTGTCGGCATCGCCGCCCACAGCCAGATATCGAACCTCAGCTCGTTCGACGGACGGCTGCTGCACTATGGCATACAGGTAGGTTACACGCAGTCGAAGTTCGACCTGAAGTTCTCGGAGAACAGCGCGCTGAGGGATTCGATGCAGGGCGTCACCTCGTACTACAACGCCGGCTTCCACATAGCCGTCATCGGCGACCTGCGCATCTGGAAGTACTTCAACCTGAGGCTGCTGCCAGGCGTGACCATCATCAACCGCGAGCTCAGCTATTCGTGGGAGAGCGCCTTCTTCGACGCCCATCCACATCTCGACATACGGCGCAACGTGGAAAGCGTCTATGGCGAGATACCGTTGGAGTTCCGCTACCGAGCCATGCGCTGGAAGAACTTCCGCCCATACGTGACGGGGGGCATCACCTACGGGTTCGACTTCTCGTCGCTGCGCAAGAACAAGAACAACAACGACGAAGCCATCGTGCGACTCAACCCGCATGAGGTGCACTACACCATAGGAGTGGGGCTCGACTTCTTCCTCAAATACGTGAAATTCGCCATCGACCTCAAAGCAGGCTTCGGCATCATCAACCTCTGGGTCGAGGACGACGACATATACAGCCGCTCGGCCGACTACCTGAAGTCAAGAACCCTTATGTTCAGCTTCACCTTCGAAGGCTGACCCCGGCCCTACCCCATCGGTCACATAATCATTTTCGGTTTTATTGTGTATCTTTGCAACTCAGACAACTCGAATAATTATTTGCTGAACCCATGTGTAAGCTGCATGTGATAATGCCGGTAAAGGACTCGATGGATACCGCGCGCGACGCCATTCGCGCGGTGATGCATACCGAGGGTGTTGACTTTACCGTTTACAATGATTTCAGCTCGGACGAAGCCACCGCCGAATTGACTGCCCTGGCTGCCGAATATGGCTTCCGGCTGGTGAACTGGGCCGACGCCACGAGGCATCCGTCGCCCAACTACCGACTTACGCTACAGGATGCGCAGCGGAGGGCGTTGTCGGAAAACGCCCACCTGGTGGTGGTGGAGAGCGATGTGACGGTGAAGCCCGATACCGTCGGCCGGCTGGCGGCGCAGGCAGAGAAAGGGATAGGCCTTGTGGCCGCCGTCACCGAGGACGCCGACGGAATGGTGAACTTCCCTTACCTATACGCCCGCAAGCTCAAGGGCGGCACCGTGTCCACGACCAAACGTCTGAGCTTCTGCTGCACGCTGCTCTCCAACGAGTTTCTCAAAGCCTTCCCCTTTGAAGGCCTCAATCCCGACAAGCAGTGGTACGACGTGTTTATCTCGCACCAGTCGGTCAAGATGGGGTTCCGCAACCTGCTGATGCTGGACAACCGAGTGTTGCATAGGCCACACTCGTCGCGTCCATGGAAGTTGTTGAAATACAGCAATCCGCTTAAGTACTACTGGCTCAAGATTGTAAACAAACGCGACCGTATATGAAGGTTTATAGTTTGCTGGTTGTTAAGGACGAGGCCGATGTTGTAGGGCTTTCGTTGGCCGATGCGTGCCGCTGGAGCGACAAGGTGGTGGTGATTGACAACGGCAGCACCGACGGCACATGGGAACTAATCAACCGCATGGCTGCCAAAACCCCAAAAATAGTACCATTCATGCGGTATGAGGGGCCGTTCCATATCGGTCTCAGAGCACGCGCGTTCAAGGCATTCCGAAACGAGATGCACCTCGGCGACTGGTGGTGTGTGAGGTTGGATGCCGACGAGTTCTACAAAGGTGATGTGCGAGGCTTTCTGTCGAAGGTGCCGTGGTATTGCCGCACGGTGAAGAAGATTAGCAACGACTATGTGATTACACACGAGGACTTGGAGGAGGGTTTGCTTTGTGGCGACTTTGCGGATGACAGGGACAGAATCTGCTATGCTTTGCGGCATCGGCGCGAGGAGAGGCGCTTTATGAGACATTCGCCGCTGCTTCTATGGCTTGCCCGTTGGCGCTATCCGCATCCGTGGGGGTTGGTGGCGAAGGCACGCATCGAGGTGAGCCACTACCAGTACCGCAGTGTCGAACAGATGAAACGTCGCTACCAGAACAGGCAGAAAGCCAAATCGGACGGCTGCGGCACTTTCAGCCATGAGACGGGTGCCAGCTGGCAAGATTATCTGCTTCATCGAGACGAGTGCCGCAGGATTGACAGCCAGCGACAAGAGACCTGCGACTAAACAAACATAGGTTTACAGTTGCCCAACAAGTATGGAACGAGGGGGCTACGCTCTCGGCAGACGTATGATAAATGTGGAGCCCTTACCGACCTCGCTCTCTATGCCCACCTTACCTTTGTGCGCCTTGACAACCTGAAGCACATAGTTCAGGCCTATGCCGAAACCTTTGACATCGTGGCGGTCGCCGGTGGAGACGCGGTAGAAGTTCTCGAAAATGTGGCGGCGGTCCTCTTTGGAAATGCCGATGCCGTTGTCGGCAATGCAGATGCGCACATATTTGCCCTCCACGGCGGTGGTCACCTTAATGGTCGGATTCTTGGGTGAGTACTTTATGGCGTTGTCGATGAGGTTGCTTATCATGTTCGACAGGTGGTCGGCATCACCATAAACAGTGACCTTCTCGGCAGTGTAGGCCTCGGTTGACGAACCGTTGGCGTCGGAGAGGCGCACCTGCGCCCGCTGCACTTCGTCGGCTATCAGACGGTTGATGTCTATCTCGGTATATTTGAGGGTGAATTTCTTGCGTGTCATGCGCGAGTTGCGCAACACAGCCTCCACCAACCGCAGCATACGCTCGTTCTCGTCGTGTATAACCCCAATATGGTGCTTTGTGTCGCACTCAGGCGTGTCCATGTTCTCGGCGAGGTAGCAGGTCTCCAGTCGTATGGTCGAGATGGGAGTCTTCAGCTCGTGAGTCATATTGTTGATGAAGTTGGTCTTCATCTCGTCTATCTTGCGTTGGTTGTACATGCTGCGCGTGATGGTGAGGTATGCCAAAGCGATGATGACGATAAGCATGATACTCATAAGCACCAGCACATTGCTGTTCTTCATAAGGTAGAGCGCCTTGTCCGAGAAATAGAGAGTGATGTAGTAGTCAGCGGGCTGACCACGATCGTCGAGGATTATGTTGTACTTGAACGGCGAATCATCCATCTTCTTCTCCTGCCCCGGCTTGCTGCAGAAGTAGAAATAGGTCATGCCGATGTCACTTACCGCCACCGTCGGCAGCAGATCAACACCGTTGACCAGCAGAGCCTCGTTGACCGATGTCACAAGTGCGTCGTAGTCGAGCGACTCGAGCGACGGGCTGTTCTCGCCATGTTTGTCGGCCGAGAGGTTGCGAATGACCTCGTCCATGGCGTCGGTGACGCTGGTGTTGAAAAGGCTGTCGCTTATCGACGCCGAACGCTCAATCTGCCATATCTGTATGGACACCAGCGCCGTCGCGGCGACGGTGAAGATGGTGGATATGGTAACGATGAACCAGCGTCTCATAATTTATAAATAACGCACGATAAGCCAATTCAGTATATCCTAACCAGCTTTTTCGACACGTTTGGCGAAAAAAGTGTACCTTTGCAAATGCAAAATAATCAACTTATGAAGATAGGGCTTATAATAGCAATGGAGAGCGAATACCGCATGCTCAGTGAGATGCTGGGAGGCGACAGCGGGCGGCTGGGCCGCAACGAGATAGTGCTTTCGCGGTGCGGCATCGGCAAGGTGAACGCAGCCGTTGGCACCATGCGACTTATTGACGAACATCGTCCCGAATGCATCATAAGCAGCGGCGTGGCGGGCGGCATTGACCAATCGCTCGAGGTGATGGACATCGTGGTTGCCGACAAGACCGTTTATCACGACGTATGGTGCGGCGACGGCAACGAGAAGGGGCAGGTGCAGGGGCTGCCGCCGCGGTTTGAGTCTGACGTCCGGCTGTGTGACGCGGCGATGGCAGGGTCGGCAAAGAATGTTAAGAGAGGCCTCACCTGCACAGGCGACCAGTTCATCACGTCGAAGGAGGCGCTGCAGAAGATAAAAGAGGACTTCCCCGACGCGCTGGCGGTAGATATGGAGTCGGCGGCGATAGCGCAGGTGTGCTACCTTAAGGAGGTGCCATTCATGTCGCTGCGTATCGTAAGCGACACACCGGGTGCGACACCCGACCATTTCGCGCAGTATATGGACTTCTGGAAGGAATTGAGCGAGCGTTCGTTCGGTAACCTTAAGGCGATATTGGAGCGAATGCCAGAGAAACTTTGAATATGTGTACACAATAAAACGGGATATTGTAAGTTACTTATTGTTGTAATCGAGCGATTGGCCCCGTAGTTCAGCTGAATAGAACGTCGGATTCCGGTTCCGAAGGTCGTGGGTTTGAATCCCGCCGGGGTCACATGGATGACGGGAGTTGAAGGCAAACCTGCTTTTAACTCCCTTTTTTGATAGTCACATTTCAAAAAACGCTTAATTATGCATACACCAATCTTTCCCAACACCAAACCCTTTCCAAAACTGATGGCGTTCCTGGGCATGTTCATCGGCATGCTTCTGGTAGCCTCATGCCTCACACTGCTTATCCCGCTGTTCGGGGGTGACATCACGGCAACGCGCACCCTCCTTTGGGTGCAGTGTGCCACCCAACTGCTCACATTCCTGGTGCCAGTGGTGCTCTTTATCCTTTTCTACGAAAGCGACGAGCGAGGTTATCTCAAGGCCGACTTTCGTGGGCGTAGCTGGCTACAGGCACTTGCCGGCATGGCCATAATGCTGCTGTTGGTGCCGGCCATAGATGAGGTAACCAAGTGGAACGACGGATGGCATTTCGCCGAACCGCTCGAGGGAATACTACGTCAAATCACCGAGCGGAGCCAGCAATTAATCGAATCCTTCATGGCCGATGCGAGTGTGCCAGGCTTGATACTCAACATACTTATAATAGCCCTTGTGCCGGCAGTGTGCGAAGAGCTGTTCTTCCGTTGTGTGGTGCAGCAGACATTCCATAAGTGGTTCAAGAACGGCCATGTAGCAATACTGGTGACAGCCATCATCTTCAGCTTGGCGCATGGCGAGGTGTATGCCTTCGTTCCGAGAGTGTTGATGGGCATTGTGCTCGGATACCTATTCTATTACGGACGCTCAGTGGTGGTGAATATCTGTGCCCATTTCCTCAACAACGCCTTGATTGTAGTGATGTATTTCCTTTATCATCGCGAAATATTAGGTTTCTCGCCCGACGAACTGCCATCGTTCGACTGGTGGTGGATAGTCATCTTCACCATTGTTGCCGGCTTCCTGTTTTATGTCACTTTTTTGCGGGAAGAGAAAGAGTAAACACCGCTGGAAGACAATATACAACCAGAAACTACCTATTATAAAAATTACTGACAATCAACTACTTTACCAACATAAACACTGAAAAAGTATAAAAATATTCTGTAATTTATTTTTTATTAGTACTTTTGCAACTCGTTTCGACTGAAAAAATAAGTTTTATAAACAGAAAAATATTTAAAGAGATGACAAAAGCAGAAATCGTAGCAGACATTGCACAGAAAACTGGAATCGAGAAAGTTGCCATTCAGGCAGCAGTTGAAGAGTTCATGACCGTGGTGAAGGACTCTCTGGCCGAGGGCGAGAACGTATATCTCCGTGGCTTCGGCAGCTTCATCGTGAAAAAACGCGCTGAGAAGACCGGTCGCAACATTTCCAAGAACCAGACCATCCTCATCCCGGCTCACAATATCCCGGCCTTCAAGCCCGCCAAGACCTTCATGAACGACGTGAAGAACAGCAAGAAATAAGTATAAAATAACAATATAAACAAGTTCAACCATGCCAAACGGAAAGAAACACAAAAGGCACAAGATGTCAACGCACAAGCGTAAAAAACGCCTGCGCAAGAATAGACATAAGAAGAGATAAGCTTCGTAGGTGAAGCCCTCTTTCGGATCTATCAAACTTTATAAAACAAATTACACGGCCTCGACGGTTTAACGCAGGCGTGTAGTTTGTTTTTATTTTTGATGATTGTGTGCGTGAACAAGGATTTAGAGAAAAGACAAGTGGATTTGTGCGAGTCAATGGCGAACGTATTGGCGTACAACGACTCAACATACAATAAGATAACGATTCAACATACGACAACATAAGTGAACAAAGAACTAATAATATCTGCCAACGAAACGGGGGTGAACATTGCATTGACCGAGGACAAGCAGTTGGTGGAGTTGCATACAGATAAATTCGGCAACAAGTTCTCCGTAGGAGACATATTCATAGGGCGGGTGAAGAAGATTATGCAAGGGCTCAACGCAGCCTTTGTTGACCTGGGCGACGAGGAGCAGGATGGATTTATGCACTACCTCGACCTTGGCCCCTACTACAACTCATGCAGCAAGTTCATGCGTC
Source organism: Bacteroidales bacterium (assembly GCA_016292015.1). Taxonomy (GTDB): domain Bacteria; phylum Bacteroidota; class Bacteroidia; order Bacteroidales; family P3; genus Colimorpha. Next base: position 183,170 of record JAEEZY010000015.1, on the reverse strand, counting down.
AGGCGATGAACGGCAATGTAGGCATGCGTACCCTCAATCCGTTCAAGTTGGAACCCAACCTGGCAAAAGACGGCAACATAGGAGCCCTTCTCTCGCCAGGGCAGTTCCTGCTGGTGCAGGTATCGAAGGAGCCCATCTCCACCAAAGGGCCCAAACTGACAGGCAACCTCTCGTTGGCAGGCCATTTCATAGTGATCACACCGTTTGAGAACGGCATATCCATTTCGCAGAAAATCAAGTCGAAGGAGGAACGCAGCCGCCTGAGACGGCTGGTGCAGAGCATCAAGCCCGAAAACTTCGGCGTGATAGTGCGCACCAATGCCGAGGGGAAGACGGTGGCGGAGCTCGACGCCGACATGCGAGACCTGATGGGCAAATGGTCGCGGATGACCGACAAGCTGAAGCATATAGCCGCACCGCAGAAGCTGGTGTCGGAACTGAGTGCCGCCTCGTCGGCGCTGCGCGAGGTGCTGAGCGACGACTTCAACACGGTGTATGTCGATAACGAGGAGGTGTATGAAGAGGTGCGCAGCTATGTGAAAAGCATAGCACCAGGAAGGGAATCCATCGTGCGGTTCTATAAGCTGCAGACCCCCATATTCGACCAGTTCGGCATCACCAGGGATATAAGGAGGGCGTTCGGAAAGATTGTTACCATACGTTCCGGAGTGTATCTGTATGTGGAGCACACCGAGGCGATGCATGTGATAGACGTGAACAGCGGCAACCACATAAAGTCAGGCAACGGACAGGAGGACACAGCCCTGCAGGTGAACATAGAGTCGGCTGTGGAGATAGCGCGCCAGCTGCGCCTGCGCGACATAGGCGGCATCATCATAGTCGATTTCGTTGATATGCAGAAGTCGGAGAACCGCAAGAAGCTCTACGACGTGATGTGTGAGGAGATGAAGAAGGACAAGACGCGTCACACGGTGCTGCCGCTCAGCAAGTTCGGCCTGATGCAGATAACACGCCAACGGCTCCGTCCGGCGGTGGTGATGGACGTGCAGGAGAAATGTCCGCTGTGTGACGGCACAGGCAAGATAAAGTCGAGCCTGGTGGTAGTCGATGAGATAGAGGCAGACATAAAGTACCATGTAGGGCAGAAGATTTCGAAGCGCATAACCATCTCGGCGCACCCATACGTGCAGGCCTACCTGACCAAAGGGCCGGTGTCGCAGCGGCTGAAATGGATGATGAAATACAAACGCTGGATAACGGTGAAGGCCGACAGCCACATGAGCCTGCTGGATTTCTCAATCAACGGAACGAAAGATGGAGAGCAGGCACAATAGATTTTGCCTTGCGCTGCTGGTCCTGGCGACGCTGCTGACGGTGGTCGGCGGAGAGACGGCATGGGGTCAAGGCATAGATGTGTCGAAGTTTCAAGGCACCATCAACTGGCGAAAGGTAAAGGCGACGGGGAAGGTGAAGTTTGCCTACATCAAGGCAACCGAGGGGACATCGATACAGGACCCGATGTATAAAAGGAACATAGACAGTGCGCGAGCGGCGGGGATACTGGTGGGCAGCTATCATCTATACAGCAAGAAGACCACGGCCTACCAGCAGTTTGGCAACTTCAAGAAGGTGGTGCAGAAGTCGAAACAGGATTTGGTGCCGGTGCTGGACATAGAAGAGCGCTACAACAAAGACCTCTACATGGCGCGAGTTGACAAGCTGCTGGAGCTCATGGAGAAAGAGTATGGCAAGAAGCCGCTGATATACACAAGCGAGAAGGTGTATTGGGACCATTTCAGCGGGAAGAAGTACAAGAACTACCATATCTTTATTGCCAACTATGTCCGCTATCCCTCCACCCGGTTCACCCTCTGGCAACACTCGCAGACAGGGCGAATCAAGGGTATCAGCGGATATGTTGACCTCAACAAGTTCCACAAGAACCACGGAATCAATGAAATCAAACTACCAAAGAAAAGCAACAAATAAGACAATATTATGAAAAAGCACATCCTTATTCTGGCATTTTTGGCATTCGGTATTGCGGTGCAGGCGCAGATTCCCGCCGAAGTCGATGACATTCTTGGCAAATGTGCCGAGAAGATGAACAATGCGACGGGCATAGAGATGGACATGAACCTGAGCGTGAAGGCGGTGGTGTCGTTCAACGGAACGATAAAGATGTATGCCAAAGGCGAGAAGTCGCTGGCGAAGATGCGGATGAAGGTGCTGGGGCGCGACATACGTACCGAGACGGGCAACGACGGCAGCCAGGTGTGGGTATATAGAGCCGCCATAGAGGAGGGCGACAAGGACTCGGTATTCATATACAAGCCGTCCGGCAAGAAAAAGGGCGAATACGACCTCGACTTCGAGCTGAACAAGAAATACAAGAAGGCGAAGATAAAGGAGAAGAACGAGCGGTATGAGATAACCTTCACAGAGCCCAAGGACAAGGAGATGCCGAAGAAGACGACGATGGTGGTGAACAAGAGCGACTATTCGTTCTACCAGATGGGGGTGAAGGACGGCATCATGGGGTTCACGATGACCGCGACGAAGATAAAGTACGGTGTGAGCGACGGAGTGTTCGTTCTAGATGCGAAGAAGTACCCCAACGCAGTGATGGTGAAGAGAGACAAAGAGTTCGGGAAATAGGGAGCCGATTCACAGCAGAGCAAGACAATATCCAGCACGAAGACGACGTGCTGGATATTGTTTTTATGAGCCAAGCCGAGTGAGGATGAGGCAGAGCGATGGAGAATGGGGACGGGAATGGAGTTGCCAACAATAGCATACTGACTACAGACAGCACATCCACCTTACTTCAATTAACCATGAACCATCTTACTTCTTACTTCTACCCTCTTACTTCTTACTTCCTATATCTTGCATATAACATATTTTTAGTATCTTTGCATCCGATATCGGCGAGAGTTTTTGCCGAGAAATGCGATGAAAGCATTTGTATTGGTCCGAATCGTAAAATTCGCCAAAATTTAACCAGAGGACTACTATACCGATGACTTAGCTTCTATTGATGTATCGACCTTGTGTCCATGCATAGAGAAGCATAGAACAAGGTTTGAAGTAAGTTTTATTCTGGAAGGGCGTTTGGCGATGCCCACGATTCGTAGAACTAAACAACGCGAGTTCTATGCTTTTTTTACGTATGCCACAAACTGAGAACTCATAGTGGCTGCAAAATTGTAAAATTATGGATCATAAAAACTCATTGCAGAACACCTTCATTGATCAGTTTACGGAAAGTGATAAAAAAAGAAAGGATGAAACGGCTTCTACATATTACGATTATATTGAAGAAAAATTGAAGAATTATTTCGAAGAAAAACACATTGTTGGAGAATTTGAATCAATACAAGAATCGGTTAGAAATAAATATCAAGGTAAGGACTTGTATGAAAATGACAACTATTTTGAAGATCTTGCACAAGCTTGTATTGATAAAATTGTCGAAAAGACAGGAAGAGATAGAGATGATGTATTTAAAGAGTTATCTGAGTATTGTAGGAACAATTTTCCTAAGACAAAATGAAATTAATCATAAAACATGTTTACAATGAAACACTTATTACATTATTTTCTTGCGGTGCTGTTTGTTTTTGCGGTTCCGCAGGTGTCATTGGCTGACACTTGGGATGGTAGCGCTGCGGAATGGACGCACGGCAGCGGAACTGAGGCCGACCCTTATCTTATTGAAAGTGCCGCCAACCTCGCATGGCTTCAGGAGATGGTCAACGGTGGTGTGAGCACCTACAGCGGCCAGTATTTCAAGCTGACCACGGACATTAATTTGAACTCCATCTCGTGGCTTGGCATAGGCACAAGCCAATCCGTCAGTTTCCAAGGAATATTTGACGGTGACAACCATAGTATAACACGTATAAGTTCCAGCAGTGCACTCTTCAGTTATGTAAAAAATTCAACCTTAAAGAATCTCTCCACTGCTGGTAGTGCCGCATCTGGAATAATTATGTATTCATACGGGACAATCACTGTTGACAATTGCCATAGTGCAGTTGCTGCCACAACAGGCGCTAGTATTAAAGGTGGAATAATCGGCTATGCTTCTGGAACCTGCGACATCAGCAGATGCTCCAACACGGGTAGTGTCTCAGGCACCTATGCTGCTGGTGGAATAATCGGCCATGTTTCTGAAACCTGCACCATCACCAACTGCTCAAATACCGGGAATATCCGCGGCCAAGCGAAGGCCTCCGGCAGCGGTGGCATTGTCGGTAAGGCTACGGGTTCGGTCACCATCACCGACTGCTACAACACCGGTAACGTCACGCACACGACGGGTATCACTTCCAGCACAGCGGAAAGTGTAACAGATGGTTATTCAAGAGCGGGTGGAATCGTTGGATATACGACTGCCAACTGTACGGTGACCAGATGTTACAATACGGGTAGCGTCACGGCCAATGCAACCATCAACAAGAGCTATAATGGTACTAATTATACTTTTAAGACATTTGCCATTGCTGGCGGCATTATCGGGCATCGTGAATCAGGATCCACCTGCAATGTATCACTATGCTATAACAGAGGAACCAGCACCGCCTCAGCCAATACCGTAGTGAGAAACGCTAATTCTGCTCCATCTACATACGCCTATGCCTATTCATGTGGAATCGTAGGCAAAGCGGACGTCGCAGGTTCGGTCACGGACTGCTACAATCGCGCAAACAGCACCGCCACTGCAAACGCAGAGTCATATTACAATACCTCTTACAATACCTCCCGTGCTCCTTCGTCCTATGAAGTGAAAGAAGCTTATTCAGCAGGTATCAGTTACGGCACCAACATCACCAATAGTAACTGCTACAATACCGGCACTTTGTCTGCAGCGAATGGCAAGTTTGGCGTCTGCAACCGCACCGTCACCAACTGCTATTACCTCTCGACCTGCGACGGTTCGGGCAACGGCACATCCAAGACGGAGACTATAATGAAGTCCACGTCGATGCCAGTATTGCTCAACGCCAGCGACGAGGTTTATGTGATGGATGTCACCCCCAATGTCAACGACGGTTATCCTATCTTTGGCAATATGATTTACATTGTCACAGAGGACGCGTCAAACATTGCCTTTAGAAGCGCCACAATGAATGGTGCTTATTCATTTAATGACACGCCCGACGTGCAGGGGTTTGAATACAAGTTGAGTAGTGCATCATCATGGGACACGGTTTATACCAATGTTGCGACTCCGTTCGCTTACGACCTGACAAATCTTAACCCCAACAGCACCTACTACTACCGCGCCTTTATTACCAAGGACGGAAACACCTTTTACGGCGACCAGAAAACCTTCAATACCCTCTCGTGCACCACGCTCACCGCTGCCATTGGAGCCTCTGCCAGCGAGATGTGCGAAGGTGACACAGCGACACTGACAGCCTCTGGAGCATCCGATTACTCCGAAAACTTTTATTACACGTGGAACACAGGGGACACCACTGCCGTCATCCATCCCACCGAGGATGGCATATACACCGTGACGGTGACCGACGACAACGGCTGCACGGTGACCAAGAAAGACACCCTGACCGTCAACCCGCGTCCGGTTGGCACCATCAGCGGGCGCACCGCCATCTGTTCGGGCAACAGCACCACGCTGACGGCATCGGGAGCCAACAGCTACACTTGGTCAACGGGAGCCACGACGCCGACGCTGACCACGAGCACCGCCGGCGCCTACACTTGCACTTTCCGCAACAGTTATGGCTGCACCAGCACGCAGGAGGTGACCATCGACGTCTTCGCCGCGCCCACGATCAGCGGCACCACGGCCATCTGCTCGGGTAACAGCACAACCCTTACCGCCACAGGAGCCGACAGCTACACTTGGAGCAACGGCGCCACCACGCCCTCCATCACCGTGAGCGAAGGCGGGACCTACACAGTGACAGGCACCACCACTGACGGGTGCGAAGGCACGGCAGGCGTGACTGTGTCGGTAGGAACGCAGCCCACCATCAGCATCAGCGGCTCCTCGACATTCTGCCAAGGCGGCAACACCGTGCTGACCGCCACCGGCGGAGTGAGCTATGAGTGGGCCGACGGCACGAGAGACAACACCCTCGTGGTAACCAACGCCGGAAACTACACAGTGACAGGCACCAACGCCGACGGCTGCTCGAACACCGCCTCGCTGCAGGTGACGATGAAGCCGTCGTACACCAACCTGCCGGTGTCGGCAGCCATCTGCCAAGGCACGACATATAACGCGATGGGCTCAATGTACAGCACGCCCGGCACCTACCACGTCGCCGGCACCACGACGGCCGGCTGCGACTCGACGATAGACCTCACCCTCACGGTCAATACGCTGCCGACCCCGACCATAAGCGGCAACACCGCGATCTGCCAAGGCAACTCCACCACTTTGGCGGCGCTGGGCGGCACCACGTTCCTCTGGAACAACGGGAGCAGCTCGCAAGCCATAAGCGTGAGCGAGGCAGGCGTGTATTCAGTCACCGTGACCGACGCCAACGGCTGTAGCAACAGCACGTCGGCGACGGTGAGCGTAAGCCCGCTGCCGACAGTGACAATCACAGGCACCACCGCCATCTGTGCAGGCAACAACACCACGCTCACCGCCACGGGAGCAGAGACATACCTGTGGAGCAACGGCACTTCAGACGCCACCATCACGGTAAACAACGGCGGCACCTACACCGTCACCGGCACGAGCGTCAACGGCTGCCACAACACCGCGGCAGCGACGGTGACGGTCAACCCGACATATAACGGCATGCCCGTGACGCAGGCCATCTGCGAGGGCAGCAACTACAACTTCTTCGGCACCATGCTGACCGAAGCCGGCACCTACAACCACAGCGGCACCACGACGGCCGGCTGCGACTCGGTGGTCATACTGACCCTCACGGTCAATCAGCTGCCGACAGCGACCATAAGCGGCAACACCACCTTCTGCGAAGGCGGCAGCACGACGCTCACCGCCACCGGCGGCGCAACATACACGTGGAGCAACGGAGCCACCACGTCGGCGACAACGGTGACCAATTCAGGCACCTACACAGTAACGGTCACCGACAACAACGGCTGCACGAACACCGCAACAACCACCGTCAACGTCAATCCGCTGCCCAATGTAGTCATCAACGGCAACACGTCGCTGTGCCAGGGCAGCAGCTCGGTGCTGACGGCAACGGGAGCCGACTACTACACATGGAGCACAGGAGCCTCAAACCCCACTGTCACAGTCTATAATGCAGGCACCTACAGCGTCACCGGCACATCGGCCGCCGGATGCTCGAAGAGCGCCAGCGTGACGGTGACGGTCAACTCGGTGTTTAACATCCCGGTGGCGGAAGCCATCTGCCAAGGCAGCAGCTACAACTTCTTCGGCCAGAGCCTCACGACGGGCGGCAGCTACACGCACACCTTGCAGACCCCCGCCGGATGCGACTCGGTCATCAACCTGACGCTCACGGTCAATCAGCTGCCGACAGCGACCATAAGCGGCAACACCACCTTCTGCGAAGGCGGCAGTACGACGCTCACCGCCACCGGCGGCACCACATACACATGGAGCAACGGAGCCACCACGTCGGCGACAACGGTGACCAACGCCGGCACCTACGGAGTGACGGTGACCGACGCCAACGGCTGCACGAACACAGCGTCAGCAACCGTGACAGTCAACACGCTGCCCGTGATTTCGATTACAGGCAACACGCTGTTCTGCGAAGGCAACAGCACCATGTTGACCGCCCAAGGCGGCAACAGCTACACCTGGAGCAACGGAGCCATGACCCCGTATATCACCGTCACGACCACAGGCAACTACACCGTGACCGGTGTCGGAGCCAACGGCTGCTCGAACACAGCCAGCGTGTCGGTGACGGCAAGTCCGCAGCCGACCATCGCCATAGGCGGCAACACCTCGTTCTGTCAAGGTGGCAACACGACGCTCACCGCCACGGGAGCCGACAGCTACGCATGGAGCAACGGCACGACCACGCCCAACATCACCGTTGACGCCTTCGGCGTTTACAGTGTGACCGGCACGACGGCCTTGGGCTGCACCGGCACGGCGAGTGTGACCGTCACCGTGTCGCCCAATCCGAACATCACCGTCAGCGGCGACACCGAGCTGTGCCCCGGTGAGAGCACAACGCTCACCGCCAACGGCGGCACGAGCTACATGTGGTTTGACGGCAGCAGCGACGCCACCTATCAGACCAGCACGGCAGGCAGCTACACGGTGATAGGCTACAACGACGCAGGATGCTATACGATGGTGACGGTTGACGTGCAGCAGTACGACAACGCCCAGACGGAAGAGACAGCCACAGCTACAGGCTCTTACCTCTGGAACGGGGAGAATTACACCGAGAGCGGCGACTACACCTACATCACCACGACAGAACACGGCTGCGACAGCACCGTAACGCTGCACCTGACCATAGAGCAGGGCGGCGGAGAGCACGGCATCGACGATGTGGAGGCAGCCGACGGAGTCAGGATATACACACGCGGCAACAGGATTGTGGTAGAAGCCAGCAATCAGCAGGCTGTCAGCAGGGAGAGCATCATCGTCTATGACGTGATGGGGAGAGTGATTAAAAGTTCGGATGTCAGCAGTGAGTGGTTGGAGGTCGAGATACCCGTCACATCGGCAGGAATATATATGGTGAAAGTGGGCGAGCGACAGTCACACAAGGTGGTGGTGAGATGAGACTGATTTTGGATTTTTGAATTTGAAATGCGGCATCCGCAAGATTTTGCGGATGCCGCATTTCTTTTGTACATTGACGCATTGTCATGAATGCGTACTCTGTAGAGTGGAGCGACAGTAACGGTACGGAAAATCGGGGAAGCTGTCAATAAATAGCCAATTTTTCCGTTATATTACATACTACGGCTAACGATATAGAGGATGAAACTGCTGAATGTTGACCTGACACCTGAACAGTACCGCGAGGCGGAACGTGACGAACGCGTGCGTATAGTGAAGCGCAGCCTTGACTCGCGGCGCGGGGTGAGATACCACACGGTGATGGAGGTGTACGACATCGGTGAGACAGTACCGCAGCCAGACTACCGCTCAGACTATAAAGACTGCCGCAACGCAGAGCCGGTGGTGATAGTGGGAGCGGGACCCGCAGGGCTGTTTGCCGCATTGCGGGCGTTGGAGCTGGGGCTGAAGCCAGTGATAGTAGAGCGAGGCAAGGCGGTGACGGAGCGAAAATACGACATAGCCAAGCTGACCAAGGAGCATCAGGTGAACCCCGACAGCAACTGGTGTTTCGGCGAAGGCGGGGCAGGGACCTACAGCGACGGCAAGCTCTACACCCGCAGCACCAAACGAGGCGACATAGGAGCGGTGCTGAAGAAATTCATAGAACACGGCGCCGACGAGAAGATACTCATCGACGCCCACGCCCATATAGGTACAGACAGGCTGAGCCCCATAATAGCGCGCATGAGAGAGACCATAGAGGAGCACGGCGGAGAATACCATTTCGACAGCAGAGTGACAGATTTTATACTGAACGATGTCAGTGTTACAGGCGTGGTTGACCAGCACGGCAACCGCTATGAAGGCAAAGCCGTGATACTGGCCACGGGCCATTCGGCACGCGACATATACCACCTGTTCCACGAGCGAGGATGGCAACTCGAAGCCAAGCCCTTTGCCCTGGGTGTGAGAGTGGAGCACCCGCAGGAACTGATAAACACGATACAATATCACACAAAACACTACTCCCCTCTCCTACCGCCAGCGGCGTATAGCCTGACGACCCAGGTGGAGGGACACGGAGTGTTCTCGTTCTGCATGTGTCCCGGCGGCATCATAGTGCCAGCCACCACCGCCGAGGGGTATCAGGTGGTGAACGGCATGAGCAACTCGAAACGCAACTCGCCCTTCGCCAACAGCGGAATAGCGGTGACGGTGTCGATGGACGACGTGCCGGAATGGGCACAATACGGCGAGCTGGCCCTGCTACGGTTCCAAGAGGATGTGGAGAGAAATATGTTTGCAGCGACGGGGAAGGAGGCAGTAGCGCCGGCACAGCGCCTCACAGACTTCTGTGAAGGACGACTGACGTCAAAATTGGGGAAGAACAACTATATGGGAGAGAGCATGTCGGCGCCGCTGCACGAGCTGCTGCCAGCCTTTGTGGCAAAGAGCCTGCGGCAGGCGTTCAAGGACTTCGACAGGAAGATGAGAGGCTTCTACACCGCCGACGCCACGCTAATGGCGGTGGAGAGCCGCACCTCGTCGCCAGTGAGGATACCACGAGGCGACGACCTGCAGCACCCACAGCTGAGGGGGCTCTATCCCTGTGGCGAAGGGGCAGGGTACGCCGGAGGGATAGTGTCGTCGGCGATGGACGGAATGAATGTTGTTGAACAGATAGCACACAAGGGGTAAGAGCTGGATGGTTTTTTGGGGGGCTGAGGGTTCTGAGGATTCTGAGAATTCTGAGGGTTCTGATGTGGTTTTTGACAGAGAGTTCACTTAGAAGTTTTTCTAATTTGGTTTACGGAGCGGACTTGGAGCATTTGACTGTGAACAAATGCTTTTTTTTTCGTAGTTTTGCAAATTCTATTGGATACAAATAAAACACAATATGGCTAAACTTATTGCAAAGAAGAGCGGCTACGACTGGAAGTACAGCGTCGTAGGCGGCGTTACACGAGTGAACATCGAGAGCGGCGAGGACATCGCCCACCTTAAGGAACTGGACCAGAAGCTGTGGACGGTGCTGAGCTGTCCGGTGAAAGGGCTGGAGTTTGACGAGAAGACACTACAGCTGATGGACCTGGACGGCGACGGCAAGATACGCGTGAACGAGATGGTGGCCGCAGCAGAGTGGCTGAAGAAAGTGTTGAGAAGCATGGAATACCTGCTGGAAGGCAAAGACCATATAGATTTTGCCGACATACAAGCCGAGACAGAAGAGGGGCAGAAGGTGATGGAGGCAGCCAACCTGATACTCGCAAAACTCGAAAAAGAGCAGCAGAGCATATCGCTGACGGACGTGAACGACTATATGGCTATATTCGAGGAGAAATGCAAGGCCGAATACACCGCGGAGGACGCAGAGCCGTTCACACCGCCATACGGTGAGCAGAGCGATGCCGCCGAGAAAGCGGTGAATGGAATAAGGCAAAAAATGGCCGACTACTTCATGCGTTGCAAGCTGGCCCAGTTTGACGAAGACGCCACCGAGGCCTTGGACGTGCAGGTGGAGAAGATTGCCGCCATCAGCGGAGGGAACCTCAGCGAGAACGTGGCCGAGATAGCCGAATACCCCCTCTCCCGCCCCAACAAAGAAGGACAACTCAATATCATCACAGGCCTCAACCCCGCATGGCAAGCCGCTATGGCAGAGCTGAAGACGCTGGTGCTGGACACCGAATTTGCGGGCAAAGAGACCATAAGCGAAGCTGAGTGGAACACCGTATTGGACAAGATAGACGCCTACGCAGCATGGAAGAACGCCGGCGAGACGGCCATGAACGAGGCGATAGCGGCGCAGCTGGCGACACATGCCGCCGCCATAGAGCCGGTGGAGCGCCTTGTGCGCTACTGCCGCGACTACTACAAGTTGGTTCACAACTACGTGGTGTTTAAAGACTTTTATAAACGCGACGACAGCGAGCAAGCGGTATTCCAAGCCGGCAAACTGTATATCGACCAGCGTTGCTGCGAACTATGCGTAAAAGTGAGCGACATGGGCAAGCAGTCTGCGATGGCAGGCACAAGCGGACTCTACCTCATTTACTGCACCTGCACTTCAAAGGTGAAGGGCGAGAAGATGGACATTGTGGCGGCACTGACCGACGGCGACGTGGACAGCCTGTATGAAGGCAAGAACGCCCTATTCTACGACCGCAACGGCCTTGACTGGGACGCCACCGTAACCAAAATCATCGACAACCCCATCAGCATACGCCAGGCATTCTGGAGCCCTTACCGCAAGTTCGGGAAATGGATATCGGACAAGATAACCAAATCGGCGAGCGAGAAAGAGAGCAAGCAGTTTGACGAGATGACTGCTAAAGCAGACAACTCGACCACCGAGCTGGCAACAAATATGGCCAAGGCAAACAAACAGATGAACGCCGCAGAAACAGGAGGAAAGAAAGCCACCCCCTTCGACATAGCCAAGTTTGCAGGTATATTCGCTGCCATAGGCATGGCGATAGGGTTCATCGGGCAGGCGCTTGTCAAACTAGCAGCTGGAATCACTCAGCATTGGTACAACCTGCCGCTGATGATACTGGCTATAATCGTGGTTATAAGCGGACCTTCGATGTTCCTGGCATGGATTAAACTCCGCAAACGCAACCTCGGTCCTGTGCTCAACGCCAACGGATGGGCTATAAACTCGAAGATAAAAATCAACACCGCTTTCGGCGCCACGCTGACCAGCATGGCCAAATATCCGAAGCTGGTGATGAAAGACCCGTTTGCCGACAAGAAGACACCTCTCTGGCGCAAGATTATATATTGGATACTCTTCCTCGCGGCAGTAGCTTTCTGTGTGATGTATTTCACGAAGAACCTGCCTTGGCAGAAGAAAGCAGCCGAGGCAGAAGCCGCAAAGACCGAGCAGGTGGAAGCAACCGCAGAGGCTCCAGCTGCAGAAGCGGCAGCAGCAGAGGCAGCGCCAGAGAACGCAGAAGCCGCCGCAAAATAGACAACAACATAACAACATTCAACTTTAAACACTAAAATGAAAAAGACATTGCTAATCGTCATGGGCGCAGCGCTCATGCTTGGAGTCAGCTCCTGCCAAAAGGAGGGAGTGTACACACCCAAAAAGAAAATCGCAGCAGTTTACCTAGAATCGAAGACCACCACAACGCTTTTGGGGTCGAACACTTCGACGGTGACCAACAACGAGAAGAGGAAGAAAGAGGATTGGATATGGGACGGCAAGTTGCTCAAAGAGGTCAAGCACTATAACAACGACGGGGAGATAGCCTCCACAACCACCTACACGTATGACAAGAACCGAGTGGTACGCATAGAGAACAAGAGCTCGGATGTCACCTCATACTCCACTTTTGAATATGACGGCAAATGGCTGAAATCGTCGGAATTCTATTATGACGGAAGACTGCGGAACTCGTACGTTTACACCCATACCGACAAGAAGATAACCAGCATAGAGCACACCAGCTACAGCTATGGACTGGACCTCAAGGCAGCGGCAGAGATGGACGCCATATACGCCGAGATGGTAGCGCCCATCGGCATAATGATACCAGAGGGCACGAAATGCGAGGGAGCAAAAGGCCAGGTAGAGCTGACGAGCACAGTGGAGCTGAAGTGGGATGGCAACAACATTGCATACAAGACCACCACAAACAGCGGCAGCAGCTCGACAGTAGGCTTCACCTATGACGACAAGAAAAACCCGTACTTCGGAATGTTTGAAGAGGACTTTTTCTGTGCACCAGGACTGGTCAGCGAAAACAACCTGATGTCAACGACGGAGAGCGATTCGCCCAAGATGAGCTACACCTACGACGGAAAATATCCTGTCACCCAAACGATTAAAACCATTACGACAAGTATCGCAGGCACCATGGAGATAGAGGTGACCTACACCTTCGAGTATAAATAAGAAATGACGATGCAAAGAGAGACGGCGGACAAGAGGACTTGCCCGCCGTTTCTGTTTGCAGTATGTAATATCAACTATTGATTGACCGGCAGAGCGGAGAGGACGGTCAATGTGCCGTCGTTGACGGAGAAGCGGACTTCACGGCCGTCGTAGCACAAGGAATAGACACGGGAGGGGTCGTCCTGATAGCGCGGGCGCGGGTCGAGCGAGAGGATCTCGCACAGAGTCAGGCGAAGAGACGGCGGCAGGTTGAGAGAGTCAGGGATGACAACCTTGAGACGGCGGTCGGCCGGCTGGGAAGCGAAGCCGCAACGAGCGTCGGGATGGCAGTCGGCATAAGGGATGTAGGGCTTGATGTCGTAGATGGCGGTGTGGTTGCAAAGGTCGGCGCCTTCGACATAGAGCACAGGGCCGCAGGACTCGAAAGCGACACGCAGCAAGCGGACAGACGAGAGGCCAATCGGATTGGGGCGGAAAGGGCTGCGGGTGGAGAAGACCCCGATGCGCCGGTTGCCACCCAGACGCGGAGGGCGGACAGTGGGATGCCAGAGGCCGTCGGTGTCGAAACGCCAGAGAAGCCAGATAAAGTCGAACTGGTCCAACCCACGCACAGCCTCGGGGAAACGGAAGCCTTCGTCGAAGACGATGCGGCAGACGACAGAAGACATGCCCGACTGACGAGGGATGCCGAACTTGTCGGAGAACGGAGATTCAATGTGAGCAATAGGAGTCATAGAGCGACAAGACGGCCGTCGGAGAAACAAGGCACAACGGGGCAGGTGTCGAGTTGGAAAGCGAAGCGTATGTCGCGGTCGCAGCCCATACGCTGGAGACGCTGGACATGGGTGGCATCGGCACAGAAGGCATAGGGGTCGTCGTGAGCCAGGAGCCAGAGACGGATGGCGATGGCGGTGGCGTCGTCGGACGGCTGGAAACGGCCCGAGGCGAGGAGACGACTGGCCAGGGCGCCGCAGAAGAGAGTGTCCTCGAGGCTGGCGCTGTTGAGCCAACCGCTGCAAAGGACGACCACATCGTTGGCTTCGGAGAGGAGCCTGTCGGCCAAAGCCGAGATGTTGGCGAAAGCGCCGACGAGGGTGCGACCCGCCTGAGCGGCAGCGAGGATTGCGACGGTGCCGTTGGTGGTGCTGTAGGCCAGGCGACGGCCGTTCAGATTCATAGAGAGATACTCGGTAGGCGAGTTGCCGCACTCGGCATCGGCGACCTTGCTGCCGCCACGCTCGGCGGCAAGGGTGTAGCCGAGGGTACGATAGGAAGAAAGCTCGTCGAGCGAAGAGAGCGGAACCACCTCGGCGGCGCCAGCATGGAAAGCAGCGCAAAGCGAAGTGGTGGCGCGGAGGATATCGACAGCCACCGAGGTGTGGCCGACGGGAGAGGTGCGCGAGGGGAAGAGCGCCGGAGAGAGGATGGTTTCGACGGTGTTCATCCTAGTCGTTGACGAAACACTCCTGCTCATACTGCTCCATGGAGATTTTGTCGATCTCGATGGTGCCGTCCTCGCTGAAATAGTAGGACAGATACGAGGGATGCGCCTTGAAATAGCGGTCGTCCTCAAACTGGCGACGGTCGGAGCTGGTGGGGAGGTTGCGAAGGACGTAGTCGTTGACCTGCTCGACCAGGAAGCAGCGCTGAGCGGAGGCGTTGGAGAGCTCCATGTCGGCTGCGAACTCGGAGTCGAACTTCATGGTGAGCGGCTCGCCCTTGAAATTGACGGGCACCAGTTTCGTACCCTTGACCCAGATGTGCATAAGCTCGGCATTGGAGGAGGTGGAGACGAGGATGTACTCGACATAGACGATCCATTCGTCCTTGTTCTGCGCCCATTTGTGGATGGTGGGGAAAAGGATGGCGTCGATGCCGTAGGTGTTCTTGTAGGACTTGAGGTCGCCGATTAGCATCTTGTCCTGGGAGCGAGTTTCCTCGGAAGCGATTTGCATGGAGGCGGCAGGGCCGATGACATAATAGCCCAGGTTGGCGATGGGGCGCTGGGCGGTTTGGAACATGTATTTGGCGGCGAGGTCGATCTCGTTGTTGTACTTGGTGTCGCCCGGGTACTTGACCACCCGTCGTGGGGCATTGTCGGTTACCGGCGCGACATATATGGTGAGCGGCTTCTCGCTGTAGAGCTCGTTGTAAGAGACGGCCTTCTGCGGCCCCTTGCAAGAGGCGAGGGCGGCACAGAGGATGACGAGGAAAGATATGGATTTGCGCATGAGGATATGATTCGGATGGATGGTGACGGTTAGTTCTTTTTGGCGGCGGCACGCTCGGCACGCTGGCGTTCGCGCTCGAGGGCGGCGGCCTCACGCTGACGCTGGCGTTCCTCGGCGGCTTTGGCGCGAGCCTCTTCCTTCTCGCGAGCGGCTTTCTCCTTGGCAGCGGCCTTCTCGGCGGCGGCTTGCTTGCGGGCAGCCTCTTTTTCTTTCTGAGCCTGCTTGCGAGCGGCCTCTTTCTCTTTTTGAGCCTGCTTCTTGGCTTTCTCCTTCTCTTTGGCGGCTTTCTTCTTGGCCTTCTCTTTCTCCTTCTGAGCCTGCTTCTTGGCCTTGGCGCGTTCCTCGGCGCTCATGGCCTTCTCCTCGTCGGTCTTGGCGTTTTTGCCACGCTCGAGGGCGGCCACTTCCTTGGCGGACATCTCGGGATTCTGCGACACATCGACCTTGATGGCGGCGGGGTCGTCGTCGAACTCGTCGGAGACGTCGGGGAGGATGGGCTCGAGGCTGTCGTCGGCGTCGTTGAACATGAAGGAGGCGAGAAGCTTGTCGTCGGTCTTCAAACTGGCAGGGAGGGAAGAAGTGTCGGACGCGGAAGAGCCGACGTACTTGGCCTTCATGGCATCGACGAACTTGGCAGAGGCGGGGAAGAGAGAGCGTTCCTTGTTGAACCACTTGTTGGCCTCGTCGGAGAGGCCCAGCTTGGCGAGGGAGACGGCATAGTCGGCGCACATACCAGGCTTGAGCTCCTTGGATTTCTTGGCGCGGCCGATGGTTTCGGCCTGAGCCTTGGCGAGAGCGAGGAGGTTGCCGTTGGTGTTGTTCTTCTGATAGAGCATCAGAGAGCGCGACTCGTTGGCCAGATAGTTCTCCTCCTTGCAAGCAGAGAGGGAGAAGACGGCGAACGCCAGCGGAATGAGGATTGCGATCCTGTGTATTTTAAAACGGTTAAAGGTCATTTATTGTCAGTGTGTATGGTCTTCAAAATAAAAAAACGACAACATGTAAGCCAGGTTCTGTAACCGGCGACGGCCGGCCTTCTATCATTTATCTAGGGCGGCTGTCGCCAGCCGTCTCAATCGACCTACCCCCCGGCAGCGGGCGAGCCAACCCTTAATTGCCGGTATATTTGGTCTTTCAACCCATAAGGTTTGCCTGCGATCGGCATCGCTGCCGACGACGTGAGCTCTTACCTCGCGATTTCACCCTTGCCGGCCGAAGCCGGCGGTATATTTTCTGCGGCACTGTCTGTGGCGTGCGGCTTGCGCCGCGCGCCCCTTCCCGTTAGGAAGTATGGCGGCTCTGTGTTGCCCGGACTTTCCTCCCGCCGCAAACGCGACCGGCGATAGAACCGTTGCCGTTTAAGATTGCAAAGATACACCATTTTTTTCTAATAGCCTCGAAAGAGGAAAATTTTCCTGACCAGAGAGGCGAAAGGGGTGATGTTTTAGAGCCATTTGTGCTGAAATGAAACATTTTAGACCGAATGAGCGGAAGGCCAGGCGTAGGGAGGTTTGTTATTTTTTCAGAAATATTGGGGGGAAGTTTGTTTTGTTGCTATTTATTTTGTACTTTTGTATATCGAAAAAAACGGTCTTACGTCATTATATGATGCAATATATCAATCATATAGGCATACATGAGTGGTTTTTTCCATTGTTTACGGCAGTATATTTACAGCCTATAACATATTGTAAATAAAACATTAAAGCGAACACTTCTGTTTTACTTCTGTATCATCGGTGTATCAGTCAGGTATCACAGGTGTGCGAGGTATGAGGTATCTTCGAGACCCCTTTAAGACCCATTCGGTACCTCTTCGTGCATACTCTAGGTTTTTTCCTACCGGGGTCGGGGGAGGATTGGGGGATTTAGATGTTACAGGGACGATGAGAACCAGAGAGGCCAGAAGAGGAGATATGAGAGGATTTATTCTGTGAACAAAAGATAAAATCAAAAAAAAATATAATTTTGCAAATTCTAATGCCGACGCTACACTAAATGGTAGCGGCATAAAAAACTGACACAAAAGAAAAACGAATATAAACGGAATACAAAATGAGACGTATAATTCTTGTAATCACCAGTGTTGTATTGTTTTTGTCGGTGACGCAGACGGCGCAAGGCGTTCCTGCATTTCCGGGGCTGGTAAGCTTCACACAGCCAGACGGAGCGAAGCTAAACGTGTATCTGCGGGGGGACGAGAAGGTGCACTGGGCGGAGACAGAGGACGGCTATTCGCTGATGTACGACAAGCACGGCTATCTGTGCTATGCGGTACGGAACGCCGACGGCGACATGGTGGTGTCGGAGCTTAGGGCCACGGATGTGAGCGCACGTCCCGTGGAGGTGAAAATGATGTTGTCAACGACGCCGAAGAAACTCAGGTACAGCCACCGACAGGTGACGAACTATCTGTCGGTGTGGGACCAAGTGTATCCGGAGGAGACGAAGGGAGGCAGGCGGAAAGCGCTGACAGGGCAGAAGAGGGCACTGGTGGTGCTTTTCCAGACACCCGACTGCCATTTGACATTCCACAAATGGGAATTTCTGGAGCTGTTCAACCAACCGAACTATACGGAACACAGTGCAAACGGAAGCGTGTTTGACTACTACTACAGTGCGTCGAACGGCCAGTTCTCGCTGCAAGTCGATGTGATAGGCCCCATCACGGCGGACCATCCGATGGCATACTACGGGAGCGACAACAGCGAAGGCTCGTACACTTTCGCGACCGAAATAGCGAACAAGATAGAGGGTATGGCCGATTTCTCGAACTACGACAACGACGGCGACGGGGTGATTGACGGCATGCACATCATCTTCGCAGGTCACGGCGAGGAGGCGGGAGCAGGCGAAGACAGGATATGGTCGCACCAATGGTATGTGTGGGACGCGCCGACCTACAACGGGGTGACGTTCGGAAGATACTCGTGCTCACCAGAGATGAGCGGAAATTTCGGCAACTTCATAACGCGAATCGGTGTGATATGCCACGAGTTGGGGCATGTGTTCGGCGCACCCGACTACTACGACACCGACTACGAGGGGAGCGGCGGAGAATACAACGGCCTTGGCAACTGGGACATAATGTCGAGCGGCTCGTGGAACGACAACGGACGGACCCCTGCCCGCCACGGAGCATACACCGCAGCGAACATATACCAATGGACGACGGCAACAGTGTTGACCGACCCACAGGCGGTGCGCATACCCCAGACCTCGGTGCAACACGATGTGTACAGGATAAACACCTCGACCAACGGGGACTACTTCCTGCTTGAGAACCGACAGAAGAAAGGCTTTGACAGATCGATACCGGGACATGGATTGGTAGTGTATCATGTGCACTCCAATGCCCACGGAGCCTCAGTTTCGAACAGCACGCATCCGCAACAGCTGTACGTGATGGATGCCGCCAACATGACGCAGGCGCCGGACGCGACGGCATCATCGTACGGGAACACCAATTCGAGCAACGCCTCATTTCCCGGGACACAGCACAAAGACTCGCTCACAGACAACAGCACCCCGTGGCTAAGGCCGTGGTCGGGGACGGCGAACAACACGCCGCTGTGGAGGATACAGGAATGTCCGTCGGACAGCTCGATACTGTTCTACTTCAAACAGGTGACACCGCTGACGCCGACGTATCTGGAGGCACACTACACCTCGGAATACACGGCCGCAGCCAACTGGGAAGCCATAGGTGCATACCCTTCACTGGTGTTGGTATCGAGAGACATGGTATTCCAAACTCCCGACGCAGATTACAATATCGGCGACACCTTGGGCAACGGGAACATAGTGGTTTACAACGGGAACCAAGTGAACAGAGCGTCATTCACAATAGACTCGACGGAGGTGCCGGACACCTTGTATTTCAAGCTTTTCGTCAAGGTTGAGGGAGAATATGTTGAAGGGCCGACAGCGATGGCCATACCGTATGAATACTACCGTCCGGAACCGATGACACTGGAAGCCGCCTATACGGAGGAACGGACCGTGACGGTGAACTGGACGACCACAGAAGAGTGCCAGATGCTGGTGATGATGTCGGACGACAACGTATTCGACACGCCCTACGGCCAATACACCACCGGCGACGTGACGGAGAACGGAGATGTGGTGTTCTACTACGGAGAAGATGTGTTCAACATGACATACACCCTGCCAGAAGGGGCGCACCCAGAGACGCTGTACTTCAAATTGTTCTGCCGTCTGCACGACGACAACTATTCGGACGGTGTAACAGACGCAGCCTACCCCTACGAATACTTCAAACCGCAACCCGTGATGCTGAACGTAGCGTACACCGAGGCACGCCACATCGAGGCGGCATGGGCACCATCGGACCCCTGCAGAATGCTGGTATTGATGTCGGCAGACAGAGAGTTTGACACACCATACGGGGACTACGTCACCGGCGAACGCACGGCAGGCGGAGACCTGGTTTACTATGCAGGCGAGGACAGATACAACGTAGGCTATGACATTCCGCGCGGAAGCAGACCGGACACCATGTATTTCAAATTCTTCTGCCGCTACTATGGCAATGAATACTCGAACGGGATAACAGCAGTTGCGGCACCGCTGCCAATCAACGCAATAGACAAGGTCGAAGGAGCAGGGTTTTCGATCATGCCGAATCCAGCAAGCGACAAGATAACGGTGCGGACGGTGAATGAGGACGATGCGAAAGTGACCATTACGGATATGCTCGGCCGCCGGATGATGACGAAACAGATGAACGGCAGCACCACCATAGACGTTTCGGACCTGCGGCGCGGCACTTATGCGGTAACCGTGGAGACAAAGGAGGGACGAAACACAACGAAGCTGACGCTCAGATAGTCAGACAGTACGGATGACACTATAAAAGGAGAACGCCCGACGATATACGTGCGGGCGTTCTTGTTTTTTGAACCATACAGGTTATTGGACCAACTGGAATTTCATGCCACAGCGACGAGCTGATTCGCCATCGGTTTCATCCTTGTCGCCCACCATGAGAGACTCGCCAGGAGAGACTTGCAACAAGGCGCAGAGAGCCATGACGGACTCTTTGGAAGGCTTGAGTCCACCAAGACTCGGAGCATCGGTTATCACATCGGCCCACTCGGGATTGAAACCCAGAGCATCGAGGCGCTGACTGACACAGCCATAGTCGGAATAGACGGCCACCTTGACACCCTTGCGTTTCAACTCGGGGAGGAGCTCAGAGACCCACGGACGCAGCCGATAGTGTTTGCGGAGCACCTTTATCATGGTCGGCATATAACGATGGTCGTACCACCACTTGGCGCGTTTTGCAGAGATGTGAGAAGAGATGGCGACTTTGCCATAAAGAGTCTCATAGTAGGTGCGCTCGTTGCCGAAATAGACGCCGGCAAGAGTCTTTCGTGCTTTGCGTTCGTTGTTAAGAACGAACATATACAGCGGGTCGGACATGACTAGATAGAACGGCAGCTTCGACTTGTCGAACAGCGTTCCGTCGAGGTCAAACACAACAGCCCTGACACCCTCGAGGTCTAAGTGCATTACTTTATCACCAAATCGTTGAACTTAGCGTGACGCTTCTCGTCCTGCAGGAGGAGGTTAAGCTTGAACTGGCCGTCGCGTGCTCCCTCCTTGATGCAGCGTTCCTTGAACTGCTCGAAGGACTCGCGCACCAGACGGTAGGTCACAGCGTCCTTCAGACGGAGGGAATCACGTTTTGCTTTGTATTCGATGTTCGACTCCTTCAGAGCGGCATCGACGGCCTCGGTGAATTTCTCTGCCTGCTCCTGACTTACGCCCTGGTCGGTGAACTCATAGTAGAAGTTGTATCTGGAAGCCTCCAACTCGGCAAAGCCGATGAAGAAGCGGGTCTTCATTCCTGTCACCGCCTCAGCCTTATGGACAGCCTCGATAAACTGGCGCTCATAGAGTTTTTCGCCAGTCATGGTCACGATGCCGTGGGTCTTCTGGATCATGTGCACCGTAGGCGTGTTGTTATAGTTAGGACCGACTTCGAGGAGGTCGTTCATATTGTAGCGATACAAGCCCGCATAGGTGGTCACATACGGGCAATAGCGTTTGCCCTGTTCAAGCTCGTGCAGTTGATAGAAAGTGGGATTGGGGTTGTCCATATCCTCTTCCTTGATGAACTCGTAATAGTGGTAGTGCGGGAACATCACGGTGTTGAGCGTGTCGTCCATCACAAGACCGAAACGACATTCCGAAGAGAAGTAGCCGAACTCCTGATGCAACATGTGCTCGGGGAAAGAGTGCTCAAACTTGTCGAGATAGACCTTGGTGTTGCCGCATTTCCAAGTGTTAAGAATCTGCAGGTTCGGCCAGTAATGCTTTGGCAACACGTCACCATATTTAGCCCGCAGCTCACGCAATTCGGCGGCACGCTTCGGGTTGGGTTTCAGGCAGGCTTCCAGCTCCTTACGAATTTCGGGGTCGATGTTCAAGTCAGCCTTCAAGGTTCCGTTTTCTATATCCTTGACATACTCGTCGTAATACTTATTCACATTGTTCTGAAGCTCGACAATGGTTGACGGATTTGCCGTAACAATAAGCGTTATATCCTGCTCGATGCCCATACGCATCAGGACATAGTAACGGCTGGTGTAGTCGGCAATGGAATAGACGCACTGAGGGTTGGAGTAGAGTTTCTTTACAAAGTTCGGGCAGTCTCTCTGGGTAACACCCGAAACGGAGCCATAAACCGTGCCGTCGGGAGCGTAACCCTCAATCACCTTGCCGACGATAGAGAGAATCTTGCCGGCAAACACCTTGTGGCGGTTCTGGATGAAATTGTAGAGCCACACCTTTGTCATCTTGCCGTAGATGGTCTTAAGGTATTTCTCAGTGATAGGAATCCACTTGGGCTCGGCAGTGGAGCCCGACGTGGTGGCATACAGCACCGGTTTACCAGGGAAGAGGATGTCGCTTTCGCCGTTTTTGTGACGGTCAACGTAGGGACGGAAGTCCTCATATTCGTTAGGTTTCACCTGTTCACGATAACGCTTGTAGAGCTCCTCGTCGTTATCTGCCTGCAATATATAGTCGAATTTGTGTTCCTTGCCATACACGGTGTCCTTTGCGTAGGTCAGAATGCCTCTGAGGGTCTGCTCACTGGCCTTGCGGGGATTCTTTGTGGCTTTCTGCAATGCGTTGTACTGTATGCCGCCAGCCATGCCCAGCAGCAGGTTCGGAACAATCATATTACTGACTTTCATAATGTTGAGTTTTATATATTCATTTATTTTTTTGCAAAGATAATCTATTTCATTGAAAACAGGGTGTTTTGATGCAAAGTTTTTGTCAAATAATTTTTCATGAGAAACATACACGTGTGAATCACTAATGGTTGAGAAGTTATAAGGCAATAAAATGAGGCCGTAGTCGTTATATCACTTGATTAGAACTTATGCTTTTACCGTGGACTTTGAACTGAAATCGGACTTTGCGCCTATGGGCGACCAGCCGGAGGCTATACGGCAACTGGTTGACGGCATCAACGCCGGACAACGGGCGCAGGTGCTGCTGGGTGTCACCGGTTCGGGCAAGACCTTCACGGTGGCCAACGTCATTGCACAACTGAACCGCCCGACACTTGTGATGAGCCACAACAAGACGCTGGCGGCGCAGCTCTACGGCGAGTTCAAACAGTTCTTCCCTAACAACGCGGTGGAGTATTTCGTGAGCTACTACGACTACTACCAACCCGAAGCCTATATTCCCTCGACAAACACATATATAGAAAAAGACCTCGCCATCAACGACGAGCTGGACAAGCTGCGCCTGCGCGCCTCGTCGGCCTTGCTGAGTGGACGCAGGGATGTGATAGTGGTATGCTCGGTAAGCTGCATCTACGGCATAGGGGACCCCGAGAGTTTCAAAGAAAGCACCATACATATCAAATCGGGAGAGAAGCTTGTGCGCGACCACCTGCTGACACAGCTGCTTGACGCGCAGTATGTGCGCAACGAGATAGAGTTCGTCAACGGGCGCTTCCGCGTGAAAGGCGACACAGTCGATATTTTCCCCTCCTTCGCCGACTTCTGCTACAGGGTCTGCTTCTGGGACGACGAGATAGAAAGCATTGAGAGTTTCGACCCAGTGAGCGGCAAGACGATTGAGAAGATGACAGAGACTTACATATATCCTGCCAGCAACTTCATAACATCGAAAGACAGCATGTCCGAGGTGCTGCACCAGATTCAGACAGACATGTTCGAGCGGCGCGACTGGTTCAAGGAACAAGGACGCAATCTCGAAGCGGCGCGGCTTGAGGAAAGGGTGAACTACGATATCGAGATGATTGCCGAGCTGGGCTACTGCAGCGGTATCGAGAACTATTCGCGCTATTTCGACGGCCGTCGCGAAGGCAGCCGCCCCTTCTGTCTGATTGACTATTTCCCCGACGACTTCCTGCTGGTGGTCGATGAGAGCCACGTCACCATACCGCAGATACGCGCCATGTACGGCGGCGACCGCAGCCGCAAGACAGCGCTGGTGGAATACGGCTTCCGTCTGCCTTCGGCCCTCGACAACCGTCCGCTCACCTACGACGAGTTCTACGACCTCACCCACCAGACGATATATATCAGCGCGACACCTGCAGAATACGAGCTGGAGGAGGCCGAAGGCGTGGTCGTGGAGCAGGTGATACGCCCCACCGGGCTGCTCGACCCCGTGGTGGAGGTACGACCGGCTATAAACCAAGTTGACGACCTGCTTGACGAGATAGAGAAGACCGTATATAAGAAAGAGCGGGTACTCGTCACCACCCTAACCAAGCGTATGGCAGAGGAGTTGTCGTCATACCTGATAAACCTCGGCATACGAACCAAATACATCCACTCCGACGTGGACACACTTGAACGTGTGGAGATAATGAGAGATTTACGTATGGGTGTTTTCGACGTGCTGGTAGGAGTCAACCTCCTGCGCGAGGGACTCGACCTGCCGGAGGTGTCGTTGGTGGCTATACTAGACGCAGACAAAGAGGGATTCCTCCGCAGCGACCGCGCACTGATTCAGACGATAGGGCGTGCAGCGCGTAACGTGCACAGCAAGGCAATCCTCTATGGCGACAGCATAACCGGAAGCATGCAACGAGCCATTGACGAGACAAACCGCCACAGGGAAAAACAGATAAAGTACAACATCGAGCACAAGATTGTGCCGAAGCAGATAGTGAAGAGCACCGAAGCCATCATGGGCAGCACGTCGGTGATAGAGCGTGCCGCGGAGGAACGCAACGAATACAAGGCCCCCGAGCCTCCCAACGTGCCGAACATCGCCGCCTCGCCCTACGCACTCAACACACCGGCTTCACACACCAGCCACGCTGCCGAACCGCATGCGGAGTATAGAGGACAGCAGGAAGCCGGAAGCAGTCAGCAGTCAGCGGTCAGCGGTCCCAAACTCGACTCCCGCAGCAAGGAGCAGTTGCGTAAAGACATCCGCGAGGCGCAACGCAAGATGCAGCTCGCAGCGAAAGAGATGGACTTCATGGCCGCCGCCAGATACAGAGACGAAATAAAGGCCATGCAGGCAGCACTGGACGACGCACGGGGAGAATAAAAAAAAGAGCTTCTGGTTGAAGCTCTTTTTTGAGGTCGCTTCCGGATTTGAACCGGAGTAGCAGGTTTTGCAGACCTGTGCCTAGCCCCTCGGCCAAACGACCTTTTTACGTTTTAACGTTTTGCAAAAGTACACATTTCTTGTGAACTGACAAAATATTTTTGCTTATCAGCCATACACCTTCACCTCAATCCCCTCTTTTCTAATCACTTGTGCATATTTCTCCAATTCATCCACCGACAGTTTGCGGAGCTCTTTTTCGGGAGTGGCGCGATCCAAAGCGTACAACATTACATATCTCGGATTGATTTTTTTCAGGTGTCCGATATAGGGTTCGAACTCTTCCGGCATGATGTTGCTCACCTTCTCGCCGCCGCTTTGTCCGTCGAACAGAAGGGTCTGTATGATGCCCTTGTTGCCGAAGGCGATTAGGTTCGCCAGCAGTTCCTCCCAGGTGCACCCCATCTCGTTGTTCTTGTTTATCAGCTGCCGCATCCGCTCGGTGCCGGCGTCGAGTTTCAATACAGGGTTGTCGAGTTTCATCACCGCATCGAAAATCTCCTTGCGCTTCAACTGTGTGGCGTTGGTGAGCAGCGTGGTGACCGCTTCTGGATAGTATTTGTCGCGCATCTCCCTCACCACACCCACCATCTCGGCGAAGTGCGGATAGAGCGTCGGTTCGCCGTTGCCAGCAAAGGTGAACGAATCCACTCTCGCACTTTCAGCTTTCAGTTGCTCAAGTCGTTTTTTAAGAAGACCTTTCAGTTCGTCGGGGGTGGCATATACCATCTCCTGGTTCTCGCTTTCGCGGTTCCATCCGCACTCGCAGTAGATGCAGTCGTACGAGCAGTATTTATGTTTCAGCGGCAGGAGGTTCACCCCCAACGACGACCCCAGCCGCCGACTGTGTATAGGTCCAACTATGGAATTTTCGAATAGCATAATTTTAGTTTCAAGTTTTTAGTTGTCGGGCGCACCGTTGAGCGCTAATTTTCAATTTTCAATTTTCAATTATCAACTCCTAGAGCTGTTTCTATCGCCATCTCGTAGAGTTCTTTTGTACTTATGCCCATTGCGCGGGCCTGCTTCGGCACTATGCTTTCGGCACTCTGTCCGGGTATGGTGTTCACCTCGAGGAAGTAGAGCATCTTCCGCTCGGTGTCGTAGATGTAGTCGAAGCGCACGATACCGCTACAGTTGAGCATATCGTAGAGTTTGTCCGAGGTTTGCTGAATCAGCGTCGCAACATCATCCTCCACTTCAGCGGGCGTTATCTCGTTAGAGAAACCGTTGTATTTCGCGTCGTAGTCGAAGAAGTCGTGATTGCCCGTCGGGACAATCTCGGTAATCGGGAAGACGAATTTGCGATCTGTCGAGCGGAATACGCCACAGTCGAACTCGCGTCCTTTGACGAACTGCTCCACCATCACCTCGTCGGCTTCGGTGAAAGCCTCTTTTATGGCAGGCATAAGTGCTTCTTCGCTCTTCACCTTCGTCGTAGCCACGCTGCTTCCACCCGTGGCGGGTTTCACGAACACGGGCAATCCCAGCTGTCCGATTATCGCATTTGCATCGACCACCTGCCCCTTGTAGAGCAGCACCGACTTGGCCACGTTCACCACATCCAAGCTCCGCACCAGCGCATTGCAGTAGCCCTTGTGGAAGGTCAGCGACGAAGTGTAGAAACCGCAGGTGGTGTAGCGTATGCCCAGCATGTCGAAATAGCCTTGCAACACGCCGTTCTCACCCGGGTTGCCGTGAATGAGGATGAAGGCGAGGTCGAAGGACACCTTCATGCCGTTCATCAACACGCTGAAGTCATTCTTGTCCAACGGCAGACGACTGTCGTTGTCGTCGAGGCCGTACCAGCCGTCGCGCTCAATCACGACGCGCACCACGTTGTATTTCTCGTTGCCGAGGGTTTTGTAAACCTGAGTGCCGCTATTGATAGAGATGTCGTGCTCACCCGAGTAGCCACCCATTACAATTGCTATGTTTTTCATGAGAATTTGACTAGTGAATTAGGAATTGTGAATTGTGATTTATTCGCTTGATTTAATTTATTTAGCGATGCTCAGCAATGCCAAAGCATGTGTGAACTGACAAATAAATTTCACTGACTTCTATTTTTTTTCGTTCTCCTTAACCATTAACCTTTACAGCTTCTTCCAGTTCAGCCAGTTTCTTCATGTATTGCTCATATTCCGCCGAGTCGGTATGCAGTGGACGGTGTTTTTTCATTCGGCTCAGCTTCTGGTATTTCGCGCTACGCTCTATTGTCTCCGAGCTCATGTAGGTCTCCTGGAAGCGTTGCCACACAATCTCTTCGGCCAACTGCGACGGATGAGTCATATCGTCGGCGTAGAAGCGGTAGTCGCGCAGTTCGTCGAGCACAATCTCGTAGGCGGGGAAATACTCGGCCCATCCCTCTTCACATAGTCTTTCCACCGCCAGCAGCAGGGTAGCCTTGCTCACCTGGTTGCCGTGTGCACCGTTGGCCATGTGCCTTATAGGGCTGACGGTGAAGACAACATTATGCCCGCACGAAGCAAATTCACGCAACATCGGATGCCACACCTCAACTATTTCATCCACATTCAGCCTTGTTCGCTCAAAAAGCGACGCAGGCAGCTTGTGACAATTACTCACCACACGACCACCGTGTCGGAACACATACGCTGTGCCGAAGGTAAACACAACCGTCATCGGTTGCTTCATGAACAGGTGCAACTTGTGCATACTGTCGGTACAGTCGGCCAACAGCAGGTTGCGGTCATGGCTCGAGAAGCGTCCGTGATGGAGCCATGAATGCCACAAACCGTTGTGGAACACCACGTCGTCAGCGGTCATATCAACCTGCCCAGCGGTACGCCTTATACACTCTGCTATAGACAACGGGTTGTACAGCGTCCCAAAGGGATTCAACAGCACATTGAATCCGCAATTACGCATCCTCTCCCCCATTGCATCGCTGAAGCAGCTGCCCATAAGCAGCAGCCGGCTTTCGTGGGTTATCTTCAAATCCGTCGGCGCGACCGATACCTTTGTCTGCAGCTCTATTGCCATCAGCTTTCGATTTTGACATTATACACAGAGTCCATCTCTCCGATAGACTTCAGGAACTTCTTGGCATCAACCTTGTGGTCGCGGGCCATCATGGTAAGCGACATGTCGTTATATGTCACGAACACCTTGAGTGGGATTGAGCCCTTGCTCGACTTAAGCATATTGGACATCGATGTGCAGAAATCCTTGTCGATGGCTGTCAGCGGCACCGAAATGCTGATTCCACGTGCATACCGACTCATCACATCTCCTAAAAGCATGATATCCGACACCTCCAACTTTGGAGGCGACTCCTTGAACGAGCCGTCCTTGTTTTTCCACCTCGGTATCTTCACCGCAGCGGTGCAATAGACGAAAAGCCCCTTCTCGAAGTAGTTCTTCAGCCGCTGGTAGGTCTCGCCCCACAGCATTATCTCGTAAGTGCCCGAGTAGTCCTCAATCACCATACGGCCGTAGGGATTGCCGTTCTTATGGGAGATACCCGTCTTCACGTCCGCCACCATGCCGCCGAACTTGATGGGCGACAGCTTTATCTTTTCATACTCGTTGAGAGCAGTCACAGGGGTGTTGACAAAGGTAGCCATCTCGTATTTGAATTCGTCGAGCGGGTGGGCGCTGAGGTAGAAGCCGATCACCTCCTTCTCGTTGCGGCACTGCTCAATGGTGCTCCACGGCTCGCATTTGGGTGCGTCAGGATGCTGTTCTTCTTTTATCTCGTCAGACATGTCGAATATCGACATCTGCGACGAGTCGGCGTTCTCTTGGTTCCTCACCGCCCAGCGTACCAGCTTCTCCAGATAGGTCGGACAGCTGTCGTTGTCCACCTCCTTGAAGAAATACTGCGCCCTGTGCATCTCGCCCAAGCCGTCGAAGGCGCCCGCCTTCACCAGCACCTCTATGTTCTTGCGGTTGACAGTGTGGAGGTCCACACGTGCCAGGAAGTCGTATATGTCCTTGTAAGGGCCGTTCTCCTCGCGCTCCTTTATGATTACCTCGGCGGCGGCCTCGCCCATGCCCGAGATGGCTTGCAAGCCGAAACGTATCTGGCCGTTGGCGTTTACCGCGAAGTTCTTCTCGCTCTCGTTCACCGACGGCAACAACACATCTATCCCGTGCTTGCGGCAGTCCTCTATTATCTGGGTGGTTCGTGAGATGTCGTCCTGACCGCTGGTCAGCACCGCAGCCATATATTCGGCCGGGTAGTTGGCTTTGAGATAAGCCGTCTGGTAGGCCACCCACGAGTAACAGGTGGCGTGGGACTTGTTAAAAGCATATTCAGCAAACTTCTTCCAATCTTCCCAAATCTTGTGCAGCACTTCGTGCGGGTGACCGTTCTTCTCTCCACCCTCGTAGAAGAGTTGCTCCAGCTCGTTCATTTTCTCAATCTGCTTCTTTCCCATCGCTTTGCGTAGGGTGTCGCTCTGACCGCGTGTGAAACCTGCCAGCTGGCGGCTCAGGAGCATGACCTGCTCTTGATACACCGTGATGCCGTAGGTGTCCTTCAGGTATTGCTCCATGCAAGGTATGTCGTATGTGATAGGCTTGCGGCCCTGCTTGCGGTCGATGAAGTCGGGTATGTAATCCATCGGGCCCGGGCGGTAAAGCGCGTTCATTGCGATGAGGTCCTCGAACACATGCGGTTCCAGCTCGCGCAGGTATTTCTGCATTCCCGGCGACTCGAACTGGAAGGTGCCCACCGTGTTGCCCTCGCAGAAGAGCTCGTAGGTCTTCTGGTCGTCGATGGGGATGTGGTCGATGTCGATATCCACCCCGTGACGCCGTTTGATGTTGGCGAGCGCGTCCTTTATGATGGTGAGGTTTTTCAACCCAAGGAAGTCCATCTTGATGAGTCCCACGTTCTCCACCACATGTCCGTCATACTGGGTCACCACCACATCCTGCCCCGTGTCCTTGTCTTTGATGGTGCAGATGGGGGCGAACTTGGTGAGGTCGTCGGCACCGATGATGACGCCGCAGGCGTGGATGCCTATCTGACGGTTGGTGTCCTCCAGCTCTTCAGCATATTCCAACATCGACTTCAGCTCGTTGTCCATCGGGTTGGAGGTGCCTTCCATTATTGCCTTCAGCTCCGGCACGTACTTGTAGCAGTTTTCCAGGTTCACCTTGGGAGCCTTCTCCAGCACCTTACCGCTTGCGTCCTTCATGCCGTCGGGGAACTTGTCAGGGATATAGCCCTTGATGCGATTCACCGTGTCCAGCGGCACCCCCTCTACGCGTCCCACGTCGGCTATCACCGACTTAGTGGCCATCTTGCCGTAGGTGATGATATGAGCCACCTTCTCCTTGCCGTATTTCTCGGTAATCCAATCCAGCACCTTACCACGACCCGCGTCGTCGAAGTCCACGTCGATATCGGGCAGCGAGATACGGTCGGGATTGAGGAAACGCTCAAACAGGAGGTCGTATTTCAGCGGATCTACGTCCGTGATCTTCAGACAGTAGGCCACCACGCTGCCAGCCGCGCTTCCACGCCCGGGTCCCACACTCACACCCAGTTCTTCCCGCGCAGCCCTTATGTAGTCGCTCACGATAAGGAAGTAACCCGGGAAACCCATCGTCTTGATGGTGTGCAGCTCAAACACTATGCGCTCGCGAATCTCCTCGGTGAGGGCGGCTTTTATATCCTCCAGCTCCGTCAGTTCGGTTTTTTCCGGCAGATAGCGCATCCTGGCGCCCTCCCACACCAGCTTCTCCAGATAGTCGGCCTCAAACTTGATGCGGTACAGCTTCTCGTAGCCGCCCAGCTTCTTTATCTTCTTCTCCGCCGCCTCCTGCGACATCACCACCTCGTGTTTCTCGTTCTGGGTGAACTCGTTGAAGATGTCCTCCTCCGTGAAGCGTTCGCGCCATTGGGCCTCGGTGCCGAAGCTCTCAGGTATGTCGAACATAGGCATCAGCGGGTCAGAGTCGATGCTGTAGACCTCCACCTTGTCCACCACCTCGCGCGTGTTCTCCAACGCCTCCGGCAGATCGTCGAAGATGGCAGCCATCTCCTCAGGGCTCTTCAGCCACTCCTGCTTGGTGTATCGCATGCGGTTCGGGTCGTTGAAATCCGACTGTGTGCTGATGCAAATCAGGTGGTCGTGAGCGTCGCCGTGCGACTCCTCCACGAAGTGCACGTCGTTGGTTGCCACAATCTTGATGTTGTGCTTGCGCGCCAGCTCAATCAGCACCTTGTTCACCTTCACCTGCTTCTCGTAGGTGTCGGTGGCGGCGCCCTGCTTGTCGGTCTTGTGGCGTTGCAGCTCGAGGTAGTAGTCGTCGCCGTAGAGGTTCTTGAACCACAGCATGCTCTGTTCAGCCCCTTCCAGGTCACCCGCCAGTATCTTCTGCGGCACCTCGCCGCCCAGACACGCCGAGCAGCAGATGATGCCCTCGTGGTATTGTTCCAGCACGTTGTGGTCGACCCTCGGAGTGCCGTAGAAGCCGTCCATATAGGCTATCGAGCTCAGCTTGCAGAGGTTCTTGTAGCCCTGCTTGTTCTTTGCCAGCAGGATCAAGTGCCATCCGCTCCTATCGACTATACGCACCTTGCCGTTCTCTGCGCTCACTTCCGTCACGTTCTTGTCGTGGTCATAGAGGGTGCGGCGGGCGCAGTAGGTCTCAATCCCCAGTATCGGCTTGAATATCTGCTCTTTCAGCAGCTCCATCTTCGCCTCCGCCTCCTGCTTCTCCTCGGCGCTGGCGCCGTCGTTCTGCAGTATGGCCTCCTGCTCTTTAATCTTGTCCTTCACCTTGCCGTTCTCCTTGTTCACAGTGTCCACCAGGTCCTTGATGCCAAACATGTTGCCATGGTCGGTGAGAGCCATAGCATACATCCCGTTAGCCTTACATTTCTTGATAAGGTCGGGTATTTTGGACATACCGTCCAAAATCGAGTAATGGGAGTGAACGTGTAAATGAGTGAAATACGGCATAGTGTGCTTACTTTATTTGATGATTTGAGGTTGTAAAGATAAATTAAAAAAAATGATTGTGCGACGCTAAGTTATTCACAGATTGTCAGCAATCCTAACACGTTAAATTTCTACCACTTGCAGTGGTCGATTTAGCATCAGTGAATATTTGTCGTTCACCACGCTCCCGTTGACGAAGGTTATATCCTTCCACACATTTGTCCCATAAGCATCATGAACATGACCGAAGAGGTGAAACTTAGGTTTCAACTCCGTCACTCTCTCGAGCAGTTTTGTACTTCCAAAATGGCGACCAGCGCCGTCGAGGTCAAGAATGCCCATAGGCGGCTGGTGGGTTATCAGGACGTCAACGCCTCGGGAAATCAGATGGTATTGCGCGACGGCCATAAGTTTGCCGTTCTTAACTCCCATCTGCATTGGAGCACCGTAGAAGAGTTTGCCATCGATGAGAACGCTGCTGTCCGAGAGAACGTGCACGTTATCGGGAAGGCCTTCGATTTTTGCGTCCCACATCGCGACATCATGATTCCCGGCGACGAAGATTTTATGCTTGTGCGGTTGGTCGCAGAGCCAACTGAGAAAATCCAACGCCTCGTTGTCGCTGCCAGCGAATGAGAAGTCGCCGCTGTGTACCAGCACATCGCCGTCGGGCAGGGCGTTAAGTTCGCGGTGCTTGCCATGAGTGTCGGATATGTGAATAATCTTCATAATTCTATGTCAAACATATTGTCCAATTTGTTTTTCCTTATCCGTTCCACCGCGTATTTGGCGATCTCGAACTGCTGGCTTCTCGGCGCGTCGGCCAACTCCGGCTCCCAAGAGACTATTGCATCCAAGGCTTCCGTTATCCACCATCTGTTTTTGTATGCGTTGGCAGCTTTCCTATAGTTCCAATATTCGCCAAATACGGATTCAAAACATAAACGTTCCTGCTCGTTGTCGCTACCGTAGATTTCGTCAATACGGTCACGCCATTGCGACATCCAGCAGTTGCTTTTTATCTGCCATCGCCGCTTTGTTTCGTCGGTGTTTTTGTAGTAATACAGCATATCGCATACCCTTACGCCACCCGTCCAAAAGGCGCTTCCCTCCTCATCGATGATCCAGTCGAACAAAGAATTTGCATCTCCCATCGCATCACGATGATCAAGCATCAATGCGAACGCACTGTCGATAAGGTCTTTTCTGCACACTTCGTCATCGTCGGCAGAGTCCTCCACTATGGTGAACAGCGGGTTCAATCCGACCTTGTCGGCATATTTGCGCAGCAGCATAACGCTGAGATCTTCAGGGGTTGAGGATGTGATCTCACTCCGTTCTAAACCGAGTTGCTCCGCAACCACACCCCTTATTTCCCGTCCGTTTCTGTTATGAGAAGTCAGGATCAGAGTTCTGTCCAAGTTGCACTTTTCCCGTTTCAGCGTCGCACAAACCAATTCCGGGCAACAGGTTTTTTCTATCCAAATGCGCATGTTACCCCCATCGAGCGGCCAACCTTCGTCGAACAACCGCTTGAACGCACGATTGCGTTCGTCGGGACTTACAAGTCCCTCGATATGGACGTTATTCAACAACTCGAGCAACCCCTCATAATCCATCTCGAAGGTTGTGTATCTATCATACACATCCTCCCAGCTCATCGCCTCGCACCTCTTTGCGGCCCAGCAGACTCGAGGGTCGGGGTCTTTGGACAATTCGTCCAATCTGAATTTCTGCCAAGCGACCTCCATCCGCACATCGGCGGAGGAATCGGACGCAAGTCGATTCAAACCGCAGCGCATCCTTGCTGCGAACCACCGATGCCGCCAGTCGGGCGAGGCAACCAAATCGGCCATCCAGCCAGTAGGCACATCAAATGTGCGTTTTTCCAAATATTCTCTATAATCCTGTTCAGTCATAAAATCCTAACCTAATGTCGAAATAACCTATAATTTAACTTTCTCAAACGCACATTAGCACTGACTGAGGTACAGAGTTTATCTGTACCAATACCTTTTCTTGAGGTATTCTATCAGTTCTGGGTGCAGATTGTTTTCCTCGAGCGGAGAGAGAAGGTCTTGAGGGTCGATGATTTTGAATTTTGAATCGTCTTTAAGCATAGGAATAAACTCCTTTTCCACGGCATTTCTCAACTCTGTGTTGCCAGCTGGAATCACATTTATGTGGAAGAAATCGTCAGCATAGCCGTTTGCCACCAGCTGCTCGCACAAGAGAGTTTGACGCATCAGCTCGTAGTTTGGCTCTATGAAATAGACGGAATGAGGGATGCCATCTTCTGGCATTCTGAGTCTTTTCGAGGTTTCTATTAATTTTGAATACCTTGACTCGCGTGTTTCATTTGTCTTATCTTCCCTTTTGTAACTTTCAGTGTATTTCCATTCAATCGGAATTAGCCATTTTCTATCCCCTTTCCGAGCCATAATCATCACGTCAATAGACGTACACAACGTACCCCTTTTCCTTCCCTTATCATTTTCTCCGAGCAGCTTATCGTTATCCAATGCAAACTCAAACGTGATATATGAATTTTTCTCTTTGTTGTCAATGAGAGATGGCAATATCTCGTCAAACTGCATACTTGTTGCCTTTTCTGCGATAAGTTTCACCGCATCCTTATCTGTGCGGATATCAAACAGATGGTTGAGACAATGAATTTGAGAAGAAACTATATGTCCAGATGGGATATTGTTCTCGCCTTTACATTGCCACCAAGCAATATCGTACCGTTTAAAATATTCTATGGCATCCTCTTGAATCTTTGAGTAAAGATTGTTGATACAATCATAATCCCATAACACATATTTCATTTCTCCAAAATCATATTTACGCATATACTTGAACTGTTTCTTCCTTTCCGTGAAATAAAAGTCCCGTTTCATTGCTCGTCTTAGCTTGTGGTCACCATTCAGGTAAAGCAAATCACCCTTAAACTTTTGGAAAAAACATTTTGAAGCAAAAGAATTAAATTCATCCTTGCCGTTTTCGTCAGCAAATGCAAAAACAAAAGACGGCTCACAATCTTTTATCTTCAATGATTTGTCCAACAATTTGAGTTCTTGTTTTTGTTTAAGAAGCTCACGCATTTCTGTTACAAAAAGACGTTTTTTATCTCTACCTATAGTATTATCAAAACAATCAATATGTGGTCCAATGCCGGACTTCCCGGGTGTCGCGCCAAGACCTTTTTTTAGTTCAATGACAACTAATTCCTCATCATGAATGGCAATGATGTCGAAACGGGGAACTTTTTTACCTTTACTTCCATTGTATGAAAAATCCGAATTGCGACTAACAGAGTATTCGACATCCAATACAATATAGTCAGAGTCTTTCCTATTAACCAAAGATATAAGCTGTTGCTCTTTCTTTTCGTTATGTTGCATTACATCCTTCAACGAATTGTCCCACTTATCCATTATTGATTTTGCTTCGCTGAAATATTTTTGAGGGTTATCCGGAAGAAGCTTTAACATCCGATCTCTTTTCTCCCTAAACTGAGCAACTAGACCCTTGTCTTTTTTTGCCTCAGTACTTCTTTTGACGTTATAATCATTGAAATACATCTCGTCAAAATGGAAGCTTCGTGGTCTTATTTCTAAGATGTTTCCTCCTTTGTAATAGACGTTGATGTAATTATCTCGTATTTGTAGGTCTAATTCGCCATCATTTTTAATACACTCAAGTAAACCGCTAAGCTCTTTAGTCAGTCTTTTCAGAAGATTTTGTTTTAATTGTCTCATAATACATGTATTTAAAGTGGTTATTTTTTTGATTATCGGTTTTGAATTTTTTGCAAAGATACACATGGGGTGCGCAAATTTGTTTCACACCATAGAAAAATATTATTTTTGCAAAGTAGAAAACTCATTATCATGAATATCCTAAACAAGTATATCTGGCTGATAGACACGCTTTCGCATGCAGGTAGTGAGGGTTTCACGTTTGACGAGATTCGGGACAAATATACGAAATCCGACTTTATCTCGGGCGGGGGAAACTACAATATACGCACGTTCCACAACCACCGCCGCGACATAGAGGAGATTTTCCATATCAAAATTGGATGCCACTTGGAGACGTACCGATATTTCATTGAGGACCGCCAATCGATTCTCAACACGGCTTCGTTCAGGAAATGGCTGCTCGAGTCGATCTCGCTCAACAACCTGCTTTCGGAGAACGACAAAATCCGCGACCGGATAATACTTGAGGAAATTCCGTCGTCGGAGCCGAACCTCACTCTATGCCTACAAGCCATACAGCAAAACCACAAAGTCAGCTTCCTATACACCCGTTTCCAAAAACAAGACGAACTGCATTACAAGGACTTTATGCCGGTATGCCTGAAGATGTACAAACGGCGGTGGTACCTCTATGGTGGGCATACGCTCGAGGGATGCAAGATTTACGCCCTCGACAGGATGTCGGACTTCAAGCTACAAGCCGACACATTCGAACTTCCGGACGACTTCAACCCGACCGACTTCTTCGGCAGTTTCTTCGGTGTTTTCCTTGACACCAAAATCTCGCCGCAAATCATAGAGCTCAAGGTTAACAACGTCTCGGCCAAATATCTGCGTTCGCTGCCTTTGCACACAAGTCAGGAAGAGATCACGACCACCGATGAGTACAGTGTTTTCCGCCTTTATCTTCGTCCCACGCCGGATTTTATACACGAGCTGCTGACTTACGACAACAGAATCGAAATCCTCAAGCCAAAATTTCTAAGAACTCAAATCAAAGCGACTCTGCAGAATATGGCCTCGCTGTACGAGGAAAGCTGAGCGATTGATTTCGGGTGCAAAGGTACGACGAGGGGATTGCGGTTTACGAATAATAAGCCTCTCCCCTGCCCCTCTCTTAAAGGAAAGGGGGAGTTAGTGTTCGGGAGGTTTAGGGTCAACTCTTATATCGTCGCCTTTCTTAAAAGGTTGACTTCCCACTTATGATGCTCATCGCACCAACCACTACTATGAGAGCCTAGTCCTCCTATCTGCCGAGGATGTGCTATTGGCAGAATCTTATAGATCTTTCCATTAATTACGGCCTCTGTTGGAGATCCATAGCCATAGCGATTCTTATACTCCAACAACGATTTATAATCCACTCCTGTAACCGCATTGAGAAATTGTTTGATGGGAATATCACCAAGCAAAATTAGCAGTTCTGCTTTCGACTCATCCAACTCTGCAACAATCTCTTTACAACGCTCACTATCACAGAATTTTGAAGGACGGTTGGGAATCGTAACTTTATTCAAGCTGTATTTCTTCATTACAGGCATATACTCTCTTTCAATCGCATCTAATTGACCTTTATTAAGCCTTGTCTCAGGCAACAAATCGCAAAGCCACGCATCTTTTCTAGAAAACCCTAATGGAGCCAATATGTGATTATCAAGGACTTTTGCTGATGGCCCATTAAATTTCGGATCTGCAGGCTCAAGTATCCCCAGTTCCTTCGGGAAATTGATTCTATTAATAATCTCGGATGCCTCCACAGGGTTTCCATCCCAGAAGATACGAGGTTCACTGGCTACAGCCAACGCTGTACAAACAGGTCTTCGTTGCCCTGGTTTCGTCCAACGAGCATGTACCGCACTAGCATACACCCCCAACACAAACACTTTTTTGGGTGTTCTGTCTTGCTGTACTACAGGTTTTAGTTCTTCGCCAAATGGGTAATAGTATTTCATATGCATTCAATTTTAACAATGATCTTTTTGCTCTGTAGTTAAAGAAACTTTATTCACCTGTCAGAACTCTTTAGCTTAGACGTTTCTATGCTTCGTTCATAAGCTATTTCAAACCATTCAAATACTTGTCGTAATATTGCTTGTTTCTATGCGTCGCGCTTCTGAGAAATCTTTTCGGAAGTTCGCGTTAATATATAGCCGCGCATTTACGAATGGGTTTCATATTTATGGTTGCAAAGGTACGAAAAAAATTTAATGGACAACCTTACGAAGTCAACGTTTTTAGGAAAAGTGTCAACCCTTCCAGTAAAAGTGGTCAACCGATATCAGAGGGAGGAGTCAACCTAATCCGTATGGGTAGTCAAATGTTTAAAAAACAGGCCTAAAAGGAGTCAACCTTTTTCAGGAAAAACAGGCAGAAATCAACCCCACCGTTACAGTGTTACAGTGTTACAGTTCGATTTTTTGATTCCTCCAAACTCAAAAGAAAATTTTATATCTATATATTTATATATATAAATATATAGATATAAGTATAATTTTAACAAATCGGATAGCCTTATTTTGAACTGTAACACTGTAACGGTGTAACGCTCACGCCTCTTCTCGAACATAACATCATCATTATCAATCATCTGTCAGCCGCTCACACAAAACAAAGCGTCAACCCATTCAGTAAAATCCAACTACCTACCAACGCCCTACCAACGCCCTACCAACGCCCACCTAACGACCTGTAGGGATTGGGGATCTGACAGCCGAACTCGGCTGTCAGTTTGGGGGGATCTCCCACTGCCCCTCTCATAAAGGCGAGGGGAGAGATGACAGTCAGGGGGTTGCGATTATGTTGAAATTTTTTTGCGGTTTTATTCGTAGACCGCAATGGGGCGGGTGTACTTTTGCAGCGTGGTTGGGTGGGTCAAGGTTAGATGTTCAATGTTCAGAGTGTGTATGCGAAACGGTGGTTAGTGGCCGGTGGACGGGAAAGACTTAAAGCTTAAAAACAAAACCAATATGAAAAGACAAACCAACATGTACGGAGATAAAAAAACACCCTCTTCGGGTGAAGGGGGTGTTTGGATGTCTATGTACGACTGCCTATCGGGTGGAGATGACCAGGTAGTCGGTGTATTTCCAGAACTGCTCCTGGTCGGTGATGCGCAGGTAGGCTGTCACCTTGGGGTTCTCGGAGTCGGCGACAAGCTGATAGGAGGTCTCGGGGTGCTTCGACACCACCTTCACACGCTTGGCGTTGATGGTTACGGTGGAGACCTGCGTGCGGTCAATCTCGGTGAATACGCTGGTTTCCATCGTGCTGGTGGTCTGCTGGCGACGTTTGCTGACGCCGACTTTATCGATGACGCCGAGGGACTTGAGGTCTTTGTAGCTTCCCACCACATAGTAAGCCTTGTTGGCTTCAGCTATCTTCTGGGCGATGGCGTGGTCTTTTTCCTCGTTGGCAGCCGTGAGGTCGGCCACGTTCTGGTTGAGCACACGGATGGTGGCGTTCTTGTTCTGGAGTTCTTCGTTGAGTTCGGCAATCTGCTGCTCCTGCTCGGCTATGCGGGCCTCGAGCTTGGTGACGAACTCCTGCAGCTCCTTGTTCTTCTTGTTGGCTGCGCCGAGACGGTTGTTGAGGTTGGCCAGCTTGGCTTTGTTGTCGGCCAGGAGGCTTTCTATCGAGGATATCTGCTCGGTGATTTTGCCACGCACATTGGTGCTGCCTTCACCGTCGCGACGGAGCTCCTGCACGGCGCCGTACTGAGCCGACACCTGTGCCAGGTTGTCTTCGATGGCGTTAAGTGCCGAGAAGACGGAGTCGATCTCAGCATCTTTGGAATTGACCTGATCCTGCAGCTCGGCGTTCTGCTCGCGGAGCTGGTTGAGTTCTTTCTGGTTGCACGCAGCGAAAAGGATGCTCACCACTGCGATTGCTACTGTGAAAAGTGTCTTTTTCATATTTTTTTCCTTTAGTTTTTACTTTTGAAACAAAATAAAATCAGTCGTTTTGAGTTATCAAATCAGAGTGCAAATTTACAAATAATATAACACCCATGAACAATTTTGTGAAAAAAATTATGATTATGACCTTTGCCGCAACCGCCACGATGGCTGCCAACGCTCAGACAAACCCGTTGTTAGAAAACTGGAACACAAAGCATCATACCCCGCCATTCACGAAGATAAAAGTGGAGCACTATGTGCCGGCCACCCGCCAAGCCATCAAGGAGGCGGAAGCCGACATCAACGCCATCATAAAGCAAAAGGAGAAGCCGACATTTGAAAACACCATAGTGGCCATGGAGACGGCGGGCAAGAATCTCACGCGGGTGAGCGAGCTACTCTTCAACCTGAACGAGTGCTGCACGTCGGACGAGATGCAGAAGGCCGTCATGACGCTGCTGCCCGAAATCACGCGCTATTCGAACTGGGTGTCGATGAACGAGAAGCTCTTCGCACGGGTGAAGAAGGTGTATGACCAGCGTGACAAGCTCGACCTCACCACCGAGCAGAAGGTGGTGCTGGAGGACACCTACCGCGGGTTTGTGCAGAACGGAGTGAACCTGGCAAAGAAAGACAAGGAGACGTTTGCGAAGCTGTCGGAAGAGCTGTCGCAGTTGACGCAGAAGTTCAACCAGAATGTGCTGGCCGACAACAACGACTACTACCTGCAGGTGACCAACAAGAAAGACCTGCGGGGATTGCCCGAGAACGCGATTGCGGCAGCAAAGGCCGAGGCCGAGGAACGCAAGCTGGAGGGTTGGGTGTTCACGCTCGACTACCCCTCGTTCGGCCCCTTCATCACCTACGCCGACAACCGCGACCTGCGCGAGCAGATGTGGCGTGCCTACAACAGCCGCGGATTCCGCAACAACGCCAACAACAACGACGACCTCGTACGCCGCATCTCACAGCTGCGCATGGAGAAGGCCAAGCTGCTGGGATATGACAACTACGCCGCCTACGCCCTGAGCGACAAGATGGCCAAAGACGTGAACACGGTGGGGAAATTCATGCAGGAGCTGCAGAACAGCGCCTACCGACAGGCGATGAGGGACGTGAAAGAGGTGAAGCAGTTCGCCTCTGACCACGGCGTCGAATATGAACTGCAGCGCTGGGACTTCTCATACTGGAGCGAGAAACTGAAGAAACAGAAATACAGCTTCGACGCGGAGCTGCTGCGACCCTATTTCCAGCTGGACAAGGTGCGCCAGGGCATCTTCGACCTCTACGGCACCCTTTACGGAGTGAAATTTGTGGAGGCCAACGACATCGAGGTCTATCACCCCGACGTGAAGGTGTATGAGGTGTATGACGGCAGCAGGTTCATGGGTGTGCTGTATCTCGACATGTACCCGAGAGCGTCGAAACGCAGCGGTGCATGGATGACCGAGTTCCGCGGGCAAAGCAACGTCAACGGCAACGAAATCAGACCTCTGATACAGGTGGTTTGCAACTTCACCAAGCCCGTGGGCGACCAGCCGTCGCTGCTGAGCTTCGACGAGGTGGAGACCTTCATGCACGAGATGGGGCACGCCATGCACGGCATGATGAGCGACGTACACTACCCCTCGGTGGCCGGCACCAACGTGAAGCACGACTTCGTGGAGACGATGTCGCAGGTGATGGAAAACTGGTGCTACGAGCCGCAGTTTCTCAACACTTTCGCCAAGCACTACCAAACGGGCGACACCATCCCGGCCGACTTCATCAAGAAAATCAAGGCCAGCGAGAACTTCCTGTCCGGATACATGTGCATCCGCCAGCTGAACTACGGCAACATCGACATGGCGTTCCACACGCTGCAGGCACCCCTCACCGAAAACCTGGAGAGTTTCGAGCACCGCAACATGGTGGAGATGCTGCCGGTGGTGAAAGGGGCCATCAGCTCGCCGGCGTTCACCCACATATTCTCGGGCGGTTATGCCGCCGGCTACTATGGCTACAAGTGGGCGGAGGTGCTCGATGCCGACATCTTCTCGAAATTCAAGGAGGACGGCATCTTCAACAAGCAGACGGCCACCGACTTCCGCAACAAGATACTCTCGCGCGGCGGTTCGGAGGACCCGTCGGTGCTGTTCCGCAACTTCATGGGACGCGACCCGGACAACAACGCCTTCCTCATCCGCAGCGGCTTCATTCAGGAACGACAGAGGAGTTTTTAGTTTTTAGTTTCAAGTTTTTAGTTTTTAGTTTCAAGTTTTTAGTTTTTAGTTCTGAGTTCGTGTTTGCATCGGGCGAGGTGGTTCATAGATAACATATCAACATAAAACATATCAACATCATAAATGAACGACAAGTTAGCTCAACAGATAATCAAGATTTTTGCAAAGAACCCTTTCGACACCTTCAACCCGAAGCAGATAGCTTCGCGCGTCGGAGCACACGACAAAGCCTCGCGCGCACAGGTGGAGGAGGTCATCTTCCTGCTCGCCACCGACGAAATACTGGTAGAAGAGGGGCGCGGCAAATACAAAATCAACCCCAAGAACATCAACGAGACGCCGCGCAACCAGATTGTCGGCACCATCGACATGAAGCAGACGGGCAAGGCCTACGTCATACCCGACGAGGAGGGCTTGGAGGACATACTGATTGCGCCCAACTACACCCACCACGCCCTGCACGGCGACAAGGTGAAGGTGTCGATGTTTCCGCAGCGCAAGATGCACAAGCCCGAAGGCGAGGTGGTGGAGATAATCAAACGCGCCCGCACCCGCTTCGTGGGACGGATACAGAAGATGGACAAGTTCGCCTTCCTGCTGTGCGACAACCGCAACATGGTGGTGGACATCTTCATACATCCCAGCGACCTCGCCGGCGCCGAAGACGGCGAGAAGGCCATTGTGGAGATGACCGACTGGCCAGAGAGGATGAACAACCCCGTGGGACGCGTGGTGAAGCGGCTGGGACGACCGGGCGACAACAACGTAGAGATGCAGTCGATATTGGCCGACTACGACTTCCCGCTCGACTTCCCGGAAGCAGCCGAGAAAGAGGCTGCCGCCATAAAAAACCCGACGAAGAAAGAGCTTGAGGGCAGGAAGGATTTCCGCAAGGTTACAACCTTCACCATCGACCCTGCCGACGCCAAAGACTTTGACGACGCATTGTCGTACCGCAAGCTCGACAACGGACTTTTCGAGGTGGGCGTGCATATAGCCGACGTCTCACACTACGTCACTCCCGGCTCGGCCATCGACCGCGAGGCATACGAGAGGGGCACGAGCGTATATCTGGTGGATCGCACCATTCCGATGCTGCCCGAGAAGCTGTGCAACGGCGTCTGTTCGCTGCGTCCCAACGAGGACAAGCTCTGCTTCAGCGTGATGATGCAGATGGACAGCAACGCCAAGGTGCGCAACGTGTGGTTCGGCAAGACGGTCATACATTCCGACCAACGCCTTGCCTACGAGGAGGCACAGGAGATAATAGAC
Organism: Bacteroidales bacterium; assembly: GCA_016292015.1. Lineage (GTDB taxonomy): Bacteria > Bacteroidota > Bacteroidia > Bacteroidales > P3 > Colimorpha. Next base: position 139,616 of record JAEEZY010000015.1, on the reverse strand, counting down.
ACGCAAGACGGCAAGGGAACCGATGTGGGCGACGCCATACTCGAGCTCCACAAGATGGCCACCATACTGCGCAACGAGCGATACAAAGAGGGCGCGATAAACTTCGAGAGCCAGGAGGTGAAGTTCCGCCTTGACGAGAACGCCAAACCCATAGGGGTGTATATCAAAGAGCAGAAGGAAGCCAACTGGCTGATTGAGGAGTTCATGCTGCTGGCCAACCGCAGCGTGGCGGAGCGTGTGGGCAAAACCGACCGAGCCAAAGGCAAGAGCGGAAAGCCGCAGAAAGCCAAGACGTTCGTATATCGTGTGCACGACGAGCCGAACCCCGAGAAACTCAACACCTTCGTAGAGTTTGTGGCGAAACTGGGATTCAAGATGAAGGTAGGCAACCGCAAGGCGCTGGCCGACTCGTACAACCGCCTGTTCAGCGACATCGCGGGGCGCGGCGAAGAGTATATGATAGACACCATCGCCATACGCACCATGTCGAAGGCCTACTACTCGACCGAGAACATCGGCCACTACGGCTTGGCGTTCCCATACTACACCCATTTCACGTCGCCCATACGCCGCTATCCCGACCTGATGGTGCACCGGCTGCTCGAACGATATCTGGCGGGCGGCACCTCGGTGAGCGCCGAAGAGTATGAAGAATACTGCAAACACTGCTCGCAGATGGAGAAGAAGGCCGCCGACGCCGAACGCACAAGCATCAAATACAAGCAGGCAGAATATCTCAGCGACAAGCTGGGGCAGGTGTTCCCGGCACTCATCTCGGGCGTGAGCAAATGGGGCATATATGCCGAAATAGAGGGCAACAAATGCGAGGGCATGATACCCATCGGCTCGCTCAAGGGCGACTACTACATGCTTGACGAGGACAACTATCAGGTGATAGGACGGAAGACAGGCAAATGCTACAAACTGGGTTCGCCCGTCACCATTCGCGTCAAAGGGGTTGACATGCTCAAAAAACAAATCGACTTCGAACTGGTTGACATCGAAGCCGAGGAGCCGCCTCAGCCAAAGAAGCGCCACCAGCAGAAACGGCAATCGAAGCCCGACAGCAAAGCCAAGAACCACCGCCCGACAGAAAAAAACAAGAAGCGCAAACGGTAGCGCACAAGCAAGCTTCGAACCATACCTATGCAACGGTGGTGAAACATTGGTTTGCCGATTACAGTTTTTTTTCTTATTTTTGCATATTGAAACATATATGCTATACTTATGAGCAAAGGAAGAATACTGTATGTAAATCAGGAGATTGTGCCATTTACTGAAGAGACGGCAAACGCACGGTTCGGGAGGTATGTGCCGCAGTATGCGCAGGAACACGGGCGCGAAATTCGCGTCTTCATGCCCCGCTTCAGTTCGATCAGCGAACGTAAAAACCAACTCCACGAGGTCATCCGCCTTTCCGGAATGAACCTGATAGTCAACAGCTGCGACCACCAGCTTATCATCAAAGTGGGTTCCATATCATCGGCCCGCATGCAGACATATTTCATTGACAACGATGAGTACTTCACCAAGAACGGAGACCTATTCGACGAGAAAGGGCACCTCTGCCCCGACGCCGACGAGAGACTTATGTTTTTCTGCCGTGGCACCCTGGAGGCGGTGAGGAAGCTGGCTTGGCGCCCGCATGTCATACATTTCTCCGGTTGGTTCAGCGGTTTGATTCCATTCTACATGAGGCGAATCAACAAGGACAACGCATTCTTCAACGGAACGAAATGCATCGTAACGCTGACAGACGACCAGTTTGACGACAAATTCAGCGACCAGATTGAAAAGAAACTGAAGAACGACGGCGCAACTGCAAAAGACCTGCGGATGTATGAAAACCTTGACTACTTGACGCTGATGAAGGCAGCCATATCATACTCCAACGGTGTGGTGGTGGCTTCGCCGAACGTGTCGCCCGAACTTCTGGCTCACGCTCAAGAGCTGAAGAAGCCCATCCTGGAATACAACTCGAACGAGGCCATTTTCTACGAGAACATCAACGATATGTACGAGACGATAGCCGGCTCGAACATGGACAACTAAAAAAGCACTTACCGAATGCGACACACTATATTTCATCACTCAGCAATGCTGCTGGCTGCATTGGGACTTCTGACTGTCTTTGCGGCTTGTGAGGAAAAAGAGTCGGAGTTAGGCTCATCACTGGTGGACCCCGCCACGATGTACAGCGGCACAAGAGACACCGTATATCTCGAGGGCTACACTATTTATGACGACTCGCTGCTCACGTCTGACTATCTGGAGTGCCTTCTGGGACGACACGACGATGCCACAATGGGGACAACGCGTGCCTATCTGTACTCGCAGATAACGGTGGCCGACAACAACGGATTGAACGTATTGGAGGGAACTGATGTTGACTCGGTCGCCCTCACACTGGCCATCAGCGACATACACTCGGCATCGACCGCGACGTCTCATCAGCTACACATACGTATCCACCAGTTAGCCGAAGCCATCGGCGACGACCCATACTACGCCAACGACACCGTGAAAGCCGACTATTCAACCTGCTTCTATGACGGCAACGTGACTGTCGAGAACGACGACATAGAGATACGGCTGATACTCAACAACACCTTTCACCAGTACGTGAGTCAACGAGTCACCTCAAGCGACTTCCTTGACAACATCAAGGGTGTACGCATCGAGATGAACGATTCGGAAAGCGACGAGGCTGTCATGGTAACGATTAACATGATAACCACAAAACTTACGGCATACTACAGCCGACTACTTGAAGGCACCGACTCAACCGTCACGACACAGAACAACTTCATATTCGGCCACCAGTCGGGACTCACCACAAGACATTTCACACATTTCAAGCACACGTTTGACGGCAGCGCACTGGCACGATTCGCTAACGAAAGCGGACGTTCAGACACCATCGGAGGCAGTTCAAAAACATACCTCAAGCCTATGGGTGGCACGCGTGTGGTGTATAAGCTTAACGCAGCGTGGTACCGCAAGTTCCGCAACGAACACCCCTATGCCGTGCTGAACTATGCCGAACTGATACTGCCCGTCACCAGCGGTGACACGAACACCCTGCCCAACCGACTACTGGCATACAAAGGGGCGGGACGGGACGCCACCATGGTTGCCGACGCTACCGACGGGGTTCGATATACTGGATTCGACGGCCATTTCAGCACCGAGCGCAACTGCTTCAGGATGCTAATAGTGCGCCACCTGCAACAAATCTTGACCGAGGGCTCAGATCCCGGCACAACTATCGCTATCGACTCCAGACGCTCGACGCCACGCAACGTGGTCCTCAACGGAAACTTGCAGAGCGACCGGCCGCGCATAGCGCTAATATACAGCGAATAGTTTATGTACTGAAAAATATATCATCATGAAAAAAATAGCCATCCCATTCTTAGTTTTGATTTCCATTGTCACCATCTGCCAGGCACAGACGGTGAAATACGCCAAATACTACGACGCTGCCAAGCAGCAACCCGCCGTGGAGGGACTTATGTACACCGACAGCACCCGCACTGGCGACTGGACCTGGTGGCATCCGAACGGACAGGTCTATCAGCGCGGCACCTACAATGAAGACGGCGACAAAACAGGCCTATGGCGTATATTCTACGACAACGGTGCGAAATGCGCCGAGGAGTGCTACGACAATGGCACCACCCGCACATGGTATGAGAATGGCAAACTCAAAAGCGAGGTTCCCGTAGTGAAAGGCAAGAAGCACGGCATGTACCGCGCCTACTTCCAGAACGGCAAGACCCAAGAGGAGATAAACTTCGTCAACGGCAGCCGCGAGGGGGCCACCAAGGAATGGTATGCCAACGGCAAAGTGCTGTTTGAGGGCACATATAAAGACAACGAACTCAACGGGCAAGCCACCTGGTACACAGCCACCGGAAAGAAAGATATGGAAGGACGTCTAGTTGACGGAGAGCAAGAGGGCGAATGGACTTTCTACTGGCGCACCAACGGGCGAAAAGGCATCGTGGGGAACTACCATAACGGCAAGGAGGAAGGCACATGGACCTACTACTACGAAACAGGACAGAAATGGCGTAGCGGCGAATATGTTGACGGAAAACGACGTGGGCTCTGGACAACATGGTACGAGAACGGCAAAAAGCTGCACGAGGGAAAATACTTCAACGACCTCGAAGACGGAGCTTGGACCGCCTGGTACGAGAGCGGCAAGGTTGACTACAAAGGGCTCTTCCGCGGTGGAAAGAAAGAGGGAGAATGGACCGGCTATTATGAGGATGGACTTCCACGATACAAAATAAACTACACCGACGACAAGCTCAACGGCACATCAACCAGATACTACACCAACGGCAAAGTCGAGAGCGTAGAGAACTACAAAATGGACGTACGCGACGGCAAATATGAACGCTACAACCAAACCGGCACACTTGAAGAAAGCGGTACGTTTGCTGACGGGCAGAAGAACGGCACATGGAAATGGTATGACCGCGGCGTCGAGGTGTTTATCGGAAAATTCGAAGACGGAAAGATGGTTTACAAGGAGGACAAAGTACCCTCCAAGGCCGAAGTCCGCAAACGCAAAGGTTGAAAATGAAACTAAAATTGGCTTCCAAGTCTCCACGGCGACGCAAGTTGGTGGAGACTTTTAATTTAGAGGTCGAGATTGTCAATATCAATGTTGACGAGGTCATCGACCCGCTCATGCCCGCCGACAAAGTGGCAGAGACACTAGCATGCACCAAAGCCGACGGCTACGACCACTCACTCTTAAAACAGGACGAAATACTCATAGCCGCCGACACAGTGGTTGTGGTTGACGGCAAGGTGACAGGCAAGCCACACGACCGCGACGAGGCTATCGCCATGCTGCGAAACCTTTCTGACAAAACACATACCGTTTACACAGGAGTATGTATGAGTGGCGCTGACCACAGCGTCCATTTTACCGAGCAGACCCACGTACACTTCAAAAGACTTTCCGATGAGGAGATTGCCTACTATGTTGACACCTACAAACCTTACGACAAAGCCGGTGCCTATGGCATACAGGAATGGATAGGCATGATTGGCATCGACCGCATAGAAGGAGACTTTTATAACGTCATGGGGCTCCCAGTTGCACATATCTGGCAAGAGCTGCAAGAATGGGGGAAAAAATAATCACTATTTCGATTCACTATTAATCACAATTAACTAATCACCGAAATACATGCGCTACGAAGTTGACTTTCTAGTAATCGGTTCCGGTATTGCGGGCCTCAGCTATGCACTTAAAGTCGCCGAACATGGCAAGGTCTGCATCCTTACTAAGACCAACGCCGCCGAAGGCTCCACAAAATACGCACAGGGTGGTATAGCTGCCGTCATGTACGACACCGACAGCTTTGACAAGCATATCGCCGACACCCTTGTGGCGGGCGACGGCATCTGCAACCGCGAAGTGGTGGAGATGACCATACGAGAGGCTCCCGAACGCATCAAGGAGTTGGTGCAGTATGGCGTCAATTTCGACCGCGACGGTGGAGGACGCTTCGACCTGCACCGAGAGGGCGGGCACTCCGAGTTCCGCATCCTGCACCACAAAGACAACACAGGCGCAGAGATAGAGCGAGGCCTGCTGCAAGCCGTCCGCGAACACCCCAATATCGAGCTCAAGGAGAACCAGTTCGCAATCGACCTTATAACCCAGCACCACCTGGGAGTGCGTGTAACGAAACACACACCCGGCATCGAATGCTATGGTGCCTACGCCCTCAACTGCGAGACCCAGGAGATAGACACATACCTGGCAAAAGTCACCCTGCTCGCCACCGGCGGCATGGGTAATGTATATACCACCACCACCACTCCGATCATCTCCACCGGCGACGGTGTGGCAATGGTTCACCGTGCACGCGGCGTGCTGTCAGACATGGAGTTCGTACAGTTTCACCCCACCTCGCTCTACAACCCCTCCGAAAAACCCGCTTTCCTCATCACCGAAGCCCTGCGTGGCGCTGGTGCCATACTGAAAGACCACAACGGCAACGAGTTCATGCAGAAGTACGACAGTCGCCTCTCGCTGGCTCCCCGCGACATCGTGGCGCGCGCCATCGACAACGAGATGAAGCTTGCCGGCGTTGACCACCTCTACCTCGATGCCCGCCATATCGACCGCAACGAACTCATCAACGGATTCCCCACCATCTACGCCAAGTGTCTGGAGCAGGGCATCAACATAACGAAAGATATGATTCCCGTGCGTCCGGCAGCACACTATCAGTGCGGAGGAATCACCGTTGACAAGAACGGGCTCTCCTCAATCAAACACCTCTACGCTGCGGGCGAGTGCTCGTGCACCGGCTTGCATGGCGGCAACCGCCTGGCCAGCAACTCACTGCTCGAAGCCGTCGTCTATGCACATAACGCCGCCATGTCCGCCATCTCGGAAGTCAAGAATTCCAAATTCACTGTTATGAATTCGCAGATACCCGACTGGAACGCCGAAGGCATGGTGCTCAACGAAGAGATGGTGCTTATCACCCAAACCAAGAAAGAGCTGCAGGAGATAATGTCGAACTATGTGGGCATCGTCCGCAGCGACCTGCGTCTGCAACGCGCCTTCGACCGTCTGAACCTAATATTCCGCGAAACAGAAGACCTCTACAACCGCTCGGTGTTGACGGAGGAGCTCAGCGAGCTGCGCAACCTGATAGCCTGCGCTTACCTCATCACCAAGATGGCCCGAGCCCGCCGCGAGAACCGAGGCCTTCACTACTCCATCGACCTGGTGTAAAAGGACAGTGGAATGATATTTTTTCTTTGATTTTTTACGCACATTTTTCAGCGTATTCAGGCACTCTTACAAGATTTTTGAACATGCCTGTTGTGACTATTATGAATACGCCAACGTAGTCGAAAGACAACAAACCAATAGAACTTCTCTCCTACCTTAATTACATAGTTCTTATCGCTTTAGGAATTTCACCTCGTTGAGGTCGATTAGGCGGAGCTGTACGGCTTTGGCGATGCGAGAGCCGGACTTGTTGAGGATGTCAAGTTTGCGTGAGAGCTCTTTCTGTTTCTCCTGCACGGACTTTTCCGTCTCTTTGCCCTCAATGTTGAAGGCGATTTCCTGTGCAGTACAGCCGGCGGCCTCGAAGAGGAGTATCTGGCGCTCGGTGTCGGTGATGCTCACCTGCTCGGACATCGACGCAGAGGTTTTGAAATACTGTTCAGCGGCCTCTTTCAGGGTGAGCATGACGGGGTAGTTGAAGTAATACTCCTCACCGCGTTCGAGGCAGGCAACGGCCCTCACAATATTCTCGATGGAGAAGCCACCCGAGGCGTTTTTACTTACAAAAGCACTGGCACCGCGGCCGAGAGCCTCGAAGACCACCTTGCCGATCTCCACGATACGACGTTCGCGACCTTCGGTTGTCGCCAAAGGGTTGTCAAAACGGCCGGAGAAGACGATGAGCCTGATGGAAGGATAGAGTTTGTGGACTTTTTCGATGACCAGCAAGCCTCCTGTAGGCTCGCCCTGGAACTCCATATCCACCAAAATGTAGTCGGGCAGAGACTCTACTGACGAAAGTGCAGCCATAAGCTGCGGCCCGGAGGCATAGCATTCGGTCATCACAATCTCACGGTTCTCGGTGTTGCCATTGTCGTCAACAAGACACTCGACACACTCGTGACGCTCGTTGAGTTCGTATTTCACGGCCTTGCGAATGATAGGCTCGTCATCGACCATGAGAAGGGTTATCTGTTCCATGATTTTTGGGGAGTGGTGAATTGTTTTCGGATTGTGGATGGTTATCAACTATGAGTCGTGGCGTTGCACAAGCACATGCACCTTCGTTCCGTGGCCTTCGGCTGGAGCGGGGATACTCTCGGCCCAGATGCGACAGCCACGCAGAGTGTTGTCGTCGTGTTTCTTGACAATATAGCGGCAGAGGATGAGTCCAAAGCCAGAATGCTGAGCGTGTTGATCAGGCCGCTTGTCAGCGCGGAAAAGATTCTCGACCTCGTCGGCGGTCATACCGCAACCCGTGTCGCTCACAGTCAATTCGACAAACCTGTCGTCATCAGAGAATGAAGTGGCATACATGCTGACCACGCCTTGAGAGGTGTGCTGCAGAGCATTGGCAAGCAGATTGCGGATCATGATGATAAGCAACAGGCGGTCGCCGAACAGCTTCATTCCGCTTTTAACGACCGATACCGAAACACCGGCCCTGACGGTGTTCATAGAAAGAGCCTCGGTGAATACGTCATCGACATCGCACACCGCGGCGTTGAACGTCAAGCCGCTGGGGATGGAGAGGTTTGTCCAGTTCTTTATGTTCTCGAAGGTTCGTATCAACTGGGAGAGCACCTCCTGATGGAGGCTTTCAGGCAGATTCTTATTCTGCAGGTAAGAGATGAAAGGGTTGATGTCGTGGCGCATGACGGAGAGACAAGTCTCTACGTTGGCGATGCGTTCCACATCTTTGCGTCGCATGAGTTGGAGCTGTCGTTTCTCTTGACGCAGCACACGAGTTCTTATGGCCAACAAAATGGAAAGCACAACAAGCAGGAGAGCCAAGAGCGCGATGATGATGGAAAAAACGCGGTAATCGTTGATTTTGTGTTTAGCGTTGGAAAGCTGTGTCTGTAGGATGAAGTCAGCTTCCTGGTTCTGGGTTATAAAGTCGTGCAAAACGATGCTGTTCTGCGCCCATTGTGAAGCCTCGTCGATGGAGGCTGCGGCGCGCGACCGCAGGAGGCCATCGTAGAGCTGGCTCTCATATTTGGGTGCGGAGATGTGGTGGAGCAGGAGTCTGTCGTAGGCCTCAAGATACCAAGTCTGTGCCGCAGCGGTGTCACCATTCCTAAGGCAGAGGGAGCCCGTAGCAACCATAGCGCCGAGGGTGTGGTAGGGGTCACCATAATCTTCGAACATGTAGGAAGACTCAATATAGAGACTCATGGCCAATGCGCTGTCACGCCTAAGCTCAACGCCATTGGCCTGCAAACGGTCGCATATTGAATCAAGGGCAGAGGCACAAGACTGCCATGAAAGCTTCTCGATGTGGGGGTTGGCGATGATAGCAGCAGTAAGCTGTACGGTGTTGGCGAAATGGAGGAGGCTGAAGCGGCCGCTGTCGATAAGCAAACTCAGGTTGGCCTTGATGTACTGCAGCGACTTGCTGAGGTTTTCGACCTGACGGTCGTTTCCTTCGCAGAGAGTGAGATGACCAAAGGCGAGCGAATAGTTCATGACCATGTCCTGCGCATAGTCGCAGGAGAGTTCGGGAGCCACACGTTCAGCCTCGTCAAGGAGTGCCTGCACGTCCTTCTGCATGCCCTTGCGATAGGAATAGTTTAGGCTAAGGAGGGTGGCATAATACTCGCTCTTGGCGTAGTTGTAGAGGAGGTCGTTGCGGTTGCCGTCTAGGATGTCGGACTTGGCCACCTCGTATAGCATACGGTAGGATCCAGCAATGTCGCAATTGCGCTGGCGCACGCGAGCGTGTGTGAGCTTGGCAATAAGCTGTTCGATTTCCTGATTGTGGGATGATGCAGTGTAGTTCAGCACGCTGTCGGCATAGACAGCCGCCGAATCTGGCATAGAGACGATGTAATAAGCCTTGGCAAGGTTGTTCCACGCACGCAAGCGTCCGTCATGATAGCCCTGCATGGAGTCGGAGATGAAGTCCAAGGCCGCCTTGCTCAATTGAATAGTGACATCCGGGGCATCGTAGCGATTGACAAACGCCACCCTATTCATCTCATCAACCCGAAGCACCAGCCGCTGGTCGAGGCCAGATCCGACGCGAGAGCAAGCCGCAACGAGGAAACCCAGAAATATGATACAAAACGGTCTCAATACAAATCCAGCACTAATCAGTATCTGACTGGAAACGGAAACCCAAACGCTTGCCTGTAACGAGAGCCCGTTTGTCGAAATTGGTGCGCATCTCGGCCACGGAGACCAGTTTAACCTCATCGTATGGAGGTGTGAGGAGGTCAAAATTGGTAGTGTATTCAATGGCGGATTCGACAATACTTTGCACCGACTCGGGTGATATTACCGCAGTATTGAAGTTGTTGTACAGCATGCCCAACTCACGCTTGCCCTCGATGAAATAGTGATTTTCGGCATTGACGAATACGCGTCCAATCATATATCCCAAGTCGTTCTCACGCTGGTAGGTGAATGAGTCGGCGAGAAAATTGTATATGTGTATAACACCACAATACGACCGCTTGGAATCCTCCCGTATGTATGGAGTCTTCATCACCACGTGGTCGCGAGAGAATTCGAAGACGTTGGTGTGCATCATGAAGATGAGTATGTCACCAGCGAACCGTATCTCGAACTCGAAATCGCCACGGTCTTTGAACTGGAAGTTTATTTTACGGTCGCCAGCTGTGTTGGCTTCCTGGAACTGATGTGTCAGCTCCTGCGCCGTGGCACGAAAAGACTGGTAGGCCTGAAGAGTTGCACTATAGACGTCCTGTTTCAACTGGCCCTTTTCGAACACCAGTTTTTTCAATTGTTCGTTAAGTTGCATAGTTGTCCTATATTAAATTCATAACACATCGTCACATCGCACACGCACAAATATATTAACGCCTAACAGCGCAAAATATTGCGGCGTATCACGGCATTACCTGACCACCTCAACTGAGTCAGTGGCGTCAGACACTGGAGTGGCGGTCGAGGCAGGTCGCTTAATAACAATGAACACCAACAAAGCCAACGCCGCCAATGCACATGGCGTAACACCTAGATATATGACGTACTGCAAGAGGGTAAGTTTGCGGTCTTTTCCTTTGGTTTCAGATAGATGATTCTCCATAAGCGAATATCCTGATACATTGACAGATATAACATTCCTATATAAACTCTCCGCACCACGCAAAAATAAGAAAAAAGAATGTTTTATATTTTTTTTGTACCTTTGCCCCTCGTTGTGACATGTAGGAGACACATACACCGCATCAAGAAAACGAGAAACAATCAGGAAAGAACATGACCAAACGTTTTTTGACACTAATCGCCGCCGTGACGCTAGCTTTCATTGCGTCAGCACAGGTACTTAACCCGACCAAATGGACATACAGCGTGAAAGAGATTTCATCCGACGAGGTAGAGCTGCGCTTTGTAGCCAACATAGAGGCAGGCTGGCATCTCTACTCGCAGAAGTCGGATCCCAATGGTCCAATACCTATGGAAGTGACCTTCGACGAAAGCAAAGACTACAAACGCATAGGCGGAGTGGTTGAGCCCAAATACCACGAGGAGATGGACGATGTATTCAAGGTGATGGTACGATCGTTTTCAGGCACGGTGACATTTAGACAGAAGATAAAAAGACTCAGCGACAAGCCGTTCAAAGTGACGGGATCGCTATACTACCAGCTGTGCAACGACGGGTCGTGCATAGCGCCTGACGACGTGCCATTCGTATTCAATGTGAAAGAGGCGACAAAGGCAGACACCACAATGACCGTTGAGGAAACAGCAGCCGAGGACAGTGCGACAGCAGTTGAGACAGATACCGCGGAAAAAAAGGAGGTGGCAGACAAGGCAGACCTGCCAAACGGAGCAGGGGAGTCAGAGCCTGATAGCAAGAAACAGACTTCGCTCTGGGGACTCTTCTTCGGGGCGCTACTGGCCGGCGTGGTGACTATGGTAACACCGTGTGTGTTCCCGATGATACCTATGACGGTGAACTTTTTCATGCACAGCAGCGGAAACAAGAGAAAGAACCGCCGCCAGGTGTGGGTGTTCGGTCTCTCAATAGTGTTTATCTTCACGGTGCTCGGCGCAATACTGTCGCTGTTCTTCGGGCCTGAGGTGCTGAACCTCATAGGCACACACGGAATACCAAACCTGATATTCTTCGCAATTTTCATCACATTCGCGCTCTCGTTCTTTGGACTCTTCGAGATAAAGATGCCCGAGAAGTGGGTGAACAAGTCGGACGCCCAAGCGGACAAAGGCGGATTCATGGCACCGTTCTTCATAGCACTAACCACAGTGTTGGTGTCGTTCAGCTGCACCGGCCCTATAATCGGCGCCGCACTGATAGAATTTTCCACATCCACTACAAACCGCTGGGTATCGCTGGTAACGATGCTGGGATTCGGACTGGGATTCGCGCTGCCATTCACGCTGCTGGCCATGTTTCCATCGATGATTAAGAACATGAAGTCGGGCGGATGGCTGAACTCGGTAAAGATAGTGTTCGCCTTCCTGGAACTTGCATTCGGACTGAAATTCCTCCAGATGGCCGACCTGTATTGGGGATGGGGACTGCTAGACAGAGATGTATATTTGGCCATCTGGATAGTGATCTTCGCATTGATGGGGGTGTATTTGCTGGGCAAGATAAAGTTCAAAGGGGACGAAGAGGTGCAGCAGATTGGCGTTATAAGGCTTTTCCTCTCGATAGCCACATTCTCTTTCGTGGTGTATATGATACCCGGCATATGGGGAGCACCTCTGAACGCCATATCAGGCTTTCTGCCCCCGATGGACACTCAGGACTTCAACATAGAGCGCATAGTGGTGGACAACCAGCAGCCGGCAGCTGCCGGAGAGACAACGGCAGCGTACGGCTCGAAGCTGCCAGCGGACCGCAAATATGCCGACCGGCTGCACATGCCGACGGGATTTGAGGGATTCTATGATTTGGACGAAGCGAAGGCCTACGCCAAAACTGTGGGGAAGCCGATATTCATAGACTTTACGGGCCGGAATTGTGCCAACTGCCGCGAGATGGAACAGTCGGCGTGGAGCAAGCCCGAAGCAAAAAAACTGCTCAACGAGAGATTTGTGATGTGTGCACTTTATGCCGACATGAACGACATAGACCTTCCAGAGGACGAGTGGGTGACCGACGAACGAGGGAGAATGATAAAAACCCTAGGCAGACGCAACCTAAACTACCAGATAAAGACCTTCAACCAGAACGCCCAGCCCTGCTATGTGGTGATAGATGCTGAAGGGAAGGTGATGTCGGAAGGGGTGTTTGTCTATGACCCGAAGGCATCTGCGGCCTCAAAAGCCGAGGGTTTTGTGGAGTTTCTGAAAAAAGCACTGGAATAAAACCTTTTATTAACTAAAAACATAACTACTATGAAGATTCAAAACAAAATGATGGCCGAATGTCTTGGTACATTCTGGCTGGTATTGGGCGGCTGCGGTACAGCCCTGTTCGCTGGACATGCTGTAGGTTTTCTCGGGGTGGCAATCGCATTCGGCCTCACCGTTATTGCAATGGCATACGGCATAGGGCATGTAAGCGGAGCACACCTGAACCCTGCAGTGTCGTTCGGCGTATTCGTGAATGGACGCATGAGCCTGAAAGAGATGCTCCTTTACTGGGTTGCTCAGTTTGTAGGCGCCATCATCGCAGGCGCAATACTGCTGGTTCTTTGGAAATCAGCAGAACTTGGTGAAACTGGAGTGTTCGCCGCCAACGGATTCGGAGAGAGTTTCAAGGCCGTAGCCGGAGAGAACTATCGCGTGGTGTCGATGGGAGGAGCCTTCCTCGTTGAAGCACTGCTCACCTTCATCTTCCTGATTGTCATCCTCGGCGCCACCGACGAGCGCAGCAACACAAAGGCCGCAGGCCTCGCCATCGGTCTCACCCTGACTCTCATCCACCTTATCAGCATCCCGCTGACCAACACCAGCGTCAACCCCGCACGCAGCCTCTCTCAGGCCCTCTTCGCCTCTTGGGACGGCGCCCTGCCACAAGTATGGCTTTTCATTGTGGCCCCGCTGGTTGGTGCAGCCATCGCAGGCCTTTGCTACAAATGCATTGCTCCTTGCAAAAAGAGCTAAGACGTAGTATGAAAAAGAGTTTCAGATGGTGCGACGGACGCGATTCGTCGCACCATTTTATCACTATAAAACAGAGCATTAGAAAACAGGGAGGCAAAAAATTTGGTGGATTAAAATAAAAGTAGTACTTTTGCAAACTGAAAAAAGACAGTGCGGGGTAGAGCAGAGGTAGCTCGTCGGGCTCATAACCCGGAGGTCGTTGGTTCGAATCCAGCCCCCGCTACCAAAGAAAGGATAGAGGATGTTTCGGAAAGAAGCATCCTCTTTTTTGTAAACCTAACATTATGAGAAAAATATTAGTCACACTGTCGATATGTTTGGTGTTCACAGGTTGTCGCTTCGAAAGAAACGATGTAAAGACTGCAACACAAACGGAGAAAGGAACAGCCAATCAAAAAATAGAACTTCCCTCCTACTCCAACGAAGAAGACGTCATAGAGTACAGCGGTTTTACGACCTCATACAACCATGAGACACTTATTCCGAACTGGGTGGCATACGAACTGACGGCAGAGGAGCTGAAACCAGTATATACCTCGCAGAGTTCGACGTTCAGCATGGACTTTGATGTAAAAGGGCGGCAAGCTTCTCGCGAAGACTATTCACACTCAGGTTGGGACAAGGGGCACATGGCACCGAAAGCCGACATGCGCTGGTCGGAAAAGTCGTACTGGGAGAGTCATTATTTTACCAACATCTGTCCGCAAAACCACGAACTGAACGCCGGCGACTGGAACACCCTGGAGATACGGGTGCGCGCATGGGCTAGGAAATTTGGACGGGTTTTCGTTATATGCGGGCCAATAGTAGGTGAAAACACAAACGGAACTATAGGAAAGAAGGGGGTTCTAGTGCCCGATGCATTCTTCAAAGCCATATTAGTACCGTACAACGACAACTTCACAGCCATTGCCTTCATCATGAGCAACAACGGACAGCACCACAAGCTGAGCGAATACGCCTGCACTGTGGACGATCTGGAATCACGCATAGGGCGAAATCTCTTCGCCGCTCTCGACGACATGGGGCTCGATACAACAGAGAGCCGATTGGATTTAACCTCATTGAATATAAGATAAAACAAAACAGGTCCATGTAAAGTTCATAGACCTGTTCGTATAAAGAATAGTTAATAGAACTATTTCAGTGCCTTGAGAATAGCAAGGGTCAGATCCCAGAACATCTGCACGGTCTTTATCTCGATGCGCTCGTCAGGAGAGTGGACTCCACGCAGTGTCGGTCCGTAGCTTATCATGTCCATCTTGGGATATTTCTCGCCGATAAGACCACATTCGAGGCCGGCATGGATGGCGCGTACTATGGGTTCGTGCTTGAACATCTTCTTATAGGTGTCCACGCCTACTTTCAGCACACGACTGTCGGGGTTGGGTGTCCAACCCGGGTAGCCGTCGCCGTGGCTGACCTTGGCGCCGATCATACGGAATGTGGCTTCGATTTTCTGTGCCGCCGCATGCTTGGCACTTTCCACCGAACTGCGCTGGCTGGTGGCAATCTTGATGCGGCGGTCGTCCATCTTGATGGAGGCGAGGTTGGTGGATGTCTCGACGAAGTTGGGCACTTCGCGGCTCATGGCAAGCACACCGTGGGCGCAGGCATAGATGGCGTTAAGAAGTTTCTCCTGAGTGTCGGCATCGACGAGGTACTTGGGTTTGTCAGTTTCTTCGATGGCGATTTTCATGTCGGGTTCGGTGGTGCGGAATTCGAAGCAGATATGCTTAGCGTATTCTTTCACAAGCTTCTTCAGCGCGTTGCGCTTACGGTCGGGCACGGTGACGACGGCGTATGCTTCGCGTGCGATAGCATTGCGAAGGTTACCTCCATCGATGTATGCGAGGCGAAGACCGCACTTGCGAGCACCGTTCCAAAGGATGCGGTTGAGAATCTTGTTGGCACAGCCACGTCCGCGGTTGATGTCGTCGCCAGAATGGCCACCGACTAAGCCGCTGACACTGATGCGATATGCGGTAGTATCCTTCTCAACTCTTGCATGACGGAAAGTGATTTCGACAGTGGTGTCGATGCCACCGGCACAGCCGATGCAGAACTCGCCTTCGTCCTCATCGTCGAAATTAAGGAGTATGTCGCTCTTGAGCCAGGAAGTGCTTAGGCCGGCGGCACCGGTAAGGCCCGTCTCCTCATCGACGGTGAATAGTACCTCGAGAGGACCATGCTCGATGGTCTTGTCATCAAGAATCGCAAGAGCAGCCGCCACTCCAATGCCGTCGTCGGCGCCGAGGGTGGTGCCGTCGGCAGTGAGCCATTCGCCATCACGGATTGGTTGGATGGGGTCTTTCAGGAAATCGAACTTCTTGTCGCCGTTTTTCTCGCAAACCATGTCCATATGAGCCTGCAGGCAGACGCCCTGTGACTTCTCATAGCCCTTGTAGGCAGGTTTGCGAATGAGCACGTTGCCGAGCTCGTCGTGGAGAGTCTCGTACTTGTGGTCCTTGCCGAACTTCTGCAGGTAGGCAGAAATCTTCGCCTCATGTTTGGAAGGACGAGGAATGGCCATTATCTCGCCAAAATACTTCCACACCTTCTCCGGTTTTAAGTTTTCAAGTGCTTTTTGCATAGTTTTGAATATTTATTTGTTTAACAATTCAAGTGTTCTAGTGTCCACTCACGAGTGAGACAACCTTTTTCACCCGTTGAGCCCTGCCCTGTGTGTTATAGGCCTCAACCACGAGCACATAACGGCCTTGCCGGCAGCGTTGCCCCGACTCATCCAACCCATCCCACACAAGCAATCCGTTGGTGCCAAGCAGTCCGCCACGCATCAGATGTCGCACAACCCTTCCGTTCTTATCGACCACAAAGACATTGCCACCGAGGTCCTCGTCATTGAGGTTGTAGGTTATGTTCAACAGGTCGTTGTAGCCATCGTTGTCAGGCGAAAAAAGTTCCGGCTCGACAACAAAGTTATTTTCCTCAAAAAGAAACTCGCGGCTCTGTGAGTTGGCATAGGTCGGTGTGCCGTAGCCGGAAGTGGACGAAGCGGAGAACCAGTTGGCACTATTCTGAGTGGGGCGGTCAAACGCACGGCGCTCCAAGGCCACTCCCTCAACATCTCGAAGCAAACGGCTGTGCATATTCTCAGTATAATCGAATCGGTCAATAATGGCCGAATCGGCATCACAAATGACTACAGTACCTGAGGCATTGTTGTACGACGGCATTGACTTTACCTCAACCAGTTTTTCAGGATATCGCACAATATAATTACGTTTAACCCAAGCCGCATCGGTTGTTACCACAATGTAGTCGTTGGGGGCAAGCGAACGGGACGTATCCAAGAGATACAGTTTACTTATTGACTCAATCTTCCATTGAGCCAGGCGAATGTCTCGTAAAGGCACGGAACTTCCACCATCGTTGTACAGTTCAAGATAGTCAACGCCATCCGCCACGGGATTAAACAATATCTCACTTATCTTAACACCCTGCTGCGCACAGGCGGAGCCGACACTTATCGACAAAGCCACCAAAACAAACGCCAAATAAAGTTTTTTTTCTCTCATTTGTCAGTCATTTTTTACACATCATCCCCCTCATTTCCGCTCTACAAAGGTACACATTTTTTTTAAATATATTTTTTTGCAAAAATTTGTATCTTTGCAACACTAAATTTACAGGCAACAGACCAAATTACACATACAATGAAAAAGTTAATATTGTCTATAGTTGTACTCGTCATGTGTTTCGCGGCCAGCGCCAAAAGAGTGAGCGTTGATGACGCACGCCGCGTAGCCGTCAACTTCTGGAGCCAGACGACAAAAAGCGAGTGCCCACAACTAGTGAATGTCAGCCCGATCGTCGGTTTGACCGAACAGTATCTGTTTGTTTCGGTGGACAACGACGGATTTGTGATAGTAGCAGCCGATGATATTGCGACCCCGATACTGGGATATTCTGTAAACAACGGATTTGCCGGAGAGTCGATGCCTCCTCACCTGGAAGAGTGGCTTATGCACTACGATAAAGAGATAGTGTCCGCACGCAATGCAGGCTACCAGGGCGACGAGAGCTCAGACAGCGAATGGTATAGACTTCTCAACAACATCGAGAAGAAAGGGGCGTCAACAAAATCCGTAACGCCATTGGTGACGACCCAATGGGACCAAGGGTACCCATATAACACTCAATGTCCTTACGACAACAACGGTCATTCCAATGTCAGGAGTGTCACAGGGTGTGTGGCCACAGCCATGTCGCAGGTTATGAAATACTGGAATTGGCCCCTTAAAGGAAACGGCAGCCACAGCTACACCTGCTCCACACTCTCGCCCAACGCTCCTACAAACGAACTATCGGCCGACTTCTCCAGCACAACATACAACTGGAACTTGATGCCTGCGGGCGGCGGCAATTCGGCCAGCAGCTGGGCAGCAGGCCAAAGAAATGCCGTATCAACTCTGATATACCATTGTGGTGTAAGTGTGGAGATGAAGTACAAACACAGTGCCAGCTCCGCATCAACATCGTCTGTCCCCAATGCTCTGAAGAACTTTTTTGGTTACTCAAACACCGCAACCTACACATACAAGCAGTCATATAACGAAGCCAACTGGCTGGCTCTGATAGAGGGCGAAATTGACGAAGGCAGACCTGTGCTCTATCGCGGAGAAGGCGAAGACGGCACAGGTGGTCACTCTTTCGTATGCGACGGCTACGATGCCAACAACAAATTCCATTTCAACTGGGGATGGAGCGGTTCCGGCGACGGCTACTATTCAACCAGCAGCCTTACTCCAACCAGCACCGGCACCGGTGCAGGACTGGGCAACTATACCTATAGCCAAGGTGCTGTCATAAAGATAACACCTCAGCTTCAAACCCATAACTCGTTCACGCTGGACGAGTACGTGGCTAGCGGTTCAAATTTGACGGGCACATGCGGAATACGCAACTCTGGCGTTTGCGCCTTCAAAGGATATATAGGTGTGGCGGCATATAACAGCACTGGACATTTGGTGACAATCCTGGCACAGTCGGACCTGATAACATTCAACGGCAACAGTTCTCGCAATATCACAATCAACCAAACGACGGGATCGCCATTGGTTCTCGGGACTTATACCGCCAAAGCCGTGTGCAGCATGGATGGCGCAACGTGGCATCCCATCATGTACGGTTACAACGGATGCGCGACCGAAACAACATTCACCGTAACCGACGGATCTCAGCCGACAGGAGAGCCTTGTCTCAAAATCTTTGAGAACTTCTCAATCAGCAGCAGCATCTATTCCGTCGGCGATGAAATCTTGGGATCATGCGGAATAAAGAACGTTGGAACCGCTACGTATTCTGGACTATTGGGTGTGGCCGCTTACAACTCAAGCAACCAGATTGTAGCAATAATGGACATGGACAACCGAACTATTGCCGCCTATTCAATGACAAACATACAGTTCAATTATACCATCCCTGCAGGGTTCACCAATGGAACATACACGGTAAAAGCCGTCAGCAGTACCGACAACGGAACAACCTGGCAGGCAATAGACAGTTCTAACGACGGTACTCCGACACAGGTATATTTCAACATCGGAGGAAACTCAATTGAAGACATCCACCAGAACGACGTAAAAGTTAATGTTCTCGGCAGTAGCATAGTCATAAGCGACGCAGAAGGGTACGAAGTGTCGATTGTCGATTTGATGGGTCGAACAATCCATAAAACCCATTGCAACCGAGAGCATGTAAGCCTCCGCATAGATAGACGCGGGGTATATCTTGTAAAAATCGGGGATATGCCGGCAAAGAAAGTTTACGTCTGCAAATGAAAGCTATACTGAAATATTTTGAAAAAAACGAAAAAATAACAATATGAAAAGAATCATTCTTACCGCCATGGCACTGACCATTGGCCTGACGGTATTCGCAAGGCCTGTGACATTTGAAACCGCCCGTAAAGTGGCAACAAATTACTGGAATGCCAACGCCTTAACGAAAAACCCCGCATTCGATGAGGTTTCGTCGCAACTTGGTTTGCAGAACATGTATGTGTTCGTAACAAAAGGAAACGACGGTTTCGTCATCGTAGCAGCCGATGATGTATCAACACCAATCCTCGGGTATTCAACAAACAACGGAATAGCGACAGACCAGATGATGCCTGACAACATTAAAGGATGGCTGAAACATTATTCAGATGAAATACGTGTCGCTGTGAACACGAACATGGAGCCAGACGCAAGTACGCTTGCTGAGTGGCAGAAACTGAGCAGCAGAACGTCGGCCAAGCGCTCAAGCGGAGCGAAGGCCTTAGAGCCGCTTATAGAAACACACTGGGATCAGACATCACCATACAACCAGAAATGTCCATACGACGCCGGACAGAGAGCCGTAACGGGTTGTGTCGCCACGGCTATGGCACAAGTGATGAAATATTGGGAGTGGCCAGTCAAGGGTGCTGGCAGCAAATCATACTATTGCAGCCGACTCCAGACCCCCACTACGATTTCAGCCAGTTTCGACACAACCTATGCCTGGAACAGAATGCTGCCAGGCGGTGGAAACACTGCCAACAGTTGGGCTGGCGCACAAAAAAACGCAGTGGCACTGCTGATGTTCCACTGCGGTGTGAGTGTGGCAATGGAGTACAGCTACCAATCAAGTGGAGCCCAGCAGTCGAATGTCCCTACTGCCCTGAAAACATATTTTTACTATGCCAGCACTACAACGTACAAGAACAAGAGTTATTCCGGCATGAATGAAAATGCATGGAAGAACATGCTAAAGACCGAGTTGGATGCCCGTAGACCCATCATCTATGGCGGTGCCGACGCCAATGGTGAACAAGGCCACAGTTTTGTATGCGACGGCTATGACGCAAACGACAAATTCCACTTCAATTGGGGCTGGAGCGGTTCTGGAGACGGATACTTTGCATTGAATGCAATGACTCCTGACTATCTGGGAACCGGTGGTGGCGATTTGGGCGATTTCTCTTATTATCAAGACTGTATCACAGGAATAACCCCTGGAATTCAGACATCTCAATCGTTCACAGTGACTCCTAGCGTACCTGTGGATGGAACCATTTCAGGATCGTGTACTTTCAAAAATTCCAGTATGAAAGCTTTCGTCGGATACCTGGGCGTAGCAGCCTACGACTCGGGCAACAATCTGGTTTCTATCTTGGCGCAAATCGGATCAACAAGTATTGGCCCTAACTCCACAAAAAACCTGCCCTTCAACAACGTACCTGTATCACCAATGACAGCTGGGGCATATACAGCCAAGGCTGTGTGCAGCATTGACGGAAACACATGGATTCCACTAGCCAGCGGATTCAACGGATGTGTGACCGAGGTGCCATTTGTCGTAACATCCAACAACGGCATCAACGAAATCGACGTAAGACGATGTCATGTATTCGCCAAAGGTCGCAATATCGTCGTCAACGATGCAATAGGTATGACTGTCAATGTGGTCGATATGATGGGACGTGTTGTCTATAGCACAAAAGCGAGTACTGACAATGTTTCGATTTCGCTTCCGACATGCGGAATATATATGGTTAAAGTCGGAAATGAACCTGCACAAAAGGTTATTGTAAGATAAATTTTCAACAAGAAAAATTATTATAATATGAAAAAAACGCTCTTTCTTATTGCATCAATCGTAGTATGCGGATTAACATTCGCAAAACCAGTTACCGTTGACAAAGCCCGCCAGGTAGCTGTGAATTTCTGGAATACCACAACACAGTACACTCAAAATGGCTTGTTTTTCCAGAACATGGTTGAACCGAACTTCCAAGAAATCGCCACCGAACTTGGACTTAGCGGGATGTATGTGTTCAACACCGTTGACAACAAAGGTTTTGTTATAGTCGCTGGAGATGACGCTGCCATTCCTGTTCTCGGATACTCCACCTCCAACGGCATTGTTGGAGAAACAGCGATGCCATACAACCTCAGAAATTGGCTGAAACATTACACAGTGGAAATCGAGGCCATTCAAAATGCTCACATCGAAGCAAGTGACGAGGTAGCCACGATGTGGGAGGAGCTTCTTAACGGCACAGTATCGCCCAAAGCCCCCGGACGCAAAGCTGTTTCGGCAATGATTCAGACCAAATGGGATCAGGTTACCCCATACAACAACCTTTGCCCACAAGACGGAAGCAGTTCGCGTCGCTCTGCTGTAGGCTGCGTGGCCACCGCCATGGCTCAGGTGATGAAATACTGGGAGTGGCCCACAACTGGTAACGGCAGCCATTCTTATACCACAGAAACCAGACACTTCTCGTGCAGCGCAGACTTTGGCAGCACAACCTACGACTGGAGCAACATGCCCGTCGGTGGAGGTTATTCTGCAAACTCATGGAACAGCACGCAGAAAAACGCTGTTGCAACGCTTATGTACCACTGCGGTGTGAGCGTCGATATGGACTACACCTACGAAGGCAGCGGCGCTTATACTACTTATGCAGCAAACGCCTTCACCAACTATTTCAGATATGCTGCAGGCGTCCAATACAAAAATAAAGCATACTACAACGACAACAATTGGAAGACTCTTATAAAGAATGAACTAGACGAAGGTCGTCCTATCGTATATGGCGGAGCCGCTCAAAACGGATCGGATGGACATAGCTTCGTATGCGACGGTTATGACGCAAACAACAACTTCCACTTCAACTGGGGATGGAGCGGTGCCGGCGATGGTAATTTTGCCCTAGATGCCATGACACCTGACTATCTTGGAACTGGTGGTGGAAGCTTAGACGACTTCTCTTATTATCATGAGGCCATCATAGGCATATCCTCACCTAACGGAAATCCCCCGGACAACCCTCAAACGACAACCTCAGATTTGGCCACTTATGAAACATTCACAGTGTCATCGCCTGTGGCAGAAGGTGCATATATCACTGGCTCATGCGAAATTGCCAATATCGGATCAAATGACTTCACTGGCTACCTTGGAGTTGGGGCTTATAGAGGATCCACATTGGTCACCATGCTGAAACAGATAAATTTAACCTCTGACCCGCTGGGATCTGGTTATGTAGTAACCTTAAGCATCAGAAAAGCGGCCAATTCACCACTTGTCGCTGGTTCCTATACAGCCAAAGCCGTGTATAGTATCGACGGTTCAAACTGGTCACCGATAGAATATGGCTATCAAGATTGTCCCACAGAAGTATCGTTCACAATCACCAGTGCCGGTGGTGGCGGTGGAAACACCAACGGTATTGACGATGTTGACGAATCAGCAGTACGGTTATACCCCAACCCGACAGAAGGAATTTTGAATGTCGAGGTGGAAGGTCTTCAAAAAGTTGAAGTTATTGATGCTATGGGCCGGATTGTTCTGAACGAGAAAGTCGGCAATGTTGACATGGGCAAACTTAGCAATGGCGTATATAGCGTTAGGATTACAGCCAACGGCAAGACTGCTGTCAAAAAAGTGGTAAAACGTTAAGAAACTTGTAAACGGTTTCAAAAAGGAGGAGAGGGACAGATGCTAAATCCGTCCCTCTTTTCATTGTTGAAAAAAATACATTTGTTTTTAAGTACCGGTTGAGGCATTAATACAAAAGGATTGTTTATCTTTGCAAGATAAAATAAAGCACAAAAATGTGCTGTAATCAACACAAAATACAACACCACAATCATAAAAACACTATGAGCAAAGGAGTAAGACGCATATACGTCGAAAAGAAAAAAGACTATGCGGTTAAGGCCAAGGAGCTGCAGGAAGAGTTGGGCAACTACCTCAAGATTGAGGCTAAATCGGTGAGAGTGCTTATCCGCTACGACATCGAGAATATTTCCGACGAGACCTACAACAAGGCTAAGACTACGGTATTCTCGGAACCGCCGGTGGATATGATATACGAAGAGCGTTTCGATTCGAAAAAAGACGATTTCTGTTTCTCGGTGGAGTATCTCCCTGGACAGTTTGACCAGCGGGCCGACTCGGCGGAGCAGTGCGTGAAACTGCTCAACGAGAGTGAAAACCCCATCATCAAGTCGGCTACTACCTACGTGATATCGGGCGACCTGACAGAGAAAGAACGCGAGGCGATAATAAAACACTGCGTTAACCCCGTTGACAGCCGTGTGACCGACGACACCAAACCTGAAACCCTCGAAGACCACTTCGACGAACCAGCCGACGTGCTCATCTTCGACGGATTTAAGGATATGCCGGAGGATGAGCTGAAAAAGCTTTACGATGGACTTGGACTTGCGATGACATTCAAAGACTTCCTCCATATACAGAACTACTTCCGCGGAGAGGAAAAACGCGACCCGTCGGTAACTGAGATACGTGTACTCGACACCTATTGGAGCGACCACTGCCGTCACACCACCTTCGCCACCGAGCTGAAGGATGTCAAGTTCGACGACGGTTTCTATCGTCCGCTCATAGAGGGTGCCTTCAAGCAGTACCTCGCCGACCACAAAGAGCATTATGCAGGACGCAACGACAAGTTCGTCTGCCTTATGGATATCGGAACCCTTGCCGCCAAGAAACTCAAGAAAGCAGGCATCCTCGATGATCAGGAGCCGAGCGATGAGATCAACGCCTGCTCGATAGTGGTGCCGGTGGTTATAGACGGCAACCGCGAGGAATGGCTCATCAATTTCAAGAACGAGACTCACAACCACCCCACCGAGATTGAACCCTTCGGAGGTGCCGCCACCTGTCTGGGCGGATGCATCCGCGACCCGCTTTCGGGACGCACCTACGTCTATCAGGCAATGCGTGTCACCGGTGCAGCCGACCCCACCAAGCCCATCGAAGCCACTCTGTCTGGCAAACTGCCTCAGCGCAAGATCGTCACCACTGCAGCACACGGATACAGCTCCTACGGCAACCAAATAGGACTCGCCACAGGGTTGGTCAACGAGATATACCATCCCAACTACGTGGCCAAACGTATGGAGATAGGCGCTGTTATCGCGGCAGCCCCACGTCGTGCCGTGAAACGTCTCACCTCAGACCCTGGTGATGTTATCATCCTGCTTGGCGGACGTACGGGTCGCGACGGTATCGGCGGTGCAACGGGAGCCTCAAAGAGCCACACCACCAAGAGTCTCACCACCTGCGGTGCTGAGGTGCAGAAAGGCAACGCCCCCACCGAACGCAAGATACAGCGCCTCTTCCGCCGCGAGGAGGTCTCATCCATCATAAAGAAATGCAACGACTTCGGAGCCGGCGGAGTGAGTGTGGCTATAGGAGAGCTGGCCGACGGGTTGCAGATAAACCTCGACAAGGTGCCTAAGAAGTATGCAGGCCTCGACGGCACGGAACTCGCCATAAGCGAAAGTCAGGAGCGTATGGCCGTTGTAGTCGACCCGAAGGATGTTGATAGGATGTTGCAGTATGCCGACGAAGAGAATCTCGAAGCTACAGTGGTGGCTACCGTCACCAAAGAACCTCGCATGGTTATATCCTGGCGAGGGAAAGAGATAGTCAATCTGAGTCGCCGATTTATCGACACCAACGGAGCTCATCAGGAAACTACGGTGAGCGTCACCATGCCGACAGAGTGCACTATAAGCGAAAGCAATTCAGAATTAAAATCACTTTGGTTGAACACCTTAAGTGATTTGAACGTCTGCTCGCAGAAAGGACTGGTCGAGATGTTCGACAGTTCCATTGGGGCAGGAAGCGTGGTTATGCCCTTCGGAGGAAAGTACCAGCTTACTCCCACGCAGAGCATGGTAGGCAAGCTGCCGCTGCTCGACGGCAAATGCGACACCGTAACCATCATGTCCTACGGAATGGATCCCTATCTGACTAGCTGGTCGCCGTTCCACGGTGCGGTATATGCCGTCCTTTCGTCGGTAGCCAAGGTTGCCGCCGCCGGTGGCGACGCGTCGCGGGTGAGGTTGACCTTCCAGGAATATTTTAAGAAACTCGGCAACGACCCGTATCGTTGGGGAGAACCTTTCACCGCACTGCTCGGCGCCTACCACGCACAGATGGGTCTCAAACTGCCTGCCATAGGTGGTAAAGACTCCATGTCGGGTACGTTCAACGACATCGATGTGCCGCCCACGCTCTGCTCGTTTGCTGTTGGCATAAGCGATCTGAAGCATGTCGTTACTCCCGAACTGAAGAAAGCAGGCAGCACACTCGTGATGCTCGACGTGAAGCAAGACAAATACGGAATGCCCGACTACAGCGATGCGCTAAGTCAATATGCAGCACTCCGTAAAGCTATCGAGAATGGGCAGGTGCTCAGCGCCTATGCTCTCAGTTTCGGTGGTATCGTCGAAGCTGTGAGCAAGATGGCTTTCGGAAACAAACTTGGAGTGAAACTATGCAAAGCCGACGGCTTGACCGACAAACGTTACGGCAACATCGTCGTCGAAGTCGCCTCAGTCGATGCGCTGCCTTTCCGTTACGAGAAAATCGGCGAAGTGATAGCCGAACCTCTTTTTGTGGTTGGTGACGAGAATATCGATATCGAAGAAGCTCTCGCCGTGTGGCAGAAGACGCTTGAGGGTGTGTTCCCCACGAGGAGCAACGAGCCGGCAAGCACGATAAAGCCTACCGCTCCGGTCGATTTTAAAGACATATATATTTGCAAGCACAAGGCGGCTAAGCCACATGTGTTCATACCTGCGTTCCCTGGTACAAACTGCGAGTATGACAGCGCTCGGGCCTTCAACCGCGCTGGCGCCGAGAGCGAGATCATAGTGTTCCGCAACCAGAACGGTCAGCAGATACGCGAGAGTGTCGACGCCTACGTGAAGGCAATCAACAACAGCCAGATAATAATGATACCTGGTGGATTTAGCGCAGGCGACGAGCCGGAAGGTTCGGCGAAGTTCATCACCAGCGTGTTCCGCAACCAGCGCATATCCGACGCCGTGATGGAGTTGCTACAGAAGCGTGACGGCCTTATGATAGGTATATGCAACGGTTTCCAGGCTTTGGTGAAGCTGGGGCTTGTGCCACACGGTGAGATAGTGCCGCAGGCCGATGATGCGCCGACGCTGACCTTCAACACCATCGCACGCCACCAGAGCAAGATGGCCTACACCAGAGTTACGTCTAATCTGAGCCCGTGGCTGAGAAAAGCCCAACTGGGCTCCACCTACGTCATTCCCATCTCGCATGGCGAAGGTCGGTTCGTGGCACCGCAGGAGTGGATAGATCGTCTCTTCAAGAATGGTCAGGTGGCCACACAGTATGTCGACCTTAACGGCGTGCCGACTATGGACGAAGAGTACAATATGAACGGATCGTATTGCGCCATCGAGGGCATCACCAGTCCCGACGGACGCGTGCTCGGCAAGATGGGGCACTCTGAGCGTCGCAGCAAAGGTACCTTCCTCAATATCTACGGCGACACCGACCAGCTGATATTCGAATCGGGCGTGGAGTACTTCAAGTAATGGCAAAAGCCAAATACGATATGCAGAGAGGGCCACCCGAAAGGGCGGCCCTCAAACATTTATCATCATTCCGCATTATCATTATTCCGCATCCCTTACCAACCGCACCGAATTGGCGTTATAGTAGCTGTGATTCCAGTCGATTGTAAAGGCATTGTCCTCAAAATGGAGGACTCTGGGGAGATAAGCGCTGCCTTCTGCAACATAGTTCACCGTACTAGTATAGTATTGACCGAGAATGCCAACCGAATGGTATGAGTTAGAGCTCGTACGATAACCGGCAGCCGGCAGGAAAATACATCCAGCATCCTCCAGCGAGGTCCATTGAGCGGCAGAATAGGCATTGGAAGCGTAGGATGCGGTCACGGAATTCACGCCCGTTGGCAGAGGTGCCTCAATTGGATGTGTATATATATCCGGGAAAACAATGGTTCCATACACACCACAGACGGTTGCTTTCACATAGCGAGCATTGTCCACGCCGTTGACCGTTGAGGCGCTGCGAGAATAATACAAATACTCCTGCTCATCTCTTGTAAGGGTTCTCCACATCTCAGGGCGGTTGCCCCCATTGGATATGGCATTGAAGACTCCCCAGTCGGCGAATCTGTACTCACCAACCATACAGTTGCCATCGGCATTGCCTGGCCAATAGTGGATACCTGTGACACTTGTCGAATATGGCTGATAGGCAGCGGCGCCGCTGTTCCATCCACTAGTACCATAACCGAAGAGGTCAATCCATCCAGCGAAAGACGCCGAGATTTCGCCAGAGGCGAGATAGTCGTACTGATTGTCGGCAAATCGCCATGTACCTTGAGCTGTGCCGCCGGTTGCCACTTCATGAGAGCCGGAATTTTGGTATTGCAAGTTGCCTTTAGAGAAACGGACCTTCTTGGAAGGACTGACCGAGAATAACGAGGCAGACTGACCATAGGCATCAAACGGACCGATGGAGAGATCTAGTGTATCAACGCTTTCGCAGCCGTCGCCGTTCGTATAAGTGTAAGTGTGGCTTCCAGAATAATTATAGGATGTCCCATGCCATGAGTATGTAACCTCCGATGTAGAAACAGACTCGGAGTTGTGAGATCCGTAACGCATAGTCAAGTTGAGCGTCACAACACTGTCGCAGCCTGCCGCATTGGTCAAAGTGTGAGTTGCAGAGTTGTTTGAAACAGAGTATACGTTGCCATCAATCCAAGTGAGAGAGTCGCAAGCGGTCTGCACATCGGTTGCAGTGTTGCTGGAGTTGATTGTAAGGTGGAGTGTGTCGGTACTTGCACAGCCGTCACCGTTAGTATAGTTATGTGTATATGTACCGCTAGCGGTGTAAGAATTTCCGTGCCAAGAGTAGCTGTCGCAGGCCGTCATAGTTTCAACGTTGTAAGTGCCGTGGTCAATGGTGAGGTGTAAAGTCAGCACACTGTCGTAACCGAGCACATTGCGAAGAATATGGCGATAGTCTCCTGAAACGGAAAATACGGAGCCGTACCAGGAAAAACTCTCACATTCGACAGCCACGGTGTCACCTTCAGTCCTAGCGAGAATCTCGATTATGTCGCTCAATGTGTCGATGATGCTATCCTGAGAGTGGATTATGGAATCATAGAAGTGTGTGATGGAGTCAAAGCGGAGGTTCCAGTCGTTTATCACGGCGTTAAGTG
The DNA here is from genome assembly GCA_016292015.1 of Bacteroidales bacterium. Lineage (GTDB taxonomy): Bacteria > Bacteroidota > Bacteroidia > Bacteroidales > P3 > Colimorpha. Next base: position 110,730 of record JAEEZY010000015.1, on the reverse strand, counting down.
TGCGGAGGTTGACAGCGTCGAGATCTTCAGTCGGGTCGCTAACGGACTTGAGTTGGGAGTTGGCTGCATTGCCAATGGCTGCCACATCTGAAAGGGACTGCACCTCGTTGAAAGAAGTGAGATATCCGGCATCGTTGTCCAACTCACTGACCGCCGTAGGAATCGCCGGAGTGTTTATAAGGTCATTATAGTCTCTTGTACCGGTTTCAGGCAGTTTCACAAAGCTACCACCCGTCAAGAACAGGGTGTCGTTGCGGAGGCTGAGAACCTGTATTTCTTCAAAGGATGTGAGGAAACCTGCATCGTTGTTCAAGTCACTGAGATTGGTTGGGATGTTAGGCTTGTTTATAAGGTCGTTGTAGTCTTTGTCCCAGGCAGTGAAAATGGGGTCGGTTTCGATGTAGTTGACACCTCCGATGATGCTGTCCACGGTATGGGCTCTCATAGCATAGGGAACACTGGTCAGCTGCTGGACGGTTCTCAAGGTGTAGTTGGTGCCGCCGTCGGGGTCAACCTCGCTTTTGAGAAAGTAAGGGCCATCAGCCCAGTCGATGTCAAACAGGCCTGGGGCAGCGTTGCCAATCACTGCTGAAAGAAGGCCGTTGCCATTGGTGGTCACGATCTGACGGTCAATATAGACAGCGACACCTATTTCCGAACCCTGCAGTATAGAAAGCACAACGCTCACCTCCCTGTTGCAGACCAAGCGTCCCGTTGCGTCCCTCACCACAGCCTGGTATGTCATGAGATGCGGAGCCTGCGGCCACGCAGTCAAGGTGCATAACAAAGACATCATCAATATAAACAGTCCCTTTTTCATGTATCTTGTGTGTTATTGTTTTACAATCCTGTAATTATTCTCCTTTTTTCCCACTGCAATGCGGAGAATATAGGCTCCAGCAGCACAGTCCTGCATGTCTATATTCTGCTCCGGCTGGCTAATCAACCCATTCTGCATCAGCCTACCATCCACGCCATACAGTTCGAAACGCATGTTTGGGTTGGTTATGCTGGACTTAACTATGACCATATCGGTAGTTGGGTTGGGGAAGACTGATATGTCGAAGCCCCGAGCGTCAATGGCATCGATGGCGAGTTCATCGACAGAGTAGGTTTGCTGCACGCCCTCGCGGAGGTTTGCGGCTACCCTGCTGGCATTGGTAACCCTCGCATAAGTGGTTTCCACGGCGATTTGACCCAACGAGTAGCTAACGCTACCGTCCTCGCCACTCACCTCTCCGCCAACGATGCCGAAAGCGGCCTGAGCCCTAAGTGCAACAGACACGGTCAACAGTAGGACAAAAAAGACAATATTTCTCATATTTGCATATCCAATAATGAATCCATATCAGTTATCGTTCAATCTCCTTACCAAATGGCACGCCGATGCGCACTGTGATTTCAATACCACGTGCGAAGCGGTCGCCCATGGCTGGGCGTTGGTCAAGAGACGGGTTGAGGACAGAGACAGAGGTTCCCTGCTCCTTATGGGAAAAGCTGTTGGTTAGACCCCAGTTGTAGCCCGCTTCGGCAGACAGATATATAGCCCATCCGTCGCCATGTAGAGGATATTCCAAGCCCAATCCACAGAAAACACCGAAATCGTGTCTCTTCATGCTGCTGAGGGAGAGAGGCATGACGATGTCGCCAGTATAATAGTCAGAATAATCAATCCTACCATACATAGCCATGCACCATGCGGGAGCGACGACCACGTATGGAGCCACGGCCGTCTTGCCCAGCGTGAGGTTGAAAAGCACCGCCATACGGACGTCAAGGCAGTTGGCTCTCAACTTGTAGGTCACATCCTCCCATTCGAGGTTGACACCGCGGCCTGCATACGCCACTTCGGGTCTGATGGAGAGACCAAAGGGGCTCCTGTACTGCAGCCAGGCACCCGCCACTGCATTGGCCGACATAGAGTGCTTGTAGATGCTGTATTCGGGGGCAGTGAGTTTATAGTCGCCGAGGCATACGCCAGCCTTAACTCCAGCGGAGAAGGACTGCCATGAAAAGAGGCCCTGAGCCGAGACAGAGCTGACTGGTAGGATAAAAAACAGCAGCGAGGCGGCAACCAGCTTGAATAAAGGCACTATGAACGTTGATTTCATACTTCCCATAGTCATTGTTTCAACAACGACGAAATACCGTCGCCATCCGAAAACACGCGGTAACTGTCTGGTTCAATAATAACGCCGTTGTCGTCGCGCTTGTTACGCATCACGATGGCGTATGAATAGTCTTTGATGCCGTTGTCCGTCCTCAGGCCTGACATGACCGTCACCATATCGCAGCTCCAGCCCAGAGTCTCATCCACTGCTTTTTCCACGGTATAAACCGTCACCTTCTCACCTTCTCCAATGACATGAGCCTCCTTGGTGACGCCAGTGGCATTGTTCTGCCACTCCTTGTAGGAGGCCACATTACGGCCGTTCTGGTCAACAATTTTCCATCTCATGTCATAGAAGAGGCCCGAGAATCCATCCGATGCATATACGAGCGACATGGGTGAAGCGATGTACTCGCCATCAACATTCACGGGGGTAAACCCCTCGTAGATAGGCATATACTGGCGCAGGGAGTCCTGTTCGTCCGACGACAATACGCGTTCCGGTATCCGATCGTTAAGGACGGGAAGCCAGACGGTCTCATTCGAATCCTTCATGCAAGAGACCAACAAGAGACATACTGTGAAAAAAAACATACACCTGCGCATAAAGATATCGTTTGCGGACACAATATATAAAATGCAAAAATACTCATCTTTTAGAATTTGTACGTTTTCTTTTACTATTATTTTATTCACAATCCAAAAGCGAAGAACTCAAACCCACCCCATAACAGCCTCCGTGGGCAATTGACAAACCTGACAACCGTCTCACCCAACACTTTAGTTGTCATATAGTTGATGTATCTGTGACCTAATAAAAACTCCTTATCATCCTAATACCAACCTAACATAAACTTAAACAAAACATAAAAACAATCAAGAGAACCCCAAGACAAAAGTATGAGCCCGATTAAAGAGAGTAATACAAATCTGGGACGAACTTCATCTGTCAAACCAAACCCGTGATGGATGTGGGTCAAACGGGGAGTAAATCCCCATTCAAGATTTAACCTAAATGTCAAATCCTTTATCGGTTTCTTTCCCTTAGTTGGTTCCTGGTTTAAACCGGGGAGCGTTGCTGGCTCATTGGATAACCGTGGTGCAGTGTATTAAGACACAGCCTGTTTTCGCAGTCCACACATCAAAAAACAACGAACATCGGAAAGGGATGTTCGTTGTCGCTATGAAAAATCAATCAACCAGTTTCCTAAAAAGACATAGGCTATATACCAGCCTCGGCGAGGGCGATGTACTTGTCGATGGTAGTCCACTCGGTGGATTCGGGGTAGTCGGACTTGATTTGCTTGAAATATTTCAAAGCATTGGCGTTGTCACCGGTTGCGAGGCAGACACGGCCAGCCTTGTATAGGGCGGTGGGTGCTACAACAAAGTTGTCCTTGCTCATAGAGGCTGCTTTCTGGTAGTGACGGAGGGCGGCAGACTCGTTCTTGAGTTCCCATTCTGCATCGCCTTTGAGCATCTCGTTAAGAGGTTTGGTGAAGGCGTCCTTTCCGTTGTAGGACTTAAAGTAGCGAAGGGCTTCGTCGTACTGGCCAAGGTTGAGGCAGCAGATGCCGGCATAGTATTTGGCGAGGTTGTTGGCCTTCGTGCCTTTGTTTTCAGAAGCGAGGTCGGCGAAGCCGATGATGTCGAGGCTGTCACTTCCGTTGAGTGCGATGTCGTATTCGCCCTGCCCGAACCAGTACTCGGCCTTGAAGTTGTCGGCAGCGGCATTGCGCTCACGGTTCTGTAGGGCTGGTTTGATGAGCAGGAAATAAAGCACCACGGCGACGACGATGACACCGGCACAGATGAGAATCCATTTGGCATTTTTCTCAATGAACTGCTCGGCATTTGAAACGGCAACGCTCAGGTCTTTTGTCTCGTTGTTCTTGGCAATGTTATTGTTCTTTTTCTCTTCCATGATTGGATTTTTATTAGATAGTTCATGCAAAAATTCGAGGTGCAAAGATACTTATTTTTTGTATTTGAGCGAAAATATTTTTACAAACTGACAGTTCGAAGATTGATGCGGAAAATTTAAAAATATGAAATGTAACTGGTTTTCAAAGTAATACAAAACACACTTTTGAGCAACCGAAAAAATATCAGCACAAAATTTGCTTAATCACAGCAAATTGTCTAATTTTGCGGTGTTAAATTTTATATAAAAAAGTGGACATATCAAATGAATATCTGGGGCTGAAGTTGAAGAGTCCCATCATAGTTGGCAGTTGCGGCCTGACGTCGTCGGTAGAGGACTTGCTGCGCATAGAGCAGCACGGAGCTGGTGCGGTGGTGCTGAAGTCGGTGTTTGAGGAAGAGATCATTCACGACATAAAGCGGAACACACACGTAACGGCGCCGATAGAGCATTACGGTGAAAGCTATGAATACATAGCAAGCCATGTCGCTGACGACTCGCTGTCGCGCCGTTTTGCGGTAATCAAGGAGGCAACACAGCGGATGACGATACCTGTCATCGGTAGCATCAACTGTTTCTCGCACGAGAACTGGCTGACCTATGCAAAGCGGTTTGAGGAGTGCGGATGCAAGGCGTTGGAGCTGAACATGGCTATACTGCCATACGAGTGCTCGCTATCGTCTGAGGATGTGGAACGGACGTACACGAACATCATACAATCGCTCAGGATGGCGGTGACTATACCTATATCAATCAAGGTGGGACCGTACTTCACGGACATGGCGAAGTTCATGCAGCGGCTTTCGTGGCTTGGGATACAGGGGATAACGATGTTCAACAAGTCGATGCAGATTGATATCGACACGGACGAGATGACTATGCGAAGTGCGAGCTGCCTGTCGTCGCACGACATGTTCTACGACACGCTGCGATGGGTGTCGATACTGACCAACAAGCTGCGCTGCTCAATATCGGCGGTGGGTGGTGTTTACACGTCCGAGGACGTGGTGAAACTATTGCTGGCAGGGGCGGGCAGTGTACAGGTAGTATCGTGCTTGTACAAGAACGGGATAGAATATCTGAACACGCTCAACGCGGGGGTGAAAGAGTGGATGACAAAGAAGGGGTACGAGAGCATAGACCAGTTTCGGGGCATCATGAGTGTGCCAACCCACGACAAGGCCTCTGTGGCGATGCGCACCCAGTTTATGCGCTACTTTGCCGAGATTTAGAGCACCGCCGACTACTTAAATAAAAAACATAACTCTAACCTAAAACTAACAACTATGGAAGAACAAGAGAGAAACGCAAGTTTTTTCAGATTTGAGGACTTGCGCCTTTACGCGAAGGCGACGGACTACAGTTCGTGGCTTCTGCTTAACATTGCAGAACCGCAAAGCAAGCGCGAAAAAATACTTGTAGAATCGTTCGGTCGCTCGTCGTTTGACATTGCACTGAACATAGCGGAGGGCTCGGCACGCAACAAGGCTCAGTTTGAATACTACTTGAAGATAGCCAAGACGGCGATACGTGAGTGTGTGGTGTTTACCACCGTAGCGAGGAGCTGCGGACTATTCGGTGAGGAGGCTTACGAAAAATCGCGGGAGTTGCTCATGGAGCTTACCCGTATGGTGGGTGCACTCATCATTTCGATACAGCGCAGCACGGGCACACGTCGACGCGACAACGACGAGCGGGATGAGCGTGACAGCTATCCTAGCCCTATTGAGGAGGACGACACGCTTAACCAAATCGACACTAACTTCTAATTTTTTTCACATTACTGAATGTATCCTCGTTTAGAGAGACTAAAACACCAAGCGACCGGCAATTTCTTCTTGATTGCCGGTCCTTGCGTTATAGAAGACACCAAAAGCCCGATGGCGATTGCAAAAAGGCTGCTGGAGATAACCGACCGACTTGAAATACCATTCATTTTCAAAGCCTCATACAAGAAGGCGAACCGCACACGCATAGACTCATTTACTGGGATAGGCGACGAGGCAGGGCTTGAAATACTGGGCGAGATAAGGGAGAAGCTCAACATCCCGGTGGTCACAGACATCCACAGCGAAGCAGACGCGGCCAAGGCGGCCAAAAGTGTCGATGTGGTGCAGATACCGGCATTTCTCTGTCGTCAGACGTCGCTGCTGGAGGCTGCCGCCGAGACGGGCTGTTGCGTGAACATCAAGAAGGGGCAGTTTCTGGCACCCGAGGCGATGGTGCATGCCATTGCAAAGGTGCGTCACAGCGGAAACGACAACATAATGCTCACCGAGCGGGGCACGACTTTCGGCTATCAGGACCTGGTGGTGGATTTTCGCGGCGTCACCGAAATGAGAAAGAACAATGTGCCTGTGGTGGTGGACATAACGCACTCGCTTCAGCGGCCCAATCAGCCGACCGGTGTGAGCGGCGGCAACCCTGAGATGATCGAGACCATAGGCAGGGCAGCAGTGGCGGTGCAGTGCGATGGTATCTTTATGGAAACCCATCCCAACCCGGCCAACGCCAAATCGGACGGTGCCAACATGCTGCCGCTAGGGCAAGCCGAGCAATTGCTCAAAACGCTTGTGAAAATCCATAGGGCAGCTGCCGACTGTTAACTGGCGGCTATCTGAACTTGTTCAAACAGTTTCTCTATAATTACTATTTTCAACTCACATTCATGGAACTCAACCTGACCAAACCCATCGTTTTCTTCGATCTCGAGACCACAGGCGTCGTAGTGGGCCACGACCACATAGTTGAGATATGCCTTCACAAGGTTAACCCTGACCACAGCTGCGAAACGGTGGTCGAGCGGGTGCGACCCACCGACGGCAACGGCAAAACAATACATATTCCCGAAGAATGCACGGCAATTCACGGAATACACGACAGCGATGTAGCCGACAAGCCTTCGTTCAAGGATTTGGCACCGCGACTGCTGGAGTTCATCGGAGATGCCGACCTTGCAGGCTACAACAGCAACAAGTTCGATGTGCCGATGCTCGTAGAGGAATTTCTGAGGGCTGGCATCGACTTCGACGTAAAGCGACGCCGACTTGTCGATGTGCAGAACATTTTCCATAAAATGGAGCAGCGCACCCTAAAGGCAGCGTACACTTTCTATTGCGGTAAGAACCTGGACAACGCCCATTCGGCTGATGCCGACACACTTGCGACTTACGAAGTGCTCAAGGCTCAGCTTGATCGATACAAAGATGCGGAGTATGTTGACCGCGACGGCATGGTGACGCAACCGGTAGTCAACAACATAGAGGCCCTCAGCCGATTCACTACTGCGGCACAATGGGCCGACTTGGCGGGACACATCGGCATCGACAAATATGGGCGCGAGGTGTTCAACTTTGGAAAGTACAAGGGCGAACCGGTGACAACAGTGTTCAAGAAAGAACCATCATACTACGACTGGATGATGAAAGCAGACTTTCCTCTGTACACAAAAAAAATCATCACCGAAATACGCGACGGGATGAAGAAGGAGAAGATTGACCAACTCAAGATGCAGTGGGGCGCAAAATGAGGCACCCGGTCATAATTCACCGATAGTCATAACCAAGAATTTCAATCCTGCGCTCACGTGCGGCATCGACGCTATAAACGCTATGGAGCTGATCTTTGGCGCTTGAGCTCACATCCTTTGGCGCTGTGGAACTTCCGAAGGGGGTGCGCCTTATTTCAAGAGAGCCACTTCCGGGTTGCTCCATCACCCTCCGTATCATGCCTCCACCATATTCTTTCAACTGGTTGACAATGGTTGAAATCCTGCGTTTCGAGAGGTTGACATTGTAGGCAGAGTTGTGCAGGGGGCTTGCATACCCGCCCACGGTCAACACCACATGACGGCCATTGAGTATGTCCTGGGCGAGCAGATGGATGAAATGTTCAAATTTTTCGCTGTTGTACTGTACCTCGCCGAAGAAACTCTCCAGCATAGCCAACGACATGCTGCGCTCGGTGCTGTCGGCTATCTCCTCTTGACGGTCGCGGTAGGTCTGACGCATGAACATATAGGAGTTGTAGGTCTGGAAGTAGGTGAGCGAGGTGACGGTGTCCTGACAACGCGGATTGGGTTCGTCGTTATGGAAAAAGAGCCTGATGGGGAGCAAACGACGAGCCTGCTTGCAAGGGCAAGTGTCTTCAGCAGGCTGGATGCTGGCCACCGAAGGAGCGCTTTTTACCGGAGTGGTGTCAATAACCACATAATCCCACCTGTAGATGTCGTGGCAACACGAGGTGTCGTGAATAAAATAGGAATCGCTACGGTTAGAGGTGAAGTATCCCGAGCTATGCGGCGTATCGAGTGGCTTGTAGTCGGGGCTCTGACAGTTTACGGTGAAGTACAGGTCGTCTTCCACTGAATTAATGGGTTCGGGCATACGTGACGGCGTGCGCCAGCTGTTGCGTGAACCGCGAGAGGAATAGATATCGTGCTTGCCGCTGCCGCCGGGGCGGTCGCTTGAGAAATAGATGACACCATCGGTTTGGTCATAAAAAGGCGTAATCTCATCATACTTCGAGTTGACCGGTGTTCCCAGGTTAGTCGGCATTCCAATATCTTTGCCACTTACCGTCACATACCAGATGTCCATGCCGCCCATGCCGCCAGGTCTATCGGATACAAAATACAGTATCGACACGCTGTCGGAGAGATATCCAACGGTCGGGTGAGTTGAATTATAACCCCTCACATTGACATTGCCCCCCATACGCTGAGGTTTGGACCACTTGCCTCCCTTCGACTTTATGAAATATATCTCATTTTGGTATGCATCGCCGTTGTCCATCCTGCAACGGGTGAAATAGACAATGCCGTTCCGCAAGTCAAACGCCACATTGCCAGTGTGACGGCTGGGGTGGTTTATTCCGAAGGTTTCAGTTTCGCCATTCGAGAGTTTGCCATTCTCCGAAACATGCGACTTGAACAGCCTCATTATCGTGATGCCGAAGTCGATATAGCCACCACTTTCGCTGACTTCCTGCAAACTCGAGTAATATAAGGTATCGTCGATGCGGATCGGACCCGATTCACTGCCAGGTGTGTTCACTTTGCGCCCCTCGTGAGTCACCTCATAGCGAGCAACCTGAGCACCGACCGAAGTCAGCAGGCAGCAGAAAACTATTATGGTCAATATTCTTTTATACATTTTCAATCAATCATTCATTCAACCCATTACACCTTAAACCCCTTTAAACCTTTTAAACCCACTCAAACCTTTTAAACCCTTTAAACTCTAAAACCCCTTAAACTCTCAAACCTTTTAAACCCTTTAAACCTTTTAAACCCCTTAAACCCTCAAACCTCCTATATTATCGGACATGGCAGCGCACGGCGCTTGTTCTTCTTTCGGTTGAGATGATATATAAGCCCACCCTCGAAGGCTCCAACCGATCGCGAGGCCGGTGTCAGTTTCGAGATATTGGCGTCATAAAGGAAGAAAAAGGTAAGAGCGTTGTAGTGTACACCGATGTCAAACACCAGAGCGTCGGCCCACCGATAGGCAACGCCGAACTGCAAAGCAAGGTTGCGACTATAGCTCTCGTCTATATAGTACTTGACATCTGTGCCGAACAATATCTCTGTGTTCTTTTTTTGAATCTGGACCATCGCCAGAGGCATGAGCGACCACTGTTGCATGAAACGCCACTCGCCGCGTATGTACGCATTGAAACGAGGTTCCAGACGTGTGGCGCCTTCCTCGAAATATGTAAGCTTGGGACGGTTGACGTTGTATGCCGCTACACCTATCTTGAGCGAAAAATCCTGCGACGGCTGGCTATAGAACGCCGCACCAGCACCAACAGTCGGATAATTCACACGCTCACGTTCAAACTGCTCAGTGGGGTCTTCCATCAAGGCATCGGTCGGGTCGAAACCGGCTCGGTTGAACCCAGCCATCACGGCAAGCGAGAAGATGTTGTCGCTACGGGAATTGAGCGCCTTATAAAACGAGACAATCAAATCACCCGAAAGGGTGCCGTAGGCGAGACTGCCGGCCTTGTCGGCATAGATGTAACCGCCAAGCGATATACCATAGCGGTGATACTTGTTCTGATACACCGGCACCTCCACCGTGGCGGCAAGGGTCTGAAACGGATTATGTACCGATGCCCACTGGTTGCGGTATATAATGCCAAAGCGCCCCTGCCCGTCGAAGAAGCCCGAATAGGCTGGATTTGTCAACACCTGTATATAGTCGGCCTGCGAAAAATGTATGTCCTGGGCATGCACAACCGACAACATACAACCTACAGCTGTCAGCAGCCGACAGACAAAGACTACTATGTTACGTGAAGGTTTGATATGACAGATGAGGTTTATTGGTTAACTACCGCCTGCCCAATGAGACTACCTGGCATACGGTGGCAGCGATATGTCTGCAAAATCGCCACGTAGATACTTGAAGTGAGCCGCAATGCCAACCATAGCGGCATTGTCAGTGCAGAATTTCTTCTGAGGCACAAACGTTGTCCATCCGTGTTTGGCGCCAGCCTCCTTCACACGCTGCCTGAGCAACGAATTGGCCGACACTCCGCCCGCTATGGCCACCTGCCTGACACGGTGTTTCAACACGGCCTTCTCCAGTTTTTTCATCAGAAAACCCACTATGGTTTCCTGTATCGAAGCGCACAAATCCTCCTTATGCCTGGCGATAAACTCGGGGTCCTCCTTCAACCTGTCGCGCAAAAAATAGAGAAACGATGTCTTTATGCCGCTGAAACTGTAGTCAAAACCGGGGATGTGCGGTGTCGCAAACTCATAGGCATCGGCATTGCCGTTCTGTGCCAGACTGTCGATTATCGGGCCTCCCGGATAGCCGAGATCCATTATCTTCGCTGCCTTGTCTATCGCCTCGCCTGCAGCGTCGTCAATCGTCTGGCCGATAATCTCATAGTCAAAATAGTCGCGGAAAAGCATTATCTGCGTGTGCCCGCCCGACACCAGCAGGCAGATGAATGGGAAGCGAGGCGTAACTGATTCTTCAGACTCCTTGATGAAATGCGAAAGCACGTGGGCCTGGAGGTGGTTCACCTCAATGATTGGCACATTGAGCGCCTGCGAAAGCCCCTTTGCAAAAGACACCCCCACCAACAACGACCCCAACAAACCGGGACCGCGGGTGAAAGCGACAGCGTCTATATCACTGAGTGATACACCAGCTTGACGCACCGCCTCGTCAACCACCGGCACGATGTTCTGCTGGTGAGCACGCGAAGCCAGCTCCGGCACCACACCGCCATAGCGGCGATGCACCTCCTGCGAGGCAATGGCGTTCGACAGCAGAAACTGGTCGCGAAGCACTGCAGCCGAAGTGTCGTCACACGACGATTCTATAGCGAGAATTATACTCATAGCGACTGCAAAGATACGAAAAAAGCAGCACATTGCACCTCTTCTCTGTGCAACCTGCACCTCTGTGTAGGCTCCACAACCATCAGCCCCCCCTCGCCCGCCGTCCTGAATCGCCCCCCCCACCTGCCTTCCACCTTCTTAGTACCTTCCTAGTATCTTCTTAGCACCTCGCCTCATCCTTCCTTGCATATACAAAACACCTACAACAGTCCTACAAAACACCTCCAGCAGTCCTACAAACCACTTACAACTGCTTATTCTACAAATAATCAAGTCCGTCACAGCGTCACTACACACCGTAACGGACTTGCCCGATTCATCTTTCTGACCTCTGCGACGCCTCTCTGCCTTGCTCCACATCAGCACTCTCCTCCATCACTTCGCAGCATTGAACCACTCCTTGTGCTTCACCCACACGAAACCCTCCGACCGCGTAATCACCGCCACATCCACAGGGCCTCCCACGCTCTCCTCCGTCGAAGAGATATGGCGCTGCAGGTTCGTCACCGAGATAAGGCTCTCCGCCATGTTCGTCATCTCCTCTATGCTGAACGAGTCCACCGCATCCACAATGCCTTCAACATATTTGTCATGGATGAACTCATTTACCGATTTGTCGAAATTGTCCGCCACCTCCGTAAGGTCGATGTCGTCCACAGTTTCCAGCATCTTTTCTGTTGCGCCAGCCTCCTTCATGGCGTCCATCATCTTTTGTTTTGTCTCCAGTATTGCGGAGATCTTACAGTTATCGACATGCCTGTACATCTGGTTCGACATGCCCTTCATCAGCGACATCATCACATCCGTCTGTGCGAAGGGGCAGATGCTTGCGCTGTTGTTGTTTGTGATGGTCTCGGCGCCTTCTTCGTCGATATAGTAGCGCAGCCGGCGGTCTATTACACCTGATATCCTCATCGACAGGAGTGACGGATAAATGTCGTCGCTGCCATAACCCATAAACACCAACTCGGTGTCGATAGGAAAGTAGCGGCCGCACAGTTTAGCGTAGAATCCACGTTCCCACAAGTCGCGCATGTTAGTCGGCAATCCATCCTCCTCGCATATCTGCATCAGTCTATCGAACGCTTCAGATGTGAATTTACGCATACTTTCAATCGAGTAGTTCTTGAATTCCGGATTGGGCTCGTCGTCCTTGCTGTTCTCTATAAACTCCTCGATTGTCTCTTTCAGTATTTCAAACGCCCGTTGTTCATCCTCATCCGGCTCACCGTTCTTGGTGCGTTCATTCATCTCGTCTCGGTATTGATCTATCGCCTCGTCTTTCACAGTGTCGTAAAACTCCCTAAGTTCGCTTATGAAATAACTCTCTCGCGAATCCTCGTCGCTGAAATAATTCTCCGAGCGTAGAAAATCCAGGAAACCGTCCACATAGCCCCTCAAGGTCTTGTATTCCTTGCCGCCCTTGCGGTCGCGGTACAGTTTGAAGATCACGTCCCACGGAGTACCCATAAACTCCATCGAACTGTCGATCATCACCCCCACAGGATGTTCATTCGAGAGGCTGAAAATCTTGGTGGCCGAGTTGTAAATTTTTGTCCTGCCGTTGGTGGTAACGGTCACGGCGCTGTCGGCAGCCATCACCGCAGCCCGCTTGTTTAAAATGCCTACTAAAGCTGTCATAGTTGAAATATTTTAGTGTCTGATGAAAAAAATGTTTGTTTTGCGTCGACAAAAATACACCAAAAACCAACACCTCCGCGCAAAATAGAAGAAAATAGAAGAAATCTTCATGATTATTAATTTTTCAAATTTCCTTCTTGCCAAAGCAGAGCAAAGGCCGCAAACAAAAGTTTGCGGCCTTTGCCGATGTCGTTTTTGCGAAGGATACTACTTGTTGGACGACTGCTCGTCCATCGATTTCCAGATTCTTTTATAGACGGGTTTAAGCGAAAGGATTGGCCTTGTGTGGTACGAGCCGCATTGAGGACATTCCACGGGGGTCGAATATGTAGTAGCCATCCACTCAATGTCAAGATCCCGGAAGATCTTCTTGCACTTGTCGCAAATAAAAAAACATTTACCTCTTACCATTGATGTGTGTTATTTGTGGTTTACGGCTGCAAAAATACAACGAAATACTTACCAATCTCCGAATATAGAAGAAAATAGAAGTTTAGAGCATTTCAAGCACTAACGCAATCAAGCACTCACACATTCTCCCTGTTCTAAGCCTATTTATCCTCACGCAGGCGGATGTCGTTCTGGCGAAGTTTTATCTCTGGCGGTTTGATGTGCAGTTCCTCGTCGCTGCAGAGGCGATATACCTGATTGGAGATCCAATCCGATAGGTTCGACACGTTGCGTTTGTTGCTACCAATGTTCAGCAGGTTGATGGGAATCTGGTTACCCGACTCCACCACCACCTTGCTCGACTGCGTGCTGGTCGCCACCACCCGCACCTTGATTTTCTCACCCAGCGCCAGCAGCGACATGCCGTGACGCGCGGTGATGACAAAAGTACTGTCGTCGCATTTCACACGGTGAAAAGCCCCGCAAGTCTCAAAGGCATGCTTCACCGCCGTATAAGTCCGCCGCGCATTCTGCGGAAATTCCAAATCTCTATGTTTCATAATTTAGGCATGAATTTGACTACTGCGTTCTCCTCGTTGAACGAGATGTCTTGCAGAGTTATCTGTTCCATCGTATGCGCAATCTTCTTGTTCTTGTCAAGGTGCAAAATGATACGATTGTCAAGAAGTTCAATCATATTAAGACTTTCGAAAGAAAGGTTCTTAACAATATCCAACAATTTGTTGATAGCTCCGCTGTCAACGTTGAGATAGATGTCCGAACCATCAATACGTTCGACCGACACATCAATATCCTTGGTGAGTGGTATTCGGATTTTTCTCTTAAGCTGTACTGTGTGTTGATCTTTGTAAACTAAAGACCACGGCAAAATAATCAACTTCTTGTCGATTATCTCATTGATTTCGGAAAAAGGTAAATTAAGATTCATAAGGGAATTTTAGTAGTGGTATTGTTATGAAATGAGAAAGACTGATGGCTTTAATCTGATGCAATAGTATCACTGTCATTTTCTTGTTTGTCTATGCATTCCCAAATTTTTTCGTAAACACCCTTACTTGAAAACCGAGGTCTTGTGTGCATGCTGCCGCAGTGTGGACACTTCACAGGTGCGCTGAATATCATTGCATTACACTCTATGTCTAACCCAATAAATTTTTCTCCGCAGTTATCACATTTAAAGGTACATGTTCCTCGTAACATAGGATTTTTTTTGTTGTTATTTGTTAATTGTTCAAAGTGTATTTTCTTCTTTTGTTGACAGGTTTCCTGTTTGTTGTGCAGGACTTGAATTGTCATTGCTCTCTTCTTGTTCTTTTGACTGTGCTTCCTTCAACTCTTTTTCTTCTTTTATTTCTGACAATTTTCTCAAAATTTTTTCCTTTTGAATTCGAGTTTCCTCGTCTTTAAGTTTTTTCTTTTGTTCCTTTTTATGCTCGAACGCTTCTATGAAATCATTTCCGTTAAACAAGAAATCGTTATGGTTATCGTCAACTTTAGATAAGAGTAGCTCCAATATGGCTGATTTGATTTCTCTTCCGGAAAATCCGTCCAAAATATCGGAGCATTGGTTTAGTAAAGTTTCATCTAAGGGTGATGCTAGAGGTAATTTAGATGGTATCATCTTTTTGATTATGGCTATTCTTGCTTCGTGATTTGGCAATTCAAACTTGATATGTTTTAGAATTCTTGACTCGAAAGCCTTATCAAAGTTCGAAACCAAGTTCGTTGCAAATATGACGACACCACTATGTTCTTCCAGTAAAATTAGCATTTGGCTTCTGAGCGAATTGAGTGCCTGCTCCGAACCTTGTGTCACATTTTGTATTCTTTTTCCTAAAAAAGAATCGGCTTCGTCAAAGAAAA
This sequence comes from Bacteroidales bacterium, assembly GCA_016292015.1. Classification (GTDB taxonomy): domain Bacteria; phylum Bacteroidota; class Bacteroidia; order Bacteroidales; family P3; genus Colimorpha. The sequence continues at coordinate 95,421 of JAEEZY010000015.1, read as the reverse complement.
GTACAGAATCTGTTTGTTTTGCAGTATCGAAGGCTTTCTGTAAATTTTTAGGTGCTTCGCCGACATATTTCGACTCAATTTCAGCATAGTTCAAAGAAAGAAGCATTTTACCCAATTTGCCTGCTATGGCATGGGCGCACATGGTTTTGCCAGTACCTGGGTCTCCATAGAAATTTATCACGCTACGCGGTATTGGGTCGCACTCCTCGAATCCCCAATCTTCATATACCACTTTTTTATATTGTATTACTTTCAAAGCATCGTATATTTCCTTTCTGGTTTCGTCTGGGAGTATTACTTGTTCAAAATTATATCTTGGATGCTGAGGCAAGAATTGTATCGAATCCTCCTTTTTATCCTTTTTTTTCTCTGTAATTCTATATGTGCATTTTACTTCCAATGAATACTTTTTCAGTATTGGAGTCAACGCTTGTTCTGATGTTAGGTATTTTTGTATTTTGTTTTTTATCTCCAAACTTCCCGGTATCGAGAATCCATCATTGCCTGTAATAACGATTGAATTTTCGGTTTTGGCAAACAGTTCAAATTGTAGAATAACCGATAAATCCGGGCTGTTTTCAATTAATAATTTTTTGATAAAAGACTCTAAGTCTTTTTCAACATTCTGCAACAGCACCATATCGGTACTGTCAACAATAAGGTCATTATTGATTTTAATCATATAAATAAATTATTTGATGCTCATAAAGAGATTGATCAACACCTTTTTCAGATGTTATTTCCAATTCGCCAAGTTTGTCATCATTATGGTCAAAAATACCAACATTAACAGCATGTTTACTCTTCTCCAGAATTTCAGCGCGAAAAGCCTCTTTGAATTTTCTTTGAGCTTCTTTTTTGATAGCTCGTTTGTCAATAAAATAGCTTACCGTCAGCGTAATCGCTGCGGCAGCTGCGCCACCTAACAAGGCGCCTCCTAATATTTGTAATATAACGTCTAACATTATTTTGTTTTTTACATTACAAAGGGGGAGGGTGTAATGTTCTCCCCCTTTAATGATCAATTAAGCACAATTACATCTTCTTTGCCAATCATTGTTGCGAAAACAGGATCCCATTTTTGTGCGACAATAATTTTTAATGACGATATCTCATCTAACGACTCATTATACACACCCAACGCAACATTGTATTCGCCATCTGGGATATTGCAAATTGTAGAAAACTTATTCGTTCTGGCAACAAATGGAATGTCACTCCCTTTGGTTAGTTGTAACGACTTAAAATAAGCAACCACCTCGTCCTTTTTTAGAACTTCGCAGGACTCTGTCGTAAATGTTGGTGCTTGTTTCTTTACAACTTCGGTTAATGCGTCAATAAGGGATTTCCCTGATCCTTGTTTTCTCTTGTACGCGTAGTACCCCAAACCAGTGATCGCTATGCCAATAATTATCCATGTTATAACTTTCATAATATTTAATATTAACTTAATACAACAAGTTCTTGATTTCCCATAACATTGCGAGTTTCCTCGTCTATCGCATCTGCTGCGATATATCGGACTTCCGTTATTTCGTCGGTTTGTTCATCGTATACACCTTCGAATATGCCGATGTTTTTTACGGGAGCTTTTTTTAGCATTTCTCGAAACTCGTTCTTTTTTGTTAAAAACGGTATATGCCGCCCTTTTATAAGTGAAAGGTTTTTAAACCATTTCTTAATCTGTTCGGCAAAGTTGACAATCTTTGCAATTATACTTTTGATTATGCCTTTTACTTTTTCGAAAAAAGCTTTAAATGCATTTATAATGCTTTCAAAAAAATCTGATATTGCCATTTTATTTTTAGTTTAGTATAATTAAATTAGTTTAGTATTATTAAATCGGATTCCTTAAACATCTCATTAACATCTTGGGCAAGACTCTTTGCTTTGATTATCACATAGCAGTTGTTTTCTTCGGATAGAAGCTCTCTGCCTTTGCAATATGACAGATAAATGCAAATATCAGAGTCTTTAACTTGGCGATATGCTGCCACACCGTCGCTGCCGGCAACTATGTTCTTCTTGGCTATGCTTATCAAGTCTGCCATCGTAAGTTCTTCTACATTTTCAGACTTGATGTTTTTTGCATTGAAAAGACGTTTCACCAGATCAATCCATTGAGGTAAGAGCTCGTCCTTGACCTTGATTGACAGCTCTATTAATTTCTTTTTTACCTCTTGGACACCCTTTTCGATAACGGGGCCCAGTTTTTCTTTGAGTTCTTGGAGCATTTCTAAAATGCCTCCAGTTTCCATGTTGATAGGGTTAATCATAATAATAAGAATTTAGTTAATAAAAAATTTATTTGTTTTTTATCCGATTCTTTGAACATCAAGATAGACCATGTTTAGAGCTTCTGCTTTACGGATATCTATTCCGTAGATCCGCATGAAAGCGTCGGCTACTGGTTGGCCGCCGTTGGTGGTTACGGGATTTGTGATGCTGTTGGTCACGACATCAACGGACATGCCACGTTCAATGCGGATGCCGGCGTTGAGTTTGTTCTGTTTGACTGTTACTCGATAAAGCATGGTTTTTGGATTTTGTTATTTTTCTATTGCGTTTTGTTTTTTACTGTGTTAATGTGTTCGTTTTTCGATGATATGAGCATAAATAAAGAAGCATGGGGCGATGTCGGTGGATTCCCGTGTGGAGGTTTTGCCTGACCTTTCAGAATGAAATCCTTTCGACCTTGTCCCATGCTGTGAGTATGCTTTGCCCGTTACGGACGTCAACATATTTCTACAGCAAAAGGCATAAGTATCACGGACTATTCTGAAGTTGAATTTTGGCAAATTTCCACGACGAATCCGTTCAAATGCGCTTTGCGGCGGCTGACATTACTCTCGTCAACCGAGTGCAAATATACACATTTTTTTTATACTTATGCCTATTGGGTTTCATTGCATTTCTGCGTCGCAGGATTTTTAGGTTTCCGAGATGCAAAAGTACAATGATATAGTCGTTGTTTTCGGGAAAGTGGATAAAGATGGAAAAATATGATGAGTGGTCCTGTTGGTTTTGTGTCAGTGGCTCGGCCGAAGATTTGAACAACAAAGAAAGTGGAGCCAATCCATTTAACCCTATCCTCACTAGTCGGGCTTGGACTCCCTTTGGGTGTAACAACAGATAAGGTATTGGATTACTCCACATTTGTACACAGGGCATTTATGCTGTGTACACAATGAGAGCGTACAATTTTCCTTATTCTGGTTGTTGTAGCGAGTGTCCAAGTTCACTAGTGACAGAACAAAGCGAAAATGCGCTTTCTCGGCAAACCTTTATCTCGCGGTTTGCGCTGCAAAGGTACGAAAAATGTTTGATTAAGAGGTTGTGTTAATCTTAGGTTGTCTGAGTGTGAGTGTGTTTTAACTTTGCTGCCAACAATCTACTGCCCACTAACCACAGACAAAACCATCAACATTGTCATTTTATGATTATCATTTTATGACAAAATGTGTATATTTGCATTGAAAATAAAAGTCACTGTTATGATAAATCCCTTTGTCACAAATGGTTATGCCGGTTCAGATTATTTCTGCGACCGTGTTCAAGAAACAAAAGATATAATTAAATGGCTGCAAAATGGCAACAATATTGCTCTGATTTCTCCTCGCCGCTATGGTAAGACTGACCTTATTCGCCATTGTTTTAACCAAGACGAAGTGAAAAAAAGGTATCATACTTTTATCATTGATATTTATTCGACAAAATCGTTGTCGGATATGGTAAACAAGATGGGGCGTGCCATTCTTGATTCATTAAAACCCAAGGGCAAGCGTTATTGGGAGCATTTTTTGAATGTTGTAAAGTCGTTGAAGGCTGGAATAACATACGATGCGTTTGGTCAGCCGTCTTGGAATGTATCGGTGGGGGATATAGCGAATCCAAGTAACACTTTGGACGAGATTTTCAAATATCTGCAACAGGCCGACAAGCCGTGTCTTGTGGCAATAGACGAGTTTCAGCAGATCCTGAAATACTCTGATTCAAATGTTGAGGCAGACTTGCGCACCTATGTGCAGTATTGCAGCAACGCCAACTTTGTCTTTATGGGCTCACAGCGGCATTTGATGGGGGCAATGTTCGTTTCGCCGAACCGTCCGTTTTATCAGAGCGTCACGCTGATGAACCTCAAATCCATAGCGTTGGACAAATATTGGGAGTTTTGTAAAAGGCATTTCGAACTATCTGGCAAAACGATTGACAAAGAGGTTGTGGCGGAGGTGTATGCAATGTTCGACGGCATTACATTCTATTTGCAAAAGGTGATGAATGTGCTTTTTATGCGGACAGCCGACAATGGGCACTGCAGCATCGGAGAAGTGCAGCCGGCGATTGATTATATCATTGACTTTTCAAGTCCGACATACGAGGATTTGATGTATCAACTTCCTGAAAAACAATGTCACGTACTGAAGGCAATATGTGCGATGGGGAGGGTTTCTCAAATCACATCGGGCAAATTTGCTAAACAATATGGCCTTACGTCGCCAAGTGCGGTTAAATCGGCGGTAAACGCCTTGCTGGACAAGGACTTGGTGACACAAGAAAATGGGTGCTATCAGGTCTATGACAAGTTCCTTGAGATTTGGATGAAGAGACTGTGACCTCCAACCACTGACTGCTGACCATTCAAATCTTTTTGAGGGGTGGGTAGAGTTGGTTGACAAATGTTTTCAATTCGAAGGAGGCTCCTTTGGCGTAGCTGGCGGTGCTGCGGGCGGGCCAGTCGGGACCTGTGAAAAAGCGGCGCATCTTGTGGTAGTCGGCGCGGTCGGTGAGGGTGCGGATAAGATAGATGAGGTCGTAGGGTCGGTTGTTGGGTGCTCGCCACTCGATGGTGCCGACGGCGGATGGTCGTTGTCGGGCGGAGAATCGGTAGGCGAAGAGTTGTCGGTCGCTGGGGTTGATATAGCCTTTGTCGGCAATGTGGTTGACGAGTGTGGCGAACTTATCGGCACCTGCTTTGATGACTTCAATCCGTAAGGAGAAACTCTCTTCTATGGCGGCCCGATGGGTGGGGAGGGCGAAATAATCGTCGGGAAGCGATAACGGTTGGACATTCAGTGATGTGTCATATTCGCGTCGAAGGTCGTCGTAGATGGTGCCGGCTATCGGTCTATGGGTAATCTCCTCAATTTGGTTGCGCTCTTCGGGAAGCAGCTGGGTGGGGTCGTCCCAATATATGCCGAGTAGATGTCGAAGGTAGGTTCGGTCAAACTGTTCGGTTTTGTCGAGATAGTTGCTGAATTGCTCAGGGTTCTCCCGGTCTTGCCATGCTGTAGCGGCTTCGTTCATTTCGTTGACGGCTGCGAAGGCTGCTTGCTGTGTTTCGTCGAGCATGGATGTGTCGCTGACGACGAAGGTTTTGTGAAGTTCACGCCAGTCGTCGAAGTCGAGCTCTCGTGGCGCGGTAACTCTCTCCCAGAGGTGGTTGCATAGGTTGCTGACTTTGGTGAGAGGGCAGTTGTTGTCGCTGAGTAGTGAGCAGAATCGTTGGCGGTCGGCAGCGAGGAATGCATCAACGATTTGGTCGAGCAGCGAATTTCCACAATCGATGGTGCGGAGGAAAGCCTCGGCGGTATCGGGAAGGATTGTGGCAAGTCGGAGGTATAGGTGTTCGGTTGTAAGTGCTGGCCCAACATCCTGGTTCATGAAGTGCTCGATATTCTCTCGCAGCAGACGGTTGTTGACTATAAAGGCAAATGTGTCGTGGAGTGGAACAACAACTTGCATTCCAAACCAAAATGGCTGGTTGTCGATTGATGGCAGTTGTGCACCTGGTAAAATAAAGTTTTTCCCATCACGTGGTTCCCCAGCTTCTTGCAGGGCGGCTTTATAGCGTTTTTGATATGCAACTTTGGCTTTGAAGTCCATGAGCGAATTGAAGGTTGAATGTTTAGAATTGAAGGCTTGTTTGACTCAAAGCCATATCAAAGCCATGGTAAAGCCATATCAAAGGTAAGCATCTGCGCGCAGTCAGGGTCGTCGCGATCGTCGTCAAAGCCCGGATACAGCTGCTGCAAATGCTCTGGCGTTCCCGCATGGTTAAAACCCTCATAGTATAGCTTCAGTCGTTGGGCTTCTGTTTTCTGGTCCATGTGATTGGCTTTATAAAAGTGGCGGACAGGTTACCCGTCCGCCACCAACTACTTGTCTCTGACTACCGTCTGCCTTCTGCTACTTGAACGCGTTCTCGCTCAAGCCCTTGCCTTTGATGCTCAGGTCGTTCATGTATGACGGGGTCTCTTTGCCGAGATACTTATCGACATATAGTTTGGCGAGATACTGTCCCAGCATGAAGCCGTGACCGCGCAAACCGACGAGCAGTCCTACTTCAGGATCGACGATGTAGCGCGGCTCGGTGTACCAACCTGCCCACACAGCGTGGAAGCCTACCTCGCGCAGGTTGGGTATCCACTCGGCGAACACCTCGGAGACTATCTCCAGGAATTCCTTGCTGTTGTATTTCAGGTTCTGGCGTGCCTCGAAACTGTCGCAGTCGGGCGAAGCGCAACCGATAATCTGACCTGTATGTGCAAACTGCTGTCCATAGACGGCGCTGAAACCCTTATAGTGACGGCGGTCGATAATCATGTCGAGTGCGTCGCCGTTCACTCCCATCATAGGCAGACGGCGGGTGATGAAGGCCTGGTGTTTCACGGGATAGAGTCCAGTGTCGATGCCGAGCATGTCGGTGAACCTTTCTGCACCCCAACCCATAGCGTTGACGAAGTGGGCGGCGGTAAACTCGATATAGTCGCCGTTATGTGTGCGTACGAGTGCCTTGTATTTCTCGCCACAGCGCTCCACATGCAGCAACTCGCAATCTTCGAACACACGTCCGCCGAGGTTCGTACCGATGCCGCGGATATAGTCGATGACTCTGCCGGGTGTAGCCTGCCAGCAGTCGCGCGTCATAAGAGCATGGCTGTAGGTGGTGCGCTCGGTGTCCCACAGCGGCGAAATCTCTTTCTTGAAGTCTTTGCGCTCAACCATGTAGGCATCGCTCCAGGCACGTGACGCATCAAGCGACTTGTAAGTCGCCTCGTCGTGCACAAGGTTCACATAGCGTGTGGGCTTGTAGTTGATGTTGTGCACCTGCTGGATGGACTTGAATATCTCGTGGTTGTGGGTGGCAATGTCGGCAATGTCGGGATTGGAGAATGCCGGACGGCCGCCGCCGATGTTACGCCAGGAGGCTCCGCGACTGTAGTTCACCAGCACGGGTTTCTTGCCAGCTTCGGCGAAATAGCGGAAAAGGCCGCTACCAGCAATACCACCGCCAGCGATGAACACCTCTACCTCTTCGCGCTTCACGTCGTTGGCTTTCGGGAACACATACACCTCCTTGGCTTTCTCGTTATAGACGTCGCCAAGGGTCACCTGGCTTGCCAACGGGGCACGCGGTGTGGCGTCGCCAACCACTTCGATGCCGTGGGCACGCAGTATCTGACGGGCACGCGGTATGCAACGCTTTCCGCGGCAGGGACCCATACCAAGACGGGTGATATGCTTGATCTCATCGACCGAGATATACTTGCGGTCGCCAATGGCAGCCAGAAGTTCTTCAATAGAGACGTCCTCGCAATGGCAGACGTAGGTCTCACCTTCGACTGGCTGAACCGGCTTCATCTGCAGCGGTTCCGGATAACGCTCCTTCAGGATGAATCCCTTCACTTCGGTCATCGCCTCGCCGACGATGTCGTTGGTCTTCACTCGGGCGATATTGGTCTTGTTGTCTTTCTTCTGTATCTTCTCTATCACGCCCTCGCCGAGTTTCTTGCCGTTGTTATCGACCAGATAGACCTCTGCACCTTCGTTGGCCTCGTATTCGAACGGCAGGAAGCATACCTGCTTCAACAGGTCGTAGCCGAAGATAGCCAATCCCGGACACTTGGCGACACACTGCATACATCCGATGCACTTATCGTAGTTGACCGTGGGAGTCGATGATGTGGTGGGTTTGGTGATGGCACCCTGCGGACAAGAGAACGAGCAGGGGTTGCAAGCGAAGCCGTACAGACAGTCGGTCTGCACAAACGGCTTTGCCATCATGCGTTCCTTTGTGGGCAGGTTGGGTTTCTCCAGTATGCGTACCGGACGCTGCTGAGAGTCGATATACTGGCGCGACACCTCGAGGTATTCCTCGTAGTTGATGCGCATGCCGAGGTTCTGAGCCACCTCGTAGGCAGCCTGCTTGCCACGCAGTACGGCGCTGGTGCCTTCGCCTATACGTACTGCATCGCCCACACCGTAGGTGTTGAGGCCGAAGACCGACTTGCCTTTGGTCAGTATCTGGTCGTCGGGCACAAGACCTGTGCAGATGTTTATTATGTCGATGTCGTCTATCACCTGCTCGGTGCCGGGTATTGCCTTGAAGTTCTCACATTTGGCAATGACAGCACCTGTGACGCCCGTGCGGTCGGCATTAGGGATGGCGCGCACAAGCGTGTAGCCCGTCATGATAGGTATTCCGAGACGGCGCACACGGTTGGCCTGCACCGGGAATCCGCCCTCGTGAGGCATAGCCTCGATGATGGCTTTGATGGTGGCGCCTGCCTGCATGCCCTGATAAGAGGTCAGGTAGCCGATATTGCCGGCTCCGACGGTCAGCACTCGCTTGCCGAGCAGGGTGTGTTCCTGGTTCATCATCTTCTGGAAGACGGCGGCGGTATAAACACCCGGAACGTCGTCGTTCTCAAACGACGGCATGAAGGGCACCGCACCAGTGGCGACCACCAGATTTTGCGCATCAACGTAGCCGATTTCCTGTGTCTCGATATTCTTTATTGCTATACGTTTGCCTTCAAGCAAATCCCAAACGGTGTTGTTGAGCAGTATGCCGTCGTGGTTGTCGCCAGCGAGGGTCTTGGCGATGTCGAATCCTCGCATGCCGCCGAACTTCTTCTCTTTCTCGAAGAAGAAGAACTGGTGGGTCTGCATGTTGAACTGACCGCCTATCTTGCCGTTATTATCTATGACGAGATTGTCGATGCCCAGTTCGTTGAGTTTCTCGCGGCAGGCCAGACCTGCAGGGCCGGCACCTATGATGGCCACAGTGGTCTTGTATATCTTTACCTCGCGCTGCGGGTTCTCGCCGACGGCGGGCTGGTAGTCTTTCGAAAGCTCACATACCTCGTGCACATCGTCAACCTTGGTGATGCAGATACGGCGGATTTTGCCATCAACCAGCATCTCGCAGGCACCGCATTTGCCGATGCCGCATTCAAGGCTGCGGTTGCGTCCGGCCAAACTGTGGCTGTGCACCGGGAATCCGGCCTGATGGAGTGCAGCTGCGATGGTGTAGCCTTTGTGTCCTTTTACCTTCTGTCCGTTGTACAGAAATTCGACCACCTCGCTCTGCGGGATGTCGAGAATCGGGTGTTGTTCAATGGGATACATTGTGTGTGGTATTTTAGTTTTGTTGATTAATTCAGATTTATCGGAAAATTCAGAGTATTCCGAGCATTTCGAATTTCCTATTCTCAATTCTCTTTCAGATATTCGTCTATCGCCTGTGCCGCCGTTCTTCCGGCTCCCATAGCCAGAATCACCGTTGCGGCTCCGCTAACTGCGTCACCGCCGGCGAAGACTCCTTTGCGGCTTGTAGCGCCCTTCTCGTCTGCAATCAGGCCTCCCCAGCTTTCGGCTTCAAGTCCTTTGGTGGTTGACTTGATAAGCGGGTTGGGGCTTGTACCCAACGACATCACCACAGTGTCGGTCTCCAACAGGAACTCCGAGTCGGGTATGACGCTGAATTTGCGGCGTCCGCTCTCGTCTGGCTCGCCCATCTCCATGCGCACACATTTCATGCCAGACACATAGCCTCGCTCGTCGCCGACAATCTCGGTGGGGTTGGTTTGGAAGGCGAACACTATGCCTTCCTGCATGGCGTGGTGTATCTCCTCGCGGCGGGCGGGCATATCCTGCTCGCTGCGACGGTAAACCACCGTCACTTCGCTGCCTAGTCGGCGTGCGGTGCGTGCGGCGTCCATCGCCACGTTGCCACCTCCGATGACTGCCACCTTCTTTCCAAGAAAGATTGGCGTGGCGTACTCCTCGTCGTAGCCGTGCATCAGGTTGGCTCGGGTCAGCAGTTCGTTGGCGGAGATGACGCCTACCAGCGTCTCGCCGGGTATGTTCATGAATTTCGGCAATCCTGCACCGCTGGCGATATAGACGGCCGAATAGCCATGTTTCTCAAAAAGTTCGTCGATAGTGACGGTGCGGCCTATGATGACGTTGGTCTTTATCTCCACACCTAGACGACGCAGGTTCTCTATCTCGGGTTCCACTACCTTCTGTTTTGGCAGGCGGAACTCGGGGATGCCGTAAACCAGCACCCCGCCGGCATGATGCAACGCTTCGAAGATGGTCACCTTGTAGCCCATCTTCACCAGGTCGCCGGCGCAGGTAAGACCCGAAGGGCCGCTTCCGATGACGGCAACCCGCTTGCCATTGGTCGAACAAGTCGGACAAGTCGGACTAGTCGGACAAGTCCGACTCCCCCCCTGCTCTCTCTTCCAGTCAGCCACGAAGCGCTCCAACGCTCCTATCGCTATAGGCTCGCCTTTGCGGCCAAGTATGCAGGCTCCCTCGCATTGGGTCTCCTGCGGGCAGACACGGCCACAGACGGCAGGCAGGGCCGAATCGTTGGCGATGATGTCGGCCGCTTCGGCAAACTGCCGGTTGGCCACCGCCTGTATGAATTCCGGGATATGAATCCTCACCGGGCATTGTCCGACACACATTGGCTTCTTGCAGTTGAGGCAGCGTTTGGCTTCTGCCATTGCCTGTTCCTCTGTAAGAACCTTGGTCACCTCCTCGAAGTTATGTATGCGCTGCAGGGGATCCTGCTCGGCTGGGCGCTGACGCTTCGACGGACGTCCGTCCTCGTTCTCGGTCATTGCCGCATCCACAGCTGCCGCCAGATTGCACGAATGGTTCTTGTCGGCCGTCGCTATGGGGTACTTCTTGGCGTCGGGCTTGGCGAGACGTCGCATCGCCTCGTCGAAATCTACCTCATGACCGTCAAACTCGGGTCCGTCAACGCAGGTGAACTTCACCTTGCCGCCTACCGTCACACGACAGGCACCGCACATTCCCGTACCATCGACCATCATCGAGTTGAGGCTCACGATGGTCTTCAAGCCGTACTGCTTCGTCATGAGCGAGGTGAACTTCATCATGGGCAACGGGCCGATGGCGACGCACTCCGAGTACTTCTCCCCTGCTTCCATCAGCTGCTTTATCTTCTCGGTCACAAGCCCTTTCTCGCCATAGGTGCCGTCGTCGGTCATCAGATAGAGGTGGTCGCACACTTGACGCATCTCATCCTCGAAAAAGAGCAGTTCTTTATTGCGGGCACCGATGATGACGTCGCATGCGATTCCGTTCTCGTGACACCACTTCGCCTGCGGATAGATGGGAGCGGTGCCCACACCGCCGGCAACGAAAAGCACACGGGTGTGCTCGTTGTGGTCGGCTATCAGCTCGCTTGCCCGACCGAGGGGTCCCACAATGGTGAAGATAGTGTCGCCCTCGTTCATCAGCGAGAGCTGGCTGGTGGAGTCGCCGACAACTTGATAGACAATCGTCACGGCGTTGCGGCTGCGGTCGATGTCGCATATCGTCAGCGGCACGCGCTCGCCTTTGGCGTCGGGAATCACTATGACAAATTGACCTGGAAGCCCGGAAGTGGCAATCCACGGGGTCTCAATGTCCATCAAAAAGATATCGGAGGTAAGTTGCCGTTTGCGGAGAATTCGATACATTTGCGGTTGATTTGTTGAAAGTTGTTATTTTTGAAACAGCATAGGAAGCCACACCTTGCGTGGTTTACGCGATTGTCTCGCTCATCTTGGCGAAGTTCTCGTAGAAGTAGGGGATGGTTTCGATGCCGTTGAAGAACTGCTCGAGCGGGTAGTTCTCGTTGGGAGCGTGGATGTCGTCGCTGCCCAAACCGAAGCCCATCAGTATGCTCTTGATGCCAAGAATCTTCTCGAAGCCAGCGACAATGGGAATCGATCCGCCGCTGCGAGTCGGGATGGGACGCTTGCCATAGACGGTCTCCATCGCCTTCTCGGCTGCCTTGTAGGCGGCGAGGTCGAGCGGTGCCACGTATGCGGCGCCTCCGTGACATGGTGTCACCTTCACGGTCACATAGTCGGGGGCGGCTGCCTCAAAATAGTCTTTGAACATCTTGCTTATCTTCTCGTAGTCTTGGTTGGCCACCAGGCGCGTCGAAATCTTGGCAAACGCCTTGCTGGGCAGCACGGTCTTGGAGCCTTCGCCCGTATGGCCGCCCCAGATGCCGCACACGTCGAGACACGGACGTATGCCTGTGCGTTCCTTCGTCGAGTAGCCCTTCTCGCCGCGCACCTCCTTGATGTCAAGCTCTTTCTTGTATTTCTCCAAGTCGAAGGGTGCCTGTGCCATAAGGGCTCGCTCTTCGTCGCTTATGACGAGCACGTCGTCGTAGAAGCCCGGGATGGTGATATGGCCGTCTGCATCGTGCAGATCGGCGATCATCTTGCAGAGCACGTTGATGGGGTTGGCCACCGCGCCGCCGTAGATGCCGCTGTGCAGGTCGTGGTTGGCGCCGGTCACCTCAACCTCCCAGTAGCACAATCCGCGCAAGCCGCTGGTGATGCTCGGCACATCGCGTGCAATCATGCTCGTGTCGCACACCAGTATGGTGTCGGCCTTGAGTAGGGCCTTGTTCTTCTCGCAAAATCCATAGAGGCTGCCGCTGCCTATCTCTTCCTCGCCCTCGAGCATGAACTTCACGTTGCAGGGCAGCTGATTTGTCTTCACCATAAACTCGAAGGCCTTTGCCTGCATGAAGCTCTGACCTTTGTCGTCGTCGGCGCCGCGCGCCCAGATCTTGCCGTCTTTGACGACAGGCTCAAAGGGGTCGGTGCGCCACAGGTCGAGCGGTGCCACAGGCATCACATCGTAATGGCCATACACCAGCACCGTGGGTTTCGACGGGTCGATGGTCTTCTCGCCATAAACCACAGGGTTGCCGTCGGTGGGCATCACCTCGGCCTTGTCGGCGCCGGCCGCCAGCAGCAGCTCCTTCCATTTGTTGGCGCAGCGCACCATATCCTCCTTATGCTCGCTCTCGGCGGAGATGGAGGGAATGCGGATAAGTTCAAACAGTTCGTTCAGGAAGCGCTCCTTGTTGGCTTCGATGTAAGTTTTGATGTCTTTCATAGATAATAGTTTTTTAACACTATAAGCGAATGGTTAATTAACATTTGAAACTGCAAACTTACACAGAAAAAACAAAAAAAACAACACTTACCTTCATTTTTTTCGTGCCTACCAGTCATACATCAGCCACCAACCTCTGTTCTCAAATCATAGCCCTCAAACCACCAACCCAAACAAAAGCCCCCCCGACCTAACCATCCCAAACAGTCACTCCAAAGCAACCTCAAAACAACTTCAAAGCAACCAAAAAGCAACCAAAAAGCAAATTCAAAACAACCTCGAAGCAAACTCGGAGCAAACTCGGAGAAAACACGAAGAAACCTCGAAGCAACCACGGAGGTGCCTGGGAGGGGCCTGGGAGGAACCACAGAGGTGACACAGGCCAACCACAGAAGTGATACAGGGGTGAAAGGTATTTAATACGGAAGTGATGAGACATCAACGCTGAACGTCAACAAGTTGAAGACCGTCAAACAGCGTCACTCCAGCAGACAGAAAATCGCTTCCATCCACCAACAAACTGAACGTTATGTAATTGCACGATTCCATAATCCTCAATTCGATTCCACAAAGATAGGCATTTTTTTGCATACCCACAACCTAAAATCACATCTCTTTTCAAATGTTTTTAACAACGACGGTGGATTAAATTATTTCCAAGGTGGACGACGATGTGTTTTTTTATATTACTTTTGCACCTCGAAATACAACTAAGCACACTATGGAATTGGACGAGGAACTGGGATTGCAACCTGCGCACGACTACGGCGACGACAGCATCGTACACCTTGAAGACATGGAACATATCAGACTCCGTCCCGGTATGTACATCGGCAAACTTGGCGACGGCTCAAGCCACGACGACGGAATATATGTCCTCATCAAAGAGGTTATCGACAACGCCATCGACGAATTCTCGTCGGGTTTCGGAAAGAAAATTTCCGTCAAGATAAACTTCGGCGAAAAAAAGGTCTCCATTCGCGACTTCGGACGCGGCATCCCGCTGGGCAAAATGATTGAGGCGGTATCAAAACTGAACACCGGCGCCAAATACGACAGCAAGGTCTTCCAGAAATCCGTAGGCCTGAACGGCGTCGGCACCAAGGCCGTGAACGCCCTCAGCAGCTGGTTCAAGGTGCAAGCCGTTCGCGACGGCAAGACCCGCATCGCCGAATTCTGCGAAGGCAAGCTCACCTCCGACAGCGGCATCATCGACTGCAAAAACGAGGAAAACGGCACTCTGGTCGAATTCATCCCCGACGCAACACTCTTCGGCAACTACCATTTCATCAACGAATACGTCGAAAAGCGCATCTGGAACTACTGCTACCTGAACCGTGGCCTCACGATGTACTACAACGACAAGCGCTACTACTCGAAAAACGGCCTCCTCGACCTGCTCGAACACAACATGGACGCCGAACCGCTCTACCCCATCATACACATCAAAGACGACGACTTCGAGGCCGCCTTCACCCACGTCAACGGGCAAGGAAGCGACTATTACTACTCGTTCGTCAACGGTCAGCACACCACCGAGGGCGGCACTCACCAAAGCGCCTTCCGCGAAGGATACGCCAAAGTGGTCAAAGACTTCTACAAGAAAGACTGCGAGCCCGCCGACGTAAGGCAAGGACTCGTGTGCGCCCTGTGCCTCAGAATTCAGGAACCCGTGTTCGAAGCACAAACAAAAACCAAGCTCGGCTCCACCCACATGGAGCCGAACAAAAAAGACGGCACCAACGACAGCCCTCTGGTCAAGACCTACGTGCTCGACATCCTGAAGAAGCATCTCGACGACTACCTACACATCCACTCCGAAACCGCCGAAATACTGCTCCAGAAAATCAACCAGAACGAAAAGGAACGCAAAGAGATTGCAGGCATCAAGAAAATCGCACGCGAGGCACGCAAGGGCGCAAGCCTCAACAACTCGAAACTCAAAGACTGCCACGTCCACTACAACAGCAACCACCCGCGCCGTCTCGAATCCACAATATTCATCACCGAAGGACTCTCCGCTTCCGGCTCCATCACGCAGGCACGGGACGCCGACACACAGGCAGTATTCAGCCTCAAGGGAAAACCCAAGAACACCGTCTCCATCGGCAAAGAGTTCGTCTATAAGAACGAAGAGCTGAACCTGCTGCACAACGCCCTCGACATCGACGAAGGCATAGAAAACCTGCGCTACAACAACGTCGTGATAGCCACCGATGCCGATGTCGACGGCATGCACATACGCCTCCTGCTGCTCACCTTCTTCCTGCGCTTCTACCCCGAGCTCGTCAGACAAGGTCACGTCTATATCCTCCAGACACCGCTCTTCCGTGTGCGAAACAAACAAAAGACCATTTACTGCTATACCGACGAAGAACGCATAAACGCCATCAACTCACTCAAAGGCGCCGAAATAACGCGATTCAAAGGTCTCGGCGAGATCTCTCCGCCCGAGTTCAAGGGATTCATCAACCAGGACATGCGCCTCGACCCCGTGATTCTCCACAAGGACTTCGACACCAAAGGTGTGCTGCGCTTCTACATGGGCGAAAACACCCTCGAACGCCGCGATTTCATCATGGCAAACCTCAAGGTCGAGGACGACGAAAGCATAATGGTGAACTAATTGGCATTTGCACTCCGCACACAGTAATATGAATTTGTATATTGAACAACAAAAATAATGAATATGAAAAAATCAATCTTCACAATGGTAGCCATCGCAGCCATGACGCTGCTTTCTTCATGCGACAGCAAGATTTGCATCTGCTATGAACGAGTGAACGGAAACGTCACAAAAACCGAAACACTGGCCGATCCAGCCGCAAGATGCAGCACCCTTTCAACCAGCCGCAGGACATGCGTGGAAGAGTACGAAGAACTCGACCCCAGCCAGATTGCAATCGACTATAAACGTTAATCTGTTGATAAATCATACACAACAACCACTGATTGTTAAATGATTAGTGCTAATATTGCACAAAATTCAACACACGATGCCATCCAATCATAGACACAAGAAGAATCTGATTGTCAGCCTAAAAAACCTCTCCGAAGAGTTACGCAACCTCTTCGCGGAAATGTATCCTGACGGTTACAGAGATTACATCCAGAAGACAATCAAGCCTAACGGCGAACCCATTTTCTCGGTACCGATGGAAACTGAGGACACCATGTATATGGTTAAAGTAGAGATGAAAGTCGATACCCTCATAGGCGACGACGACCTCGACAAAGACCTCTACGAAGAGGAGAAAGACGAGGAAAGCGAGTTCGCCCCCATCTCCGAGGCTCTCGAGAAAGACGAGGACAACGACTCCCACACCGAGCGCGTCATCAAGCATGGCGACGCTTTCGAAGAGTTCCTGCTCAAGGAAGAGAAGGCCAAGAACTCTAAAAAGAAAGGCAAACAAGAAATCCAGGATGATGACGACTTGGACTTGGACTTGGACGACGAGGAAGAGAACGACGACTTCAACGACTACGACGATGAGGTCGAAATAGAACCATCAATGGAAGACTTGATGGAACTGGACGGCCTTATCGATAGCCTCAAGGCCGACAACCCAATGGACATTGATAATAAACAGAGTAATAAAACCAAAAAAGAGACTATGAAAAAAGAAGCTACTACAGCGAAGAAAGCAGCGACTGTGAAGAAAGCAGCGACTGCGCAGACAAAGAAAACCGCCGCTCCAGCCAAGAAAGCTGCCACTCCAGCTAAAAAAGCTGCTGCTCCAGCCAAGAAGGCTGCCGCTCCGGCTAAGAAGGCTGCCGCTCCGGCTAAGAAGGCTGCCGCTCCCGTGAAGAAAGCTGCTGCTCCGGCTAAGAAGGCTGCCGCTCCTGTGAAGAAGGCTGCCGCTCCGGCCAAGAAAGCTACTCCAGCTAAGAAGGCTGCCGCTCCCGTGAAGAAAGCTGCTGCCCCGGCCAAGAAAGCCGCTCCGGCTAAGAAGGCTGCCGCTCCCGTGAAGAAAGCTGCTGCTCCGGCCAAGAAAGCTACTCCGGCTAAGAAGGCTGCCGCTCCTGTGAAGAAAGCTGCCGCTCCTGCCAAGAAAGCTGCTCCGGCTAAGAAGGCTGCCGCTCCTGTGAAGAAAGCTGCCCCTGCCAAGAAAGCTGCTCCGGCTAAAAAGGCTGCCGCTCCTGTGAAGAAAGCTGCCCCTGCCAAGAAAGCTGCTCCGGCTAAGAAGGCTGCCGCTCCTGTGAAAAAAGCTGCCCCTGCCAAGAAAGCTGCTCCGGCTAAAAAGGCTGCCGCTCCTGTGAAGAAAGCTGCCCCTGCCAAGAAAGCCGCCCCGGCCAAGAAAGCCACTATTGTGAAGAAAGCTGCTCCCAAGGCAAAGAAAAAATAATCACTAATCCTTACACCACAGGCGGGCGGCAGCGACCATAAATCATCTGCCGCCCGTTGTGGTATTGTTTCGTCACACGAAACACAATATTATTTAAGCATCGCCGTTACTCTTACAGTCAATATTAAAACCATGAAACGGATAGTAATGCTAATATGCCTCGCCGCAACGATAGGGACGGCCTGGTCGCAAGAAGTAAGCTCAAGAGCCAAAGCCATGAGGATGATGTCGTTTGCTCGCCCCGAGTATCAAGTGAAAGACATCAAGATATTCGCCGATACAATGACGATATACTCGCTCTCCAATTATGTAGTTTACCCATTCGGAGTGTGGGACAACGTCGAGCAGTTTATCACCAACAGCGGCCTGCAGTGGTATCGCGAGTCGGGCTACAAACAGTTCTACGATACCATGTCGGTGTCGGTGAACACGATGAAACGCATCGACGGCAGCTATCTCGACATCTACCGCTCCATCTGGACAAACAAGGTCGAGATGGTCGGGGCAAAGATTACCGACCCCGAGATAGAACTTACGAATGGACTCCATGTGGGCGTAAGCAAACAGGAAGTGTTTGACAAATTCTTCACCAAACACCCCAAATCTTACACCATCGAGGTTAGCGTCATTAAAATCATATCCGGTGCCAGCGAAGTTGGCGAGGTTTACACCTTCAAAGGGAACAAACTTCGCAAGATAGAGGTTGTGAGCAAGTACAAGTACTATTGATTTTCCAGCTTCTAGAATTTATTTCAAGTTGAAAAAAACAGGGCTTTTCTTCGGGTCGTTCAACCCCATACATGTTGGACACCTGATTATAGCCAACAGCATGCTTACGGGCAGCGAGCTGGAGGAGGTATGGTTTGTCGTGTCGCCGCAGAATCCGCTGAAAGAGCGCAGCACACTCCTGGCCGACCATCACCGACTGCAGATGGTGAGAGTGGCGATAGAGGAGAACTACAAAATGCGAGCCTGCGATGTGGAATTTCATTTGCCAATACCGTCATACACCGTAGTGACTTTGGCTCACCTCGGAGAGCTGTATCCCGACAGAGAATTCAGCTTGATAATGGGGTCGGACAACCTCGACAATTTCCACCGCTGGCGCAACTATGAGCATATTCTCGAGAACTATGAGATATACGTTTATCCTCGCCCGGGACACGACGGCGGCAACCTTGCATCCCATCCTCACGTACACCTTGTGGATGTGCCTATGATGGACATCTCGTCTAGTTACATCCGCGAGCGGATATCCAAACGACAATCCGTCGAATACCTGCTCACCGAACCCGTGTATAAGTATCTCACCGAAATGCACTTCTACGAATAGATGGACAATATAAACGATCTTGAAACCAAACCCATAGGCAAACTCTTGTGGACTTACGCTCTGCCAGCGGTGATAACGCAAGTGGTCGCCTCCATCTATAATATCGTCGATCGTGTGTTCCTTGGCCAGTACGTGGGTGAAATGGCCATAGCTGGACTTGCCATCACGCTGCCGCTGATGAACATCATCCACGCCTTCGGCGCAATGGTGGGCGTGGGCGCGTCGGCCCGCATGAGCATTGTGCTGGGCAGGAAAGATATCCGTTGGGCCGAGAAGATACTGGGCAACAGCATCCTCCTCACCTTCTTCTTCGGCTTCCTCTTCGTCACCGGCGGCTACCTCTTCATGGATCAGATACTCGAGCTCTTCGGAGCCTCGCACGACACCATAGGCTTCGCTCGCGAGTATATGCAGATAGTGCTGCCTGGCATGTTCTTCACGACTCTCTCGTTCAACCTCACCGGACTTATCCGCGCCTCGGGCTACCCCACCAAGTCCATGTGGATAATGGCGGGCGGCGCCGTACTGAACATGATTCTCGACGCCCTCTTCATCTGCCTTATGGGATGGGGCATCGCGGGTGCCGCTTGGGCTACCACCATCTCGATGGTGTCGATGGCGGTGGTGTCGATTGCCCATTTCCTCCAGCCCTCCTCCTTCATCCGTTTCAAACGTCATGCCTGGGCGCCGAAACTCTATATCTTCCGCAACGTGCTGCTTATCGGATTGAGCCCGTTCCTGATGAACTTCGCCGCCTCCTTCGTGGTGGCACTCCTCAACCGCCAGCTGATACACTACGGCAACATCGCCGTAGCCTTGTCGGGAGGCGACCTCGCCGTCGGCGCCTACGGTGTGGTCAACACCTACTGCTCCTTCCTGGTGATGCTCATTCTGGGCATCTGTCAGGGAATGCAGCCCATCGCTGGCTACAACTACGGGGCGGGACACAACCACCGCCTGAAGGAGACCTACACGCTGACGCTCAAATGCTCGCTGGCTGTCGGGGTACTCGGAGCCGGGCTGGCCTTGGCGATACCGCAATACATCATGCGGGCGTTCACCAACGGCGACGAGATGATAGCCATCGGCACTCCGGCGATGCGGTGGCTAAACGTGATGATGCCGCTGATAGCGTTCACCATCACCAACTCACAGTTCTTCCAGAGCATCGACAAGCCGTGGATAGCTATAGTCACAAGCCTTTCGAGACAACTGATATTCCTTATCCCGATGATGTTCATCGTCCCCTACCTCATGGTGCAAGCCGGAGGCGACGGCCTGACGGGAGTGTGGGTGTCGTGCACGATATGCGACGTGCTCGGAGCCCTTCTGGCAGGAGTGCTGCTGTTCACGCAGACGAAGGTGTTCAAACCCGGCTACGTGGCTCCCGAGCGCCGACCCCAGAAAGAATACGGCCCGGAAGATTAATTGGTTCGTGCCCGGTGCGTGCCCGCACAGGGCGTTATTTTTAATACTGAAATGTTCACTTTGTACAGGGGAATCGCAGAAGTGGCAAATGTCTCTTACACATTCTCTGCCAATAAAGACACATTGTCGTTATCATCTTCGCAAGGTATCTCCGGAACATACGTCAAGCAGTAAGTCTATCCGAACTCTGAAAACCATCGACGGAAGCACTCTCCACAAAGATGGTGCTTCCTTTTGTTTTTCAACATCCAAAATAATTCCGTACCTTTGCACTCTCAACCTTCAACATTATGAAACGCATAGCCCTCTTTTTCTTGCTTACCCTTTTCATCCTCACCCCCAGCGCCTTCTCGCAGGACGACGACTGGTACCGTCCTGGCGGATTCGACGCCATCGGTCGCTCCTATAAGACCTTCTCCGTCTCCGACACCAAGAAAGTCCACTTCTCGCGTGGCAACCTCCAATACAACGCCGCCCAAAACAAATGGCGCTTCGCCCTCCGTCAGTACAATATGTCCTGCTCCGACAATACCAACATCTCTGAAACCTACGACGGCTGGATTGACCTCTTCGGTTGGGGCACCTCTGGCTGGAACAGCGGAGCAAACGCCTATCAGCCTTGGAGTACAAGCACGACAATCTCGGACTATTACCCAGGTGGCAGCGCTACCAACAATCTTACAGGCGAATACGCCAATGCCGACTGGGGTGTGTATAACAAAATCACCAATGGTGGCAACAAGGCCGGACAATGGCGTATTCTGACTAAAGAAGAGTGGGTATACCTGATAGGTCGTAGCGGCAAATACGGTATGGCAACGATAGGTGATATATATAAAGGCTTGGTACTTCTACCTGATGACTGGACTTTACCCACTAGCTTGTCCTTCACAACTGGATATGACAATGGCTATACCACCAACACATACACAATGGCTCAGTGGCAAAAGATGGAAGCCGCAGGAGCAGTCTTCTTACCTTCTGCTGGCTGGCGGCACGTCACAGATTTGAACGGCGTTGGCAAGGTCGGCAGCTATTGGTCATCGTCGTACAAAAATGAAGCCAATGCGTACTACCTAAGCTTCGGCGTTGGTGCCGCTGGCGGCGATGTTATCGTGATCGAAGGCGGACACTACACAGGCCGCTCCGTCCGACTCGTGGCTGACGAGAACCCCAATGTCTCCAAAGCCTTCGACCTCGAGGGTGCTTCCTATAAGACCTTCTCCGTAGCCGACGGCCGTACCGTCCACTTCTCCAAAGGCAACCTCCGCTACAACGCCGCCACCAACACATGGGCCTTCGCCGCCAAACAATACCTCTACATAGGCGATGCCAACGCCAACATCGCTGAGGATTACAACGGCTGGATAGACCTCTTCAGTTGGGGCACAAGCGGCTGGAGTAGCGGAGCAAACGCTTACCAACCTTGGAGTACAAATACAGAAGGCACCGATTATCAGCCTGGAGGAAGTGGGACAAACAACCTTACTGGCGATTATGCAAAAGCCGACTGGGGTGTGTATAACAAAATCACCAATGGTGGCAACAAAGCAGGCAAATGGCGCACGCTTACAAAAGAGGAGTGGCAATACCTGCTTGGTAGCAGTTCATCACGCGATGGCAAATACGGTTTGGCGACTATAGGCGGAAACCACAATGGGTTAATTATATTACCTGACGATTGGACTTTGCCAAATGGTTTGACTTTTACAGCTGGTTATGACAACGGATTTGCCACCAATACATACACAACCGATCAATGGCAGAAGATGGAGGCCGCAGGTGCAGTCTTTCTGCCCACTGCAGGATACCGAGATGGCTACAGTATTAGCGGTGGTGAAACATATGGCTATTATTGGTCTTCGTCGTACAACAATGATATGATTGCTTGCAACGAAGGGTTTTCCAGCGACAATGTGAGTATGAGATACAACAACCGATATTTCGGTTTCGCCGTCCGCTTAGTAAAAGACTAACCATTTCCGTTGTGCCAGATTTGCAATCCGACCAACATTTGATGCAATATTGCTGACGTTTATGCGTTTATATGGTTAACTATGTCTTTGATTGAACGAAATATTGACGACATCAAGAAACTCTGCGACACCCACTCCGTGGCGCAGCTGTCGGTGTTTGGGTCGGTGCTGACCGACAAATTCGACGACGACAGCGATGTGGATTTTCTTGTTACTTTCGGAGCTATGCCCATAGAGGACTATGCCGACAACTACCTCCAATTGTCTATGGCATTGAGTAAGTTGCTCGGCCGTGAGATTGACCTCGTGGAGGAAAAAGCAATACGCAATCCAGTCTTCCGTAACAACGTTGACCGTACAAAAGTGCAGATATATGGATGAGTATAGCAGAAAGTATCCTACGACAATGTTACCCCCGAGTTTCTGTGGAGCTTGGTGATAAATCATATTCCCAAGCTTAAGGAGGATGTGGCTGGAATGCTTGCCGAGTAAAGTTTCTCCGTCCGTCTAGTAAAAGACTAACCGTCCGCCAGCACGTTCCCCATAAATCTCCTAAAGATTCTTAGCGCATCGACCCCCATTTCCCCAAAATCTTGATAATCGTATCTTTGCTCATTGAACAACAAAAAGCAAGCAACATGAAAAAAGGCTTATTTCTGATGGTGGCGGTGGTTTTGGCGGGGGCTTGTCTTGCACAGGGTGAGAGCAAGAAGGTGCTCTTCATAGGCAACAGCTACACCTACGTCAACAACCTGCCTCAGATGGTGCAGCAGATGGCCGAATCCAACGGCATGCAGCTGAACTTCGAGCAGGTGACGCCCGGAGGCGCTACCTTCAGCCAGCAATGCAGCAGCACGGGTGCGATGGACATGATTGGCCAGGGTGGATGGGACGCAGTGGTGTTGCAGGCGCAAAGCCAGGAACCGTCGTTCCCTTGGAGCCAGTTCTCCTCCGAGACTCTCCCCTATGCATGCCAGCTGGCCGACGCCATATATGAGAAAAACGACTGCGCCGAGGTGGTGTTCTATATGACATGGGGTCGCAAGAACGGCGACGCGCAAAACGGCCAAGTCTTCGACTCGCTCGCCACCTACGCCGGGATGGACGACCTGCTCTGTGCGAGATACACCTATATGGCGCAGCAGAACAAGGCGTCGGTGAGCCCCGTGGGAAAGGTGTGGCGCAAGCTGAGAGCCGACCACCCCGAGATTGAGCTCTACCAGAGCGACGAGAGCCACCCCTCACTGGCGGGGAGCTATGCCGCAGCGTGTACGTTTTACTCGCTGCTGTTCATCGATGACCCTACACGACTGACGGCTGACCTGGGCGTGGATGCGGCGGCAGCTCAGACGATACGTGAAACAGCAAAGACGGTGGTTTACGACTCAATATGGAATTATTCGTGCCATGCGTTCCTCGACGGACAGCCGACAGACGCGGTCGGTCAGTGGCAGTTCGGCTGCCTCTCGGCCATCGAGCCGGAGGTGTGCCAGTGGGATTTCGGTGATGGGGATTTTTCAACAGAGCTCAACCCCACCCACACATACTCCAGCAGCGGAGAATATGAAGTGAGACTGATTGCAGGCAGACAATGCCACCCTGACACCACGACGATGACCGTCAGATTGGGAGGAGAGGAACCTGTCGGGATAGCGACTGGGAGCGAGCGGCGTCAGTCGGTCACCCTTTATCCCAATCCAGCGACAGATCAAATCATCGTAGAAGCCGCGGAAGCCACCGTGATAAAGATTGTCGATATGCAAGGCCGTGTAAGGACAACCTCTACCATGATGGAACGGCACATGGTCAGCACCGCAAATTTGGAAGACGGCATTTACCTGGTGGTAGTGTCGGTTAAAGGGGTGGAGAAAAAAACACGGATAAAGTTGGCGGTGAATCACCGATAAAGAGATATACTAAAGTCAGCTTTTTAGAGTTATTACTATATTTAGAAGCTGACAATAAAAGGATATCAAACAGACCTGGAAAATAGTATTGCGTGTGGTGGCCGGCATGGCGTTGGCGATCTATGTGCTGGTCGCGCTGGTGAACTACTCGTTAGTTCAATCGCTTATCGGTTCAGCCATAGGCAGTCATTTCAGCCACGAATGGGGCGGGACCGTAAAAGTGGGATCAGTCCACATTGACCCGTTCAACCATGTAATTCTGCGCAATGTGCTGCTGGTATCGCCGGAAGGTAACGACACAGTGCTGGAAGCCGGAAGGATTGCGTGCCGCTTCAACGGCATGCCGATACGCGACGGCGGGATTAAGATGCGAAGCGTTCGTATTCAGAACACCACGTTCCACCTTACAGCATGGGGCAGGAATAACAGTTTCAAGTACATTGTTGACTACTACCGCGAGCGGAGCCACAAGAAAGAGAAGAAGAAAAAAGAAAAGGATGGGCCGTTTGTGGTCGATATAAAGAGCGTTGTGCTCGACAACATGCGTTACAAAATGACGCTTAAACCCATTCCCTACTATGCAAACCGCAAGCACGGAGTGGACGTGGCGAACATGGACATGGATTCTATCAATGCGCACATTATCGACCTGAAAGTGGAAGACGATGCCGTGAGGTGTAAGATAGTGAAGATGTCAACCGTGGAGCGGTCAGGATGGAGGATGAAGAAACTGGCGGGCAATGTGGACGTTTCGGGAAGGGGGATACATGTGACCGAGATGCAGCTGCAGACCGAGACGATGAATATGCTGAGCGATGTGCACCTGGTCTATGACAGTTGGCGCTCGTTAGACTGGTACTGCGACAGTGTCGATATGGACGTGACCTTCAAAACAGGCAATGTCCTCTCTATGGCTGACGCAGCCTATTGGGCTCCGTCGCTCTGGGGATGCGACACACCCGTGAAAATCGAAGGGCATGTAACGGGGCCTGTGGCAAACCTGAGGGTTGAAGATTTCAGGGTTGACTTCGGAAGGAAGAGTCACCTGTATATGGACGGAACAGCCGTGGGACTGCCCTATACGGATGGAACCTTCTTTGACATTCACCTACACCAATTCCGTACCGACATCGAAGATCTTCTGTCTATAAACCACCCAGGGGAACTGAACATAGGAAGCACCGAGTTATTTGAAGAACTCGGCACACTGGATGTAACAGCCGACTTGGTCGGCGGAGCGAACCAATGTTTCTCCAATATAGACGTGAGCACTGCGCTGGGCAGCGTCAGCGGTCAGCTGATTGCCGTCAGCTCACAGCGCCCCAACGGCAAAAGGCTGTCGCAGGGAAAAGTGTGGCTCTCATCGAAAAGAATTGACCTCCCATCCATAGCAAAGAACGACTGGGTCAGTTATGCAGGATTTGACATATCGGCAGAGGCAAGATGGAGCAGCTTTGACGACATGAAAGCCAAACTGGAGGCAAAACTGAATAACACAAGTCTTGTGGGTAACAATATCGATTACGCCCAACTCAACGCTGAACTCAATGACCGTATATGCGATTTGGACCTCATCATAAAGGACTCCGTGTTGGATATGTCTGCCACTGGAAAGATGGCATTTCCAAAGGTGGACGACCATCGCTACAGCATCGACATAGACCTGGCACAAGCGGACATGGGCAGACTAAAACTGATGAAGTGCGACAGCATCTGTACACTCACCTCACACCTTCAGGCTGACCTGAGCGGTAAGAAATCGGCCATACCGACCGGTTACGCTTGGGTGAGCAACACGAGGCTCGAACGAGACGGCAAACGGCTGAACATAGACAACCTGAACATCACTGCAAGCGAAGAAAACCAGAAAAAACGACTGACGCTCTCTTCGGACATAGTGAATGTGACTGCCTCCGGATATTTCGACTACAGCGACCTACCCATAATCATAAGGAAATTCCGGCACGACTTCACTCCCAACTACTGGCAGAGAAGCATTAAGACTCCTACCGAAAACGAGATGGCAGCGATTGCTGACGCAAACATCGACATTGACCTGAGATGGAGCGACCGACGCAAACAAATCCACTTCTTCATGCCTTCACTGAACATTGCTGAAGGAACTACCCTGTCGGCCAGATACAACCACACAGAATCGCTGAACATGGTGCTCCGAAGTGACTCGGTAAGCATTGGCAGTGTGGCTTTTCACGGTATAGGGGTCACTTCCAGAAACCGTGGCGAACGCCTTCACCTGGCAGCCGACATATCCGAACTGGCTCTGAGCGGCAAAGGAGCGGTGGACAACCTGCGTGTCCATATATCAAGTGGCAAGGAGGGGGCAGGCATAGCAATGCGCTGGGATGCTGCGCCCGGTGCTATTGAAACCAAAGGCGACCTGGCTTTTGAAATGATGAGCGACAGCACAGACAATCTCATAAGCATCATCAGGCCGCACTTCTTCTTGAACGGCGAGCAGTGGACTCTGTCAAAAAGAGGCGACGTGAGTTTCAACAAATCACACATTGACGCCAACGAGGTTGAACTAGCCAACGGCGACCAATCACTGGTGATAAGTTATCACCATACCACCGATAGAAGCAACGACAATGTTCAGGCTCAGTTCACCGACGTCAACATCACAACTCTCAGCGATTTGTTTCTCGAAGGGTCGGGTTTTGCCGCGTCGGGCAGCATCAACGGCGATGGCAGCGTTCTATGGGTGCCTGGCAGCAAATCACCATATATAAAAGCCAACCTTATGGTTGACAGCTGCATGGTAAACAGACATGCACTCGGCGACATGAACCTTAGGATAAACCACGACATCGAGAGACGACGTCTTCACCTGTTCGTCAATTCCGAGTTGGAGGAGTCATATCATCTCTCACATCCACTGCAAGCCTCGGGATATATTGACTTCAAAGACACTGTGACATCTCTCAACATAGCAGCAAACTTCGAGCGTTTTGACCTCGAGGCACTCAGCCCCCTGCTCAAATCATTCTCTTCCCGATTCGAGGGTTTCCTCACCGGCGACATAACTGTCAACGGAAGCTTGAAGAAACCGCAGATTCTTGGCAAGGCATGGGTGCAGAACGGTCTGATAAACATCGATGCCTCGAACGTCGCCTACCTGTTCGACGACACAATAAACTTCACCAACAACCGCATACGGTTCAACAAGTTCAACCTGCGGGACCAATTCGGAAACACTGGGCAGATTACTGGAAACATCGACCACAACGGTTTTTCTGACATAACAATCAACCTCGCACTAAGCACCAATCGTCTCCTGGTGTACAACAGTCAAGCCCCCAGCGCAAGCGGCACTCTGTTTGCAGAATTGTCGGGCTCCGTCAGAGGTCCTCTCTCGGCTTTGGACATCAACGGCAGCGCAAGAACCCTCAGCGGAAGCACTCTCACCGTCCCTCTAAGCTCACAGAAGAACATTTCCTCAACAGATTTCGTCACCTTCGTCTCTGACGACGACGACCTGCGAAACGACGACAACCAACCTGTGAAAAAGAAGAAAAACATCTCCAGCACAATCAATCTCGGTCTGGTCTTGACTCCAGACTTGAAGTTGAAGATTCCGATGGACATGTCGGGCGTCGGTTTGGACATCAGCGGCAGCGGCAGTGGCGAATTGACCGTCAACCTGGCACCACAAAAAGACATACAAATCGTTGGCGACTACCGTATCGCCGACGGTAACATCAAACTCGACCTGCTTTCCGTCGTAAGCAAAGATTTTAGAATTGAAGAAGGGAGCTCAGTCGAATTCCCGGGCAGCATCGGCGAAGCACGACTCGACGTGAACGCCATATACAGTCAGCGTGTGGAGCTTAGCTCTCTCATGGGCGCCGACGAAAACGCCATCGCCCAAAAACCCGTGCCCGTCGAGAGCGTCGTCTCCCTTACCGGACCTCTCAACTCGCCGAATGTCAACTTCGATATCCGGCTTCCCAACGCCGACCAAAGCATTCAAGATGAGGTCTTCGCCTACATTGACCGCTCCAACGAGCGCGACCTGATGAACCAGACTCTCTACCTCCTCGTCCGTGGCAAATTCTACAACGCCAACCAGGCCAGCAACCCCACAACAACCGAAAATTCGCTTACCTCCAGCGGTATAGCCATGGTAGCCAATTCACTCGGCAGCGTCATCTCCGGCATGATAGAGTTTGTCGATATCGAATTCGACTACTCCGCTGCCACCGCATCGCGCTCCGAGCAATACAGTGTCGGCATCAACAAAGAGTGGAACAAGTTCTACATCGAGTCAACTCTCGGCTATGGAGGATACGACCGCGAGCTCACATCCAACGAAGCACTCGCCAACAACATCGTCGGCGACGTGCTTGTCGGATACAAGTTCAACCCTCGCCTCCACATGTTCGTATTCAACCGCAGCAACACCAACGACTACACTCGATTCGAGATGCCATACAAACAAGGGGTTGGACTCAAATACACCCGCGATTTCGATAAATGGAAAGACCTCTTCAAGAAGAGGCGACGTAAGTAGCAAGTGGGTAGTTGTCAACATTTTCTAATCCTTTTTACCTTTCCAAGCGAAGCTTTAAAATTATCAACATATCATCGTATCAACCCATCAATATATCAACATAAACCTCTCTCATGAAAATCCCCAAGTTAGTATATAACCTCAAAGACAACATTATCTTCTGCCTCTCCCTTCCCCTGTTTGTCCTCGCCTTTGCGATCCTCTATACCCCCACATTCGGCAACGGAACCCTAACCGACTGGCCTCACAGCGACCATGCTTCCATGTCTATTGCCATCATGGCCGCCATCATACTGATCACGACTTCCCTCTCACGATTCCTCCTCTGGCTCACCACCCGAAAGAAACGCCTGAGCGAATTCGAGTATCTCATCTGGCAATTCGGCGAAGTCCTCGTTGCCTGCATTTTTTGTGCAATGTTCATTTCCCTCTTCCTTCACTATCCGTACTTCTCCGTCCTACCTATAGCCATCCTCATCGGACTAGCCGTGGCTATTTTCCCTTACACAGTCTATTGGCTCTATGCCGAACGCTGCGAACGAGACCAACGCATCGCCGACGCTCAAAAAACCATCATGGAACTCCGCAGCGGCACCCAGCACGAAGGTCCTAACGCCATCAAATTCACCGACGAGAAGGGCACCGTGCGCCTCATCGTCAGTGCCGACAAGGTCATCTCTATCGAATCTGCTGGAAACTACGTCAACATCCTGTACGACAAGTCAGGCCAACTCGTTAAATTCAGCCTCCGCAACACCCTCAAAGCCATTGAAAACCTATGCAACAGCTATGAAATCGTTCGTTGCCATCGCTCCTACTTCGTAAACATCCACAAAATCAAACTCATCAAAAAGGATTCTGATGGCTTCTTCGCCGAACTCGACATCGACGGAGTCCCCAGCGTCCCAATCTCAAAGCTCTACGCCAGCGACCTCATTGACAAGATTGAATAGCCACAGAGCTCTTTAACCTCAAAAAAACACCAACACCTATGACCTACCCAAAAAAGCTATGCCTGATAACAGCTGTATGCTGCCTGATAACAGTTGTCTCTTGCAGAGCCAGCAACGTGCCCGACACCGCCAATGCCGACTCTCTCGCCTTCTGCACCGCTCAATGGGATGTTGACGAACAAGCCGGATTCACCGTCAAGAAACTCGCCATAACAGACAAGTCGCTTTTCGAAAGCAACCAATTTATCACTCTCATCGTGATACCGCCCAATTCCAAACGACGTCTCGCCTTCACGATGGCGAAAGACACTCTTCTAACCACCTCCGAACTGGCTCAGCGTACTGACGCAGTAGCTGCTGTCAACGGTTCGTTTTTTGACATGAAATACTTTAACCCTGTATGCTACCTACGTATCAACGGGGTCGAACTCGGCGAGAACACACCTGGTAAAGACGACACGATAAACCGCAAGTATTATCAATACGCCTCAATAAAACTCCGAAATGGCAAACCTCGATTGTTCATTCCCGACAGCAACCGACTTTCCGAACATCAGCGACCTGACAGCAACATAATGACGGCTGGCCCTATGCTATTGTGGAGAGGCGAACGTGTGCCGCAACGCGACGATCGCACGTTCGTCACCAACCGCCACAACCGTACCGCACTTGGCATCACCGCCGACGGCACCGTCATTCTACTTACCGCCGATGGCCGTTTCAAGAACATAGCCGAGGGACTTTCACTGACTGAACTGGAATCGGTGATGAAATGGCTTGGATGCGTAAACGCGATAAACCTCGACGGCGGGGGAAGTACAACCATGTTCGTGAAAGGTCGTCCCAACGGCGGAATCATCACCCACCCCAGCGACAACAACAAATTCGACTACCAAGGCGAACGCCCAGTGTCTAACGCTATATTGATTCTATGATGGAGAAACTTTTTTCACTCGATGACATCGACTACCAACACTTTTGGGGAACCAATGAGCACACCCTGGAGTTCATACGGATTCTCTTCCCAAAACTGAAACTTATCGTGCGTGGCGAAATGCTGAAAGTCATCGGCAGCGATGAAGACCTAGAGGTATTCGAAATTAAATTCAACGCCATGCTCCAGCATTTCGAACACTTCGGTCGCCTTTCCGAGAACGACATAATGCAAATCATGGAATCTGTGTCACCAAACGGCGAGGTTGAACTAAGCGACGACATTCTCGTCCACGGTCGCAACGGCAACACTGTGAAAGCACAAACCGCAAACCAGCGGAGACTGGTCGAGGCTGTCGCCAACAACGACATGGTTTTTGCCATCGGACCCGCCGGCACTGGAAAGACCTACACCGCCGTAGCTCTGGCGGTGAGAGCTCTCAAGAACAAGCAGATACGCCGCATAGTCCTTACTCGTCCTGCTGTTGAAGCTGGCGAAAACCTGGGATTTCTTCCTGGTGACATGCGTGAGAAACTCGACCCCTATCTGCAACCTCTCTACGACGCCTTGCGCGACATGATACCGCAACAGAAACTCATCTCCTACTGGGAAGACGGCACTATCGAGATTGCACCCCTCGCCTTCATGAGAGGACGAACTCTGGACAACGCTTTCGTAATTCTCGACGAAGCGCAGAATGCCACCTCAACTCAGCTTAAAATGTTCCTGACTCGCATGGGGCGTAATGCCAAGTTTGTCATCACTGGCGACCTCACTCAAATTGACCTTCCTCGACATCAACAGTCAGGGCTACTGAAAGCCACACAACTGCTTGGAGGAATCAAAGGAATCGAAGTGATAGAACTCGACGAGACCGATGTAGTGCGTCACCGCCTGGTGACCGAAATCATAAAAGCCTATTCCTCCATAGAGCAATGATCACCCATCCTAACTGCAAGATAAATATCGGTCTTCACGTGACCTCTCGTCGCCCCGACGGATATCACGAACTGGAGACCGTGTTTTACCCCATAATGCTGTGCGACACTCTCTCCATTGATCTCGCCAACGATTTCCGTTTCTCTCAAGATGGTATTGTAGTTGACTGTCCTGATGAAGAAAACATCTGCGTCAAGGCCTATCGTATGATGCGCCTTGAATACCCTCAGATTGGCGATGTTCACATACATCTCGACAAAAAGATTCCATTTGGCGCTGGACTCGGCGGCGGTAGCAGCGATGCCGCCCATGTTATCACTATGGTCAACGAGGTTTTCAACCTGGGTCTTGACACAGATACAATGTGCAGATTGGCTAAACGAATAGGTGCAGACTGTCCGTTCTTCATACAAAACCGTCCATGTTACGCCTCCGGCATCGGCGACCAGCTGGAGCCAATCGTCTGTCAATCTCCGATCCGCAACTATAAGATTGTTCTATTGAAACCTCCTGTATCAGTTTCCACTGCCGATGCCTACCGTGGAGTCAAACCACACCCGTCAACCATCGACCTCCGTGAGGCTTTAAAAGAGCCAATCGAAAGTTGGCGCGACCTTATAGTGAACGATTTCGAAGCCACCGTATTCCCCAAGTACCCCATTATCGGCGACCTGAAGGGACAGCTCTACGACAAAGGTGCTGTCTATGCCAGTATGTCTGGCAGCGGCAGCGCTCTCTACGGTTTTTTCAAAGAGCTTCCTGATGAGAATTTGCCTTGTGAAATTTATCGGAGATAGAATTGTTAGAAACCCCAGACTACCTGTATAATCTGGACCTACTTGGAATTCTAGAACGCGTAGCCCAACGATAGGTACACTCCGAAACGCTTATACACATTCGACCAGAATCCTGTCAGCGACAAAGGTCCGACAGGACTGTCATAGGCGTATTGAAGCCCGAAACCATACCTGTCTTCATATTCCTTTCCAAAATAGTGCCAATAGGCATCGGCCGAAGCCATATAGTTGGCCATCGCTGTAATATAATGCTTCCCTATTACATTGCATCGTACATCAAACCGTACCACAGTAACACATCTGTCTGTCTGCTGAGGTGTCAGCACTCCAACAAACGGTATCTGGTGTGCTATATATCGCCCTGACATCTCGCCTCCCACGAGGTTTCTATACGCAAAATGGTAGTCCGACCCTATGATAAACCTCGTATACAGCTGTGGAATCAACGTGAATCGCCCTTCCATCGGAGTGATATAATGCTGGTATGCTGCACTTATGTCTGCGAAACCCGGAACCTTTATCGAATCTGGAGCTGCAAGCGACTGGTTAGTTATCCTCCAGCGTGCGTCCAAATCAACGTTGGCCCCATTGCGGGCAAAATAGCTGTCATCTCGCGAATCATATTTGAACGTCCCAAATACGCCCAAACTTCCTGTCCTTAGATTGTCGTCACCAAAAAGGAGTGCGTTGCCGCCCTGCAGACGGTCGAACAGCAGAAACTCCTCATCCACTCCCGCCGTACCCGAGAATCGGTACAGATAAAATTCCGAAAAGAAGAAACTTATGTCATGCCTGTAAAAATGCGTCGAATAATATCTCTGCGACAGCAGACTCCCCATGTCGAACCGGCTGTTGTACAAACGATAGGCTAGATTAATCTTGGCAAACCTCCTGGCTGCGTATGTCCCGACCAAATCCAAATGAAAGTTTTGCGCCAATCGTAGCGACACATCGGCCTTGAACCCTCTGAGCGTGTTACGGTTGAATCCAACATTGAGCAGTACCGCAGCCGCCTCCTCTGAATCGAATCGGGCTCCTATCGCAAAGGCGTGTCGCGGTGACGGTTCGAAGTTGAATATCAGGTCATAGCTCTTTATTGAATCTTGACTGACCGATGATTGACCTTTGACATCCGATAGTCTGTAACTCACTGCCGAATAAGCTCCTGTTCCCTTGAAAATATTGATTGCGTCTATTATATCTCCGCCTGATATTGGAACTCCTGTCTTTAACTTCGTCTTGGAAAGCAGCCATTTTTTATCTGATTCTGACATCGTTCCCATATCTATCGACATCAGTGCCAGCCGGTCGTTTTCAACGCTCGACTCTCGTCTCCCATTCCTTTCTCTTTCTTCATCAGCCACCTTTCGTCCTCTGGCCAATAGTTCCTGTTTCAACGCCTCTATCTCCGCTGCATGTTCTTTGGCACACTCGTATCCTCGTCTTACCAAGCTGTCTATGGCTGACTTGTTGAAACTCATCGTGCCGAAGCCACTGATGTCGGGATGCAGATATATCTTGCATCCGCCACGGTTTCTTGCCGACTTGGCTTGCACCGTCACACTTATCAGTTGGTTGAATATCTGTGGCAACGATCGCAGCTGCGATGCGTCGGTGGCCATCGCATCCGACACTTCCACGCCTATCACATAATCGGCTCCCATGTCTTGACACACATCCACAGGGAAGTTGTTGGTCATACCTCCATCAATAAGCACCTTACCTCCCAGTTCCACTGGTGAAAACACTCCGGGAATGGCCATGCTTGCACGTATGGCTGTCGGAAATCGACCGCTACGCATCACCACCTCTTCTCCGCTTATCACATCCGTTGCCACACAGGCGAACGGTATCGGGAAATCATTGAAATCCATCGAATCCTGATAACCAAGGCTTAGGTTATTGAAGAGGTTGGTTATGTTGTTGCCGCCCATGAACGAGCCTGGCAGCGATGCGATGAACCCATTGCCTCGACGCCGCGCTTCGGTGATGTTCGAGTCGAGGGTACCTAGGTTGAACGGCACCGAAAGAAGATAGGCGCTCCGCTCCATACGCGACGAAGCCGAACGGTAACGACGGTCAAGCCCTCCGGTGATATACTGTGACCAATCAAGATTGCTTATCAGCGAATCCAACTGGTCGGCGGTATAGCCGATGGCATAAAGTCCTCCAACGATAGAGCCCATGCTGGTGCCGGAAATATAGTCGATAGGCACACCCTGCTCAACCAAATATTTCAGCACTCCGATATGTGCCGCTCCCTTCGCGCCTCCTCCACTGAGGGCCAAGCCAACTCGTGGATGTCCAACCTCCTGGCCATAAACCTCACCCGACGCCGTCAGCATCAGACACAATGTCGCTATGACCAAAACCCTCCTCATTGGATTCGTTTTCGTTTTACTTGTTTTTTATTCTGTTCTCCAGCGCCCTTATTGCGTTGTACGCTATCAAGCCGTTTGCCAACTCAATGCTACGTTCATCCACCATCAGGTTGGGGCGGTGTAGGTTGCAGAACGGCGTTCCCGGCTCGTGTATCCCTATGCGGAAGTAGCAGGCGGGTATCTTCTGTGCGAAGAAGGCGAAATCCTCTGCCGTCATCCTCAGGTCGAGCCACTTCACCTTGTCCTCGCCGAGGAAGGCGACGGCGTTGTCGTGCACCTGTTGGGTGCACTCGTCGTCGTTGAACACGTATGGGTAGCCGTAGTCGATGAAGAGATCGCATTCGCCGCCCATGCTCTCGGCTATACCGCAGCTTATCTTGCGTATCTTCTCGTGGCATTCGAGACGCCATTTCTCATCGAAGGTGCGTATGATGCCCTCCATCTTCACCTCGTCGGGTATTATGTTGGTGCGGCCGCTGCCGATAAATTTTCCGAATGAGAGGGTTGTCGGCATCATCGGAGCTGCGTTGCGGCTCACAATCTGCTGCAACGCCACCACTATATGGCTGGCGATAAGTATGGGATCGACGCTCAGGTGCGGGGTGGCACCATGCCCTCCCCTACCCTTCACCGTCCAGTAGAGCTCGTCGGTCGATGCCATATACTTGCCCTTGCGCATACCCACGTAACCATAATCCATCTCGGGCAGACAATGGAACGAATATATCTCGTTTGGCGTCACCTCGTCGAAAAGCCCATCGTCCATCATCATCCTTGCGCCGCCTGGATACATCTCCTCCGACGGCTCGAATATGAGCATGATGCTTCCGTGCAACTGCTCTTTCATCGCCACCAGTATCTTGGCTGCGCCGAGCAGCGAACTGGTGTGCATATCGTGTCCGCAGGCGTGCATCACACCGGGATTCTCCGACGCAAACGGCAATCCCGTAGCCTCCTGCAGCGGCAGCGCGTCGTAGTCGGAGCGCAGGGCCACACAGTAGCTGTCGGGCTCAACGCCTCCGCGTATCATAGCCATACATCCTGTCTTGCCTATGCCTGTCTTGGGCTCGAGCCCCATCTCTCGCAGCCTCTCCGCCACATAGTTCATCGTGCCATACTCCTGCTGCGAGAGGTCGGGATGGCGGTGCAGCCACCGCCGCATCTCTATGACCGACTCTATATTGTCGTGTGCAAGTTTTTTTATTTCTTCGATAGTTGGCATTATCAGTTGGTGATTAGCGATTAGACAATAGTGTTCGTTATACGAAGATATCGACTATTACGTAGATGAAAAGGAAGAGTGCGAAGAAGAATTTCACCAGGGTGCTCCCCAGCAGACCCAGGAATGAACCGAAAGCGGCCTTGAGCGCCACCGCTCCGTCGGCTCCGGTTGTGAGTTCTCCGATATACGCTCCCACAAACGGCCCCAGTATTATGCCGATAATATTGGCCGGCCCTATGACCACACCCAGTATCGGAAACACCACAAGCGACACAAGGGCGCCGAGATTGGCGCCATGCATCCCTCGCTTGGAACCGCCAAAGTGCTTGGCTGTCCATCCTGGCATTAGGTAGTCGAGCAGGATGAGGAACAACGTGATTGCCCCTGTTATCCCTACCACCCACCAGATGTGACTCCACGCCTGTGTGGTAAAGGCAAAGACCAGCAGTCCCACCCAACTCACCGGAGGCCCCGGAAGGGCGGGCACAACCGAACCTATCAACCCGACAACCACACACACGATGGCGATGACAATCAATGCGGTATTCATAACAATCGTCTCTTAGTTTTTCTTTATAGCTATCTCGCAGTTCCTACCATCGACAATCTCTACCTGCTGCTTGTTGGCAGCGGTCACTTCCTTCACCAAATCCAACTTGGTGCATAGCGTCTCGTTGCAGATGTAATCCATGTGCATCTTCACCGCCTCGTCCCACTCGCCGCTTTGCAGCTGCACCTCTATGCGGTCGGTGACGTCGAATCCTTCCTTGCGGATGTTCTGTATGCGGTTGACCAGCTCGCGGGCGATGCCTTCGGCTCGCAGTTCTGGCGTGACGGTGATGTCGAGCGCTACGGTGAGGCTGCCCTCGTTGGCAACAACCCACCCGGGTATATCCTGTGTGGCTATCTCCACATCGGCCAGCGTCAACTCCACCGGCTGTCCCTCGACGGTCATCTCGTAACAGCCGTCGGCTTCGAGCTTGTTTATCTGCTCCTGCGTGAACGCCGTAACCTCGGCGTTGATGGCTTTCATTATCTTGCCGTAGCGTGGGCCGAGCGTCTTGAAGTTGGGCTTGATGCGCTTCACCAGCAGGTTGTTGTCGGCTGACAGAAACTCCACACCCTTGATGTTCAGCTCCGAGCAGATGAGGTTGGTTACTGCCTCCACCTGACGCTGGAAATGTTCTCCATGCACCGGAATCGATATCTTCGAGAGCGGCTGGCGCACTCGCAGGTTGCTCTTCTTGCGGAGCGAGAGTCCCATCGAGCAAATCTGCTGAGCCAGCTGCATTCGCTCCTCAAGCTCTTTGTCTATCATCTCTTCGTGTACCGTCGGGAAGGCGGCGTGGTGCACTGACTCTACATCGAGGCGGTGTGTCACGCTGTTCAGGTCCATGAACATCCGCTCACTAAAGAACGGTGCAATTGGTGCCATCAGGCGGCTCAACGTCTCAAGGCAGGTGTAAAGCGTCTGATAAGCCGATATCTTGTCGTCCGAGTAGTCGCCTTTCCAGAAACGGCGACGGCTCAGGCGCACATACCAGTTGCTCAGGTATGCATCGACAAACTCCTGTATGGCTCGCCCTGCACGGGTTGGCTCATAGTCGGCCAGGGCCTCATCGACGGTCTTGGTGAGGGTGTTGAGCTCTGACAGTATCCAGCGGTCAATCTCCGGACGCTTCTCTATCGGCAGGTCGGCCTCCTTGTACTCGAAGCCGTCGATGTTGGCGTACAATGCGAAGAAGCTGTAGGTGTTATACAGCGTGCCGAACAGTTTTCTTCTAACCTCATCGACTCCTTCGACGTCGAACTTCAGGTTGTCCCACGGCTGCGAATTGGTAATCATATACCAGCGGGTGGCGTCGGGACCTTGTTTGCCGAGCGTCTCGAACGGGTCAACGGCGTTGCCGAGTCGCTTCGACATCTTGTTGCCGTTCTTGTCGAGCACCAATCCGTTCGACACCACGTTCTTGAACGCCACCGAGTCGAAACACATGGTGGCTATGGCGTGCAGCGTGTAGAACCAGCCTCGCGTCTGGTCAACGCCTTCGCCTATGAAGTCGGCCGGGAACTGCTCTTTCTTGAGCTGCTCGCCCATATAGTGTATCTGGGCGTATGGCATGGCACCGCTGTCGAACCACACGTCTATCAGATCGGGCTCGCGACGCATCGGCTTGCCGCTGTCCGACACCAGCACCACGCCATCGATATACGGACGGTGGAGATCAAATCTGGTATAGTCTTCCGAAGCATAGGGATTCTCCTTCATCAATCCTGCTGCCACAGCTTTCTCTATTTCCTTGCGGAGTTCTTCGACGCTGCCTATGCATTTTTCCTCTTTGCCATCCTCGGTGCGCCATATCGGTAGCGGCGTGCCCCAGTAGCGGCTGCGGCTGAGGTTCCAATCCACTATGTTCTCAAGCCAGTTGCCGAAGCGGCCGCTGCCTGTGGCTTCAGGTTTCCAGTTGATGGTCTTGTTCAGCTCTATCATGCGCTCCTTCACGGCGGTGGTGCGGATAAACCAGCTGTCGAGCGGGTAGTAGAGCACCGGCTTGTCGGTTCGCCAGCAGTGGGGATAGCTGTGGGTATGCTTCTCGCTCTTGAAAAGTTTGCCTTCGCCTTTCAGCATCACCACTATATCCACATCCAGCGACGGGTCTTTCTCCGTCTTCGTCGGGTCGTAGGCGTTCTTGACAAACTTGCCTGCATACGGGGCATAGAGTTCGGCATTCACATTGGCCTTCACCCATTCGGGGTCGAGGTCCTCAATCGGAGCAAAACGGCCTTTCTTATCGACCATAGGCATCTGCTTGCCGTCGCGGTCGAAGAGCAGCAGTTCACCGATGCCGGCCTTCTTCGCCACCCTTGCGTCGTCAGCGCCAAAGGTGGGTGCTATATGCACTATGCCCGTTCCGTCCTCGGTTGTTACGTAGTCACCCAAGATGATGCGGAAAGCGTCGTCGCCCGTCGGCTTCACCCATGGGATAAGCTGCTCGTAGCGGACGCCCTCGAGCTCCTTGCCCTTGCACTCGGCCACTATCTTATATTCCGGCGAATTCCCTTCGGGGAACATGCTGCCCACCAAAGCCTTCGCCATAATGATGCGGCAAGGTGTCTCCTTGTAAGGGTGCGTCGTTTCAATAAGCACATAGTCAATCGAAGGACCGACGCACAATGCTGTGTTCGAAGGCAGTGTCCACGGCGTCGTCGTCCAAGCGATAGCGTAAGTGTCCATGTCCGACAAGCCCGACAAGCCCGACACTATCTTAAACATCGCCACACAGGTGAGGTCTTTCACATCCCTGTAGCAGCCGGGCATATTGAGCTCGTGGCTCGAGAGGCCGGTGCCGGCAGCTGGCGAGTAGGGCTGTATGGTGTAGCCTTTGTACAGAAGTCCTTTGTCGTAGAGCTTCTTCAGCAGGAACCACAAGGTCTCTATATACTCGTTGTCGAAAGTGATATATGGATGCTCCAAATCGACCCAGTAGCCCATCTGCCGCGTGAGCTCGTCCCACAGGTCCTTGTATTTCAGCACCTCGGTGCGGCAAGCCTTGTTGTAGTCGTCAACCGATATCTTCTTGCCTATGTCCTCTTTCGTGATGCCAAGGTTCTTCTCCACGCCCAGCTCCACGGGAAGGCCGTGGGTGTCCCATCCGGCCTTGCGATCCACAAAGTATCCCTTCTGCGCCTTGTAGCGGCAGAAGACGTCCTTTATCGTGCGGGCCATCACATGGTGTATGCCCGGCTTGCCGTTGGCCGACGGGGGGCCGTCGTAGAAGACATACGACGGATGTCCTTTCAACAGTTCCTGACCTTTCTCGAATGTCTTGTTTTCCTCCCAGAGACGGCGCACATCCGTGCCGATCTGAGTCAAATTAAGCTGCTTATATTCCTTGTAAGCCATATTATTTATATATATATCAATTCATTACACTCACCTCGTTCAACGAAAGCAAGTTACAAATATACTAAAAAAGTGGCGGATTGCAAATCCGAAAAGAGAGAGGTGCTGGATTGCAAATCCGGCACAACGGATCAATCCTTTACTAGGCGAACCGACCGACCACTAGAGCGAATGAAATCATCGGCATCTGTGAACACTTCGTACCTCACATACAACCCCCATGCATACCGCTCATCACCGATCGATGAAGACCAATAGTATCCACCAGTTCCCACATAGTTGACACTAGATCCAGAGCGCCATCCTGCGGCAGGTAGAAAGAGTGCTCCAGCCGCCTCCATCTTCAGCCATTGGTTCATTGTGTATGTGTTAGTGGTCCACTCATTACCATATCCAGCCGTGAAGGTCAAGCCGTTAGGTAAAGTCCAGTCGTCCGGCAGCAACACCATGCCCGTATATGACTTTGCAGCCCCATTAATCGTCGCAAGTCCGTATTTGCCGATGCGTTGCGCATTATTACCTATCAGGTAATCCCACTCGTCTACCGTCAACACTCGCCATTGTTCCACCTTGTTGCCACCATTGTTGATACGGTTATAATGACCCCAATCGGCATTGGCATAGTCACCAGTGAGGTTAGCTGTCTCACTTCCTCCAGGTTGATAATCGGTACCATCTGTACTTATACTCCACGGTTGGTAGGCACTTGCCCCACTGTTCCAGCCAGAGGTGCCCCAGCCGAAAAGGTCTATCCAACCGTCGTAGGATTGGGATATGTTCGCATTTCCCTCGCCAACGCGGTAATACTGCTTCGCCGCAAACCGCCAGACGTTCTTTGCTGCATTGTACTGCAGGTTGCCTTTCGAGAAGCGTACCGTCGAGGTGTCCGACACCGAGAAGCGCTTGTAGGAAGCCCCATCCTCGTCAAACGCCAAACCACGCGACTCTCGGCTGTCGCGGACCAATCGTACCGAATAACCATTACCACGTGTGCTGGTAGATGCCGTGGTGAAGGTGGTCGATTTAAAACAGACGCTTGACGACATAGAATAGTTCACCAAATCGTCGCGTGCGCTGCTCGTCCAGTAATGCCCCTCTTCACCTAAACCATACATAGCCCTGTTCGCACGGTTTCCCGCAGCGGGCAGAAACACCGCTCCCGCTGCCTCCATCTGCTGCCACTCGCTCATCGTGTATTTGTTAGTGCCGTAAACATTTGAACGACCGTAAGTGAAACTCAAGCCGTTGGGTGTCGTCCACTCGTCTGGCAGTATCACCAACCCCTTATATATCCCTTGTATCGTCGCAAAACCCCATTTTTGGTTTCTGGCTGCGCTGCTACCCACCAGGTAGCTCCACTCCTCCTTGGTCAGCGTCCGCCACATACCAGCTTTGTTGCCGCCGTTCGTGATCCTGTTATACACACCCCAGTCGGCGTTGGCGTAGTCTCCCGTGATACTGATGGCGTGGTCACCCCCTATGGTATAGTCATCCTCTGTCATACTTGTGCTCCACGGCTGGTAGTACGTGGCCCCGCTTTCGCTCCAGCCGCTCGTCCCCCAGCCGAACAGGTCTATCCACCCGTCGTAGTTCTGCGCTATGCTGGCATTTTCATTGCAGGAGTAGTTGTACTGCCTCAACGCGAATCGCCACTTGTCCTGCGCGGCGTTGTATTGCAGATTGCCTCTCGAGAAATGCACCTTCTTGGTGTCCGACACCGAGAAAAGCTTCTTTGAACAGCCGTTTGCGTCAAATCCGCCTGGACGGTACCAGTCGTTGTCCTGCGCAAAGGCCCCAAAAACGAGGCACATTATCGCCAAAAACAAAGTTGTGGTTTTCATATAGTTCAGTACGCTAATGTTCATGATTCAACATTACAGATTGCAAAGATACAAAAAATACATTAACCGAAGGGCGCTCGTCGCGAATATATGTAAAAAAAGCTCCGGTTCTTGCGAACCGAAGCCAAAACAAAAGCGTATGAAAAAAATGATGACTGTCCTTGCGGATTACTTCTTCTTCAGGTACTCCTGCACATTGTCGGCGGGCACTATCTCCTCGCTGAACATATAAGCGTTGGTCTTCGGAGAACGGACCATGCGGATAACCTTTGCGAAACTTTTTCCTGTGCTTGTCTTAAGTGTTGCAACAACTTTCTTTGCCATAGTCTTTTTCTCCTATTATTTGATTTCTTTGTGAACGGTTACTTTCTTCAGGTACGGATTGTACTTCTTCAGTTCAATACGCTCGGGGGTGTTCTTCTTGTTCTTGGTGGTGACGTAACGCGACATACCGGGAACACCGCTTGCTTTCTGCTCTGTGCACTCGAGTATCACCTGTACTCTTGCATCCTTGTTTTTCTTTGCCATAGCTTTCTTTCGTTTTTATGCGCTTCTCAGCGTTATTTTTATCTGTTTTTTCTGCTCAAATCGGAGTGCAAAAGTACTACTATTTTTTTAATGAACAATAAAATTGTTGAAAAAAAGTTTCACAACTTCCACTCCTTTTCTAAAAATCAACCAATTACACATTCACTCCCGCCCGACAGAACGCTCCTCTCCCTCACCCGTGGTTGGCCTCCGATTGCTATTTCCCTCATTCCGCCCTCTCGAATTCCCAGGTGTCGCTGTGTCCGTCTTTGTATGTGTAGCTCCATTGCAGGCGTTCGGACGTAAGGGTGTCGAGATGGAAATCGTATTCGTGGTCGATGCTGCCGCCCACCACTGCCATAACCTTCTCGGCCAGCTGCGCCGCTCGTGCCGTGTCGCATCCGTCGCAGCCGCTCTCCACCACCTCCATACGGAACTCGTCCTTCACTCCGGCAAATCTGAACGACTTCCCGTCAAGCCGCCAAACGCTGGGGCTCACATAGTCGAACACTATCGTCGCCACCCCGCCTTCCTGAAGGGTCGCCGTGTACGTCTGCCTCGCCGAGTCGAGGGCGCTGCCGTCAGCGCCGAAATCCATGGTGCCGGTTTCGCTCACCTCGAGGTGGTCGCCATTCAGGTCGTAGTCAAACGAATGGCTGTAGGTGTAATGCCCCTCCACCTGCGGCTCCGCCTGCCTTGTGCCGCACGACGCCACCATGACCGTCGCCGCAACCAGAATCGGCAGCACGCATTGTCTTGCAAGTTTCTTCATATCGTTCTTTTCCATTTATTTTAATGTCATTTCCGCTCAACTTGTCGCCGCCGACCTCCATGCCTGAGGTTTGACGGGCGTTCACCGAGGTCAGTTTTGCGGCCGCGTTTCCGTCACCACCGGCAGATACTCTGTCGGCGAGGTGTGGAGGCCTGTGCGCCGCGCAAACCCGTAGGCGTGTACGGCGTGCGTGAGCCAGCTGCGGGGGATGCGCATCTTCAGGCGCCCTTCCGTCCGATTGACGGGATCGGAAAGCAGAAACCCCTCCTTGTCGGGACAAAAGACGGCGAGATAGACGACTTCGGCCTTGTCGCTCCGCAGGGTGGGGTCGAAATCGACTCGCAGCACGCCCCCCTTGCTGAGGGTGAGATTTGCGAACCGCGGTGCCGGGACGATACCACGACTGACAACAAGACGGGGATAGTCGATATTGTCGCCGTCGAGATTATTGCCGTTGACACTGATGAACACATTGTGCTCGAAGCTCTTGGCTCGTAGCGCCTCCTTGTGGAAGCCGATCTTGATGGCGGGAAGGAGATGGTGGGCGAGTGTGGACAGGACGCCGAACTTGCTGCGGCTGGCATAAACTCTCGACCCTTTCTTGGGCGCAGTGTACTTCTTTGCCACAGCGCGCACCCGCTGTTTCCCGTTTACCACATAGAAGACCTGATCGCCGATGGTGCCGTGTTTCAAACCGTTTTTCGTAATTGTTGCCATATTGGGTTGATGGTTAAAGGTTTACTTCGATTCAAGGTTTATGTTGTTGTCTTTATGCTACGCTGGCAATGCTGTGGCTAGTGAAATATCGGAAGTATATCGAAGATGCATCGAAGGGGCACTGAAGGGGTATGGGAGAAACCTCGGAGGGACATTGGAGCTAAACGGTTAGAGATACGTCCGAGATACAGTAGTGATTCGGAAATAATACGGAAATGATATTGTTTAACAGCTGATTGCGTGCATCTTACATGCAGCACATCTAATACCAGATGCCATCGCGGAACTTCCCGATAACACCATCATACGATTGATATATAGCACCTTATATCCAAACATCGGCTTTAATATTCTGTTTGCAAAGATAATAATTTTTTTCGCAATAAACAAGCGGTTTTCGATTTTATTTCAACCTTTCAATAAAATTTATTATCTTTGCACCTCCATTGAGCCAATTTCCTGGAAACAAAATAACAACAATAAAAGAAAACAATGAACGACAAAATCAAAACCTTACGTGACAGCGCCGGAATGCGCTGGACGGCGCTTCTGCTTTTGGCTTTGGCCATGTTCTGCGCCTACATTTTCATGGACATCCTGTCGCCCATCAAGGACCTCATGCAGGAACAGCGTGGCTGGGACAGCGAGGCTTTCGGCACCATGCAGGGCGCCGAGACCTTCCTCAACGTCTTCGTCTTCTTCCTCATCTTCGCCGGCATCATCCTCGACAAGATGGGTGTGCGTTTCACCGCCGTACTCTCCGGCGCCGTGATGCTTTTCGGCGGATTGATTAAGTTCTACGCCGTGAGCGACGCCTTCGTGGGCACAAGCCTTGAAACCTGGTTCACCAACAACCTGAACTACATACCCGGATTCGACGAACTGGGCGTGAGCCCGTTCTACCGCGGCATGCCCGCCAGCGCCAAGCTGGCCGCCATCGGCTTCATGTTCTTCGGATGCGGCGCCGAGATGGCCGGCATCACCGTCAGCCGCGGTATCGTGAAATGGTTCAAGGGTCGCGAGACCGCCCTCGCAATGGGCTCTGAGATGGCTCTCGCACGTCTCGGTGTGGCCACCTGCATGATCTTCTCGCCCTTCTTCGCCAAACTTGGCGGCGAAGTCCACGTTGACAACTCCGTCAAATTCGGCGTGGTGCTGCTCTGCATAGC
The DNA here is from genome assembly GCA_016292015.1 of Bacteroidales bacterium. Lineage (GTDB taxonomy): Bacteria > Bacteroidota > Bacteroidia > Bacteroidales > P3 > Colimorpha. The sequence goes on along the minus strand of JAEEZY010000015.1, from coordinate 50,516 downwards.
TCTTATCATGTTCGTGGTTTACTTCTTCATGGACAAGAAACTGGACAGCCAGACGGGCGAAGCCGAAGAGAAAGACGACCCGTTCAAGATCTCCGACATCGGCAAGATACTCAGCAGCCTCGGTTTCTGGCTGGTGGCTCTCCTCTGCGTGCTCTACTACTCCGCCATCTTCCCCTTCCAGAAATATGCCGTCAACATGCTTCAGTGCAACCTGACGCTCACCCCCGCCGACGCCAACACCTTCTGGGGTAGCGGCTCGGTGACCATCGTGCAGTATGTGGTCATGCTTATGGTGGCCGTCTGCTCGTTCGCCAGCAACTTCTCCAAGAAGAAAGGCGTGAAATACGGTCTTATGGGCCTCGCCGTGATTGCCCTGGTGGTTTACTGCTACATGGGTTACATGCGTGGCACCGCCGAAACCATCTTCGCCGTCTTCCCGCTCCTGGCTGTCGCCATCACCCCGATACTGGGCAACTATGTTGACCACAAGGGCAAAGCCGCCTCGATGCTTATGATTGGCTCCATCCTGCTTGTGGCTTGCCACCTGACTTTCGCCTTCATCCTGCCGCTCTGCAAAGGCAGCGCCGTCGGCGGAACCGTCGTGGCATACGTCACCATCCTGGTGCTCGGCGCCTCCTTCTCGCTGGTGCCCGCCGCCCTATGGCCCTCGGTGCCCAAACTCGTTGACGAGAAAATCATCGGTTCGGCATACGCTCTCATCTTCTGGATTCAGAACATCGGCCTCTGGCTCTTCCCGCTGCTTATCGGCAAGGTGCTCACCTCGACCAACCCCGAAGGCACCGCTGCCCACGAGCTCAACTACACATGGGCACTGGTCATGCTCGCCTGCCTCGGTGTCGCCGCCCTGCTCATCGGCATCTACCTCAAAGCCGTTGACAAGAAGAAAGGTCTAGGCCTCGAGGAACCGAATATCAAATAGCAAGCTTAATAAGCGTTAAATCGCTAACATTCAATCACAAAAACGCCCGAATGCTTACTTTTCGGGCGTTTTTTGTTTGTATTTTAGTTTGATTTATTATTTTTGCACTTTTCTGTTGGAAACCTAACCAACGTATATATACATAAATATGGAAAATACAATTTTTACACCTTGCAAAATCGGACCCATTGAGCTCCGTAACCGTAGTATCCGCTCGGCGGCATTTGAGAACATGTGCGAAGAATATCGTCCGTCGCAGATGCTGTTTGACTACCACACCGCCGTGGCACGCGGAGGCATCGGTATGACCACCGTGGCTTACGCCGCCGTGAGCCAGAGCGGCCTTTCGTTCAAAGGTCAGCTGTGGATGAAGAAGGAGATTGTGCCGGAACTGAAAAAACTGACCGACGCCATACACGCCGAGGGTGCAAAAGCTTCGATACAGCTGGGTCACTGCGGCAACATGACCCACCGCGCCACCTGCGGCCAAACTCCCATCGGAGCCAGCACGGGATTCAACCTCTACTCGCCCACCGTCGTGCGCGGCATGAAGGAGAGCGAGATAATGCAGCTGATTGAGGACTTCGGAACCGCCGTAGGCCTCGCCAAAGAGGCGGGATTCGACTGCGTGGAGATACATGCCGGCCACGGCTACCTGATAAGCCAGTTTCTCTCGCCCTACACCAACCACCGTCACGACAAATGGGGCGGCTCGCTCGAAAACCGCATGCGCCTGATGCAGCTGGTCATAAAGAAAGTGCTCGAGGTGGCCAACAAAGAGATTGCCGTTGTGGTGAAGACTAACATGTACGACGGTTTCAAGAGCGGCATGCAGGTGGACGACTGCATCAAGGTGGCCCAGGAGCTGGAGCGTCTCGGTGTTGACGCGTTGGTGCTGACCGCCGGATTCGTGAGCAAGGCCCCGATGGAGGTGATGCACGGCGCGATGCCCCTGAAAGCTATGGCACACTATATGGACATGTGCAAGTTCTGGTGGCTGAAAGCCGGATTGGCAGTTGCTGGCCGTATGATGGTTCCGACCGTTCCATATAAAGACCTCTACTTCCTGGAGACCGCCAAGAAGTTCCGCGCAGCGTTGAAAATGCCGCTGATATATGTGGGCGGAGTGACGTCGGAAGCCACTATGCAGAAGGTGCTTGACGAGGGCTTTGTGGCCTTCCAGATGGCTCGCACCCTGGTGCGCGACACCGACTTCATGAACAAAATCAAGAGCGGCGAGCAGAAATGCAGCGAATGCGGACACTCCAACTACTGCATCGGCCGCATGTACACCCTCGAGATGAAATGCCACTCCTGCGTGAAGAACCTGCCGAAAAAGCTGGAAAAAGAGGTGGAGGTGCTGGAAGCCGAGGTGAAGAAGAGCAATAAATGAGTGAATAGTGCCCGGTGACCAGATACAAGTAAATAAAAGACACTCATTCAGGTCACAGATCACAGGTCACAAAAAAAATATAAAATGAAAGACATCAAAGGCTACAACGCACTTGTTACCGGAGGCACCTCCGGCATGGGATGGGAATACTGTCAGCAACTGGCCGCCAAAGGCTGCAACATACTGATGGTGTCAATCCAACAAGAGCAACTGGAAAAACTACCCAAAGAACTGACCGAAAGATACGGAGTGAAGGCGTGGGGCCTGTATATGGACCTCTCAAAAGACACGGCGGCCCGCGAGGTGTGGGACTACTGCCAAGAACAGAAAATAGAGATCGACATACTGATAAACAATGCCGGTATGTTCTTCTTCCACGAACTCGACCCCGAAACTCAAGGCAAGGCCATCACCATGCTGCAGTTGCACATCATGACACCCACACGCCTGGTCATGCTGTTCGGCGAAGCCATGAAGGAGCGACGCAGAGGCTATATCATTCATGTGTCGTCGCTGGCGGCCAAACTGCCAGTGCCGGGCATAACCTTCTACTCGGCCACAAAAGCCTATCTGAAGAGTTTCTCGAAGTCGATGTATTTCGAGTTCCGCAACTACAACGTAGGATGCACCACCGTGTTGCCTGGCGCGATAGCCACTCCGCTCTACGGTTTGAAGCCCAGCCTTATGAAGCTGGGAGTGAACGTGGGAGTTATCAGCACTCCAAGATGGTTGGTGAAGCGAGCCATAAGCGGAATGTTGCACAAACGCCACTATGTGAAACCGGGCGCGATGAACTACTACCTGCCTGTGCTCATCAAGCTTCTGCCCAACTGGCTGGAGATGAAGATTTGGAACAAATTCAGGAAGAAATAACAAGGTCGCACCATCATTAGACACTGATGAAAACTATCGTTGTAACAGGATGTACCGGTTCGGTGGGAAGCGCAGCGGTGAAGATGCTGCGGGAGAAAGGCTACAACGTGATAGGTACCACCCGTCGTGAGCCACGCGAAGGTGAGCGCACTTTGAACCTCGGCTCGCTGCAATCCATAGTGCAGTTTGTAGAGAACCTGAAAGCCGACGGCATAAAAGTGGACGGACTCCTGAACAATGCAGGAACGATGGAGAAAACCTTTGGCATGAACGACAACGGTTTCGAACGCGTCATAGGCACCAACTATATAGGCACATACCTGCTCTCTCGTCTTATGATACAGGCGATGGGCAAAGATTTGCGCGTGGCCAACACTGTGTCGCTGACTTGCTATATCGCCAAGTTCGACAAGAACTTCTTCAACGTGACCGAACAAAACTATAGCCAGCTCGGCACCTACGGTAACAGCAAATACGCTGTCATGCTTTTCTCGCAAGAGTTGGCGCGCCGTACGGGAAACCAAGTGAACATGACCGACCCGGGTGTGGTGAACAGCCGTATGCTGCACATGGATCGCTGGTTCGACCCACTGGCTGACGCCATCTTCCGCCCCTTCTGCAAAAGTGCTGAAGGCGGTGCCACTCCAGCTATAAACGCAGTAACCACCGACTGCACCATGCAGCTGTTCCGGGGGAACAAACACAAAAACATTCCACACAAATGGCAGAACCACGAACTGGCCGAGTGGCTCTGGAATGAAACAGAAAACCAACTAAAAATCAAGGGTATAATATTATGATCAATTATCTGCTTAACCACTTCGACTGGTTGCTCGTAGGCATGACCGCCACCGCGGTTTTAGTATTTGTTTGCCTCTTCTTTGTGGATGCCGGCTACGGCAAATTCTATACCAACAAATGGGGGCCCGCCGTACACAACAAACTGGGTTGGGTGTTGATGGAAGCTCCGTCGTTTATCCTGATGCTGGCGTTCTACATCGCATGGGCCGACAAAGCCGCCCTCGTTCCGCTGGTGTTCCTTATCCTCTTTGAACTGCACTATTTCCACAGGTCGTTCATATTCCCGTTGCTGCTTAAAGGCAACAGCCGCATGCCATTGGCCATAGTGCTGATGGGTATGGTGTTCAATAGCCTCAACGCCTTCATGCAGGGGGGATGGCTGTTTTATCTGGCTCCCCAAGGCCTATCTGGACAATTGTTTGACTTATCGCCAATGAATTATGGCACAGAATGGCTTACATCACCACAGTTCATCATCGGCACCATCGTCTTTTTCGCTGGCATGATGACCAACATGCACTCCGACAACGTAATACGGCACCTGCGCAAACCTGGCGACACCAATCACTACCTCCCCAACAAGGGTCTTTACCGCCAGGTGACCAGCGCCAACTACTATGGCGAGTTCGCCGAGTGGTGCGGTTTTGCGATTCTGACATGGTCGTTGAGCGGATTGGTGTTCGCAATATGGACATTCGCCAACCTTGGTCCTCGCGCCCACCGCATCTATAAACGCTACCAAGCCGAGTTCCCCGAAGAGATGGCTGCTCACCCCAGGAAAAGGATGATACCTTATATATGGTAATTTAGAAAAACGGTAATCGGAATCTTGATATTCACAAACTCTCTACTGAAATGAAAAAATTGAACATCGCAGCCTTGACGCTGCTACTGCTTTTGCCAACTATAACCAACAGCCAGACAAAGAAATACGTACCCTATGGCAAGATGAACACCTGGTGTGTGCGCGACATCAAAGAGAGCGGCATCATAGGTGGCAAGACCAAGCGTATATACAATATCGGCCCTGGCGACACCATTCGCGAAAATAAACCATACAGAGGCCACACCCCATGGAGTTCGTCAAATGCTTACGCCAAGGTATCAGGTGTCACTAAGACATCGTGCACCGTGGAACCCGACAAGAGTTGGGACGGCTCGCTCTGTGCGAAGCTAGAGACCAAAATCGAGGAGCTGAAAGTACTCGGCATCAACATCAAGATATTGGTGAGCGGTTGTATCTTCTATGGCAACATCTTTGAACCAATACCGACAGCAAACAACCCATACTCGAAGATGAATTGGGGTGTGCCGTTCACCGAGCGTCCCAAAGCTCTGGTACTTGACTACAAATCGGCCATGCCGAACAAAGGCACTCTGACAAAATACAAAATCACCACCCACAGTACCTCTGCGGGAGACGATGCCCATGAGATAACATTTGTGTTGCAGAAACGTTGGGAAGACGAAGACGGTCATATCCATGCGTTGCGAGTGGGTACAGCCATGACCAGGATAGAGCATCCGTCGTCGGGTTGGGTAAAGAACTTCCGCGTACCTGTAATTTATGGCGACGCCACGAAGAATCCCGGCTACAAAGATTATATGAAATTCGGTCCCAAAGGTCTCACCTACTATGCCAAGAACAGCAAAGGCAAAGTGGTGAAGATTGAAGAGGAAGGCTGGGCAGAGCCAAACGAAACACCCACGCACGCTATGATGATTATCGGAGCGTCTGTACACGAGGCATGGGTGGGCACGCTAGGTAACACTATATGGATCGACAATGTAGCGTTGGAGTATTAAGATGTTCCATAGAGATAAAGCCAGAGCGGGGCTTTCCGTCAGGAAAGCCCCGCTCTGGCTTATTGGGAAACTCTGTTGTCAAAGGCTATTGTAAGATGGGGTGAAAGTGTCGCCGAGGTTGAAGTTTCCTGTGGTGAGTCCCTTCTTGAGCCAGCGGGTGCGCTGGGCTGACGTGCCGTGATTAAAAGTCTCTGGAGTAGCATAACCACGAGCCTTCTTCTGCAGGTAGTCGTCACCTATCTTGCCAGCGGCATTGATGGCTTCTTCTATATCTCCGTCCTCGAGCGAGCCGAACATCTTATTCTCGTGATAGCCCCAAACGCCTGCGTAAAAGTCAGCTTGCAGTTCAAGACGCACACTAATTTGATTGCTCTCCTCCTTTGATACAGAGGCCATCTTGCGATGGGCGTCGTTAAGGGTTCCAAGCAAGTTCTGTACGTGGTGACCAACTTCGTGTGCAATGACATAGGCGTAGGCGAAATCACCGCCCGCACCGATGGTCTTGTGCATCTCGGCAAAGAAGTCGAGGTCGATATAGACGCTTCGGTCGGCGGAGCAATAGAACGGTCCCGACGAAGAAGAAGCACCGCCACAACCGCTTTGTACGCTACCCTTGAAAAGTACTAGCTTGGGCGGTTCGTAGGTGCGTCCCATTTTCTTGAACAGCTCCGACCACACATCCTCGGTGCTTGCAAGTACCTTGCTGGCGAACTCCTCGAACTCTTTTTCCTGCTCGGTCGCGACAAATTCGGTTCCCTCCACCTGTTGGCTGCTAATTTGCTGAAGGGCTGAACTCGGGTCCTTGCCCATAAGGAGTGCGATAAGTGCTATGACTATAGCGCCGCCGATACCGCCACCTAAGGCTACCTTTCCGCCTTTTCCACGACGGTCTTCAACATTGGTACTTTTTCTTCTACCTGAGAGATCCATAAAATAATTTTCTTAATATTAAATTGCGACAGTGAATAATACAAATGACTTACTTATTGCTCAACATTCACGATATAATAGTTTTTCTTGCCTTTCTGGAAAAGCAAAAGTCCCGACTGGAGGATGTCGCTCGCAGTCACCTTGTAGTCCTCCCCTATCTTCTGTTTGTTGAGCGAGATGGAGTTCTGCTTGAGCTCGCGACGTATCTCGCCTTTGGAGGCGAACATTGCGGTTTCGGCAGCGCAGAGGTCGATGGCGCTGACGCCCTGATCGAGAAGGCTGCGGCTGACGGTGAACTGCGGGACACCGTCGAACACAGAAAGCAGGGTTGCGCGGTCGAGGGTGTTGAGCTGCTCGGTGGTGCCTTTGCCGAAGAGGAGTTCGGAGGCTGCGACGGCGGTCTCGTAGTCCTTGACGCTGTGGACGCGGCAGGTGATATCCTTCGCGAGAGCCTTCTGGAGCACACGACGTTCGGGCGCCTGAGCATGTTCGGCTTCGAGGGCTTCTATCTCTTCCTTCGAGAGGAGAGTGAAGATACGGATATAGCGAGCGGTGTCGATATCGGAGCAGTTGAGCCAGAACTGGTAGAACTTGTAGGGCGAAGTCTTCTCGGGGTCGAGCCAGACGTTGCCGCCTTCGGTCTTGCCGAACTTGGTGCCGTCGGCCTTGGTGATGAGGGGGCAGGTGAGTGCGTAAGCCTCGCCACCTTCCATACGACGGATAAGCTCGGTGCCGGTTGTAATGTTGCCCCATTGGTCGGAACCTCCCATCTGGAGGCGGCAGTTCTTGGTGCGGTACAGAGTGAGGTAGTCGAACCCCTGAAGGAGCTGATAGGAGAACTCTGTGAAGGAGATGCCCGTCTCCATGCGTTTCTGCACAGAGTCTTTAGCCATCATATAGTTGACGGTAATATGCTTACCTACATCACGAATAAAGTCGAGGAAAAGGTAATCTTTCATCCAGTCGTAGTTGTTGAGTATCTCTGCTCCGTTTACGGGGTTATCGAAGTCAAGGAATTTCTCAAGTTGCTTCTTTATGCAGTCAACATTATGCTGTACCTCCTCTGGAGTGAGAAGCTTACGTTCTGCAGCTTTGAATGAGGGGTCGCCAATCATGCCGGTAGCGCCACCCACAACGGCGAGGGGTTTGTGTCCGGCAAGCTGGAGATGCTTGAGAAGCATGATGCTCACAAGGTGACCGATATGGAGTGAATCAGCGGTAGGATCAATTCCCACGTATGCAGTGGTCACCTCTTTGGCGAGTTGTTCCTCGGTACCAGGCATCATGGTGTGAATCATGTTGCGCCACTGAAGTTCTTTGACTAAATCTGTATTCATTTAACGAATTTACTCTTTAGAAAGGTTGATACAATTAAATATAAAAGGGGGTGTCGGTCGGAAAGCCGCACCCCCTTTGTCTTATCAAGTCATTGTTATTTGACAACGAGTTTGGAAGTAGTGGTGGCTTTGCCGCAAACAACATTAATCAGATAAACACCCTTGCGGAGGTTCTGGCAGTTGATCTGCTTCTTATAGCTGCCAGCATCGATGTGACCAAGGTTCTCGGTTGACACAACCTTACCACTCATGTCATAGACACGCACGATGGTGTTGCCGCTCTCCGAGAGGTTGATATCAAGTGTAGTGTAGGATGTTGCAGGATTGGGATAGATTGACACAGTGGTTTTTCCAGCTGCCACGACCTCTGGAACTCCAAGGAATTCGGGATCTACAACCGTGTTGTTGGTATCAGTAACATATTTGTCGTCTCTGAATATGCCGCGACCGTAGGTTCCGAAATACATTGCATAAGGATATTTGGTCTTCACGAAGACATTGTTCTCCTCGTTGATGCCGTTGTGGGTAAGCAAGGCGATGCTCTTAAGCGTGTCTATCTGCTGACGAATGGCCGTCACTATAACCCCATTAAACTCGCCATATACCTGCCAATCAGGGGTAGAGGCGAATGAGCTTTCAGAAGACACAAAGACACCGTCTTCGGTACCGACATAGACTTCGCCCTGAGTGTATTCAACCATAGCGGAATAAACCGGTATCTTGGCGTTGGCAACGGATTTCGCCTGTGCGGTATAGTTCGCCTGACCAGCATTGTCAAAGAGAATCACGTTCGGCTCGGAATCGTCTTCGCCGCCAAAAGTGACAATCAAACGATCCTCGCCGTCACGCGGATCGATGCACAAAGATGTAATCGGGCGGGAGAAATACTTGTTGCCGTTGAACATCAGAGTGTCCTTGATCATTTGACAACTGTTGGAGAGGTAGTTGAAATACAGACCTACAGCGTTATTTGTATCGTTTATTTCAATGCTGTTCAAACCTCTATTGCGGAGGATGAAGTATGCGTTGTTGGCACTGTCGGAAACGACTGCATAAGCTGCATCGCCATTTTGGGACATAGCGACGTGACGAATATCATATCCTTCGGTAGCGTTGACGATGAAAAGCTTGGCCCATTCCATTGAGGCGCTATAGTTGCCCATTCCGTGTTCTTCGGACGACCACACCCTTCTGAAGTCCATCGGATTCCAAGCCATCAGTGCAGTGCTCATAATGTTCTTGGCGCCAGATCTGTATTTTGCCGTAAGAATAGCTCTGCTATGGTATGGCGAACGGACCTTGATATGCATGTTGGTGTTAGTGAGCACAAAATCCTCAGTGAAAGTGTATTCAAACGGATAGCCGAAGAACGAGGGATGCGAAAACACCATCTTGTCGCCTGCCTGAATGGTGAACGGCAACTTGTTGAAGACAGAGTCAATGATGTTACCAGAGAAATCCATAGAATCCTTTTTGTTCAGTTGGATTCTCTCCTCACCACGAATCACAACGCCCAAAGTGTCTATATGTACGGTCAGTGAATCCTTTATCTCGGTATTATTCATGGTTTCCCACAAAACGAGGGAGGGTTTGCTGTAACCGATAGCCGGGACATTGCTGAAAAAGCCCTCACCGGTGGTCCAAGTCTGGGTTTGGTTGTAGTCGCTGTAGTCTTTGTAAGTACGGCCAAACTGCAGGTCCTCAGCGGAAACCATCAATCCGCGAGCCTCTGTCGGAAGAGCTCTCTGGAAGCGGGAGGCAGCACAAGCAGCACCACTACCTGTGAAGATGATATTGGCGCTGTGGTTAACCTCGGCATCGTTGGAGCCGGAACGGGAGGCCAAGAACGGAGAGGCCAAATCTGTGGCGCCCATAATCAGCGAGCCGTCGGGGCACACCGCGAAATCGACGACTGGCACTGTGTTCAATCCATACGAGATGTTCTCAAAATAGTTCATGGTTGTGCTGTGATATACACCGCCGTTGGTTGCAATGAAAAAGGATTCACCGCTCTGCAGAATCTGCTTGATGCCAGAGTGGACAGCGATCGGGCTGTTGTAAACATAGGACATATAGTCGCCCATGTTGAGGGTTGCCTCACTGTAGGAATTGTTGGTCCACTGGAAGATGGAGTTCTCAATAAAACCACGTCCCGTCCAGATGTTCTCGCCGCCGACATAGATGGTCTTGGGGTCAACAGCATCGACTGTTATGGAGCCGCAGTTCTCGCCATTGCGGAGCGTTGAGAAAGGCCTGACCGACGAGGTGTTGAGTTTCAGCCAAGTCTGCTGGTCGCGTGAAAGGTAAACGCCGTCGAAGGCGCCGCTGGCCTTGAATACCAGAGCATAGAAATATCTTGCGTCAGAGGGAGCCACAGCTATCTTCACATTGCCACCGGCTTGTGCGAAAAGCGGCTCGTTGGTGGTGATGCAAACGGGATCCTGCACAGTGGCTTCGTTCTCAACATTCGAGATACGGTAAATTGCGCCGGGAATTGTAAAATAGAGCATCTTTCTTGTGGGGACAACCTCAAGGTCGCGTACCGCGCCGTCGAAAATCTTTGTGTAGGTTGCCCAGTCGTCGGAGGTGGTGTAGAGGCCGTTCTCGGTGGCGGCGAACTGACGATGGATGGAGCCGCTCTCATAGATGGCGATCTCATTGATGAAGTAGAAATCGCTGTTGTCGGCGGGGTCAACCAGCTGGGTGAAAGTTTCGCCCTGCAGTTTCCAGAGGCCGCGACCGCGCGAGGCCATGGCGGCGGTGTCGTTACCGTTGACATAACCTTTCTCACCGGTACCGATATACAGGGTTCCGTTGTCGCGTTTCACCATCGTGGTGATGGGGAGTGTGAGCTGGCTGCCGTCGGACAGATAGCATGGTACAAAGTTCCATTTGTCAAAGGCGTTGTTGGCGATTTTCTTGTAAAGTCCGCCCAGTGCCGTTCCAGCATAGATTGTTTCTCCGTCGACCAGCAAGGCTGAAACCCTACCGCCGATGTTGTCGGGACCGATTTCCTGCAAGTTCGAAACGTTGTAATTGGCCTTTGTCTGTGCACCTGCAACAGCCGAAAAGCAAACCATCAAACCTGCAAAAACCCCAAGAAGTAGTTCTTTACTTTTCATAAGTTATTATTGATTAATTTGTTATTCAAAAACATTATATATACGATAGGTAGCAAAGATACTATTTTTTTTTGTTTATCAAATCTTTTTACGAAAAAGTGTCTATATTTTAACGTAACAAACTCCAAATAAATGGATTATTTACATGAATCGTAAAACGGCCAGAATCTTTTGTCGAAGAGGGAAACATTTGAAGAAAATTTAACATGTCGACGGCATTCGGAAAAGATTTTTTTCGTATCTTTGCAGAGTTGAATTGAAGATTGTGGAATCTTGCAATGAGATATGGTTCAGTTGGTTGAATGACATACTTGGAATTCCACCCAACGCGATAAGGAAAAAGACAGCTTTTGCAACAGACTGAAAGACAGCAATAAAATTCCTTCACCTCCGTATCAAATACGTATCAACGCCGTATATGGTACGTATCATGTTCGTACCATGTTCGTACCACCTTCTTGTTACATATTAGGTATGTCCGAGTATGGGCCTAGTATTGTCAATGTGGTTGACGGGGGGGGATGATGGTTTGGGTTTGGGTTGGGTTTGGGTTGGATTTGGGGGTTGGTTTGGGGGTTGGGGTTAGGGTTGAGGTTAGGGTTGAGGTTAGGGTTGAGGTTTGTGTTAGGGGTTAGGGTTGGTTAGGGTTGGGGGGGTGGGATTAGGGTTAACTTTTTACAAAAGAAAATGACCTTACGAAAGAAAAAAATTTACGAAAGAAAAAAAACACTTTTTACAATAAACGAGCGTGTGTAACGTTTAATGATTGCTAAAAAAGATTGCTAAAAAAGATTTAGACATAGGAGAACAAAACTAAAACATCATACAATATGAACGAAACAGTGAACATACAGGAACTCAACGAGCGCATCGAGCGCGAGAGTGCCTTTGTCGATGCGCTGGTCATGGAACTGCGCAAAAACATCATCGGACAGAAACACATGGTGGAGAGCATGATGATTGGATTGCTGAGCAACGGACACATTCTGCTCGAAGGTGTGCCGGGATTGGCCAAGACACTCACTATCACAAGTCTTGCACAGGCGATAGACGCCAAGTTCAGCCGCATACAGTTCACACCCGACCTGTTGCCGGCCGACCTGATCGGTACGCTGATTTACAGCCAGAAGAACGAGAACTTCATGGTGAAGAAAGGACCTATCTTCTCGAACTTCATCCTAGCGGATGAGATTAACCGTGCTCCGGCGAAGGTGCAGAGCGCACTGCTGGAGGCTATGCAGGAAAGACAGGTGACCATAGGTGAGGCGACCTACAAGCTGGACGAGCCGTTCCTGGTGATGGCGACCCAGAACCCCATCGAGCAGGAGGGCACCTACCCCCTGCCCGAGGCACAGGTCGACCGTTTCATGCTGAAGGTGGTCATCAACTATCCGCAGCGCGACGAGGAGCGCCAGATACTGCACAAGAGCATCCACGGCGAGTTCGAGAAGCAGCGCCCCATACTGAAACCCGAAGACATCATCAAGGCGCGCCAAGTTGTGGCCGACGTCTATATGGACGAGAAGATTGAGAACTACATCACCGATATAATCTTCGCCTCGCGCTATCCCGAGCAGTACGGCTTGGAGAAACTGAAAGGGCTAATAAGCTACGGAGCGTCGCCACGTGGAAGCATCAATCTGGCGCTTGCCGCACGGTCGTATGCGTTCATCAAACGCAGAGGGTATGTGATTCCAGAAGATGTCCGCGCTGTGGCAATGGATGTGCTGCGTCATCGTATCGGCCTTACATACGAGGCAGAAGCGGAAAACATCACCAGCGAAGAGATGGTGAACGAGATATTGAACCGCGTTGATGTGCCTTGATGAAGGACTAGTGGAGCTAGTAAAACTAGATAAACTAGACATACTAGAAACTAGAAAGTGCTATGGATCAAGATATACTGAAAAAGGTACGCAAGATTGAGATCAAGGCGCGAGGCCTCTCGCAGCAGATGTTCTCGGGCGAGTACCATAGTGCCTTCAAGGGTCACGGAATGGCGTTCAGCGAGGTGCGCGAGTACCAGTATGGCGACGATGTGCGCGATATCGACTGGAACGTTACGGCAAGGCTGAACCACCCGTATGTGAAGGTCTTTGAGGAGGAGCGCGAGATGACGGTAATGCTGCTGGTCGATGTGAGCGGCAGCAACCGATTCGGCACTCACCACCAGTTCAAGGAAGAGCTGGTGGCCGAAGTGGCGGCCACGCTGGCCTTCTCGGCCATACAGAACAACGACAAGGTGGGCGTGATAATGTTCAGCGACCGCATCGAGAAGTTCATCCCGCCCAAGAAAGGCAGCACCCACATACTGCGCATCATCAGAGAGCTCATCACCTTCCGCCCCGAAAGCAACGGCACCGACATCACCACAGCGTTGAAGTACTTCACCAACGTGATTAAGAAACGCTGCACGGCGTTCCTGCTGAGCGACTTCTATGACGAAGGCTACGACGAGGCGCTGAAGATTGCGGCCGAGAAGCACGACCTGGTCGCGATACGCATAGCCGACGAGAAGGAGAAACGGCTGCCCGACCTGGGACTTGTGAAGTTCTACGACCCAGAAAGCGCCACGACGCTGTGGGTTGACACCTCAAGCCGCGAGACACGCGAGCAGTTCGCCAAGACCTACTCGGCATACGAGAACGGAGTGCGGACGGTGATGAAACGCTACGGCATCGACAACACCGAGGTGCTGACCGGCGAAGACTTCGTGAAGCCACTGCTGAAACTGTTCAAAATGCGAGGGTGATAATGATTTATGTATTTCGAATGATGAAAAGAATCTTTTTACTTGTAGCCGCCCTGGCGGTTTGGACGTACACCTCGGCGCAGGCGCTCTATCAGCTCGACACCAACAACGTCACCATCGGCGACCAGGTGACGCTGAGCATCAGCGGAGTAGAGAACTACCGCACACTCGAAGAGCTGAACCAGAACGGTGTGGTCGCGTTGAAACAGTGGGAAGACACCGTCAAGCACATCCAGTACACCACCCTGACGAGCTTCGACGAAGGCGACCACAGCATAATGCTCGGAGCAGAAGACTCGCTGGTGCTGGTCGTTAACGACGTGGAAGGCGTCGATACGGTGAACGTGCAGATAAAAGACATCGCGCCCATCATCAAAGTGAGATATACCTTCTGGGAGATATTCCGCTGGATACTGCTCGGGTTGGCCATAGTCGCACTGATAGTTGCCATCGTGTTTGTCGTGAAACGGCTGAAGGCGCATAAACCCATAATAGAGCTGCACCCCGAACCAGTGATACCCCCCGACGAGCGGGCGCTGAAATCGCTCGAAGAGCTGCGACGCAAGGAGCTCTGGCAGGCCGGCAAGGTGAAGGAATACTACACCGACCTGACAGACATCGTGCGGAACTACCTGGAAGAGGCATGGAACATCAATTCCACCGACATGACGAGCGACGAGACACTCGAAGCCTACCACGACAGCCACGCCTACGACGAGACATGCGAGAGCAAACTGCGCCAGATGCTGCGCACTGCCGACATGGTGAAGTTCGCCAAGGGCGAGCCGCTCCCCAACGAGCACACCCAAGCTATGAGCCACGCCGTTGAGTTTGTCGATGCACTCGCCGAGAAAAACCGGCAGCAGGCGGTCAACGGCCAACAGTCAGTTCACAATAGTTAACAGACATCAGTTTAGTTAATAGATATCAGTTTACTGTAGTAGTTAGTTAATTTTTCAATTCGTAACAATGCACAATCTGACATTCCAACATCCGTGGGTTCTGTGGTTCCTGTTACTGGTGCCGCTGCTCGTGGCATGGTATATATTCAGATACCGCAAACAGAAGGCAGCCCTGCAGTTCTCCAACATCGGGTTGTTCAAGGGCTTCAACAAGACCCTCCGCCAACGGCTGCGCCACCTGCCATACGCGCTGCGGATGGTGGCCGTGATGGCGATAATAGTGGCGCTGGCACGCCCCCAGAGCCAGTTGAGCCGCGAAGAGATGAACGTTGACGGCATAGACATAGTGCTCGCCATTGACGTGAGCGGCAGCATGATGGCCGAGGACTTCAAACCCACACGTCTTGAAGCCGCGAAGAGCGTGGCCGCCGAGTTCATCAACGGTCGCAACGAAGACCGCATCGGATTGGTGGTTTTCGCCGGAGAAGCGTTCACACAAGTACCCGTAACCATCGACCACCACATACTCCTTTCGCAACTAGGAGCCGTCAGGAGTGGCACCATCCGCGACGGCACGGCCCTTGGCGACGGATTGGCGGTAGCCATAAACCGCATCAAGAACAGCGAAGCCAAGAGCAAGGTTATAATCCTGCTCACCGACGGAGTGAACAACCAAGGCAGCATCGACCCGCGTAGCGCGGCGGAGATGGCCGCCATGTATGGCATACGCCTATACACCATCGGAGTGGGTACCAACGGACGCTCCATTGCACACGCACCCGACGGCACAAGATACAACGTTGACTGCGAAATCGACGAGAAACTGCTCGAGCAGATGGCCACCACCACCGACGACGGACAATATTTCCGTGCCAGAGACAAGAAGACGCTGAAGAGCATCTTCTCGCAGATAGACGACATGGAGAAGACCAAGATAAACGTGACCCAATACCGCCAAACCAAGGACGAGTTCATGCCCTTCCTGATGATAGCCGTCATAGCCTTCGCACTGGAACTGCTGCTCGGAATGGCATATTTCAGAACCACACCGTGAGGATGTGTGAATTTGAAACATAGAACCTTAATCGAAAAACTACAATGATACACTTCCAACATCCCGACATACTTTACCTGCTCATAGCGGTGCCCGTGCTGGCGTTGCTCTGGGTTTTGATAGAATACCGCAAGCGCAAAAAGCTACTTCTGTTTGCCGACCGTCCGATGTTCGGGCGACTGATACCCGACCAATCCAAGGCCCGCCCCGTCATCAAGGTGACGCTGCTGCTGCTGGCGTTGGCACTGCTAATCATCACCTGGGCAAACCCGCAAGTGGGAAGCAAGATGGTGCAGGGCGACCAGAAAGGCAGCGACGTAGCCATCTGCCTGGATATCTCCAACAGCATGATGGCAGAGGACATACAGCCAAACCGACTGGAGCGCAGCAAACGCATAGTTGCCAACCTGCTGAACGGCCTTGGAGGTGACCGCGTGTCACTGGTTGTGTTTGCCGGCACCAGCTTCATCCAGATGCCACTTACCAACGACTACAGCGCTACCAAGATGTTCCTCGACCAGGTGAGCTGCGACCTCATAGCCACACAAGGCACAGCCATCGGCGACGCCATCGAGAAAGCGATGCAGACCTTCGGCTACGGTGACGAGAACCAGACATGGGTGAAGAAGAATTCACGAGCCATCATAGTCATCTCGGACGGAGAAAACTTCGAGGATGACGCGCGCTCCGCAGCCGCCAAGGCGCTGTCGGAAGGCATTGTAGTATGCACCATAGGCATGGGCAGCGAAGAGGGAGCGCCGATACCCAGATACAAAAACGGAGTACGCACAGGATTCAAATACGACCGTTCGGGGAACACCGTCACCACACGCATGGACGAGCAGACGCTCAAAGAGATAGCCAGTGCCGGCGATGGAGTGTATGTTCGCGCAGGCAACGTGAATGCCGGCATCGACAAAATCATAAACCGTATCGACCACCTCGAGAAAGACAACATGGGCAAGGCCATGTTTGCCGAATACGAGAGCCGTTATATGTACCCCCTCCTGGCCGCATTGTTCTGCCTGTTGCTTGAAATACTGATATTCGAACGCACCAACCACAAACTGAACCTCGACAAAATACTGAAACGCAAATGAAGCGACTTCTGATTTACATAATGATTGCCGCGATGCCACTGGCACTTCAGGCGCAGAACAGCAGCGCGCGGAAGCTGCTGCGCAGCGGCAACAAACAATACAAGAAAGAAAAGTACGACAACGCAGAGACATCCTATCGAAAGGCACTCTCGCAAGACACCGTATCGAGCACCTCACGCTACAATCTCGGCAATGCGCTGTATCGCAAATCGCAGAAGACCAAAGACGAAGCCTATTATGACGAAGCGATAAAGCACTACAGCGCAGCCCTGGAAGACCCCAAGATAAGCAACAAAAACAAAAGCCACGCATACCACAACCGCGGCAACAGCCACATGCAGAAAGGCCTTGCCAACCAAGAACAAGGACAACAGGAATTCCAGCAGGCCATCGGCGACTATCAGGAAGCCTTAAAGATTGACCCCAAAAACAAAGACACAAAATACAACCTCTCGCTGGCCAAGAAACTCCTTGCCAAAGCGCAGCAGCAAGGCGGAGGAGGAGGCGGTAGCGACAACAAAGACCAGCAAGACAAACAGGACCAGCAGAACCAGCAGCAGGACCAGCAAAATCAAAACCAGCAGCAACAGCAAGACCAGCAGCAACAAGACAAGCAAGAGCAACAGAAACAACAACAGCCATCCGAACCACAGAAGAAAGACGCCGAGCGACTGCTGAAGGCTATGGAAAACAACGAGAAGAAGACCATGAAAGAGCAGCAGGCAAAAGCCGTCCAAGCCCAAAGTGCGAGGATAGAGAAAGACTGGTGATTTTTAGTTTCAAGTTTTAAGTTTTTAGTTTCAAGTTTTAAGTTATTTTGCGGTGTTTAAGTTAAGAATATTTTTATTAGGCGCAATAATGCTACTCTTGGGTAGTGCCAATGCTCAGGAGATACGAGTGGAGGCACCCTCCACAGCATACGCCAACTCCCCCTTCCAAGTGAAGGTGATGGTGAGCGGCGGCGACTTCAGCGAATTCAAAGACCCCCAGTTCGGCGGCCTCCGTGTCCTGGGCAGAGGAAGCATGACCCAGATAGTGAACTGGAAGAAATCGCAAGGCTACACCTACACCGTGATGGCCGAGAGCGAAGGCACCGCCACCATCGGAGCCGCCAGCTGCGTTATAGAAGGGAAACGCTACAGCACGCAGCCACGTCAGGTGAAAATCGAGGCGGCCCGTCCGCAACAGCAGCAACGCCGCAGAAGCCCATACGGCAGCATGTTCGACGACGATGAAGAAGATCCGTTTGAAGCCATGCACAAGCAGATGCAGCAGATGATGCAGCAGATGGACCCCTACGCCGGAGCCGCTGCCCAGCAGCCCACCTACGACCCCGCCGGCAAGAACGACGCCGACGCCATCTTCGCCAAAATCAGTATCAACAAGACCAATCCCTACAAAGGCGAACAGGTGATACTGACCTACAAGATATACACACGCTTGGATTTCAGTTTGACCAGCGGCTTTCATGCACCCGAAAAGAAAGGCTTTTGGTCAGAGAACCTGCTGCTCGACCAGAAATACATAAAGCCCCAGCAAGAGACCTTGAACGGGAAACGCTACATTTCCTACGAGCTGGGGCGAGAAGCGCTGTATGCACAAGAGGACGGAAGTCTGAAGATTGACGTTATGGACCTGCCGATACAGGCAGTTTTCTACACCTCGCAACCCATCAACATAGGATTTTTCACCATACAGGCCTCCCGGCCCGACCCACAGCAGATAACCCTGAAGACAAACCCGCTCAACGTAAAGGTCAAGCAACTGCCCGGCGGTGCGCCGCAGAGCTTTGACGGAGCGGTAGGCACCTTCGACATAAGCGGCGGCGTGGACAAAAACCAGACACGAGTGAACGAGGCCATCACCTACAGCCTCACCATAAAAGGGCAAGGCAACCTGACGCTTATAGACAACCCACAGGTGGATTTCCCTAACATATTCGAAGCTTACGACCCCGAAGTGGAGGACAATATAAATCGCAATGCCAACGGCATCAGCGGCAGCCGCACTTTCAAGTGGGTGCTGATACCGCGCAGCGAGGGAGTTTATGAGATACCTGAATTCCAATTCACCTATTTCGACCCCGCCACCGACAAGTACGAGACGAGAACCATCGAGGCCCAGAAAATCACCATTGAGAAAGGCGACCCGAAGCTGATGCAGAATGCCTCGAGCGGCGACCACCACGGAGTCAAGGATGACATCAATTATATCAAGAGTGGTCAGCGGCCAGTGGCCGGAGGGCAGACAAAAGGAAACC
The DNA here is from genome assembly GCA_016292015.1 of Bacteroidales bacterium. Lineage (GTDB taxonomy): Bacteria > Bacteroidota > Bacteroidia > Bacteroidales > P3 > Colimorpha. Next base: position 31,246 of record JAEEZY010000015.1, on the reverse strand, counting down.
TGTGGTTCTGGATTGTCGAAGCGATGATACTCATCCTGGCGCTCGCCACCTATCTTTTCTGGCATCACCGTCAGGAGGCCAACAAGGACATTGCAGGAGTGCGCCTGCGCCGAGCCACTCGCGAAGCCAAGAAACGCCTACGCCGAGCAGAGAAGCACATGCACACAGGCGACGACGAGAAGTTCTATGAAGAGATATACAAGGCCATCTGGGGTTGTCTGGCCGACAAGTTCAACATCTCGCTGTCGAAACTGAGCAGCGACACCGTGCAGGACTGCCTGAAGGAGAAATCAGTGCCAGAAGAGCGGCAGGCGATAATAAACGACACACTTAAAGAGGTTGACTTTGCACGCTTCGCACCAGGCGACAGCAGCCAAAAGAAACAATCAATATACAACAAGGCGCTCGACATGATACGCACACTCAGCTTCGCAGTAGCGATGCTTTTCGCGATGGTGGCGACAGCTTCGCCGCAACTGGAGAATTATGAGGATTCTGAGAAATCTGAGTATTCTGAGGATTCTGATTATTCAGAGCAATCTGAATTGGCAGATGGGCAAGAGCCTCAACTGTCGGGCAGTTTTGCCGACGGCAACGCCGCCTATAGAGCAGCACGCTACCAAGACGCAGCAGCCATATACGGAGCCTTGGTGGCAGAGGGCAACCGCAGCCATGAGCTGTACTACAACTACGCCAATGCCTTGTACCGCACCGCCGACTTTCCCGAAGCGATACTCTACTACGAGAAGGCGCTGCGGCTGAAACCCGGCGACCGCGAGACCAAGGAGAACATAGCACTCGCCAACACAAAGATAGCCAACAACATCACGCCCGTGCCGAAGCTTTTCATCACACGCTGGCATGACAACGCCATACGCGACCATACCGCCGGATTCTGGCTGATATGGATAGCTGTGTTGACGGCCTTGCTGGCCGTTGCGGTAGTGGTGTTTTTGCTCACGCCGCTCTACGGGTTGCGCAAAGGCGCCTTCTGGATGGCGGTGGCGGCCGCCGTCGCCATCGTGCCCCTCGCCTACACTGCCATCGCATCGAACCGCTACTGGAGCCATCCCAACGAAGCCATCGTGATGACCACCATGATTAACGTGAAAGGGTCGCCCGATGCAGGGAGCGTGGACAAGTTTGAACTGAACAGCGGCACCAAGGTGACCATAGAAGACCAGATAGACCGCTGGCTCAAAATCGAAGCCGCCGACGGCAATACAGGATGGGTTGAAGAGAAGGATGTGGAGAGGGTTGATTAGTTTCTAGTTTCTAGTTTTTAGTTTCTAGTTTCAAGTTTTGGGGGTCAGGTTTTGGGGGGTAGTTTCAAGTTTTTAGTTTCTAGTTTCAAGTTTTTAGTTTTCGAATAATGACCATAGCAGAACACGAAGGGATAGTGGTAAAATCGGAGATAGGCGAGGTGACGGTGCAGATAGAGGCACAGTCGGCCTGCTCTAGCTGCGAGGCGCACGGCAAATGCGGTTTCGCCGAGAGCAAAGCCAAAGAGATAGCCATACGCACCAAAGAGTGGCAAGAGTACAAGGCAGGCGACCGCGTAAGCGTCGGCATCAACAAAAGCCTGGGGCTTAAGGCAGCGGCCATAGCGTACATACTTCCCGGTGCCCTGATGATTGCCGTCTTCATAGTTCTCAACCATTATGTGGGAGACCTGTGGAGCGCTATCGCCACCTTGGCCTTCATCGCCGCCTATTGGGGCATACTGGCGCTGTGCCGCAACCGCCTACAGGGACAGTTCACCTTCAAACTCAGCAAGACGGATTAGTAAAAATGTGTATCTTTGCAACGTCAAAAAACATTTGCAATGACTAACGATAAATCACACGAGGAGACAGAGAACCCGATGGTTAACGAACCCGTATCGGTGTACGACGCCGTTGCGAGAAAACGAGTTTTCTCGGAAGACGAGCTGTCAAACGGAATCTCGTTGGAAGAGTCGAGACGGCGTGTCAGCGAAATGATTTATAATTTCTACCACACGGAGGCATGAGAATCATCATTGACTAGACTGTACACTTGTCTATCGAGAGTTTCTACCGTGCCGCCATGCACAATCACATCACTTTGACATTTGAGACGGTGGAGAATAAAAAAACCGTCTGTACGATTCTATTGCCGACCTGCGGTACTATCACAAAATATACCCCAAGGCTTATATGAAACAGGAATGGGCAGATGCCGGATGGCAAGAGTTCATTTGTGAGGACTTTCATTTTGCCTACGAGTCCGGATTCGATGCCTCAGGCGAGGAAATAGTCTATGTCCACGATGCCATACACAGTCTGAACTACCACTAAAAAATTGATGGATGAGGTGGGATGGATGAACTTCATCCCACTTTTGTTTTACTTTCATCCCACTTTCTTTAAATCGAGATCTTACTTTTCTCCTACTTTGCTCTTACTTTTGTCTTACCTGTCTCTTACTTTTCTCTTAGCCAGTTCTTACGTTGGACCTAGCCAGGTAGTACCTAGTACTAGGCTAGTGCTAGGCTAGTGCTAGGCTAGTGCTTACTTTTGTCTTACTTTAGTTAAACATCGAAAAAATCGAAATTGAAACTCGCTTCGCTGTTTCTTCTGGATTGATTGCGAAAGATTGCTAAAACTGCGAAATCTTGCGAAAATTCTTTTTAAACATCGAATTATTTTAAACATCGAAAAACACGAAAAAAGACGAAAAAGGCTACGCTTCACTTGCCTTATGGGTGGGGATTGCGAAAGATTGCGAAAACTGCGAAATCTTGCGAAAATTCTTTATAAACATCGAATTATTTTAAACATCGAAAAACACGAAAAAAGACGAAAAAGGCTACGCTTCACTTGCCTTATGGGTGGGGATTGCGAAAACTCGCGAAAAGGGCGAAAAACTGCGAAAATTCTTTTTAAACATCGAATTATTTTAAACATCGAAAAAGACGAAAAAAGCGAAAAAGGCTTGTGCTTCGCACTCGCCGAAAAAGTGTTGTTTGCTGATTTCGGTTGTCACTTTTGTGGCATGAGAATGATTAGAGTTGACGTTTTTTCTTTGATGACGAAAAAGTAAGGGAGATAATTTGTCACCTATTGTTTTTTGTCGTATCTTTGCAACCGCTTACGAGAGTTACGTGAGTATGCGAGAAAAGCATTGCTAAAATGTCCTTGTATCGAAATTCGCCAAGTTTCATTGAGGAGGGACTGAGCATTTATGCTTTCGCTTGTGCGTGTATGTATCCACATACCGACAGGCGTGAGATATGTTCCATAAGGCCCCGTTTCCTCAAAGGTGTTTGGCGATACCTAGATACAGACGGACATGAGCACATAAGTCTCATGCCTTTCTTTTTGTACGTATATGTCCCGTTGGAGACTTGGGGGTCTGATTTTATTATAGAAGTTTAACTAACTCAAAAAAACATAACACTATGGGCAAAACAATTTACATTCTTTCTTGCACATCCACCAAAGACAAGGATGCCAAGACAGTCGAAACGCTCTACACAGGGCCAATGTTCGTGAAAGGACTCGCATACGCCAAGCGCCATCACGCAAAACACATTCTTGTAATCGGCGGAGTTTGCAAATCCGAAGTTTACGAACTCAGCGATCCAGCAACGTATTACGAAGGATTGTTAATTGACAAGCTACCAAAAGCCGACCGTTTGAAACTGGCCAAGAAGCGGCTGGACAACCTAAAAGCCAAAGGTTGCGACACCGAAAACGACACGTTCATCTTCCTGACGGGAAAAAACCATTACGAGTTTCTTTTGTCTGACCAACCGAATGCTCTATCCGGTGCCATAAAGCACTATGAGCTGCCGTTCATAGAAAATGAGTTGGAAGGCATTGGTTATATTCTCAATTTTCTTGAAAACAAATAAAACCTGACATCATGAAAAAAACATTACTTTTTCTGGCATTCCTTCTTGGAATTGCGTTGCAGTCTTGGGCTTTTGATTTCTCTGCCATCGCTCCGTCGGGACAGACTTTATATTACAATATCGTTGGCGGCAATGCAGAGGTGACAAATCAAAACAATAATTGGGCTAACCCATACAACACTTACCCCTCCGGCGACCTCACTATTCCTTCAACGGTAACATACAACGGCACCACATACTCCGTCACCTCCATCGGCGATAATGCGTTCTATCAGTGCTCAGGTCTGACCTCCATCACCATCCCCAACTCGGTCACATCCATCGAATACAACGCCTTCCAAGGCTGCACTGGCCTGACCTCAGTCACCATCCCCAACTCCGTCACATCCATCGGTCCGGGTGCCTTCTGTGACTGCAGCGGACTGACCGGTACTCTTACCATTCCAAACTCCGTCACCTCCATCGGCAACAGTGCCTTCAATGGCTGCAGTGGAATAACCGGTACTCTTACCATTCCAAACTCTGTCACCTCCATCGGAGAATATGCCTTCAAGGGCTGCAGCGGACTAACCGGTACTCTTACCATTCCAAACTCTGTCACCTACATCGGAGAAAGAGCCTTCTATGACTGCAGCGGACTAACAGCTATTATTGTAGAAAACGACAATACCATATATGACAGCCGCAACAACTGCAACGCCTTAATTGAAACTGCAACAAATACACTCTTATTGGGTTGCAAAAACACCATCATCCCAAATTCCGTCACATCCATCGTCGATTATGCCTTCTATAACTGCAGCGGACTGACATCCGTAATACTCGGCAACTCCGTCACAACCATCGGCGGCAGCGCCTTCGAAGGCTGCACAGGATTGACGGGAGCGTTAAACATCCCAAGCTCCGTCACCTCCATTGGCTACAGGGCCTTCTATGGCTGCACAGGATTGACGGGAGCGTTAAACATCCCAAGCTCCGTCACCTCCATTGGCTACAGTGCCTTCTATGGCTGCAGTGGAATAACCGAGATACATTCTCATGCATACGTAGCCCCAACACTTGGGAGCAATGCTTTCTACGGCGTTACCAACACCATACCTGTCTATATCCCCTGCGGGGCATCGGCATCGTACTATTCACGTTGGAGCTATTTCTCCAACTTTATCGAAGGGAGTGCCTTCACTTTCTCCGCCGTCTCGGCTGACAATAATATGGGTGCGGTGCAGATTCTCACTATGCCGACCTGCACCAATCCGCAGGCAGTCATATACGCCTCCGCCAACAGCGGCTACCGCTTCGACCACTGGAGCGACGGCAACACCGCCAACCCATATTCTCTCACCGTAACTGAAGATACCGAACTAATAGGCTACTTTGTGCCTGACGGCGGCGGCACGCAGGGTATCGACGACATGACCTCCGCTGACGGAATGAAAGTATATACTCGCGGCAACACGATTATAATAGACTTTAGCGGTCAGCAGGCGGCAGTTTGCAATCAGAACATCGTTGTTTGCGATGTAATGGGGAGGGTTATTAAGCAGGCAGCAGGTAGCGGTCAGCAGGCAGCGGTTGAGATTCCTGTCACATCGGCTGGAGTCTATATGGTGAAAGTGGGCGATACTCAACCTCAAAAGGTTGTAGTGAGAAGATAGGAATTAGTATTCCCCCCATTTGTTGAATCGGGTCGCCGGCATTGGCGACCCGATTTGTTTTTCTCATACTGATGCCATTATGACAGAGTGTTACAATTAGGTTCTGTTTTTATAGCACCCAGATAGGTTCACATAAGAGTACACAAAAAATACTACAAATGATAAAGGCTCTAGTTCAACGAATGACTGATTATTCTGAAATAGCGTCTCTTCAAGACGCGGAAAAAAGTCATGTTCTTGACTCCACACTGAAAATTCAGTGAATTTTCAGTGTGGAGTTATTAAAGTACAGCCTCTTCGAGGCTTTTGAAAAATCAGTCAAATTACAAACTAGAGCAAAGGCTATCGCATCTTTGATATTGTATTTTCACAAGTCACTCTGTTTGTTTGAATTACGCAATATTTTGTCATTTTTTCTATAAAACAAGCGGGTATTTTTGTCACTTTTTCTATAAAATCAGGGTGCTATTTTGTCATTTTTACCAAACCAGCATCAGTATGGGTAACTAGAGTCAGTATTAGAGCCCATGCTTATATAATTGCTCGAAATCTATGCATTTGACAACGTTATTCACAATTGGTTATTAACAACTTTCGCAAACGAGGGTGTTTATATTTACAATATTGTGTAACTTTGCAGTTTGTAAATTCGTATATAACTGATAATCCGAATATACATTCATCAGATAATCCAAAATAACGATATGAAGAAATTCTACTTTGTAAAAGCAATCGCGGTGGTAGTGGCAATCGTGGCCCTTCTGCCCACCGCAGCCAGAGCACAGAAGGCATCAGAAATCACGGTGAACTCACAGTATCGCGACGCGATAATGAACTACCTGCGCCAGGACGTGCAGCAGCGACAGCAGACGATGGCCAAGCAGGCAGAGCAGATACTGATAAACCTGCCGAACGAGGAGAAGCTGTATGACGAGACATTCGTCACGATCAAGACGGATGTGGCCGAGGCGCTGCGCGAAGACGGACGCCGCGAGTACAACTATGTTTTCGACATCTCGTACAACTGCAAGCACATAGAGGGTGTGACCGACGACTACCCCATCGGAGTGTATGACTACAACGCCTCGAACTCGGCACGCGCGATATGCAACCTGACGAAGATAATGGTAGAGGACATATCGAAAGATTTGTTCCGTGAAGGGAAGTCGATCACCACGCGAATCACCTCGACCACCGACGACATAGAGATAAGCCACATACCGTACAACGGAGAGTATGGCGAGTTTAAATACTGCCCCACGAACTACAACGGCGAGAACATACGCATCTCGGTGAACAAAGAGGAAGGCATCACGACCAACGCCCAGCTGGCATACCTGAGGGGGCAGAGCGTGAAGGGCTACCTGGAAAGCAACGTGTCGCTGCTTAGACGCGCCACGAACAAGTATGAGTTCATCACCAAGACCTACGACAAAGAGGGGTCGCAATATCGCCGCAGCAGCATCGAGATAATCGTGCACGGCGCCTTCGACGAGATAATGGCCGAGATGACGAACAAGCTCATCAACGACGAGTATGTGGATTTCAACATCCCCGTGAACGAAGCCGGGACGAACACGACCACCTTCGCGCTGATTATAACCAACTGCGACTACGCCAAGCCGCTGCCCAACGTGCCCTTTGCGAGCAACGACGGAGAGATATTCTATCAATACTGTGTGAAGACGCTGAGCATACCCGAGCGCCACGTGAAGCTGCTGCGCAACGCCAACGCCGAGGTCATCAAGAACGAAGGCGTCAACTGGCTTAAGGACATCACCGTAGCCCTCAACGGCGAGGCCAACATCATACTCTACTATGCCGGTCACGGATTCACAGACGCCAACTACAACCCCTACATCATCCCGACCGACATCAACGCCACAGGAATCAAAGCCTTCAACGGCAAGAACTCGCTGCCCGACGACATGATGCTGAAGAAATGCGAAGCCAAGAACCTCATCAAGCAGTGCATAGCCCTCGACACGATATGCAACAGCTGGTTCAACCGAGTGAAGTTCAAGAACCTAACGCTGATACTGGACGCCGGCTTCGACGGCACGCAGAGAAACGGGCACACCCTGTTCACCATCAAGAAGAAAGCCAAGAAGATGAAAGGCATGCGAATCCGTAACGACATTGTCATGTTCGCCGCCGCCGACTGGAACAAAGCCGTCTATAGCTTTGACCAGCAGCACCACGGATTCCTGACCTACTTCATGCTGAAAGAGCTGAAACGCACGCGCGGCAACATCGACTACGGCACATTGTATGAGAACATAGACAAGCAGTTGAACTACGAGTCGTCGCTGCAGGGCAAGTTGCAGCAACCCAAGATGATACTTGGAAACAAAGCCAAGGAAGGCTGGCAGGCACGCCGATTCAAGTAAGAACCTGTAACACGTAAAAATAGAAGAGGGCTCTCAGCATTGAGAGCCCTCTTCGTTTTTTTCCAACAGATGCTATTGAAGTACATCCATCACCAGGCGTACGGAATGGCCACGGCCCCGCCCCACGAGATAGGCGAGTGAGATGTAGCCGCTGTACGACACCATCAGAACGCCGGCAGCGTTGTCACAGTAAGAAGTCGAAGTCCAATAGTATAGATATTCGTTCACTTCAGACACGGAAGAACCCAGCCGATATCCTGCAGAAGGAAGAAAGGCACAGCCAGCATTCTCCATAAGCGTCCACTGCTCGAGACTATAGACATTATCGGAGTAAGCCACATCGAAAGAGTTTATGCCTATGGGAGCGGGCACATCCTTCGGATGGACATAGATATCGGGGAAGACGATAAGACCATTGATGCCAGCCACCTGAGAGAGGACATAGCGAGCGTTGGCGACACCGTTCACGGTAGAAGCGGAGCGGACGAAAATGAGATAGTTCACCTCGTCGCGAGTCAGCACACGCCACAATCCAGCCCTGTTGCCGCCGTTTTCGATGGCATTGAAGACGCCCCAGTCGGCATTGCTATATTGACCGAAGAGGCCGTTGTTGGGGGCGCCGCCAACCCAGTAATCCTGGTCGTCGGAGGAGATGGAATAGGGCATATAGGCGTTGGCGCCGCTGTTCCAGCCGCTGGTGCCCCAAGCAAAGAGGTCAATCCAACCATTGTAGTCGGCAGCGATGTTGGAGTTGTCAGAGCCGACGACATCATATTGATTTTCCGCAAAACGCCATGTGGACGTTGACGCACGATACTGAAGGTTGCCACAAGAAAACCTCACCTTACGGTCGGAGGCGACAGAGAAGAGCGCGTTGGACGCCCCGTTCGCGTCGAAGCCGCCGACAGAGGAGGCAGGGCCAGTGGTGCCGCCACCTGGGGTATCACCGCCAGGAGTTGTAGCACCACCGGGGGTATCACCCGAACCGCCCGAGCCGCCGCCCGAAGACTGCGACTGTTGAGGATTGTTGTTCACGGTGTCGTCATCGGGGTCACAGGCGCAGAAAGCCAGCATAGCGACCGCAACTAAAAGGAATGAAAGTCTTTTCATATTGACAGGTTTTAAGGGTTAATGTACGAATTCACTACAGTGAAAGATCTTTTCTTTGCATAGTTAGTTGCACAAAAAAGCAAAAACCGTGAGGAGTGGTTAATTTTTAACAAAAGAGCACTGAAATCTCCTTCGGTATAAAATGTGTCATTCTTGTCCAGATAAAAAACAATAAAATTAGCCATTTCCTACTCCGTACCAACGCTCACCTAACGCCCACCCAACGCCCAGTGGGGTGTCTGTCAGCCGAACTCGGCTGACGGCTTGTATCGGGACTTATATGGCTTTTTTTTTGGGGGGGGCTAATTGCTTAAATTCAGGCTGCTACGGGAAAGTTGAAAAATATTTGCCATTTTATTCGTAAACCGCAAAGGGATGGGTGTAATTTTGCAGCGTGAATTCGGCGGTTGAGAGTGAGCGGGATGACGCCGGAGGAGGCATTTCGCCCAACAAGCAAGGAGGAGGAGGAACCAATATCTCGTTATTCAAATAAAATACGTATTTTTGCATATTCTTTTCGGGTGATTATGGCAAAGAAGGAGTCAACAATAACAGAAAGCCAGATAATGGCAGACGTGACGGCAGGGAAGATGGCGCCGGTGTATCTGCTCATGGGCGAGGAGGGCTATTATATAGACATGCTGTCGGATTTTTTCGAGAACAACGTAGTGCCCGAAGAGAACCGCGACTTTGACCAGGCGGTGATGTACGGCAAAGATGTGCACATGACCGACGTGGTGGGTAGCGCGAGCCAGTTTCCGATGATGTCGGAGCATAGGCTGGTGCTGGTGAAGGAGGCGCAGGACATAGCGTTGAAAGAGTGGGACGTGCTGGCGACGTACCTTGAGAAGGCGACAGAGCGGACGGTGCTGGTGCTATGCTACCGCAAAGACAAGCTGGACGGCAGGATAAAAGCCGCAAGCGCGATAAAGAAGGCAGGGGTGATATATCAGCGGAACCGACTGTACGACAACGAGGTGCCGACATGGATACTGAACTACGTGAAACAGAATGGGCGCACAATAACGGAGAAGGCCGCGCTGCTGATGAGCGAGGCCCTGGGCAACAATCTGTCGAAAATATCGAACGAGCTGAAGAAACTGTTTGTCACGGTGAAGGAAGGGGAGGCGATTACGGACGCCGAGATAGAGCGCAACGTGGGCGTAAGCAAGGACTACAACATATTCGAACTGCAGAACGCGATAGGACGCAAGGATGTGGTGCGATGCACGAAGATAGTGAACTACTTCGCCGACAACCCGAAGGCGGCGCCTATGCCAGTGGTGGTGGCGAACCTGTACGAATTTCTGCTGAAGGTGATGATATACCACCAGCTGACGGACAAGTCGCAGTATGCGGCGGCATCGGCGATGGGTGTGAACGCTTATTTTGTGAAGGACTACGAGCGTGCGTCGCGGAACTACACGCTGCCGAAGCTGGCGGCGTGCATAGGATACCTGCATGAAGCAGACGTGAGGTCGAAAGGAGTGAGGAACACAGGCACAGTGACCGACGGAGAGCTGCTGAAAGAACTGGTGTTCAAGATTATTCATTAGTTTTATTCATTAGTTTTTAGTTTCTAGTTTTTAGTTTCAAGTTTTTGGGTTCTATTTTAGTTTTTAGTTTCTATTTTCAAGTTTTGGGGGTTTTAGGTTTTTAGTTGAGTTTATTTATGAGACGGATATTTTCTTTGTTGTTTTTTGTGATGATGGCAGCGGCGGCAATAGGGCAGAGCACCATCAAGGGAGTGCTATATGACGACGAATCGGGCGAGGCAATACCATTTGCGAATGTATTGCTGGAGGGCACGAAGCATGCCACCTCGACGGACATAAACGGCTTCTTCCTGATAAACAAAATACCTGACGGCACATACACCATACTTATACGCTATGTGGGATATGCCGACTATAGAGAAGAGGTGACGCTGACGAGGGGTCAGGTGTTGAACAGGAACATAAAACTGAAGGAGAATGTGCAGCTGCTGAAAGACGTGGTAATCACCAGCAACCGCATGGAGGAGAGGAAGGTGGAGACGCAGGTGTCGGTGGAGAAGGTGACGGCGACCCAGATACAGCAGATGCCGTCGATAGGCGGACAGGCGGACATAGCGCAATACATGCAGGTGCTGCCCGGAGTGAACTCGACGGGAGATCAGGGAGGACAACTGTACATCCGCGGAGGGTCGATGATACAAAACCTCTGCCTGATTGACGGAATGATTGTCTATAACCCGTTCCACTCGATAGGACTCTATTCGATATTCGAGACAGACGTCATACTGAACGCGGACATCTATACGGGAGGATTCGGAGCGGAGTATGGCGGGCGGCTGTCGTCGGTGATGGACATCACGACAAGGGACGGCAACAAGAAACGCCATTCGGGTAAGGTGAGCATCAACACCTTCGGAGCGAACCTGATAGTGGAAGGGCCGCTGAAGAAAGAGAAAGGCGAAAAAGACAAATCGACGCTGACCTATCTGGTTGCGGCGAAGGGGTCGTACCTGTCCAAGACGTCGAAATGGATATACCCATACATCAAGGGAGGGCTGCCGTTTGACTTTCTGGACGTGTATGCCAAGATGAGCCTCAACTCGGGCACGGGGTCAAAGTGGAACCTGTTCGGATTCCGCTATGACGACAAGGTGACGGCGTACCAGTCGATAGCCGACTATCACTGGACGAACTGGGGCGTGGGGACGAACTTTGTGCTGGTGACCGGCACGTCGGCGCTGCTGGACGGCACGGTGGCGTACTCGAGCTACAAAATAAACATGGAAGACGCCACAGACAAGCCTAAACGCAGCGGAGTGAGCGGGTTCAACGCCAGTTTGAACGTGACCAACTTCTTCGGCAAACACAAGCTGAAGGCCGGTATCGTGTTCGACGGATATGCCACCGACTATATCTTCACAAACCAATACGGCATCACAAAAGACCCAGGGACACAATACACGAACAACATCTCGGGATATATCACGTTCAAATGCAACGTGAACGACAAGTTGCTGATAGAGCCAGGATTCCGCTATATCTACTACACGTCGCAACAGGAACACAGCCCTGAGCCACGCCTGGCGATGAAATACAACGCCACCGATCACCTGCGATTCAAACTGGCGGGAGGGTTGTACAGCCAGATGCTGCTCGACGCACGGTCGGACAACGACATAGTGAACCTGTTTTCGGGATTTCTCTCGGGGAAGAGCAGCCTCGACCTGGGACGCCGGAACGGAGAGGAGAACGACAGCTACCTGCAGAAGGCACAACATGTCATCATCGGCGCTGAATATGACCTGAACAGACATTTGTCGTTCAACCTGGAAGGCTACTTCAAGAACTTCAGCCAGCTGCTGAACATGAACCACAACAAGATGTTCGACAAACACGACGCCGCATACCAAGACGGAGGGGCATACGAGAAACCCGACTACCTGACATCGGACTTCGTGTATGAGAAAGGGATGGCCTACGGAATGGATTTCAGCGTGCGGTATGAGATAGAGAGACTGTATGTGTGGGGCACGTACTCGCTGGGATGGGTGACGCGCAGCAACGACGGAGACGGGAGATACCATCCGCACTACGACCGTAGGCACACGATAAACCTTCTGGTGACATACGCTTTAGGGAAACAACGCGAATGGGAGCTGAGTGCACGCTGGAATTACGGTAGCGGATTCCCGTTCACCCAGACGCAGGGCGCCTACGAAAACATAGTGTTCAACGGTGAGGGAATCGGCACCGACTACACGAGAGCCAACGGCGAGTTTAACCTGCACTATGCAGAGTTGTACAAAGGACGCCTTCCCTCCTACCACAGGCTTGACTTGGGGGTGAAGCGGAAGTTCTCACTGGGCAAGCGCTGTCAGCTGGACCTGAACCTGAGCGCGACGAACATATACAGCCGCGAGAACATCTTCTACTTCGACCGGACAACGTTCAAGCGCGTAAACCAGCTGCCGATACTGGCATGCTTGGGAATCACGTTCTCTTATTGAAGTTGAAAAGGTTCGCTTCGCTTGAAAGTTGAAAAGGATTAAAGGTGATTGGTAGAAAGAATGTGTTAGTGGTTTAACTATTAAACCACTAAATTCTTAAACCATTAAACTTTTAAACTCCCCGACTCTCTTTCACCTGATGTCCGTCCAGTCGATGGGCTGGAGGCCTTGCTGTTGCAGGTAGGCGTTGGCTTGGGAGAAATGGCGGCAGCCGAAGAAACCACGATAGACAGAGAGTGGTGAGGGATGCGGAGCCGTGAGGATGAGGTGACGGCTTGGGTCAATCATCTTCGACTTGGCGATGGCATAACTGCCCCAAAGGAGGAACACCAATCCGCTGCGTTGCTCGGAGAGAGCGCGTATGGCGGCGTCGGTGAAGAGTTCCCAGCCTTTGCCCTGATGAGAACCCGCCTGATGGGCGCGGACGGTGAGGGTGGCGTTGAGAAGGAGCACACCCTGTTCGGCCCATCCCGTAAGGTCGCCCTTATCGGTGGAAACCGACGTGCCCAGGTCGCTGTTTATCTCCTTTATTATGTTAACCAGCGATGGCGGTACTCTAATACCGTCTCGGACAGAGAAACAAAGCCCGTGAGCCTGCCCCGGCTCGTGGTAGGGGTCTTGCCCTATGATGACAGCCTTAACCTTGTCGAAGGGAGTAAGGTTGAAGGCATTGAAGATATTTCCACCGGCGGGGTAGCACTCGTACTGCTGACGTTCGGCCACAAGAAAGTCTTTCAGCTGAGCGAAATAGGGAGCCTCGAACTGAGGGCGGAGAACATCGAGCCAGGTAGGTTCTATCTTGGGGTTGACGGGCATGGGTTGGCGGTTAGTGGTCGGTGGGTATCGGGCAGTTATAAAAACGGGTTCCAGTTTTTCTCGTCACCTATGGAGGAACATTCGCCGTGACCTGGGAGGACGACGGTGTCGTCGTCGAGGGAGAGGATCTCGTAGCGGAGCTTCTCCATCAGGAGGTTGTGGTCGCCCCCTGGGAGGTCGGTACGTCCTATGCTGCCACGGAAGAGCGCATCGCCAGTAAAAACCATCTTGGGATTGTCTGTCACAAAACAAAGGCTGCCTATGCAATGGCCCGGCACATATCGGCACTCGACGGAGTCGGCGCCGATGGAAAGTTTGTCGCCACCGTTGACATAGTCGTACTCAAGAGAACTGAAGTCGTTGGCAGCGAAGCCCATCATGTCAGCGTATGCGGCAGAGCGGTCAATCATCTTCTTGCTGTCGATATGAGTAGTCACCGGGAGAGCATATTTCTCACAAGCCCATTTCAACCCAGCGATATGGTCGATATGAGCGTGGGTGAGGAGAATACGTTTGACGGAGAGGGCGTTCTTTGTGATGAAGAGCGACAGGCTCTGTTCCTCGCCGGAATACTCGGCGGTGGGGTCGATGATGAAGCACTCCTTCGACTCCTGCTCCCAAAGGAGATAACAGTTGGTCGAGAAGTGGTTGAAGGCGAACTGCTTGACGGAAAGCATAACGATTAGCTGTTTATCCAGTTTTCGACAGCTTCTTTCTGGACGGGCGGTATGTCGAGTTTGTTCTTCTTGCGGAGGCCGTTGAGGTCGTTGTAGAGCTTGTTGGGGTTGGCCTCTTTGAGCTGAGCGAGGGTGTTGACGCCCGCCTTGCGCAACATAGGCACCCACTCGGCAGCGACACCGTGGTTGACGAAGTCCTCGTCGGTGATGACGGCGGCTTTCTTCTCAGGTTTCATCTGCGGGAAGAGGAGGACATCCTGGATGCTCTGCTCGCCGGTCATCATCATCACGAGACGGTCGATGCCGATGCCCATGCCCGAGGTAGGCGGCATACCAAACTCGAGAGCGCGGACGAAGTCCATATCGATGAACATGGCCTCGTCGTCGCCCTTCTCGCTGAGGCGGAGCTGCTCCTGGAAACGCTGGAGCTGGTCGATGGGGTCGTTGAGCTCGGAGTAGGCGTTAGCCAACTCTTTGCCGCAGACGAAGAGCTCGAAACGCTCGGTGAGGTTGGGGTTGTCGCGGTGACGCTTGCAGAGAGGCGACATCTCGATGGGGTAGTCGGTGACGAAGGTAGGCTGAATGAGCTTGTGCTCGCATTTCTCGCCGAAGATGGCGTCGATAAGCTTGCCCTTGCCCATAGTGGAGTCGGTTTCGACATCGAGCTGCTTGCAGGCCTCACGAAGTTGGTCCTCGTCCATGTTGGCCACGTCGATGCCCGTTTCCTCCTTGATGAGAGTGCACATCGGTGCGCGACGGAAAGGCGGTTTGAAGTCGATCTCGTTGCCCCAGACGTTGACCTTAGTGGTGCCGTTGAGAGTGACGGCTATACGCTCGAGCATGTTTTCAGTGAAGGTCATCATCCAGTTGTAGTCCTTGTAGGGGACATATATCTCCATAGCGGTGAACTCGGGGTTGTGGGTGCGGTCCATACCCTCGTTGCGGAAGTTGCGGCTGAACTCATATACGCCAGCGAAGCCGCCCACGATAAGGCGTTTGAGGTAGAGCTCGTTGGCTATACGGAGGTAGAGGTCGATGTCGAGAGCGTTGTGGTGAGTGATGAAAGGACGGGCGGCGGCACCGCCAGGGATGCTCTGCAGCACGGGGGTATCAACCTCGAGATAGCCCTGCTCGTTGAAATAGTCGCGCATGGTGTTGACTATCTTGGCTCGTTTGACGAAGGTGTCGCGCACCTGCGGGTTGACGATGAGGTCAACATAACGCATACGGTAGCGCTGCTCGGGGTCGGTGAAGGCGTCATAGACCTTGCCGTCCTTCTCTTTGACGATAGGAAGAGGACGGAGGCTCTTGCTGAGTACGGTGAGGCTCTTGACGTGGATGGAGGTCTCGCCCATCTGGGTGACGAAGACGTAGCCAGTGACGCCGATGATGTCGCCGATGTCGAGGAGGCGCTTGAATACGGTGTTGTAGAGAGTCTTGTCCTCATCGGGGCATATCTCGTCGCGTTTGATGTAGAGCTGGATGCGGCCGTAGGAGTCCTGCAGTTCGACAAAGGAGGCGGCACCCATGATGCGGCGGCTCATGATGCGGCCGGCTATGCTGACGTTCTGGAAAAGTGTGTTGTCTTTAGGGTACTGTTCGAGAATCTCGTTGGATTTGGCGTTGACCTCGTAGAGGGCGGCGGGATAGGGGTTGATGCCCAGGTTGCGGAGCTCGTTGAGAGAGTTGCGACGTATCTGTTCTTGTTCGGTAAGTTCTGCCATATTATTAAATGTTTAATTTCCAGAAAGATAATCATCCATATCGGGACAAATATCCCACAGATGCGGATGCAAAGGTACAAAAAAAAGGCGGCTCACAAAGAGCCGCCCTTTTGTAGAGTGAAAGAAAAGTTATTTCTTGACAACTTTCTTGATGGAGGTGGTGCCGTTAGCTGAGACGCGGACGGTGTAGATGCCGTTGGCGAGGGCGCTCATGTTGACGGTGCCGTTGTTCTGAGAAAGAACCACGCGGCCGACAGCGTCGATGATTTCGACTTTCTGGAGGCCTTCAACCTCGACATAGAGGTTGCCGGAGGTGGGGTTCGGGTAGAGTTTCACGCTGGCAGCGTTGACGTCGTCGATGCCCTGAGTAGGATCAGAAGGATCAGAAGGCGAAGTGGCCTCGAAGAAGGCGGTGTAGGTAGCATTGCCGGTGACGGTAATGGTGCGCGGATTGTCGGTGTTGTTGTCGTTCCAATGGACGAAGCGGTAGCCATTGTTGGCGGTAGCGGTGATGGTGGTGGTAGAACCCTCAGCGAAAGAGCCGCCGCCAGAAACGGTACCCATGTTGGTGTTGTCGGAAAGGACGGTGATGGTGTAGTTGATTGTAGCGGTGCCAGAGTTGAGAGTGATGTCATCGATAGCCATGTACCAGGCATAGTCGGAGGTGTATTTGAAGGCGATATACTTGGTGTTGGCCGGGATGTTGAAAGTGGCTTCAGTCCAAGTGCCGGCAATATCCTCGGCAACGATTTCCTCGCCAATCTGCG
This sequence comes from Bacteroidales bacterium, assembly GCA_016292015.1. Classification (GTDB taxonomy): domain Bacteria; phylum Bacteroidota; class Bacteroidia; order Bacteroidales; family P3; genus Colimorpha. The sequence goes on along the minus strand of JAEEZY010000015.1, from coordinate 14,227 downwards.
AGAAGCTGGCCGGGTCGTTGGTGGTGGAAGAGACCATCACGACGCAAGACTCGGGGTAGGTGTTGCTACGCTGAGTGTAGTAGAAGGTCAAGTTGCAAGCGTCGGTGAGGTTGAGTTCGGGAGAGATGAGGTACTGAGTGTAGTCGGTAGCTTCGGTGAAGCTGGAGAACACGAAGCAAGAGTTGCCGTCATGTCCGCCATAGGGGAAATCACTGATAACGCCAAAGCCATCTTCATCAACATTTTCGTTCTCGGTGTTGTTGGAGATAGCTGTCCAGCAGCCGAGGCCGTTTTCGAAGCTCTCGTTGTAGGGAAGTGTGGAAACGACGCCGCAAACGGCCACGCTGGAAGTGAGGGTGTTGTCGGCAGTGTTGTCGGCTGTGCCGTTAGGCTCGCTCACGGTGACCGAGATGGTTGCGTTGCCAGCTTCGGCTACGGATGCAGGAACGTTGTGAGTGAAGTTGCCTGTGGCTCCGTATGCAATATTCTGACCGGTGACGGTGTAAACCTCGGATGCAGTGCCGTTGACGGTGTACTGAACTTTGAAAGAAGTGATGGCGACGCCGCTGTTGTTGGTGATAACGCCAGAGACATTGAAGGACTCACCGACGGACACCATCGAAGGAATATTGAGCGAGGTGAGAGCGATTTCGGGAGTGTTGGAGGCAACCTCGATGGTGAAGTCGTCGAGGATGAGCCAAGCGTTAGTGGTGTGCTTGAAAGCGACATAGATGGTCTGGCCAGCATAGGCAGCAAGGTTGATGATACGCTCGGTGAAAGCGTTCTGTGAGACGGTGAAAGTGGCGAGAGTGGTGGTGAAGTCGGCCTCGTCGGTACCAGTTGTGGAAACCATGACGGAATAAGAGGTGGAGCCAGCATCGTCGGGGTCGTATGACAGGTAGTCGAAGAATTTGAATCCGACAGCGGGAGCGTCGTTGGGGATGGTGATAGCCGGGCTAATGAGCCAGTTCACGGCGATGTTGGTATCGGCTGAGGAAATCAGTGAGTTGCTGCCAGTGTGAGCCTCGAAAGGCATACCGTAAAACGACTCGGGGCCGTAGTTCTGGATGTAGTAGTTGGCGTTGTTCCAAGCTGAGAATTCGTTTTCAGGATTGCGCCAGCAAGTGGCGACTATGCCCTCCTCGAAATTCTGGGTATAGGGGAATTCCGAGATAGCGGTGGTGCAGTCATAGATAGTGATAGAGGCGCTATTTGTGTTGTCGGCGGTGTTGTCGGCAGTGCCGTTGGGGTTGGAGACGGTCACATTGACGGTATGGGTGCCACCAGTGGCGATAACGGCCTGAACGTTGTGAGCAAACTCATAGGTCTCGCCAGAAGCAACGTTGATGCCAGAAACAGTGAAAGAAGCAGATTCGGCGCCGCCGTCGACATTATAGGTCACGTCGAATGAGGTAAGGGCGTTCTGTGAAACATTAAGAACAACGCCACCCACTTCGAAACCCTCGCCAGCATAAGTGTAGTAAGGAAGGGTAACCGAATTCAGGGTAATCTCGGGGACAGCTGTGAAAGAATAAACCTTAACATCGTCGAGCCACAAGCCAAACATATTGCTTGACTGGTGCTGGAATGCGATGTAAACGTTCTGGCCGGCATAGGCGGCGAGGTCGAGTTCGACAGCATTCCAACCGACAGCCGCCTGCGCCAGAGCTTTCAGAGTGACGGTGAAGTCAGCAACAGCGTTGCCAGTAGTTGACAGTTTTACAGCATAACTATCTTTATAGTTCGAAGAGCACGAGCCAATGTAAAAAGACAGCGTTGCACCATTGGCAGGAACAGTTATCTGCGGGGTGATAAGATAGTTGTCAGCATCGTAAGATTCCTCTGTTGCGTTGTCATACGAAATAGACATTGCGAAATCCGCACCACTATTGGCATACTGCGACGGATTATCTTCCTCCCATGAAGTCAGAATGGTTGAACCACGGTCCCAGTTGTGACCGTCTTCATCGTTGTCGATGGTAGTCCACGTTGCCGGGATACCATTCTCGAAGCCCTCGTTGATGAGAACCTGGGCGTTCGAAGTGTAGCAAGCGAAGATAGCTGCTAACACAAAAAGTAGAACTTTTTTCATAATGTTTTGAATTTAAGTTATTAAAATTTTGTTCTTTTTTTTAACTTGGCGGGGCAAAGATACAACAAAGATTAGAATCGGCAAACGAGAGATTGTTAAAAATAGTTGACAGGCGTGTGCTGTCTTTATTTTCAAACGGGAAGAGCAACGGATGCCGAGCGGAGGGAAAGTGGAAAGGGCGAAAAAAAGGAAGAAGTACATGACAATCAAGGTATTATACAGTTAGAGAAAAGGCTCCGTGAATACACAACACAAACGATTGAAAGACAAAGACTTGCAGTTTATTGGTTTTGGTCCCCTTTTGGTATCCTTTTGGTCCCCTTTTGAGTAGAGAGCAGGGAGGGCCAACGGAGAGCCTATCCAGGGCCAACGGAGAGTCTATCCAGAGAGGCGGCAACGGCGGATTCGGCAGCAACGGCAAACGACGCAGGCGGCAACGGCAAACGTTGCGGGCGGCAACAACGATGGGGTGACACACAATAAAAAAAGCAATGTTGCGTATATAGAGTAAGGGGTAGTTTTGATTAACGAAACAGCTATGGATATGAAAAGACTTGGATTTGCAATAACGATTGTCGCGATGGTGACAGCCATGATGACGGCAGGCGCACAGACAGCGGACTGGAAGAGCCGCGTGTCAGGAATGACGAAAGGAGCAACAACTGCGTTGCAGAAGGCGCGAGCGATATACAACTGGGAATGCGAGAACGTGGGACAGGGCAGCGGACAGAAGGCTGCGACGGCAGAGGAATGCTGGGAGGCGAAGGGCGGAGTGAGCGAGGGATATGCCCGGCTGTATGTGGAGCTGGCGATGGCGGCGGGGCTGGAGGCGAGAGTGGTGAAGGGCAACTGCTGCGAGAACGTGCTGAAGATTACGAAGAAGAGCACGACCAAGAAGACGTCGGTGCACTACTGGGTGGCGGTGAAGATAGAGAAGCGCGAGGTGCTGATAGACCCGATGTGGGGAGCCGGCTGGGTGACGGACGAGGGCGTGTTTGTGCAGAATGAGAACAGAGAGGAGTGGTTTGACGTGGACCCATACTGGATGATATTCACACACTGTGCGGACAAGAAAGAGGACCAGCTGATAGAGAAGCCGATAGAGCTGAAGCGGTTCAAGTCGCTTCCGACGCTGTATCCCTACCTGGGGCAGTACGGGTTGGACGGGAAGCAGATGTACGACCTGTGCCAGATGAGGGAGAGGCCGCCAATCTTCTACGACAACTACCAGTACCGCCCGTGGACGAGGGTGCAGCTGCTGAACATACCGAAGAGCCGGACGCTGATAGCCGGACAGACCTACACGTTCGAGATAGAGAAGACGAAGGCGGGGACAGAGCTGTGGATAAAGAGCAGCGCAGGGGATTCGACGATAGAGGCCACAAAATGGGTGAAGACGGGCAACCACTTCACGGCACAGGTGACGCCGACGAAAGCGGACACGGTGACGATATACATAGGGGGTAACGCCTCGATAAGCTATGTATCGGAAGTGTCGGGATTCTCGATAGACGACAGGAAGCAGGTGTATTTCGCCCCAGGGAACCTGAGATACGACATCAAGGGAAAGAAATACCAGTTTGCGGCACGGCAGTACGACCATCCAAGCTCGAGGTCGGGCAAGGTGGAGTTCTTCAGATGGGGCACTGGCACGGCACCCGAGACGACCGATGCAAACGACGGGAAATATGCAGAGTTCAACGACTGGGGCGCGGATGTAAGACCAGGGAAGTGGCGCACGCTGACGGAAGCGGAATGGCGCTACGTGCTGACGAAGAGGGCCAACGCCCGGCAGAAGCAAGGGCTAGGGACAGTGTGCGGGCACACGGGGCTGGTGCTGCTGCCCGACGTGTGGCACACGCCGAAGAGCTGCACATTCACGGCAGGCAACAAACGTGGCTACAAGACCAACATATACGACGAGAAACAATGGAAGGAGATGGAACAGATTGGAGCCGTGTTCCTGCCAGCGGTGGGGAACCTGAGCGCGGGAGACAAGGAATGGGGCCGGAACTCGTACGGACGCTATTGGGCGGCGACATCGAGCGACGACAAGTCGATGGGCGACGCTGTCATCTTTTCGACCGAGGCGATAAGCAACGGGACGGACAGGAAGAGCAACGGGCTGGCGGTGAGGCTAGTGAGGGAGAAGAGAGGAGCGAAGTAAGATGTAAGAAGTAAGATGTAAGAAGGTTGAGTTTTCCTGACATTTGTCTGACTTTTTCCTGACATCTGCCTGACAAAAGCTGCTGTTCCATTGCTGTGCAGATGGGAGGGAGATGGGAGTCAGAAGAGAGTTAGATGGTAGGGAGATGATAGGGAGAAGCGAGGTAGGGCAGAGTTTTTGGAGAGGTTATAAGCAACTCGTTTACAGATATCGTTTTTTTTAGTATATTTGCAAATTCCGAAGAGGGAGTTTTCCTCTTGCGGAAATGGAAAGTAATCAGCTTAATAAACAATAAAGAAAACAGAAAACATGACACTTAGAGAAATAGTAAAGCTGCTTGACGCAGAGGTGTGCGTCGGCGAAGGCCGGCTGGACGAGGAGGTGACGAAAGCGTTTGCCTCGGATTTGATGAGCGACGTGCTGACGCTGAAGGACACACCGATACTGATAACCGGATTGTGCAACGTGCAGACAATCAGAACCTGCGACATGGCGGGATTGGAGGTGGCCATCATAGTGAGGAACAAAAAGCCGAGCGAGGAGATGCTGGAGCTGGCGGAGGAGAACGACATGACCATCATTGCCTGCCCCTTCTCGCTGTTCAAGGCATGCGGCCTGCTGTATGACGCAGGATTGCAGCCGCTGTATTAGTTTCAAGTTTAAGTTTAAAGTTTCAAGAATTATGCATCTGGAATATACTGTGGTGGAGGGGGATTTCGTGAATGCGGGAACGGCATCGAGCTCGGTGAAGAAGACCCTGAAACAGCTGAATGTGCAACCGGCGGTGATAAAGAGGGTGGTGGTGGCGCTGTATGAGGCCGAGGTGAACGCGATAGCGCACGCCTACGGCGGGAAGGTGCTGGTGGACATAGAGTCGGACAAGATAAAGATGACGGTGGCGGACAAAGGACCCGGCATACCCGACATAGCCCTCGCCATGCAGGAAGGCTACTCGACGGCGAGACCTGAGGTGAGAGACATGGGATTCGGCGCAGGAATGGGGCTTCCGAACATGCAGAAGAACGTGGACAAGATGAACGTGACGTCGGAAGTGGGCGTTGGGACGACGGTGGAGATGGAAGTGAATTTCAACGCTTGACCGTTTGATTGATTGAACAAAACAAAAAACACGCGTATGGACAAGGAACAAGGATTTTACCACTCGCTCGACATAGACGGCGAAAAATGTATCGGATGCTCGCATTGCATGAAGATATGCCCGACGGAGGCGATACGCATCCGCGACGGGAAGGCGCATCTCGACGCAGGACGCTGCATCGACTGCGGAGTGTGCTTCTCGGAATGCCCGATGAAGGCGATATACATCATGCAGGACGACTTCGGCGAGATACACAACTATCCGCACAGCGTGGCGCTGATACCGGCGGTGTTTCTGGGGCAGTTTCCCGACGAGATACGTGTGTCGCGGATATATGCGGCGCTGAAAGACCTGGGATTCCGGCATGTGTTCGAGGTTGAGTCGGCAGCGCTGATATACGCCGAAGCCAAGAACCGCTACGCAATGGAGAACAAGGACAAGGAGCCGCTGATATCGAGCTTCTGTCCCGCGATAGTGCGGTTGATACAGGTGAAATACCCGTCGCTGGTGGACAACATCATACCGCTGAAGGCACCGCTCGACATCTCGGCCACCTACGCGCTGAAGAAGCTCACCGACCAAGGAGTGCCGCGAAAAGAGATAGGGATATTCTACGTAACCCCGTGCGCAGCGAAGATAGCGGCGGTGAAGAGCCCTGTGGGCGAGGTGAAGTCGATAATCGACGGCGTGATCAACATGGATTCGCTGTACAACATAGTGTTCAAGAAAATCAAAGAGCAAGGCAAAGACTATGTGTTTCCGCCTCTGCAGACACCCCGCCTTTCGGCCGACGCCATACTCTCGACGCTGACCAACGGCGAGAGGCGCATCTGCATGGCAAAACGTTCCTACTCTATTGACGGCATACACAACGTGATAGACTTTCTGGAGAAGCTGGAGAACGACGAGATAGAGGGCGTTCAGTTCCTGGAGCTGAGGGCATGCGACCAGTCGTGCGCCGGAGCGACGCTGTCGTGCGAGAACCGCTTCCTGTGCAGCGAACGCATGTACGGACGAGCCCGCAAGGCGGCAGAGAGAGAGCGAAACGGCGAAGTGCCGCGCGAGAGGGAGATGGACGCACAGAAAGAATACCTGATAGAATGCAGCGGCGTGGAAGCCGTGCAACCCCGTTCGGTGATGACGCTCGACCCCGACATATCGAAAGCCTTGGAGAAGATGGAAAAGATACGCAAGCTGAAAGAGTGCCTGCCCCAGATAGACTGCGGCCTGTGCGGGTCACCGACATGCGACTCGCTGGCAACCGACCACGTTTGCGGCAAAGGCAGCATCGAAGACTGCGTGTTCTACCAACGCCATCTGGAGAAACTGGGCAAGATGTCGCCCGAAGAGTGCGTGGAGAAGATGAAGAACATCTGGGGCGACGACAGAATATCGGGAGAGCTGAATTAGAGATAGTGAATTGTGATTAGTGATTAGTGATTAGACATTAGTGATTAGACAAATGTGAGCTTGGTGAATGAGAGTCAAATGAACATTGAATTTTGAATCAAGAAAAAACAAATACCGCAATGAAAGTAAAAGAACTGGTTGAAAAACTGCAACTGAAAGTGCTCTCGGGCGAGAGCGGACTTGATAGGGAAATCGAGGGCTGCTATGTGTCGGACCTTCTGAGCGACGTGATGGGCAACGCCGAGATGGGCAACGTGTGGGTGACCCTTCAAACCCACAAGAACGTGATGGCTATAGCCTCGCTGAAAGAGCTGGCATGCGTGATACTGGTGAAGAACCAGCAGGCAGCCGAAGACACCATCGAACAGAGCAACGAAGAGGGAATCCCGTTCCTCAGCACCTCGATGCAAACCTACGAGACGGTAGGAAAAATCTACCAGATATTGAATGCGTGAATGCCTGAATGCCTGAATGCTTGAATGCGTTAATGTGTTAATGCGTTAGTGCGTTAATGCTTAAATGCTTGAATATTTGAATGGCTGACGAACTGCATCCATACAAGGCCGACCTGCATATACATACCGTCCTCTCGCCGTGCGGCGACTTGGAGATGAGCCCCATCAACATAGTCAACCGCGCGCTGGAGCGAGGGCTGGACATGATTGCCATCACCGACCACAACACCACAAGACAGGTGAAGGTAACGCAGAAAATCGGGCGAGACAAAGGGCTCTTTGTGCTGGGCGGAGTGGAGGTTACATCACAAGAGGAAGCTCATTGCCTCTCGTTTTTTGAGACAGATGAGCAGCTGGACGAATTCCAGGTGTTCTTGGATGAACATCTTCCAAAAATACCCAACGACGAAGACCGCTTCGGCTACCAACTGATTGTTGACGAGAACGAAGAGATTGTTGGCGAAGAAGAATACCACCTGCTCAACGGCATAGATGTCGATATCGACGGCATCTACGAAGAGGTGCACCGCATAGGCGGACTCTTCGTCCCGGCACACGTGAACAAAGGGACAACGTCGCTCACCAGCCAGTTGGGATTCGTGCCACCCGACCTGCGTGCCGACGGCCTGGAGATAAACAAATTCGTCACAAAAGAAGACTTCCTGAAAAAGAACGCCTACCTGAAGAAGTTCGGCTTCATCACCGACAGCGACGCACATTTCGTCAACAACATCGGCGACGTGTACAACGTCATCCACATGGCACACCGCAGCTTCGACGAGTTCCGCAAGGCGCTGAAAGGAGAAGATGGACGGTGGATCGACACGATGGCCTTTAGGGAAGGGGCAGCTGGTATCAGGTAGCCGTTAGTAACTAGTTTTATTCAACAACTATCATCATGAAAGAACTCTCGCTGCATGTTTATGACCTGATGGAGAACTCCATCGCTGCCAATGCGAAAGACATATACCTCACCATAACCGACAGCATCCTGAAGAACGACTACCGCTTCGTGATAGAGGACAACGGCAAGGGGATGACGCCTGAGTTCATGGCTAAGGTAACCGACCCCTACACCACCACCCGCACCACCCGCAAGGTGGGCCTGGGCCTGCCGCTCATAAAGATGAACACCGAGAACTGCGGCGGAGGCATGAAGCTGACCAGCGAGGTGGGCAAAGGCACTCGGCTTGAGTTCTGGTTCCAGCACAACCACTGGGACCGTCCGCCTATGGGTGACTTGGCTGGAACGATAGTGATGCTCGTGTCGCAACACGAGGACATTCATTTCGTCTATAAGCACATCACCGACCAGGACGAGTTCGTCTTCGACACCGACGAGGTAAAAGAAGCACTGGGCGGGATGTCGATGAACGACCTCTCGATAATCAAGTACCTCAAAGAGATGATTAGCGAGAACCTCAAAGAGATTGGCGCCAACGACTGAACATAATCACAGTTTTTTCCACGAGTGGCTGCTTCCTGCCGGACAACCTGTGTATGACGGCGTGCGCTCGCTGTAAACCAGCGTGCCGCATTTCTTGCATTGGTAGGCGTTGTTGCCCACGTTGCCCAGCGACACCCACGAGTGGCTGTTGCCTGCCGGACATCCGGTATATGAGGGCGTCTGTTTCGTACGCACCAATGTGCCGCACTTGCGGCATTGGTAGTTCTTGTTGCCCACCTCGCCGAGGTTCACCCACGAATGGCTGCCACCAGCGGGACATCCGCTATACGACGGCGTGCGGTCCTGCCACACGAGGGTGCCGCACTTGCGGCATTGATAGTTGCGTACACCGCTGCTCGTGAACGAAAAGCAGGCGATGGAAACAAGCATGAGTAATAAGACATAGCGTTTCATAGGGCAAACGAAGAATTAGAAGAAGAAATATGTGAGGCCGAGCCCAGCGTAGAAGTTTCGCAGATGTGCCGGCACTGTCGAGTCGCTGGCGATAGAGTTGAGCTGGTAGCGGAAATAGACCGAGATGTCGAATCCATGGTAGCGCGAGCCAAGGTCCCATGCTATACCGAACTGGTTGCGATTAAGATAGCCCCACACAGGGTCAACCTTCTTCAGCCCGCCTTTGAACACCCTCGTGTAGTAGGCCCCCACTCCGGCATGGAACAGCCCATAGTCGGTATTCAACTGAAAGACGACGTACACTGGCAACGTAAATCCCTCCTGATAGTATGTCATCGCCTTGTTTTCCAACGGATTGGTCAGGTCGGGATATTTGGCAAACGACCAGCCGTACATCGGCGTTAACTTCAACCCGAGCCATTTGCACTTGAAATTCACCTGAGCCGTAAGGCCTGCGTTCCAGGCGAAACGGCTGCGTCCGTCCACCGCAACTCGGTACGGGTAGTGCAACCTACTGCCTCCGAGCTCAACATTCACGCCCAGGTCGAACGGCTGCACCTGCGACTGGTGCTTCTTCGCCACTCGCCCCGAGGGGCGGAAAAGCTCGTCCGACGACACCTGCGTTGTCCACCGCGTGATGTAGTCGCTTATGTCGCTGAGCCCCTTGTAGTCTATCAGGTCGGCATCGTCCTCCGGTTTATGGTATGGCGACTTCAAGCCAGTGGTCACAGCCAGCGTGGCCACCCCCTTCTTGGCGAATCCCTCGGTGTCCGTCGCAGTCATCACCGAGCGCTCGAACTTCTTGGTCTTCAGGTTTATGCCAAGCAACTCCGCCAGCTCCTTCATCTTCTTTTTGCCATCGTCAATAGTGCCCGTACCCTCGACTATCAGCTTGCCACTCTGACGGTACCAACCCACCATGTCTATGCTCATCATGAGGCACACCTTCTTGATTTTCTTCTCTTTCGAAAGTCGCTGTGCAAAGGCGTTCGAGCCGAAAAGCCCAAGCTCCTCGCCGTCGAAGTTCACGATAATCACGCTCCGCTTCAGCTCGCTCTGCCTTGCCTTCAGCTGCCGCGCTATCTCTATGACCGCAGCCGTACCCGACGCGTTGTCGTCGGCGCCGTTATACACCTTGCCGTTCTTCACTCCCAGGTGGTCGTAGTGCGCCCCGATGATGACATATTCGTCCTTCAGCGCCGGGTCCGCACCCGGTATGCAGGCTATCACGTTGTTGAACGTCATCCGGTCGCCTATCAGCGTGTTGGTGAACGACTGGATGTATCCGCTTTCGTAAAACGGCTCCACCCCCATCTCCTCATACTGTTTGACTATGTATTCCGCCGCCTTCATCGCATCCTCCGACCCCGCAAATCGTCCCCTCAGCGTGTCCGACGCCAGGTAATAGAGGTGCTGCTCCAGGCGTTTCTGCTGCGTCTGGGCCATAAGGCCTACGCTGCATACGCAAAACATAGTTATCGCTAGTATCTTTTTCATGGCTATTACGATTTTTTCTAGTAATACTTTATCACGCGGGTGTCGGTCTCTTTCGCCGCTCCCTCGTAGGTTATCTTTTCTATTGTGTTGCCCTTGGGGCTGACCGATGTCGAAACCGTCTCCGTCGCCGGCCCCTCGTATGTCCTCGTCGTCCAGTTCTTCTGCTTGTCAAAGTCGCGGTAGTTGAACCTCCACGTCGCGGGCCGTGTCACCGTCATCCCGCTCCGGTTCCGCGTCACCGGGTTTCCGTTGCGGTCGTAGGCGAAGCGGTCTTTCATCTGGTACACCATCTCCGTCCCTTCATAGCGGGTCGTTTCCAACTCGAAGAGCTGGTATTTGGCATTATATCGGTATTCCACCACCTGCTTCTTACCGCCGTCGGCGGTCTCGGTGATGTTCAGGTTCACCAGCTTGCTGCTGTCGTCATAACGCTCGGTGCGCACCACCACACGGTTGTCCTCCTTGTAGCGGGTGGTCACCGTCTTCAGCTCCAGCCTCAGCGTGTCGCCATCTCTCCCCTCTTTCTTGGCTTTCTTCTCAGCCTCCTGCTGACGTTTCTGCAGCACCGGCGAGATAGCACGACCCTTCCCGTCGCCGGCCGCTGCCGCCTGCTGCTTCGTGCTCACATACTTGTAGTCGTAGTCCTTGCGCAGAGGCTTGGTGCCCGTGGGGTCGTCGAAGACGATGGAGAGAGTGTCGCCCTTGGCGGTGTAGGCGAAGGTAGCGTGCCCTTCCGTGGGGACCTCCTGGTCCGCTATAGCATACCGCATCGAGGTCGTGCGGCCACTTTTCTTGTCGAAGGTGTATAAGGTGTCGTTCTTCCCGTCTCTTGGAACGAAGAGTTCCTCCCTCGAGCGCACCCATATCGGCGTGCCGTATTTGTCGGCCTTTGGCTGGAAGTCGAAGGTAGTCTTGCGCAGCAGCCGGTTCTTCTTGTCGTAGAAGGCGATCCAGTGCGAGAAGTGCTCCATCACAGCGTACTCCTCCCCTCCCCTCGCATAGTGGTAGTATGCCGCCACCGTCCCATCGGCATTATAGTCATACAGCTTCATCGAAGCAATATCCTGCTCCCCCTCGCCGTAATAGACCGTCTCCTCCAGCACCTTGCCCGTGCGCGAGAAGAGGTTGTTCTGCCTTCCGATGAAGTTGCCCTCCTCGTCCCAGTGCGCTTCCGTCACCGACTTCACGGTGCCCACGAGCTTGTAGTCCGACCTCAGCAGTCGCGAGTCTATAGACATCTGGGCCGACACCCTCGTGGCGGCACCAGCCAAAAAAAGCAATGTTATCAGTGCTGTATATCTCAATCGGAACATAGTTCGATACCTGTTAATCAACAAAAAAACGCCAAAAACATCTCTTTATTGCAAAGAATGTGTAAATTTGCAACCCGCAAAACTTTGAAACCTGAAACTTGAAACTCAAAACTAAACATACCCAGCCCGTCCATCTCAACCAGCACGTCAAGGTGCTCCTGCTCAGCGTCCTTGTGGGCCTCTGTTCCGGCCTCGCTGCCGTCGCGCTGAAGAATCTCGTCCATTTCGTCAACGTGAGCCTCCTCCGTGTCGGCTGGACAACAGTCCTCGGCGGCAACATCCTCATGCTGCTCTACCCCGCCGTCGGCATCCTGCTCACCATCCTCTTTGTCAAATATGTCGTCAAAGGGCAGATAGGCCACGGCCTCCCCGAGGTCCTCTATTCCATCTCGCGCAAAGGCTCCCTCCTTCCCGCGCGCAACACCTACACCTCCCTCATCGCCTCCACCCTCACCGTCGCCTTCGGCGGCAGCGTCGGTCTCGAGGCCCCCATCGCCTCCACCGGCAGCGCCATCGGCTCCAACATCGGCCGCCTCTTCCGTCTCGAAACCAAGAGCATCCGGCTCCTCCTCGGGTGCGGTGCCGCAGGTGCCATCGCAGGCATCTTCAAAGCCCCCATTGCCGGCGTCCTTTTCGTCGTCGAAGTATTTATGTTCGACCTCACCAAGACCGCCGCCATCCCCCTGCTTCTCTCCGCCCTCTCCGCCTCCTCCGTCGCCTACTTCCTCATGGGCAACGGCGTCCAGTTCTCCTTCCAGGTCGAAGATGTATTCAGTGTCAGCCAGATTCCCTACTACCTCGTCCTCGGCGTCATCTGCGCCCTCTCCTCCGTCTATTTCCTCCGCATCACCGACCGTGTCGAGAAGTGGATGGCCTCCATGAAGTCCAAGACCTCTCGCTTCGTCACGGGCGGTCTCCTCCTCGGCCTCATGATTTTCCTCTTCCCTCCCCTCTTCGGCGAGGGCTACTCCTCCCTCACCCAGCTCCTCAACGGCAGTGTCGAGACCCTCTTCCAAAACAGTATCTTCGAGCCTCTCATCTCCCCCGGCTCCTCTCCGATCTCCGCCCACTGGTCTCTCATCGTCATCGCCTACCTCCTCTTCCTCATCCTCCTCAAGGCCGTCGCCACTGCCGTCACCATCGGCTCCGGCGGCGTCGGCGGCACCTTCGGCCCCTCCCTCATCATGGGCGGCCTCACCGGCTATTTCGCCTTCACCCTCCTCTCCCTCGCCGGCTTCGACGGCCTCTCCCCCTCCACCTTCGCCCTCATCGGCATGGCCGCCGTCATGACCGGTGTCATGCAGGCCCCTCTCATGTCCACCTTCCTCATCGCCGAAATCACTGGTTCCTGGCAGCTCATGCTCCCCCTCCTCCTCACCTCCGCCGTCACCTACATCTGCGTAAACCCCTTCGAGAAACACTCCATCTACGCACGCGACCTCGCCAAGCACGGCGACCTCCTCACCCACGACAAGGACGCCTCCGCCTGGCAGCTCATCAACATGCGCGAGCTCATCGAGACCAACTTCGTCATCGTCCGCATCGGCGACACCCTCGCCGACCTCGTCGAAGCCATCAAATACTCCAAGCGCAACCTCTTCCCTGTCCTCGACCCCGACGACCGCTTCGTCGGCATCATCGTCCTCGACGACGTCCGCAAGCTCATCTTCTCACCCGAGCTCTACCACCGCTACCAGGTCACCGACCTCATGCAGCCCTATTCCGACCTCGACGTCGTCCATCTCAGCGACTCCCCCCAGCTCGTCGTCGAGAAGTTCCAGCTCTCCAACCGCTACAACCTCATCGTCCTCGACGACCACGACCGCTACGTCGGCTTCCTCTCCCGCGCCAACACCTTCTCAGCCTACCGTCGCTTCATCTCCGAATCCAGCGCCGAATAACCCCCCCCCCAAAAAAAGACGCCCCCCAAAAAAGACGCCCCCAAAAAAGAGGCGCCCAAAAATCATTTGTCTAATCACTAATCACCAATCACCAAAATCACTAATCACTAACTCACCACAAAACTCCCCGTAGCCAGCCGCGACATCAGCACGTTCCCCGCGCTCTCGTCCCTCAGCACATCCAGCGTGTACTCCTCCGCCGGCAGCTCACCCGTCTCCTCGTCCACCACCGTCAGGTTCGTCAGCCGCGAGTATGCCCCGGCGTCCTCCGCCTGCGGGTCCTCCCTCATGTAGTACGTCATCAGGTCATACCTCTTCGCCACCGCCACCTCCGATATCGGCAGCGTCACCAGCACCGGCTCCGCGCTCGTCACCTCCGTCCTCACAAACCGCGTCCCTATCGGCATCCCCACCGCGTCAAACGACCGCACC
>JAEEZY010000014.1 GCA_016292015.1 Bacteroidales bacterium | reverse complement strand
CCGCGCACCAAAGCATCTCTTACCAAGACCTTCGCCGAAGCCTATCCAAATACCGAACTAGAGGTTATCACTCCCGAAAACATAACTGACTTTTTGAATTAGGTTTGTCCGTATGGCACAGATATTTGAACCATGAAATTACAATTTGTCAGCGACCTGCATCTGGATTTTCCAGAGAACCGTGCCTATCTTGCGGAGCATCCGTTGGAGGTGACGGGCGACATATTGTTCGTTGCGGGTGACTCCGCCTATCTCGACCTTCCCGATTCAAAGGAGGACACCTATTCGCGGTATGTTTTCTGGGATTGGGCCTCGGAACACTATCAACGGGTGATTGTATGCTTTGGCAATCATGATTTCTACGGGCACTATGACCTCGCCACCATTAACGACGGCTACTGCAAGCAGATACGGCCAAACGTACATGATTAGTGGGAATTAGGCAGCGGAGTTTCTTGCTTTTGTGAAAACCTTTTACCGTATTCAAAAAAAGGTGTAATTTTGCACTAAATTTCGAATAGGCGGTATTATAGCTAATTATATCTGGCGATAGTTTCAGAAAAATTGTCATTGTCGGTGAAGATATTGCACCCTATACCGATGGGCAAGGCATCCAATACATTGGATTGTTCTCTTTTCTGTTGTCGTCGGAGAAATTATTGTAGGAGAGATCCTGCAAAGGATATCTGAGCAGTAAATGAAGATTGACTTTCTATATTCGACTGATTTCCTGGCAGTGAATGCGCCGGAGATGGGGCACACCTGCATGCACCTGCTGTGCACGGCGGGCGAAGGGAGCTTCGTGTTCAACGAGCGGTGCTACCATATCGTGAAGAACGACCTGGTGGTGATCCCACACCCCAACAGGGCTAAGAACCTCGCGGCGGCACCGGGGATGGAGGTAGAGTGGTTTGCCGCCGACAACAAATTTTTGCAAGGTCTCCTGCCGTCGAACAACTACAGTATCGGGGGCAGCATCAGCCTCAACCAGAACCCCGTCATCAAGGTCGACGACCGCCAGGCGGAAATCCTGCTGGAGGACTTCCACCGCCTGCGCGACCGCCTCGACGACCGCCACCTGCTCTTCTACCGCGAGATGATGGGGAGCCTCTGTCTGACGATGATGTACGACATCTTCGAGCTCCACGCCAGGCGCGACGCCACCGACACTCACAGCGACCGCACCGCCATTATCGTCCGTCAGCTCACCGACCTGCTTGCCACCGGCATCAGCCGCACCGAGCGCGATGTCAGCTACTATGCCGAACGGCTGAATGTATCAACCAAGTACCTCTCCGCCACCGTCAAGCGCGTCAGCGGCCACAGCGTCAGCAGCTTCATCGACCGTGCCACGGTTCCCATCCTGAAAAAATACCTCAACGACGAGCGCCTGTCGCTCACGCAGATAGCCGACCGGATGAACTTCACCTCGCTGAGCTACTTCAGCCGCTACTGCACCAAGCACCTCGGCCAGTCGCCCAGCGACTACCGCCGAAGCCTCCAGCCGAAAACCGACGGTAAAACCAATCGTTAATTTAAGACAATTAAAAACAAACCTTGCACACAAACGGACATTGGACAAGTGTCTGTCACGATATTACTATAATCTGTGGTTCAAAAAGTCACCTCACAACAAACCTGGTTGTTTCATGGTGTTTGCCGCCTTCGACTCGTAACAGATAGACGCCCTTGCCCAACCCTGCGACATGGATGATGCCTTCAGTGATGCCTGACGCCATCTTTTTACCCATCACATTGAAGATAGTATATTCGACCTCAGCATCAGGACAGTTCTTCAAACAGATGACGTCTGTGGCCGGATTTGGATAGACCTCAAGCCTCTGCGGGCGAGATGCTTCCAGAATAGCCTCCGGCTCGCTTGAGGGTATGATATTCACGATAAGTCCCTCAACCTTTGTCAATCCATAAGAGAAGCCATCGGGGTCGGGTATCGCGTACCAATCGTCCATCGAACCTCCCCAGCCAAAGTTGACGTGGAATTTACCATCGCTTTCGCGATAGCCGTCAACCACGACATTGTGCCCAGACATTCCGTCCTGGCTTTCGACAGCCAGATGGGCGGGATATCCTGCTTGTAGGTTGGATATCAATATGGCATACATCGCAGAGTCGGGTTCGCGAATCAGTTGACAATCGGTGAAACCGAAACGCTGATAAGCCTCAAACGCCTGATCAACGCCAAAAGTGCCTGAACCGTATGATGAAGAGGCTGAATAGACCTGCTTGCACGCCACTCCGCAAGCGAACACCACTGCTGCCATCAACGAGTTCGAGAGCTCCTCGCCACGCTGAAAAGCGGCGTCAACCGAATCGAGCATCTCGTTGAGTTGCGGGAACGACGGAAAACCATAATCTTCCCAGTCGTCGTCGATATCGAACTGCCGTCCGATATAATTGCCTGTGTTATAGTCATCGCCATCGTCGAACCGGGTACCCTGCGTCGTCTGAAGATAATTGAGTATCTGCCCCATCACAATGGCGGGACAACCAGCATAACTATGTTTGTTGTTCTCCAGCGAATCGGTCGGACAATGTTGGTTGTAGGGATAGCTCTGCGTCCATTGCGTGGAGACGAGCGGCTGCTGCGCCCAACCGGCCATAGCACAGAACAGAAACAAAACTGAAATTACCTTGTTCATTGATTTATTATAGTTTGATAAACAATACAAAAGTACACTTTTCCCCAAAAATACGACATGAAACGCACCAATCAGTCACCTACCTCCCACAGGATTACCCCCCGAAATGTCTTGTCTGAACATACGTAAACGATAATATATCATTGGTTTGTACCCTATCTTGTCATCTTTTTCATCATTTCGCTTTTCCTGCCAGCTGCATACGGACGTTGACCGGTGTCGTCTTGGAGGTGATGACGGAAGTGTTTACGGGATACTGCTCGCCGTCGATATTGAACTGTAGTGTAGCGCCGTCGCTGCGTACATCGATGGTTACGGGAGCCCCCATGACCAGCGGAAGGTTTACATCGCCGTGTCCACCAGGAAATCCACATAGCATCGGGATGCCGTAAGGTTCAATGATTTGACGGATCATGGCCTCAACATTCTCATAGGTGAACTCCGTTCCGCAGTCGCTGAATTCGCCAAGAACGATACCACGACAACGGTCAAGCACACCGTTCATCTTCAGAATGCGCATCTGGCGGTCGATGTTGTGCATCGACTCCCCGACCTCTTCAATAAACAATATAAGTCCTTGACCCATAGTAGCGTCAGCCTGCGTACCGATGTTGGGAGTGAAAGTACAGAGGTTGCCACCCACCAGTGTACCGCTGGCCTGTCCAGTGATGTTTTGAGGATGGGCGGGCATCTGGTATCGAGGCACCCGACCAAGCAACAGGTCACGCATCATAGTGCTCGTCTCGTCGGTTCCGCCACGAGCCAAGAAAGAGCTCATGGTGCCGTGTATGCTCATCACTCCGGCACGGCAGAGCAAACCATGCAGAGTGCTGATATCGCTGAATCCCACAAACCATTTCGGCGATGCCGCCAGCATCGTAAGCGGGAGACGGTCGATGAGCTGGATAGTACCGTATCCACCGCGATTGCAGATTATGGCCTTGATGCTCGGCTCGCGAAACGCCCACAGGATGTCGCCCGCACGTTCCTCTACAGTTCCGGCATATTGTCCATCAACAAGGCTCCCCACATGGGGACCTATGACAGGCACCAATCCCCACGACCGCAGCAACTCGGCTGTCAGTTCTACGTTCTCCATAGAGGTGGCGTATGACGGAGAGATAAGCGCCACCGTATCGCCTGCCTTAAGATAGGCCGGCTTCACACACCGAAGCGTCACCGTTCCATCGTCTGTCGGGTCGGGCTTGAGTTCCTCCTTTTTGCACGAAGTAAACAACAACGTCACAACTGCCATTAGAATGATTGTTCTTTTCATATTTTCAATATTGTTTCTACACCATTGTCCTGTCGTCTTTCCCTGTCATCTTGGTTTCGTTGGTAGGGTAAATAATGATTCGTGATTAGACGACATGGGCATTCATTTAAAGTACACCTCCACAGCACCAACGCCGTACTTGCGCATCGGTGCGTCCATCACGGCTATGTCGTCGTACTTTTTCAGTTCCGCCATAATCTCGTCACGCAGTATGCCCCTTCCTACGCCGTGGATGAAGGTCACCTTCTTCAGGTGGTTCTCGAAAGCGTGGTTGAGACATGTGCGGAAATAACGCATCTGCGTCTGAAACGCCTCATGGGGAGCCAGCTCTCCGGGATTCTCGCACAGCATGTCTATATGAAGGTCCACCTCCGCCTCGCCGTCTGCAACCATGTGCTGAGAAAGCACGTTGCTTGCCACACTGCTGGCGTTCTGCTTCTGTGCTGCCGCCAACTGACGCTTCAGCTTCGCCACCTGGTCTTTCAGGTTCGCCACTTGCGACTGAAGCTGTTTTACCGTCTCCTGCAATCCCTCAACGGTGTCAGCCTTCTTAGGCGTAAACACTTCGGCTGCCTTCACAACATCGGCTGGCTGCTGAGCACCTACCTGCTGGTTGAACATCTTGCCAGCGCCACTCATGTCGGCCATGCGAATCAACTCCGTCGCTTGCATCGGCATATCGAAACCTGTCTCGTCCTGCACAAAGACAAAATCGTCGGTTATCTTAGTCACCACTCCCCCGCCGATAGCATTGAGAAACTTGACCTTGTCGCCTATCTGAAATTTAGCCATGTTTTTAGTGATTGGTAATTTTATAACGGTCATATCAACTCGTCTGCCAACTTCGCAAAGTCTATCCCGTCGAAGTTGCCACTGCTCATCATCAGTAGGTTGGCATCACTCCACCGCATTTTCTTCAGTTCCGCCACCATCACCTTGCTGTCGGTGAACACCTGCACGCCGTCGCCGAAGGCGGCTTGCACATCGGCAGGATCGAGTGGCGGCAGTTTTTTGAGTTGCAGGGCATGCTGGCTGAAATAGACATAGCGCACATCGGCCTCGGTCATCGTGCCGTGATACTGCTTCAGAAATTCTTGCGTCAAGGAGCTGAAGGTGTGCAACTCCATGCAGGCTACCAGCTTGCGGTCAGGATACTGCTCTCTCATAGCGTGTATCGTGGCACGCAGCTTCGACGGCGCATGTGCAAAGTCCTTATACACGGCACAGCGGTCGCTTTTCTTCACCAACTCCAATCTCTTGCTCGCACCACCGAAGGTGGATATCGCCTCGTTGAACAACTCGTCATTCACGCCCAACGAACGACATACATAACGAGCCGCCGTGAGGTTGAGCAGGTTGTGACGTCCGAACACACGCAGCGGAGTTCGACGACCGTCATCGGCTATAAGATACGTGATGCCGTCCACTACCTCATACTTCGGCACATCGTATGGCATCTTCACTATGTCCGTACGTTTGTTGGCTTCCGCCACCTCACGTACCACCGCATCATCTGCACAATAGACCAGAGTGCCCTGTTTGTCAGCCGATATAGGCTGTATCAGGTTGATAAACTGCGCAAACTGGTCCTTGTATATATCAAATGTCGGAAACACATTGATATGATCCCACTCGATGCCAGTAATCACCGCTATATTCGGTTTATATACATGGAACTTCGGACGGCGGTCGATGGGTGAAGTCAGATATTCGTCGCCTTCTATCACCATAACCTTCGCCGTCTCGCTGAGGCGTACCATCACCTCGAAGCCTTCCAGCTGCGCACCGACCATATAGTCGGCTTCGATGCCGGCATGTGCCAGCACGTGCAGTATCATCGCCGTGGTCGTTGTCTTGCCGTGCGAGCCGCCTATCACCACACGAGTCTTGTCTTTCGACTGTTCGTAGAGGTATTCCGGATAGCTGTAGATCCGCAAACCCAGCTCTTGCGCACGCAGCAGCTCGGGGTTGTCGATACGGGCATGCATACCCAGCACTATCGCGTCGAGACCGTTGGTTATCCTCTCTGGATGCCAGCCCTCTTCTTTGGGCAGCAGCCCGTATTTTGCCAGACGGCTTTTTGCCGGATCGAATATCTCGTCGTCAGAACCCGTGACGTTATAACCTTTCAGATGCAGCGCGATAGCGAGATTATGCATCGCTGCACCGCCTATAGCAATAAAATGTACGTTCATAGTCTAGACGTTTTTGCGTTATGAAACGCAAAAACGTCTGTAATATTGTGTTTTTCTATGGCTAAAAACATTTATCTCGGTCTTTCTATCCTATAAAAAACATAACTTTCAGCACATCCTTCAGGTTCTCCAACAGGGGTTAGTATCATATATGAACCGTTTCTGCTTACCTCAAAGTTTGCAACGCCTAATACATTGTTGTCATTGTCAACAAACGTAACCCTCCTGAAATCATCATTAATAAAACGACTTGCTTTAAAAGGTGTTGTGCAGTTAACATAAAATGGAGACGAAAAATACCCTTCATAGTAAGGAACGCACCCTCCGTTATTTATGTGCATTACTATATTGAAACCCATTGTATCGCACGCCCATGTTTCCCAACCCGTGTATGTACGTTGAAGTGTTATACTACCGGGTGTATATACAGATTGATATGGGTTTTCCATTCCCGTCAAATCACGCAAAATAACATCGCCGTTAGCACGATGCTCTATCGAAAACGGACTTCCGGCTGAAGATATAGCGTCGTTGTACACCATTATTATTGGATTGCCAAGGCTGTCTGTCTGTGTGGTTTCCTCATAACTAAATATTCCGCCTCCAATTTTCCCTTGCCATTCCTGACTGTCATATGCTGACGTGCAGTATATCTTGTGTGCATCTTCTACAAGTTTAACCATCAGTGTTCCAGAATATCCGTCGGAACAGTATAATGGATATGGTTTCCATAGGTTGTCTGGGTAATTGTTAAAGTCGAGATCCAAAATATAGATCAAATCATAGTTGCTGTCTCGAGAAAGTCCTTTCGACCCACAGAGCGTGATTGTGTCGCCCAAGGAAAAATTATAGCCCTCTATTGAAATTAACTCATTGACATGTCTGTATGAGCCATTTTTAACTATTCTAAAAACCGTATCCTCGTTCACCTTCAGACCCCAATACGGATATAAGGGATAATCACTATAGTATTCCACCGGTATGCTTACGAGCTTCCCGGTACAGCAGTCATCCTGTGACGGCGGATCGTTGTAATAGGACATACTGCTCCATGAGTTGGACGAGTTCTCGAATACCAAGTTGACAATCATCCCCTCTCTTTCCATCTGCATCATCCACAGTTTTATCTTCTTTCGACTGACTGAGGAAATGCCCGCGATACCAATATTGACAGAACCTTTAGCGTCACGGTCTGCATTGTGGAAAGTTATAAACTTTCCAGTCTTTGCCAAATCACAGAATCTGTTAAGTAAACTCATCCATTCTGCATCATCATGAAGGCAAATTCGAGCCTCTGCACTGTGGTTGATACTATAAACAACAATGTGCTCGCCAAATTTCTGCTCCTTGATGCAACTAACCAGACATAGTGCACCGATAATCAAAGATATATAGCCTAGCAAGTATTTCATTTATCATCTATTCTTTCGGCCTATACATGAAATATTTTGTCACCTGCTTTTCGAGGAAGTGACGGTCAAGCTGGTCGCTGGCTTCGCTGATACTCACGCAACGTCCGTCCTTATAGAGTACCTTAATCTCCTGATCGTTGAAGTCGTATGAGCGGTTTTTCAACTTTCCCGTTCCGCTAAAATAGGACTTCTCCTGTTCCGGGAACGGCTCGTTGCTGATACGTATCGCAGGAAGATGTCTGTTCACGAGATTGCGACACAACGTGCTCAATATCTTGTCGTCCGAGTGTTGCCAATGTTTTATAGCCACCATGATGTCGTCATCGTCTATCTCTGCAAAGCGGTCTATGAAATCGGTGGATGTTGTGTCGAGACGGAACACCGTCGGGTCAAGCTTTCGAGCCCTGCGGATGCTCCCCAAAAGCAACTGGTCGGCGGCTATCACCGTCTTGTGCATATACACCTGCCAGTACATCAAGCGGCGGCTTATGATGAACTTCTCAACGCTGTATATCCCCTTTTCGTCCACCACCAGCTCGTCACCGTGTACGTTCAGCATCGAGATGATTCGGTCGGTCCCCACGATGCCCTCGCTCACGCCCGTGAAGAACGAATCGCGGCTCAGGTAGTCCAGTCTGTCCATATCCAGCTGACTGCTCACCAGCTGATGCAAAAAATGTTTCTGATAGTTGTTCGAGAAAATGGCTATGGCGGTGTCAAGCGCCCCCCCCATCTCCTCGTTGATGCGTCGCATCATAAGCAGCGTTATCTCCTCATGCTCCACATCCACCAGCACCCGCTCGCTCGTGTGCGAGAAAGGGCCGTGCCCGATGTCATGCAGCAGTATTGCCAGCTTGGCCCCACGATATTCCTCGTCGGTTATCTCTACCCCTTTCTGACGCAACACATCCAGCGCACGCCCCATCAGGTTCAGCGCCCCAAGCATGTGGCTGAAGCGAGTGTGCATGGCGCCTGGATAAACCAGATAGGTCAGTCCCAGCTGCTTGATACGCCGTTGCCTTTGAAAGAACGGATGCTCGATGACCGCTAATATCACTGGGTCATCGACACTCAGAAACCCATCATAAACCGGGTCGTTAATAATCTTGCGTTTAGTCATTTTCATTCACATATATAATCGGTCAGCAGTCCTGCAGCGTAAGCCACCATCTCGGGGCAGGGTTTCTTGCCCATCTGCAACAGGCGTCCGCAGACGATGTCGCCGTTCTCCTCGCGGAATTTCTCTATCAACGGACGCACCATTTCGGTGTTTCCGGTCAACCCGCACACCATCGCCATTCCGCTCACGCAGCCACATATCTCTCGAGTGCCGGCCAAACCGCGACCGAAAGGTGCGGCCATATTCATAGCATGTTTCCCTTCTATCGGCAGCTTGTCTGCCCACGCCATCACCACCGCCTGACAGCAGTTGCAACCCTGCTTGTGCAATTCTCTTGCCGCATTTGAACGTTCTTCTTTTGTCATATCATTGGAGTTTATTTGTTAATTCATTTGCTATCAGCTCAGCCTGTTTCAGTACGGTGTCGGTGGCCAACTGCTCCATGTCGGGCGGATAGCCAAACTTGCGCAGCAGCCGCTTCACAGCCACCTTCATCTTGGCCCTCACGGTAGTCTTAATGGTCCAGTCGATGGTCGAGTTCTTGCGGATGGTTTCGGTGAGCACCACAGCCAACTCGCGCAGCTTCTCCTTGCCCATCAGTTCCAGGGCACTCTCGTTGTCGGCTACAGCTGTATAGAAAGCGTATTCGTAAGGCTCCAGCCCCATCTCTTGTGCCGTGCTGTCGCTCTCTACGATGTGTTTGCTCAGCTTGATAAGTTCGTCGATAACCTCCGCAGCAGAGATTATCTTGTTGTGGTAACGGGTGATAACGCCGTCGAGCATCTCCATCAGCGTGCGTCCCTCGACGAGGTTGGTCTTCATGCGACTCTTTATCTCGTCGTTCAGCAACTTGCGCAACACCTCGAGGGCGATATTCTTGTGCTCCATATCTTTCAGTCCCAATAGGAACTCCTCGGAGAGGATGGAGATGTCTGGTTTTTTGATGCCTGCGGCATCGAAGAGGTCTATCACCTGCTCCGACACCAGAGCACTGTCTATCACCTGCCTAATGGTGGTTTCTATCTCTTCATTGGTACGCCCACCCGGCTTGGCGTCGAACTTGCAGAGGCGCGCCTTGACGGCTTGGAAGAAGGAGACTTCGTCTTTTACCTCCATGGCTGCCTCGTGTGGTACCGAGAGGGCGAAGGCTTTGCCCAAGGCTGTTACTTCGTTGACGAACCGTTTCTTGCCATCGTCCAAACCCAGCACAAAGTCTTCTGTCTTGAGTATCCACGACAGTTTGCCGGAGGTGTCGGCTGAGAAGTATTGCTTGTAATCGAGCCCGTGGAGCATCTGCTGCACCACCTCCATTTTCTCCTGCATCAGGGTCACTGCCTGTTCCTGTTGCTGGGTTGGGTCGCCCTTGCCGCCGCTGTCGGAATAGAACGAGAGCGCCTCGCGCAGGTCGGAGGCGATGCCGAGGTAGTCCACCACCAAACCGCCGGGTTTGTCTTTATAGACGCGGTTCACGCGGGCGATGGCCTGCATCAGGTTGTGTCCCTGCATGGGTTTGTCGATATAGAGGGTATGCAGGCAGGGCACGTCGAAGCCGGTGAGCCACATATCGCGCACTATCACCAGCTTCAGCTCGTCGTCGGGGTCTTTCATTCGTTCCGCCAGAGTATGACGGTCGGCCTTGGTGGTGTGGTGTTTGGCGATGGCGGGGCCGTCGCTAGCCGAGGTGGTCATCACCACCTTGAGGGCACCCTTCCGCAGGTCGTCGCTGTGCCACTCAGGGCGCAGTTTCACAATCTCGTCATAGAGTTCTACAGCAATCCTTCGGCTCATGGCCACCACCATAGCTTTGCCTTCGAACACCTGCTGGCGCGCCTCGAAGTGTTCGACGATGTCTCTTGCTATGTTCTTTATACGGTTGGGGCTGCCGATAAGGGCTTCCAGCTGCGTCCATTTGGCTTTGGCTTTCTGCACATCGTCCATCTCGTCCACCTGCAGCTCCTTGTCGAGGTCTTCCACCAGCTTGCGCCCTTCGGCACTCAGTTCCACTTTGGCCAAACGGCTCTCATAGTAGATGCGCACCGTGGCGCCGTCCTCCACCGCCTGTGCAATGTCATAAACGTCGATATAGTTGCCGAAGACGGCAGGTGTGTTCTTGTCGCTCAGCTCGATGGGCGTGCCGGTGAAGCCGATATAGGTGGCGTTGGGCAGCGCGTCGCGCAGGTATTTGGCGAAGCCGTATTTGATTTCCGAGCCCACCACCTCGTCGGCCTCGTTGCGCACCTCCTTGGTCTTGGCGCCGAAGCCATACTGCGTGCGGTGTGCCTCGTCGGCTATCACCACCACGTTGTTGCGGTCGGTAAGCAGGTCGTAGCGGTTGCCCTCCTCGGGCTGGAATTTCTGTATGGTGGTGAAGACCACGCCGCCCGACTGCACCTGCAGCAGGCGTTTCAGGTGGTCGCGGCTGTCGGCCTGCACGGGCGTCTGACGCAGCAGCTGCTTGGAGGCCACGAAGGTCTCATAGAGCTGGTCGTCGAGGTCATTGCGGTCGGTGATGACCACTACGGTGGGGTTGTTCAGCCGCTGCACAATCTTGCCGGTGTAGAACACCATCGAGAGCGACTTGCCGCTGCCCTGCGTGTGCCACACCACACCGGCACGATGGTCGCCGGTCTGCTGCTCCTTGACGGTCTTGAAACCGAAGTTCAGTGGCGACTCTGCTGCTCGGGGCATTGCGCTGTTGATACCCGTGGCCCTCAACGTGGACTCCACAGCTTTGTTGACGGCATAGTATTGGTGGTAGGCGGCCACTTTCTTCACTGTGGTGATGGTCAGCTGGCCGGTGGCCTTGTCTTCGTGCTTGTCTTTCTCAAAAACGGTGAAGGCGCGCACCAGGTCAAGCAGTGTCTCTTTGTTCAACATACCGCGAAGCAGCACCTCCAGCTCGCCCACCAGATGCGAGGCTACGGTCTCGCCGTCCTCGCTCTTCCAAGCCGAATAGCGGCTCAGCCCTGCCGACAGCGAGCCGGCGCAGGCCTCCAGACCGTCGGAGATAACTATCAGTTCGTTGTAAATGAACAGCGACGGTATCTGTGACTTGTAGGTCTCTATCTGGTTGTAAGCGGCGGTGATGGTTGCCTCCTCGTCGGCAGCATTCTTCAACTCCATCACCACCAGCGGCAGGCCGTTGACGAACAGCACCACGTCGGGCCGCAGGTTGTGACCGTTTTCCACGACAGTGAACTGGTTAACCACCGTGAAGTCGTTGTTCCACGGGTCGTCGAAGTCTACCAGCCACACCTTCTTGCCGCGCTCCTCGCCCTGTTCGTACACCGACACTGTCACCCCCTGCGTCAGCAGGTCGTGGAACTGCTCGTTGTCGGCCAGCAAGTCGGTGGAGCCGATGCGTAGCACCGTCTTGACGGCCTCGTCGAGCACCGCAGCAGGCAGCGACGGGTTGAGCCTCCGCACCGCTGCCTCCAGTTTCTCACGCAGCACCACCTCGCCCAACGATGTCCGCATAGGCGACTGTCCGTCTGGCGCGATATCAGGGCCGTAAAGGTATTCATACCCACGGCTCTGCAATATCTCGATGGTCATCTGCTCTATGTCCGATTCCGTCAGCTTGGTAATAGTGACTTTTTGTTAAGTTTCCAATATCCGTTCTTGTCCTCGCCTATACGTATTAGAATACCCATTTCTTTCAATGCCGCAATATTTCGTGTAATAGTTGATCTGTCCACATCAAGAGTTG
This sequence comes from Bacteroidales bacterium, assembly GCA_016292015.1. Classification (GTDB taxonomy): domain Bacteria; phylum Bacteroidota; class Bacteroidia; order Bacteroidales; family P3; genus Colimorpha. Next base: position 6,049 of record JAEEZY010000014.1, on the reverse strand, counting down.
TCGCCATTTCATCGTATGTGGTATAAGGATTATTTCTTAGAATATCAATAATGGCAGCTTGTCTCTTGGATATATTTACAGGTGCATTTACAGGTGCATTTACGGGTGCATCCAAAGGTTCACCTTTATGTTGCAGTACAGACTTATGTATCTCCTCCAGCATAAAGTCGATGAAGGGACCGCAATCGCCCTGCTTGGTACTCTGGGCGATAGCATCGTAATAGGCCTGCTGGTTGGAGTAGACCATATTTTCCACCGGCAGGTGCGCAAAGGCAGGGTGCCAGCGGCTGAGGATGAGCGACTGCCACAGGCGTCCCATTCGTCCGTTGCCATCGATAAAAGGATGGATAAACTCGAATTCATAGTGGAACACGCAGCTGCGCACCAGCAGGTGGTCGTCGGCATTCTTCAGCCAGCCGAACAGGTCGGACATCAGCCCATGCACCCTGTCGGCCGGAGGGGCCATGTGTACCAGGCCGCTCTCGGAATAGACACCCACGCCACCCCTGCGGAAATGGCCTGCATCGTCGGTCAGGGCCGACATCATCAGCCCGTGAGCCCGCAGCAGATCGTCCATCGAGAAGGGGTCGAGCTTTTCAAACTCATCATACACCCGTATGGCGTTCTTCACCTCCTGTATCTCGCGGATGGGTGCCACCACCGTCCTTCCGTCAAGGATATCAGCCACCTCACTCTCTCGAAGATTGTTGCCCTCTATGGCCAAAGAACTGTGGATGGTCTTGATGCGGTTGACCTTGCGCAACCGCAGGGCATCGCTCTGCTCCATACGGATGGCAAACCGCTCCATCTGCGCAGCGATATCCGCCACCAGCCCCACTGCTTTCGCCGACAGCGTGAAAGGCGGCTTGTATCCATTATATGTATTTGTCTTCTTTACGGCCATAATTCATCTATTTTTGTAAATCTCTCTTCTTCGATCCTTCTTTGTGGGGTCGTTGATCCTTCGGCAATCATTATACTACACTTTAACTCTTATTCCCATAAATTAATCTACCTTTTCATAACTGATAGTTTCTGCCCTAAGCATATAGACCTTTTTTTTATTGAATTTTCGTTTTGCCAATTCAAAATATTCATCTAGGTTTTTGTCAATTGATGAGACAAAAACATTCTGAATATTTGAGTTATTTATTTGGCTAAAAATATGGTCGTCATTATCAGCTAGTGAACTGCCAATAATAACCATATTACCAGACAATGTAGATAGTTTGTTGTAGCAATTAGTCAAATATTCATTAGAATTTATAGCATCCAGTTTGTCTTTCGTCTGAAACACACAAACAATATCTTTGTTATCCTCATTTAATATTTCTTCCAATTTGTTGTATAATGAGGCATCCGTATCTTGTGTTATCTTCTTTATGCTTTTACCATCCCTATATATGTGAAACGCTCCATGTAAGAAAAACAAGTTCTGGGTTTCTGGATATGTAAAAACAAACTCATCCCCAAACAAGCATAGTTGGCGACTACCATCATCAATTTTTTCAAGTACTTTATTGCGGTTTTCTTCTTCTAATATCCTATCTACAACACGATTAATGTCTTTCTGTTTCCATTCTTTATTATTTTTTTTGCTATATGCTTGCAAAGCTGAAACAAATTGGGTTTTTGTCAACAACATCAGTTCAGACTCAGTTCTACTTGAAGGGTCGCTTTCAACAGAAATCACAAGTAGACCGTTGTCTCTCAATTGCTTAATTTCAGTGTATAAATTGTTATGTTGAGTATCAATATCTTCCTGAATATATGGCAACGATGGTTGAATTACAAGAGAGTCTTTCTCACCCTTACTTATTTTATGCTTCAGAAGAAACATATAAAGAAAAGGATCATAATTTAGTGTGAAATAATTTGTGAATTTATTGAGTAACAGAAATATTCCCTCGTTCTTTTCTGCATATATATTCTTTATTTTGGACTTGACTATCTCATGCAAAGCCTGCATAAAGTCTAATTTGATTTTGTTATTTACATATTTGGTCAAGAAAACATTCTCTTTAGATATGTCTTTTCTAATTTCTTCTAAAAATAATTCAAGGTCATAACCGCATTTCTCAAAAAGTGATTGAGCCTCCTTATATACCCCTTTATTTTTTTCAATCATTTTATCAAAAATCTCTTTATATCCAGTTCCTACCGCAAGTCCATAATTAAAACCATTAGCGATAAGCAAATGATTTTCTTCTCCTTCTATTTTCTCCAAGAGTTCCCTGTATTCAAGAATCTGTTTTTCGTTTTCCATAAAAAAGGCTGTTATTTATAATACCTAATTTGTTTTACAATCTATCGTCTCTGGTTTGCACAACAAATATTATCCATAAAATATTATTCATCAACTTTTACTTCGCCGCTCATCAGCCGTGGCAACAATATATCGCGGTAAGCGGTGAGGGTGAGAATTTGTTGTTGGTTGGATTTGATTTTGTCGAAATATAAAAAAACTTCATTTTCATAAGAATTGAGCAAATCATTATCGGGAATGACAATATCAATATCAACAATATCTGACTGTCGAATTAGCGGCTGTGTACTTCCAACATTGTAATCCTGTAAATTTGCGTATTTAAGAATAAAATACACATAGTTGTAATACCGTTTAGGCATTACAACAATTGTATTATCTGATAGCCATACTTGCTCATGGTCCAACCTGAATACATTTCCTAATGTTCCAACCCTGCCCGTATACAAGACCCTATCTTTCTCTTCAACATTGTATTTATGAGTACGACCGATCTCTCCATTTGCACCTAAAATAGGGTATAAGCCATTAGTTACAAATTCGTCTCGCTTTAATGCTTTCCCACTACTAATGTTAATTAATTCTCCCAGTTTGCCTTCTTTCCAGGTGGGGTCGGGGTTTTCGATGAAGTAGTAGCGGAAGAGGGTTTCGGCGAGGGCTTCGAGGGTCGCGTTCTCCCGATTCAACAAATCTATCTTGTCATCCAACGAACTCAACACCCCCGCTATCCGCTTCTGCTCCTCTATCGGCGGTAAAATTACCGATATTTCCTTAAAAGTGGATGTTGGCCTAGCTAATGCAGGTACACCAACTTGACACGCATTTGACAATAATTTATATTGACCTTCTCTTGAGTGAAAATAATACACTAAATATGGCACAAACACTAAGTCCTTTTTACAGGAAAACCTAAATTGACTTTGGGAAATGACATAGCTATCATACGACGAATCATCTGGGATATAAGACACTTGACCTAAGGTTCCTCTATGAGTGACTATAATATCCCCCCTTTTAGCATTAGACCTTCCCAAACTCTCAGCCTTCTCTTTCGTTACATAATTGAAAGACTTTTCTCTCAATTTGAAACCGGTCAGGTTTGATCCATTTAAAACAGGCACACCTTTTTTAACAAAACAATCTACCTTGATATTTGAACCAAATGGTCCCATAGCGATTTCATCTATGAGTTCCGACATATTATATTCTTTCCATTCGCTCATTTTACAACTTTTCTTTGTTATCCTCTATCTTTTGTTCCAATTTATCACGCTCCTCAAAATGTTTGTTCTTTACTAAGCCAGCCAACGGAGAGAATGGACTTGTCTTACATAGATTATCCAAGGAGTTGTACCGTCTTTCTTTCTCGCGCAACATTCTACGCAGGTAGCCCTTGCTGTTCTTGACCATAAAGCGTAACGTCACACAGGCGACAACAAGCGTCACCACCATCACCACCAACGACGCACAAGCCACTATCAGATTTGCCGTTTCTGTACTCATACTATTTCTATTTCTGGTTTTTCAGTTGTATTTTTTTTTACAACTGATTATTTCTTATGCTAAAATATCTCTTCGCTCAAGTTAGTTATTCCATTATCTCATAGGACAATCTCTTTTTCTTTATTGTTACCGTCTTTTTCTTCTTCACAAAAGAAAACAACATATTGATATATACTAGATTGTGCTTTTTCTTTTCTACAAACGCACCCCAAACACCTTATTTTCGACCACTTTTTTCAAGAAAAGAATCTTCATTAAGTTTATACCTTCTATATTTACGACCACCAATAGGTGTTATTTCACCATCTTTAGCCATGGTTCTAACCATTCTTTCTAATTCCATGTAATCTACATCTGGTAACCTTGTAGCCATTTCAGATAGTAAACTATTAGAGTGATATTTTAGATCTTCAAGTATCAATGCTTTAAGGCGGTATGGCTCTATGGTTTTCAATGTTGTTGGGAATTGCATTTTTGTGGTGGAAACAAACTCTGGATTTATCTCATATTTCGTTCCTCGGCCAGACCCTTTATGTAAAATAATGTTATTTGCAATTAATGATTCCACATAAGGGCGAAGCCGGTTACCATCTGTAAGTTGAAGTTCTTTTGATAGCTCACTTGCAGTTACTGACTTTTTTTGTAAAATGATTCCCAAAGAAATATAAGCTTTTTGGCTAATCTTGTAATTTGCAGACACAAAATCGCATATTCTAGAAGATTCTTTGGAAACAATCTTCTTATACACAGTTACTTCTACATAATCGTCTCCTTCATAAACGACAGGTTTGCATTTGCCAGTGGTTAGCAAAGTTTCATAGATTAAGTCATATCCAGAACCTTCAGCCTCCATCAGATGTAAATCATAAAAAACGTTTGCAAGATGAATGTTTCTTTTTTCAGTTTTTTGGAGTATATTGTTCACAGTCACCCCAATTGGCAAAACTCCAGGATTTGTAATGGTCATTCTGTCAGGATAGAGTTTGATAAAAATATCTCCTCTTGTAGTGTATGGTCTATGAACAATGGCATTACACAACAACTCCCTCACAACCTTTTCGTCATATACTGGCAGTTCCTTGCGCCAAAGGCCTTCTGAAACCTCATTATATTCCCTCCAGTCCGGAATGCTTTCCCACAAGGTTATCAATAATTCCTGAGGATTTAAACTATAATCGCTCCAAACTTTCTTATCCACCTTGTGCTCTTCTGTATCATATTTAATGTATTGTACAATGGGTGAATACAACAAACGTGCTCTTTGTTCTTGTTTCCCTATCCACAACACCCCCAAATTTGTCAGATATCCATCATCGTCAATCATTTGATAATAAGAAAGGATTTCCTCATCTGTTTTTTCTTTTACAAACTGTGACACTCTATCGGAAGACCTGATGTCCAATACAAACTTGTTTAATTTTGAAATATCAGCCTTTTGCCATTGTATTTTTAGAGACACTTTGGTCTCCCAGCTATATGCGGGCTTATCAGAAATCAATCGACTTAGCTCATCTGGTAAAAGTGGTCTGCTTGAATCGTGATCCCTAATATAATAAACTCCTTTTGTCGTACTTGCAATAGATACTTGTGATGGAAGAACATGCAATTTCATATATTGTCCGCCATTGTCTGCATCTATTATTTCTGGTCTTAATGCAACATTTATAGTAAGTTCATTGATGCGTTTTATAATCTTTTCAGGTAAATCATCGGGAATTCTTTGCCCTGGTGCAGGTTTGTCCTCACCATCCTCGATACCAATTGCCAGGTATCCGCCGTGACTATTTGCAAAAGCAACACAGTCTTTTGACAGCTCATCAAAATCAGCTGTTTTACCTGTTACTTTTCTTATGGACTTATTATCGTATTTGTTATTTTCTTCCATATTGATTTCTTTATTAGTCTATCTTTATCTTCGACAGGTTCTCCAGTATCACTTTGTTCAGGCGTTCTTCATCTTTGAGTTGTTCTTCGAACTCGGCGCGGAGGGCGGAGAAGCGTTCGGCGAAGTTGAAGTCGTCTTCCTCTTTAGGCAGGCCGACATAACGACCTGGGGTGAGCACATAGTCCAGTTCGGCCACACGGCTGACAGGCACCGAGGCACAGAAGCCCGGCACGTCAGCATAGCTCTTAGACTCGTCACGCCAGTGGTGGTATGTGTCGGCGATGGTGTGGATGTCCTCTTCGGTCAACTCGCGGGTGCGGCGGTTGATAAGCCAGCCCATATTGCGGGCATCGATGAAGAGTATCTCACCAGCCCTCTTCTGACGGTTGCGAGTG
>JAEEZY010000013.1 GCA_016292015.1 Bacteroidales bacterium | reverse complement strand
TATTGGAGATGGCTGAATGAAATGTCAAAAAAACGATATCGTTCCAACTGTGACGGATTTGCCCGTTGTTGCGGATGTGTCATCCACAACGGTTGAACATGAGAATTTGTAATTCTCAACCTCGACAGAACGAATACACAAGCGCTACATAGGATTCCTGTTGCGCCTGATTCCAAACCTGGCACTTCCAACCAAAACAAAAAACCTCCTCTTTTGACAGAAAATAACAGCTTGCCGACCGACCTCCGAAAGATCGAAAGTCTAATGCTTGAAAATAAATATTTTGCAAATCACCACAAGGCCATTGCGTAAGATTTGGCTTTCAGTAGATAATCTGCTAAGACGGGTGGCGGGCATCTGCTGTGACCCTCCCATATATGTAATGACCCTGCGAAATGTTAAATTCGTCACGGGCCGTCTTAAAAAAAGTTAAATCCGTCATGATTTGTGTATTTTCATGACTTTACTATGACTTTACCATGACTTTACCATGACTTTACTACGACTTTACCGACTCTCGATTACAAGCAAATCAATAAATCATCCTACGATTTCATCATTTAACACCAACCGATTACCGCTTGAAACTAATTTTTCGTATCTTTGCATCGTTAGAAAAAGAAAAAAACATGATAGAAAAAGGGATGAAAGGCCGTTGCTCGGAGGTTGTGACCGAGGATTTGACGGCGGACAAAATCGGCAGCGGATTGGTGAAGGTGTTCGCCACACCGATGATGGTGGCGCTGATGGAGCGCACCTGCAGCGACAGCGTGGCGGCAGAACTGGGTGAAGACGAATGTACGGTCGGCACCCTGCTGGAGATAAAGCACACGGCGGCGACGGCGGTGGGGATGACCGTCACCTGCGAGTGCGAGCTGGTGGAGGTGGAGGGCCGACGGCTGAGGTTCCAAGTGAAGGCCTTCGACGACGCCGGCGAGATAGGTGCGGGGATGCACGAACGGTTCATAGTGACACGCAGCCGCTTTGAAGAGAAAGCGGGACGACGGGCGTCAGAATCGAAGAATGGGTTGGCATGAGAGCACTCAGATTATACGCCATCGTAGCTCTCGCGCTTCCAATATGCTCCTGCCACCACGAGGAACCCAAGCCTTACGGAGCGGTGCCGACGGAGGCACAGATGGAATGGCAGCGGATGGAGACGAACATGTTCTGCCACTTCGGGCCGAACACCTTCACTGGCGAGGAGTGGGGCGACGGCGGCGAGGACGAAGACCTGTTCTACCCTGAGGAGCTGGATTGCCGCCAGTGGGTGGCGGTGGCAACGGCGGCGGGGATGAAGGGCATCATCATCACAGCAAAGCACCACGACGGATTCTGCCTGTGGCCGAGCCATGAGAGCGACCACACGGTGAGGGAGAGCCACTGGCAACGTGGCAGTGGCGACGTGCTGCGTGAGCTGTCCGAAGCCTGCCGCGAGGGTGGCTTGAAGTTTGGCATCTATGTGTCGCCGTGGGACAGGAACGCACCGAACTACGGCACTCCCGAATACAACCAGACGTTTGCACGTACGCTGCATGAGGTGCTGGGTGACTACGGCGAGGTCTTCGAGCAGTGGTTCGACGGCGCCAACGGCGAAGGACCTAACGGCCGCAGACAAGAATACGACTGGACCCTGTTCAACAGCACTGTGAGCAGCCTCCAGCCTCAGGCGGTGGTGTTCAGCGACGTAGGTCCCGGGTGCCGATGGATAGGCAACGAGCGAGGCGAAGCGGGTCGCACCTGCTGGAGCACACTGAACCCCGACGGTTTTGAGCCAGGCAGAGGTCCAGCGGAAAAGACGCTGAACGAAGGCGAGGAAGGCGGCAGCCGATGGATTCCGGGCGAAGCCGACGTGTCGATAAGACCGAGTTGGTTCTACAAGGATTCGGAGCATCCGAAGAGTGTGGCGGAGCTGGTGGAGATATACTTCACGAGCGTGGGTCGCAACGCGGTGCTGCTGCTGAACGTGCCGCCCGACAAGAGAGGCCTGATTGCCGCCGAAGACTCGGCAAGACTTATGGAATGGCGAGCGGAGCTGGACAAGATATTCAGCCGCAACCTCTGCGAAGGGGCCACAGCGAAAGCCGACAGCCGATGGGGAAAGCAGTACGACATAGCCGGTGCACTGGACGACGACGAAGCGACCTGCTGGGTGGCTAAGAAAGGCAGCAAGGGCGGTGTGGTGACACTGACATTGCCCGAGCCGAGGAGGTTCAATCTGATAATGCTGCAGGAGGAGATTGGATTGGGGCAGAGGGTGGCGGAGTTCACCATAGAGGTGGAAGACGATGAAGGCAACTGGCACGAGATTGCCCATGAGACGACGATAGGATATAAAAGGATAGTGCCCGTGCCGGATACCAAGAGCCGCAGGATAAAGATACGTATAACACGAAGCCTGGCAGAGCCGACGCTGAAGCAAGTAGGTCTGTTTTATAGTGACCAGTAGTCAGTTGCCAGTAATCAGCAGCCTCATACTTTTAAAACTTTAAACCTTTCAAGCGGAGCGAACCTTTTTAAACATTTCAACCTATCAACATAAAGCATATCAACAACAAATATGGCAGACAACTATCTTGAGAAACGATACGAAGAGGTGTTCGGCAAAGGCCGCACCAAGGTGAAGCAGGTGGGACACCCGCTTGACGAGCTGCTGAAGAAGAACCGCAGCCACAGGGGATACAACATAAACTACAAGGTGAGCCGCACAGAGCTGGAGCGTATAGTGGCGGTGAACACCAAGATACCGTCGGCATGCAACCAGCAGGTGTTAAGATTCAAGCTGGTGACGCACGACAGCGGAGCCGACGCAGTGCTGCGTAACATACGTATGGGAGCCGCCCTTCCCGAGCTGCACCTTCCGCTGGCCGGCACCGAGCCGGAGGCGTTCATCGTAGTGTGCAGCACCAAGCCAGAGAACAAGCTGATAGACATCGACCTCGGCATCGCAGCGCAGAGCATGCTGCTGAAAGCCGTGGAGATGGGACTGAACGGAATCATCATAGGAGCCTTCAACCACGAGAACATAGAGAAAGAGTTAGGGCTCCCCTACCCTGCCATAGCCATCCTAGCCATAGGCAAAGGAGCCGAAAAGATAGAACTCACGCCGATAAGCGAAGGAGAAAGCCACGCCTACTACAGAAAAGAGGGCGTGCACTATGTGCCGAAGGTGAAGGTGGAGGAGTTGGTTTTGTGATTAGTGACCGGTGACCTGTGACCGGTGACCTGTTACTGGTGATTAATTTTACGCTTTATTTTTGAGTGGATTTGTCTGCGCTTTACTTGGCGTCGCGGACGAGACGGACGGCGAGACCATAGTGGAGTGCGAGAGGCGGTATGCTGAGGTCTTCCTCGTAGTCGTCGAAGGAGAAGGCGTAGGCAGTGCCATCCTCGAAATAGGATGAGGTCCAATAGGTGCCAGTCAAATCGACTTCGTCGACATAGTCGCCGAGGCGGTAGCCAGCGGCAGGCAGGAAGATGGCGCCAGCGGCCTCCATCTTACGCCACTGATGTTCGTTGTATATATTCGACTCGTAGCCGTTGTCGAAGGTGACAGCGAAGATGCAGCTGTCGGGCATGTGGAAGTTGTCGGAAAGGATGACAAGACCCGGGTAGTCGCATACGAGAGCCGGTGCATATTTCTCCTTTGCCTTGTTGCGAGTTTCGAGGAGATACTCCCACTCGGAGGAGGATAGAGTGCGCCACATGCGTGCGCCTGAGCCAGCATTGGAGATGGTGACGAAGCGACCCCAGTCGTTATTGTTGTTCTCAATGCCTTGTCCGTCGTGCTCATAGTCGTCTGGCTCGGTGGAAGCGCAGTAGGGCGACACAATGAAGCCAGAGGTACCCCAACCGAAGAGGTCGATCCAGCCATCGTAGTGAGAGCCTATGTTGGCGTTGTCGTAGGCAATACAGTCAAACTGATTTTCTGCAAAGCGCCATTGGTTGGCGACGGCGTTGAACTGGAGGTTGCCTGGCGAGAAGAACACCTGCTTGCCTTCGCCCACGGTGAACTTGCCGCCTACACGGTCGACGACGACATCGCCATCGGCCGGCACATCCAAGTCCTTGCTGCAAGAGGCAAGGAGAGCGGCAAACAAAAGAAGATAAAGTTTTGTATATTTCATGTACGCTTGTATGCTTGAATCAGAAAGTGAAACCAACGCCGAGACGGCCGTCAACATAGCTGAAGCCGATGGTGGAGAAGCCCGCGGAGATGACGACGCGACGGAAGTTATAGATAAGGCCGCCCTCGATGGCGACGCTGGAATAGCTGTTGGCTTGTGACTTGAGCCAGTAGCCGCCGTAGGTGTTATAGACGACACTGCGGTAGCTGTAACCCGTGCCGACATAGAACCAGAGGGGTTTGACCGTGCGGAAAAGCATGCCACCCGTTATGGAGAAGCGAGCCTTGGAGGTCGTCCCGTTGAAACGATCCTCCGCAAGCGGGTAGTCACCCATCGGACGGTTGGAGCGGTCGAGTTCGTAGTCGCCGTTGAAATGGTAACCTGTGCCCGTGTAGGCACTTACATACCAACCGAGGATGCGCACCTGACCATAGGTGATGCCAAAAGACCACTGCGGGGCGACGCTGGCACCCATTCCCCACATGACCATGTGGGACATGTCCCACTCCTCAGGCAGTTCCTTGCGCTGAGCGTTGGCCGATGAGGCACAAAGCAGCAAGGCCACAAATGCAAGAGGGACAAAACACTTAAAAAGAGTAATAAATGATTTATTTACAGTCATATAACAATCGATACATATAAGTATTGACAACTATCCAAAATGCAAATATACACAAAAGTTTTTATCTAAAGAAAGCATTAACATAAAAAGACCCCGCACAGCGTATCGCTGCGCGGGGTGGGAATGAAAAAAGTAACGGTTAGTGTTCGATGGACAAACTGCCGGAGACGGATTCCATCTCAATCTTGATGCCGCCGTCGCCATAGGTGTATTCACCTTTTGAGACTTTGGTTGCGAAAGGACATTTAACCTTGCCGCTGACCGACTCCATCTCTGCCGAGAAGCCCCAGCTTTCGGGGAGCACCAGCGAGGCGCTGCCAGAGACCGACTCGAGAGAGAGCTTGTTGAGTCGAGTGCCGTTATCGACACCCTTGAAGTCGACAGAGAGATTGCCGGAAACCGTATTCATCTCGACCTCCTTCATGACAGAGGAGCGGATATCGACATCGGCGGAAACACCGTCAAGTTCGAACTCGTGGCAGGAGATGCCGTCGATGGTGACATCCGACGATACGACATTCAGCTCTATCTTATCGAGATTCCAAGAAGCCGGAATTTTCACTGTCAGTTGCTTGTCTAAGTTTTTAAACTTGGATCCTGACTTGCCGAACTGAATATGCAGACATCCATCCTCCTGCATCCAGTAGTGCATGGTGTTTTTTTCGTCGAGCGTCTTGTCGGAAGTCTCGGTGAAGGTCAATTCGGAGCCGTCGTAGGACTCGATGGCGATGCTGCCCGAAACCCAGTCAACCTCAAGTTTGGAGAGCTCGTTGGCAATCGGCTCGCTGCCTGGCTTGTACTGGTCAGCGTGGTCGTAATTGTATGTAATCTTAAAATCCTCGGTATTAAACTTGATGCATCCCGAGAAAAGGAGTGCCGCAAGAGCCGGGATGATGAAAAGGAAAGATAAACGTTTCATGGCGTAAGGTATTTATCGGTTTATTCAGCAAAACGCGGAGTTTCTTCAGCTTTAGCACTGCTCTTGGCGAGGAGGTCTTGATAGAAGTGAGCGTGAGCGGCCTCCATCTTAGGTTGAACCCAGAGGAGCAGTATGCCGAATGTAAAGCAGCTGAGGATAAGCCAGCCGATATAGCTCAGGTCGAGGAGGAAGAGTTTGCCCTTGTGGCCTTTCATCATCATACGGCTCTGGTGGATACATTCCTCTGACGAGAGCTCAGGGTTGTCTGCAGCGATGTAGTAGGTCATAGCGTAGGCATAGCTCTTGACGATACCCGGGATGATGAACAACAGAGTCCACAGGAAAGTGTATAACGCCTTCATGAACGAGATCTCGAGGAAGCGGGAGTACTTGCCGTCGGAGAAGCATGCAAACATGCGGTCGAAGAAGTCGATATCTTCTTCGTTACGTACGACCTGCAACATGGCCACACTATAGCTAAACGCTATAGGCAGCACCACAAAGATGGTGAGCAGCAAGCCCGAAGCGCCGGAAATCAGAGTGAGAACCAAAGTGCCCAGAACGATGGGCCACATTTTGCGGGACAGTGACTGTGCCCCCAATTCGCGATATTCTTTACAAGTTTTCATAGTTTTGTGTTTTAATGGTTAATTATTGATTAATTTAACAATTTACTGTTTTAAGCGTTTTCAGCGTGATGCTTCAAATCGTCGAAAGTTAGGCCGAGAACGCGCATCTGCGAGGCGATGTAGGGCAGTTCCTCGTTGAGGAAATACTCGCGCTGGAGGTTGAGGGCACGCGTCTTGGCGTCGGGAGCTACGAAATAGCCCACCCCTCGGCGGTTGAAGATTATTTCAGCATTTTGCAGATAGTCGAACGAGCGGAGTGCGGTGTTGGGATTGACACCCAGCTGCTCGCCCACCTCGCGGACCGAGGCGATGCGCTCGTCGGGCTTCCACTCGCCACTCAGAATCCGCTCACACATGGTGTCGGCTATCTGAAGATATATGGGTTTTTGTTTCTTGAAGTCCATAGTTCGTTGTGATATTTGAAAAATGAATTTACTTATGGTAGATTGTAATCATGTACGGTTAGTACTTCATGCGCTTGAGGCGGAAGTAGGTCCATACGAAGAGGACGGCGTTGATGACGGCGTATATGGCATCGCTCACGATCATAAGTGTCTTGTAGGGCTGGAAGAATCCCTCGGGGATAGTATCACCGATATTTTCCATGTTTGCGAACATCGTGCCAAACATGATCGGGTTTGTGATGAGCGACAGCACGAAGTTGATGACGATGAAGGCGAGGAAGGTCTTGAGTACCTTGTGGCTTTTGAAGATGGTGTTGGTGAACATGAACGAAGCGCTATAGAAAAGGTACGAGACGATGACGGTGAAGACCAATGCCGAGAAGATGAATTTCACGAACTGTACTGCCTCCAACGTATCGCCGTTAGCGGCACTTGCAAGATCGAGATTTATCTCGTCCAACTGACCTAGTGGCTCCCACAGCCACTCATGGTAGGCGCCGAAGGGCAGGACGGTGAGGAAAAGATCGACCACAACACCAGACAGGAAGCACATCAACGGGCAGACGATGACGCAATAGAGGAGCTGGGAGAGGTATTTCTCGAGGTGCGAAGCTGGAAGCATGGCGTAGTAGATGCCGTCCTTGGGGAGGTTGCAGGTCTTGAACATGCGCGACGGAACCAGGACGACGCAGATGAACACCGTTGCAGCCAAAAAGCCCCAACGGACAACCGCAGGAATGGTGATGTCGACTTCGGGTATAAGACTCAGCAATGCACAGAAAATCCACATCGCTGCCGGGATAAGGGTTATGATGAGCATGGACATGCCGAAACGAGGCCACATGCCGCGAAAGTCCATCGCGACGAGCTTCTTGAAACGATTCCAATCAAATGTATTATTCATATTGTTGTGAATTGTGATTAGTGATTAGTGAATTGACAATAGTAAGCTTTGTTCTTCAATCCTTATTAAACATCGACTTGACTATGCGGCTATTTTTGAGGACAGCGTTGAAGAGACCTTCGATGTTGACGAGGCTCTCGTCGCCGTTGTCGTTGCGCACAACGTTCATATAGCCACCCGGAAGCATCTCGCTGTAGAGAGCGTCGTCGCGTTTGGCGGCACCGTATTCAAAATAGAGGCGTTTGGTGATTTCCTCGACCGAGGCGTTGAGCAGCACGTCGTTGTGGGTGATGATCATGATTGGGTCGATAAGGTTCTCCACATCTTTGACCTGATGGGTCGAGACGATGATGCAGGTGTTCTCGTCGGCACGTTTGGAGAGGATGCGACGGAAGTCGCTCTTCGACGGGATGTCTAGACCGTTGGTAGGCTCGTCGAGCAGCACGTATGAGGTGCCCAACGAGAGTGCACAGCAGATAAGCGATTTCTTCACCTGACCGTAGCTCATCTCACGGAAACGCTTGTCGGGATCGACATCGAGTTCGTGCATGAGCTCGTGGAAGACACCCTGCGAATAGTTCTTATAGAAGCGACCCCACTCGCCGACATATTTGGCAGGCGTGACATCGTGTGGCAGACGCACCTCGTCAGGGAGGAAGACAATGTCCTCTAAAAACGACGGCTGACGAAGGAACGAATCGACACCGTCAACGGTGCACGAACCCATCAACGGACGTTGAAGGCCGCTGATGATTTTGAGCAATGTGGTCTTGCCGACCCCGTTTTCGCCGAGAAGTCCATAGATGCAACCCTTGTTGAACGACAACGAGATGTTGTCGAAAACAGGTGTGTGTTTGTAGGAAAATCCTAGGTTTTTGATTTCTATCATAACTATAGTTTTTAATTATTTCATTGATTATTCGTTATTTGCATTATATTATTCGAGTGTATTAGTTTACTATGACACTGCAAAGGTACAAAAAGATTTAATAGATGCAAGAAAAAAGTGAAAAAAATGGGAAAAAATATTTCACGGAATCGCGGAATTGCAACGTGCAATAAGTACGACTTATTGTCGTTATTACATATCATTACATTAACACAAATGGAAAACTCAACGAAAAAGCAGGGCAACGCCACGGTGGCGTTCGTCGCAAAATGGTGGAAAGTGATAATCGCTGCCTTTGCCGTCGGGCTGGTAGCCTCTACGGTAACGGCCTTTCTCATTAAGCCGATGTTCAAATCGACGGCTGTGTTCTTCCCCACCAGCTCCAACCGCCTCTCCAAAGCCATACTGGGCGACCGCTACACCTACGATTTCCTCGACTACGGCGACGAAGAGGACTGCGAGTACGCGATGCAGATACTGAACTCGCAGACCATGCGCGACACCGTGTGCAACCATTTCAACCTGACCACACACTATGCGATAGACGAAAACGACGCGCACCGCTTGTACAAGCTGCAGAAGATCTACCACAGCAACGTCACGGTGAAACGCACCGACAACCTGGCAGTAGAGGTGTCAGTGATGGACTCCGACCCGCAGTGGGCCGCCGACATCGCCAACTTCATTGTTGACTACTACGACACGCTGAGCCGCTCCGTTCAGCGCGAACGCGCCCACAACGCCTTCCAGCTGATGAGCGAGACGCAGAAGGTGCTGAGCGCCGACATCATCATCCTGCAGGATTCGCTCAACAAGACTCCCAACCGCTCTCTGGCGCTGACTCAGCTGCTGACTGCCAAATGCGCCGAGGAGGCCAACATCGAGACTTACATGTCCGTGACTCACACCGACATGACCACTCCGCTTTGCCAGAAATTCATGCTCGACCGCGCCACCCCTGCCGACAAGAAGGCCTACCCCAAACGCCTGGCCATAATACTGGCGGGAAGCCTCGGCGCCCTGCTGATATGCATCGCTGTGCTCATCGTTCTTGAATACGTGAAAAACGAGGAACTCCGCATAAAGGAGTAAGGTCTGGTTCTAGCTTTTGTCTCTTTCTTGAACGTCATGGGTTTTCTGAAACGGAACTACAAGGCTGCCATTGCTATGGTGGCCGTAGTGCTGTTCCTGGTGGTGAACCACCTGCTGGCCACGCACCGTGAACTATGGTTCATGGCCGTACCTGCCGCTCTGGTCATAGTGCTGCTCTTCCTGAAGAACATGGACTATGCGCTCATGGCCACTGCACTTCTCACGCCACTGTCTGTCAACGTGGCCATACTTGGCGAGAGCGAGCTTTCGCTTCCGGCCGAGCCTATGATGATATTGCTATCGGTGGTTTTCCTCATTCGGAGCACCATCGAACATGCCTACGACAAACGTATTCTGCGTCATCCTGTATCCATCGCCATCGTCATCATGCTGGTATGGATGACTGTGGTGTCGGCCACATCGCAGCTGCCTCTCGTGTCGTTCAAATACACGGCGGCTAGGCTCTGGTTCGTCATCCCCTTCTTCTTCGCTGGTGCCTACGCCTTCCGCGACACCCGCCGCATCCGCCAGTTCTTCTGGTGCTACACCGTCGGCCTTATCGTGGTAATCCTTATCACCACCGCGCGCACCATGGGCCACCTCCACGACCTGAGCACCCTGCACCACGCGATGAAGCCGTTCTATAACGACCATACGGCATACGGCTGCGTAATAGCGCTGTTCCTGCCCGCAGCCTTCTACTATATTTTCAGCCGCAACAGCAAAGGGTGGACACGACTGTGGTGGGTGGCGCTATTCGGAGTGTTGGTAATGGGGCTTTATCTCTCTTTTTCGCGGGCAGCGTGGATAAGCGTTGTGGCGGCTATCGGAGTGTTCTTCGCCGTAAGGATGGGCATGAAGATAAAGTGGATGATGGTATGCTTTGCCCTAGGAGTGGGGTTGTTTTTCACGTATCAGGGCGACCTGCTTTACAAGATGGGGAAAAACAGCACCGACTCCTCGACCGAGCTCTCGAGCCAGGTGAAGTCGATGTCGAACATCTCGACCGACGCCAGCAACCTGGAACGTCTCAACCGTTGGGCGTCGGCACTGAGGATGTGGAAAGAACACCCAGTGTTGGGCACAGGCCCCGGAACCTACCAGTTTCTCTATGCCAGCTACCAGCGCAGCTACCAACTCTCGGTCATCAGCACCAACGCAGGGGACCTCGGCAACGCCCATAGCGAATATATAGGACCATTGACGGAACAGGGTGTGCCCGGTACCATTTTCATCACCACCATTTTCCTACTCACCTTCGCCACAGGAGTGAAGGTTTACCGCTCTGCGAAATCGAAGCCGGTGGCAAATGTGGCGCTGGCGTTCACGCTAAGTTTGCTTACATATTACGTACACGGAGCCTTCAACAACTTCCTCGACACCGACAAACTGTCGGTACCCTTCTGGGGCTTTACGGCCGTAGTCGTCGCGCTGGATGTCTTCTGTGAAAAGAAAGAGCAAAAAGAAAGGCAGACACCCGAAGGTCGCCTGCCTGACAATAGTCACGATTAACCACTTCCCTCCTATCTCACGATATTGAGCACCTCTGACAGCTTGGGTGTGAGAATGATTTCGGTGCGGCGGTTCTGAGCCTTGTTGGCGGCAGAGTTGTTCTCCACCTTCGGTGCATATTCGCCATGACCGCAAGCCTCGATACGAGCGGGGTCGATTTTAGGACCGTACTGAAGTATGAGTTTCAGGATGGCAGTGGCGCGCATCACGCTGAGGTCCCAGTTGTCCTTGATGTCGGTGCGCCCTTTGTAGGCATCGTTGTCGGTATGCCCCTCAACGAGGATGTCGAGGTCGGGGTTTTCCTCGAGCACCTTGGCCAGTTCCTTCACCGCCTGCTTGCCCTGTTCCGACACCTCCCAGCTGGCGGAAGCAAACATCAGCTTACTCTCCATAGAGACATAAACCTTGCCGTCGCGGGTTTCGACCTTAAGGCCCTTGTCGGTGAAGCCTGTGAGCGCCTTGGTGACGGCGTTGCGTATGTTCTCCACCTCCTGCTCTTTGGCTGCGAGGGCGGCACGGGCGGCGGCCTCCTCGTCCTCAAGTGCTTTCTGGCGTGCCAGCAGCTCGCGTTCTCTCTCCGCAAATGCCGCCTCTTTGTCGTTCAGTTCCTTGGTGCGGTCCGACAGCATCTTCTGCGCCTTCGTCAGGTCGCGGTTCTTACCCGAGAGCTGCTGCATGTAGTTCTCCATCGTCGTGTCGTAGTTGTGGCGCACCTTCTCCAGTTCGCGGCGCAGGCTGTCGGCGGCCCGCTCATAGCGCGCTTTTGCGGCTGCCATATCTTGTGCGTTGACCGAGAGCGATTGGTTCTGCCGCTGCAGTTCGGCGTTCTCGTCACGCAATTCCTTCAGTTCGCGCTTCGCCAGGTTGCGGTCCTTCACCGTCTGGTTGTAGCGCGACTCCAAATCCTCATACTTGCCCAGCGTGACGCACGAGGTCATCAGAAGGCTGGCAAAACCTGCGAAAATAAGATATTTCTTCATTCGATGATGTTTTTGTTTTCTATATAATCGTGTTTACAAATTAAGATAACGCCGTAACGGCAAAAATAGTTTGTCCTGCGGCAAAAAAAAGACCGAACTGACTGTCAGTCCGGTCTTCTTCCTTGTGAGACTCCTGGTTACGCCTCGGCGTTCTTCTCGATGGCAAGCTTGCCGCGGTAGTAACCGCATTCGGGGCAAACGTGGTGATACATAACCGGTGCGCCGCAATTGCTGCATTTCGTCAGCTGGGCTGTCTCCAAACTGTCATGAGTTCTTCTCTTGGCAGTTCTCGTCTGTGAGAATCTGTGTTTTGGATGTGGCATAATTAATATTTTTTATTTGTTTATTTTATTCATCTTTAAGGGCTTTCAGCGCATCCCATCGTGGGTCGGCCTCCTGCCGGGTCTCTTCTTCCCCCTCACTTATGTATTTCAGCATCTCGGGGTCGCATGTGGGCTTTCCGTTCTCGTCGTCAGGGTGACAGTGGACAATCGGCAACTCGACTGCTACATACTCATACATCCACTGCGCCAGGTCTATCTCGCTCTCGCTGTCGGGCAGGAACACCACATTCTCGTCCTCGCTCTCCTGTTCCTCGCCGAATTTCACAAAGAGTTTCTCCTCCCCACTCACCGGCACCTCCATCTTTCCGAGACATCTGTCGCACTCCATCTCCACCGTTCCCGAAAAAGAAAAATCAAACACCAACAACCGCTCTTTGCGCTCCAATTCCACCCTGAAATCAATACTGCACTCTCTCAAATCATCGTTTTCAAACGCGGAGAAAAACCTTCCGTCAAGCTTATATTCGTACTCGTAACCCCCTATCTTCAAGCCACTGAACTGTATCCTAGTATCTACTTTTTTCTCCACAGGCACACGCATAATGAGTTTGCAAAGATACAACTTTTTTTATTAACAGACGATTTTTTTGTCTTTACCCCATATTTTTTTGATTTCCCAACCCCTCCAACCCCAAACCAAACCCAACCCCAAACACCCTCCACCCCAACTCCAACCGAACGTCAACCCCTCACAACCCCGACTCAAAACCAACCCAAACTAGGCCCAAACTACTATCTACCTCCTACCTCACTACTATCTACCTGCTCTCTACCATAGAATTACCATAGAATTACCATAGAGTTACCATAGAATTACCCTAGAATTACTCCCCGGTTATACCCTTCTGAAACTTGATTTCTAACAGCGTGGTTATCGCCATTATCGGCCTCTTCAACCACCGCTCGTACATTAGTACACCCAACAACGCAAAACTTTCACCGTATATTTCATTTTCAGAAAATAATTTGCGCCCCCAAAAACCTCTGCCAAACGCGGTCAACCGGCCTCTCCGGTGCCTCTTTTTTTCAAAAAATATCTCAAAAAACTTGCGAACGTCAGAAAATGTTCATAATTTTGCACACATATTTTTAATAAGAAACAAATCAGTAATAAATACCATGAAAAAGTTCTTCATTTTGATGCTTACCTGCATCTTGGGAATCGGGCTCTCTCAAGCCCAACAGAACTACACGGTCACCACGAGCGACTATACGTCGATCCAGATGACCCTCACCGCTCCCATCCCGACGGTTGGCACCACCAACTACATGGGAGTGGAGTACAACGTTCTGCAGATGCCAGGCTTCGCCGAAACAAAGACCATCGGCGAGCCGTCATTGCCCCTGTTCGGTCACATGCTTGAGATACCGCTCTGCGACGGAGTCACGGTGAAAGCCGAGAACGCCCGCTACGACACCCTCGACGGCACGGCTCTGGGTTTGACCTACAAGATTATGCCGACCCAGCGTCCGCGTAGCAAGAGCGACAACTCGCCGCTCACGCTGACGATGGACAACGCCCTCTACAGTACCAACGCCCTCTACGGCGAGCAGCTGGTGACGGTCACCCCCATCGGCATAGCGCGTAACCAGAATCTCGCGGTGCTGCATTTCGCACCGGTTCAGTACAACCCTGTGACCAACCAGCTAGTGGTGTGCCGTAGTGTCGATGTGTCCGTGAGATACGCCAATGCCGACCAGGAGTCCACCCAAGAGATGCAGCAGCTGCACTATTCGCCCGACTTCGCCTCGGCAGCCACAATGAACACACTGCCCCGCAAGGATGCTGCATACACCGGCGCTCCGGTACGATACCTAATTGTGGCGGGAAGCACATTCAACGGACAGCTCGACGACTTGGTGACCTGGAAGAAGCGCAAAGGATACAGAGTCGATGTGGTTTATACGAGCGATGCCAACGTAGGCACGACCGCAACCTCCATCAAGAACTACATATCAGGCCTCTACACTAACGCCACCGCAGCCGACCCCGCGCCCACCTTCGTGCTCCTCGTCGGCGACGTGGCACAGATTCCGAACCATTCATCCACCGTGAGCGGAAGCCTCTACAACGACCACCCGACCGACCTTTACTACTTCACCTGGACCTCTGGCGACAACATACCCGACTGCTACTACGGCCGATTCTCCGTAACCAGCGCCACCGAGCTGGCCAACGTCATAGCGAAGACCCTGACCTACGAAAAATACACCTTCACCGACCCGACGTTCCTCAACACCGCCATCATGGTGGCCGGAGTCGATAACGGCCAGAATAACGACAACGGCTACAAGTTTGCCGACCCGACCCACGACTATGCCATTACCAACTACATAAACGGCAGCAGCCCCTACCCCTTCGCGTCGGTGCTTTACTACAAGAACGCCTACACATCCTATCCGTCGGTGAGCAATCTCACGGTAGAGACCAACGGCAACTCCCTCTACAACAACTCCATGGCTTCAACCATTCGCGGTAAATACACACTCGGTGCCGGCTGGATCAACTACTCGGCTCACGGCGACGTAACCGAGTGGAGCTGCCCCGAGATGACCGTCACTCAGGTCAATAACGAACTTAACAACAAGGGCAAGTTCGGCGTGATGATCGGCAACTGCTGTCTGTCGAACAAATTCACCGAAGGAACCTGCTACGGTGAGTCGCTGCTCCGCAAGAGCGATGCCGGCGCCGTAGGATATATCGGAGGAAGCAACTACACCTACTGGTACCAAGACCTCTACTGGGGAGTCGGCTACCGTAGCTCCGTTGACAACAACGGTACAGGCGTAGGGATGGACATGAGCCACGACGCCTCCTATCCAGGATGCTACGACCTGCTGTGCCACACCCACGGCGAAGCACAGAACACCTGGCACACCTCGCTCGGAGCCGTCATTGCCGCTGGCAACAATGCTGTTCAAACCAGCGGTACGAGCGGCAACTACAACTTCCCGCTCTACTACTGGGAGATTTACCACCTGATGGGTGACCCGTCAATCACCCCTTGGTTGACCACACCAGACGATATGACACTCACGGTGTCCTCCACCATAACCACTGGCACCACTTCGCTCGAAGTGACCGCCGTGCCTTACGCATACGTGGCTATGACCACCGGTGACGACAGCTACGAGTTTGTGGCGGCGGCATTCGCCAACGCATCGGGAGTAGCCACACTCACCCTGCCCAACAACCTTGCGGTGGGCAACTACGAGGTGGTGGCATCGGCACAGCAATACAAGACCGCTTTCGCCAACGTGAGTGTCATCGTGCCCTCGGGTCCTTACGTGACTGGCAACAGCCTCACCGAGGACAACCCGCTCAACGTGGGTGCCTCATCCACCTACACCCTTACCGTTGAGAACGTGGGTACCTCCACAGCCAACAATATCACCGTCAACCTCACCTCCAACAACGACCACGTGACCGTAGGCAACGGTAGCACAAGCCTCATGTCGCTCAACGCCGGTGCCACACAGACTTTCAACAGCGTCTTCAGCGTCCAAGCCGACGCCACCTGTACCGACCAGATGCCCGTGACCCTCACCGCCACCATCAGCTGGACGGGTTGCGAGACACCAGCCGTGGTGCGCCTCAACACCGTAGTCAACGCCCCGAGACCTGTGGTCACCTACACCTGGAACCCCACGCAGGTGGCTCCCGGCGGCAGCGCAGTGTGCAACGTGACGATGACCAACAACGGCCACATGGCAATGGACGACGTCACGATGACGTTCACCGAGGACTTTCCGCTGGTTGAGGTGAGCGGCAGCGAACAGACCTTCGACCTCGCCATCGGCGGCAGCGTCAACTACAGCTACACCGCCACCGTTGACGCACAGATGCCCGACAACGTGACGATACCGTTCAACCTCAACGTTTCAAGCGACAGCTACAACTATAGCGAAGTGCTGCGCCTGCTGGTGAGCAACAGCGTGAACGGCGACAACTTCGACGACGGCAACGTCGATGGATGGACAAGCGGACAGTCAGGCAACAACAACTACCCCTGGATAGCAAACAACGCACAGTATGTCTCGCCCAGCTACAGTATGAAATCGGCCAACAACCTCGGCAACAGAAAGACTTCGCAGATGACCTACACCTACAGTTCTGACCGAGCCGATAGCATACGTTTCTACTACAAAGTCTCATCAGAAGAAGATTACGATAAGTTCCATTTCTTTATCGACAATAACGAGCAAACACTCCCGGCCGGCAACTCTGGCGAGGTGGATTGGACACGAGCCGCCTTCGCCGTAGAGGCTGGATCGCACACTTACAAGTTCACCTACGTGAAGGATTATTCGACCACCGGCGGCAGCGACTGCGCTTGGGTTGACGATGTAGTATTCCCGACCAACGCCGTTGATCTTATGGCGGCACGCAGCGAGCAGGTGTGCCAAAACTCCACCTTCACCCTCAACGGCGCAGCAGTCAACACCTCCGCTGTCGGAACCCAATATCTGCTGGAGACACTCAGCACCACTGCCGCCAACCTCGTCGAGCTGAACGTGGTGGGCACCATCGAGTCGGCACCGATAGCGATGGAGGCGTGCGGAAGCTACGAGTGGAACGGAACCAACTACAACACCTCTGGAACCTACACTCACACCTCGACCTCTGTGGCTGGATGCGACAGCGTGGCAACGCTAAACCTGACCATACTGCCAAACTACACCATCACCTTCAACGCCAACGGCGGCTCGGGCACGATGGCACCGCAGCAGGCTTGTGCCGGCCAAACCGTCACCCTCAACGCCAACAGCTTCACCTACGCTGGCGGCAGCTTCCGCGGATGGGCCACCGCCTCTAACGGCTCTGTCGTTTACGCCAACGGCGCCGAAGTGACCGTTACCAGCAATATGACCCTCTACGCAGTGTGGAGCACCGACTGCACCGACCGCACCGCCACCGTGAGCCAGACGGCTTGCGACAGCTACACCTGGTATGGAGTCGCCTACACTAGCTCGGGCACCTACACCCACACGGTGCCTGGCGTCGTAATGGGCGGTTGCGACAGCATCTACACCCTCAACCTCACCGTCAACCAAAGCACCAGCAGTAGCGTCAACCAGACGGCTTGCGACAGCTACACCTGGTACGGCAACACTTACACCACCTCGGGCGCATACACCCACACCGGCGTCAACGCCAACGGGTGCACCGACACCGAGACACTCGTCCTCACCATCGAGCAGAGCGGTGCCACCACCGTGAGCGAGACCGTATGCGACAGCTACACCTGGTACGGCAACACATACACTGCCTCGGGCACCTACACCCATAACGGCACCACCGCGGCGGGATGCGACGTGGTCGAGACACTCGTCCTCACCGTGAACCAGAGCACCAGCAGCAGCGTCAGCCAGACGGCTTGCGACAACTACACCTGGAACGTCAACGGACAGACCTACACCACCAGCGGCACCTACACCGCTACAGGTGTCAACGCCAACGGATGCGACAACATCGTAACCCTCCACCTCACCGTGAACCAGAGCACCAGCAGCAGCGAGACACAGCAGGCGTGCGACAGCTACACCTGGTACGGCAACACCTACACCGCCTCGGGCGCATACACCCACACCACTACGGGCGTGAACGGATGCGACAACGTCATAACGCTCCACCTCACCGTCGGCCACAGCACCAGCAGCACCGACGTTGTAGAGGCCTGCGACAGCTACACCTGGCGCAACGGAAACACCTACACCTCGAGCACCACGCTGCCCACATGGAACACCAACAACAACGAAGGCTGCACCGAGATGGTGACGCTGAACCTCACCATCCACCGCTCGACCACCACACGGCTCGACGAGCAGGTTCATGTTGGCGAAGTGTATAGCGGCAACGGATTCTACGAGCCCGCCTACAGTGAACCCGGCATGTACCACGACACTATGACACTGCAGACGATGCACGGCTGCGACAGCATCGTCATTCTGAACCTCGTCGTGCTCGAATCGACAGGTATTGACGACATCGACAACGTCACGATGAGCGTATATCCGAACCCAACAGCGGGCAAGGTGAACATTGCTATTGACGGAATCAGCGAGGTCAGCGTTGAGATGTACGACATCTATGGCCGCCGCCTGGAGCGTCAGGATGAGATCGGCGGTGTCGCCACCATCGACATGAGCAGCTACGCCAGCGGAGTATATTTTATACGCATCTACAAAGCCGACAAATTGATTGCAACTACCAAGGTGGTTCGCCAATAGCCTCGGCCACACACCAACAGAAAGAGAGCGAGCCAGGCGGCTCGCTCTCTTTGTTTGTATTGGCGGTTAGTCGTTAGCAGCTAGCAATTGGTTTGCCCTGACAACTCATCTATCGCAAGCCAACGCCTCCACCGCCAGGCGGTAACTATCGAGGCCGAAGCCGCAGATGGAGCCTTTGCATACAGCGCTCAAGAGAGAATTATGACGAAACTCCTCGCGGGCGTAGATGTTGCTTATGTGGACCTCTACCACGGGGGAAGTGATGGCAACCACAGCATCGCGTATGGAGACGCTGGTGTGGGAGTAGCCACCAGCGTTGAGTATGATGCCGTCGGATGCGAATCCCACCTCTTGCAACTTGTTTATCAGCTCGCCTTCAACATTGCTTTGGTAGTAGTCAATCTCGACATCCGGATATTGTCTGCGCAGTGCATAAAGCAAGTTCTCGAAAGTGTCGGTGCCATAGACGCCCACCTCTCTCCTACCCTGCAGGTTGAGGTTGGGGCCGTTGATGATAATCAGTTTCTTTTTCATAGTGCAAAATTACGCATTTTTCGGCAAATGTATAGACGACGATTTTTTCGCCAACATGGAGAGGGTTCGGATCAAAGCCGTATCAAAGTCATACCAAAGCCATATCAAAGCCGTGTTTTGAGTTTGGCTAACGCTGGTGAGTTTCTAACGTGGAGAGGCGGTGGGTTTCACCTTGAGGTAGCTTTTGAGAGACTTCACATAGTCTTCGAAGGCCTTGCGCCCCTCTGGGGTGATGCGACAGAGGGTGCATGGACGTTTGCCTTTGAAGGACTTTTCGACTTCGATATAGCCAGCCTCGGATAGTTTCTCAATCTGCACGCTCAAGTTGCCTGCCGTAGCGCCAGTCTGCTCCTTGATATAGGGGAACTCAGCCTCCTCCATACCTATAAGCAACGAGACCACCGCAAGCCTCAACTCAGAGTGCAACAATGGGTCTAACGTCGGGAACATCATAGGTTGCGTTTTTTAAGAATCAAACCAGGCAGCATAACGCCAAACAATACAAAGAGGAAGATGGTCAGGCAGGGAAGCGCCACATTGAATCGAATAAAAAGGTCAACCGATTGAGTGCACGATGCCATAATCATCGAGCCAATGCCGAACTGTTCCCACACGAAGGCGGCGATACCAGCCACAATGCCGAGCCATACCAGCTTGCTGCTACGCAACAGATGACCAGTTATGGCGACAGCCATACCCATCAGCAGCATGATGGTCGCCGTTGGGTCAACTATCGCAAACGCATGGTCGCCAACAGGCAAAAGCCTACTGACGAATAATATATTCCACACCAGGACGATGACAAAAAAGACCACGACAAATATCGAGTAGGTCCACCAAGTCTTGCCGACAAGCGTTCCCACAAGGCTGTCGGGAGTATAGCCCTTGCCGCTGTGGATCTTTTTCATCGCCACCCATATAATCAAAGGCAGAATGAACCAGAGGAGATGTCCAAAGGTTGTCTTGGTAGAGAAGTTTACGATTCCAATCACGACCGCCATAATCATGGTGCTGAGACCCGAAACGAAAAGCGACTGACCAGTGGTTTTAGACACCTTGCGACGGCTCTGCTCCAACTGTTCTGTGATTATTTCAAGACTGCGCTCGGCAGTCAATTTCTCTTGATTTTCCATTATATTTCTTTTTTTTGATGATGACAAAAAAGTTAGAGGTACTGTTTACTTATATTGATATTTGACAATCAAACCTGTGATGACCAGTACCAGGCCGGCGAAAGCAAAGATGAACATCTGTTCCTTTTCGGCATCCGTGATGTAATACAGCGCCAAGCCGCCGATACCAGTCACGAAACCGGCAATCTTTATTACCCAGTTTTTCAGCGTAAAACCACTGATACATTCGGCCAGACCGAAAAGCAGGGCAATCTCGGGTGTCAGACTGAAGGCGACGGCGAGGTTTGTGATAATGCCATCGTTCAGCTCACAAAAGAGCAGTGTGAAAGCGGACACCGCGCAAGCGAAGAACCCGAAGGCAGCCCAGATGCCACCGTTGATGCGGCTCACGTCGTTCTGCACGCGCTCCGACTCTTTTCTGCGGCGCATAAGTCTCTCGAGGGGTATTCCTACGGCAGGCATTGCGAACCAAAGACAGTTCCATGCCGGACTGCCCGTAGTTGTCCAAAGCAGGTAAACCAAGAGTGAGAAGAAAGTGAGCAGGGCGCCCCAGAAAAGGAAATATTTACCGCTGCGGCGTGTTATGTTCCTACGACTGTTGTTGAGGGTTTCGCTGATGAGCGACAGGCTCTCCTGAGCCGTCATCTCTTTGTTTTCATGTTCTTCCATTGTTACATTGTTTTTATGAAGCCACCGGGCTTCGATGTTTAACAAGATGTTTTTTTTACTTCGGTCTCGGTGCAGGCTCCTGCAGAAAGCCCGACTCCGACCTTTTGTGTTCGAATCATGCTGCAAAGATAAATAAGTTTACAATATAAACCAAATAAATTTTTAAACACACTACCCATAGCACTCTATTTCAGTGAAATAAATTTTATACTTACATCAAACAGAGGCTACGATTTTTGTATTTTTTTTCAATTCACAAGGGTAAAAAAAACGATTTTGGGGCAAAAAGAAAGCCGCCCCGAATGGGGCGGCTTTCTTTTCGATTATTTCGCGACTGTGATTAGCAGATGCCCTGGGCGAGCATAGCTTTGGCAACGCGCATGAAGCCAGCGATGTTAGCACCCTTGACGTAGTCGATGCTACCATCTTTCTGCTTGCCGTATTCGACGCACATGTCATAGATGTCGTTCATGATCTTGTGGAGTTTCACGTCAACTTCCTCAGCGGTCCAGTTGATGTGGCCAGCGTTCTGGCAGATTTCGAGGCCAGAGGTGGCAACACCACCAGCGTTGACAGCCTTACCAGGAGCGAAGGGGATCTTAGCTTTCTGGATGGCAGCGATAGCCTTGGGCTGGCAACCCATATTGGAAACCTCGGCAACGTATTTCACACCGTTCTTGAGAAGTTCCTTAGCGTCTTTCTCGTCCATTTCGTTCTGGAAAGCGCAGGGGCAAGCGATGTCGCACTTGATGCTCCAAGCCTTTTTGCCAGCGATGAACTTGGCGGCTTTGGGGAACTTGGTGGCCATATCCTCAACCTTATTACGGTTGGAGGCACGCATAACGAGCATATAGTCGATCATCTCCTTGGTGATACCGTTCTTGATCTCGCAGACACCGTCGGGGCCGGAGAGAGCAACAACCTTAGCGCCGAGCTCGGTAGCCTTGATGGCAGCACCCCAAGCGACGTTACCGAAGCCAGAGAGAGCAATCTTCTTGCCCTTCATGGTGTCTTTCTGCTGTTTCACCATGCGCTCGACATAGTAGATAGCGCCGAAGCCGGTAGCCTCGGGACGGATGAGGGAACCACCCCAGCCGTAGCTCTTGCCGGT
>JAEEZY010000012.1 GCA_016292015.1 Bacteroidales bacterium | reverse complement strand
GATATAAGAAAAAAAAAAGTGAACTGTTTAAAAAAAAAAAAAAAAAAAAAAAAAAAAAAAAAAAAAAAAAAAAAAAAAAAAAAAAAAAACGACAAAAGCAACCCAAACTTATCAACACCTGTTAATAACCATCCGCCACCCACCCACCTCCGACCCAACACCGACCCAACACCTACTCAACACCTACCCAACACCTACTCAACACCTACTCAACGCCTACTCAACGCCTACTCAACGCCTACTCAACACCTACTCAACACCTACTCAAAAAAACCACAAAAAAACCACAAAAAACACCCCCCCAAAAAAAATTCTAACATTCTCACACACCCACCCCTCCCGTTCCCAAAAAAAATCCTACCTTTGCAAACACATTAACCAAAAAATCACCCATCATGTACGACATCACCCCCAAAAACAATCAGTTCCCCATGCCGGCGCTCCCCTACTCCGCCGACGCCCTCAACGTAATCAGCGCCCAAACCCTCCAATTCCATCACGGCAAACACCTCAAAGCCTACCTCGACAACCTCAACAAACTCCTCCCCTCCAGCGGCCTCGAGGGCCAACCCCTCTCCCAGGTCGTCAAGAAATCCACCGGCGCCCTCTTCAACAACGCCGGCCAGCTCCTCAACCACGCCATGTATTTCGACCAGTTCGGCACCTCCAACCACGACTGCACCGGTCCCATAGCCGACCTAATAGTCCGCGACTTCGGAAGTGTGGAAGCGTTCAAGAAAGAATTCGAGCAGCGTGGCGCCACCCTCTTCGGCTCCGGCTGGGTCTGGCTCAGCATCAGCACCGACGGCAAGCTCGTCATAACCCAGGAGCCCAACGCCGACAACCCCATCCTTCACAACCTCCAGCCACTCCTCACCTTCGACGTCTGGGAGCACGCCTACTATCTCGACTATCAGAACCGCCGCGCCGACTACCTCGCCGCCCTCTGGCAAATCATCGACTGGCAATCCGTAAACAAAAGACTTTAATGAATGGCCAAAGCTAAACGATATTTCTTCTGCCGCGAATGCGGCTACCAGAGCAGCTCATGGCTCGGACGCTGTCCCGAGTGTGGCAAGTGGAACACCTTCGATGAAGAGGTGGTCCAAGCCTCCACTCAAGTATTCAAGCAATCGAGCAATCAAGCAATCAGTCAGTCTGCACCCGTACGCATTGAGGAGGTCAAATACGACGAGACCGTCCGTATCCAGACCCACTGCAGCGAGTTCGACCGCGTCCTCGGTGGCGGCATCGTCCCGGGAAGTCTCCTGCTCCTAGGTGGCGAACCCGGCATCGGTAAATCCACTCTCCTCCTCCAGACAGCCCTCTCCATGCAAGGCAAGCGCCTCCTCTACGTCAGCGGCGAGGAGAGCGAACAGCAGATAAAGATGCGTGCCGACCGCATTGGGAAACCCCAGGGCGAGATGTACGTCGTCTCCGAGACCGCCACTCAGCGCATCTTCGAGCATATCGAGGCCGTGAAACCCGAACTGCTCATCATCGACTCCATCCAGACCATCTCGTCCGAGGAGATAGACTCCTCCGCCGGAAGCATCTCGCAAATCAGAGAGTGCACCACCCTCTTCCAGCGCTACGCCAAGCTCTCTGGAGTCCCCGTCCTCCTCATCGGACATATCACCAAGGACGGCACCCTCGCCGGCCCCAAAGTGATGGAGCATATCGTCGATGCCGTCCTCCAGTTCGAGGGCGACCAAAACTACGGTTTCCGCATCCTCCGCGCTCTGAAAAACCGTTTCGGTTCCACCGCCGAACTCGGCATCTTCGAGATGCAGTCTGACGGACTACGCGAGGTGCCCAACCCCTCCGAGATACTTCTCTCACAGCGCGACGAGACTCTCAGCGGCTCTGCCGTCTCCGCCACACTCGAAGGTGCGCGACCCATCTTCATCGAAGTGCAGTCACTCGTCTCCTCCGCCGTTTACGGCACACCGCAGCGCAACGCCAACGGCTTCGACTTCCGCCGTCTCAGCATGCTCCTGGCCGTACTCGAAAAACGCTGCGGCTTCAAACTCGGAGCCAAGGACGTATTCCTCAATATCGCAGGAGGACTGCGCGTCAGCGACCCCGCCATCGACCTCGCCGTCGCCTGCTCCATACTCTCCAGTAACGTCGATATCCCCATCCCCCCCACCATCTGCATGGCCGCTGAGATGGGCCTCAACGGCGAAATCCGTCCCGTGACCCGCGTCGAACAGCGCATAGCCGAAGCCGGCCGCCTCGGCTTCGAAAAGATATTCGTATCACGCTACAACACCAAAGGCCTCGACAAGCGCAAGTATCCCATAGAGATAGTCGAACTAGCCGTAATAGAAGAAGCCTTCAGAAAACTGTTCGCGTGAAATCATAACCTGCACCCCTCCATGTCAAGCAGGGCCTTTTTGACATTTACCCCTGCGGCATAGCCGCCGATTCCGTTTACGGCCACAACACGGTGGCAGGGGATTATCAGAGATATAGGATTGTGACCGACAGCCGCACCCACAGCCTGTGCGGAACGGCAGTTCAAGGCTTGTGCAATCAGGCCGTACGCGACTGTAGTACCATAGGGTATGTCTCGCAACCATTGCCATACACCACGACTGAAATCGGAGCCACGAAGTGCCAAGTGGGGCGAGTCAACAGGGCGGTGTCCGGCGAAGTAAGAGTCCAGCCATAAGCGTGTATCAACGAAGATAGGAAGCTCACGAGACTCAAGAGCGTCGTCTGCCACTGTGCTAGCATAGTGTTTCTGTCCATCGAACCACAATCCGACGAGCGCAACGCCGTCTGACGCCATTGTCATCGCTCCCAGGGGGGATGCATAACGAGAGATGTAGTCCATGTCACTTGGCCGGCTCGACGTGGAGGTTAATGTGAGTTGACTGGCCGAAGCGTTGTTTCAGGGCAGCTTCGATTTCACGGGTGCGGTCGTGCGCTTCGGAAAGCGGCATGGACCCGTCCATCCGTATGTGCAACTCGATGGCATAGCGGCTGCCAATGCGTCGTGTACGCAGGTGGTGGGGGTCGGACACACCAGGGTGAGACATCACCAGAGAGAGAATCTCCTGCTCTACCTCGTCGGGCAGCGAGGCCTCCAGCAGCTCGCTGAGCCCCTGTTTCAATAGTTTGCAAGCCACCCTGAGGATGAAGAACGCCACCACCAAGGAGGCAAGCGGGTCAAGCACCGCCCAGCGGCCACCGAGTGCAATGGCTCCGCCAATGCCAGCCAGAGTGCCCAGCGACGAGAGCGCGTCGCTACGATGGTGCCAGGCATTGGCTTTCATCACGGAGGAATCGAGTTTGCGAGCATAGACCGCAGTATATTGATAGACCGCCTCTTTAAGCAACACCGATACGACTGCAGCCCACATCGCCAGCATGCCGGGAGAGTCGAGCACTCCGCCACGCGACCAGACAACGATATCCGAGACACCATGGAAGCCAATGCCCACCGCCACAGCAGCAAGGAGGAGTCCAATTATGGTGGTTGCCAAGGTCTCGTATTTGCCGTGACCGTAGTCGTGGCCTCGGTCTTCGGGTTTGGCACTGATGCGGACAAAGAGTATCACCACGGCGTCGGTCAAGAGGTCAGAAAGCGAGTGGGCAGCGTCGGCGGTCATAGCCGCGCTGCGCCCCAAAACACCGGCAATAAACTTAAAAACAGTGAGCAGCACGTTCACCACGCTGCCCACCAATGTCACCTTGTATATCTCTCTTTCGCGGCGCATGCCATCACTTGGACCAGACGAAATTGTCAGTTCCCGCCCCAATCTCGAAATGACATTTCACTATGCCGAGGTCGGTCTTGAGGTAGTTGGATATGAGGGCGAAACGGGTGCGAGCGACAACGGTATGTCCGTCGGGTAGAAGTTCGAACTCGAAACGCTGCATGTTCATAGCAGTAGGGGCCAACACCGCTGCTTCCATACCATTGCGGAACCAGTCGGGCATAGAGCCGTTAAGTTTGCAGAACTGAGAGATGGGTTTCACAGGGTGCTGCACACCCTGTGTGGCTCCATAGCCGAGCGCGATAACACCGCGCATCACCTCACCCGACGAGATTGTGTAACGACTAGGCTGTTTCTTGAATGTCAGCCCCACCCAGCAGCTGTTGAGCCCAAGTGATTGGGCCAGAAGCACTATACGCTCGCCATAGTAGCCAAGCTGCTCGTCGTCTCCGTGGCGACACACCAAGGCGATGTAATTGCTCACACCGCTGAATTTGCCATACTTGGCAAGGCCTCCGGCGAAGGCCTCCGGCTCGTCGATGACCAGCTGCATGTGCAGCGAAGCCGAACGGTTGGCATCGTCAACGGCGGCCTGCAGTAAGGCAATGGTGGTTTTGTCTATGGACTGGTTTTTGTATTGACGCACCGAGTGGCGCGCTTTGATGGCTTCTTCTAATGTCATACGATTTGCAGTTTTATCAGTAACGCTCCAAAGGCTCTTTTATTGTGCCTCCTCCTATGACAAATCACAATAAACCAAGCACCAAAGTCGTTATGAACAGAGTAAGCGATGAATGGATTTTACATAGCGTTCGCACCGTTGCAGGGATATACCGACTCTGTATATCGGCGGGCTCACTGTATCCATGCCGGCGGAGTCACCGAATACTACACACCTTTCATACACCTGGAAGGAGGCTCTCCTCGACGGAAAGACATGAGAGACATAGCAGCCGATGAGTGCAAAGGTGTACCCACGGTACCACAGGTGATAGCCAAAGACCGCGACGAGTTTGCACAACTATGTGACGCCGTGGAAGAGAAGGGCTGGAAGCGACTGGACCTGAACATGGGATGCCCATTCCCGATGCAGACCAAGAGTGGCAGAGGCAGCGGACTGACTCAACACCCAGACCGCCTGAAAGGCATCGTCCGCGAGATGGGACATAGGAGCGAAATGACCTTCTCGGTAAAGATGCGCCTGGGGCAGGAAAATGCGGATGAGGGGTTGGAGGCCATCCGTATCATAAACGACATACCTCTGACACACGTGGTGCTTCATCCAAGACTAGGACGGCAAATGTACAAAGGCATGGTGGATATGGAGGCGTTTGAACGGCTGTGCAACGCATGCCAGCACCCGATAGTGTATAACGGCGACATCACCGACACTGAGGAAATAGAGCGTTGGCGGCTGCGAGGTGGAAATATCAAAGGAGTGATGATAGGCCGGGGACTGCTAGCCCAGCCCTGGATGCTAGGTGGCGGCGAACCGACGGAAGTGCTCAGACTGATGCACGACGAAGTTTACCACCACGCAACTCTGAATCTATGCGGCGAAAGCCAGATACTTTCACGACTACATGCCTTCTGGGAGTACATCGCCATTGGGCACAAAGAACACAAGGCCGTCATGAAGGCGACGACCTTGCGCCGTTACGACGAGGCTGTGGCTAAAGCTCTCGCACGGGGAAATTGAAGTAAGTGTCGGGATAAGGCTCGTCCTTCAGTGTGAAGTGCCACCATTCGCACTCGTAGGGTTTGAACCCATGGCGCAGCATAGCTTCACGCAGAACCATGCGGTTGCGGAACTGCTCGGCAGAGATGGTGTCGTTGGGCAGATACTCGATCTTCACCCCATCGACATAACGGCCACCGCAGTCGGGATGACTCCTGCGGCCAAACCAGTCAAAGGGGCCTCCCATATCCAGCTCCTTGCCAGAGGCGATGTCGAACAACGTCAAATCAACCGTCGAACCGCGGCTGTGGCTGCTCTTGCGAGCAATGTAGCCCAGGTCGAACAGCTTGCTTCTGTCAACATCGGGATAGAAGACCTGGCGCATGGCGGTGTCGCTCAAGTCGGCACCCCAACGCATGAAATGGTCAACCGCCATCTGCGGACGGTAGGCATCGTAAACCTTAATGGCATAACCTTGGGCGCGAAGCTCGTCGGCAACGGCACGGAGGCTGTCGGCAGCCTGACGGGTCATGAGGGCGGCAGGTTGCTCATAGCCGTCAACACGGGCTCCCACGAAATTATAGGCGCTGTAATAGCGGATTTCCAAAAGGGCATCGGGCACTACATCTGTGATGTTGACGAAGTCGGAGGACGAAAGGGTTATGTCCTGTTGAACGGTAGAGTCACATACAGCGGTCTCCGCTGGCTTTTGCTTGCATGATAAGAAGAGGCAGCATAGGAGCACTGCAAGAAAGACTTTTGTTTTCATAGGATGGTATTTTATTTGATTATTTGCGCAGTATGGTTCTTGGTATTTACTTTGCCTATAGCGTCGATGATGGTGCCTTGCTCGTCTATGACGTAGGTGGTGCGGAGGGTGCCCATCGACACCTTGCCGTAGTTCTTCTTCTCGCCCCAAGCCTCGTAGGCTTTGAGGATGGAGAGGTCAGTGTCGGCGATGAGGTGGAAAGGGAGCGAGTATTTCTCAATAAAACGGCGATGAGAGGCGGCGGTGTCGCGACTGACACCGAGGACATTGTAGCCAAGTGCGAGAAAACGCTCGTAGTTATCGCGCAGGTCGCATGCCTCGGCGGTGCAACCGGGGGTGCTGTCCTTCGGATAGAAATAAAGCACCAGCTTCTTGCCAGCGAAATCGGAGAGTTTGACAAGATTCTCGTTTTCATCAACGCCCTCAAAATAAGGGGCTTTTGTACCTTTTTGCAACATAGCGTAAAAAATTTAGAAAGCGAAATTACGCATTTTTCAGAAAACCACAATCCTTTCGAACTAAAATTAGTATCTTTGCAGGCGGAAGAGAACACAATGAACAACCGTTTATATAGCATAGGACATTCCAACCAATCGCAAGAGGAATTCCTCGGCATGCTCAGCGCATTTGACATAAACTGCGTCGTGGATGTCAGGACTGTTCCTGCAAGCAAGTATTCGCCTCAATTCAACCAGGAGCCACTGAGAATGTTCCTTAACAGAAATGGCATTGAATATTTACATTTCGGGGAAGAATTCGGAGCACGGAGAAGTGACTGTCTAGACGATAACGGGATGGTAAATTTCGAAGCCGCTGTAGAGACACCTAACTTCAAACATGGGGTAACGAGAATAATTCATGGTTTGGAACAAGACTACCGCATTGCCTTCATGTGTTCGGAAGCCGAGCCGTTGGAATGTCATAGGTTTGCACTTGTATCAAGATACTTTCACGACAACGGAATTGATGTGCAGCATATTCGCAAAGGATCGGTTCTGGTATCACATTCAGACCTTGAAAAAGAGATGATACAAGAATATCTACACTCAAAAAAATACCATTTAAGCGAAGTAGATAATATGTTTGGGTCATATACAGAAGAAGAGCAACGCATCGATGCCTATCGGTTAAAGAACAAAGAGATTGGATACACCGTCCAACCAGTTGAAATAGCTTAAACATGATAACGTTATACACAATAGGATTCACCAAGAAGAGTGCCAAAAGGTTTTTTGAACTACTGAAAAATAACGCCGTAAAGCAGTTGGTTGATGTAAGAATTAGTAATAGCAGCCAACTTGCAGGGTTCGCAAAAGGCTCCGACCTGGAATATTTTGTAAAAGAAATATGCCACATACCTTACCTGCACATTACAGATTTTGCACCGACAAAAGAATTACTTGACAACTGGCACAAAGAAGAAATAGACTGGTGCGGCTATGAGAGGACTTACACCAATCTCCTAAAAGAACGGGATATTGTAAAAAGGTATGGAGTAAAGCAATTTGATGGAGCCTGCTTCCTCTGCAGCGAAGATACTCCGGAGTTTTGCCATCGCCGCCTGCTAGCAGAGTATATGAAGAAATGCTCAGCAGAGAAAGTCGTAATAAAACACCTTCTATAGGCATACATGGACAAGTTTTTCATCTGCTTGGCGAACTCGTACAAACGAGGTGGACGCTGTGTGGCCGGGGTAGAGATAGACTACAGAGACCTGAGCGATTGGACAATTGTCAAGAATATTGACAGTATTCCCAAATGGATTCGCCCCATCGCGCCGACACAGTCCGGAGAAATACCAGAATCGTCAGCATTTAACTGCAACTGCTTTTCAATAGTCAAACTGACCGACGCAACGCCGTGTCCACACAATATGCATACGGAGGACACAACATATTCCAGAATGTTCTCCATAGGTTGTATTCAACCGACAAGGGAAATAATAGACAAATTACTGGATACAGCCCATCGCTCACCTTTCGGCAATCACGGGAAGGCCCTTAAGGCTGACAAAGAAACCGGAAACAACTACTCTCTGATGCTTATCCGCCCTGAAAACGCAGTGGCATTCGAAGAGGAGATTTTCGGGAAATTACGAGTGAAAATCGAATTCTCTTATAACGACTTCTCCTATTCGCTTCCTGTTACAGACCCATCTTTCCTACAATTTTTCAGAAAGTCCAATGAAAAACGCATAGAATTATCGGATATCTATCTCGTTTTGTCCCTTGGATTAGAATATGAGGGTTGGCATCATAAACTGATTGCATCGGTCATACAACTTGACGGAAGATTTGCAACACCACAAAGACAATGGTCTCGCGAGAAAGACATCCTTCTAAGACAAAAGTGGGAAAAAGGAGCATCAATTCAAAAACTCGCACAAGAATTCGGATTGAACGAGGAATTTATAAAGCTAAGGCTGAAAACATCTGTCCATCAAAACTATTATGAGGACTCGGACAATGACAACGATACCAATATCGTAAACGAAGATTGCGCAACGTACAATAAAATTGAACCCCAGGACGAACTTCATAAAAAAGACAGCAAGAAGCCGTCACTATGGAGTTTCATAATTAAAACAATACAAAGAAGAAGACACTAAATTGTCATTTATCTCACGGATTGATTGAAAATTAGTATCTTTGCAGGCGGAAATGAAGGTTTTTGGTCATAGGCATATCGCTGCGAAAGTGATGATGGTGATGGCGGGGTGCATCATCATGCTGCACTCGGTGGTGCCCCATCATCACCACGACTGCTGCGACGGTGGACTGGTGTTCGAGAACGAACTGGACTGCCAGTGCGACCACCATAACCACGACTGCGACCACCACGACGGCAGCTGCAAACTGCAGGATCTGCTGTCGCAACTGGTGATTAGCACCAAGGAGGACAAGTGGTTAGTGGTCTGTAGCCAGTGGTCTGCCATCAGTGGTATGTGGGCGGATATACTGGAAGAAACTGTTGTTCCGGAGTTACCGCTGGTGGGTAATTTCGGATCTCAGATTTCAGATTTCAACTCTTCCGCGGGGTATGCAGCTGCGGCTGCGTTGAGAGGTCCTCCTGTTTGTTGCTTAAAAGGATAAGTCTTTATCCAACTTTATGCCTGGATAGTCTCCAATATTGAAGGGTGGCTTTTCCAGGTGGATTTCTGTATTTACTTTTCAACTTCAAAACAGGAGATTCTACCATGAAAGGACATAAAATTGTAGTTTCAATAGTGTTGGCGATGTGTCTCGGTGGCACGACGGCTTGTCACCACGAACATGAACATGAGCACGAGCATCACCATCATCACGACCATGACCACGAGCATCATCACGACGAGGAAGAGGGTCACCATCACGATGTGCCGGCCAACAGCGTGAAATTCACCAAAGAGCAAAGCAGCATCATTGACTTCGCCACGACGGAGGTGAGTGCGGAGAAGTTCGGACGGGTGATAAAGGCGACGGCGCAGGTGGTGTCGAGCCAAGGCGACGAACAGGTGGCTGCCAGCCGCGCATCGGGCGTGGTGCGATTTGTCGGAAACGACATAGTGGAAGGCGCAAGCGTGAAGAAAGGTCAGCGGCTGTTCACGATAGAGAGCAGCGGCATGGCCGACGGCAACATGGCGGTGCGCTACCAAGAGGCTGCATCGAACTACAACGTGGCAAAGGCAGAATATGAACGCAAGAAAGACCTGGCGCAGAAAGGGATAGTGTCGCAGGCGGAGCTGGAAAGGAGCCGTGCAGCCTTTGAGACTGCGAAGGCGGCATACGACAACATGAAGGGGAACTTCTCGCCGTCGGGAGCTGTGGTGACGGCGCCGATGAGCGGATATGTGAAGAGCGTTAATGTGCAGAACGGCGGATATGTGGAAGCCGGGCAGGCGGTGGTGACCATATCCAAGAACAAAGACCTGTACTTGCGGGCAGAACTTTCGCCCCGATACTACAACAACCTGAAACACATAAAGACGGCTAACATAGAACTGCCAGACGGTGGCGGAGTTTATACGCTTGAGGAACTGAACGGGGCGTTCGTGAGCTATGGCAAGGCTTCGGGCGAGGGAAATCCGATGATTCCGGTGACGTTCCGGATAAAGAACTGCGGCAACCTGATAGCCGGTAGTTTTGTCAGAATATACATCGTTGCCGAGGATGATGGTGAGGCTATAGCGGTGGAAAACAGCGGTATCGTGGAGGAAATGGGCAACACATTCGTGTTTGTGGAAGTGGAGCCTGAGCTGTATGAGAAGCGACTGGTAACCCTGGGCGGCAACGACGGAAAGCGGACAGTGGTGACCTCTGGGCTGAAAGCCGGCGAGCGGGTGGTGACAAAAGGGGCAACGATGGTGAAACTGGCTCAGGGAGCCGGGGCACTGGATCCTCATGCGGGACATGTGCACTAAGAAAAATTGTAATTGCGTGATTGTTGATGGGTTAATAGATTTTACATTGATAGGTTGGAGTTTCTCTACGGTTCCTCTATGGTAAGGCTATAGTAGGGCTATGCTAGACCTAGGCTTTTTATAGGGTGCAAAAAACAACTGAACAAAAATGTTGAACAGAATCATAAAATTCAGCTTGGACAACAAGCTTTTCATACTTCTGGCGGCAGTGCTGCTGACGGTGGCGGGAATTTGGGCCGGAAGGAATACCGATATTGACGTGTTTCCAGACTTGACGGCTCCCACAGTGGTGGTGATGACAGATGCGCACGGGATGGCACCCGAGGAAGTAGAACGTATGGTGACATTTCCAATAGAAACAGCGGTAAACGGGGCAACCAACGTGCGACGGGTACGCTCAACCTCGATGCAGGGCAGCTCATTTGTGTTTGTGGAGTTCGACTGGGGGATGGACCAGTTCAAAGCACGACAAATTGTGAGTGAAAAACTGACGACACTCGGAGAACAACTGCCACCGGATGTGACACCGGTAATGGCACCTCAGAGCAGCGTCATGGGCGAGATACTGTTTGTGAGTTTGCAGATAAAAACAGATAGCACTCAGCAGTCACCAGCCGGCCATACGACAATGCAAGATTTGCGGACATTGGCGGAATGGGTGATAAAGCCAGCAATATTGGGCACAGGTGGGGTGTCTCAGGTGACAATTATTGGAGGCGACTACAAGCAATACCAAATTGTGGCCGACCCCATACGGATGGCCACCTACGGTGTGACGATGGACGATGTCGAGAGGGTAGGTCAATCGCTGGGGAAGAACTCGACTGGCGGGGTGGTGCGCGACTACGGAAACGAATATGCCCTGCGAGGCATGGCCCGATCACACGACCTGGACGAATTAGGCAAAAGCCTTGTTAAAGATGGGGTGAGGCTTTATGATGTGGCAGACGTCTTGGTGGGTAACGCAATAAAACAAGGCTATGCCTCGGAAAACGCAAAGCCTGCGATAATACTCTCAGTGTCGAAACAACCCAACATTAACACGCTGAAGGTAACCGAAGCTATAGAGAAAAACCTGGCAAACATAGAGAAAAGTTTTCCTTCGGACGTAAAAATGAACACACACATATTCAGGCAGGCGGACTTTATCTCATCATCTGTAGGCAACGTAGGAAGATCGCTTGTAGAGGGAGCGGTGTGTGTCGTGGTGGTGTTGTTCCTGTTCCTAGGCAGTTTCAGGACAACGCTTATTTCAATAGTGGCGATACCTCTTTCACTACTGGGAACAATACTCTGCATTCACCTTATGGGGTTGGAGATAAACACGATGACGCTGGGCGGCATGTGCATAGCTATCGGGTCCCTGGTGGACGATGCGATAATAGACGTGGAAAACGTGTACAAGCGTCTGCGGCAGAACCACCGACTGCCAGAGGACGAACGAAAGACGGCCTACGAAGTGGTGTTCAAGGGCTCGTCGGAGATACGCAGTTCCATAATCCATGCCACACTTATAATCATGATAACCTTCGTGCCGTTGTTCTTCCTGAGTGGTCTGGAAGGGCGTATGCTAAAACCGCTCGGAGTGGCGTACCTTACGTCATTATTCATGTCGCTTGTGGTGGCGATGACAATAACACCGCTGCTGTGCAAGATGCTCCTCTCGTCTGACAGATACCTCTCAAAGAACGAGAAAGAGAGCTGGATAAGCCGCAAGATGAGCGGCCTCTACAATAGGATGC
Source organism: Bacteroidales bacterium (assembly GCA_016292015.1). Taxonomy (GTDB): domain Bacteria; phylum Bacteroidota; class Bacteroidia; order Bacteroidales; family P3; genus Colimorpha. The sequence continues at coordinate 133,382 of JAEEZY010000012.1, read as the reverse complement.
TCGACTGGGTGTTACGTCACAGGACCGTGGTGGTAGCCACCACAGGAGTGCTTCTGGTGGGTGCAGTATTGCTGCTTTTCACTATGGGTCGCGGATTCCTGCCAGAGTTCAACGAAGGGTCGCTCACGATTGCGGCGGTTGCCAAGCCCGGCATCTCGCTCGAAGAGAGCAACAAGATTGGCAACCTGATAGAAACACAACTGCTCGACATACCTGAAATCACCTCAACTTCGAGGCGAACCGGACGCGGTGAATTGGACGAGCACTCGCAAGCCACCAACGGAGCTGAGATAGACGTGAATTTTAAACTGGGGAAACGGTCGAAACAGGAGTTCATGAACGATGTCCGTGCACGTCTTTCGACCATACCCGGCATTGCGGTAAGCATAGGTCAGCCTCTCGGACATCGCGTAGAGCACATGGTGAGCGGCACGCAGGCAACTATAGCCATCAAGATTTTCGGCAACGACCTGAGCCAGCTCTATATGCTCGGAAACAAGATAAAAGCGGCCACCACAGATGTGGAAGGACTGGTAGATGTGAACGTGGAGCAGCAGACCGAGGTGCCACAGTTGCAGCTGCGTCCAGACCGCGACAAACTGGCTCACTATGGCATTAGCATGGATGAATTCAACCATTTTGTTGAGTTGGCCTTTGGCGGAGAAAAACTGTGTGAGATATATGAAGGGCAACGGGCTTTCGACCTGGTGGTGAGACTGAAAAGCGACAACGATTGCCCGACAATCGATGACGTGAAGGATGCAATGATAGTCGGACAGACAGGGGCCGTGCCCATGTCTGAGGTGTGCGATGTGGTTTCGTGCGGCGGTCCGAACACCATCTCACGAGAGAATGTGCAGCGCAAGCTAGTTGTATCGGCCAACGTGAGCGGACGTGACGCCATGAGTGTGGTTGAGGATATAAAATCCGTTGTAGCCAAAGAAGTCACGCTGCCTGAGGGGTACCGCATTGAATACGGCGGCCAGTTCGAAACCGCCAAGGCTGCGTCACGGACACTAGTGCTGGTGTTCGTGCTGTGCCTACTGGTGATATACCTACTGCTTTACACTGAGTTCCACAACCTTACACTCTCACTCATAGTATTGCTTAATCTGCCGCTGGCTCTTATCGGGGGCGTGATAGCTGTGAAGCTGTCGTCAAACCTTATGAGCATACCCGCCATCATCGGCTTTATAACCCTCTTCGGCATAGCCACACGCAACGGAATCCTGCTTATAGCGAAATACCAGCAGGCGGCAGGCGGCATCCATCACTCACCGGACAACATAGAGGCGGTTGTAAAGCAGGGGTCGCTTGACCGGTTGAATCCCATCATAATGACCGCCCTTACCACAGCCTTGTCACTGATACCCATGATATTGGCTGCATCAAAAGCAGGCAACGAGATTCAGGCTCCCATGGCGATAGTGGTGCTCGGCGGACTTTTTTCTTCCACTCTACTCAATATTTTTGTAGTTCCCGTCGTTTATATATGGTATGTTAATAAAAAGCAACAGAAAAAAACTGATGTGGCGTAGTTTTATGCTATGCATGCTTATGTGTCTGCCGCTACTAACGGCAAACGCACGCAGCATTGATAGCATTGAGGCTAAATCTATTGCAGCACAATTTGCATACTTACACAACATCAACGGAACCCCTGTTCTGGTAAGAACGATTGAGAACGAACGTCTGTCGGAAACGGCAGTGTATGTCTTCAATATTTCCGAAAGCGGTTACGTGGTTGTGTCCGGCAACGACTGCGTACAGCCTGTCCTTGCATATTCAAACCGAAGAGCCATCGACTTCAACCACCTACCCGACGGACTTAAGAGTTATCTTTACATGCGAGCCGACGAGGTTTCATTTGCACAGAATAACAGTCTCTCTCCTAGCCCCAATACAGCGGCTCAATGGGAAGAGTTGAGGCTGGCAATGAATGGTTCGAAACAAAAGGTGCCCAACACTAAAGAAGCTCCTGAATATCTTATAAGCAGTACCTGGGACCAGTCCTGGCCATACAACATGTATTGTCCGGAAATAGACGGCAGCAACGCACTGGTCGGATGTGTCGCCACCGCACTGTCACAAATCATTCGATTCTGGGGGCACCCCGAGCAAGGCATCGGCAACACATCATACCTGTGTCACGCTTGTAATGAACGGCTCTCTATGGATTTCAGCACCGCCACCTACGACTACGAAAACATGCCCGACCAGCTGTATTACGAAAGCAGCGACGTTGAGAAGGATGCCGTCGCAACTCTGTGTTATCACGCTGGCGTAAGCGTCTGGATGCAGTATGGTGTCAACAGTAGCGGTGTAAACATGAGCAACATCGGTCACTACTGCACTCGTGCTCTGAAGAAAAATTTCGGGTTCGACTCCAATACAACCCATATTTGTTATCGCTCAACAATGAGTTCCGACAGATGGATAGATACCATACGGAACGAGATTGTAGAAAGCAGGCCTGTTTTTTATTGCGGCTATGACAACGACAGCCCTGGAAACGACGCCGGACACGCTTTCATCCTGGATGGCTATGACTCCACAAACTCCTTCTTCCACATCAACTGGGGCTGGAGCGGCAGTGGTGACGGATGGTTCGACTTATATAATTCAGAACTTAACGTTTATGGCTATCATTTCGCAGCACTGCAGGCCGCCGTTATTGGTATTCAGCCACAGGACACCACTGCTATTCCCGACCCGCCCGATCCACCTGACACCACAGATACTACAGACACTACAGGCATTTTCAATGTGAGCCAAACCAGCTTCCCGGCCATTAGTGTGTTCCCTAACCCTGCATCTAACACGGTCAACATCATATACGATGCCCGCAATATGAAATCTTCAAGTGCCTTTACTACAATTTCTGTTTCTGTCTATTCGTCAAGCGGGCAGCTTTTGAACACCCTACCGGTACCGCCATCAGACAATACCTGCTCACAGAAATGCATCGTCACTGTCGATGTTTCGAACTTCCCGCCAGGCATCTACTTCTGTTCTGCAGGTGGACATTCTGCCAAATTTGCCGTGATTAAATGAGACAAACCACCCTCTGCTATATAGAGCGCAACGGGCAGTATCTCATGCTGCACCGCACTAAGAAAGAGCACGATGCATCGCAGGGCAAGTGGATTGGTGTGGGCGGCAAATGCGAGGCAGACGAAAGTCCCGACGAGTGCATGATGCGCGAGGTGTCAGAAGAGACCGGACTGACTATCACCAGCTGGCGCTACCGCGGGATTGTAACCTTCATTTCGGACATCTGGCCCTGCGAATACATGCACCTTTTCACCGCCGACAAATGGCATGGCGAGCTGACCGACTGCAACGAAGGCGAGCTCCAGTGGATAGACAAGGCGTGTATTTTCGACCTCCCGCTTTGGGAAGGCGACAGGATATTTCTGCGGCTTATAATGGACAATGCGCAGCCCTTCTTCTCACTGAAGCTGACCTACGAAGGCGACGACCTGAAGTCAGCACGGCTGGACGGAAAGGAGATTTACGGCTAGCGGACGGTTGTTCCAAAATCAATAACCATACAACACACAATCATAATATTATGGACACGAGCGCACTTCACAAAATCGGTTACGGCCTGTACGTACTCATCGCACAGCACGGCGGCAAAGACAACGCCTGTATCATCAACGTGGCGCAGCAGGTCACCAGCGACCCGTTGCAACTCATGATATGCGTCAACAAGCAGAACCTGACCCACGACATGGTACTGAAAACGGCCAAGTTCAACCTCTGTCCGCTAAGCGAGGAGGCCACCATGAAACCTTTTGAACACTTCGGATTCCAGAGCGGTCGGAATGTCAACAAATTCGAGCATTGCGAAGTGGAGCTGCGCACCGAGAACGGCCTGCTCTACCTGCCCAAATACATCAACGCCTGCTTCCAGTGCGTGGTGACGAAAGCCATCGACCTCGGCACCCATACCATGTTCATCGCTAGGGTGATGGACGCCAAGGTGCTCAGCGATTCGCCCAGCATCACCTACGCCTACTACCAGCAGCACATCAAACCCAAGCCCGCCGAACAGCAGCCGGCAAGTGGAAAGAAACGCTGGGTGTGCGAGGTGTGCGGCTATGTATATGAGGGCGACGAGCTGCCAGACGACTACATCTGTCCCATCTGCAAGCACGGGAAAAGCGACTTCCGCCTCGTCGAGGGATAGAGCCCCTCAACGCACAGTAGAAAGCCTTGAAAGAAACGAAATATTCTCACGGACTATAGACGTAATGTAGTCCGTGAATCCGACGCCGCTCTCGTCGTGGAAGCCGATGGACATCGGCAGATAGTAGAACGGCAGCTCCTGACACTCGCTGTCGCACAGCGCCTTGCGCAGCCTTACGGCGTCCTTCTCGGTGGTGATGATTATCTTCGACTGGCTGTTGATGGCCTCAAACCGTTTCCTTATCTCCTCAATGTCCTTCGCCGTGAAGTCGTGATGGTCCGAAAACGACATGTGCTCCACACGTATCCCGCGCTGCTTCAGCTCAGCCAGCAGCGGGTCGGGGTTCGCAATGCCCGTCACGCACAGCATGTGGTGCACCTCCTCTATCGGCATCGCACTCTGACAACCCTCCAGCAGCGCCACCGGCTCCGCATATTCGATATACGAGAAGAACACCTTCTGATAGCTCTGAGCCCGCAGCCGTTTCGCTATCATGTGACGCTCGAGCGAGTTGAGCTTTTTCGGCGTTTTAGTGACGATTATCACGTTGGCGCGCCGCGAAGCCGCACGCGACTCACGCAGGTTGCCGAACGGCAGTATCAGGTCGTCCGAATAGAGGCGGCTGAATTCCGTAAGCAGTATGTTGATGGTCGGCTTCACGTAGCGGTGCTGGAATACATCGTCCAGAATAACCAGCTGCGGCGGCTGCTCCGTTGCCATCAACTGGTCTATCGCCTCCTTCCGCCATTTCGACACTACAGCCGACACCTGCGGATGCTTCTCTATCAGCATCGACACTTCGTCGCCAAACGTGCCCAGCATATCGGGAACCTCAGCTCCCGGCCCCGTTGACTCGCTGCCCTCGGACGTCTCCGGCTGATGTATTATGCACCCCGTGCTCTTCCTCTTATATCCACGGCTGACTACCGCTGTTACGTACCTCTCGGCGAAAATACCCAGCAGGTAGTCCGTCAGAGGTGTCTTACCGGTTCCTCCCACCGCTATGTTCCCCACTCCTATGGTGGTCACGGGCGGTATGCTCTGGCGCAGGACACCCAGCTCAAAGAGCAGGTTTCTCACAGCCACACACACTCCGTACCATATCGTTACCGGCAGCCCAAGCCATGCTATAGTCTTGCGAAACGACATGTCTTTTCTCTTCTCGTAAAACAATAAAATAACCTTCCGTCAGCGTCTTATTTCAGGTAGTACTCAACGGTTGTCACCACACGCACTTTCTTCATCTGCGGGGTCGTCTCGTCCAGGTCGTTCACCTCGAAGTAGCCCTGCGAAGCGGTACGCATCTTGCCGATCTTGCTGTGGCTGTTCTTGGCAAATTCCTCGGCGCTCTCGCGTGCCTTCACCAAGCTCTCCGCAATCATGTCGGGCTTAATCTCGTTCAGGCCCAGGAACTGGTAGTCGGCATAGCTGCTCACCAGTATGTCATCCTTCAGCAGGTCCGATTCCAGCGTGTTCTGCAGCTTCGTGATAACGTCCATCTTTGACGTATAGACGTTGATCGACTGGCTTGCCGTGTAGCGGTAGGTGATTTTCGACACGTCGTTGCTCCACGTGTAGCGGTCGTCCATGCTCGGGCTGCCGTAGAATATCTCCGAATCCTCTATGCCCGCCTCTTTCAGCTTGGCTATGATAGCCTGGTTGTGGCGGTCGATGATGTTGCGAGCCTCAGAAAGGCTGTTAGCCTTCTCCGAGTAGCTGATGCGGAACGCCACACGGTCGGCAGGCACCTCCCGCTCGCACAGTCCGCGCACCGACACCGTGTCGTCAAACGATTTGAAAGTCCTGACCGTGAACAACATCATCAGGCCAAGCACAAACGCTGCCACTATCAGGCTCACGCCTATAATGACGCTCTTTTTCGAGGATAACTGGTTTTCACTCATGATTAAAGGGTTTAAAATTTTTATCAATTAACGTAACAAGCCGCCGTATATTGCGTAAAAAATGAAATAAAAAGTGCCCACGCGGCACAAAAAAACATATAGTATTAAAACACACAAGCCATGAAAAGACTCAATTTAACCTTTCTGACCATAGCATCGCTCATCTCAATGGCTCTCACCTCCTGCATCGCCTACCGCCCGCAGGTTGTCGAAATGCCTCTCATCCACGAAAAAGGCGAACTCCAAGTCAACGGCAGCCTCGGCCTATCCGCCCCCTTCGGCGACGCCTGGCTGGGCGCCACCGTCTCCTACGGCGCCACCGACTGGCTCGCCGTTCAGGCCCACGCCAACTGGAACGGTGCCGCAGGCGGCTACGGTCAAGTCGCCGCAGGCGCATTCAAGGCTTGGAACAAAGCCGTACTCGAAGGCTACGTGGGCTACGGCCTCGGCGGCAACAACTGGAACGACAAGAACAACGGGCGCACCTTCTCCGCCCTCTATCACCTTCCATTCCTTCAGGCCGACTTCGGATGGGCGGGCCTAGCAAATGGCCACGTCGACATCGGCCTCGGCCTCAAAGCCGGCTGCCTCTTCCCCAACATCGTCAACACCAAGCCTGCCACCGAAACGCAGCCCGAATCCATCATGCGCTCCACCGTCCCGGCAGCACTCGTCGAGCCTCAGATCTTCCTCCGCGCTGGCGGCAAACGCCTCAAATGGACCCTCAACCTGGGCTACTGCTATCTCCGCGGCACCGGTTCCGACCCAGACCCCTTCGCTGGAGCCAACGCCATCTACATGCCTTTCACCATCAACACCGGCCTCACCTACGACTTCAACGTCATAAACAAATAGCACCTTCCTCCCACTCAACGCTCACTCAACTCTCACCCAATGAAGACAAAAACCCTAATTCTAACCCTATTCATCTGCATCACAACCCTTTCCGTCGCCCAGGAAACCTATACCTATACAACAAGAGGCGATCAGGAACTCAAACTCGACATCTACCGTCCCTCCAACCCCCGCCCCGATCACGCCACGGTGGTCTATGTCTTCGGGGGTGGATTTGTGGTAGGTGCGCGCAACGACAGCATGTCCGTCAAAGCATGCCGTATTCTGGCCGACCGCGGCTTCACCGCCGTATCCATCGACTATAGGCTCTGGCTCAAACGCATGTCCCCCGACAATATCAAGTGGACGAAGGTCTTCGACTACTTCGACAGCTCCATCCGCGTCGCCACCGAAGACTGCTGTGCCGCGCTGCGCTACCTCGTTGACAACAGCGGACAACTAGCCATCGACCCATCGAAGATAATCCTCACCGGTAACAGCGCAGGTGCCGTAACCATACTCCAAACCGACTATTGCCGCGCCAATTCCCGTCTTGAAGCCTCCGTATTGCCCGAAGGCTGGAAACCTGCCGCCGTAATACCATACGCCGGAGCCGTTTTTGAGACACAAGGCAAACTGAAATACAAAACCCCCCCAGCACCCACCTGTTTCTTCCACGGCACCGAAGACAAGATAGTCTTCTACAAAACATTCCATGTAGGCAAGCACCGGCTGGCCGGTGCCTCATGGCTCGCCAAGCACCGCTTCAAGAAAAACCGCTACCCCTACTGGATTATGCGTTTCAAAGGCCGCGGACACGAAGTTGCCGGCTACCTCCCCGACACCATCCATGAGTTTGAGGCATTTGTAAATGCCGCCCTTGCCGGCCGCGTCACCTACTACGACGCCAAGTGCGAAGACGAAGCCCTCAAGCCCAACAAATGGACCAAGATGAACATCATTCAGCTCTACACCCGATGACGAACAAGATAGAAATCATGGCTCCCGTCGGCTCTTACGAGTCTCTGATGGCTGCCATCCAAGCAGGTGCCGACTCGGTTTACTTCGGTGTGGGCAAACTCAACATGCGCTCACGCTCGGCCAACAACTTCTCCCTCGACGACATGCAGCGTATCGCCGACACCGCACGCCAGCACGGAGTGCGCACCTACCTCACCGTGAACACCATCATCTATGACGACGAACTCGATGAGATGCGCGCCATCATAGACAAAGCCCGCGAGGTAGGCATCTCCGCCATCATAGCCTCCGACTTTGCCGTGATGGAGTACGCCCACAGCATCGGCGTCGAAATCCACGCCTCCACACAGTGCAACATTTCCAATCTGGAAGCCGTACGCTACTACTCCCGCTTCGCAGATGTTGTAGTTACCGCCCGCGAACTCTCACTGAAACAAGTTGCAGACATAACCAAAGCCATAGCCGAACAGGACATCCGCGGACCCAAAGGCGAACTGGTGCAGATAGAGGTCTTCGCCCACGGTGCCCTCTGCATGTCGGTCTCTGGCAAGTGCTACCTTAGCCTTGACAACTACAACTACTCCGCTAACCGCGGAGCCTGCTTGCAGCTTTGCCGCCGCGAGTATCTGGTCAAAGACCTCGAGTCCGACATTGAGCTAGTGGTGGACAACAAATACATCATGTCGCCCAAAGACCTCTGCACCATCGGTTTCCTCGACAAGATAGTAAAAGCCGGTGTGAGGGTGTTGAAAATCGAAGGACGTGGCCGCAGTGCCGACTATGTGCAGACAGTCGTGACATGCTATAAAGAGGCGTTGAATGCAATCGAGGCTGACCGGTACACACCTGAACTGATAGACAGACTCACCGAACGGCTTCGTACAGTATTCAACCGCGGTTTCTGGGACGGCTACTATCTGGGACGCAAAATGGGCGAATGGGCCGAGCGCTACGGCTCGCAGGCTACTGAAAATAAAGTATTCCTCGGTGTCGTGACCAATTATTTCAATCGCATCGGTGTCGCCGAAGCCAGAATGCAGACCTCAGAATCATTATCTATAGGCGAAGAGGTTATGATAACCGGCCAAACAACGGGAGTTTACCGTGGCACTATCACAGGACTACGTCTAGACAGTGGCGAAGTACAAAAGGTAACGCAAGGCGATGTTTTCAGTTTCAAGACAGGATCTCCTGTTCACCGAGGCGACAAGCTATACAGGGTTGACAAGGTAATTGACGAGTTTTAAGCCAAACCCGTAGCGAGCGACTAATCGCAATATAAAGTAATCAGGCGGCCCCAAATGGATGCCGCCTGATTTCTCTGATTCGTATTGTCTCTATGCTCTTATTTGTCGAGCTCCTGCTGACGGAGATGCTGAACATAGATGGCATGGAGCTTGCGCTCACGTGCTACCACAGAAGGTTTGGTGAACTGCTGACGGCGACGGAGTTCTTTTACGGCTCCTGTCTTGTCAAATTTTCTTTTGAGTTTCTTCAACGCTCTTTCGATGTTGTCACCTTCTTTAATTGGAACTACGATCATTGTAAATACCTCTTTCTTGTTAAAGGATTAATAAAAAATTTTAACTGTCTTCAAACTTAGAATTTGAAATGGCCCTGTGCTGCTGCATCGGAAAGTGCTGCAAGAACACCTTTCTTATTGATGATACGCATACCTTTTGCTGAAACCTTGAGTGTGATCCACATATCCTCTTCGGGGATGTAGAATTTTTTTGTCTGGAGGTTGGGCGAGAAGGTGCGCTTTGTATGGATGCGCGAATGGGAAACATTGTTACCAACAACAACTTTCTTTCCAGTAATTTCACAAATCTTTGACATGGTGTATAATTTTTTTTGTTTATATACGTTTTAATGTATCTAATGAGGGTATTCCCATCGGAAAACGGATTGCAAAAGTCGTATTTTTTTTCAACACAGCAAAACATTTTAATGGGTTCAATAAATATTTAACAATTTTTTAACATTTTGCTAATCGTATAATAAAATAAATCAACATAATAGATATAAACACAAAAACGGTTTTAACATAGATTTTTCAGGCAGTTACAAGTGATTTTGGGGTTTATTTACTAAAGTGCAAGTGAATTTTTCAACATTTTATTGAGAAGAAACTATAATAGGAAAAGACTAAAATTTAAACATTATGATAGGAGTCAACAAAGTTATTTTAATCGGAAATTTGGGAAAGAACCCCGATGTGGTCACTTTTCCCTGTGAAGCAAGAGCCGACGGTACAACGACGGTAAAAAAAGCAACCTTCCCATTGGCGACAACGGAACTTCATCGCAACCGCGAGGGGGAGAAAACAGAGGTGACGGAGTGGCACAATGTAGTATGCTGGCGTGCGCTGGCAGACATAGCAGAAAAGATTCTGCACAAGGGAACGCAGTTGTATGTGGAAGGACACCTGCAGACACGTTCGTGGGAGGACAAGGAGCACAACAAGCGCTACATCACAGAGGTGGTTGCTGACAACTTTGTGGTGATCGGCAATCGCCAACGCAACGAAGAGAACCAACAACCAGCGGCAAACAACGACCCGCTGGCATCGATACTCAACGAAAATACGGAGCCGCTGAGCGACTTTCCATTCTAAACCAGGGGGGGGGTATTCCTGAGGTTTACTGAAGTAGAGGTCCGCAGCAATGCTGCGGACCTCTACTATTATCTGGAGGGAAAGGATATTAGATGTGCAATCAAAGAGGGAAAGAAATACCAGAGATGCTGTACTATCTTCAACAAGAGTGGTCAATATTATAATAGACGTGGGGATTTAATCACATTCTGTCGGAAAAACAGTCCGCATTGTATCCCATTGAAACGAGAATTGGTTGTATAATAAAAGAAGAGAGCCGTTGAAACCAACGGCTCTCTTCAGCTGCTTTTTATCTATCCTAAGATTATTCGATCTCGCGGTAGAAGGAAACACGGCGGTCGATAGCGCAAGCGCCATCACCGAAGACGATGGTCTTGCCCTTACCCTCGGTAGTGAGACGGTCCTCAGCAATGCCATACTTGTTGACAAGCATTTTCTTGACATTCTCGGCACGTTTCTCGGAGAGTTTCTGATTGACTTCGTCGGAACCGGTAGCATCGCAGAAACCAACAATCTTGAGTTTGAGATCCTTGTCCTCGTCCATAATCTTGGCGATGGTCTTGACCTTGACCTGTTCGCCAGCGGGAACCTCGGACTGATTGGTAGCGTAGTTGATGGAGAACGGCATAGCGTAGTATTTAAGCTGGTCGGCCTTCATCTGGTCAATACGTTTCTGGAGTTCGCTGTTGGCGGCGTCGTTATTGTTCTTCTTGCACATGGCGAGCTCGTTCTCGAGGTCGTTCACACGGTCTTCAAGACGGCGCTCGTTCTGTTTGCATGAGGCGAGCTCGGAAGCGAGGTCGTTGATCTGGTCGTTGAGAGCGTCGCAGTTGTTGGCGGCGTTTTTCTGAGCGAAGAGCTCCTGGTCGGCCTTGGTGAGGCCGAAGTTGTACATATAGCCAAGGCCTACATAAGCGTTGCAGGCTCCAATCTCTGAGCTGCCGGAGAACCAACGTTTGGGATGCACGACGTCATAAACACCTACGAGACCATCGATGAAGATGGTGGAGTGTTTGCTGACATACCAGTCGAACTCCATACCGCCACGTGAATAGAGGCTCCATTTGCCATTTGCACCAGAGCCACCCAGAAGGAAGCTGATGCCGTTACCGGCCATGATGAAGAGGTCAACCTTGCGGTCGGGATCGTAGCTGATGGCGTTCATCAGCGACCACATCATGTCGGCACCTGCGGCAGCGTAACGGTCGGCGGGGCCGTTAGCGTCTTTGGTGATTCTCGGAACACCGAGATAAAGTCTGACGTTCCACAGGGGGTGGAATTTCTTCTGGAAGAAGCCGTGGGCACCGAGACCGAGAGAACGGTAAATAGAGCCGTTCTGCTGGTTCATCTGAATGTTCAGACCGAGATCAGCACCGATTGACCAGTTGCTCCAGAACCCCACACGCGGGTAGTCTTGCACTCTTGGTTTCTCCTTGTCCTGAGCAAAAGCGCTCATAGAGAAACTCAAAATGGACAGCAGCAATCCAAATTGTAAAAATTTCTTTGTCATTTGTGTTTGATTTTTAACGCGTAGCGTTTTTGTTAATAGAGGTTCTTAACTGATGAATCTCCGTGTGGGAGAACCCAATGCCCATACTTCGACTTGATAGTTTCAAATTGCAAAAGTACTTATTTTTTTTGAACAAGGGAATCTTACGGCGATATTTTTTCACATATCGGTGTTAATAGCTTGGATGACAGAGCTATGACATCTTGAAATTTCCGTCAGAAATGATGGTGATTGACAAGAAACAGTAATGTAATGGAAATTTGTATGCGTGAATTTTGAACATTTTAGAATGACTTGGGGAATCGATATGGGTATTGACATTATGTCAAGTATATGCCAGGCGTTCGATACGGAGGCGGAAAAGAATGAGCCGAAAGGAGTCGGTACAATCGTCGGTTGAATGGGATCACTTTGCGTTGCCATGAAAAGACGTGGTTTCCGCAACAGAAAGTAATGGCAATCATTTAATTAATCATGAGAACACAGATGATAAATGGTGAAAATCAAAGTATTGAACATGGGGCCTAGGACTTTTGTAGGACATTTGTAGGTGTTTTGTAGGACTGGGATAGGAGGTTTGTAGGTACTTGGAAGGTACTTGAAAGGAACAAAGGAGGTGGTGGGGAAAAGATGATTTTTAAGGTTGGATATACCAATGGCGAGGTTGATACGTTAATATATAATAGGTCGTAGCTAACATTTGACAGTCACTAACAAACACATACGGATATGAGTCACATAAAACTTAACTTGGAGTCATTGTCGAAATTTGTCGGCAAAGCAGAGATAGAAGGTATAGGCAGCGAGATTGCGGCAGCGAGAGAGGTTCTGATGAGCGGCAATGGGGCTGGGAACGACTTTCTAGGATGGGTGGATTTGCCAACGAGGACGGACGAGTCGTTGGTGGAACGGGTGGAGCAAGAAGCAGAGAGACTAGCCAAGATGTCAGAGACGGTGGTGGTTATCGGCATTGGAGGGTCATATCTGGGCACCCGAGCCGTAGTGGAGGCACTGGCAACAAACGACCGCAAAAAGAATGGGGCGAACATTGTTTATGCCGGACACACGATGGATCCAGACTATTACGCACTGTTACTGAAGAGGCTTGACAAAGAGGATTACTCGGTGGTGGTAATTTCGAAGTCGGGCACCACGACGGAACCCGCGATAGCGTTCAGGCTTATCCGGCAGCATCTGGAGAAGAAGTACGGCAAAGAAGATGCGAAGAAGAGGATAGCAGTGGTGACGGACGAGAGAAAGGGAGCACTGCACTCGATAGCAGGCGCCGAAGGGCTGCCGCAGTTTGTGATACCCGACAATGTGGGAGGACGGTTCTCGGTGCTGACGCCGGTTGGGTTGCTGCCAATAGCAGCAGCGGGGTATGACATCCGGAATCTTCTGAAAGGGGCACGGAAGATGCAGAAGGAATGCGCGGAGGCGAAGAGAATGGAGGAGAGCCCGGTGATGACTTATGCGGCGATACGCAACATACTATACCGCAAAGGATACAAGATTGAAGTGCTGACATCGTTCAAATATGGCTTACGTTATTTCAGCGAGTGGTGGAAACAGTTGTACGGCGAGAGCGAGGGGAAGGAAGGCAAAGGGATACTGCCCTGCAGCATGAACTTTACGACAGACCTGCACTCTTTGGGACAATATATGCAGGAGGGGGAGCGGATACTGTTTGAGACAATGATGGAGGTGAAGGAATCGACAAGAGAATACACAGTGCCGAACGACGCGGAGAACATAGACGGACTGAACTACATAGCCGAAAAGACTATGACTTATGTGAACAACAACGCACTGAATGGGACACGCAAAGCTCACTATGACGGAGGTGTACCAGTGATAGGGATGGAGATAGAGAGAATAGACGAGGAGGTACTGGGCGAGATGATATACATGTTCGAATATGCTTGCGCGGTAAGCGGCTACACACTCGGAGTCAACCCATTCAACCAACCAGGCGTGGAGGCATACAAGACGAATATGTTCAGGCTGCTGGGTAAGCCGGGATTCTAATTAACTTGTGAATTTGCAATTATGTTAATGTGATAGTGAGGACAAAAGAGACTATCAAACAACAATAGATTCAAAAATATGGACACACAGAAATACAACGCACGCGGGGTGTCGGCCTCGAAAGAAGATGTACATAACGCGATAAAGAACATAGACAAAGGAATATTCCCTAAGGCATTCTGCAAGATACTGCCCGACTTTCTGGGTGGAGACGCTGAGTACTGCAACATCATGCATGCCGACGGCGCAGGCACAAAATCATCGCTAGCGTACATGTATTGGAAAGAGACGGGCGACCTGTCGGTGTGGAAAGGTATCGCGATAGACGCGGTGGTGATGAACCTGGACGACCTGCTGTGCGTGGGAGCCGTTGACAACATACTGCTCTCGTCAACCATCGGACGCAACAAGAACCTTATCCCCGGCGAGGTGATAGCAGCTGTGATTAACGGCACCGAGGAGTTTCTGGCGGAGATGCGCAAACTGGGCATCGGCATCTACCTCACAGGCGGCGAGACCGCCGACGTGGGAGACCTGGTGCGGACCATCATAGTGGACTCCACCGTGACCGCACGCATGAAACGCAGCGAGGTGATAGACAACGCGCATATCAAGGCTGGCAACGTGATAGTGGGACTTGCCTCATACGGTCAGGCCACATACGAGAACGCCTACAACGGCGGTATGGGGAGCAACGGGCTGACCTCTGCAAGGCACGATGTGTTCTCCAAACTCTATGCCGAGAGATACCCGATGTCGTATGACCAGGCATTGCCCGCAGAGGTGGTCTATACCGGACACAAGAAGCTGACCGAAGCTACCGAGGTGGCAGGCGTGGATGCCGGACACATGGTGCTTTCGCCGACAAGGACGTATGCACCCGTGATACGCAAGATACTGGACGGCTACAGGTCTAAGATCGACGGCATGATTCACTGCAGCGGAGGCGCGCAGACGAAGGTGCTGCATTTCGTAGATGACCTGCATGTGGTGAAAGACAACCTCTTCCCCACCCCACCGTTGTTCAAGATGATACACGAGCAAAGCGAGACCGACTGGCAAGAGATGTACAAGGTGTTCAACATGGGTCACAGGATGGAGATATACACGGACGAGAGCACCGCAGCGGACATCATAGAGATAGCGAAATCGTTCAACATAGACGCACAAGTGATAGGCCACTGCGAGGCAGCGGAGAAGTCACATGTGACGGTAACGAGCGAATACGGAAAGTTTGAGTATTGCTAAGAACCTGTTTACAACATGGAGATACGACCTTACCGACATGAGGTAAAATACTACGAGTGCGACCGAATGGGAATCACGCACCACAGCAACTATATACGTTTTATGGAAGAAGCACGGGTGGACTGGATGGACCAGCTAGGTTTCGGCTTTGAAAAGATGGAAGCAGAAGGAGTAGTATCGCCCGTTGTGAGCGTGGAATGCCGATACCGCCAGCCCTCGACATTCAAAGACGTGATAGAGATAACCGTCACCGTTGCCGAAACGACACCGCTGAAGGTCATCTTTGCATACACAATGACAGTAACTGGAAAAACGATATGCACAGCGACAAGCACACACTGCTTCCTTGAGAACGGGCGCCCAATTTCGCTTGAGAAACGATTCCAGGAGTTCTACAAGCGAGTGATGCAGGTTGGGAAATAGGCTGTTGCCGCATACTGTCATTTGTATGACAGCGAAAAACACACCGATGAACGAGCTATACAAAAGCAGACCAGAGAACAGGGGTGGCGCGTTGCTGGTGGTGTTTGCCGTGTGCGTGGTGGTGGGGTTGATTACTGTTGTCATTATGGAACGTCCATCAACGTCGGATTGGCTTGCCGTGGCCGTATTGATGCTTGTGTTTACAACGTGGACAGCATACTTGCTAGACGAGGCAATATGGCAAATATGCGGAGTAGAGACATGCGAATACGACGATGAATGGATATACGTGACGAAAAAGAAACTAGTAAGGTGGAAATGGAGAATAAGATGGAGCGAAATATCGGATGTGTCAGTATATAACCACCATGCTTTATGGAAAGCCATTACATACAACACGCTGGCTGGCAAATCGCAAGAGAAATTAGTTATCAGCTACGACAAGGAGAGAAAGCTCAGGTGCGGCACAAATCTTACAGAGAGACAATGTCAAGAAGTGATGAAAACCATCGAAAACCGGATCTTGGCAGAAAAAAAATAGCAAATTTATGGACGAAGGATATATCAACATAGTCGGTGCTAGCGAGAACAACTTGAAGGAAGTGTCGCTTCAGATACCAAAACATAAGATTACGGTTTTCACCGGAATATCAGGGTCGGGCAAGAGTTCGCTATGTCTGGACACGATAGCAGCCGAGAGCCGTAGGGAGCTGAACGAGACGTTTCCGAGTTTTGTGCAACAGTATCTGCCCAAATATGGACGTCCCAAAGTGGAGCGCATAGAGCAGATGCCGGTCACGATAGTGATAGACCAGAAAAAACCGGCTAACAACAGCCGTTCGACAGTGGCGACATATACAGATATCTATGCACTACTGCGGTTGCTGTTTTCGAGGGTGGGCGAGCCGTTTATAGGCTACAGCGACACCTTCTCGTTCAACCACCCGAGCGGCAGTTGTCCTCGCTGCACAGGCCTAGGGGAAATACGAGAGCTGGACATCCACAAGCTCGTAGATTTCGACAAGTCGCTCAACAACGAAGACACAATACACTATATTGCATTTGGTAAAGGAGGCTGGCGCTGGATCCGTTATGCCAACAGCGGACTCTTCGACCTGGACAAGAAAATCAAAGACTATACACCTGAAGAACTTGACCTATTCCTCAACTCGCCACAAATCAAACTGAAGAATCCACCCGCCAACTGGCCAAAAAGCGCGAAATACGAAGGACTAATCCCACGCATGTATCGCAGCATCATCAATTCGGAAGAGGGGCTGCTCCACGCCTCGGTGATTAACCCCATGCTGACCATGGGGATATGCCCCGACTGCGGAGGTTCACGTCTGAACGAGCGAGTGAGGAATTGCAAGATAGAGGGTGTGAACCTGGCCGACGTGATGGAGATGCCGATAGGCGACGCTCTAGAGTGGACAAAAAGACTTGAGCACAAGCTGGCGGTGGATATACAGCGGGAGCTGGTAAAGCGGCTGCAGGCGCTGGTGGATATAGGGCTGGGGTACCTGTCGCTGGGGCGCGGCACTGGGTCGCTGTCGGGCGGTGAGGCGCAGAGAATAAAGATTGCGCGGTATATCAACTCACCGCTGACGGATATGGCGTATGTGCTGGACGAGCCGAGCGTAGGACTGCATCCACAGGATATAGCGAGACTGAAACGGTCGCTGTTACACCTCCGCGATCACGGCAACACCGTATTGATAGTGGAGCACCACCGCGAGATAATATCAATGGCCGACCACATAGTGGACATGGGGCCGGGGGCCGGAAACCACGGAGGAGAGATAACCTACGAGGGCGACTATGAAGGACTGCTGAAGTCGGACACCACGACAGGACGCATGTTGCAACACCAGACACTGTTCAAACCACAGGTACGACGACCGCAGGGGTGGTATGAGATTAACAATGCAAAACTGCACAACCTCAAAGGCCTCACACTGCAGATTCCGAAAGGTGTTATGACGGTTATTGCAGGCGTGGCCGGCTCGGGCAAAAGCTCTCTGATGGATTATTTTATCAGCAGTCAGCGGTCGTCGGTCAGCAGTCAGCAATCGAACATCATTTTTATCGGTCAGCACAATATCGGCATCAACCTCCGCAGCACACCTGCCACCTATCTCAACATCTCCGACACCATACGAAAACTCTTCGCCAAGGCCAGCGGCAAGTCCATGCAGCTTTTCTCTTTCAACAGCACAGGCGCCTGTCCGGCTTGTAACGGCAAGGGGATCATCGTGTCGGATATGGCCTTTATGGAATCCATCGAGACAGAGTGCGAAGTGTGTCACGGAACGCGCTATAACAACGAAGCACTCAGCTATCGTTACCACGACAAGTCAATCGCTGAAGTGATGGACCTCTCCATCGACGAGGCCCTCCTCTTCTTCAAAGGACAGCCTTTCGAGCCTCAGCTCGAGGCTCTCTCCAAGGTGGGGCTCGGCTACCTCCACCTCAACCAGTCGATGACCACCCTCTCGGGTGGCGAGCTCCAACGTATCAAGCTCGCCGACAACCTCTACCGCAAGGGTGAGCTCTACATCATCGACGAGCCGACGGACGGGCTCCATCTCGACGACATCCAGCGCCTCCTCGCCCTCTTCAACGAGATGACCGACCGAGGCAACACGCTGATATTGATAGAGCACAGCCTCGATGTGATGAAAAATGCCGACTACCTTATCGAACTTGGTCCCGGCGGCGGCAACTCCGGCGGCAACCTCCTCTTCGCCGGCATCCCCCAAGGCATCCTAAACTGCGAATCCTCCGTAACCCGCAAGTTTTTGGAATAGTTTTTTTATAGCATGCCTCTATGGTTCGTTTCAATAAGATTTTGGGATTTGTAGTAATCGTGATGTTTGTGCTTATTGGCAACATCATAGACGCGGCCGCTCAGGAGCGGAATTGTGTTGTGACGGGACGGGTGGTCGACAGCGAGCATAAGGCTGTGGAGTTTGCCGCAGTAGCGGTGACCGACAGCACGGGCAAGGTGGTGTCGGGCGCACTCAGCGACGCCGACGGACGCTTTGTCTGCAAGGTGGCACAAAGATCGATACCCTATACCCTTACTATCGAGCTGTTGGGTTTTGCAAAGTTCAGGTCATCCCTTAACGCTACAAAGCAGAAGGTAGAACTCGGCATGGTGGTACTGGAGGAGTCGCCTACGATGCTGAAAGAGGCGGTGGTGACGGCTGAGGAGGTCGACAAGCGGGCGACGGTGGAACACACCACAATCAAAACCTCGGCGACGGCTGCTGCCACAGGTAATGTGTCGGACATACTGCGCAACGCCTCGTCAGTTACGTTCGAGGGCGACGGCTCGATATCCATACGTGGAAACCGCAACGTGCTCATCCTTCTCGACGGTGTGCCTACGACGGTATCGGATCTGAACGCAATACCGTCGTCGAGCGTCAAAAGCATAGATATAGTCACCAATCCTGACGCTTCATACGATGCCGAAGGGACAGGTGGCATCATCAACATAGTGTCGACGAAAGAGCGGGCGGATGGATTGAGCGGAGCCTTCTCGGCCAACTACGGATTCAACCATTTTGCCAACGTGAGTGCGGCTCTTGCCTACAACACAGCCAAGGCGTCGTACAGATTCAACTATTCGGGCAAGTATGAGGACGACATCGTGAAGGGAACTCTCGACCGAGTGGTGGACAGCAGCTCGACGCACCAGCAGTTCCGCTCGAACCGCTACACTTTTAACAACAACATAGGATTGGGGGCGGACTTCAGGATTGACAAACGTAATACCCTGAACGTGGACCTGAAATGCATCATACCACGACTTAACATACGGCAGGAGCTCGAAAACAGCATTATCAGGAATGGTGTGCAGACGGACGAGAGCCGCAATAGCGACATCTCGTGGAACCGCGAGAACATCGACGCCTCTGTGGGTTACAGCCACGTGATGAAACCCGAAGTGTCGGATTTCTCACTTAGGGCGTCTCTCTCGAAGATTTGGGGCCATCGTCCGTCGTACTACTATCTCGAAGGCTCGCCGGTGGGCAAGTCCAACTCGGGCGGCAGCCCTCTTATAGCCTCTCTGCAAGGCGATTTCCACCACAAGATCAAGGTGGGAAGGTTCGCCTACGGAGCCAAGATGACCTACCGCAGAAACGACATATACCACCAGTTCTACTCGATGGTCAGCGGTGACTGGCAGTATTCTGGGCAGCTGAGCAACGACCTCGTACACCAGGAGTATATACCAGCCCTTTATGTTATGTTCACGTCGAAACCCATAGGGCCGTTCAGCTACAAGGCGGGACTTCGCGGTGAGGGGAGCGTGGTGCTGCTTCACAGCGAGAGGGAGAAGGTTGATACCGCAACATACGATTTCTTCCTGGCTCCCACCTTTTCGGCCACCTACGACATCACACAACGGCAGCGGTTGTCGCTTGCTTTCTCAAGACGAGTGGGAAGGCCGACCTACCCGCAGCTCAACCCTTATATGAGTATGGTGGATGCCAACACTTTCGAGCAGGGGAACATGCGGCTGAAGCCCGAAAAGACATCGAAGCTGGACCTCTCTTACTCGCTCAACTCGAAGTACGTCAACCTCTTCGCCGACCTGTATCTGAGCTATAGCAGAAACTATATCTCGCAGATAACCAGTATATCTGGCAGCCGTCTTGTTACCACCTACATCAACGGCAGCTCGGACATGAGGACAGGATGCGACGTGACACTCAAAGTGAGGCCGGCCAAGTGGATGACAGCAAGCTTGAGTTCCAACACCTACTTCGTCGAGACAAAAGGCACATACGGGCAGGTGAGGGTGGACAACCGCGGATGGACCAACAACAGCAACATCCTGCTCGACTTCATGCCCATCAAAGGCATGGACATACAGTTGCAGTATTTCCTCACCACTCCGCAGTATTTCCCACAGCTCACCACCTCTCTGACACACTATATGAACATCGGCATACGGCAGTCGTTCCTGAAAGGGGCTCTGACCGCCTCACTGCTTTTGACCGATATGCTGAACACCTACAAGTGGGAGGTGCATACTGAGGGAGGTGTGTTCGACCTGACGAACAGCAGCATACACAAAAGCAGAATGCTCTGGGTAGGGTTGAGCTATAACTTCAACTCCTTCAAACAGAAAAAAGGAGAGGTGAAGTCGGAGACAGATCGAAGCGTAATAAGATTGGGATTATAAGCTCACGACAGCGTCGCAGCAATCTTGTCGGCATTCATGCTTCGAGCTGAGGCGTCGAAGATATCCTTATATAATCCTCCTTGCTTGTACACCTCGTCGGGTGTTCCGTGTTGCGCAACATGACCAGTATCGAGCACGTAGATATAATCTGCGTCGATTATTTGTCCTATATTGTGGCTTATCACTATCACCGTCCGTCCTTCCTTTATCGCATCTATCGAGTTCTTTATCTGCTCGGTGGCGATAGCGTCAAGGCTGGCGGTAGGCTCGTCGAGGAAGATGATGGGCGGGTTCTTGAGAAACATGCGCGCTATCGCTATCCTCTGCTGCTGTCCTCCGCTGAGCTGTAGTGCGTTACTCTCAAACCCGTCTGGCAACGCCTCTATCTGCTCGTAGATATAAGCTTTCTTCACCGCCTCTTCCACCTGCTCTCTCGTCGCCTTCGGGCTTCCATACCTTATGTTCTCTTCTATGGTGCCGCTGAAGATATGGTTCTTCTGCAACACCAGCCCTATGTTGTCTCTCAGGAATTCGGTATCCCACTCTCCCAGTGGCACTCCATCGAGGGTGATACTCCCTTCGTCGGGTGAGTAGAATTTATCCAGGAGGTTCACTATCGTGCTCTTTCCCGCTCCGCTCAACCCCACCAGAGCCGTCGTCTTCCCCGCCTCTATGTGCATCGTGAGGTCCCGTATGGCGTGGGTACCGTTACCATAGGTAAACTCCACGTTCCTCAGGTTGAAGTCTCCCCTTACAGCCTCCGGCTTGTGGTTGCCCGACACCTCCACCTCCTCGTCGTTGTCCAGTATTCCGAAGAACCCTTCGGCATAGATGAGTGCGTCGTTCAGGTCGTCATAAATACGATGCAGCTGACGTATCGGAGCGCTGACATTGCTGAAAAGCAGCACGTGGTACATGATCTTACCTATAGTCATGCCCGGATAGTCGATGAGCACCAGGTATGCGGTAAGTATGATTATCAGCACCGTGCCTATCTGCTCCACGAAGGTTTTTAATCCTTCGAACAAAAAGGATATCCTTCGGGTCTGCATCTGTTGGTCGGTCGAGTCGTTCTGTAGTTTAGCCTGCTTGTCGGCCTCCACCCGTTCGCGGTTGAATGATTTTATAACCGTTATGCTCTCCAGTATGTTCATTATGCCGTGGTTCAACGCCTGGTGCGTACCGAACACCCGTCGTCGCCATCCTTTCATCCTCGTCCCCTGCCGGGCGGTTATGACGAAGTAGACCGGTATCACAGCCAGCGCCACCAGCCCCACATACACGTTGGCGGCGAACATCAACCCCAACGCCATCACTGCGCTGGTGAAGAGCGGCAGTATGTCAATAAAAAAGTTTTTTACCGTATTGCTTAGGCTCATCACCCCTCGGTCTATCCTTGTCTGCAATTTGCCTGGCTCGTTGCCCTCTCCTCCGAAATAAGCCACACGGAAGGTCAGTATCCTGTCCACCACTTGCAACGAGAGGTCCCTGCTCACGTTGATGCGTATCTTCTCACCGAATATTCTCTGTCCGAAGGTTATCACCGCAGCCAGCAGCTCTTTCCCGAGCAATATGACGCTGACCAGCACCAGCAGTCTCGCCGCCTCGCTCCACTCGAACGACTCCCGATGCATCATCACGTTGATGGCATCCACCGCCCTGTCCAGCACCACAGCGTTGACCTGCGCCATAAGCGAGCCAGCGAAGGTCAGCACCAAAGTAACTATCAACAGCCAACGGTAGGGCAATACGAAAGGCATCAGCTTTCGCAGCAAAGCACCGATACCAAACTTGGCATTTGTATCCCCACCCGTCACCTTTTAAAATCTTAACCTTCCAAGCAAAACGAACCTTTTATCTATCACCCCACAAACTGCGCCACCCAGTCGCGCTCTTCACTACGGTTGGGGCCACTGTACTGTTCCGCATCGATATAGACTTCGAGCAGTTTTGCTTGTCCTTGGGAAAACAGTTCCACCGTCTCTGCCACAGCCGGCACCATCACACACTCACCGGCATGCATCGGCTCTATCGTGTCCATAGTCCTCACCGCCGCTATCCCTTCGACACACATATACACCACAAACGAATCGAGCTTCGAGAAATCCTTACGCATCGGTTTGTCCAGTGATATGAGGTTGGTGACGAAAAAGGGTGTGTTCACTATCTCCACCGTCTCGTTCTTGCGGTATTCGTATGCCGTTCGTGGCTCTTTCACCACGCTGTAGTCTATTGCGTCGAGAGCTTCGCTTACATGCAGCCCTCTCAGCTTCCCGTCTTTGTCAGGTCGGTTATAGTCATAGAGCCGGTATGTGCAATCCGACGACTGCTGTATCTCGGCAATGAGGAGCCCCTTGCCCAAGGCATGCACCCGACCGGCGGGGAGGTAGTACACATCACCGTTCTGCGGGTGTTCTACATGCAACTTCTTTTCCAGATGGCCCGATGCCGCATATTCGGCAATCATCTCTTTCGGCACCACCTCGTCGAAGCCGTCGATGATCTCAGCCCCTTCCTCTGCTTCCATCACATACCACATCTCGCTCTTCCCTCCAGTCATGCCTCTCTCCTGTGCCAACTCGTCGTCGGGATGCACCTGTATCGAAAGCTTGTCGCAGGCGTCTATCACCTTTATCAGAAGAGGAAATTCGTCACCATAGTGCTCATAGTTTTTCTCGCCGATAAGGTCGCCCATATATATCTCCAGCAGCTCGGCCAGGTTGTTCTCTGCCAATGGGCCGTTGGCGACTACAGACTCGTTGTCTTTCAACCCTGACAGTACCCACATCTCGCCACAGTTTTCGAGCGGTGTATAGTCGAAGCCCAGTGAGGCTATTTTATTGCCGCCCCAAACTTTTTTCTTGTAGAGCGGGAGGAATTTGAGAGGATAGAGCATAGGTGGATTCGATTGATTGCTTTTATTGTTTTTTTGACATGCAAAATTACATAAAATAAAAAGACCAATTATTGTTTTCGTCCATTTATCCCATTTCCCACACACTACCATCCCTGGTTTTCAGAGATGTCTTTCATATTATATCTGCCCGAATCGTATATGAATACCTTACATCACAACCGATGCTCCTCAATTCTTCGCGATGCTTAATACTGCACTGAACCCATAATTCACCTGGTGCGTGACTTTGTCCTGGCATGGCGTTGTGAGTTACGTATTGATTGGACTTGGGTGTTGAAAAAAAGTAAGAGAGGGAAGGGGAAATCTTGGTATCTTTGTACAAACACATTTATAGCGAGGGCAAGACTAAACAAGTAAGACTCACGAAGTTGTAATATGGAGGACACATACAAGACCATAGCAGGGAGCTCGGAGGGACTATACAAAGAGAAGGGTAGCAAGTTCTTGGCATTTGCGTACCATGTAGAGAACGAGGAGGAGGTGAAGTTGAGGCTTGGAGAACTTAGGAAGAAATACTACGACGCAAGACACCACTGCTATGCCTATTCTCTGGGTGCAAAACGCACAGCGACCCGGATGAACGACGACGGAGAACCGTCAGGAACAGGAGGAAAACCTATATATGGGCAACTGCTGTCTGTGGATGTGACGGATGTGCTGGTGGTGGTGGTGAGATATTTCGGTGGAGTGTTGCTGGGCACATCGGGGCTGGCAAACGCCTACAAAACGGCAGCTCGTGAAGCATTAGAGGCTGCGACGGTGGAGGAGCGGACAGTGGACGACCTATACGAGGTAAAGTTCAAATACGAGCAGATGAACGATGTGATGAAGATAGTTAAAGACTATGGTCTTACACTGAAGAAGCAGTTGTTCGAAATGGAGTGCAGCATAGAGTTCGCTGTGAGGCAAGGGAACAGCGAGCGAGTAAGGAAAGCGTTTGAGAACCTGCGGACTGTAAGTATAGAAATGATATAGAACAAGAAAAAATATGAGCGACAAATTGTTAGACCAACTAAACGAGGCGCAGCGCGAGGCTGCAGCATGCGTTGAAGGACCTATGATGATAATAGCGGGAGCAGGATCGGGAAAGACTCGCACACTTACCTACCGCATAGCTCACCTGATAGAGCTGGGTGTCGATCCGTTCAACATACTGGCACTGACCTTCACAAACAAAGCGGCTGAAGAGATGAAGGATCGAATCGTAAGCCTTGTGGGAAACAGCGCAAAGAATCTATGGATGGGGACGTTCCATTCAGTGTTTGCAAAAGTGCTGAGAGCTGATGCGGACAAACTGGGGTACATCCGGAGCTTCTCAATATATGACAACGATGACTCTAAGTCGATGATAAAGAGTATCGTTAAACAGATGGACCTTGATCCGAAAAGCTACAGCCCGGGGTATGTGCTGAGCCGTATCTCGATGGCGAAAAGCAACATGATAGGACCAGAGGACTATGCGAACAACCCTGAAATAATTCAGACCGACGTTACAGCCAAGAGACCGGAGATTGCCACAATATACAGCATGTACAACAAGCGACTGAGAAACTCTATGGCGATGGACTTCGATGACCTGCTGTTCAACATGAACGTGCTACTGAGGGATTTTCCGGATGTGCTGCTGAAGTATCAGAACAGGTTTCATCATATACTGGTCGACGAGTATCAGGACACAAACTATAGCCAATACCTGATAGTAAAGAAATTAGCAGCGAGATATGAAAACATCTGCGTAGTGGGCGACGATGCTCAAAGCATCTATGCCTTCCGTGGAGCCAACATACAGAATATCTTCAACTTCAAGCGCGACTACCCGAACATGCACCTGTTCAAGCTGGAGCAGAACTACCGCTCAACACAGAACATAGTGAACGCTGCCAACTCGATTATCTCAAACAACCGAGACCAGATACAGAAAGAGATATGGACCGACAACCTGCAGGGCAACCTACTGAGACTGATAAGGGCCAGCGACGAGAGGGACGAGGGAAATAAAGTAGCCGACTCGATACAGAACGAACGATTGGCAAACGACTTGGAATACAAAGACTTCGCCATATTATACAGAACAAACGCACAGTCGCGCTCGATAGAGGAAGCTCTGCGGAAGATGAATATACCATACAGAATCTATCAAGGACTTTCGTTCTACGGACGCAAAGAGATCAAGGACGTGCTGGCATACATGAAACTGGTGGTGAACAACCACGACAACGAGTCGCTGACGCGCATCATAAACTATCCTCCTCGCGGCATAGGACAGACAACCATGGACAAGATAATCACAGCGGCCAACGACAACGAGGTGAGCGTGTGGACTGTGTTGGAGAACCTGAAAGACTTTGGACTAGGCATCATGGTATCGACCGAACGCAAGATTGATGACTTTGTGTCGATGATAAGTCGCTTCACGTCGTCGATGTACAGCATTGATGCCTACAATCTTGCCCGGCATGTACTTGCCGCTTCAGGGCTGCAGAAGCACCTGCTTGACGACGACGATCCCGAAAACACCAACCGCATTGAAAACATTGAGGAGCTGCTGAACGCTGTCAAAGAGTTCTGCGACAGCGAAGACGAGATTACGCCAGACACAAACGAAGAGACATCCCCTGAGTTCAAGACTCTGGACCTGTTCCTGCAACAGGTGTTGCTGCTCACATCTGAGGACAAAGAGAAGGACAACCCCAACAAGGTATCGATGATGACGATTCACGCGGCCAAAGGACTGGAATTCCCTTACGTTTATGTGGTGGGTATGGAAGAGAACCTGTTTCCATCAATAATGTCACTCTCGTCGAGACCAGATCTTGAGGAGGAACGGAGGCTGTTCTATGTGGCGGTGACGAGGGCAGAAAAGCAGCTGACGCTGTCGTATGCTCAGACAAGATACCAGTATGGACAGCAATCATATCAGGAACTGAGCCGGTTTGTGGAAGAGATAGACGAACGGTATATAGAGATGCCTTCGCAGAGGAAACGGCTACCGGAGCCTGGACAACTGCCACGTGCCTTCTTCAACGCAGGAAAGCCCAAGCCGACAACCACCAGCCAGCGACCCGCTGCCAGCGGAAAGAGACAGTCATCGGTGCAAGGGCCCACCGCAGGCAACACTCCCGCCGAAATAAACCGCATACAGGTGGGAATGAATGTTGAGCATGGCAAGTTTGGAAGAGGCAAGGTGATGACGGTCGAAGGTGAAGGGGACAGCCGCAAAGCGATAGTCTTCTTCGACGGAGTCGGACAGAAACAGCTGCTGCTGAAGTTTGCAAAACTGACAATAGTGGAATGAGAGTAGTTATCCAACGAGTGAAAGAAGCCTCCGTCACAATCGGCGGCGAGATGGTCTCCTCAATAGGAGAAGGGCTGATGGTGCTGGTAGGCATAGAGGAGGCTGACGGTGATGAAGATATCGAATGGCTCTGCCGTAAGATAGTCAACATGCGTCTCTTCAACGACGATGATGGAGTCATGAACCTACCTGTAACATCGTTGAACAACGGTGGTATCCTGGTGGTGAGCCAGTTCACGCTAATGGCAAGTACAAAGAAAGGCAACAGGCCCAGCTATATCCGAGCCGCCCGCCCCGAGATATCCATCCCACTCTACGAACGCTTCGTAAGCCTCCTGTCACAGATATACGGCAAAACCGTACAGACCGGGCGTTTCGGAGCCGACATGCAGGTGGCACTGGTCAACGACGGTCCTGTGACAATTATTATCGACTCGAAAGAACGGCAGTAATAAAGCGATCCTTGCCGCGGAAATCTTTGTGTAATTCGCCAGTGAACCCGTAGTCACGGAGCATTTGCAGAGTTTCCTGCCCGAACCTCTCGTTTATTTCCATTGCAAGCAGGCCATCGGGAGACAAATTCTGTTGGGCGAAAGCAGTTATCTTACGATAGAAGAGCAGAGGGTCGTTGTCGGGGACAAACAGCGCCAATTGCGGCTCATAGTCCAAGACGTTGCGATACATAGACCCTTTCTCGGACAAAGTGATATAAGGAGGGTTACTGACAATTAGATTCCATCCGTCGCTGGATATTGGCAATGGTGCCCCCTGCAGCACATCGCCCAAAACAAATTCCACCCCAGTACAGTTTTTTTCGGCATTGGCCTGAGCAATGCGCAAAGCATCGGCCGAAATATCCACAGCCACAACATTGCTTCCTGGGAGGAGCTTTTTTAAGGCAATAGCAATACAGCCGCTGCCCGTACAAAGGTCAAGAACATTAGTTGCCGACCTATTGGCAGTAGCCGCCAAATATTCCACCATTTCCTCGGTTTCAGGACGCGGTATCAGCACCTTCTCGTTGACATCGATCCTACAGCCGCAGAAGTCGGTGTGGCCGATTATGTGTTGTATCGGTCTATGACGTTTCAGGTCGTCCAAAGCCCAATGGAACCGCAGCAAGTCGGACTGGTTGATGGTTTCGGAGCGATGCAGCAGATAAGCCACCTTGTCCCACCCCAAAAACGCCTCGCAGAGCATCAGGAAGAACGACCGAATCTCCTTTTCGGGATAAAGTTCCTTTAAGGTATCCAAAAAACACCTCTCAACGTCTGAAACCCGATTAGTAGAAAATATAAGCCTTGTGGTATTCACTGATTTTAGGTGTTAAACAACTAATCACAAATGATTGTCAATCCTTCACCAACCGCACAGAAAAACCATAATAGCAATTTATACTATTATTACTGAAATAAGAGTTAAAATAGATTTGATGAGCCCCGTTATATTGTTGTACTCCCGTCACAGACCAATAATCACCCTCATTCCCCACTTGTGAAACAGATCGGGAGTTTCTATATCCAGCGGCTGGCAATAAAATTGCACCATTCGATTCCATTTCATCCCATTGGTCTAAAGTATATGTATTTCCGGTAAAACCAGCCACAAATGTTACATTATCTGGCAATTCCCAACAATCCGGCAATACGACAAGACCTTTTTTACCATCAATGGTTGCGGTACCGTATTTGGTCGAAGCATCCTCTCGGCCTTCAAACAGATACGTCCATTCATCATGAGAGAGTGTTCGCCACATACCAACTTGGTTTCCACCATTTGAGATAGCATTGAATACACCCCAATCAGCATTGGCATATTCTCCAGTCAAGTCGTTGCCATTGGGCCCATAACCAGTTGTATTGTTATAGTCGTATGGCTGATAATAGGTAGCACCGCTGCCGTCCCAACCACTTGTACCCCATCCAAAAAGGTCGATCCAGCCAGTGTATGAGGCTGATAGATTTGAATTAGCGCTACCAATATAGTCGTACTGATGCTCAGCAAAACGCCATGTTGAAGAAGATGCTTGGTATTGTAAGTTGCCTTTCGAAAAGTGCACCTGACGGTCTTCGGCTACTGAGAACAAAGCCCGTGATGCTCCATTTTCATCAAAACCTCCCTGAATAAGACAAGTTGTGTTGAATATAATATCCTCTCCATAGTATGTACCAACACTATTTGTGGCATAGGCGCGTACATGATATGTTGTGGAGGGTTCCAACCCATTCAAAACGGTGACAAAGTCCCCCGTTCCAGTTCCATCAATAGTATGGCTGTCCTCAAGAGTTGGATTAGGAACAGTGCTCCAGCACACACCACGGGCAGTTACCTCAGTAAATCCATCGTGACTAACAGCACTTGAACAAACGGCCGATGTTGCAGTTATGTCGCTAATCTCTGAAATGGTTGCAGATGGCAACTCTATGTCTGCTGTGGTAAATGTAAATTCATTTCCATAATTTGTACCAGCCACATTTGTCGCATAAGCACGTACAAAGTATGTGGTGGAAGGCGACAAATCTCTAATGATGCTGGTGTATCCGCCTAATCCGAAGCCATCAACTGTATGACTATCATTCAACGTAGGATTGGGTGTTGTGCTCCAACATACACCACGGGCCAGAATCGTGTCGCTGCCGTATCCTAAGACATTACCGCCTCCCACAGCAGTACTTGCCTGAATGTTTGACACTTCTATTGTTGACACCCCTGGCTTCTCTGTTCTTATAAGACGTACAGGGTTTCCGCGGTAACGGTACCAAAAAGAAGCTCCCTGAGGATGACAATCAAAATATGGTATAACCATTTCGTATGCCATAGTACCGAAAACCTGTGTGGAGGCCCAATACATACCAGTACCGCCAAGTTCAGTATTATGAAATGAGGATCCCTCACGATAACCTGCCGCGGGTAAAAATATGGCTCCAGCCGCCTCCATACGATTCCATTCCGAGAAGGTATAAATATTGTTAGCATATGCTCCACGGCCTGGATTGAACGTCAGCCCTTCCGGCAATGTCCAATTGTCTGGCAAAACAACCACTCCGTTGACGTTGTTTATCCTCGCTTCTCCAAACTTGGCCGATGCGTTCTCACGTACAGCTGCAAGATAATGCCATTCGGCTTGACTTGGCGTCCGCCACATGCCAGGCTGATTACCACCATTGCTAATGGCATTATATATTCCCCAGTCGGCATTAATACAGTCCCCCGTAAGATTTGAGGCCGTATCACCACATGGAACGTAATTTTCAGTGGATCTACTAGACGACCATGGTTGATAACACACAGCCCCCGAATTCCACCCGCTGGTGCCCCAGCCAAAAAGGTCAATCCATCTACTATTTGTGTCGGAAATATAGCGGTTCTCAGACCCAATATAATAGCGCTGTTCTTCGGCAAACCGCCAAGTATCTGTAGATGCCTGATATTGCAGATTCCCGCGCGAAAATCTAACTTGTCGGTTCTCCCCTATCGAGAATACAGCATTGGAGGCTCCGTCTTCATTAAAATTATCCACATAATTGCTGTCGGTAGTAAACGATATTTCGTTCCCATAGGATGTGCCTATATTACTTATAGCATACGCTCTAACGTAGTACGTTGTTCCTATTGAAAGGTTATCAATAGTACAGCTAAACACACCTGTTCCTGCGCCATTCGACGAGTGCCTGTCGTTTACTGTCGGATTGGGGGTTGTACTCAAGCAGAAGCCACGAACATTTACATATACGCCACCATCATCGATAACATTGCCGACGCAAGTGGCATATCTTGTTCCGATGTCATTTACATCAGTAGTCGTCACCGTAGGTGTATCTATTTCTCCAGCCTCGACAGAATCCCTTACCAAACGTACAGAAAACCCTAAATGTCTTGAGCCATTATCATAGTCAAGATAATCATCATAAAAGAATATATTGTAAGCATTTCCGTTATCGGCATGCGTACTACTCCAATAATTTCCCGAAATGTCAGTATATTCTATTGTGCTGTTTTGGCGGTAACCCGCAGCAGGGAGAAACAGTGCTCCATATTGCTCCATTTGATACCACTGTTCTGTCGTGTATATATTGTTCTCGAAACCACTCATCCCCGGATAAAATGTCAAACTGTCAGGCATTGTCCATAAATCAGGCAAAATCACCAGACCAGACATGCCATTTACCGTTGCACTACCATATTTTGAGGATGCATTTGAGCGATTGTAAAAAAGATATGTCCACTCATCGTTTGTAAGTGTCCTCCACATACCTGGCTGATTACCTCCATTGCTAATTGCGTTATATACACCCCAGTCAGCGTTATAGTATCTGCCTGTCAGGTCATTTGTGTAAACCCCTCCCGGGCTATAATCTGTGGATGCGTTTATTGTTGACCATGGTTGGTACGCATTAGCCCCACTGTTCCAACCACTCGTTCCCCAACCGAAAAGATCAATCCACCCATCGTATGTCTCAGATATGTTGGAATTGTTGTTTTGTAAACAGTCATACTGATTTTCTGCAAAACGCCAAATGCCAGTAGATGCTTGATATTGCAAATTACCTTTGGAAAAGCTCACTTGCCTGCCATTTGCGACAGTGAATGTTGCATACGATGCTCCGTTTTCATCAAATCCCAACAGTCTTTCGCCATCTGTCAAGAACTCTTGTTCGTTACCATAGGCGGTACCGACGCTGTTTGTAGCATAAGCTCTGACATAGTAGGTTATGCCAGGTCCAAGACCGCTGATATTGCTACTAAAAGTACCCATCCCTTCGCCGTCGTAAGTGTGACTGTCAGCAATAGTAGGGTTGTGCTCATAAGACCAACAAACTCCGCGGGCAATGACTGGCTCGCCGCCATCGTCATCTATACTTCCACCACAAATTGCTGTTGAAGTTCCAATATTTGTAACACTTGAAGTGGATACTGAAGGTACAGTGTGATTGTCTTCGCAATCTTTCACCAAACGGACAGAACATCCATCAGATTTTGACCACCAGTCAAATAGATATTCCGCCTCTTCCACATAAGCATCATAATACATGGCAGATTGTATATCATAATCCGAAGTAATTAACCAATAGTTACATCCGTAGCCTACATCCTGGATATTGATTCCTGTGCGGTATCCTGCAGCTGGGAAGAATATTGCTCCGTTGTATTCCATAAGACTCCACTCTTCCAGGTTGTATGTATTTGATATAGTAGCAGAGGAGTTCAAACCAGGTGTAAATGTTACTCCAGCTGGCAGAGTCCAGTTATCCGGCAATATGACGAAGCCGAATATGCCATTTATTGAGGCATTGCCATATTTATTCTCAGCATTATTTCGGTTATAGATAAGATATTCGAATTCATCGTGAGTTAATGTGCGCCACATGCCCGGTTGATTGCCTCCATTGCTGATTGCGTTATACACTCCCCAATCGGTATTGGCATTATCACTATTGTCTGAGATATAGTCATCATTATACCCACTACTTGACCACGGTTGGTATGCAATAGCCCCACTATTCCATCCGCTTGTCCCTCCACCAAAGAGGTCTATCCAGCCATCATAGGTTTCGGAAATATTGGCGTTGCCGTCCCCAATATAGTCATATTGGTTTTCGGCAAACTGCCAGATGCCTGTTGACGCCCGATATTGTAGATTGCCTTTGGAAAAACGTACTTGTTTGTCGGCTGCAACTGAAAAAATAGCGTATGACGCACCGTTCTCGTCAAAACCACCTTCCACAAGGTTGCTGTCCTCCTCGGTTGTAAACGTCACCTCATTGCCATAGGCAGTTCCTACGCTGTTGGTGGCGTATGCTCGGACATAGTATGTGGTGGCCGAAGTCAGGTTGCTGATGGTGCTTGTAAATTCTCCTGTGCCGCTGCCGTCCGTTGTGTGGCTGTCGGCGGTAGTCGGTGCTGGCGCTATGCTCCAGCATACTCCCCTTGCCGTAACATCCTCACCTCCATCGTCGGTCACATTGCCACCGCAAGTGGCGGAGGTTGTCGTTATGTCATATATTGCAGCAGTACTCACCGTAGGCTCAGTGGGTTCGGCATCTGTTTCGAAAGTCAATATTATTTCCCCACCTTCGACAAAAGCTTCTGTTACAGGTTCGCTTTCAGTCCGCGTTCCATGCGACACATCTATGGCGGTGAAACGCATCGTGTCGCCCTCCTCGAAATCGCCCGGCTCCGTGTCTTTTGTCTGTGGCACCCGATTTCCGATAATGTTTAGCTCTATCCTGTCTGCACTGCCTGCGGCACTGTTCACCAGTTTCGCAACGTAACGTTGTTCTCCCGTCTCGATACAGAGGAATGCAACCTGAGGCCTTGCCATGTTTATACCTATACGATATTCCCCTGCTGCCAAGTTGCCGCTATAGGACGACACAACCGTTCCGTCAATACGGATAATACGCATATTCACATTGCCGCCCCTGGTCAACTGAATCATCGTTTCGGTACTCCCTGCAAATGGGTTTGGATATACTTTAAGCCCTAATTCGCCAGATTCTTCCGCACTTACAATACCCTCAATCGACCCACTGCCCAGCACAATAGAGGTATCGGGATATACCAACGAATAAGTCCAGCCGCGAGAAAGATTCTCAATACGTACGGTGTCAAACGGATGGTAAGATCCATTGGCACTGCGTGCGGTGAATCTTACCGATATGCCTTGAGCCATGACCGCAATAGCTGCAGTAAGTATGACTATGAAAAGTGTAATCTTCTTTCTCATAATATGATATTTGAAATATTACCGCAAAAATACACACATATATTAAAAAAACAAAGCTTTATCCTCACATATCCACATGGGGGGGTAATTGATTGTTTTTCAAGATACTACATACTAATATTATTTTATATAACAATGCAATAATTGTGTATGCTTATATGAAATACAATAGTGTTTCACCCATTTTTTAGGAGATTATTGGCATAGTGAGTCTATATAGACAAAAACAAAAACGGCAGTGTTGAACACTGCCGTTTTGTTCCTGTTTATTAAATCAAGATACTTATGCGCCAAGCTCAAGACGTTTGAATCCGGTGCATTTCAAATCTTTGTCGGCGTGGGCGATATAATCTTTCACGCTCATCTTGCTTTCCATGATGCTCTCCTGGAAGAGGAGGGTGTTCTCCTGGAAGAACTTGTTGAGACGTCCGTTGGCGATGTTCTGGATCATCTTGTCGTCGAGCGAAGCGGCTTTCTTCTCAGCCTCTTCCACCTTGATCTTGCGAGCCAACTCAGCCTGCTCGGCAGTGATCCATCCCTTACCCATGTTGGAGTTGATATGATCGTCGCTGTCGACGTGAGCGGGGTTGATGCCAGCTTTCTTCAGAGCAGCCTCAACAGCCTTTCCGATAAGCTCTTCTTTGGTCTTCTCGATGGCGACCTTGAGCTCGTTGTCCTTGGTGGCCTGCGGGATGCTGTCGGGATCAACGGCGAGCGGACGCATGGCGACGACCTGCATAGCGATGCCGTGACCAACCTCGTCGAAACCGTCTTTGTTCATTCCGACGACAGCAGCCATACGGTTACCCGGGTGTACGTAAGCATACACTTTCGCCGCTTCTACGGTCTCATAGTGAGCCAGTTCAATTTTCTCACCGATTTTTGCAATCTGGTCGGTGATGTGGTCTGAGACGGGACGTCCGTCAATCTGCATGGCAAGTACCTCGTCCTTGGTCTTAAGCCCTTTGGACATGGCGTTGTCGAGGATACAGGTGGTGAACTCCACAAACCCTGCGTTGGTGGCCACGAAGTCGGTCTCGCAGCTTACCATGATGACAGCACCGTAATTGCCGTTGCTCTTTGCTAGCACACAACCTTCGTTGGCATCGCGGTCAGCACGCTTGGCAGCCATCTTCTGGCCTTTCTGACGGAGATAGTCGATAGCTTTCTCAAAGTCACCGTCGCACTCGACGAGAGCCTTTTTGCAGTCCATCATACCTACGCCTGTAAGCTGGCGCAGCTCATTTACTTGTTTTGCTGTTATGTTTGCCATATTCTATTCTTTTTTGATTTGAAAAAACCGATTGACATGTTGCTGCCAATCGGTCGTTATTAAATTACTTCTGTATTATTCCTCAACCTTTTTTTCGGCAGGCTTCTCGGCTGCTTCAGCTTTCGGAGCATCGGCCTTGGGAGTACGGTTGCGACGCGGACGAGTGGCCTTGGCGGTAGCCTCGGTGGCGGTAGCCTCGTCAGTGACGGTATCTTCCTCCTTGGCTGAATCCTTATCAAGCATACGCTCGTTCATACCCTCCTGTATAGCCTCGACCATGTGTTTCAGGATGGCTGCGATGGACTTCGATGCGTCGTCGTTAGCAGGAATCGGATAGTCGATCAATTCGGGGTTGCAGTTCGTGTCAACGATAGCGAACGTCGGGATGTTCAGACGACGGGCCTCGGCCACGGCGATGTGCTCCTTCTGGATGTCAACCACGAAGATAGCGCTCGGCAGACGATTCAGGTCGGCGATGCTTCCGAGGTTCTTGTCCAATTTGGCACGCTCACGCTGAACCTGCAGACGCTCACGTTTCGAGATGCTGTTGAAGTCCTTGTCCTTCATCAGCTGATCCAGCGAATTCATCTTCTTCACAGCCTTGCGGATTGTGGCAAAGTTCGTCAGCATTCCGCCAGGCCAACGCTCGGTCACGAACGGCATATCGACGCTCTTTACCATCTCGGAAACAACGTCTTTGGCCTGTTTCTTCGTAGCGACGAAGAGAACCTTCTTGCCCGATTTAGCAATCTGTTTCAAAGCTGCAGCGGCCTCATCAGCCTTGACAATGGTCTTCTGCAGGTCAATCACATGGATACCGTTGTGCTCCTTGAAGATGTAGGGAGCCATTTTCGGATTCCATTTGCGCTTGAGGTGACCGAAATGGCAACCTGCCTCAAGCAGTTCTTCAAATTTCAGTTCTGTCATTTTGTTTATATTTGTTTACATTCCTATAAACCAATCGCTGAGTAGTCCTCCCTTAAGGGTGTCCGATTTGTCCGCATATCAAGCCGCATGCTGGAGAGCAATCGGGCGGAGCGTCTCGGCGATTTGGATACTAAACTTGCTATTCCGATTAACGCTTGCTGAACTGGAAGCGTTTGCGTGCCTTGGGCTGACCTGGTTTCTTACGCTCCACCATACGCGGGTCACGCATCAGGAATCCCTCCTTCTTCAGAGCCGGACGATCCTCGATGTTGTTCTCGCAGAGTGCTCGCGCAATAGCCATACGGAGTGCCTGGGCCTGGCCGGTGATTCCGCCTCCGTCGAGGTTGGCCTTGATGTCCCACTTGCCCTCGGCATTTGCCACCATAAGAGGCTGGTTCACTATGTACTGCAGCGGACCCGTGGTGAAATACTCCTTGTAGTCGCGGCCGTTGACCTTAATTTCTCCGTTGCCGGCTTTCATATAAATGCGGGCTACGGCGGTTTTTCTTCTACCTATTGTATTGATAACTTCTGCCATATTGCTTATCTGATGTCGTTAATGTTGATGACTTTAGGATTCTGACCCTGATGGGGATGCTCCGAACCTGCATAGATATAAAGGTTTCTGTAGAGAGCAGCGCCCAAACGGTTTTTAGGGAGCATGCCACGGATAGCGTGCTCGAGGATGCGCTCGGGATGGGTAGCCAACACCTTGGCAGGAGTGGTCTCGCGCTGACCTCCAGGATATCCGGTGTAGTGCTGATAAATCTTATCAGTCATCTTTTTACCCGTGAAAACGATTTTTTCGGCATTGATGATAATCACATTGTCACCACAGTCAACATGAGGAGTATAGCAAGGTTTGGTCTTGCCTCTCAGAATATTGGCGACTCTCGTGGCCAAACGGCCTACCGTCTGATTCTCAGCATCGACAAGAACCCACTCCTTCTTCACGGTGTTCTTGTTGGCAGAGATTGTTTTGTAACTTAATGTACTCATTGTTTTTTGTGTTTCTTTTCTTACCGTTTTTGTCATATCCGTGCCGCTACAGCCCTCGTACATGGGGACGGACTCCCAGCCTAAGACCTTCGCAACACTCAGCAACTCAGAGCTTTGAACGGGTAAATCAAACCCTTTGTCGCCTAGTATGAGGTTGCAAAGATACAAATATTTTCCATACCACCAAACAAATTTGTTAATTTCTTTGTTAATAAGTTGGGGCGGACAGGTGTTGGCCTGTATCAATGTCAAAGTCACTGCAAGCTTGTGTGCAACCTACCGGCTTTGTGTGTAGGCGCGCCAGCGGTCAAGCACCGACTGCATGTCCTGCGGCATAGGACTTTCGAAGTGCATACGCTCATGGGTCGTGGGATGCTCAAAGCCGAGTACGAAGGCATGCAGGGCCTGTCGCGGCATTATAGCGAAGCAGTTATCTACAAACTGCTTGTACTTTGTGAAAGTCGTCCCTTTCAGTATAACATCACCCCCGTATGCACTGTCGGCAAAGAGTGGGTGTCCTATATGCTTCATGTGAGCCCTTATCTGGTGGGTGCGACCTGTTTCCAGCACACATTCTATCAGTGTCGTATATCCGAACCGCTCCATCACACGCCAGTGCGTCACCGCATGTTTTCCCACCTCCGGATCGTCATACACCGCCATAACCCTGCGGTCTTTCTGCGACCTGGCTATATTGCCATCCACAGTGCCGGAGTCTTCATCGAAATCCCCCCACACCAATGCTGCGTACTTGCGTTCTGTCGTGTGATCAAAAAACTGCTTGGCCAGCATCACCTGTGCCGGCTCGTTCTTTGCCACCAGCAGCAACCCTGACGTGTCTTTGTCAATCCGATGCACCAGGTATGGCTTCATCTCCTGCCCGTCACGTCCTTTCTTTCCTTGCAGGTGATAGGTCAAGGCGTTCACAAGCGTCCCCGTGAAGTTGCCCACTGCTGGATGCACAACCATACCGGCCTCCTTATCTACAACAATGACATCCTCGTCCTCATACACTATGTTGACTGGTATGTCTTCTGCCTCTATCTCGTCGTTATGTGGCGGATAAGGCAGCAATACCGATATCACGTCCCCTGGCTTCACACTGTAGCTGGCTTTGCATGACGAACCGTTCACCAGCACACACGAGTTTAGGGTAGCGAGTTTTATTTTCGTCCTGCTCACCCCGGAGAGTCTCTGTTGCAGGAATTTGTCTATCCTCATCGACTCCTGTCCCGCATCCACCGTGACTCGATGCCGCTCATACAGTTCGTCTTCGTTCTGCACTGCCGTCTGCGCCTCTTCCTTCTCATTCACAAAATCCGTTTCTTCCATATCTTTTCATTTCACGATTATTACCTTCTTCGCTCCTTGTCTCCGTCCGTCTGCCGCTGTTACCACCACGTAGTAAACACCTTGTGCCCACACTCCACATTCCACCTCTGTCATTTCTCCCTCTGCTCTGACGTTTTGCATTTCTACGCCTCTTGAATCGAACACCGTCACCTCATCCCCTCTCTCCACTCCGTTCAATCTGAATCTATCCCTTGCTGGATTTGGGAACACTGTCAGTTCTCGCTCCTCTCTCACCACACTCACTATACCCAGGGTCTCGTATGGAACGAAACAGGGTCTGAACATTATCGAGCCTGCAGCCGACGCTCGCTGCCATTCGCTCCCGATGCGGTAGTACAGCCGGTCTGAATGGTTGTAGTTTCGGTCGAACCCCAGGTTCAGGTAGTCGGCCCCCTCCTGCTCCAGCCCTATATACACCAGACCCTCCAGCGCCACCGGCCTCTCCAGTTCGTAATCCTTGAACTCGTTGAGGCCTCCAAACTGTGGTTGCCTCAGCATCTCGTCCCTATACACCACCTCGCCAGGTCCGTTGGTGCCTGCCTTCCACACCACAATCCGGAATCTGACATTGCCATTCTCGCCATCTCTTGCCCTGTTGAAACACATCTTCACCTTCAACAGCGTGTCAGCGTTGGGCAGGTTGTACTCTGCAGCCAAAAAAACGTTGCTGCTCGTAGAGGTCAACCCATAGCCGCTTTCTGCACTGCCGTCGTCAAAGGCATAATAGTCTTCAAACACCTGCTCGAAAACCACCGTGTCGTTTGCCTTGAATTGATCGCCCATCACACCCTCTTTCACCACATGCACCACCTTGTAGCGCGTCATCAACGTGTTCTCCGGATAACAGAAATCCACCGCAGCCCGTGCATGGTAGCCACTCCTCTGGTAGTCGCCCTCGTTCTCAAACGGTGGCGCATTTTCATAGCCTCCATCATAGCTGTATAGCGTGTCACCTCTGGCGTCAAGCACATAGTACCCGTAGTGCGATGCCACTGTCACACTATACCTGTTCGTTATCAGCGCCTCCGTATTTTCCACCATCTCCGTCCGTCGGTATTGCCGTGCCGGCATGGCACAATAGTTCTTCAACAGAGAACGTGCAGGTTCCACGAATGCCACATCTCTCTCCGTCTCGTCATTGTGTGCCCTGTCTTTGTCCAGATACACACAATCCACATACCATTGGTCGCTGTTGCCAGTCAGTCCTGCCGTGGTTGTGGGGTCGAGACTACAGATATTTCTGAATCTAAACCTGAAGCCGTCGTTGAAGTATCTCTCTTCAGCAACAGCCACCGCCACACGCTGCCAGTATCTTCCCGTCGCAGTTTTCAATTCTTCCGCGCTACATCCACCCCTGCCCCACACCTTTACCCACTCCCCCGACTCCTTCGAATAGAATTCCAGCACCAACGAGTCTTGCTCGTCAGGTTCGTCTCCTATGCGCCCACCGAAACTGCTCAGCCTTCCTCCCACCGTGTAGTAAAACGTCAGATACAGCGAGTCGCTAGGACCCAATGCCTCCTGGAAAGGCTCAAACACCGAGTCCAGCCTTATCGTCCGCGACTCCAGAGTGTCTGCACTGAATGTTGACGAAATATTCTGATATAGCACCCCTTCCTCATCCACAGCGTCCAGCTTTGCCACCCCGACCGTAGGCGGATACATACCCCAGCCGTCCGTGACATCCGACTGTGAACCGCACCATAGCCTTCCGTCAAGTCTCCCTCCTGCAAAGTCGTCGAAAAAAGGTATCGTCACCTCTCCGCTCTGCTTACCGCCCGATGCCTGATGCCTGCCAACCACGGGCATCAACACCTCCTGCGCACTGACATGCACAGCCCAAAGCACCACCAAAGCAAGCCATATCCGTCTCAAAACCCAAAACTAAAGACTTAAAACTAAAAACTAGAAACTTAAAACCCTACCACAAGTCGTCTATATCCAGAAAATCGAAGTCTAGCCCGTCGTCCTCTTCATCCACCGCCTCCAG
Source organism: Bacteroidales bacterium (assembly GCA_016292015.1). Taxonomy (GTDB): domain Bacteria; phylum Bacteroidota; class Bacteroidia; order Bacteroidales; family P3; genus Colimorpha. The sequence continues at coordinate 92,961 of JAEEZY010000012.1, read as the reverse complement.
CGCCCTCCGCAGACTGTCCTCCACTCGCTTCAGCGAGTCAATCTCTCGGTCCGCCGACCGTCTCTGCGACTCATATTCGTCGGCGTTGCAGTACCACACCCTCACCGTTGTCCCCATCGGATATTTCACATCCGAACAAATCGGCTCCTGCTTATAGGCCCTCGCTGTCGCCTTGTTCGTCACCCCTGCGTTGAACGACTCGCTTATGTTCAGCGACGACGCAAACACCGCCCTCTGCACCCCTTCGCGGTTCTTGCCTATCAACACTGGCACTATAGCCCCCATATCGATGACTCCTCTACCCACTGTCAAATCCACCACCGTCCCGCGGTTCACCTTCTCCCCAGGTGCCACTGTGCGTCCTTTTATCTTCTGCGCCAGTATTGCATTCCTGTCTTCGCTCTCTACAAAATTCAGTTTCCCAATTGACAGCCCCTCGCTCATCAGCTGCGACACCGCCTGCCTCAGCGACATATCCACCAAGTCCGGCATCAGCACGTCCTCGGGCTCTGACGACGCTATGGTCAGATACACCTTTCTCCCTTTCTTTATCATCGCCCCTGCCGGCGGGTCTTGCGAAAGTACCGTCCCGGCTTCGTACTCGTCATTATATATCGAGTCTGTCACCACAAACCGCAACCCAAGTCTGTTCGAATTCACCACACTGCTGTAGTTCTCCCCTGTGTAGTTTTCCATGACGTATTCCTGCCCGTGTCGCGAATAGATTTTCACGAACAACATCACCACTATCACTATAGCCACCGAAATGCCCAGCATCCAAAGCAGGTGTTTCACTATCGGGTGTTTTTGAATAAATCCATTGTTTTTCATATATCCTGATGACTTGATTCTTAACTTTAAACCAATACTCCTATCAGTGTCGCCGCCGTACAGTCGGTAACTCTCACCTTCACATACTCTCCCTCCTTGGCATCCTTCCTGTCAAACACTATCACCTTGTTCTGGCTGTTCCTTCCAAACAGCTGCTCCTTCGACCTGTGCGACGTACCCTCCACCAACACTTCGTACGTCTTCCCCACCTCTCTGCGATTGTTTTCCAGCGCTATCTCTCCTTGCAACTTGATTATTTCTTCCAATCTCCTACCCTTCACCTCGTCTGGCACATCGTCCCTCAAGTGTTTCTCCGCGTATGTGTCCGGCCTCATCGAAAACTTGAACATATATGCGTAGTCGTAGCCCACCCTTCTGAACATCTCCAGTGTCGCCTTATGGTCCTCCTCCTCCTCTCCGCAGAAACCCGCTATCACGTCGGTGGTGATCGAGCAGTCTGGCATATACCTCCTGATAGCCTCGATGCGATCCATATACCACTCCGCTGTGTATCTCCTGTTCATCAACTTCAGCATTCTCGAGCTCCCGCTCTGCAACGGCAGATGTATGCACTTGCAGATGTTTCCATATCTCGCCATCGTCGCCAAGAGTTCGTCCGACAAGTCTTTCGGATGTGAAGTGGCAAACCTCACCCTCAGCTCCGGCGATATCTCCGCCACCCTCGCCATCAACTGCGCAAACGTCACATCACCCCACCTGTACGAGTTCACATTCTGCCCCAGCAGCGTAACCTCCTTGTAGCCCGCCTCAAAAAGACCTCTGGCCTCATTCACTATCGACTCTGCGTCTCTGCTCCTCTCCCTTCCTCGCGTGTATGGCACCACACAGTAGGCACAGAAGTTCTGGCACCCTCGCATAATCGAGATATATGCCGATATCCCGTTCCCGTCAAGCCTCACCGGCACTATGTCCGAATACGTCTCGCTCTCGCTCAGCTCCGTCTCCGCCACCTTCGTTCCCTCTGCCACCCTCGTCATTATCTCCGGCAACCTGCGATACCCGTCTGGCCCCACCACAAAGCTCACGTTCTCCTCCTCCACCATCAGCCGCTGCTTCAGCCTCTCGGCCATACACCCCAGCACCCCAACATACATCCGTCTCCTCTGCTGCTCCGCCCTAAGGTCCCGCAGCCTCCTGTGTATCCGTTGCTCTGCGTTGTCCCTTATCGCACAGGTGTTTATCAGCACATAATCCGACTCCTCCACTCGCTCGCACCTCTCGCATCCGGCCTCCTTCAGTATCGACGTGATAACCTCGCTGTCCGCAAAATTCATCTGGCAGCCATAGGTCTCTATATATATCTTCCTGCCTTTCAGTTCCATACATCAAACCTTTCCCGTCGCCTGCCCTACGGGCACAACGACACTAACTATAATAACGCCGCCTCCACCCTTTTATTGTATTCCCTCCGAAATACAGCCATCCTCTTCCCTCGCTGGTGAAAACCAACAGAAAAGCAAGAGCCCGATTAACCAAGTGCGGGACGAACAGTTAGGAACAAAGAAGTTACACCCCCCCCAAGCCCCCCGCAAAACACAGCAACCCCATATCCCTCCTAATACCAGACACGAAGAAACCTCGAATGGGTCTCGAATGGGTCTCGAATGGGCCTCATACCCAGAACAACAGTAATACCTGACTGATACAACAGTGATACAGAAGTAAAACGAAAGTGATTGATTTAACACTTTATTGACAGCATGTTACATACAGTAGCATTGCAGCCAAAAACGGATTGTAAAACCCCGAAAGCGAACCTATATGATTGATATATCGCATTATATAATGATATAAGACCGATTCTTTCAGTTTACAAAGATACAAAACAAATCCAATCCAACCACCCCCCTCCCAAAAAAAATTTTGAAGCGACCCTTTTTAACCTACGCTCCAGTTTATAATCTGTCCGATTCTTTTAAACTGTACTTTTTTGACCACCCACGCCCCCTTATACTAAAACCCACATTCCCACGTTATATTACTGTAAAATTCAATTTCCATTTACCATGACCGATCCCAAGCAACAAATCATGTCCCTGCCCATCGACGACTCCGCCAAGCAGAATATAGCCCTCTGGCTCAACGGCGACTACGACGACCAAACCAAACAGTCCATCCTCCAGATGGCCTCCAACCCCGACGAACTCAACGAGAGCTTCTACCGCAACCTGGAATTCGGCACGGGCGGTCTGCGCGGCATCATGGGTGTCGGCACCAACCGCATGAACCGCTACACCGTCGCCATGGCCACCCAAGGCCTCGCCAACTACGTGAAGAAAGCTTTCGCAGGCGAGAAAGAGCTGCGTGCCGCCATATCGCACGACAGCCGCAACCATAGCCGCGAGTATGCTCTCATCACCGCTCGTGTGCTGGCTGCCAACGGCTTCCACGTCATCATGGTGAAAGAGCTCCGCCCCACTCCTGTCCTCTCGTTCATGGTGCGTCACTACAAATGTCAGACGGGTGTCATGCTCACCGCCAGCCACAACCCCAAAGAGTATAACGGCTACAAAGCCTACTGGAACGACGGCGCTCAGCTGGTGCCGCCCCACGACAAGGCTGTCATCGACGAGGTGCTCAACATCAAGCACCTGAGCGACGTGAAGATGCAGGACGACGACCGCGGCATTGAGTTCGTGGGCGAGGAGCTCGACCGCGTCTATCTCGACCGCATCATAGGCAACAGCCTGCACCCCGAACTGATCAAGAAACACAACAATATCAAGATAGTCTATACGCCACTCCACGGTACGGGCATCACCCTTATTCCGCGTGTCCTAGGCGAACTGGGCTTCACCAACGTGAATGTGGTCGAGGAGCAGGCTACTCCCGACGGCAACTTCCCCACCACCCCCTCCCCTAACCCCGAGGAGACGGCTGCCATGAAGATGGCCGTCGATTTGGGTCGCAAGATCAACGCCGACGTGGTGTTCGCCTCCGACCCCGACGCCGACCGTGTGGGTATGGCTGTACGTATGCCCGACGGCGACTGGCGTCTGCTCAACGGCAACCAGACTCTCTCGGTGCTCGTCTATTACCTCTGCCGCCAGTGGAAAGAGAAAGCCCTCCTTACGGGCAATGAATATATAGTCAAAACCATCGTCACCAGCGAGCTGCCTCGCATTATAGCCGAGAGCTTCGGCGTCAAGAGCTACGACACCCTCACCGGCTTCAAGTGGATATGCGACAAGATTCGTGCGCTCGAAGGCATCGAGACCTTCATCGGCGGCGGCGAGGAGAGCTATGGCTATATGGTGGGCGACTTCGTCCGCGACAAGGACGCTGTGGCCGCATGCTCGATGATTGCCGAGATTGCGGCTTGGGCCGCCGAGCAAGGCATGTCCTTCTTCGACGTGCTGGTCGATATCTACAAACGCTACGGCTTCTTCAAGGAGGCTCAGGTCTCCGTGGTGCGCAAAGGCAAGAGCGGCGCCGCCGAGATTGAGGCTATGATGAAAAACTACCGCGAGAACCCGCCGAAGGAGCTGGCCGGAAGCCGCGTGATACGCCTCGACGACGTGCAGACAAGTCTCTCGACCGACCTCACAAACGGCACCACCCGCACGATAGACCAACCCAAGAGCAACGTCCTGCAGTTCTTCACCGCCGACGGCTCCAAAGTGACCGTCCGTCCTTCCGGCACCGAACCCAAGATAAAGTTCTACTTCAGCGTCAGCGCCACCCTCTGTTGCAAGGAAAACTTCGACGCGACCGAGAAAGCCCTCGACGACAAAATCGCCGCACTGAAACAGTCCCTGGGCATCTGACCCAACCCTGATTCAAAACTCAAACAAGACATAAACAAGAAAACAACGACAGGGGCGCCGTGGAACGGCGCCCCTGTCTATTAATTAATGAAAGCATTAACGCATTCAGACAATCTATCACTAACAAATTAACACATTAGCACGTTAACGCATTCAACCCCTCCCCTTTAAAATGTCGTGCAAGAGTGAGAGCAATAAAAACTAGTTTTCATTGCCGAACCGAAGCCGACATTGACTCCGAAGGAGGCAAACTTTCAACCTTTTCAGCGAAGCGACCCTTTTCAACTTTTTAACTATCAAACTCTTTAACTTTCAAGCGAAGCGAACTTTTCAACTTTCACTAACACATTCACGCATTAACGCATTCAAGCACTCCCCTCCCTATTCCACCACCAGTTTCTTGGTTGCGGTGCCTCTGGTGGTGGTCACCTTCACCAGATAGACCCCTTTGCGGAGAGTAGTGGTGTCAAAGGAAGCCGTGGTGCCGCAGGCGGTCTGGTGCATCACAGTGCGGCCCGCCATGTCGCGCACAACCATGTCGATAATTGGCTCCTCGCTCGACACAGTGGTCACTCCGCTAGCCGGGTTGGGATAGATGTTAATTTCGAAATTTGAATTTTGAATTTCGAAGTTGTCGATGCCCTCGTCACCGCCGGGGTTCTCCGGATCCTCCGGGTCCTCTGGGTCCTGCGGATTGTCTGGATTATCTGGATTGTCGGGATCGTTGGGGTTGTCGGGGTTGTCGGGATCGTTGGGGTCGTCCGGGTTCTGCGGGTCGCCCGGGTCGGGGTTGTCCGGCTTGGTCGGCATCGGGATAAGGGTGTCCAGCGAAGAGACTTCCCAGTCGGGCAGAGGTGCTGTGATGGGAAAACACCGATGCCAATCCCCAGACCAATTATCTGTAATTCTCCAAGTAGTTATACCACGAAACACAAAACTATAGGAAGTTGGTTTTTGTGCACCTGCTATAACGAAATTACTCCTGTGCTCACGATAGATTTTTAACATATACCAAAGAGAATCGGATGATATGTGACGAACGGTGTCGAAATAGAATTCCATTATTGGAAGATATGCTATACTGCCAATACAGTTGTCGTGGATGGTTGAACAAAAGGATTGTGTGAGCTGACCATAGGAATTTCCAGAGGTATATGTTGCTCCACTCTGCAATAGTGGGATTTCCATCCAGCGCCGCTTACCTACGTTTCCTCCGTTGATGACAATAGAGTCTATTGGTATTGGTGGATTAGTGTAGTCCGGCCACTCATACAATGTGGCGACCATTGAGTCACCTTCCGTGAAATCCTCAACATCTCTAAGTTGTAGTGCTATACCATATAGATCGGATTCGGGAGTACCTAAATCATAGTGGGCATAAAAAAAATTACCACCGATTGTATAAGTAGTATTGTATAACGTGAAAAAATAAAAAAAGCCATTGCCATTGGGACAGACAGATATGTATTCTCCGCTTACAGGATCTATAGGATACTGTCCTGTTAGGGTGTCATAGAATGCATACGGGTGTCCGAAATATGGTTGTGGACGTATAGAATAACGGTAATATGCGGTGTCGATGGTGTCCTGGGCTTGCAGGCCTTGAATCGAAAAGGCAAGCGATAAAATAGTAACTGCTGTATATATTTTGAAGTTCATGTCCAATTGAGATTTGATTGGTTAAAAAGGCTATTTTTCACTGCTGTTTTTACTGGTTTCAAACTTGCCACGTTCACAAACTGGAACGAAAGGAGTAATCATCCGTTCTGAATTCTGCTGTGTGGACGAAAGCGGAAACCTTTCAATGATAATATTCCTGTCTAAAATAGGATGTATGTTGGTAATCTTATTGTATAGAACATTTGTTTTCGGTCTTACACATTCGTTGGCAGTTTTCCACACAACCATCTTATTTTGTGAAATTCCCGAAACCATGTAAGTATTGGCATAAAGTTGTGATGTTGCCAACAGCAAGGTCTCACATCCAGTACAATAATTTTGCATGTCTGGAAAACGTGACCATATCCATGAAAGTGAATCGACTGATGTGTATCTGAATCTGGATGCAATTCCGATGGAATCTGTACTATGGATCACCATCAGTGTTGTATCAAAAACATTGTAAGTCACATCTCGGATAGGGTCAATGACAGCCGTTGGCATAGAATGATATCTATGACACTGCAAAATACCATTGGTATTAACGCTGTACGTGTTAATATAAAGAGCAGAGTCAACATGATATACAGAGACAAGTTTATCATTCATGACATTCTGAAGTAGAATACGATCTTTGGCAGACAGTTGTCCCCAACTGTATGAGTTCCAAAACAAATTGTCACTTAGTGAAAAGTTGTTCTTATGGAGAACTCGCATGAAATGGGGCGAGTTTTCTGGATTGTCATAACCCTTGCGTGCCACCGTCACAACATAGTTGTCGAGCACCGCAATATCGTCAAAATGTTCACCTTTGCGATAAGCAACCCAGCAATCACTATCGTTTTTGATATGAACCACTGCCGGAGTATTTATACTCTGATCAACATAATTACCAATCAATAGAATGTTAGGACGGTTGTTCAGGTAGAAAACCCGTATGCGACGTACATCGGTCACGTACGCATTCGCACTGAAAAGGTTGTATATGTTGAACTGCCATAAGCTTGATGATACGTTCATGTCCACCCAAGCATAGAACCCTACGCCGGAGGGATCTTCGCCACAGACAAACAGGGTATCCCCAGATATGGTGAAATCCTTGACATTGTATCCTGAAAATGGAAAAGATAGATAAGATTGAGGTGTGTACTGCCATCGAAATAGGAATTTGCCACTTCTATCACTTGTTTTCATATAATGCATCGGGGGGATGTGTTCATAGTAACGTGTGATAGTGCCGATACAGAAGTCAGATGTGTCAATGTAAACGTAATCTTGTCCAAAACAGAATTGCGAAGGCAAGAGTGCTATGACAAGAAACAATTTAGTATAAAAATAAGCAGAAATACTCTTCTTTTTGCCGAACAATAAAGATATTTTCATAATGTATTGATTTTACTAATTTATGGTTGCATAATTTACTAATATTCCTGGAAAACATAAAACCTTTAACGTCATCATTCCCTATTTCACCGCCAGCTTCCGTGTAGTCGTGCCAGCATCGGTAGTAACCCTCAGCATATACACTCCAGGCGCCAATACCGATGTGTTAATCTTCGCCGACCCTCCGCAGTTGCGCAGTGTTAGCAGCAACCGCCCGTTGACATCGCAGAGCGTAAGTTCCCGTATCTCTGCGTCGCAGGTGACCACGGTGCTGTTGCTAGCCGGGTTGGGATAGATGTTAATTTCGAAATTTGAATTTTGAATTTCGAAGTTGTCGATACCTTCGTCACCACCAGGATTGTCAGGATCATCTGGATCCTGCGGGTCGTCGGGATCTTCAGGGTCATCGGGGTCTTCCGTCCATCCTGGCGGCGGGGCAATTATTGGAAGTATTGGAAGCCATATGTTAGAGTGTACCGTGTCTATATACCACGAACCAATTCTTTCACCAAAAATATGTTCTACACCATAACAATATTTTGTTATATCTGGATGGATACAATACATATGAAAAGTCCCATAACCAGCTGCAAGTTCTGCATAAACAAAGAATGAACTATCATCCACATGGACAGGTCGGTCAAAATATCCGCAATACAAGATTTTAGCATATTCTAAAATACTGTCGGTCAACTCGCCGTTTTCGTTTGTCATAATTTCATCCAAAATCAAGACTTTCTGCTCTAAATCCTGGTAAATTCTAACAGAGTCCATTACCGTATTTGAGCCATTACCTGGAGCCGAATCCATTATTTTCAACCATAAATTCGAAGGGAAAGATGATATCGCAATAGCTATCCCGTAAATCTCTCCTTTCTCCTTATCCAGTGTACATTCATACCCAAAACACTCTCCTAACGTTCCATGTCCGAGTCCGATACCGCCAGGCGTCTCCCTCTCCCCCCTGCTGAAATACCGTATTTGCGGAAACAAGAACCGTTCGTCGTTCAGTCTCACTGTATCCTGGCAAAAAACCGAATTACTTGCAAGCAATACAATTGATATTACCGCAAAACGGATTACGTATGACATTTTTTTCATAGGTTTGTATTTTTTAATGATATGGTATTAAATTCTGTCTTCCACTATAATTAGTTGCACAAAATCACGAAAACCGTTTCCATTCTTCATTTTTTTAATCCATTCCCCTCGCCTCGCGGCGAGGGGAACAGAGGATGAGGTATCTGCTATTCCACCACCAGCTTCTTGGTCACCGTGCCTCTCGCAGTGGTCACTTTCACCAGATACACCCCTTTGCGTAAGGTCGAGGTGTCGAAGGTGGCCGTGGCGCCGCAGGCGGCCTTGCGTAGAACCACACGCCCCGCCATGTCGCGCACCGTCAGCTCGCTGATAGCCTCCGCACACGATACGGTAGTCACCCCTCCGGTCGGGTTGGGCCGCATATCGAAGCCCGGCACACCGTCCGCCTCGCCGATGCCCTCGTCACCGCCAGGGTTGTCAGGATCATCTGGATCCTGCGGGTCGTCGGGATCTTCAGGGTCATCGGGGTCTTCCGTCCATCCTGGCGGCGGAGCAATTATTGGAAGTATTGGAAGCCACACATGAGCGTATATCGTGTCTATATACCACGAACCAATTATTTCACCAAAAACATGTCTTACACCATACAAATATCTTGTTATATCTGGATGAATGTTAGATCCAGGAATATATACATAACCCGATGCAGCATCTGCATAAACGAAGAATGAACTATCATCCACATGGACAGGTCGGTCAAAATATCCGCAATACAAGGGTTCTGCAAATTCTAAAATACTGTCGGTCAAATCGCCATTTTCTCTTGTCATGATTTCATCGAAGATTAAGATTTTCTGCTCAGAATCTTGTGTGATTCTTACAGAGTCCATTACCGTATTAGAGCCATTCACGGGAACCGAATCCATTATTTTCAACCATAATGCAGTATTCGAAGGGAGAGACGCTAACGAAATTGCCACCCCGTAAATTAACCCAGACTCCTTATCCAGTGTACATTCATATCCAGCACATTCAGCAGTACTACCATGAGCTATTTCGTACCGACCCACAAGCGTTCTTTCCCCCCTGCTGAAATACCGTATTTGCGGAAACAGAAACCGTTTGTCGTTTAGCCTTACCGTATCCTGACAAAAAACCGAATTACTTGCAAGCAATACAATTGATATTACCGCGAAACGGATTACGTATGACATCTTTTTCATAGGTTTGTATTATTTTGTTGACATATTTATTTACAAAAATTAGTCGTTTAGGCATTGCTGTGCAGATTCCAATGAGACTGGGTTTAACTGGACATTTGACCATTCAACCGAATAATCAGAAGTACGAGCAGTGGCAGGCGATTCCCTATATCTGAACGGAAAGGTGTATGCACGAGAAATGGCAGCACTGTCGAAACAGCTGCCGCTCGGCGTTGTCCACACTTTCTTCAGAGCAAAATAGTTGCCTGTTGCTAACATAAAGTGGTCGCCGTTGGGTGACGATGCTATGCTCGTCATGTCTAATCCTGGAATGTAGTATGTTTCGACACTGTTTGTGCCTGCCACGCGTTCCGTGACCACCTGTGTCTCGTAATGAGTGGAGCTACCCATGTAAGGCAGGTATTCCAACATGAGGTATGTTGAATGCTGACGATTGTATGCAAGTTCCCACGGCTCAGTCTTGCCTAAAGTATAAATCTCTTTGGAGTCCAGCATCGCAAGACTTGCCAGTTCGTAGAGACGAATACGTGTGACATACGCACCTGATGAAGTTACCGCATAACAAGCTGCCACAATCGAATCGCCTCTTGATTCCGTGGCATGGATTTTGGAACCAGGTTCTGTATCAGAATGCTCGTAGTAACGTATAGTATCTATTATACCCGTCAATATGTCGATGCTGTTGCGCCTTGCTCTCCTCAACATCGTTATACGTTCCCCTAGACTTCCAATAAATCCAATATAGTTGTCGGTAAGCACAACGTCATGAATGATTTCATTAAAACTTCCTTCCTCATAACCATGCCTGACTTTGTAGTTTGCCGAACTGGCCGACTTGCAATCAACAATTCTGGCACGGCTGCCATTGGCTGGCCCATCCCCAATAGCTACAACCTCGTTAAGACCCAACATATTGTTATGAAAGACAACCATTCTGCTGAGTTCATAGGTGCTGTCGATGCTAACATACTTGGCATATTCCTTACTGCTGCTTCCTGTTCTAATCAAGTCAATATTAAACTTCATTATAAACCCCTTCTCATTAAATAAACTCCAACGAGTACCGCAGGCATAGACGGTATCGCCCAAAACGCGAAAATCTCTGACAAACATTCTATAGAGATTTATTCCCACCTTGTGAGTTATCGTAGCACTGTTGAGGTTGATGAACATAAAATAGCCTTTTGAATGATCTTCAAAATAACCGACTGCAAGTGTGTCATTAACATACCGCACTTTTGTATTAAACGAGTAATTCGCAGATGCATCCTTGATCACGAAACTTTCCGGCTGAGCCACCACCGTGTTGCAAAACGCCATTAAAGCACCCAGTGCCAAAGCATCCAAAACTATGTCACACGACAACAAAGATAGTAATTTTTTCATAATTCTTTAATTTTAGTTTATTACTTGCCTGCAACATAACCGACTCGGAAGCGTTATATATTGTAGGCTTTGTTACAAGTGCCTGGGGTGCTGGCAGCAGGGTGATGCACGTTTTGAGCTTTGAAATTTATTCGTGCATCCCCTGCGACGCACCCTTTATTATTTATTCACTTTCTGATTCTCTAGCCCCGCTCCGGCGGCACTCGCTTACCGTGCGGGGCTTCATGCAATGCAATACATACAATTGTAACGATTTAAACAGCATGTCTTTTGCTTTCCTACATCTGCCACCCTCGTCTAACGAACGGCAACACAGTTGTATGTATTCGTAGCACTATCATAGCTGACGTTTACTTTATAGCCATCCAACTCCATGTTATGTGCCCAATTATACGCATCGGTCTTGTCATGGGTGGAATATGTTACCACCTCTTTTGCGACAGAGTCCTGCGACACCTTCGACTCATCATAGAACATCACGTTGTGCCCCTGTTCCGCAATCTCTAATAGGCTGTATATAAACGCTGCATGCGCTTCTTCACTATCTAGCGTTATATGGTGTGTTACGCCGTCAATGGCGTAACACACCCTGTACAGGGTGCCCATCTCCGACACTACTGCCGGCGATTCAATAGGTTCGATACTTTCCTTTTGACAGCCAACGGCCATCATGCTCAACACTGTGAAAAGTGCCACTGTCTTGGTGTTCTTTTTCATAGATTTAATGTTTAAAGATTTTATTTATTATTTTTTTTAATTCCTTCATCATATTGATGATAGTTTATTGCTTTGATCTGTAGTTCATCTTCAATAATGAACACAAAAAACGTTTTTTTCGAAATCCACATGGATATGACATCGTTTTTACGCAACACCGAGTCTTTCGGCATGGTATAATCGGTTTTCGGTGCAAGCCATACCGTAGGCGCGGTGGTATTTATATAGTCAATCGCCTCCTTTAGATAGGATTTCATATTGAAGTTGACAAGCAGTTCATCCCACCCAGCAGAATCTTTAGCCTCGAGCATTGTCACATCCACCTTCACGGTGTCGTTGACACGGAAATCCTTGACAAACGAGGCTGTTATATGCTCGGAATTTTCATATCGGCGGTAGAGCTCGCTGGTCTCGTTTGTTGACACAATACGTGGACGCAGCAACACTACCAAGCCCACCACAAGCAGAGCCAGACACACAACGATTGTTATAATCCAGCGACGTTTCATATTCTAACAGTTCACTGATGACACTAGGTTGGTTATCTGACCCACCTGTGCTGCCCGTTCTGCCCGAGTTTGGGTTGTCATCCTGTAGCCGTCTCCAAGTGGCATCACCGTATAGGAAATCACCAACACCATCACAACTGCACCGAGTATGACTATCTGCGATGCACTGAAACGGTTACGGATTCTCTGTTTCATGGTGATGCCTCCCAACCTGTCCGAATGGGCAACTCGATATAGTTCAACTGCTATCCTGCCGCTGGCAATTGCCAAGCAAACACTCACGACAAGCAGCACATATCCAAAACGGTGAACAATCTGGTCTTCTTGCCCAACGGCAGCTATAGACACATATACCGACAAAGCCAGAGCTGCCACAGTCAGTGCAATATAGACGAACATATTACGTCTCCTCCAGCTTCCTTCTTGCCGTAGGTCTAAGCCGCGCGGACGGGCCTCACTGCTGCCCGCTATCTTCTCCACTCGCTCGTCCTGACATCTCCATAGTTCTTGAAGTTCTTTCATAAGGAACTCCTCGTCGTCATTGTGTTGAAAATCTTCTTTCATAATCGTATGTGATTTATTATCGCCATTAACTTGCCTGTTGCTATTCATTTGCCGCAATCTCCGCCAGTTTTTTCTTTACCCTTCGTATTCTTTGCTTCACGGCATCCTCACTAATCCCGTTCATCTCCGCTATCTCCCTCAAACTCATACCTTCCAAATACAAGTATATCATCCTTTTGTCATCTTCTTTTTTGAGCTCGTCTATAATACTGTGTAGCCGCTGGCTGGGTTGCTCGCACGCCTCTGCCGCCAACTGCTCATAGCTGCTTTCATCCAGAACTACGAATTGTGGCCGACGTTTACGTTTGCGGACCTCTTGCCCCGCCACATTGAGAGCTATCCGTGTGACCCACGTGCTTGTCTTGCACTCCCCCTTAAATGACGGCCATGCCTCCCACAAATTACAGGCTATATCCTGATACATGTCTCGTATCGATTCCTTGTCGCGGTTGGTGAATACCAGGCACACCTTCATCAGGATGCCTCCATTCTCCTGAAGCATCTTCAAAAAATCGTTGTATGTCTCTTTCGGCTTCAAATGGAAGCAAAAATAAACTTATATATTATATTAGTTGCAAAAAAATCGAAAAAGTGACATCGACGGTAATTTTTTTTACAAAAAGATAGACACCGCAAAGCGGCTCCACCATACCTCAAACACCGTCCACTCTCCATTTGCGGCCTGCACTGCGAAAAATGACGAGAGTTAATAGGATACAAATGGTCGCTTCGCTTGAAAGTTAAAGAGTTTAAAAGTTTAAAAGGCTCGCTTCGTTTGAAAGGTTGAAAGTAAAAAAAAACAACAGGTCACTGACCACTAACAGCTAACCGCTAACCGCTGTCTGCTAACAGCCACCAATTCCTCCCTAAACTCCTTTATCCTCCCTATCGGCTCTCTCTCAAAATCCATTGGCTCCTCCCCTCCTACCGTCCGCAGGTACTGCAATATCCTCAAGCCGTCAACCCTCTCCCTGCAAGCTCTCACAAACAGTTCCCTGCTCTTGTAGTTACGCCTCAGCGGCTGCCACAGGTCGTCCGTCCTCAGCTGTTCCTTCAGAAAAGCACTCATCGGTGTCTCCACCTCATGCTCATACAGTTCTTCGAATCTCTTGTAGGTCGCCCTCACCGCCTCGAAGCCTTCTTTCCTATAGAACGGATATTTCTCCTTCTGTTCCGCTATCGTCATCGCCACCGCAGGTCCCGTGCCGAAAGGCACCCGTCGCGACATACGCCCTTGCGGACGCACCACCAGATGCTCCCTGTCATTGCCTGCCACCATCACCCTGCCTGTCTTGACGAATTTCTGCATCAGGTAGAAATCCTCGCCTCCCTGCAGCGGCGTGATGCCGCCGGCTTTCCTGTATGCCGCCACCGTGAACGCCATAGCGCTGCCCAAAGCGGTGAAGGCATACGGGTTACCTATCGCCTGCATGTTCATCAGATAATGCCGCATATAGCACTCGTAGCGCAGCAGCCTCCTGTCCACCGCCTCGTCGCCTGTAACGGGATGGTAGTACGGCAACGCCACCGCCCCTATCTCCGCATGGCTCTCGAACAGCTCCGCAACGCCGCCAAGATAATCCTCGCCAAAGTCGGTGTCTGCATCAAGGCTTACAATTATCTCACTGCCTGCCACCTGCCCGCTACCTGCTAACTGCTGCCCGCTAATAACATCAAACAGAACCTTCCTTGCCCAGCCGACTCCCTGCTTCTTCTCCGTCCATCCGTTGCCCACCGTCGTGCGGTCAATCACCACCATCTTCAAGTCCTGGACGCCATTCAGTATCCTCAACGTCTCTGCGTTGTTCTTCACCACCATCGTGCGATACTCGTCATCTGACACATGCCACGCCTCCGGCTGGTTCACACAGATGTATGTGGTGAAGTTCTTATATGACTGTCTGCGAAGCGACGAAAGGAGACCATCGAGGTTGTCCAGTTCGTCCATCATCGGGATAGCTACTGAGATATGGGGGGCAGAAGGCATCGGTCGGCAATCGGATAAAGCAGAGGGCACAAGCCGTGGTAAACCTGTGCCCTCTGTCTTATTTCACATCATAATATCACATCTTGACCAGTTTGACCGAGTGTGCGCCGATACGCAGGAAGTAGGTTCCCTTGGCGTATCCGCTGAGGTCAACCATGGTGCTGCCCGCAGGCAAGGTCTGCAGCAGTTGTCCATAGAGGTTGTACAGCCTCATCGGCTCGTTGTCTGCGGCATTGGTCTGTATGTTCACCACACCGTTGGTCGGGTTAGGATAAACCCTGTAGTTAAGCTCCTCGACGTCGTCGATACCCTCACCGCTTCCGTCGCTCACGAACACCGCTATCAGCGTGACGTTGTGTGTGACGTTGAAGATGTACGGGTTTTCGGTGGTGCCGTCGCTCCAGTGGTCGAATCGGAAGCCGTTGGCCGGCGTGGCGGTAGCCGTCACCTCCTGCATATAGCTGTAGGTGCCGCTACCTGTCGTGCTGCCGCAAATATGGTTGTTGGGGTTCACCGTCACGGTGTATTCAATTGCGTCGAAGTAGGCGGTATAGGTGGCGTTGCCCGTCACGGTGACGGTGCGTATTGGATAGGTGTTGCCGTCGTTCCACTCGCGGAAACGGTAGCCCTCCGCCGCAGTTGCCGTGATGTGGGCCTGCTCGCCGTAAGCATAGGTGCCGCTGCCGGAGGTGGAGCCGTGACTTGCCTCATCAGGCACAACCGTCAACTGGAAACTGTTGGTGGTGAACACCGCAGTGTATGTGGCATCACCCGTGACGGTGACGGTACGCGGATTCTGCGTGTTGCCGTCGTTCCACTGGCTGAAGTTGTGTCCCTCGCTGGCGGTGGCGCTTATCGACACCTGCTCGCCGTAGCTGTAGTTGCCGCTGCCCGTAGTGCTGCCGTATGCCGGGTTGTTGGCTGTGACGGTGATATGATAGGTGTTGGCGGCAAAGGAAGCGATGTAGCTTGCGCTGCCTGTAACGGTCACAGTGCGCGTTGCCTGTGTGCTGCCGTCGTTCCAGCGCAGGAAGTGGTAGCCCTCGGCGGCGGTAGCCGTCAGGTCGATGGTGGTGCCGTAAGTGTAGGTGCTGGTGCCGTTGGGTGTTGTGCTGCCGTGTGTGGCGTCGTCGGGAGCCACAGTCACGCTATAGCTCTCAGCAGCGAAATAGGCGGTGTAGATGATGTCGCCCGTCACCGTAACGGTACGCGGGTTGTCGGTATTGCCGTCGTTCCACTGCGTGAAGTGGTGTCCGGTGGCTGCCGTAGCCGAAATGGTGACTGCGCTATTCTCCAGATAGGTGCCGCTGCCGCTGGCTGTACCCATGGCGTTGTTGTCCGACACCACAGTCAGGGTGTAATACACAGGGTCGTGGTTCTCTTCCGAGAAGTTGGCGATGAGCGTGATATTCTGTGTGGCGGAGAAAGTATATGGTGTTGCCGTCGTTCCGTCACTCCAGCTGTTGAACACATAGCCATCGTTGGCGGTAGCCGTAGCCGTCACCGTCTGTCCGTGAGTGTAAGTGCCGCTGCCTGTCGTGCTGCCGAAACTGGCGTTGTTGGGCATCACTGTGATGGTGTAGCTGTTGATTGCGAACGTGGCGGTATATGTGGCGTCGCCAGTCACTGTGATGGTGCGCGGGCACTCCGTGTTGTGGTCGTTCCATTCGACGAAGTGGTAGCCCTCGTTCGGTGTGGCGGTCAAGGTGGCGGTGCTGCCGTATGGATACGTGCCGCCGCCGGTGACCGAGCCGTAGCTGTTGTTGTTGGTGTTCACGGTGATGGTGTAGTTCTGTATGGCGAAGGTGGCGGTGTACGAGGCGTCGCCAGTCACCGTGATGCTGCGCGGGTTGTCGGTGTTGCCGTCGCTCCAGCCAGCAAACTCATAGCCTTCGCCAGGCGTTGCCGAAATCTGCGTCGTGGTGCCATAGGCATAGGTGCCGCCGCCGGTAACAGTGCCGTGAGCGTTGTTGTCGGCGGTCACGGTGATGGTGTAGTTGTCGGCGTTGAAATAAGCGGTGTATGTAGCATCATCCGTCACCGTCACCGTGCGCGGGTTCTGAGTGTTGTTGTCGTTCCAGCGTGCGAAGGTGTAGTGCTCGTTAGGCGTGGCCGAGATCTGCGTCGTGGCACCGTATGCGAAACTGCCGCCACCTGCGACGGTGCCTTTCGCATTATCTTCGCTCTCCACCGTGAGAATGTATTCCCTAGCGCTGAAGTATGCGGTGTAACTTGCATCGCCCGACACAGTGAAGCTGCGCGGGTTGTCGGTGTTGCCGTCGTTCCAGTGGTCAAACTCATATCCAGCGTTTGCCGTCGCCGTGAGGGTAGCCGTCTGTCCGCCGAGGTATGTGCCGCCGCCTTCAACGGTGCCTTTGGCGTTGTCCTCGCTTGTGGCGGTGATGGTGTAAACCACAGGTGTCCAGCCTTCGGGCACCAGCTCAATCAGCAGGTTGGTGGGAGTGCCATAGGTGGCGGTGACGTTGGTGTAGGTCTTGGTGATGTATCCCGGGCAGGAAGCGCGGAACGAGTAGGTGCCGTCGGCGATGGGGCGGTAGTAGTCGCCCAGCACGTGACGGCTGTAAATCTGAGAGCTGTCGCGGTCGTGGTCAACCACCTCGATGAAAGCACGAAGCGGCTCACGTGTGACAGAATCCACCACAATGCCGTTCACACCCTGATGCACCTCTTTAATGAGGTTGATAAGAGGCTCCTTCTGGTAGTACCAGTAGTTCTTCACACCCTGTGTGCCAGAAATCTCAGGACATTTAGTGCGCGACACCTCGATAGTAAAAGCACGGATGTGGTTGTACCAGTTGGAATAGTCCTGCCATCCACCGGATATGGCGTACCAGTCACCGCCAAAGCACTGCTCGGTATAAGGCGGTCTCCAGCCGCTGCCGATACGTTCGGTGCGATACATGTTGCCCGGGAATGTATTGTCGCTTGCGGCTCCGGTATATTGACGCAGAGTTGCCACGAAACGGTTGCCCATGGCTGTCCACCATGCGGCGTCGGCGAGAGATTTCTGCGACGAGGTGTAGCTGTCCCATGGGAAGTTCAGTATTTCAGCTCCTCCGTGCATACATGCCGCCATCACAAAATGATGAGCATTCATGTATTGTATCATGTCCTTATTCTCCTGCTCGGTGTTGTTATACTGCGTCTGGTAGGCCGTAGAGCTAAACGGGTTTGGGTAGGTACGGTTCAAGTCGATGCCATTGCCGTTGTAGCGGCCGCTCAGGTCGCTAGTGTTGTTCGGTTTGTATATCACGTTGTCGCCATTCTGGTACGTTCCGTCGGGGTTGGCGTCGGGGCAGATGTATATCTGCGTGGTGTTGACCAGATTGGTGAGGGTCGAGTCATGACCGTAGCTTGTGAGCAACGTGTCAATCATTCGCAGGAGGAAGTAGAAACCCGTGACCTCGTCGCCGTGCATACTGGACATGTAGAAAAACTCCGGTTCGGCCTCCTCGTCTTCCACCTCGTCCGATATCTTCAGGCAGATAATCATGTGTCCGTTGGTTGTTGACGTACTGATGGTGTCAATCTTGCAGAGCTTTGGATACTGCGCCGCCCAATTCTGCATCATCTGCATGTAGAGGCCATAGCTGGGATACATATTCCATCCCACCATCTGATCCATAGTGGTGGCGGCGATGATGGTGGCTTTAGTCAAAGAGCCATCCTCCGGCACAACCTCGTAGGGGATATTCAACGCCTCGAATGCCGCCAATTCCTGCGGGTTGGCATATGCCGTATAGACGCAGCCGTCGCGACGGTCGATAGAGACGGCCTGAGATATCGCCATTTCCATGGAGCGGTCGCACTGCTCGAACTGAATACGCACCACCTGGGCATTGCCCGTCAACACGGTGATGACAAAGACGAGAAGTAATAAAAAGCGTTTCATATTGATTAATGTTTATTTGTTTTCCTGAAAGTGTAAAGGTAGTTGGCAAAGAAGTTCCAAAGCATGGTGATGCCGATGGATATGAGTTTCAAGATGTAGAAAAACTTAATGAAGAGAGCGGCAAGCTGAAAACCATTGCCCGAGGCGTTGCTCCACGCCGGGAAGAGCGTCTGCAAGAGGTAGAGCGTCAGGGTGCTTATGCCCAGCCCTATCAAAGAGACGATGAAGAATTTGACATACTCCTGCCCCACCCTGCGATTCTTACTTCCAAAAGTCCAGATGCGGTTAAGCAGATAGTTCCACGAAGCGGCGAGAGTGAAACTCAAGGCGTTGGCCACCAGTTCGGGCATGTGGCACACCTCGATGAAGAGAATCAAGAAACCGTAATCGACCACCGCACCCGATGCGCCGACAATGGCGAATCGGACAAACTTGCGGACAAAATCACGGCTTATGTTCATATCGGTGGATTATTATATCAAGCGACACGCTGCCGTTACAATCGGGCGAGAGCCCTAGAATCTTCTCTCGGCATCCGAGTGTATGATACCAGTCTTACGTATGCGCTGGGGATTGTAGTCGCTCTTCGGCTTGCTGATGCGCGGACGGCGCTTGGCGTCGCGAGGCAGGTATTTCACATCGCCCGACTCGTTGACCTCCAAACCATAGACCTTCTCGGTGTCGAGGTTGCACTTGATGCACCAGTACTTGCCGCAGCCACCAGAAGTCTTCACGATATCCTTCTTCAGGAGTGCTGCCGGCGTGTCATCCCAGAGGAAGTTCACCCAGATGATATGGGCTCCGTTCAAATCGACAAAACCTACATACTGGCGCTCATAGCGGTGCATGTGCTCGTCGATGATGGGGCAGCGGCCCTCTTGGTTCTCATGGTTGCGGTTCACGTATGCGATTTTCTTCTGAATCAGCCGCTCCGCCTTCGCGATGTCTATGTCAGTCGGAGTGTAGCGCCCCTCCTGGTTTTCGACCATAAAGTCAACATTCCAGTTCTTGTGGAACGAATATCCGTGGTAGTTATTACCCGATATCTCCTCGTAGTTCCATTTCTCTTCGGGTATGACATATTCCTGTGCTTTAACACCCAAGATTGCGGAAATCAGTAGTAATGAAAGCAATAGTTTCTTCATTGTAGTTCTTTTTATCGATTATTATTGTCACCGCAAAGGTACGAAATATTTTTATAAATAAGCAACATCTTGGTGAGTTTTTTGTTTTAGCCCTTCCATTAATCGACCGTTTTTCCTCTTTTAACACCTCTCCTGTTTGGCAAAAAACAAATGAGAAAACCTCGCCATTTTCTGCAAATTTGCTATATTTGCAATCTCTAATCAATGTCCTGATTACCATGAAATACCCTTTCACTCTGCGTTTGACGCTCATGCTGGCTCTGGTGTTTGTCCTGGCCTCCTGCAGGCAAGCTCCTTCTGGCATCCAGTCAGGCGACCTTATCTTTGTCGGACTCCCTCTCGACTATACCGTCGAAGGTGACTCCGCCTCCATGTCCGACGCTATCGTGGCTGCCACCGGCGACGAGGCTCAGGTCAACTACATCCACGTAGCCATCCTCGAGCAGTCGGCCAACACCACCTTCGTCATTGACGCCACCCTCAAACACGGCGTGGCCCGCTATCCGCTCGACACGATGAAAGAGGAGTTCCGGCTGAAGAGCGGCGACTATCCCCTCTTTGTCGTCAAACGGCTCAAGGACAACAAGCAGCGTGATCAGTGGGTTTCCAATGCCAAGCAGTATGTAGGGCGTGGTTACGACCTCACGTTCCTCCCCGACAACGACGAGCAGTACTGCAGCGAGCTGGTCTGGAACGCCTACCTCGACGAGCACGGAACGAAGATTTTCCCCTCGGCACCGATGAACTTCCGCTCTGCCGACGGCTCTTTCCCGCCCTACTGGATATGGCTCTTCTCCCGTATAGGCATGCCCATCCCGCAGGATGTTGAAGGCACCAATCCCAACGATATGGCCCGAGACGAGCGCCTGATAGCTGTCAGTGGTCAGTAGTCAGTTGCCTCATACCTTTTAAACTTTCAACCTTTAAAGCGAAGCGAAACTTTTTTACTTATCAACCTATCAACATAAAACATATCAACTTCTATGAATATCGATTTCACCTTTCAGAACCCCACGCGCATCCATTTCGGACGCACCGCAATGAACCATCTTGCCGACGAACTGGCCCTATACGGACAAAACGTGATGCTTGTATATGGCAAAAACTCCATCAAGAAGACAGGACTTTACGACACCGTCATCGACACGTTGAAGCAATGCGGGAAGAGTGTATGCGAGCTTTCAGGCATCAACTCCAACCCTCGTTACACACAGCTGCTCGAAGGATGCCGCCTCGTGAGAGAGAATAACGTCGATCTCATCCTTGCCGTCGGCGGCGGCTCGGTCATCGACTGCTCAAAGGCGATAGCATGCAGCGCATGGTGCGACGACGACCCCTGGGAGCACTTCTGGATAAAGAACCTCCCCGTGCCGACGAAGGTGGTGCCCGTCGGCACCATACTCACCATGACCGGCACCGCCTCGGAGATGAACTCTGGCTCGGTCATCACGAACGAAGCCCTGAAAAAGAAAGAGGGTCATATCTTCCCGATGGAGGTGGCCTGCCCCCGTTTCTCAATATTGAATCCCGAGTTCACCTACTCAGTGCCAAAGACACAGATGGTGAGCGGCATCTTCGACATTTTTTCGCACTTGATGGAACAGTATTTCGGCGGCGACGACGACTGTGTGAGCGACTACCTTCTGGAGGGGGACATGCTAGCACTGATAGCCGCAAGCCGCAAGGCGCTCGTCAACCCACAGGACTATGAAGCCCGCAGCAACATCATGTGGGCCGCCACGATGGGATTGAACAAGATACTGGCCGTGTCGAAGAGGCAAGACTGGGAGGTGCATCAGATAGAGCATCAGGTGGGAGCCTACTGCGACTGTCCGCACGGCATAGGCCTCGCCATAGTATCCATACCGTATTATCGCCTTATCATGCCTTACGGATTGCATCGCTTCGTGCGTTTTGCCAAGAATATCTGGCATGTTGACCCCACAGGCAAGAGCGACGTGCAGGTGGCTACGGAAGGCATCGAGTGCCTCAGCCGTTTCATCGACGAACTGGGCATCCCGCGCCACTTGAGCGAGGTGGGCTGCACTGAGGATATGCTGCCCCTGATAGCCGAAAGCGTCAACAAGATTGGCGGCTACCATGTGCCGACAACCGAAGAGGTGCTGGCAATACTCAAGGCTTGCTATTAGCGACAGATGATGGCTTGCTCCTGAGGGTTATCACCGTCACCTCGGGGGGAATACCTATTCGAGCCATAAAGCCCGTTTCGCCCAATCCAGGGTTGACATACAGATACTCTGGCTGATTGTTCTTTCCCAGTCGTTCGTAGAGGCCGTACCATCGTTTATACACCATTTTTGAAGGACTCCAACCGAACAGTCGCATCTGTGCGGCATGGGTGTGGCCAGACAGTGTCAGGTTTACTCCATAGGGGCGAGTTGCATCCCATACCGAAGGGTCGTGTAGCATAAGTATTTTGAATGGAGCGTCGATGTCTTTCAATGCCTTGTTCAGATTACCTCTGCTTGGAAAGAAACTGTTGTCGGAAATATTCTCGACACCAGCAATGCACAACCCGTTGTCAAGAATCACACACGTGTCGCTGAGAAGTTGCCAACCCATCTGTGTTTCACATTCACGCAGTTGTTTTTCTGCCATGATGCGTTGGCTGTCGCTCATGCTGTTGTGACTCAAGAGGTAGTCGTGGTTGCCCATCACCGAAAGTACACCGTCGCGAGCTTTTATCTGAGAAAGCAGTTGTTTGAATTGCACTGCTTCGTCAACGTTTCCGGTGACGAGGTCGCCCGTGAATAGAATCAAGTCAACGTCGGCGCGGTTTATTTGATTCACGAAGCGCCTCAGGACTTTTTCGCGGTGCTCGAACGACTTGAGGTGGAAGTCGCTAAAGTGTGCTATTCGATAGCCGTCAGCCGCATTGGATATATGTTCGGAGCAGATGTCCACATTCTTGGTACGGATTTGGTTGCGTTCGATGAGGAATCCATAGGCGAAAATTAGAGGTGGGAGCAGCAAAAACCAAAGTCCGTGGGTCAAAACCGAGGTGAAGCGTACACCGAAGAGAGAGCATATCGCAGCGACAATCAGAACAACAATCATGATTGCGATGGTACTAATAAGCCATGCGGTTAGGGTGCTGATTATTGTGAATGGGTCGATGTTGTTCATAAAGTATGTGTTTACTATTTTCTTCCGAAATCAGCTGGGATTTCACCCCAGTTGTGGGTGTCCCACTTGCGGATTTCGGTGGTGTAAGTGTTGTTTTTCAGCCAATCCTCTGCCCTCTCAACATATTGCCATAGGACCTCGGTACGTTCGTCACGCACCAGCTTCGACTTGCACTTTTTCTGCCTTACCCAGCTAATGGCGTTTACCGAGTCGCTATAGAGTATCTGGTTGAGGTTGTGCTTCTTCAGATACGAAAGGCCATGCACCAGCGCGAGGAACTCACCGATGTTGTTGGTGCCGACGGGGTATTTGTAGTGGAACAGCTTGGTGCGCGAGGCAACATAGACGCCCTGATATTCCATCACGCCGGGGTTGCCGCTGCAGGCGGCATCGACGGCGATGCTGTCGAGAACCGGCGGCGGCACATTGGAAGGCTTGATGACGGTCATGCCAAGGTCGTCGGCGTTGTCCGGCTTGGCGATGGCTTCAGCATAGGGGTGCTTGAAAGCCTCTTCGGCCTCGTCGCGCGTCTTGTACGACTTATACTGAGCACCGGCAAAACCCTTCACTTGCGCCAGGCATGCCTCCCAGCTGTCGTAAACACCAGGATGATTGCCCTGCCAAACAACATAGAATTTCTTCTTCATAGCGTCAAAATCTGTCGAGCACCAGTCTTACGGAGAGTCCGAGATGGCGGTAGCGCGATACATCGGCTGAAGCCGACTCGTTCCCAATGCTCAAAACCTTTGCCGCGTTGACGTCGGCGGTGGAAGTCCAATAGAATCCGTCCACGTTGACGGAGTTGACCTCTTGTCCGTTGCGCACACCGCAAGCCGGCAGGAATACCGCACCGCTCTCCTGCATAATCATCCACTGACGGTAAGAATACTTATTGGTGTTGTAGCCACGGTGAGCACGCGGAGTGAAGCAAGTGTCCATCGGAGGAGTCCACTGGTCGGGGATAATCACGACGCCGCGGAACACGCCGTTGATGGTAGCCAAGCCCCAACGGTTGGCCCGCACAGGGTTCTCGCCCACCAGATATTGCCATTCAGCGCCTGTCGGCACACGCCAGTAGCCGGAGCGGCTCTCGTAGTTCTGTATATGGTTGGCGCGACCCCAGTCGCCATAGGCATATTGGCCGACTATGCTGTTGGCTATATTGTCACCCACGATGTAGTGCGAGTCGTCGGTGTCGGTCGAGTAGGGCTGAATGGACACAGTACCGCTTGAATAGCCGCTGGAGGCCCAACCGAAGAGGTCAATCCAGCGGTCGGTGGAGGGAGAGATATACTGGTTGTCGAGACCACGGCAACCCCACTGCGTATCGGCGAAGCGCCATGTGCCAGAAGAGGCCTGGTATTGCAGATTGCCGCGAGAAAACTGCACCTGCTTGGAATCGCTGACCGAGAAATAACTGCCGATGGCACCGTAGTCGGTCACATTGACATCAGCACCAGGAATGGGTTCCGCCTCGACAACAAAGATGTTGCAGGAAGCGGTCTTGCCGTCGGCATTGACTGTCACCGTGCAGGTGCCGATGGTCTTGGCGACGACAAGGCCCTTGTCGTCGATACTGGCCACCTCGGGATTGGAGGACGACCATGAGGACTCGAACTCAGCGTCCTCGGGAGTTGCCATCAAGGACATCTGGTAGGTGTCGCCGACGGCGATGGTGACGCTCTCGGAGGTAAAGGCGATGCTTCTCAGTTTCGATCCACACGAGGCGGTGAGGAGCACCATCGCAGCGACAAATAACAAACGACACAATGCTTTCATTGGAACGATATTATTGATAATGTACAATTTTAACGCATATTCGGCGTTTTTATTGTAATGAGCAAATTAGGTTTTTGGTTTATGAACGCCCGCCCGCAGGCGTTGCCACAAAGCGTGACCCCTGCGATTGTAGCCATCTGCATAGCCTATGCCTGTGGCAAGGACTGCAGCTGGATATGCGCAGTGGTGGCATTGGTTGGTGTTGTCTGTGCACACCTGTCTATCGACCTGTTGGACGACTATTTCGACTACCGCAACGCCGGGTTGGAGACGAGAGAGAGGCTGGCGCGGGCAGGGATGCGAGCCCGTATAGGCAAGGCGCAATATCTTGCCGAAGGACGGGCCACCCTGAAAGAGACATTTACGGTAGCGGCCCTGTTCGGAGTGGTGGCGTTGATTTGCGGAGTGGTGGTGTTTTGCTTCAGGGGGTGGCCGATAGTGTGGTTTGCAGTGGCCGGAGCCTTCCTCGGGTATTTCTACTCGGCACCGCCGTTCAAGCTGTGCTACCACGGTATGGGCGAACTGATTACGGGACTTATGTTCGGGCCGTTGCTGATGCCAGGGATGTGCTATGCGGTGTGTGGCGAGTTGCCGGCTGCGATATGGTGGATTTCGGCGGCGTTAGGGTTGCTTGTGGTGAACATACTCTTCACACATTCGATAATGGACCGCGAGCCGGACATCAGCGTGGGGAAGAGCACGCTGGCAGTGCTGCTGTCGCCCGAGGGAACGACACGAAAGAGGTCGCTCATGATGGTCTCGTTCGTGTTCACCTTTCTCCCTTACCTGCTGATGGCAGTGGCGGTAGTAGTCACCACTGTCAGCAAATGGACACTGCTGGTATTCGTGACGCTGCCGATGGCAGTGGCACTCAGCAAGCTGACACACGACTTTCTGTACCACCCCGAACGGGAAGTCAAACGCCGCTGGTGGATGGGGCCGATGTCGCAATGGAAAGATATTGAAGCGGCTGGCATCGAGTGGTTCATGATACGCTGGTATCTGGCGCGCAACCTTATAAGCTTCTTCGCATTGATAACAGCCGTCAGCGTGTTTCTTTGAGTGAATGGTGATTAGTGAATGGTGAATAGTGAATAGTGATTAGACAATAGAACCTGTTACCGTTTAAACTTTTTGAACATTTTAAACCCTTTAAACATTTTAGCGAAGCGAACATTTTAAACCCTTTAACCTTTTTGAACCTTTTAAACAATTTAGACATTTTAGCGAAGCGAACATTTTAAACTCTATATCTTGTGAAAAACATACGCAACTTCTGCATCATCGCACATATCGACCACGGCAAGAGCACCCTTGCCGACCGACTTCTTGAATACACCAACACCATCTCGCAACGCGACATGCAGGCGCAGGTGCTCGACGACATGGACTTGGAGAAGGAGCGCGGCATCACCATCAAGAGCCACGCCATACAGATGAACTACCGCTTCACGGCGGAAGGGGACAAGAACTATGCAGGTCAGGAATTCATATTGAACCTTATCGACACGCCAGGTCACGTCGATTTCTCGTACGAGGTGTCGCGTTCGATCGCTGCCTGCGAGGGAGCACTGCTGGTTGTAGATGCCACGCAGGGCATACAGGCGCAGACCATCTCGAACCTCTATCTGGCTTTGGAGAACGACCTGGAGATAATACCGGTGATGAACAAGATAGACCTGGACAGCGCGATGCCGGAAGAGGTGGCCGACGAGATCATGGACCTGCTGGGATGCCCGAGGGAGGACATACTGTCGTGCAGCGCTAAGACGGGCGTGGGAGTGCCCGAGATACTGGAGACCATAGTGAAGCGGGTGCCGGCGCCAAAAGGAGACGAAGCGGCACCGCTGCAGGCGTTGGTGTTCGACTCGGTGTTCAACCCGTTCAGAGGCATCATCTCGTACTTCCGCATCATGAACGGCACGATACGCACCAACGACTGGGTGAAGTTCGTAAGCACAGAGAAAGACTACCACGCCGACGAGATAGGAGTGCTGAAGCTGAACATGGAGCCACGCAAGGAGATGAAGGCCGGCGACGTGGGATATATCATCAGCGGCATCAAGACCTCGCGAGAGGTGAGAGTGGGCGACACCATAACACATGTGGAGAAGCCGTGCGACAAGGCTATAGAGGGTTTCGAGTCGGTGAAGCCGATGGTGTTTGCCGGAGTATATCCCGTCGATACCGACGACTACGAGGAGCTGAGGGCCAGCATCGAAAAGCTGCAGCTCAACGACGCCTCGCTGACGTTCGAGCCCGAGAGCTCGTTGGCGTTGGGGTTCGGCTTCCGCTGCGGATTCTTGGGATTGCTCCACATGGAGATTATACAAGAACGATTGGAACGTGAGTTCAATATGGACGTCATCACGACGGTGCCGAACGTGCAGTACAAGGTGAAGCTGACCAACGGAGAGGAGATAGACGTCTATAACCCGTCGGGGATGCCCGAGCCGAACAACATAGCGGAAGTGTATGAGCCCTACATCCACGCGCAGATTATCACGAAGGCCGACTACATCGGTCCTGTAATAAAGCTGTGCATGGACAAGCGCGGCATACTGAAGAACCAGAACTACCTCACCACCGACCGCATAGAGATAACGTTCGACCTGCCGCTGGGCGAGGTGGTGTTTGACTTTTACGACAAGCTGAAGTCGATATCGAAAGGCTACGCCTCGTTTGACTACTACCTGAACGGCTACAAGCCGTCGAAACTCGTCAAGCTGGAGATACTGCTGAACGGCGACCCCGTCGATGCGCTGTCAACGCTGACATACGTGGATAACGCCTACGGCATAGGACGGCGTATGTGCGAAAAACTGAAAGACCTGATACCTCGCCAGCAGTTCGACGTGGCGATACAGGCGGCGATAGGGAGCAAGATAATAGCGAGGGAGACGGTGCGGCAGGTGCGCAAGGACGTGACAGCCAAGTGTTACGGCGGCGACATCACGCGAAAGCGCAAGCTGCTGGAGAAGCAGAAAGAAGGCAAGAAGAGGATGCGGCAGGTGGGCAACGTAGAGGTGCCACAAAGTGCGTTCCTGGCAGTGCTGAAACTGGATTAATCGTTTTCGGCTGGTTCACACTTGTATGTGTGCAATAGAATATACAAGATAACAATCTGTATATCATACCACTGCATGACATTATAAAATTTTACTAGATGTATTGAGTAAATTTACTAGGCGTACCTAGTAAATTTAAGACACGAAGAAAACATATCTGGCCAAATCTGCCGAAGCAGGTTTGGCCGGATAGTTGATTAAAGTCAAGAGGGTGGATTATTTCAGATATTCGAAGGTAATAATATAGGAGTTGACCTAAATATATCTCGAACAATTTAATTTTCAGGAAATTATATCCTAAATGTTCCATACATTATACAAAGAGGTGTTTATTGTTGAGTTTTAATCTGTTATAATGTTTATGGGTCAACATCTATATCATTACCAAAAAAAGAAAATATAGGCAGGTTGAATTAAAATAGGTGTCAAATACAACCGGCAAGCGAGAGGAGAGCTGAAAAAGACGAGGCGGGGAAAGCGCATGAAGACAACAAGCTGACTGTAAGCAGATTGGCTTTCTTTTTTCAACAATGCGAAAAAAAGCCGAAAATAGGTTTTATATCTATCTATAAAACAGAGAGATGGAGTTTATTGGTTTTGGTCCCCTTTTGGTCCCCTTTTGGTGTGCTTTTGCATTGAGCCAAGGAAAGGCCAACGTTGAGACAACATCGGGCCAACGTTGGGGTGAGATTGCGGCAACGTTGGGGTGAGATTGCGGCAACGTTGGGGTGTAATTGCAGCAACGTTGGGGTGAAATTGCAGCAACGTTGGGCCAACCGCGGGCGGAGGATGGAGGATTGCAACCGAGGGAGAGGAAGGATGGAGAGAGAGGATGGAGAGGGCGAGGGGAAGGAGGGCAACGGAGGGGCGGAGGAGGCAGCAGAGGCGGAGGAGAGAGGTGGCAGGAGGGAGAGAGGCGTCGAGGATGTGGGAGTATCGCAAAAAAGTAGTATCTTTGTAGTCCTGCCCCAGGGTGGGGCAGGGAGATAAATTGTGCAATATGGAATTTAAAATCAATACTATAGAAGAAGCTCTGGAAGATTTCAGAGAGGGCAAATTTGTCATCGTGGTGGACGACGAAGACCGCGAAAACGAGGGAGATTTCATCATCGCCGGGGAGAAGATAACGCCCGAGGCGGTGAATTTCATGCTGAAGTACGGACGCGGAGTGCTCTGCTCGCCGGTGACGGAGGACCGCTGCAAGGAGCTGAACCTGGACATGCAGGTGCACGACAACACGTCGCTGCTGGGGACGCCGTTCACGACGACGGTGGATTTGCTTGGCAACGGGTGCACCACTGGCGTGTCGATGCACGACAGGGCGATGACCATCAAGGCGCTGGCGGACCCGGCGACGAAGCCGTCGGACCTGGGGCGCCCGGGGCACATCAACCCGCTGAGGGCGCGGAACGGAGGAGTGCTGGTGAGAGCCGGGCACACGGAGGCGTCGATAGACCTGGCGCGGCTGGCGGGGTTGTATCCGGTGTGTGCGCTGATAGAGATAATCAACGAAGACGGGACGATGGCGAGGATGCCGGAGCTGGTGAAGGTGGCGGAGAGGTTCGGGCTGAAGCTCATAACCATCAAGGACTTGATAGCGTACAGGGTGGCGCACGAGACGCTGATAAGGAAGGAGGAAGACGTGGCGCTGCCGACGAAGTGGGGGGACTTCAGGCTGCTGGCATACACGCAACTGGACAACGGCGCGACGCACATGGTGCTGAAGAAAGGCGAGTGGGAGGAGGACGAGCCGGTGCTGGTGAGGGTGCACTCGAGTTGTGCGACAGGGGACATATTCGGGAGCTGCAAGTGCGACTGCGGCGACCAGCTGCACCGAGCGATGGAGATGATAGACAAGGAGGGCAAGGGCCTGGTGGTGTATATGAGCCAGGAGGGACGAGGCATAGGGCTGGTGAACAAGCTGAAGGCGTACCACCTGCAGGAGCAAGGGCTGGACACGGTGGACGCGAACCTGAGGCTGGGGTTCAAAGCCGACGAGAGAGACTACGGCATAGGGGCGCAGA
The DNA here is from genome assembly GCA_016292015.1 of Bacteroidales bacterium. Taxonomy (GTDB): domain Bacteria; phylum Bacteroidota; class Bacteroidia; order Bacteroidales; family P3; genus Colimorpha. Next base: position 62,797 of record JAEEZY010000012.1, on the reverse strand, counting down.
TATTGAGAGACTTGAAGGTGAAGAAGATGCGTCTGATAACTAACAACCCCGTGAAGCGGAGCGGGCTGGAAGGATACGGGTTGCAGATAGTGGAGACGGTGCCGATAGTGATAGAGCCGAACCCGCACAACCAGAGGTATCTGAAAACGAAGCAGGAACGCATGGGTCACTCGCTGAACCTGAGGTAAAGCGGATTGCCCGCATGGGTGCGATTTTTACAAAAAAGCACCGAAATAAAAAAAAATCGTATATTTGCAGTGCCTAATGTATCAAAAAGGAGAGGTATATGTCTGAGGTCGAAGACTTGTTGGCAAGGATTGAAGGACGTGTGAGTCAGCTTGTTGCAGAAAATCAACAACTGCGCGACAAGATAAGCCTCCTTGGAGAGGACCACGACGCGATGCAGGCGGCGCTTAAAGATAAAGAGGTATTAATTAACAACTTAACAGAACAAAACAAAATATTAAAACTAGGAAACGCACTTGCTCAAAAGGGTGATTCTACAGAAATAAAGTTGAGAATCAATCAACTCATAAAGGACATCGACAAAAGTCTCTCGTTAATGACTAAGCTATAATCGGGAAGAGATGGAGGATATACCTGTCACAGTCAACATTCTTGACAGAAACTACAAGATGAGGGTGAGGCCCGAAGACCAAAGCTATCTGATGGCCGCCGCCGAAAGCATCAACGCACAAGTCGCAACATACAAAAAAAACTATTCCTATAACGACTATCAGGATCTTTTGGCCATGGTTGCCATAACGAAGACGACGCAGTTGAACAGATTGCAGCACCAATCGGAGACAGAGCAGTCGAACATACGCGAGAGACTCGGAACAATCGAGCAACTCCTTGAGTCGAAGGACGAGAGCGGGGACAAGGGACCCGCAGCCAGCTGACGACCAACCTTTCTGCATCAAACCCAAAACAGTTTGTAAACTCAACATTACATACAAACCGAGTAAGCTCATGGGTGGGTAGATTGTACAATTGATACACCCGGCACTCAAATCCTATAGAATTTGGAGTTTTCTAAACTCTCGGAGGGTTTTGATGCAGATTTTTTCAGAAGGCCTTTTCACAAGCGAGCCCGTTTCCAACCTAAAACACACTTAACACTATGGAATGGATTTTTATCGGAATTGCCATCGGACTCGTTGCAGGCGGCGGGATAGCAGTATGGCTCTCGACAACCGTAATGCGCAACAAGCTGATGGCCAAGAGCCAACAGGTGCTGAAAGACGCCGAAGAGAAAGGCGAAATGATTAAGAAAGAGAAGAACCTTCAGGCGAAGGAGAAATTCCTGCAGCTGAAGTCGGAGCATGAGAAGCAATGCAACGAACGCAACAGCAAACTGCAACAGGTGGAGCAGAAACTGAAACAGCGTGAGCAGGTGCTGACACAGAAGGTGGAAGAGCTGCAGAAGAAAAGCAACGAACTGAAGGGGGTGAGCGACAACCTGAACAACCAGATAGCAGTGCTGAACAAGCGGCAGGAAGAGGTGGAGAAGGTGTATCGCGAGAGCGTGGAGAAGCTGGAACACATAGCAGGACTGAGCGCCGAAGAGGCGAAGTCGCAGCTTATAGAGACCATGAAGGACGAGGCACGCGCCGAAGCAGCCAACTCGATAATAGACATCGTGGAGGAGGCCAAGATGACCGCCAACGAGCAGGCCAAGAAAATCGTGATACAGTCGATACAGCGCACAGCCACAGAGCATGCGGTGGAGAACACGGTGAGCGTGTTCAACCTGGAGAACGAGGAGGTGAAAGGACGCATCATAGGTCGCGAGGGGCGCAACATACGCACCTTCGAGTCGCTTACGGGCATCGAGGTTATCATAGACGACTCGCCCGACGCCATCATACTCTCAGGTTTCGATCCTGTGAGACGCGAGATAGCACGCCTGGCGCTGCACAAACTGGTGACGGACGGCCGCATACACCCCGCCCGCATAGAGGAGGTGGTGGCGAAGACACGCCGTCAGGTGGAGCAGGAAATCAACGAGGTGGGCAAGCGCACCTGCATAGACCTAGGCATACTGAACATGAACCACGAGCTGATGCGCATGATAGGCCGCATGAAATACCGCTCGTCATACGGGCAGAACCTGCTGCAGCACTCGCGCGAGGTGGCAAACCTTGCGGCCACGATGGCCTCGGAGCTGGGATTGAACCCGAAGCTGGCAAAGAGAGCAGGACTGCTGCACGACATAGGCAAAGTGCCTGAGAACGAGCCCGACCTGCCGCACGCAATATTGGGCATGCAGCTGGCAGAGAAATACAAGGAGCACCCCGACGTATGCAACGCCATAGGCGCACACCACGACGAGACGGAGATGAACAACCTCATCTCGCCGATAATACAGGTGTGCGACGCCATCAGCGGAGCACGTCCGGGAGCACGCCGCGAAGTGGTGGAGGCTTACATCAACCGCCTGAACAAGCTGGAGTCGATGGCCATGACCTATCCGGGCGTTGTGAAGACCTATGCCATACAGGCAGGCCGCGAGCTGCGCGTGATAGTGGGAGCCGACAAACTGAGCGACACCGAGGCAAACAAGCTCAGCTATGACCTTTCTAAACAGATACAGAGCGAGATGACCTACCCTGGTCAGATAAAGGTGACGGTGATACGTGAAACCCGCTCGATAAACTATGCGAAATAGTGGTCAGCAGTCAGTTATCAGTGGTCAGTAATTAATATACGTAAAGATGCTGGAGCTTTTGTACATACACTGGAATGCGGATCCCGTAATGTTCCACCTGGGCGGATTCGGCCTGCGGTGGTACTCTTTCGGCTTTCTCTTCGCGTTCGTGTTCGGGTACATGATACTCACCCGTATGTTCAAACGAGAGAATGTGGACACACAACATGCCGACTCTCTGGTTGTGTATATGTTTCTGGCGGTGCTGATAGGCGCAAGGTTGGGACACTGCCTGTTCTATGAGCCCTCATATTACCTGACCGCTGAACACTGGTGGGAGATAGTGATACCCATCTCGAACGGACAATTCACCGGATTCCAAGGGCTTGCAAGCCATGGAGCCGCCTGCGGCATACTCATTGCACTCTGGCTATACTACAAACGCCAGCACATAAACACTTGGTGGGTGCTTGACCGCATTTGCATAATTGTCGCACTCGGAGGAGCCTTCGTAAGGATGGGGAACTTTATGAACTCAGAAATATGGGGATATGAGACGACCCTGCCGTGGGGAGTAATCTTTGAACGAGACGACTCTGCAGGTCCCAATCCACGTCATCCCACACAACTGTACGAGTCGCTAAGCTACCTTCTGATTTTCGCCGTAAGCATAGGCGTTTACATGAAGAAAAAAGGAAAACTGCACAATGGGCGACTCTTCGGGTGGTGGCTTGTGGCGCTCTTCATGGCGCGCATACTGCTGGAGTTCACCAAAGTGCGCAGCGTCGATTTGGGGAAAAGTTTCTTCAGCATGGGTCAATGGCTGAGTGTACCGTTTGTAATTCTCGGCCTTACGCTTGTGGTATTGTCATACAAAGGCATTCTGAAAGAAGGCATCTATACAAAAGGATACGTGGCCCCGAAAAAGAAGGAGAAGAAAAAATAGCGGTTAGCAGGCAGCTGTCGGTTACCTTTTAAACCCTTTATACATTCAAACCTTATCAACATAAACCCTTATTATATGAAACAGCTTATTCTTGTCCGTCATGGCGAAAGCGCCTGGAACAAACTTAATCTTTTCACTGGCTGGACCGATGTTGACCTCACCGAGTTCGGCTGTCATGAAGCTTACGAGGCCGGCCTTCTGTTGAAGAAAGAGGGCTTTGCACCCGAAATATGCTTCACCTCATACTTGAAGCGCGCCGTGAAAACGCTCAACCAGATGCTCGACGCCATGGATATGGACTACCTGCCCGTGGAGAAAAGCTGGCGTCTGAACGAGAAGAGCTATGGTGCAATCCAGGGGCTGAACAAAGCCGACACCGCAGCGAAATACGGCGACGACCAGGTAAAGCTGTGGCGCAGAAGTTTCGACGTGCAACCTCCGAAACTGGAGATGGACGACCCTCGCAGCCCCCGACGCGACCCGCGCTACAACGAGCTGTCGGATGCGGAAATCCCTCTGACCGAGGCGCTGAAAGACACTATTGCACGTCTTATGCCTTACTATCAGGGAACGATACTGAAAGCTTTCGAGAAGCATAATCAAGTGCTGGTGGTGGCACACGGCAACAGTCTGCGCGGCATTGTGAAAGAGCTGAAAGGTATGAGCAACGAAGAAATAATAGCTTTTAACCTGCCAACAGCAGTGCCCTACGTATTTGAGTTTGACGACAACATGAAATTGGTGGGCGACCGCTTTTTAGGCGACCCCGAAGTGATTAAGGCCAAGATGCAGAGCGTTGCAAATCAAGCCAAAAAGAAATAAGCCTTAAAATAAATTTTGCTGTTTCGAGGAAAGTTAGTACTTTTGCAACCGATTTCGCAGAAGAGGCAATGAGTTTTCAAGCCTCATGAAATCGAAACAGCTACGGAGAGGTGGGTGAGTGGCTGAAACCAACAGTTTGCTAAACTGTCGTACTCGATTAGGGTACCGGGGGTTCGAATCCCCCCTTCTCCGCAAAAAGATGAAAGGCTTGAAAAAAGCCTTTTATTTTATGGAAGAGTTCTTTCACAAAGAACCATCGGGATATAGTACAGTTGGTTAGTATGCATGCTTTGGGAGCATGAGGTCGCCCGTTCGAGTCGGGCTATCCCGACAGAAGACAAGCAAGGCCCCGTAGCTCAGCTGGATAGAGCAACTGCCTTCTAAGCAGTAGGTCCTGCGTTCGAATCGCAGCAGGGTCACTTTCTAAAGAGCCGTTATCGGGTACGATACCGGCTCTTTTCAATATTACGGTATAAATATTTGACGACAGAAGGTACGTCCTAAACAGAACCGAAAAACGAGTGAACACACAGTACATACCGAACACTAAGTATGCGGACACAATATGCGCGTTCCGTGTGGACTGTTCGAGGTATTTGAACACCGAAAACAGATATGTCTCAAGCGGTTGGACCCTTTGGGAAGTCATTAACGGAGAAATAGAATACAGCGTTGACGACAGTCTTCGTCACGGATACGCCCATCACGTGCTGCTTTTTGCACCGCAAGACATAATAAGGATACATTACTTTTCCGAGGACTTGAAAGTTTCGGTGCTTTGTGTGGAAGAGTCGCTGATGAACAGCGCTATGAGGACCAACACATCAAAACAAAAGCTGCTGACGCTGCCAGTGCTGATGAAACAGAGCGACCGAGTCGACATGCACCATGTAGAACTGGACGAGAAAGCGCGTACAGAACTGCACAACATCTTCAGCATAATAATCGACCGTGTGCCTCCCGCCACGTCGCTGGCATCGATAGAGCTAGTGATGCCTCTGATAGAAGCGATGATTCTTCTCGTCTTCGAAACGATAGGAGTTTCGCATAACACAATACGGCCTGAGTCACGAATGGAGAAAATAGCCACCGACTTCATGGTTTCCCTTCCCGTCAATTACCTGGAACACCAGGATGTGGAATTTTATGCAGCCCAAGCCTGCGTGTCGGTAAAATATTTCACGTCAGTAATAAAGAAAATGACCTCGGCCACTCCAGTTGAATGGATAAACCGAATGTTGACCACCAAGGCACGAGAACTGCTATGGCTCACCGACATGACGGTGAACCATATCGCAGATGAGCTGAAATTCTCTTCACCATCGGTGTTCATACGATTCTTCCGTCGGCGTGTGGGATGCACTCCAGAACGCTACAAAAGCCAGCAGAAACTCAAACACGGAATGTAGTAGTGTAGGGGGGAGTGCTATTTGCCAAATCTTTCGTATCTTTGTAACCCGAAAAATACTATCGACTATGATTCATAACAGCCATGTTTCACGTATCAATGTGAGATTTTCTTTTTCCATCATGCTAGTAGCCTTGCTGCTTCCAGCGTTCGCCGTGGCCGACGAGGGCATGTGGATTCCAATGCTGCTGGGACGCAACGAGGCCGCCATGCAGAAAGCCGGCATGCACATCTCGGCCAAGGACATCTATGACATAAACAAGGCGTGCCTGAAAGACGCCGTGGTGCTTTTTGGATCGGGCTGCACCGGCGAGTATGTATCCGACCAAGGACTGCTGCTCACCAACCACCACTGTGGATATTCATTCATAGTGCGCCACAGCACGGTGGCCAACGACTACCTGACACATGGATTCTGGGCTGCATCGCGCGAGCAAGAGCTGCCGTGCCCAGGTCTTACGGTCACAAGGCTGGTGAAGATGGACGACGTCACCGAGCAGGTGCTGAAAGGTGTGGGCAAGGACGATGACGAGAACACCCGCAGCAACAAGATCGATGAGAACATGGCAAATATAATAAAGGAGAGGACGGCAGGCACCCACTACAAGGCGGTGATAAAACCGTTCTATTATGGCAACCAGTACTTCATCTACATCAACGAGGTGTTCACAGACGTGCGCCTTGTAGGAGCACCGCCGTCGAACATAGGCAAGTTCGGCGGCGACACCGACAACTGGATGTGGCCACGCCATACTGGCGATTTCTCGATGTTCCGCGTCTATTCCGACAAAGAGGGCAAGCCAGCTGACTACAGCAAGGACAACGTACCCTACCGTCCGCTCAAGCACATGACAATCTCGCTCAAGGGGGTGGACGAGGACGACTTCACTTTCGTCTTCGGATATCCAGGCACCACAAAACGCTACGTCACCCACGACGAGGTTGACCTGGCCGCCAACGGAACCAACCCGATACGCATAGGCCTGCGCGACATACGGCTGAAACACTACAAAAGCGCCATGGAGCAATCGTCCAAACAGCGGTTGCGCTATGCCTCGAAGGTGGCCTCGATAGCCAACGGGTGGAAGAAATGGCAGGGCGAGAGCCTGGGCATCGAACGACTGGAGGGTGTGGCACAGAAGAAAGAGCAGGAGAAGCAGTTCCGCGTGTGGGCCAGCGACAAGCCTGAGTATGCCAAAGTTCTCGACGAGTTGGAACAAAACTATAGTAAGCTCCGCCCGGTTGAGACCGAATGGACCTACTTCAACGAGGGCATCATGGCCTCGGACTTCATGAACCGCACCTACAAACTCTGGAAGGTGCTGCGCGACACCCAGTTCGACGACTCCCTTGCTCATGAGCAGTGTGAAAGCCTCATAGCCGAGAACGAACGCTTCTTCGACGACTTCGCCACGCACTCACCAACTGACCGCGCTATCTTCGTTGAGACCGCCCTCTATGTCTGGAAAGCCGGGCAGCTCTCATTCCTCGACAAGAAACACCACGGTGAGTCGGCCATACGCAAGTTCTTCGAGGAGCTCTACGACAACTCCATACTCAACAACAAGGACAAATACAACAAGTTCCTCCGCTCCTACCGTGCCAAGAACTACATCAAGGTGGTCTCCGGTGGAGTTCCTGCGGTGGATTTCTTCAACGTGGCCTACGCTAACGCCTACACTTCAGACAAGCGTGATATCCACACCTCTGCCCGCAACAATATCAACCGTCTGATGCGCACCTACATCAAGGGCCAGATGGCTATGTATCCCGACAGCAATTTCTTCCCCGATGCCAACCTGACGCTACGTGTGACATACGGTCATGTGAAGGGATTTGAGCCTGTCGACGGTGTCTACTACAAGCCCTACACCACCCTCGACGGCATCATCCAGAAAGAGAATCCCGACATCTACGACTATGTGGTGGAACCTCGGCTGAAACAACTCTACCAAAGCAAGGACTATGGCCGCTATGCCAACGCAAAAGGCGAGATGCCCGTGGCTTTCATAGCCACAAACCACACCACTGGCGGCAATTCGGGAAGCCCCGTGCTCAACGCAGACGGACAACTTGTCGGAATCAACTTCGACCGCTGCTGGGAGGGGACGATGAGCGACTTGCTTTTCGATCCCAAATACTGCCGCAACATCTCGCTGGACATACGCTACTGCCTCTTCATCATCGACAAATTCGCCGGCGCCAAACACCTGGTCGATGAGATGACGATAGCACAGTGATTACATACCACGCACGGAAAAAACTTGAAATTTAAAACTGATAACTCAAAACTATTTAGTATCTTTGCCTCCGTGGAGCGAAATTTGAGATACAATCTATATTTCTCTTTTTCAAACCTTTTTCTGAACATCAAGAAAAGGGACGTGTTCGTTTATTAATTCCGTGGTATCTACTATAGATTTTATAGGTTCTATAGACTCTATAGAAGATTGTCGTTGTATATAATCACTAACCGTAAAATAATAATACTATGGAACTACCATTTGCAGAAGCATGGAAAATCAAGATGGTTGAACCCATCAAGAAGAGCACCCGCGAGCAGCGCGAAAAATGGCTCAACGAAGCCCATCAGAACGTGTTCATGCTCAAGAGCGACTACGTCTACATCGACCTCCTCACCGACTCTGGCACTGGAGCCCAAAGCGACCGCCAGTGGGCCGCTATGATGATGGGCGACGAGAGCTACGGTGGTGCCCGCTCCTTCTACCACATGAAGGACACCATCACCGAACTCACCGGTTTCAACTATGTCATCCCCACTCACCAAGGTCGCGCAGCCGAGAACGTGCTGTTCAGCTACCTGGTGAAACCCGGCAACATCATCCCAGGCAACGCCCATTTCGACACCACCAAAGGCCACATCGAGAGCCGTAAAGCTTTCGCCATCGACGTCACCGTGCGCGAGGCCTACGACACCCAGCTTGAGGTGCCCTTCAAAGGAAACGTTGACCTGGAAAAACTTGAGAAGATTCTCAAAGAGAACAAAGGCAACGTGCCATTCATGGTGCTCACCGTCACCAACAACACCGTAGGCGGCCAGCCCGTAAGCATGCAAAACATCCGCGAGACCTGCGAGCTCTGCCATAAATACGGCGTGCCTGTCAATGTTGACAGTGCCCGCTTTATCGAGAACGCCTACTTCATCAAGACCCGTGAGAAAGGCTACGAAAACAAGACCTTACGCGAGATAGCCCTGGAGATGTTCAGCTATGCCGACTCCATGACCATGAGCGCCAAGAAGGACGGTCTGGTGAACATGGGCGGCTTCATCGCCACCAACAAGCAGGAGTGGTACGAGGGTGCCAAGATGTTCTGCATCCCCTTCGAGGGCTTCCTCACCTATGGCGGTATGAACGGCCGTGATATGGATGCACTCGCTGTCGGATTGAAGGAAAACATCGAGTTTGAGATGGTCGAGACCCGCATCAAGCAAGTTCACTACCTCGCCGCCAAACTCGACGAGTATGGCATCCCCTACCAGCGCCCCGCCGGTGGCCACGCCATCTTCGTCGATGCCGACAAGGTGCTCACCAACATACCGAAGGAGGAGTTCCCCGCCCAGACACTGACCTGCGAGCTATACCTCGAGGCAGGTATCCGCGCCTGTGAGATTGGATATGTTCTCGCCGACCGCGACCCCGTGACTCGCGAGAACCGCTTCGGAGGCAACGACTTCGTGCGCCTCTGCATCCCACGCCGCGTCTATACCAACAACCACATGGATGTGATTGCCGCAGCCCTGAAGAATGTCTATGACCGCCGCAACACCATCAAGCGCGGTTTGGAAATCACCTGGGAAGCAGAGCTGATGCGCCACTTCACCTGCCAGTTCAAACGCCTCGGCTAAGAATCGGCAATAGTATAGAAAAGACGGTGACACTCGAAAGTGTCACCGTCTTTTTTTATTTAGCCTCACGCCAAGCTTGCTGCATTTCTTCCTTCGACATCTGGCTCACCGTTTTTCCACTGGCGGCTGCCGCCTGTTCTACGTGTTTGAAGCGCTCAATAAACTTGCGGTTGGTCTTGCATAATGCGTCGTCGGCATTGATACCCTTCATCGCACCCCATTTGACCAAGGCGAAAAGCAGGTCACCGAACTCCTCTTCCGACCCGCTTTGTTCAAACTCCTTGTATTCCTCCTTCACCTTCTTGAACGCCTCGTCGGCATCGGAAAAGTCAAAGCCCATTCCAGCTGCTTTCTCCTGTATGCGCACTGCTTTGTTGAGCGACGGCATCGACGAAGGGACACCCTCCATCACCGACTTGCGACCCTCCTTCATCTTCAGCTGCTCCCATCCCTGATGCTGGTCTTTGTCAGGCGAAAAGATATGCGGATGACGCTCCACCAATTTGTCGCTTATGGCGTTGAGCACGTCTGCCATCGTAAATCGCCCCTCCTCCTCTGCAATCTTGGAATAGAACATAAGATGCATAAAAAGGTCACCCAGCTCCTTCTTGAAGTCGTCGTCACCACCACCGTCAGCCAACGCCACTATAGCCTCACTCAGCTCATAGACCTCCTCTACGGTGAGGTAGCGCAGACTCTCTATGGTCTGCACCTTGTCCCACGGACACTCCTTGCGCACGCGATCCAACGTATCGCTCAATCTGGTAAAAGCATTAATGGTGTGAGCATCCATACTATTACTAAATTCGAATACCAAAAATCACAATTGCACTACAGCCTCCTCACGTCCTCCACACCGTCTATAGCCTGAATCTTCTTAATCAGGTTATTCAGTCCGTCCAAGTTGTTCACGTAGAGCATGATGATGCCACGCCCCACCCCTTCCGAGGCCTCCAACGTGATGGCACGCATGTTCAGATCCATCTCCTCGGAGATGAGTTTCGTCAAGTCCTGAAGCAGACCTTTGCGGTCAATTGCAGTTATAGAGACACCCGTCAACAGCGACACCTTCTCGCCCTGACGCCATTTGGCACGCACAATCTTGTTCTCGTGCTTGGCCATCTCGTCCATCGCCACCTTGCAGTTGGTGCGGTGTATGATAATCTTGTCGCCCGACATGATACCCACCACAGCGTCGCCCTGGATAGGCTTGCAGCAGTTCGCCGGCTCGGTGTGCAGTCGCTCATGGGTTCTGTCCACTACAAACGAATGACTTGTGTCCGCACCCTTGTCCAACACCGGATTGTTCGAGCTCTCGAAAAGGTCTTTGTAAGCCCCGAGGAACATCATCTGGGGTGCTCTGCGAGCTTTTCCAAGACTCTGAGCTATCTCCTTCTCGTTTATCTCTCCGCTGGCCACACGGTAGTACAGATCCACATCGCTTCCTATGTCGAAATATCTCTTGATACGTTGCAGCGTCTCCACTCCATTTTTCTCACCCAAAGCGGTTACCGCCGCCTCCAACTTCTCCTTCCCCCTGTCCTGATAGACCTTTTTCTGCTCGTGCAGATAGTCCTTTATTCTCTCTTTTGCCCTTGATGTCTGCACCACGTCTATCCAGTCTGCCGTGGGCACCGTGTTTTTCGAGGTCAGGATCTGCACTTGCTGCCCCGAATGGAGCACATAGCTTATCGGCACCACCCTGGCATTTACCTTGGCCCCGATGCAGTGTATTCCGATGTCGGTGTGTATTGCGAATGCAAAGTCGAGCACCGTCGAACGCGATGGCATCTTCACCACCTTCCCTTTCGGTGTGAAGAGGTATATCTCTTTCGTATAGAGCGATTCCTTGAACTCCTGCACCTGGTCAATCGCGCTTTTCTCGGTGTTTTCAAACGTGCTGCGTATGCTTTGCAGCCATTCCTCAACCGGGTTGTTGGCCACCTCCTCGTCAGGATGAGCCTCCTTGTAGAGGAAATGCGCCGCCATGCCTTTCTCTGCTATCTCGTCCATCCGCTCTGTCCTTATCTGCACTTCCACATATTTGCCGATGGGCGTCATCACAGTGATCTGCAGCGACTCGTAGCCGTTGGTTTTCGGCGTCGTTATCCAGTCGCGATAGCGTGACAGTTTGGGGGTGAAATGTTGTATCACAAGAGCATACACCTTGAAGCACTCGTCTTTCTCCCTCTTGTGGAATTCCTCGTCGCTCATCCCCTCTTCCCTATCAACATGCAGAATCAGCCGCATTGCGTAAAGGTCGTATATCTCCTCAAACTGTACACCCTTGTTTTCCATCTTCTTCCAGCATGAGTACACCGACTTCACCCTCGACTTTATCTCGTACTTGTACCCTGCCTCGTCGAGATATTGGCACAGCGGTCTGGTCATACTCTCCTTCAACCTCTCCTCTATCCCCGACGACTTCTCTATCTTGGCTGATATCTCAGCGTATTTCTCGGGGTTGGTGTATTTCATCACCAGTTCTTCCAGCTCGGTCTTTATGTTGTACAGTCCTAAACGGTGGGCTATGGGGATGTAAATATACTGCGTCTCGCTCGAAATTGCAAGCTTCTTCGTGTCCTTCATCGACTCCAGCGTACGCATGTTATGCAGCCTATCGCAAAGTTTGAGGAATATCACGTATGCGTCGCGACACATCGAGAGCAGTATCTTGCGGTAGTTCTCCGCCTGTTTCGACTCGCTCTGGTGCAACTCAATCACATCCTCTATCTTAGTCACACCATCGACTATCGTGGCAACCCTGTCGCCAAACAACATTCTGATGTTCTCCAGCGTAACCTCCGTGTCCTCCACCACGTCGTGCAGCAGGGCGCAAATCACCGCTATCGGCCCCAGTCCCACCTCTTTGACGGCAATCAAAGCCACCGCCAGCGGATGGAAGATGTACGGCTCACCCGACTTCCTCCGCGTCCCGCTGTGCGCCTGCTTTGCAATGGCGTAGGCGCGAAAAATGTCTTCCTCCTCCTGCGGAGTAAGCTTCTTTATCTGACGGCAGGCCGCCAGCAGCTCCTCATATTTCTCCTGTATCTGCAGCTCCTCCCGCTGCTCGTCTATCTCATACATGCTCATCCTCTCCTAAAACAGGCACACCGCCGCTGCCGGCACTCCAAACGGCAGGCTCAGACCGCAGTTGACAAACGAGCCATAGTTGGTTATCGTTGCACCCACCGACACACTCACCCAGCTGAACGCCTTTCTGTGACGATTCACTCGCGCCAGTCTCAGACCCACCTCGGCCCCGTAGCCGAATCCACCCACAAAACCAGCGTATGCCTGGCAGTCTATCCTGCTGTCTATCCGCGAGAAACGGTAAACCACACCGGCCGAGCCCCAGTAGGCGTTCACACCGTTCATGAAAGTACCATAAACTCCCACTATGTTCGGCACATAGCTCAAGTTAAGACCAATAGCCATGTCGCGGGTTCCATACAGATACTTCACCTCGAGAAACCACTTCGAAAAGTCATGCCCGAAATACTTCATCTGCTGCCTGCGCGACAGCGTACGCACCGGTTCCATCGGCACACTGTCGGCAATTACCGTATGGGATGCTGTATCGACCGAAGGTGTCGCAGTCATCAGACTGCTGTCAGCTGAATGCTGTGCATCCAAAGCCACACTGTCGCTCTGCGCAAAGAGCATCCCACCCATTGCCAAAGCAGCTATTACCAAAAACAATCTTTTCATCCCCTTACAGTTTTAATGACCAAAAAACTTGAAACAAAAAACTAGAAACTAGAAACTATAACCCCATCACTCCTCCATCGGAGCGTTCTTCATCGCCTCGCGCACTTTGGCCTCCAACTCTGCGCTCAGCTCCTCGTTGTCTTTCAGCAGCTGCTTCAACGCCTCGCGCCCCTGTGCCAGCTTCGACTCGCCATAGCTGAACCACGACCCGCTCTTCTTGATGATGCCATACTCCACTCCAAGGTCAATTATCTCGCCTATCTTCGATATACCCTCGCCGAACATCAAGTCGAATTCGCACACGCGGAACGGCGGAGCTACCTTGTTTTTCACCACCTTCACCTTCACACGGTTGCCAATGTTCTGGTCGCCGTCCTTGATGGCCTGTGTGCGGCGTATGTCTATGCGCACCGAAGCATAGAATTTCAGCGCGTTGCCGCCCGTCGTCGTCTCGGGGTTGCCGAACATCACACCCAGCTTTTCACGCAGTTGGTTGATGAAAATGCAGCAGCAACCCGTCTTGCTTATCGTAGCCGTCAGTTTGCGCATGGCCTGACTCATCAAGCGAGCCTGCAGACCCATCTTGCTGTCGCCCATCTCGCCGTCTATCTCGGCTTTGGGGGTCAGTGCCGCCACCGAGTCGATGACGATGATATCTATCGCACCCGAGCGAATCAAGTTGTCAGCTATCTCCAGCGCCTGCTCGCCGTTGTCAGGCTGCGACACCAGAAGGTTCTCTATATCGACGCCCAGCTTTTTGGCGTAGAAACTGTCGAACGCATGCTCAGCGTCGATGAAGGCCGCTATGCCGCCTTTCTTCTGAGCCTCGGCAATCACGTGAATCGCCAACGTAGTCTTACCCGACGACTCCGGTCCGTATATCTCAATCACCCTGCCTTTGGGGAATCCACCCACGCCCAGCGCCGCGTCCAGCGCGATGCTACCCGTCGGTATCACCTCGAGGCTCTCGTCCGGGCGGTCGCCCAGCTTCATGATCGAACCCTTGCCGTAGTTTTTCTCAATCTTGTCAAGTGTGCTCTGCAGAATCTTCAGCTTTTCCTGTTTCAAAGCATCTACATCGTCTTTTGCCATAATTTCAATGATTTATGTGATTATTATATTAATGTTTTCGCTACTTTGCAATATGGCAAATATACGAATTTTATTTCATCCCCGCAAAAAATCCTGGACCCCTATATTATCGCCTTATGTTAAGCGTATAAAACCCTACCCCCCCGCCAATACCAGACACGAAGAAACCACCTATGGGTCTCGAATGTGTCTCGAACATACCTCATACCCCCAACAACAGTAATACCCCACTGATACATCAGTGATACAGAAGTAAAACGAAAGTGATAGATTTAATATTTTATTGACAGCATGTTACATACGGTAGCATAGCAGCCAAAAACGGGCGAAAAGCCCCCGAAAGCACACCTATATGATTGATACATCGCATTATATAATGATATAAGAACGATACTTTCAGTTTACAAAGATACAAAACAAATCCCATCCAACCCACCAGCCCCACAAAAATAATTTGACCAAAATGCTTACTTCTTTATACCATCACGCTCAAATCAATTTTTAGCGTTCCGTCGGTTACCGTCCAGCAGTCAGCCTCGGCAATCCGGCACAACGGATTATCGCCTTTCGGCGAGTGGCAGTCGGCAGAGACCGCCCGCCACAATATTTTGATGATTTCAATATTTTAATTTAATCCCGTACAAGGCGAACAGATAGCCCCCAGTGGCGGTAGTAGTAGTACACGCTCACACTGCCACTGTAGAAGTACGCGCCCCACGCGAGGTACTCATCGATGTACGACGACGACCAATAGTTGCCGTACGCGCCAACGCCGTACACATCCGTACCGATGCGGTAGCCCGCAGCAGGCAGAAAGAGAGCACCGTTGCTCTCAAGCTGCGACCACTCCGAGGTGGTGTAGGCATTGACTGAAAATGCCTGTTCTGTACTATTGACGCCAACCATCGTTATGCCAGTCGGCAAAGTGAAACTGTCGGGGAACACTATCAAACCTCTAACGCTACCGACAGTAGCTTTTGCGAAACGGGCGTTTCCTGTGCTACTTACAGTTGAGGCGATCCTGGTGAACAACAGATAATTCCACTCAGCGTTTGTCAACGTACGCCACATACCGGCCTGATTGCCTCCGTTGGAGATAGCGTTATAGACACCCCAGTCGGCGTTGGCGTAACTGCCCGTGAGGTTGTTGGTGTACCTACCGCCTGGGTAATAATCGCTATAAGTGGTGCTGGTTGACCAAGGCTGGTAGGCGTTGGAGCCAGAGTTCCATCCGCTGGTTCCCCAGCCGAAAAGGTCTATCCAACCTCTGATGATTGACGAAATGTTGGCATTGTCATTACCGATGCAGTCGTACTGATGCTCTGCGAAACGCCAGGTGCCAGTCGAGGCCTGATACTGCAGGTTGCCGCGCGAAAAATGCACCGTACGGCCCGAAGCAACGGAAAACACAGCGTTCGAAGCTCCGTTCTGGTCGAATCCGCCAACACTTGGTGTTATAAACGAAACCTCATTACCGTAAGCAGTGCCAACACTATTTGTCGCGTATGCACGGACATAGTAGGTTGTGTTTGCAGACAAACCAGTAATGCTACTCGTAAAGCTTCCTGTGCCGCTGCCGTCGGTGGTATGGCTGTTGCTGACAGTTGGATTATGGCTTGTGCTCCAGCAAACTCCTCTTGCCGTAACGGTTGCATTTCCATCGTTGGTCACATAGCCTCCGCATCTAGCAGTGCTTAATGTTATGCTGCTAACGGATGAAGTGGTGACTATTGGTAACGACACACTTGCAGATGTTGTAAATGTACGTTCATCACCATAAGCAGTACCAGCGCTGTTCGTGGCGTATGCACGGACATAGTAGGTTGTATTTTGCGACAACCCTGTTATGCTACTCGTAAAGCTTCCTGTGCCGCTGCCGTCGGTGGTATGGCTGTTGCTGACAGTTGGATTGTGGCTTGTGCTCCAGCAAACTCCTCTTGCTGTAACGGTTGCATTTCCATCGTTGGTCACATTGCCTCCGCATGTAGCAGTGCCTGATGTTATGCTGCTAACGGATGAAGTGGTGACTGTTGGTAACGACACACTTGCAGATGTTGTAAATGTACGTTCCTCACCATAAGCAGTACCAGCGCTGTTCGTAGCGTATGCACGGACATAGTAGGTTGTGTTTGCAAACAAATCAGTAATGCTACTCGTAAAGCTTCCTGTGCCACTGCCGTCGGTGGTATGGCTGTTGCTGACAGTTGGATTATGGCTTGTGCTCCAGCAAACTCCTCTTGCTGTAACGGTTGCATTTCCATCGTTGGTCACATAGCCTCCGCATGTGGCAGTGCCTGATGTTATGCTGCTAACGGATGAAGTGGTGACTGTTGGTAACGACACACTTGCAGATGTTGTAAATGTACGTTCCTCACCGTAGGCAATACCAGCGCTGTTCGTGGCGTATGCACGGACATAGTAGGTTGTGTTTGGCGACAAACCTGTTATGCTGCTCGTAAAGCTGCCAGTACCGCTGCCGTCGGTGGTATGGCTGTTGCTGACAGTTGGATTGTGGCTTGTGCTCCAGCAAACTCCTCTTGATGTAACGGTTGCATTTCCATCGT
The DNA here is from genome assembly GCA_016292015.1 of Bacteroidales bacterium. GTDB lineage: Bacteria > Bacteroidota > Bacteroidia > Bacteroidales > P3 > Colimorpha. Next base: position 45,736 of record JAEEZY010000012.1, on the reverse strand, counting down.
TGGTCACATAGCCTCCGCATGTGGCAGTGCTTGATGTTGTATTGCTTACCGTGGATGTTGTTACTGTTGGTAAAGTTGTCGAACTACTTTCGGTGAAAAATAGAGTTATAAGTTCGCTCGTTGTCTGCGACTGAGTGACAGTATTACTTGTTGTTATACCATTGCTGGAAGTGTAATTTGCATTATAGCTCATTTGGTCTCCAACATTGAACGGACCGATACCAACAGCCTTTGTTTGCGACGAATAACCTTCCAAATACGAAATATCAATTTTGTCTGCAGTACCTGTCGCCGTGTTAACCATTTTGGCGACAGTGCGCCCAGTGCGTGTTGAAACACAAAGAAAAGCCACCTGCGGTTCTACAAGGCTCACGTTTAGCCGATAAATTCCAGCTTTCAGAAATCCATTATATTCCGACACCACACTACCGTTAATTCGCATGATGCTGACAATGGCTTCGCCATCCTCGCAGATTTGCAACTCAGTTGATGTACGGCCGGCGAACGGGTTGGGATAGACTTTTATTTGCGGTTCTTTAATCGCTTCAGCAACGTCGATGGACTCCGAAGTACCTAACACAATTATAGTGTCCGGATAGTCGATACGTTGGCTCCAACCTTGCGTTTCATTTTCCACTCGGACAGATTCGAACGGATGATACTGACCATTGGTCGAACGAGCCGTAAAACGAACGGTAACACTTTGAGCCATTGTGGCTGTAGCAATGGCAAGCAATACAATAAAATAGAAAAAGGTCTTTTTCATGATTTTAATATTTTTGATTCATTGTTTTCCCGATTTTTTTTTATCGATAAATTGTTCAAATTGTTCAATTGCAAAATTGGTCATTTCTGGCGCAAAACGTCCTCCAATGTCTTTTATTAAAGCTTCTGCACCTTTTTTGGCAAAATCACCGAAATTTTGAGGAAGATCTTTCTCATTTTTTTCAATGCTGTCCTTGATCTTTTCTACAAGTTTCTTTTTGCCTTCGAAGTTCGCTAAGAGAAGAAGAAAATCGTTTGCGGTAAGTGTGACGATGTCTGAATTGAATGAGCTGTCAGGAAAGGTCCCTAACGTGTATAGCGTGTCTTCGAGAAAAAGTCTTAGGGACTTGTCCTTTATGGAAATTTGGATCTTTTTGGAGTCAGTTTTCTTAAAGGCGCATTTCTCAAGAATAGAATAAAAACGTTGCTTATAATCCTCTTCATCATAAGGCTGATACTTGAGCGCAGCCTCGTATCGGAGGCGTTTCACCTTTGATTCGGGAATGCGAAGTTCACGACTAATCGCATTGTCGGATTTGTTTTCGAAATCGGTGTTCAAAAGGTGGTTGAAAATGAACACCTCAAAATCGTTTTTGTTCATCGAACCGAAGCCTCGCTCCAGATAAGCGCCAATGGCATCTTTCATTGTTTCAAATGAATTGTTCATCATCTTTCCCTTTATCGTCCCCAAGTCTCCAACAGGACACATAAAACAAAAAGAAAGGCATGAGATTTATGTGCTCATGTCCGTTTTCACAGAGGCAACGCCAATCGCCTTCGAAGGAACGAATTTCTATGGAACATATCTCACGCCTGTCGGTATGCAATATGCATACACACACAAGCGAAAGCAAAATGCTCTGGCCTCCTTCTTTGTTAATGGCGTATTTCTGTGAAAGGACAGTTTTTCGCAATGCTTTTCTCGCATACTTACTTAACTCGCGTAAGCGACTGCAAAGATACAACCTTTTTTGCTATGTTGCAAGGTTTGAAAACTCTCAACTTAATCCTGCCCAACGATTTCATGTCTCAAGTCACAAAAAAAGCGTACCTTTGCAATCTGATTCGAGTACGGATTAATTCAACAATTAAACAATAATCACCATGGAAATCCTCAGCAATAGAATCCTCAACATGGCCGAGAGCGAGACCCTCGCCATGACCGCCAAAGCCCGCGAACTGAAAGCGCAGGGCAAAGACGTGATAAGCCTCTCGATTGGCGAGCCCGACTTCAACACGCCCGACTGCGTGAAAGAGGCTGCCAAGAAGGCTATCGACGACAACTTCACCCACTATCCTCCGGTGCCGGGCTACCCCGACCTGCGCGAGGCTATATGCAAGAAGTTCGAACGCGACAACGGCCTGCATTTCAAACCCGAGCAGATTGTGGTCTCCACCGGTGCGAAGCAGTCAATCTACCAACTGGCACAGGTGCTCGTCAACCCTGGCGACGAGGTGGTCATACCCACTCCGTTCTGGGTATCATACAAGGAGATTGCACGTGTCGCCGGCGGCGAGTGCGTATATGTGAAGACCTCTATCGAGAACAAGTTCAAGGTAACTCCGGAGCAGCTTGAGAAGGCTATCACTCCCAAGACCAAGCTCATCATGTTCTCCACCCCGAGCAACCCCACCGGCATGCTCTACTCGAAAGAGGAGCTGCGCGGCATAGCCGACGTGGTGGCACGCCATCCGCATGTCTTCGTCATGGCCGACGAGATATACGAACACATCAACTTCGTGGGCAAACACGAGAGCATAGCGCAGTTTGAAGATATCCGCGACCGCGTGATCACCATCAACGGTGTCGCCAAGGGCTTCGCTATGACTGGCTGGCGTATCGGCTTCATCGCCGCTCCCACGGTCATCGCCAAGGCCTGCAACAAGCTGCAGGGCCAGGTGACCTCGGCCACCTGCTCGATAGCTCAGAAGGCCACCGTTGAGGCCATGCTTATGGACCCCGCCACCAGCAAGGACATCATCTCGATGCGCGAGACCTTCCGTCAGCGTCGCGACATGGTGTATAAGCTCCTGTGCGACATCCCCGGGCTGAAGGTGTGCATGCCCGAAGGCGCCTTCTACTTCTTCCCCGACGTGAGCGCCTACTACGGCAAGAGCTTCAACGGCAAGAAGATTGAGAACTCGACCGACATGGCCTTCTACCTCCTCAACGAGGCCAACGTGGCCACGGTGATGGGCTCCGCCTTCGGCGACGACGACTGCATCCGACTGAGCTACGCCACCAGCGAAGACCTCCTGCGCGAGGCTCTGCGCAGAATGAAAGAGGCGTTCGCCGCTCTGAAATAAGAACATAGTTCATACCCATCCAAAGAGAGCCGACCGGATTTGGTCGGCTCTCTTCCATTTTTGATTGCAAGGGGGCAGGCAAAATATTGCTTGCTTCGCTTGAAACTAAGATAACGAAAAATAACCAAAGAACTTATTGCTTCGCTCAAGTGACTGCATGCTCGGGGATACAAACAAGGGGGGCATAGAAATCTATGCTCCCCCTTGTAATTGTATGAATCTGTTGATTACAGGCCGAGTTTCTTCTTTACCAACGGCAAGATGTCCTCGCTGTCCTGCTGATAGAGCAGAGCCCCGACGCTGGTGTCGAAGATATAGGTGTAGTTGTTCTCTTTCGCCACATCCTCGATAGCCTTGCGCGCCCTGTCGATTATTGGTTTCAGCACTTCCTGCTCACGGTCTTGCAGTTTCTTCTGTGCGTTTTCCTGGAATTCCTGAATGCGCTGTCCCATGTCCTGCAGCTCGCGCTCTTTGGTCTGACGGATAAGGTCCGACATCTGGTCTTTCTTGCCCATATAGTCGTTATAACGCTGTTCCAGTTCGTTCTGCATGTTTTTCAGTGTGGTCTGAAGTTCGTCAACCTCTTTCTGCAGTGTGTTCTGTGCCTCTTCACGGCCCGGCATGATCTGCATCAAGTCCGACGAATTGATGTGCCCAAGTTTCACCGGTTTCTGACCCATAGCCGTTCCACATACCGACACCATAATTACCAACAACGCAATTAAAGTCTTTTTCATGTTTTCTTGTTTTATTTATGTGTTCGTATTTTCAGTTATTTAGACTATCCTTCAAAAGGAGGAGTCGTCTCTTGTAGTTTGCAAAGATACAATTTTTTGTTCAAATGCTTCACCGCCCCTATCGTTTCATCTTGTTCAGCGTAGGCTTGGAGTCCTTGTCGCGCATCTGCTTCTTCGGGTCTGACTGTTCTTTACCCATGCCTCCCTTCGAATCTTTCTGCGAATCAGCCTTGCCGCTATCGCCTTGCTGCTTGCTGCTTGCTGCCGACACGCCCAACATCTCCAGCACCTGCGAGCTCACGTCGTACTTTTGATTCACGTATGCCAGCGTCGAGTTTCCCGCCTTGTCGAATATGAACGCATATCCCTTCTCAGTAGCCAGACGTGCGAGGGCATTATAAACCCTGTCCTGCACCGGTTTTATCAACTCAGCACGTTTCTTGTCCAACTCGCCGCCCACACCGAAATACTGGTATTGCAACGTCTTCACTTCCTGCTCCTTGCTTCTCAGGTCTTCTTGACGGCGGCGCTTCAGGTTCTCAGGCAACAGGTATGCTTCCTGCTGATAGGCGTTGCGCAACCCCTCCAACTCCTGCTGCTTTGCCTCCAGCTCTTTCTGCCAGTCCGCCGCATATTGGTCCAGACGCTTCTGAGCCTGCTGGTAGTCGGATATTTTCGACAGCACATACTCAGAATCGAAACATGCATATTTCTGCGCGTTGCAATAGCCTATGATTAGGCATAAAACTATTGAAAGGAATGCTCTTTTCATTGCAGTGCCTGATTATCAATCTAAACTTTGTCCTATCGAGAAGTGGAAATGCGAGCCTCCGAAGTTGGAGCTGCCGTTCTTGCCGTCGAAGCCATAGCCCCAGTCGATACCTATCAAACCGAACATCGGCATAAAGAGACGGACTCCCACACCGGCCGAGTTGTACATCTTGAACGGCTGGAACTTCTTGATATCATCCCAGCAGTTTCCACCTTCGAGGAAACCGAGCACATAGATTGTGGCACTCGGACTCTCTATTATCGGGTGGCGCAGCTCTATGGTGTAGCGGTCGAATATAGAACCTCCGTTCGTCGGGCTGATGGAGTTGTTCTCATATCCTCTCAACGGAACCACCTCGCGCCCGTCTATCATCCAGTTCGACAATCCGTCGCCACCCACGTAGTAACGTCCGAACGGAGAAAGACCGATGTCCTTGTTGAAGTAGCCCATCCAACCGAAACGGAACCGCGCATTCAACACCAGATTGCCCACTATGTTCATCATCCATGAGCCACGCAAGTTGATTTTGTAGTACTCCACCCACTTGTATTTCTCCTGAGCCGTCATCGTTGAGTAGTCCTTCTTGTTGAACGCCGAGAACGGCGGGGTGATATATCCCGAAATCGACACTTCCGATCCACTGCGAGGATAAATGGGCGAATCCATCGAGTTGCGGCTCAACGTGATGCCGTACGATATGTCGTTGGCATCGCCGTCGGTGAACAAATCGCTGTTCAGGCCGCGGTAGTTATTCAACTTGTAGTGCTTATATGTAATGCCGTGAGACAGGATGAAATAGTCGTCGGGCCATTTCAGCCTCTTCGACAGCGACACGCTACCTCCCGTAATTCGCAGGCTATAGTAACCCGTCTGTCCCTTGTCATAAAGAATTCCATTCGAATAGAGGTTGTGGTAGGCCGAGATGGTCAGCGACTGCGGCGACTTGCCTCCCAGCCACGGCTCTGTGAACGAACCGCTTATAGCGTAGTAGTATTTTCCGTTCGTCACAGCGTTTATCGACAGCTTCTGACCGTCGCCTGCAGGCAGTGGAGCCCATGCACTCTTCTTGAATATGTTGCGCGCCGAGAAGTTGTTCAGCGTGATACCTATCTGACCTATAATCATGCCACTGCCGTAACCTCCCTGCAGCTGCAGCTGGCTCGTGCTACCCTCTTCCACCTCATAGACTATGTCCACCGTGCCGTCCTCGCTGTTGGGTTTTGGCACTGGATTTATCGTTTGTTCTTTGAAGTAACCCAGCGTCACCAGCTCGCGACGGCTGCGTATCACCGCATCGCGGCTGAACAGGTCGCCAGGACGGGTGTGCAGCTCACGCATTATTATCTTGTCGTTGGTGATGGTGTTGCCTTGTATCGACACGTTGCGTATCCTCGCCTGCTTGCCTTCGTAGATGCGTATCTCGATGTCTATCGAGTCGTTTTCTACGGCCACCTCCACCGGGCTGGCTTTGAAGAACAGGTATCCGTTGTCCATGTACATTGACGTAATGTCGGTACCCGCAGGGTTGTAGTTCAGGTTGGTCTCCAGCGTCGATTTGTTGTACGGATCTCCTTTCTCGATTCTCAGATGCTTGGCCAACTCTTCCGACGTGTATATCGTATTGCCCGAGAAAGTGATGTTGCGGAAGAAATACTTGTGTCCCTCAAAGACCTTCATCTCCACCCTTACACGCTCCTGCTTAGTCTTTTTACTGTCGCTCACCTTAAGCGTGTCCATCGACACCGGATACACCGTGTCCCACTCTATCCTCGCATCTCTGTATCCCTGGTTGTTGTAGTATTCAATCACACTGTTCATATCCTCCTGGAAGTCCGCGTCTATATATTTCGATTTCTTCCAGAATCCCGATGTCCAGAAATACATCTTCTTCCAATAGTTCACATCGTGAGTCTTCTTCATCTTGCGCAACAGTTTGCCTGTCTTTATCGACTCGTTGCCCGTGATGCTTAGCCTGTCTATCTTCACCTGCTTGCCTCTGTCAACGTTATAAACAACCACCACTCTGTCTTTCTTTCCTCCCACAGTGTCCTCTTTCACCTCCGTATTGACTTCCACGTTGGTGTAGCCCTTGTCGGTGTAGTAGCTCTTGATTTTGTTGCTTGTCGTGGTCAGCAGGTTCTCGGTCACTATGTCGCCCACCGCTATCTTCATTTCATCGCGCAACTTGTCTGCGTCGCCTTTCTTAACCCCGTTAAAGCGGAACTTCTCCAGTTTCGGACGACCTTTGAGTTCCAAATCCAGATAAACCTTGCCCTGCTCTATCTTGGTCACCCTTATCTTGATGTCCTCAAACAGTCCCTGCTTCCATAGGTTATCTATGGCGGTGGCCAGTTTGTCGCCCGGCACTTTGATGTTGTCGCCCACCTGCAAGCCTGCAACCATCAACACCATACGATGGTCAAGACGATCACCTCCGGTGAACGTGATTCCGCCGATTTCGTATTCCTTCGGCGTCAGGTAGTCTATGTCGTATACGGGGTTGCCGTCCGTCTGCGCCGTCAGAGTCCACGGCATCAAAAACAAAGCAATTACGGCAATTATGACGATTTTATATAGTGACTTCATCTATGTCTCTTTGTTCGGCGTTTTCACACCCTTAATAGAACTATAACATAAAAACGTTCGTTTTATTATATCCAGATGCGAAAATTATTGAAACTAGACACGTCCATATCTGCGCTGACGTTGCTGATACTCGTATATTGCCTCACGGAAATCCTTCTTTCTGAAATCGGGCCATAGTATGTCGCAGAAATAGAACTCGGTATAAGCCATCTGCCACAGCATAAAGTTGCTCACCCTCAGTTCGCCTCCCGTCCTGATAAGCAGATCGGGGTCAGGGTAGCCTTTGGTTGACAGGTTCTCTTCAATCGTCCGGTCGTCCACCTTGTCAGCTTTTATGCCCGACGCCACAATCCTCTTCACCGCCTCGCATATCTCCCATCTCGAGCTGTAGCTCAACGCCAAGGTCAGTGTGGTGGCAGTGTTCCCAGCCGTCGAGGCCATGCACTCCTCCAGCCGCGCCCTTGCCCCTTCGGGCAGCCTACTCATGTCGCCTATGGCCGTCAATTTCACGTTGTTCTTCTTCAGCGTCGGCGTCTCGTCGTGTATAGCCTTCACCAGCAGGTTCATCAACCCATCCACCTCCTCCTTTGGCCGGTTCCAGTTCTCAGTGCTGAACGTGTAGAGCGTCAGATATTTCACCCCAAGCTCCACAGCACACTCGACCGTCTCCCGAACTGCTGTCAGCGCGTTCTGGTGTCCGAATATCCTGCGCTGCTGTTTCTGCTGCGCCCATCGTCCGTTGCCGTCCATTATCACCGCCACATGTTGCGGTATGTTGTTCCTATCCAGTTCTGCCATGATTTATTTAGACTAAAAACTAACACATTAACCCATTCAATATAACGCCCTGTGCGGGCACGCACCACTCACTTGATATTGCACCTTTTGGGAAACATCCACCCCATTATGAGGTCCAGACTTATACTCACCGACACGTTCATGTAAGTGTACCAGTCGTCCAGCGAGTCGTCTCCTCTCTTTATGCCAGCTGCATTCAGCTTGCCGCCCTCCACCTCGGCGCTTCTGTCCGCCATGCGGGCCGCCAGCTCACCTCCCTCGGTAGTTCTCAGCAGGTCGCCTCCGACATACGTCTTGCTAACGTCGTCCAGGTAGTCGGTGAAAGTTGCCCTCACCCCATATTCCGCATATATCTGCAGGTATTTGTTAAAGCTGAACTTCACACCCATGCCGAACGGTATCATCACCTGCACCAGCGAATAGGGCGTCCTGTCCTCATACTGAGCCGTCCCCTGCCCTTCCGTACACAGCGGTCTCAGCTCAACCCACTCCGTCGTCCCCGTTTCAGTGTCGGTATATTTTGCCTTCGGATTGAAACCCATCAAGCCAACTCCAGCATACAGGTATGGGGTGAACCGCCACTGCACATCAGTGAAGCCGTAAGGCAGGAAGTTGAACTCAGCCCTTGCCGACGCCTCCCACACATACGACTTGAAGCTCAGGTTCCTCATAGCTATGGCGTCGGGGTTTCCGCCTTCTACATGTCCGTAGGCACCTGATACCTTCAGCGACCATCGGTCGTCGAAGCAATACCTGTAGCCCGCTCCGTAGGCCAGATTAAGCTTCGAAAACAGCTTCTGGTTATTCAGGTCGCCGATATAGCTCATGGCTCCTATCTCCAAGCTTAGTTCGCTGTGCTCCAGAAAACGTTGCTGAGCCCCGCCCCACAGCGGCACCACCGCCATGACCGCAGCCACAAGCATCCGTCTATATGTACTCAATCGCGACACCCGAATCCTGAAACCTAAAATTTACATCTTAAAACTCCAAACTATAGCACACGCTCTCCAGCTGCATCAGCAGGTCGCGTTTCGTGTAAGGCTTGTTGCGTGGGCAATAAACATATCCCGTCACCGTCACCATCTCCTTGTTGTCAGGCGACATCACCGCATAGCTAACAAACGGTCCTCCCATGAAGTTGCCACCATAGAGCCGCCAGCATCCTCGCGTCTCAACGCAATAGGTTCCCGTCGGGAAAGGCACCACCTGACTTCTTATCTCCATCAGATACTCTCCGTTCTCGCCATCTCTCCTGCGCTCCACTCCCATATAGCTCCCCTCCGAGGGCCCTGGCACATACCTGCACATCATGCTGTCCAACGAATCCAGCAGACGCTGCTCCTCAAACTGTCCTTTGTCCTTGTAATCATATTTCTGCATCAATATCCCCATCCCGAAGTCCTTGGCCTCTATCCTCACCCATCCAAACCGTCCGTCCATCTTCGCCACACTGTATTTATCCGACAGCTTCAACCCCACACCCAGCTTCTCCTTAACCTTCTGCTCAACCTCATAGCCCTCCTCGCCCTTGTAGGCTTTCCAAACCCTCTTGTGTTCAGCCTCATACATCTCGCTCACTATCGTCTTTTCGTACACCTTCAGCAACGAGTCAAGCGAACGCCTGTCCTTCGCCGCAATGTCGTATATCACCTGTGGCGCCGCATATCTGTCCTTGTGGTGATACACCTTGTTGTTGTTCCCCGCTTTCACGTCCAGCATCAGCACGTTCCTATGCACCCTGAACATCTCCACGCTTTCAAACGACGAACGCGGTATCTGCACAATGTCGAACTTTTTCTCTGGCTGAGGCAGACAGGCCTGCAACCCTCCGAACAGTGAATCCACCAGAGCCTTCACATCCCCAACATACAAATCCTTGTCCGCCACCACCATCAACTCCAGTGTCTTGCCCGACGAGCCTTTCTTCCCGCCCAGCTTGTCGGTCTTTCCCGTGCAGCCACACAGCACAAGGGCTGCCAATGTCATAGCGAATACTGTATTTTTCATATCTTATCTGGTTTTAAGGTTTCGACACTTATGCGCACAATCAACCCGTCCCGCACAGGACTCTGCTTATAAAACGAAAAAACGTCGGTATTATTGCAGACCCAAATCATCACCTAATGATTTACAAAACTTTAACATTTGAACCACCCCAACCGCACCAAGACCTCCCAAAGAAAATACCAAGTGCCCTGTAAGAGAAAAGTAAGCACTAGCCTAGCTATAGCCTAGTAATAGATACTATCTGGCTAAGACAAAAGTAAGTACTGGCTAAGACAAAAGTAAGACAACAGTAAGAGAAAAGTAAGACAACAGTAAGAGGAAAGTAAGAGCCCGATTCACCAAGTGTGGGGTGAGCAGTAAGAAAAAGAGGGATGAAATAAGTGCCCCGCAGGTAGCAGGCATAATCTAGCGCCTTTAGTGCTTTAGTTTTTTTGAGTTCTTCGATGCTTAATTATTTTCGCATCCTTTCGCAATAAAAAGATTTCGAGCATTTCGTGTTTTTATATGTCAAAGAAACAACCAAATGCCTTAGGAAAACATTTTTCGCGCACTGTTGGACAACCTGCCCCTACACTCTTCCGCAGACAAAATCCTGATAGTTTTCCGGTGTCACAACCGTGAAAGTGTGGTCGGGATAGCCCTTGGCGAAAGTCTCCGTCAGACGAGCCTGCCTTCTTGGATTCCACTTGAACTCGTAAGCATGCAACACCCCGTCGTAGTCTTCCAAATAATCCACCTCCTGTTGCTGTTGTGTTCGCCAAAAATAACTCTTACCATAAAAACCATTGTATGCGTTGTGCTTCATACGCTCGCTGATAACGTAGTTTTCCCATAAAGCACCCGTATCTGTTCTCAACGCCAATGGTTTATAGTCTCCAATCAGGGCGTTGCGTACTCCGTTGTCATAAAAATACACCTTCCGACTTTTCTTCAGCTCACTCCTCACGTTGCGACTGAAAGAGCGAAGATGGAACACCACATACGATTTCTCCAACAGGTCAATATACCGCTGTACGGTAATAGAATTCAGACCCAGAAGCCGTCCCAGTTCGTTGAACGAAACTTCGCTTCCAACCTGTAATGCCAACGCCAGCAAGAGCTGTTCCACAATCTCGGGCTTGCGCACATCCTGAAAAGAAAAAATGTCCTTGTATAAATAACTGCTTACCAGATTAGTCAATGTCTCGCGTTCCTCTCCGACAAGATTCACAACCTCGGGATATGACCCATATACAAGCCTGCGCTTAAGCATCCGACTCTCTTCTTTGGCTCCGAACTCACCAATCAACTCCTCGGCAGAAAACGGGAACATCACATATTCGTACTTGCGTCCGGTCAGCGGTTCGTTAATTGAATTAGAGAGTTCTATGGCCGACGAACCAGTGACAACCACCTGCTTCTCCGGATAGTTGTCAACAAGCAGCTTCAAAGTGATACCTATATTTTGCACCCGTTGTGCCTCATCAATCAAAACCAAGTCTGCATTGGCAGTCTCCTGTCCCAATTGGGTTGAGGTCGGTTCTGCAAGTCTGCGTCGCACGTCAGGCTCGTCACAGTTCCAAACTGTCACCTTGCGCTTGGAGTCCGCCGTCAGCATCCGCAACAAGGTCGTCTTCCCAACCTGCCTCGGTCCGACAACTATAATAACTTTGCCACGATATAATCGCTTCTCAATCTGTTCTTTAATCAGTCTATAAATCATGACTCTGTATGATTTTATCAACTGCAAAGAAACAAACTTTTTTGATTATAATAAAAATTTCTTATAAGATTTTTTGATTATACTATAAAATTCTTATGCATTTACAAGGTGAGCTCACCTATGCGGGAACAGGTCTCTTCATTAGCTTATAATCAAAACCTCAAAGAATAGCCCACCTCGGGGGCATTGTTTGCGACTTCGTATGTAAGGTACCAGCCCATCTGTGCTTTCTCCTCATTCTTGTTCTTGGTTCCCTTTACTCCGACATAGATTACATCGTACAACCACATGCCAACACCTACGGCAATGAGTCCATAACCAATGTAACCGTAATAAGCAGACAGTCCATTGTTATTAGTGCTGTTAGAAACAGGCTTATCATAATAAATTGGAGTTCCATCGCTATTATAACCCGTAACCACTTTCTCATAACTAATGGTTTCCTGAGCCTTTTTCATCTTATTAGTGTACAATACTATTCCCGTTCCGGCGGCGGTAGCTCCATACGAGATTACCGTCTTCCACCAGTCGAATTTCCTGTCATCTTTCACGTACTTGTCCCCCCATCCTGGCACTATAAGCGAGCGCAGGAAATTCTGCGGGCCATTGTACAGATGCACCTTCTTCAAAATCATAGTATGATGCATCTGACCATTTATGTCCATCGATGTCACGTGGAATTTATACCGTCCACTATACTCCCACGAGGAAAGCTTTGACATTTTGTCTGTAACCTCCGTTGAGATTTTCTGTTCGAGGTCCGGACTAACATCAAATTTAACATTTACACGCCGTAATGCATCTTTTTGTTTCACCTTTACCGTTCCGCTCGCATACTCGAATGTGTAATTGAATGAGGCCTGTGCTTTCACCTGACTCTCGTCGATGATAAGGGGTTGCAACTTTTCAACTGCAACGGTTGTATTGGAGAATTCCTTCAATGCCCTTGACGATTTCTCTATTTGAAAAACTCCTGGTTGGCTAAAAGTGTTCAACGTAAATGAGATGTTGTTGCGTTTCTCCCTCTTGTCACGATTAGTCAGGTAGTTCTGTATTCTGTTTGTAAGCCTAATGTCGGTGGCCTCATAAAGGTCTGGACGGAACCTTTTATAGTCCAAAACCTTGCTGGTGTCGGAAACCTCGGACTGCAATTGCCTTATCGTATCCAATAACTGTACCATCTCCTCTTTGCGGTAGTCATGATTATGTGATATTGTAGCATCAATACCTTCCTGCAACAAGACCGCAGCCGCCTGCAACTTTCCAGTTTCTCTATTACTCCTAGCTTGGGCTATATTATTGCCAACTAAAGACTCTACGTCTCTGATTTCCTTCTCTCTGCGGGCTTTCTCCTCAGCCTCCTTGCGTTGTCGTTCCTGCTCGGCTTGTACGCGCTCCTGTTCTAGAATTGCATTATTAACTTTTTCGATTTTAGATATAGTTTGATTATCACCAGAACTTATGATTAATGCTTCCTCATAATATTGTTTAGCTTTTTCATAATCAAATTTTTCAAAGGCATAATCACCACTATCAATATATTGTTTCATTGTTATCCTTGACATAATGGAGTCCACCTCAGGGTCATTGGGATAAAAAGATTGAACTGCTTCAACATATCCCGCATCCAATAAGATTCTTTTTACAATAGATCCCTGTGGTTTCCCTTTTGTTTGGTCAAGATAGTAACTTGGGGAGGATTTAACATACTCACAAAAAGATATTCTATTGATTGTTACGTAATTTTTTCCAAATGATTCTTCTGATATTTCTTCATCTGTAAGGAGTACTAAGATTTTCTTTCCTTCTATTGATTTAACGATAAAACCAGTTTTGGGCGAAAGTGTGATGTTTTTTAGACCATCACACCCATAAAACGCTCGATCTTCTACTTTAACCGAAGATGGGAGGTGTATTGAGGTTAAACTCTCACACCATGCGAATGCACTATTTCTTATATTTTCCAATTTTGACGAAAAATGAATTTGCCTTAACCAAGTGCAACCTATAAACGCATCATTCCCAATAACTTTAATCGTATTGGGCAGTGTAACTGATTTTAGCAATTTACAATAACTAAATGCATAATATTTTTCGTCATCTAGGCCATATGTCAAAAGAGCATCCAACCATCCTTTTCTATCTCCACCACTATTTATTTGTGTCACATTGAAGATCTCTCCATTAAAAGGTACTTCTGAAGGTATTGTAACAGAAACTGCGTTTTTGGGAACATATTCGACAGCAACCTCATGTTTTGGAACAGATATTACTCTGTATTCAACCGTGGTGCCTTGAAATGTGTGTTTAAATACCTGCCCGAATGTGGTATCCAATAAAATAACCGATAATAAAAACAATAGTATTTTTTTCATAATACCTGCAAGTTAATATCTAATACCAACATTTTGCCTTTTCTTTCTTCAGAACATCTGGATCTGTGTTGTTGTACTCACAAGCTTGACCATAAACATAAAACGGTTCTGTTCCCCAATAAGCCTCAATGAACTCTATTGTATCATCGGCTTGAAAGTCTGTGGCAGATAAAATGGCTGAGGCACCCTCATAAAAATAATTCTCTCCTTGACCACTTTCTCTAATTTGTCTCTTTGCCGTCTCTATCATTTGATTCCATTTTTCCAAGCCGGATTGAGAAAAACCTTTCGAGTTTACAAAAAACATATTTTTATAACTGATAAAGAGTGTCGGGAGATCATCGAAAAAATCATTCACAGAAGTCTCCGCCAGAACACTGTCTTTTGAAAGGCACTCACGCACCGTCATGCCAATATGTATGCCATTACACGTAACAACATTTGGCGTCTTAATCATCAAACAATATAAATTATCGCTTCCGACTGCATAACCAATCTCCACACCTTTCTTGAACAATGTATAGTACTCTCTTTCGGAGTTATATTCAAAAGAATCATACACAGCAGCATTGTTGGGATGTCTTTCAAACGGTTTCTCAAACTGCAGTATGTCCACCCCTGATTCGGTAAGAATGAATGTTTTGTTTGTTTCATCTGAACTTATGGCAGCTTCCGAGACAGTTTCATCGATTTTCTGTGCATTGTTGCAGCTCACAAGGATAACCGAAACTATTGTGTAAGTTATTGTCGTAATAATTTTATTCATAGCTTATTGGTGTTAAATTATTGAATTTGTTTCTATCGTTGTCTGTCAAAACCGTCTTTTTCGGCATCGACATAAACCTTAATAATCTCTGTTTTTTGATTCTGAGACAATTTCAGTTTGTTGCATTCGCTGTCAAATAAGTCTTCATATTCGCTTTTGTTCATTACTGCATCTTTCCAATGTTTGTCGTTCAAAAAGAAAATATAGCAGAGTTTTGCCGTGACTCCATGCTCCTTAAGGAAGTGTACAAAGGCTATACGGTTAGCAAGTTGGTAGAGGTTCGAATTCATCAAGCTATCCGCTAGTTTTGCATCCTTTGTAACACTTTTCAAGGCTTTCTTGATAATCTCACAGCTTTTCTCATTTGCTCCGCATGGAGTTGACCTCATTTCCTCGACATGTGCTTTTGCCTCAACAAGATATATGGTTTTATCCTGTACAAATATGCCGTCCCACGACTGTTGTGTTCCTCCTTTAGGCCAAAAATCTCCCCATGCTTTTTCTATTTCACCGTAATTCAAGGACAGCGTTGATTTTAGATGTTTGAGGAACGTTATTCCCGTCCACTCTCCATCTTTTGAATCTCTCTTAGAATCCACAGGATAATCCATCCATTCAATGGGGCTATCACTCCCGGTCACGCCTTGAATCTTTTTGTTGAGATAATTGCGGTGGTGCCCCAAATAACGCAGCAGTTGGTATTCGCTGCCATAACCTAATGCCATTTCTGCCATTTTTTCAAGTATCTATGGTGCCTACTCTATAATACAGTTTTCGGCTTCCCTGCTCTTTTTATGAGCCGAAAGCCGATGTTCAAAATTAAGAGAAAGAAGAAAGGCGCGGTCTTTTCGTTATTTCTTTTCCTTACTCACATGACAGGTGCTGGTGTTACCTCTGGAACGAATAAGGAACGAAACGATCCACGCCTTGGCGTGAACCCTCCGCTTCCCGTCCCCGTTCCATAAAGTTACCAGCTTTGTCATGTGGGAACAAGAGCGTCAAGCTCAATAGTGGTTTTCTATCTTATTGCCGTTAAGTCATATTTGTGGGTTAGGTTGCGGTGCAAAGATACACAATTGATTGGATTTTATTTATAGGACTCCATATTTATCCATTAATCCATATTTATCCAAAAGTCCCTACTTCACCTCCACCTCGTCAACAAACAGCCACGCCTGCTCACCGGCACTTATGTGCCATGCGGGCATCTTGCCGAAGTTCTTCACTTTCAGCCTTACATAGCGTGCCTTGGCGTTGCCTTTGACAGAAAACACCTTGATGCCCTTTGTGCCTGCATTGTCGGCCACTGGCTCGTAGCCGGTGGGTTGTGAGGCGAAGGGACGGTATTCCTTGCCGTCGTCCGACACACTTGCCTCTATCGCTGACGGGAAGAACACCCAGCTGCGCGTATCCTCAAGGCAAGAGGCACCCACAGAGTGTATCTCGCGCGGCTCAAGCAAATCTATCACCACCTCCATGTCCTTCTGCCACCCTTGCCAGCCGCCTATCCTGTAGTTCTCCTGACCATACAGGTGATCAACCAGTCCTTCTGCTCCGTTCTCATAGTATTGCGGATCGGGTTCTGTGACGTATGTCAGACGCTTGTCGGCCACAAATCGAGTAAGATATTGTGTCACCACATTGCTGTAGCCTGTCTCTGGACTGTAGGCCACAGCCTTGACTGTCACGTCGTCCCTTACCGGGAACGGTTCTGTGAAAAGCGACGATGAAGTGTCAGGCTGACTGCCATCCGTAGTGTAGTAGATATAGGCATCGCTTCTGACCGAGATATCCACCATACGGCAGGTGTCGAATCGCTGACGCCAGTCTGAAAACCAAGGTGTAGGGGTAATTATCTCATGTTGTGCCGTTGTTGATACGGAGTGGTCGTAGAACTCACCCTGTCTCCAGAACTTCCCGTTCTGCCAGGTTTTACTGTCTATAACTATCTGTTCTCTGTCTGGCACCGTTATCGTCACCTTATTGAACAGTGGTTTGACGGTGACATACTCGCCACTGCCTGGACAAACTGGATAGAATCCCATAGTGCTCATCACATACCAAGCACTCATCTGTCCGCAATCCTCGTTGCCACATAGCCCGTCGGGGCGCGAACTGTAGAGGGTGTGAACTATATGGCTGACCAGCTTCTGCGTCCTCTCGGGGTGTCCTACGTATGTGTAGAGGTAGGCGGCGTGGTGCGAGGGTTCGTTGCCGTGGGCATACTGTCCCACCAAACCGGTGACATCCACCTGATCCCGTCCGCTAAGCTGCGACGAACCGAAAAATAGCGAATCCAGAAAACGTCCTGCACCGTCTTCTCCTCCCTGCAACTCTATCCATCCATAGACATCGTGCGGCACGTACGTGCTGTATTGCCACGAGTTGCCTTCGGTGTAGTTGTTGTTGATTTCAGTTGGGTTGAACGGTGTCATAAAACCGCCGTTTCGCATCGGATGCATATATCCATCCTCATCCATTAGGTTCCTCCACGACTGCGACCTCTTCATATATGTGTCGTAGATGTGGTTGAGAAAGGTGGCGTCTTGCTCCACGCTCCCTATCATAGCGGCAAACTGCGCTATGCACCAGTCGTCGTAGGCGTATTCCAGAGTCTTCGACACAGACTCGTTGTCCTCCTCACTGCTGAGATACCCTTGCTGTGCGTAGGCGGAACGCCCGTACTTCTCAAGGTTCGACGTGACCATCAAGCCCTCCAGCAACTTAAACTTAAGACTGTCAGGCCACTCGTCGAGTATGCCGGCCACCGCAGCCTCAAGGACAACAGGCGCGGCGTGATAGCCTATCATACAGTGCGTCTCGTGAGCCGCCAGTTCCCACATCGTTGTCTCCCCTCCCTGCTCATAGTGTTTCAGTATGCTATAAATAAAGTTCTCCGTGCGCTGACGGTCGATGATGGTGAGTAGTGGATGCAACGCTCTGTATGTGTCCCACAGCGAAAACACGGTGTACATCTCGTGCTCTCCGTCCACCTCGTGTATTTCCCCGTCCTGTCCCCTGTAGCGTCCATCCGCATCACTCCACAGATACGGAGAGGTCATACAGTGGTACAACGCTGTATAGAAACATCTTTTCTGCTCTTTTGTACCCCCCTCAACCTTTATCTTCGAGAGTTCCGATTCCCATATATCGTTAGCAGCCGACTTCATCTCGTCGAAGCTCTTCTTCTCATCGCTGTTCAGGTTTTTCACCGCTCCAGCTTCGTCCACTCCCGATATTGCCACCCTCAGCGTTGCCACTTTCACTCCCTCTGCAAACCGCACCACTGCCTGAGTGCTATCGTTCACAATCTCCACACTCTCTATCTTCTGGTCGCTCTCTATTGCGAAATACAAGTGCTGATCGGGATTCCACGATGCGCTGTGCCTATGTCCGACAATTATGTCATTCCCACATTCTTCCGACTGCTGCCAACTAATCCCACCCGACAGCAACTTGTCTCTGTGCTGCAAGTCTATCACAAAGCCGTTGTGGTTCTCTTTGGCATATCTGTAGCGGTGTGCCGCCCTCCTCTTGTCGCAGGTCAGCTCCACATCCACTCCGTTCCTGTCCAGATGCACGCTGTAATATCCAGGGCGGGCAGTCTCCTTCTTATGCGTGAAATGCGAGCAGTAGTCAGTGCTCTTCAAACTCTCACCGTCATATACAAACGACTCGTCTATCGGCATCAACAAGAGGTCACACAGGTCCTCGCATCCCGTACCACTCAGGTGCGTCTGGCTGAATCCATATACCGTGTCGTCAGTATAGTGGTAGCCGCTGCATCCATCCCAGCCCTCCAGCCGTGTGTCTGGACCTGGTTGTATCATGCCAAACGGCACTATGGCGCCAGGGTATGTGTGCCCATGCCCGTCTGTACCCACAAACGGATTAACATAATCTGTGAGCTGCTTCCCTCGATTGCACGAAAACAATAGCACCACCACAGCAATAAGGCAACAAAATTTTCTCATAATCATAACATTTATGCTCTCATCCTCCCATTTGTCGATCCACACTTCACCATTTATCAACTAATTAGTCACTGATTACCGGTCACTTCATCTTTATCAACGCTGCAGCTCCCAGTATCGCCACTTCGTTGGCGTTGAGTTCAGACATACGGATGTCGCAGCTGCCCTCATAGATGTTGAGCAAGTGTTTTTTGAACGACTCGCGCAGCGGCTTCAGCAATGGTTCGCCTACCTTGGTGGGGCCGCCCATCAGGAAGATGGCCTCGGGCGCGGAGAAGGTCACTGAGTTGGCCACCGCTATGCCCAACCAATAGCCCGTCTTCTCGTAGGTCTTCAGCGCTACGGCGTCGCCCCTGTTGGCGGCATCGCCTATCATCTTGGAGGTGATGTCCTTGTCGGCCACATCTTTCAGCTCTCCGCTGTAGCCAGGGGTCTCCTTGCGCAGCTCGCAGAAGGTCTGCACTATACCCCTCGCCGAGGTGTAGGTCTCCAAGCATCCCTTGCGTCCGCAGCTACACTGACGTCCTTCAGGTATAAGGATGGCATGGCCCAGCTCGCCGGCAGCACCCGTGGAGCCATGCACCAACTTCCCGTCCACCACAACTCCGCTGCCCACTCCCGTTCCGAGCGTGAACATGATGAAGTGCTGCAAGCCTTTGGCTCCGCCATATATCAACTCGCCGTAAGCGGCGGCGTTGGCGTCGTTGCTCAGCACCACTGGCACCTGCATATATTTGTGAATCTCCTCCTCGAAGTTCAAAACCCCTTTGATGGTAAGGTTGGGGGCGTTATCTACACATCCCGTATAGAAGTTGCCGTTGGGTGCGCCGATGCCGATGCCTTCTATGACATTGATGCCGTTGTCCTTCATCAGTTTGGCAATGCTGCCCATGATGTCTTTGATGTAAGGCTGCAGCTCGGTGTAGGCGTTTGTTGGGATGTTAGCTCGGGCGATGATTTTACCGTCCTCTCGCACAAGTCCCATGTCGGTGTTGGTGCCACCGATGTCGATTCCAATTGCGTAAGTCATGGTTTTAGAATTAGTTTTAAATTATATTTTCAAACGTCATTTACTGTCCGTCCTCAAGACTCCAGCCCTCTTTGACGAAGCCCACAATGATGGGGAACATACGGGTGTAGCCACTCTTGATACTCTTCTTCTCGTAGCGCACCTGAAGTATCACGTCGTGGGCGTAGCCGTCCTTGACCACCTCGTAGAGCTGACGGCCGGCCTCGGAGTTCTTCAGCACAAAAGCCGACTCTCCTATGCGAACATTGTAATACTTGGCAGTGGTCAAACCGTAGTCGCTGGCGAACTCGCTGCCCAGCCGCGCGGTAACTCTGAACTGCCTTGTCACCGTGCTTTTCTCGGCTCGGAATGCTTCAAACGAGTACTCGTCGGTTCCCGTGGTGGCTTGCCAGTCTATTTTAAACCCTTCCTCGGTCCGCTTCATATAGACCGTGTACATATCGGCATCTACTCGTGTGACACGACCCATCTGCACCTCTTCGTCATCCACCGAAATCATCGACTTCTTTATCTTCTCTGGCGAATATCCTCCGCTATAGTATCTTCTCATAAGCGGCTCTACCCGCGCACTGTCAAGCACATATTGCAACTGGTCTGTCCAGCGCTTCGCATTGTAGTATTGCTGCACCAGATACACAATTGTATCCTCTGTGGTGACTGGTTTCACTATATACTCGTCCAACTCGCCCTTCTTCAATGCCTCCAGGTCCTTTTCCAGTGTGTGTATTTTCGACTGCAGCTGCCCGATTATCTTCTCATGCTTTTCCTGTTGGATGCGCATATCGTCTATCTCATGCTGCATCGTCTCTATCTCCGACCTGAATGTAGATTCGTCTTCCGCCAGTTTGGCTTGCATCTGACTTACAGTCTCCGTGAGCGCGTTGATTAGTGAGTCGCGCATCTCGTTTTTCTTTTTCAGACTTTGGGCAGACAATGGCAACACAAACCATAGTGCTAGTAGTAACAATAAAAAGTGTTTCACGGTCCCTTTCATTTGAATATTTATGCTATCAGTGATTTTACCAGTGCGGGTATCTTGGCCATGTCTTCTTCTGTCGGTTTCCAGAATGCTCTAATGTTCTCCTCAACCACCTCGAATCCCGCATCTTTCAACTTCTCCTGCAATATCTTCACCGACTCGCCGCTCCAGCCGTAGCATCCGAAAGCTGCCGCCTTTTTGTTCTTGAACTTCAGCTGCTTCAAGAACTCAATCCACCCTGCCACACTCGACAGTATGCTGTTGCTCACCGTCGGCGAACCTACCACTATCGCCTTAGACTTGAACACCTCGGTCATCACTTCGTTCTTGTCGGCCTTAGCCACGTTGAACACCTTCACCACCGTCTCCGGGCTTTGCCTCCTTATCTCTTCCGCTATCGCATGCGCTATCTGCGTCGTCCCTTCCCACATCGTGTCGTATGCCACCGTTATCTGGTTCTCTTGGTATGCTGCCGCCCACTTGGCGTAGGTCTCCACAATCTGCATCGGCCGCTCGCGCCAAATTGCCCCATGCGACGGCGCTATGATATTTATCGGCAAACCCATCCCCACTATCTCCTCTATCTTCTTCGCCACCAGGTTCGAGAACGGATTCAATATGTTCGTGTAGTATTTTATTGCCTCCTTGTACAGCAAGCACTGGTCCGCCTTGTCGTTGAAGAGCTCATCGACTGCGTAGTGCTGGCCGAAAGCGTCGTTCGAGAACAATATGTTGTCGCCCGTCATATACGTTGCCATCGAGTCCGGCCAGTGCAGCATCTTCATCTCCACGAACACCAGCTTCTTCCCATTACCTATCTCCAGCTCGTCGCCCGTCTTCACCACGTGGAAGTTCCACCCTCTCTTACCATACTGTCCTTCCAGACTCTTCACCGCCTGCGCCGTGCAGTATATAGGCGTCTCCGGTATCTCGGCCATCAGAGCCGTCAGCGCTCCAGAGTGGTCACACTCTCCGTGGTTCGCTATCACATAGTCTATTTTCTTCAAGTCTATCTCCTTCTTCAGGTTCTCCACAAAGTCAAATCTGTGCGGAGTCCAGATGGTGTCTATCAGTACCGTCTTTCCCTCTTCGACGAGGTAGGCGTTCTGGCTTGAGCCGTTCATTATCGAGTAGTCGTCGCCGTGGAAAGTCTCCAGTTCCCAGTCGATATAGCCGACCCAGCTGACATTGTTTTTAATCTGTCTTTTCATGTCTTCCAAGTTTTTGTTATCAATTCGAGGATTGCAAAGATAGTAAAAAGATACGAGTAATGATTAAGTGAGGTTGATAATTTGTTATCTAATGTTTTTTGTCGTATCTTTGCAACCGCTTACGAGAGAATGTAAGTATGCGAGAAAAGCATAGCTAAAATGTCCTTAGTTGTGAAATCGGCAAAAATTCACTCAGGAGGACGGAGCATTTATGCTTTATGCTTGAATGTGTATGTGTATTGCATACCGTCAGGCATGAGATATGTTCCATAGACCCCGTTCCTGATAAGGTGTTTGCCGATACCTACAACTAGACGGACATGAGCACAAAGTCTCATGCCTTTCTTTTTTTTGTTAATAAACACCTTTTTCTAAAATGTAATAAAACAATGAAAAAACTAGTATTCCTTTTAACCTGTATTGTGCTGGATTTTGTGGTGTATTCAACACCCGTCTCTCAAAGTAACGCCCGCATTGTTGCGACAAATTTCTGGAATACCGTCTCGTCGGACAAAAATCCGCAATTTGATGAGATTTCGTCCGAACTGGGTCTGCAGAACATGTATGTGTTCGTAACGATGGACAACAACGGATTCGTCATTGTCGCTGCAGACGATGTAGCAATACCTATACTCGGCTACTCCACCACCAACGGCATACTCAGTACCACCGAATTGCCCGAAAACTTCCGTGGCTGGATTACACACTACAGCGACGAGATACAATATGCACGCGATAACGGGGTTGTGGCTGACGTTGAGACAGCCGCAGACTGGCAGCGACTTATGTCCGGTGCGACTCCGAAAGCAAATAGGAGGACAAAATCAGTATCGCCACTTATTGAGACACAGTGGGATCAGAGTACTCCATACAACCAATTATGCCCTTACGATGTATATGGTGACCAAACCATAAGATCTGTTACGGGTTGCGTTGCAACCGCAATGGCACAGGTTATGAAATTCTGGAACTGGCCGATAAAGGGAGCTGGTAGTAAAACTTACCAATGCAGCAGCCTTTCCGCCAATGCTCCGACACTCCAGATTTCAGCGAGTTTCGACACCAACTATGCATGGACAATGATGCCTGTTGGTGGCGGGAATTCGGCTAGCAGTTGGTCCACTACCCAGAAAAACGCAGTGGCACTGCTTATGTTCCACTGTGGCGTAAGCGTTGAAATGAATTATAGCTGGCAGGCTAGCGGTGCTTCCCAGGCAGGCGTTCCAACAGCCTTAAAGACATATTTTTTCTACGCAAGTTCGACAATATATCTGAACAGGAATTACTCCGGCACAAATGAAACAGCATGGAAGAACAAGCTGAAGACCGAGTTAGATGCCCGCAGACCAGTTATCTATGGCGGTGCTACGCAGGATGGTACTGGTGGTCACAGCTTTGTGTGCGATGGATATGACGCAAATGACAAATTCCATTTCAATTGGGGCTGGAGCGGTTCTGGCGACGGATATTTCTCGTTGACATCCCTAAATCCAGGATCAGGTGGCATTGGATACACCGAAGGTGGCTACAACTATTATCAGGATGCTGTCACTGGTATAATGCCGGGGATACAGACAACCGATACGTTCACTGTAACACAATACGTTCCTGTTAATGGGACCATATCTGGCTCATGCACTTTCAGGAATCGCAGCATGAGACCATTTGTGGGTTACCTCGGAGTCGCTGCATTCGATGACAACGACGAGATGGTGGCAATACTGGCTCAATTTGGATCGACCAGCCTCAACGCCAATTCAACCAGGAGCCTGCCGTTCTCCGACGTTCCGGTTGCACCCCTTACTGTGGGTTCATATACAGCCAAAGCCGTCTGCAGCGTTGACGGAGAAAACTGGGTTCCAATTGTAATCGGTTATGACGACTGCCCAACCGAGGTACCGTTTGTCGTAGCTGGAGAGCTAAAGAATATCTCTGTGTTTTCAGCCAACCCTTCAATGGGCACTGTTTCCGGTGGGGGTGATTATCCTGTAAGTTCAACCGCGACAATAACAGCCATTCCCAACTACGGCTACCACTTCACACAATGGCAAGACGGCAACACCAGTAACCCTCGCACCATCACAGTTACCGATGATGCAAACTACATCGCCTACTTCGCACCAAATCAATATACCCTGACGGTGCAGAGCGGCAACGCAAACCAAGGTTCTGTCATCGGTGGCGGAACATACAACTATCTCGACACCACGACAGTGACAGCGGTGCCTGCGACAGGCTACCACTTTGTGAGCTGGGACGACTACGTCACCGAAAATCCGCGCCGGGTGATCATCACCGGCGATATGTCGCTGACGGCGACATTCGCCATAGACGTTTACACTGTAAGCGTGACGGTTGACGACATAGCGCACGGCTCGGTACAGGCATCGGGAACCACTTTCACCTACGGTAGCCCGTGCACTGTCACGGCAATGGCCTATTCCGGATATACCTTCTCCAGCTGGAACAACGGGATGACGGACAATCCTTATACCTTTGCCGTTTCGAATGATGTTGACCTGATAGCATACTTCGTGCCGACAGGCAGCCAGCCGACCACCTACTATACAATAACGGGTGTTTCGGCAGATGCGTCGATGGGTAGCGTGGTCGGCGGCGGCAGCTATGCCTCCGGTTCCACGGCCACTCTGACTGCGGTGGCCAATAGCGGGTACCATTTCACCCGCTGGCAGGATGACAACACCTCCAACCCACGATACATAACCGTTATCGGCAACTTTACATATACAGCCTACTTCGAGGCCGACGGCGGCGGGGGACAGCCTTCGGACAATGCCCCTTCGATCGCCTGCGTGGGTGTGGACCAGAATGGGCACAACGTGGTGCGGTGGGAACCGCGTCAGGGTGTGTCGGTGGTCAGGTATAACATATATCGCGAGGGGCTTGGTGGCTACTCCATAGTGGGATTTGTGAACGCTACGAATGCGACGGAATATTCATGGGTTGACGACAACTCGAACACAGCCACACAAGCCTACAGTTACAAGCTGTCGGAGGTCGCAGCCAACGGCACAGAGTCCGACCTCAGCACTCCGCACACCACCATGCACCTACAGATAAGCCAGGGGCAGGGCACCACCTGGAACCTGTCGTGGACTCCATACGTGGGGTTCAACTACAGCGGCTACCGCATCTTCCGCGGTACCTCGTCGGCAAGCATGAGCCTGCTTACCGAACTATCCTCCGCCGCCACCACCTACAGCGACAACAACGCCCCTTCAGGCAATGTATATTATCAGATAGAGGTTGTGGCCTCTAGCGCCAAATCTATCACCGCATCATCACGCTCGAATATCGCCACCTCGGTGCAGAACCAGCAGTTCACCGTCACCGTCCTCTCCGACAACACCTCGATGGGTACGGTATCGGGTGGCGGGACCTTCGCCCAGGGCGCAACAACAACCATCACCGCCACACCGCTCAGTGGTTACACCTTCACACAATGGAGCGACGGCAGCACACAAGCACAGCGCACCATCACGGTGACGGGCAACGCCACATATACCGCCTACTTCACCGCCGGCGGCAGCGAGCCGCAGCAGTACCTCATCACAGTGGTGTCGAACAACCCCGAACGTGGCACCGTGACAGGCGGCGGCCTATATGACGCTGGCGCCATGATAACCATCACAGCCGAACCGTTCGCTGGCTACGAGTTTGTGCAGTGGCACGACGGCAACACCAATGACTTCCGCACCATCACAGTAACGGCAGACGCCACCTACACTGCCTACTTCCGCACCGCAACGGAGGGCATCAATGATGTGGAGACAGCCGACAACATCAAGATATACACCCGCGACAACAGGATTGTGATAGATTTTAGCGGGCAGACGGCAGCAGACGGCAGGCAGTCGGTTGTAGTTTATGATGTTATGGGAAGGGTGATTAAGCAGACAGCAGACAGCGGTCAGCAAGCAGTGGTTGAGATACCCGTCACATCGGCTGGTGTATATATGGTGAAGGTGGGCGAGTGGCCTTCTCGCAAAGTGCTGGTGAGGCAGTAACAGAACCGCCATATCAACAACAGCATAGGGAGGCCAGATGCCTCCCTTTTGCTTGTTTGTAGGGAAAACCAAACCTGATTTCAGGCTGGATATGCAACCCACGAAAAATGATAAAACGCAAAAAAAGTTGCACAATTCATTAATTTAGTTTATCTTTGCCAACTCATTCAGTTATTAACAATTAGTGTTAATTACTGACAATCAGAAGAAAAATTAAAAAAACATAACTGTTATGGGTATCAATGCTAACAAAAAAGTGAAGAGAAGAAAAGTCAGAGTGTGCGGAAACAAGAACTCCACCAACAACTGGGGCCTCAACGCACAGGGCTGGACGGCAGTGCACAAAGCTGTTATCGCTGCCGAGCAGAACAACTAACTCTTCCACCCTTCAAAGGAAGGGATGACTGAACGGAACAGACATTCACCTTTGTGGGTGTCTGTTTTTTATTGTTTCTTTTCTGTGGGGTTTGATGCAGTAAGACGACGGTAGGTCCGTTCGGCTGCAAACTGCTCTGCTGACTTGATGCTAAGTCCGTTTGCCGAATCCTTTGCCTCTCCCTCTATGTCAACATGGACGTAGTAAACCGCGTGATTGTCGTGTCCTTGCCTCTCGGTTCGGTCAAGCACGAAACTGATATGTAGGTGGCGCTTCTGGCAATAGTCAATAAGCAGTCCCTTGTAATTCCAATCAGTACTGGCCAGGGTATCAATATCAGTATAGTGGTTTATAATACGTTTCATAACAACCTTGCGTGTGAAAGAATACCCACGGTCAATGTAGATGGCTCCGATAAGCGCCTCAAGTGCGTTGCCCTCGAGGGAGCGGTTTTGCGAGATACGGATAGCTGAACGGTTGTAAACAATAATGTCAAACAACCCCATCTTATGTGCAATCTTGTTTAGGCTGCGGCGACTGACTATCTTTGAACGCAACTCCGTGAGATAGCCTTCGCCGCGGTCGGGATATTTCGAGTAAAGATATTCGGCTACAATGGCACTGAGCATCGCATCTCCGAGATATTCAAGCCGCTCGTTGTTGAGCTTGCGCCCGTCCGAGAACTCGTGCATCGACGACTTGTGGGTGAGCGCGGTGAGGTAAAGCTCTAGGTCATGCGGCGAAAAACCTAATGCCTTACGGCAAAAGGATCTGATTTCGGCGTATGGACTTTTTGAGAACTTCCGCGTGAAGAAACTCTTCAACTCCATTTGCGAAAAGCAAGTGATACGTTGTGACCGCCAAAACCGAAAGCATTGCTTAGGGCAAAGTTCACTTCGCGCTTACGAGGAGCATTGAACGTGAAATCCAAAGGCTCGATTCGAGGGTCGTCTGTAAAATGGTTGATGGTGGGCGGTATAATGTCGTTCTTGACAGAAAGGATTGTTATGACAGCCTCTAAAGCACCAGCACCGCCAAGGAGGTGCCCCGTCATCGACTTAGTGGAGTTGAGACTTATCTCTTTGGCATGGTCGCCAAAAAGAGTGGCTACAGCCTTGGGTTCGGCGATGTCTCCGATCGGCGTCGATGTGCCGTGAGTGTTAATATGGACAACATCGGTGAGTTTCATGCCTGACTCTTCAACAGCCAGTCGCATGGCAGCGGCTGCTCCGACACCTTCAGGGTGGGGCGCGGTGATGTGGTGTGCGTCAGCAGTGGCACCCCAGCCGGTCATTTCGGCATAAATCTTGGCTCCCCGAGCCTTAGCGTGTTCCAGTTCCTCAAGAACTATGGCTGCCGCTCCTTCACCGAGCACAAAACCGTCACGGTCCTTGTCAAACGGACGCGAAGCGGTCTTGGGATCGTCGTTGCGGGTAGAAACTGCCTGCATCGACGAGAAGGCTCCGATACCGCTCTCTGAGACGGCTGCCTCCGAACCTCCCGTAACGACAACATCGGCTTTGCCAAGACGAATGATGTCAAATGCATCACCAAGCGACACAGCCGATGATGCACAAGCCGCCGATGTGGAATAATTGGGTCCCTTGAGCCCGTATTTTATGGAAATCTGTCCTGGACAGATGTCGGTTATAGTGCGGGGTATGAAAAAAGGACTGAAACGCGGCACACAACCTCCTTTGTAGAACTCTATGCTCTCACTCTGGAAGGTGTTGATACCGCCGAATCCCGATCCCCAGACAACTCCAACCCTTTCTTTGTCGATATCGCCTTCGAAGACAGCAGAATCCTTGACAGCCTCTGCAACGGCCACAAGAGCATACTGCGTGAAAAGGTCAAGCCTGTTAGCCTCCTTGCGGTCAAAATGGTCAAGGGGATTGTAGGATTTAAGCTCGCATGCAATGCGACATTTGAATTTCTCAGTGTTGAAATACGTAATAACATCAGCACCGCTTACCCCGTGTAGCAGAGAGTCCCACATCGATGGAACGTCATTGCCGACAGGAGTAAGCGACCCGATGCCTGTGACTACAACACGTTTCAGTTGCATAGAATACTACGCAGCAGAATTGTTTTTAGTTGGCTTTAGCCTCTTCAATGAACTTGATGGCGTCGCCAACAGTGGAGATTTTCTCCGCGGCATCCTCTGGGATGCTGATCCCGAACTCTTTTTCAAGCTCCATGATAAGCTCAACGGTATCCAAAGAATCAGCTCCGAGATCGTTAGCAAAATTAGCGGTTTCAACCACTTCTTTTTCATCAACACCAAGCTTGTCAACAATGATGGCTGTTACTTTAGTTGCAATTTCAGACATAATCTTATTTTTTGGGATTAAACGAGTTGCAAAGAAACAAAAAAAAACAAACATACAAGTGTTTTTCGTTTCGGTTTATCCCCAACAAAAAGTTAATAAACTGGGAAACAAACTTATGATTTGTTAATTTTTTTCACATTTATAGACATTTGCGAACCGAAATGTTTTTAAAACATGGACTAAGAAGTATGCGAAATGTTAAAACATATAAGATAAAAATATGGGTTCAACGACAGAATGCAAGTGTATTTTTCTCAATATACCAGTATTACAACGCTAAAAAAAGACTGTTAATCCAGTTCCCGCAACGTCAGGCATGAAAACACGCAACGTAAAACCGCACAGCTTAAACCCAACAAAAACCTTATCCAATCCTAACCGTGACCTATCGATGATCTAGCCCTATCGTAACATAAATTCGTTATCATCCATATAAAACTATCAACTCCTAAACAAAACCCCATAACATCCTAAACAAAAGTAAGAGAAACCTAATGCCCATTTTTCTTAAGAGTGGGATGAATGTAAGAGACCTCTGGAATGAAATTCTCAAATGCGAACCAACATTTCGACCAACTCCACTATTGTTTCCATAACAAAAGAGTGGTTTTATGCGTTATTATTGTAACCTAATATTGAAAACATGAAAAGAATAGCAATACTGGCCTCGGGAAACGGGACAAACGCACAACAGATTAGCGAATATCTAGCTGGGAGCAAGGAGATAGAGGTGGCCTGCATAGTGTATAACCGCAAAGATGCTTACGTGGCACAGCGTGCGGCCACTTTGGGAATAGAGGCAAAATACTTCAACCGCAAGGATTTTATGGAGACTGACTGTGTGCTGGAGTATCTTCGTGAAAAAAGTGTGGACTACCTGATACTGGCCGGATTCCTTCTGCTGGTGCCGCAAAACCTGCTGGAGGCCTACGACGAAAGGATAATCAACATCCACCCCGCCCTACTGCCGAACTACGGCGGAAAGGGGATGTACGGGCACCACGTACACGAGGCGGTGATAGCGAACAAGGAGCCGGAAAGCGGCATCACGATACATGTGGTAGATGGGAAATATGACCATGGGCGGACGCTGTTCCAGGCGAAATGCCGCCTGACGGAAGCCGACACAGCCGACACACTTGCCGAAAAGATACACATATTGGAGAAAACATACTTTCCTCCCGTAGTTGAGGCGTTTGTGCTAGGCAAAGCGATGCCAGAACCAAAGACGCTGGAGGCCTGATGAGGATAGGGGTAAACACACGCCTGCTGCTTGAGGGGCGTATGGACGGTATAGGGTGGTTCGCCTATGAAACGCTAAGACGTATGGTGTCATACCATCCTGAGCATGAATTCTTTTTTTTCTTCGACCGGAAACCTTCCCAACAATTCCTCTTTGCAGATAATGTGACACCCGTGGTGGTGAATCCGCCTGCTCGACATCCAATACTATGGTGGCTGTTTTTCGAAGTGGGCATTGCAAGAGCCATAAAAAAACACAACATAGAGTTGTTCCTTTCGCCTGACGGCTTTATTCCTCTCCATTCCAAAGTCAAGACCATCGATGTAATACACGACATCAACTTTGCCCATTTCAGTAATAACATGAGGTGGTCTCACCAACGGTACATGGAGTATTTCTTTCCAAAATATGCGCGGAAAGCCACACACGTGGTTACAGTATCGGACTATTCTAAACGCGACATTGCCGACACCTACGGCGTGGATGGCGCGAAAATCAGCGTGGTCTATAACGGAGCCGGCATGGCCTATAAACCCCTTTCCGAATCGAAAAAACAAACGATACGGTCGAAATATAGTGGTGGCAAACCCTTTTTCCTGTTCGTAAGCACAATTCTAAGAAGAAAAAACTTGGCCAATCTTCTTAAGGCTTTCGACTTGGTAAGGGAAAGCAAAGATTACAAACTCGTGGTTGTTGGCGCCAAAGTTTGGTGGAAAGCAGAACTGAAGTCCGCTTACAACAGCATGAACCACAGCGATGACGTGATATTTATCGGAAGAGCCGAAGCCGACGAGCTGTCCAAGCTGATGAGTTCCGCAACTGCTTTGGTTTACCCTTCGTTCTTCGAGGGATTCGGAATACCAATAGTCGAAGCTTTCAACGCCGAGACTGCTGTAATCACTTCCAATACATCCTCTATGCCAGAAGTGGCTGGAGACGCCGCCCTATTGGTGAACCCTCACAATGTCAATGAAATATCTAATGCCATGTTGCAACTAGTCGAAAACCATCATCTTCGGGAGTCATTGATTGAACGCGGACGTGAAAGACGCAAACTGTTCAGCTGGGACAAAGCTGCTGAGGAGTTATGGGCCGTTTTACTTGATGTGACTAAGGGATGAATAGGTCTTGCATTATACTACTGCTCTCCCTTGCTCTTGGTAAAATGGCATGGAGTCAGGCTGAAAACCTGGTGTTCAACCCCTCCTTCGAGGACTATCTTGAATGTCCCAGGAAAATCGACGCCAAAGGCGTTCTAACCATCGTCGAGGCTTGGTACCAACCCACCGCCGGAAGCGCCGACTACTTCAACCTCTGTGCCTCACGAGAGTGCGCCGTACCAAAAAACAAACTCGGCTACCAACTGCCTCGCACCGGCGCCGCCTACTGCGGGATATACTGCTCTAAGAACGACTACCGCGAATACTTGCAGACGCAGCTGAAGCGGCCTCTGAAGGCAGGCTACAGATACAGAGTGGAATTCCATGTAAGCCTCTCTGAAAACTCAACCGCAGCCGTATCGACAATAGGCGCTCTTTTCACTAAAGAGCGCATCGAAGACAGCGGCAGAGCAATACTTATGAGAAAGAGCACTCAGCAGACAAATTCGCTGGTAAACCAGACTATTTCGACATATTACACACCGCAAGCCGTGAGCAGCCAACCACTGACAGACACAGCACACTGGATGGAAGTGAGCGGTGAGTTTGTGGCCAACGGTGGTGAAGAATTCATGACAATAGGGAACTTCTACGACGCAGCACATTCTACAATAACGGAAATGGATGGGCTGACGCAGATACTGAGCGGAAGTTACTATTACATCGACGATGTGAGCGTCATCGAACTGGAAAGTGGACAAACGGAAGAAGTAAAAGAACCTGAAAAAAACTCATCACCCGAGGAGCTGGCAGTGGGCAGTACCGTGGTGCTTCACGACATTTACTTCCAGTTCGACCGCAGCGTGATACTGCAACAGTCGTACAAAGAACTAAGCGATCTGTTCAATTTGCTGCAAAACAACCCTCGTATGAAAATAGAGATCGGTGGGCACACCGACGACAAGGGGAGCACGGAATACAACCGCAAGCTCTCAGAAAACCGTGCAAAGGCTGTAGCAGACTACTTGACTGCGAAAGGTATCGACGCAAAGCGACTAAACTATCGCGGTTATGGCAAGGAACGACCGATTGCGGACAACAGCACCGAGGAGGGACGCGCAAAGAACCGCAGAGTGGAAATAAAAGTGCTGTCTAAATAACTTCTCCGAATGAAAAAAGTCCTTGCAGTTCACACCGCAAGGACTTGATTGAAGTAATTGAAATCAGCGTTATTTAAGCTTCTGTGAGGCTTCGACTTCGGCCTTGTTGCCCACAACGAGATTCTGATATTCGCGGAGTCCGGTACCTGCAGGAATAAGGTGTCCGACAATAACGTTTTCTTTCATACCTTCGAGGTGGTCGCACTTTGCATTGATGGCAGCCTCGGTAAGAACCTTGGTGGTTTCCTGGAACGAGGCGGCGGAGATGAATGAGCGCGTCTGGAGGGAGGCTCGTGTGATACCCTGTAGTATCTGCTTTGCCGTAGCCGGCTTCGCATCACGGGCTTCAACCAATTTCTTGTCGTTACGACGTAGCTGCGAATTCTCGTCGCGGAGCTGACGTGCAGTGACAAGCTGCCCTTTCTCGAGGTTCTCGCTGTCGCCTTTTTCCGTAACAACCATCATGCCGAATATCTCGTCGTTGACCTCATGAAAATCAATCTTGTTGACCAATTCGCCTTCAAGGAAGCGTGTGTCGCCCGGATCGACTATCTCCACCTTACGCATCATCTGGCGCACTATTATCTCGAAGTGTTTGTCATTGATTTTCACACCCTGCAGACGGTAAACCTCTTGAACTTCGTTGACGATATACTCCTGAACCTTCATCGGTCCCTTGATAGCCAATATGTCGGCCGGAGTAACCGCACCCTCGGAGAGCGGTGTGCCTGCCTTGACATAGTCGTTATCCTGTGCAAGAATCTGCTTGCTGGTGCTGATGAGATAGCTGCGCTGTTCGCCAGTCTTGCTGGTAATGGTGATTTCACGGTTGTTGCGCTTGAGCTTTTTGGCGACGCTGACAATACCGTCTATTTCAGCCACAGTGGCTGGATCAGACGGGTTACGGGCCTCGAAGAGCTCGGTCACGCGCGGCAGACCGCCCGTGATATCGCCTGCCTTACCGAACGAACGCGGTATCTTGGCCATGATATCACCGGCTTTGAGTTTCTGCCCTTGATCAACTCCGATGTGTGCTCCAACGGGAAGGTCGTATGCTTTGAGGACATTACCCTCGGAATCCACAATGTTGAGGACAGGATTCTTCGTACGCTGACGCGATTCGATGATGACCTTGTCCTGAAGTCCAGTCTGAGCGTCTGACTCAACACGGTAGGTGACATTCTCTTCCACGTTCTCGAACGAAACCTTACCGTTCTCATCAGATATGATAACAGCATTGTAAGGATCCCATTCAGCAATAAGCTCACCCTTGCTCAAGATGTCACCCGCATGCTTGTAAAGTTTTGAACCATAAGGAACAAGTGCGGAATAGAGCGTAACCTCCGTTTTGGTGTCAACTATGCGCATCTCGGCAGAACGACCAATGACAACATCATACTTGCTGCCGTCACTGTCGGCGTATGGTATCGAGCGAAGCTCATCGATTTCGAGGCGTCCGTCATACTTGGCCTGCAGGCTTGAAGTTGTACCGATGTTTCCACCAGCGACACCTCCTACGTGGAACGTACGAAGGGTAAGCTGCGTACCAGGCTCACCAATAGCCTGAGCAGCGATAACACCAACAGCCTCACCCTTCTGAACCATATTGCCTGTGGCGAGGTTGCGACCATAGCACTTGGCGCATACCCCGTGCTTGGCTTCGCAGGTGAGAACTGAACGTATCTCGACCTCCTCTATAGGCGATTCCTCTATCTTACGGCATATATCCTCTGTGAGTTCGTCTCCCGACTGGGCTATAACCTCACCGGTAAGAGGATTAACGATGTCGTGGACGGTAGTGCGACCAAGTATCTTCTCGGTAAGCGACTGTACTATGTCCTCGCCTTTCTTGAGAGCGGTGGTCGGGAGCCCACGGAGTGTACCGCAGTCCTCTTCGGTGATGATGACATCGTGAGCCACATCAACAAGACGACGGGTAAGGTAACCGGCGTCAGCCGTCTTAAGAGCAGTGTCGGCCAGACCCTTACGGGCACCGTGAGTAGAAATGAAATACTCCAACACGGATAGACCTTCCTTGAAGTTGGATATAATTGGGTTTTCGATAATCTCGTTACCAGCGGCACCGGCCTTCTGCGGCTTGGCCATAAGACCACGCATACCGGAAAGCTGACGAATCTGCTCCTTGCTACCACGAGCACCGGAGTCGTACATCATATAGATAGGGTTGAATCCCTGATTATCAGCCTTGAGGCGTTTCATCAAGGTTTCAGTGAGCTGGTTATTGGTGTTGGTCCAAATATCAATAACGTGGTTATAACGCTCGTTGTTGGTGATAAGACCCATAGCGTACTGAGCCATAACCTCCTCGACCTCGTCGTTGGCCTTCTCTATCATGGTCTCCTTCTCGTTCGGGATAATCACATCGCCGAGGTTGAACGAGAGACCGCCACGGAATGCCTGACGGTAGCCCATGCTCTTGATGTCGTCGAGGAAAGCAGCCGTAACGGCGTTACCACAAGTGGTGAAGAGGTCTCCGATGATGTCACGCAGCGACTTTTTCCCTAAAACCTGGTTGATATAGCCATACTCTGTAGGAACAACCTGATTGAAGATAACACGTCCAACAGTGGTACGGATACGGTCGGTCTTTATATAGTGGCCCTTGTTGTCAAGGACAGGGTTGCCATTCTTGTCACGTAGAATTTCAAACTCAGTACGACTACGCTCGGCTATTTCCTGCTTGTTAGTGCAATCGCAATCTGTGAGCAACTGCCCTTGTCCATCCTTGATAACCTCTGTGAAAGTGCCATCGGTCTTTATATAAGCATGTTCATCTCTGCCGTGAATTGCCGGCATCTTCATACTGATGCATGCATTGAGGTCAACACGCTTTTCATTGTAAGCTATAATAACCTCTTCGGGAGAGTAGAAACGGTATCCTTCACCCTTGACAGTCTCATCTGCAGTTGTACGACGAGGTTTGGTCATATAGTACAAGCCGAGCACCATGTCCTGTGACGGAACCGTAATAGGTGCACCGTTGGCAGGGTTTAGAATATTGTGAGTCGAAAGCATGAGGATCTGGGCCTCCAGTATGGCTGCGTTGCCCAGTGGTACATGGACAGCCATCTGGTCACCGTCGAAGTCAGCGTTGAATCCAGTACACACGAGAGGGTGCAGACGAATGGCCTTACCCTCAACCAAGCGCGGCTGGAAAGCCTGAATACTCAAACGGTGTAGCGTAGGAGCACGGTTGAGCAGTATGGGATGTCCTTTAAGTATGTTCTCAAGAATCTCCATTACCACCGGTTCCTTACGGTCAACAATACGCTTGGCCGACTTGACTGTCTTCACGATACCACGCTCTAAGAGCTTACGTATAACGAACGGCTTAAACAGTTCGGCAGCCATATCCTTAGGAAGGCCGCACTCGTGCATCTTCAGTTCGGGTCCCACTACGATAACGGAACGACCGGAATAGTCAACACGTTTACCAAGAAGGTTCTGACGGAATCGGCCCTGTTTGCCCTTGAGTGAGTCGCTCAGCGACTTGAGCGAACGGTTCGACTCTGACTTGACACTACTTACCTTGCGGCTGTTGTCAAAGAGTGAATCTACAGCCTCCTGCAGCATACGTTTTTCGTGACGCATGATGACCTCGGGAGCCTTTATCTCAAAAAGACGTTTCAGACGATTGTTACGAATGATAACACGACGATACAACTCGTTGATGTCAGAGGTGGCAAAACGTCCACCTTCCAGCGTCACCAATGGTCTAAGCTCGGGGGGTATCACGGGAACTATCTTTACAATCATCCACTCTGGACGGTTGTCAAGACCGCGCGCAAGCATACGTTTGCGCGATTCGCGGAACGATTCGACAACGTTAAGACGCTTCAATGCATCCTGCTTACGCTGATTGGAAGTCTCTTCATAAGCCTTGGCGCGCAACTCATTGGCTACCTTGTCCAGGTTAATCTGACATAGGAGCGTGTATAGAGCCTCTGCGCCCATCCCTGCGATGAATTTGTCAGGGTCGCTGTCCGGAAGCTGCTCATTACCCTCAGGAAGAGTGTCAACCACAGCATAGTACTCCTCATCAGAAAGCAGGTCGAGTTTCTGCACCGGAGCATCATTAAGCATGGCCTTTCCTGGCTGTATGACAACGTATTTCTGGTAATAAATCACCTGCTCAAGCTTCTTGCTCGGAATATCAAGCAGCGTGCCTATCTTGTTAGGAAGCGAACGGAAAAACCATATATGGGCAACCGGCACAGTAAGTTCGATATGACCCATACGCTCACGACGCACCTTTTTCTCCGTCACCTCAACACCGCAACGGTCACATACAATACCTCTGTAGCGAATACGCTTGTACTTGCCACAGTGGCACTCCCAGTCGCGTGTAGGACCGAAAATGCGCTCACAGAACAATCCGTCGCGCTCGGGCTTAAGTGTACGGTAGTTTATGGTTTCCGGCTTTGTAACCTCACCATACGAACGTTTCTTTATAGACTCGGGCGACGCAAGACTGACTGTTATCGAATTAAAGTCGTTTTTTATCTGTGTATCACTTTTGAATGCCATTTTCTTTTGGAAATTATGATTTAACGAATACGATAAAGCCTTTTGTCACCTACTCGAATGTCACTTCAAGACACAAACCACGCATCTCATGAACCAACACGTTAAATGACTCAGGAATACCCGCTGCAGGCATATTGTCACCCTTCACGATGGCCTCGTACTCCTTGGCACGACCATTGACATCGTCGGATTTGACAGTAAGCACCTCTTGAAGCACATTTGAAGCACCGTGAGCTTCAAGAGCCCAGACCTCCATCTCTCCGAAACGCTGTCCACCGGCATGGGCTTTACCACCAAGCGGCTGCTGGGTGATAAGTGAGTATGGTCCGATCGAACGGGCGTGCATCTTGTCGTCAACCATGTGATGCAGTTTGAGCATATAGATGTAACCCACCGTTGCAGGCTGGTCAAACCTTTCTCCAGTTTCACCGTCATAGAGGTATGTCCGTCCGTTCTCTGGCAGACCGGCCTCTCTCATGTATTCGTTAATTTGGTCAAGGGTAGCACCATCAAAAATAGGCGTCTGGAAACGTTTCCCCAATTTCTTTCCAGCCCAACCGAGAACGGTTTCGTAAATCTGACCTAGATTCATTCGCGAAGGCACACCCAGAGGGTTCAAGACTATGTCCACCGGCGTTCCATCAGCCAAGAACGGCATGTCCTCGGGACGCACTATGCGCGAAACGATACCCTTGTTACCGTGACGACCTGCCATCTTGTCGCCTATACGAAGTTTGCGCTTCATGGCAACATAAACTTTGGCCATCTGAACAATTCCGTTCGGAAGCTCGTCTCCCACAGTGATGGCAAATTTCTTACGGGCAAACCGGGAATCAATCTCACGATACTTGACGTTATAGTTATTCAACAACTCTTTTATCAGAGCATTGGTCTCCTTGTCTGTCGTCCATTTACTCGGATTGACCTCAGTATAGTCTATGTTCTTCAGCAATTTCGAGGTGAATTTCACCTTCTTGGGAACAAGTTCTTTCTTGCTTGTCGATGAATACACACCACTGGAAAGTTTTCCGTTCAGGATGACAAGCAGTCGGTCAACAAGTTTGTCTTTAAGTTCCTCTGTCTCGTATTTGAACTCGGCCTCAGGCTTGGCCAAAAGATCCTTGCTCTTGGCGCGCGACTTGCGGTCGTGAACGACTTTGGAGAAGAGTTCCTTGCCGATAACAACTCCCTGAATCGAAGGCGGAACCTTCAACGAAGCGTCTTTCACATCACCAGCCTTGTCTCCGAAAATGGCACGAAGCAGTTTCTCTTCAGGCGTAGGATCCGACTCTCCCTTTGGCGTGATTTTCCCAACAAGTATGTCACCTTCCTTGACCTCGGCTCCAATTCTTATAATTCCGTTCTCGTCAAGGTCTTTTATGGCCTCATTGCTGACATTCGGTATGTCACGGGTTAATTCTTCCAAGCCTCGCTTAGTGTCACGTACCTCGCACTTGAAATCCTCAACATGAACCGAGGTGAATATGTCTTCACGCACCACACGCTCAGAAATCACCACGGCATCCTCAAAGTTGTAGCCCTTCCACGGCATGAACGCTACCATCATGTTGCGACCCAGAGCCAGTTCGCCTGCCTGTGTTGCATATCCTTCACAAAGCAGTTGTCCCTTGTGTATCTTGTCTCCTTTGCGCACAATCGGACGCAAGTTTATAGCCGTGCTGTGATTTGTACGCTGGTATTTTGTGAGTTTATACTCTTTAAGGTCATCCTCAAAACTGACCAAACGCTCGGTCTCAGTGCGTTTGTGACGAATGACTATTTTGGTAGAGTCAACATACTCAACCACGCCATCGGCCTCCGCATTAAGAAGCACACGACTGTCTTCCGCCACAGCTTTTTCGATGCCCGTACCAACCAGAGGTATTTCAGGATTAAGCAGCGGCACAGCCTGACGCATCATATTCGATCCCATAAGGGCACGGTTTGCGTCGTCGTGCTCCAAGAACGGGATGAGGGATGCGGCTATCGATGCTATTTGGTTCGATGCGATATCAATAAGGTCAATTTCTTCCTTCGAAACGATGGGGAAGTCGGCTTGACGACGAACCTTAACCTTGTCGTCAAGAATATTACCCTTTTCGTCCTGACGCGTAGTGGCTTGTGCCACAACCTTGTTTTCCTCTGCCTCTGCCGAAAGATAGATAGGAGCCTCGTTCATCTGCACCTGTCCATTGACAACACGTTGATACGGAGTCTCTATGAATCCCAAATTGTTAATCTTGGCATACACGCACAACGACGAGATAAGACCAATATTCGGGCCTTCAGGGGTCTCAATGGTACAAAGGCGTCCATAATGTGTGTAGTGTACGTCTCGAACCTCAAAACCGGCACGCTCGCGCGAAAGACCGCCGGGACCAAGAGCTGATATACGACGCTTGTGAGTTATCTCCGCCAATGGATTCGTCTGGTCCATAAACTGACTGAGTTGGTTCGTTCCGAAGAACGAGTTTATGACCGATGACAACGTTTTGGCATTGATGAGGTCTGTGGGTGCAAAATTTTCATTGTCCCTAACGTTCATGCGCTCGCGTATTGTACGCGACATACGGGCGAGTCCGACGCTGAATTGGGCGGCCAACTGCTCACCCACCGTGCGGATACGACGATTGCTCAAATGGTCTATATCATCTACATCCGCTTTCTGATTGATAAGTCTAATAAGATATTTTATGATTTCTGTGATGTCCTCTTTGGTCAACACCCGCACATTGTCGGGAACCGAAAGATTCAATTTCGTATTGATCCGATAACGTCCTACATCACCTAAATCGTAACGCTTGTCAGAGAAGAAAAGCTTCTCTATGATTCCACGTGCGGTCTCCTCGTCTGGCGGCTCCGCATTCCGCAGCAAGCGATAGATATATTCGACAGCCTCTTTTGCATTGTTAGCTGTATCTTTCTTGAGTGTGTTATATATAACCGAGTAATCAATGTTGTCTTTTTCCGCGGTCTTGACGAGAATAGACTTGACATTAAGTTCAAGTATTCTTTCAATATTCTCTTCCGAAAGTTCCACATCGCGCTCGATAGCAACCTCTGTACGCTCCATCGAAACGACCTCGCCAGTATCCTCATCCACAAAATCCTCAACCCAAGTATCCACCACTCGCGCGGCGAGTTTCTTGCCTATGGCCTTCTTAAGGTTTGCCCTCGTGACCTTTATTTCCTCTGCAAGGTCGAAGATATCCAGAATATCTTTATCCGACTCAAAGCCTATGGCTCTCAACAGCGTGGTGATAGGCAGTTTTTTCTTGCGGTCTATGTACGCATACATCACGTTATTGATGTCGGTAGTGAATTCCATCCAGCTGCCTCTGAAAGGAATGATACGCGCAGAATACAACTGCGTGCCGTTGGAATGGAACTGGGTGCCGAAAAACACTCCCGGCGAGCGGTGTAGCTGCGATACAACAACACGCTCGGCACCGTTGATTACGAAGGTACCCTTCGGCGTCATATATGGGATTAAACCCAAATACACCGACTGCTCCATTGCCTGAAATTCTTCATTTTCTGGATCGTTGCACGAAAGTTTCAGTTTCGCTTTCAATGGAACGCTATATGTAAGCTCGCGCTCAATACACTCCTCTATCGTGTATCTCGGCGGGTCAATATAGTAATCCAGAAATTCTAGAGTGAAATTATTACGTGCATCTGTGATTGGGAAATTCTCCTTGAATACTTTGTATAGTCCCTCATCCAAACGGTTCTCCGGATTTGTCTCTATCTGGAAGAAATCCTGGAACGATTTAAGTTGGATATCCAGAAAATCAGGGTAATCAAATTTGCGTACAGATGCAAAATTTACTACGTTGGGTTGTTTTTTAGCCAAAGCAATACCTATTAAAAGTGGGTTTTAAAGAACAATAGATAGTCTTAAAGATGTCAACCGGCACTGTCTTCCAATGTCAGGTCGTGGCTAGCTGCTTATGTCACCTTCAAAGTAACAAGGAATAGGCACTCCGACCCAGTCGGAGGCCATATTCCTTACTGAAACCAAACAGTGTTCAAACTATTTGACCTCGACTTCGGCACCAGCCTCTTCGAGAGCTTTCTTCAGAGCATCGGCCTCGTCCTTGGAGACACCTTCCTTAACGGTCTTAGGTGCACCGTCAACGAGTTCTTTCGACTCTTTCAAGCCAAGGCTTGCAAGATCCTTGACAGCCTTTACGACTGCGAGTTTCTTGGTTGCATCGGGCACACCCTTAAGAACAACGTCAAACGAGGTCTTTTCCTCTGCAGCGGCGGCAGCGCCACCAGCGGCGGGAGCAGCAACTGCAACAGCAGCAGCAGCGGGTTCAATACCGTACTCTTCCTTGAGGACGTCTGCAAGTTCTTTAACTTCTTTAACTGTCAAGTTAACCAGTTCTTCAGCGATAGCTTTGATATCTGCCATGATATTTAATTGTTTAAAATGTTTTACAATAATTTTTGATTTGTTTGTTGACCGTTTAAAGTGGTGGTCGACCACATGGTTTTGTTATTCAGCCTTTTTCTCTTCCAAGGTCTTCAAAACACCTGTGATAGTGTTTGCACCCGACTGAAGCTGCGATATAACGTTCTTGACGGGTGATTGCAGCAGTGCGATAACATCGGCAATGAGCTCGTTCTTGGACTTGATATTGACAAGTGCGTCAAGATGCTGCTCTCCGACATAGAAGCACTCCTCCACGTATGCACCTTTTAGTATAGGCTTCTCGGCGTTCTTGTTGGCCGCACGAAATTCCTTTATCAGCTTGGCAGGTGCGTTATTGGTGTTCGAAAGCATTATGGAAGTTTCACCCTTAATCACCGGGAACAGCTCGGAATAGTCGAATCCAGACTTTTCCATAGCCTTGATGAGAAGAGTGTTTTTAACGACCTCCAGCTTTACCTCCTTGCGGAATGCAGCACGACGGAGCTTGCTGGTCTGAACCGAGTTCAGACCTCCGATATCTGCAATATAGAGATGCGGATAAGACTTTATCTCTTCGCACAAAGCATCAATCAGCTGGTCTTTCTGTTCTTTTCTCATAATGTTTGTTAACTATTTAAAGATTACCGGTATCCACCGGACAATTACATTATCCTTACAAAGCAGCCACTTTCGTATCAACCTTGACACCGGCACTCATGGTACTCGAAATAGCAATGCTCTTCACATATGTACCCTTAGCGGCAGCTGGTTTCAACTTGATGATTGCCTGAAGCACCTCGCGGGCGTTGTCCACGATTTTCTGGCTGTCAAACGAAACCTTCGCGACTGCAGTGTGTATGATACCGAATTTGTCAACTTTGAAGTCAATCTTACCCGCTTTTGCCTCTTGGACAGCCTTTCCGACCTCCATCGTGACTGTG
Organism: Bacteroidales bacterium; assembly: GCA_016292015.1. Taxonomy (GTDB): domain Bacteria; phylum Bacteroidota; class Bacteroidia; order Bacteroidales; family P3; genus Colimorpha. The sequence continues at coordinate 3,578 of JAEEZY010000012.1, read as the reverse complement.
CCGGTCTTAGGGTTGGGCATCAAGCCTCGTGGACCAAGGATACGTCCCAGGGCTCCGATTTTCGGCATGCAACTGGGCATCGTGATGATGACATCAACATCAGTCCAACCTCCCTTGATTTTGGTAATGTACTCGTCCAGGCCGTAGTAGTCGGCACCGGCGGCCTTAGCCTCTTCCTCCTTGTCAGGCGTACACAAAACAAGCACGCGAACGGTCTTACCCGTGCCGTGAGGCAGCGTCACACTGCCACGAACCATCTGGTTAGCCTTGCGCGGGTCAACACCTAGACGAACATCGATATCCACCGACGCGTCAAACTTTGTGTAGGTGATGTTCTTCACAATCTCAACGGCCTCTTCAAGGCTGTAGAACTGTGTTTTGTCGAATTTGGCTAAAGCTTCTTTCTGCTTTTTGGTTAATTTTGCCATTTTTTCTCTTTTTTGTGGTCAACGCACATCCTTGCGACATGCTACCACGGTTTCCCAATTAGGTTGATTTTACTTCGCCAGCGGGTTCTCTCCTGTAACGGTGATACCCATGCTGCGGGCCGTTCCGGCCACCATGCTCATCGCTGATTCAATAGTGAAACAGTTAAGGTCGGGCATTTTGGCTTCGGCTATCTGACGGACCTGCTCCCAAGTGACAGACGCCACTTTCACACGGTTGGGTTCTGCCGAACCTTTCTGTGCTTTGGAGAGTTCCTTCAGCTGGACGGCCACAGGCGGAGTCTTCACTACAAAGTCAAAGGACTTGTCAGTGTAAACAGTGATGATCACCGGCACAATCTTGCCAGCCTGGTCCTGCGTACGAGCATTGAACTGCTTGCAGAACTCCATGATGTTCACACCCTTTGCACCAAGAGCCGGTCCCACTGGGGGGGCTGGATTGGCTGCGCCGCCTTTGATTTGCAATTTAATCAATCCTGCAACTTCTTTTGCCATTTAGATTAAATTTAATGCGTTAGTTAAACCTTTTTTTGCAGTACGTAACCACTGCGTTCACTATGCCTTCTCTACCTGATTGAAGCCGAGTTCGAGCGGGGTCTTGCGACCGAATATTTTAACGGTCACCTTAAGTTTCTTCTTCTCCTCGTTCACCTCCTCCACTACGCCTTCAAAACTGCTGAACGGTCCGTCAACCACCTTAACATTCTCGCCCACAACAAAGCGTTCCATGACAGCGTCTCCGGACATCATCATCTCATCCATGTTGCCAAGGATGCGATTGATTTCAACCTGGCGCATCGGTATCGGTTTCCCCCCAACATCACGCAGGAAATCTAAAACATTAGGCAGATTTTGAATCACAGGTATGATTTCATCGCGGAGCACAGCCTCAATCAGGACATATCCCGGAAAGCTGTTGCGCTCTTTGATAACCTTCTTGCCATTGCGAACCGATACTACAGGCTCCGTCGGTACCAGAACTTGAGGAACTTCCTCGGACCAGCCGCGTTTGCTCATCTCGCCCTCTATGTACTCCTTCGCCTTTTTCTCCTTGCCGCTTATGGCTCGAACCACATACCACTTCGTAGATTGCTTATCCATAATGTCGTAGAACTTAAGAAAACAGTGAACTATACTTAATTTCTCTCATCAGTGCATCTGCCGCAGGACCTCAATAATATATTGGGAAGCAAGGTGAAGCCGTAGCAGACAATAATGAAACTATCAATTGACGATGAGCGAATAAAAGTATCCCAATAAACCTTTCCAGAATCCCATGCCTTCTCCCTCGTGTATTCCCTGTACTCCGAATACCACATCCATCACAAACACGATGAAAGCCAGAATCAATGCAGCAACTGCAACTACCACAGCGCTGTTCTGGAGTTCTTTGAAAGTTGGCCACGACACCTTATGCACAAGTTCGTCGTAGCTTTCTTTTACGTAATTAACGATTTTCGACATTTTATAACTAGTTATTTTTTGCGCATTGAATCTCATTTCCCTTTGAGATCCTTTTTGCAGGGGCAGAGAGAATCGAACTCCCATCTACGGTTTTGGAGACCGCCATTCTGCCATTAAACTATGCCCCTGGAAAGGGCGGCTGCTTTGCCACCCTTTGTATCGAACAGTTATTATTCGATGATCTTGGTCACCTGACCAGAACCAACCGTGCGGCCACCCTCGCGGATAGCGAAGCGCAGGTTCTCGTTCAGAGCGATTTCGCTGATCAGCTCGACAGTGATGGTCAAGTTGTCACCAGGCATAACCATCTCGCGGCCTTCCGGCAAGTGGATGGTACCGGTCACGTCAGTCGTACGGAAGTAGAACTGCGGACGATAATTGTCTTTGAACGGAGTGTGACGACCACCTTCTTCTTTCTTCAGGATATAAACGGCTGCCTCGAATTTCTTGTGAGGATGTACCGAACCGGGCTTTGCGATAACCATACCGCGACGCACCTCGTCCTTGTCAATACCGCGGAGCAACAGACCCACGTTATCGCCAGCTTCACCTTCGTCAAGAATCTTGCGGAACATCTCGACACCGGTAACAGTCGATTTCAGTTTCTCAGCACCCATACCGATGATGTCAACGGGGTCGCCAGTGTGGATAACACCTGTCTCGACACGGCCGGTAGCAACGGTACCACGACCAGTGATTGAGAACACGTCCTCGACGGGCATCAGGAAATCCTTGTCAACTGCACGGACAGGCAGAGGAATCCAGCTGTCAACAGCAGCCATCAGATCCTCAACGTTCTTCACGCCAGAGGGCTCACCGTTCAAAGCGGCAAGTGCCGAACCACGGATGACGGGGATATTGTCACCGTCGAAATCGTACGAGCTGAGGAGCTCACGGATTTCCATCTCAACGAGGTCGAGAAGCTCGGGATCGTCAACAAGGTCGCACTTGTTCATGAAAACAACCAACTGGGGAACACCAACCTGACGAGCGAGCAGGATGTGCTCACGAGTCTGCGGCATAGGACCGTCGGTAGCGGCAACCACGAGGATAGCACCGTCCATCTGGGCAGCACCGGTAACCATGTTCTTCACATAGTCAGCGTGACCAGGGCAGTCAACGTGTGCATAGTGGCGAGTCTCTGTCTGATACTCAACGTGTGCAGTGTTAATGGTGATACCACGCTCTTTCTCCTCGGGAGCAGAGTCGATAGAATCAAAGGATTTCACCTCTGAGAGACCTTTCTCGGCCAACACCTTGGTGATAGCGGCGGTCAAAGTGGTCTTACCATGGTCAACGTGGCCGATCGTACCGATGTTGACGTGCGGTTTAGTGCGTTCGAATTTTTCTTTTGCCATTTTTAATACGTATTAAATGTTAACAATTAGTTTTAATTTTCACATTCATAGAGGGCGAGCATATCTACTCGTCCTCATTTTTTTGCACAATTAAGAGCTACAGACCGGATTTGAACCGGTGACCTCATCCTTACCAAGGATGCGCTCTACCAGCTAACCTACTGAAGCTTTTCTTTCTTGGAAGCTTGCCGTCCCTCTTGCCTGCCCCCGCCTTTCTTCTATTTTGAGCGGAAGACGGGGCTCGAACCCGCCACCTATAGCTTGGAAGGCTATCGCTCTACCAAATGAGCTACTTCCGCTTGCATTCTTT
>JAEEZY010000011.1 GCA_016292015.1 Bacteroidales bacterium | reverse complement strand
GGTGCTTTCTACAGCGTGCTCATCGCCTTGGTAGCTATCTTCCTTTACATCTTGGTTCGTTTCCGCAACGTAGCCTTCTCGGTTGGTTCTATCGTGGCTCTGGCATTCGATGCTCTCGTAGTGATTGGCTTCTACTCTATCTTGTGGGGTATTCTGCCGTTCTCGCTCGAGGTCGACCAGACGTTCATCGGTGCCGTGCTGACGGTGATTGGTTACTCTATCAACGATAAGGTGGTGGTATTCGACCGTATCCGTGAGAACCTCGGTCTCTACAAGAAGCGCGACTATCAGACGATCTTCAACGACTCATTGAACCAGACCCTGGCTCGTACATTGAACACCTCAATCTCTACATTGATTGTGCTTCTCTGTATCTTCATCCTCGGTGGTAACTCAATCCGTTCGTTCTCGTTCGCAATGATTCTCGGTGTCATCTTCGGAACGATGTCGTCTATCTTCATTGCAGCTCCTATCGCTTACCTGACTCTCGGTCGTAAGATCAAAGAGGAGGAAGAGGAAGTTCCTGCCAAGAAAGGTAAGAAATAAGAATAAGAGCAAGCAGTAGTTACACCTTATTATATTATAAGGGTAACAGCAAATAAATAATGGCGGCTCCCACAATCGGGAGCCGCCATTTTTTTTGTTCCGTTTATTTGTGCTTATGGCCGAGGCAATAACTACACAGGACTCAAAAACACCATTATTTCTCCCCTGAAAGACCATCATTTGTACCGCAATTCAGCATCAAATGAGGGTGCCATCAGCCAAATCACCGTCTTATACAAAGAGATCGAAATCTTTTTATACACAGAAATCGAAACGTATTTTGTGCCAACTGCCTTATTACAACCTTTTTTTATCCCAATTATTGGAATTTCCAAAATAACTTTGTATCTTTGCAACGAGACATAGACAATCACTTATAAAACTAAAGTATATGAAAAGATTCTACACATTACTATTATTTATGTGCTCAATGTTTCTCTGTGCTACTGCCCAAGAGAGAAAACCCCTGATAGAAGACTACTCTGTTTTGGTGGAAGAGCAAGGTAAAACCTATCTCTATCACTATGTGATGGCGTACACCAGCGATGGATGGCGGTCGTCGGAGAATATCTACCGCAGTCTGAAATCGGGCAAAACATTTTTACAGGAAGAGCTGTACGACGTAGGCAAATACACCTATGAGTTCGACACGCAGGGCCGCGTGAAGGTGAAAGACGTGACATACGAGAAGGGCAACCTGCAGTCCTACCGCATCATTGCCGACTATAGCGCCAGACCCGTCAGCTACACCAAGTACGACGGCGACTTGTCGAAGATAGCCTCATGGACTTGTCATGACAATGGCGCACTGGCCTCTTACACCTTTCATGTTGACGACCCAGAGACTGGCGGACGTGCCGGAACAACCGTTTACTACGGCGAGAATGGCGAACTGCTGAGCGATGCAACGGCATACACGCTGAACGAGGGAACGAAGATATTTACTTCTGATTACGAAGGTGATATAACTATTGACTACAAATACGACGGAAAGTTTGGACGTCTGCTGGAGTTTCACACCAAAGGTAGTAACACTGCTCACTTTGATGGTACTCAGAACGCTTCTTTTGAATACGACAGTTTTGGCAGACTGACCAAGTTAACTACTAAGTATAAAGAAGAAACGACAGTGGCTACGTTGGAGTATTTCAACGATGAAACCTACCCCATAGGCAATTCTTGGCGAGATGTCTTTGGCTACGAGGGACCACTGAAAAAAATAACAATAATAGCTGAAGACGGAAGCATAGAACGTATGCTCACCTTCACTCGCGACGACCAAGGGAAAATCTTGCAAATGACAGAGAATAGTGACGTGTACAATATCTACAACTATGAAGTGAAAGACGGACGCATTGTTAGCATCAAAGAAGTGAACAAAGAAGACAATTCTGATTACAGCGAAACGACTATCACTTGGAATGGAGAAGACATCACGCAAGTGGTTTACGACGATTCTTATGAAACTGAGACATATACCTATACCCATAGCCCTGGCAAGATGGAAGAGAAATACACCGTCAAACAAAAGAGCCAATTCTCTGGTGGTGGTAGTGAGGAATATTATTCACTTGAAGAAACAGGCAACACGCTTATCATGAATAGAGGAGATATGGATGGAAATGTTTGTTATATGAAGCGAATCATCCAGCAAGAAGACATGTCGGTGAGACGACCCGACATAGGTGCCGACTTGGCTGGTTTCTGTCCGGAACGTCCCATATTGATTGGCGTCAAAGGACGAGTTCTTTGCTCTGGTTACCATCAATACGAACCATGGGAACTTGTAGAAGTGTTCAGCTACAACAATTCTAATTTAGGAGCAGGTCTCTATTTCTTCAATTGCGATGACGATGAGTTCTTCAACATCCGCCACGAGGGTGCTACCACCACATGCGCCGATGTCCTCGGCCGCCCGGTGTTTGAGACAGAGAACGGACGACTGGCGCGCGAGTATATCTACAACGACGAGAGCGATGAGAGCAACTCGATGCCTGCACCCAAGCGCATGCAGCAGAAGAAGGCTGGTGAGACAAACGGCGAGTTGAAGGACGTGACCGTCATCACCTACAACTACAATGCCGAGGGCTTGTGCACCGGCCAAACCATTACTGCCTACGACGAGAATGGTGTTGCCCAGCAGAACGACTTTACATATACCTACACGACGGGTATCAAAGATGTGACCACCAAGAGTACACCCGTTTCGCCCCGCAAACTTATTAAGGATGGTCGTGTGGTGATTGTGCGTGACGGCAAATCTTACAACGTGACAGGCATTGAGGTGCAACCTTAGTAGAGGTTATGGTTTCCGCGCCCAATGATTGAGGTCTAAAGGAAGCGGGCTATCTGCCAAGGTTGGCTAGACAAGATGTTATTCAGGAAGGACTACACAGGTGTGGTGTCGCCCTTCCTGTTTTTTTTCATGTTTCCTTTTTCTCCTCTTTATATAACTAGTCAGTCGTCGTGCCGTTTCCATTTTTTGCAACTATTTCTTTTGACGGATAGGAAAAAAACTCTATATTTGCATACGAGTAACTAAACTATGGAAAATAGATGATGAAGCGATTCGTTTTGATATCAGTAATGGTGGTTTCGGTCTTGAGCCTGATGGCCCAGGATGTGAGGAATGAGGAGTTCACCCCGTTCTATACAAAAGATGTTGCGCCGCGCATGGAGATGGTGATACCCGAGCCGCCCGCGCTGACAGATTCGCGTTTCTTTGACGACTGGACACAGTATCAGTGGGGAAAATCTATCCGCGACACCGACCGTGGAGAGTTGGCCATTGCAGATGCCGGCATCAGCGCCGAGTACTTCATGAAACGTTTCTCTGAGGCCGTTGAGCGCCAGCTGACTCCCGACGAATACCCCCATCTGTACCGTCTTTTCGCCCGTCTGCACCTTACCGAGCAGCAGGGCGGAGCCAGCGCAAAGGCTTATTTCCACCGTGTGCGCCCCTACCAGCAGTATAAGGAGCCCACCAGCGTTCCGCAGCACGAGAGTCCGACCGACTTCAGCAGTTATCCTTCGGGGCATACCCATGCCTCATGGCTGGTGGGACTGGCACTGGCAGCCATTGACCCTGCCCACACGGAGGCCATCATGAAGACGGCCTATGAACTGGGACAAAGCCGTGTCATCGTGGGTTTCCACTACCAAAGTGATGTGGACATGGGCCGTGTGGTGGGTAGTATCACCTTTGCCCGGTTACAGTCGGAGCCTGAGTATCAGAAAATGATGGAGAAGGCCCGCAAGGAATACCAGAAAAAAGAAAAGCAATAAAACAGCAGTGAGAACAGTTGGACAGGCCTTGATTATTGATGAGCCGTTCTCTAATATTGAACGCAGATAAAACACAATTTTTGAACAATATGAGCAGGATTTTTGTATGGGCAGCATTGATGTTGCTGGCGCAGACACAAGTGATGGCACAGGGTACGGTTGATGACTATAAGCGTGCCTTTGCCATCAGGGGAAAATACAGCCATAAGATGGCGGGTGGCGACGTGAAAGCACACATGATTCGCGGTGGTCACAAGTTCTGGTATTCTGTATGGGACGGTAAAAACACGGTCTACAAGGAGGTGGATGCCGATAAGAACACGGTGACACTGTTGTCGGAGAATCCTGAGAAACCCAGGAGACGCCAGTTCCAGGGACCGCAACGTCACTGGATGGAGGTGCCCGACGAGAAAGACGGTGTGCGCATCTCGCCCGACAGCAGTCTGGTTGTGTTCCATCGCGACAACAACCTGTGGATTGGCAAACGCACCGACAATACTCCTGT
>JAEEZY010000010.1 GCA_016292015.1 Bacteroidales bacterium | reverse complement strand
GCTTTGCCTATCTGTGCGATGCAGAAAGGAATCTTCATGCGGCCGCTCTTCTGCACGTTGAGGAAGTTGACGAAGATGCCCTGCGCCGTCTCGGGACGGAGGTAGAGGGTGTCGCTGTCGTCGATGACGGAGCCCATCTTGGTGGCGAACATGAGGTTGAACTGACGCACGTCTGTCCAGTTGCGTGTGCCGCTGATGGGGCATACGATGCCGAGGTCGAGTATGAGCTGCTTAAGGCCGTCGAGGTCGTTGCGGTTCATGCAGTCGGCATAGCGGGCGTGTATTTCGTCAATCTGCTTCTGGTGTTCGAGCACGCGGGCGTTGGTGGTGACGAACTGGTTGCGGTCGAAAGCGTCGCCGAAGCGTTTGTGGGCCTTCTCGCACTCTTTGTTTATCTTCTCCTCAATCTTGGCGATATGGTCTTCGATGAGCACGTCGGCGCGGTAGCGCTTCTTCGAGTCCTTGTTGTCGATAAGGGGGTCGTTGAAGGCGTCGACATGGCCAGAGGCTTTCCATATCTTGGGGTGCATGAAGATGGCGGAGTCGATGCCGACGATGTTCTCGTGATACTGCACCATGGCTTTCCACCAGTACTGCTTGATGTTGTTTTTCAGTTCGGTGCCCAGCTGTCCGTAGTCATAGACGGCGCCGAGCCCGTCGTAGATCTCGCTCGACGGGAAGATGAAGCCGTACTCTTTGGCGTGGGACACCACTTTTTTGAATATTTCTTCTTGATTAGCCACTTTTCGAATTGAAAATTGAAAGTTGAAAATTGAAAATAGTGTGTTATTTATTCGAAATTCAAAATTGTTGTTACTTCCACTCGATGGGGATGTTGTGGATTTCCATGATGCCGCGGTCGGCGTTGTGTCGGCAGCCCCAGTCGCTTTGCTCGTTGGAGTAGGTGTAGTCGAGGTTGAAGACTTTGATTTCCTTGACGTCGGTGGGCAGCACGCTGGTGAAGGTGTATTTGAGCGGTGTGTTCTGAGGCGCCGTCTCGGTCTTCATCTTCACGCGCTCAACGTTGTAGGTGTTGCCTTTGGAGTCGTAGATTTTGTCTTCTCTGGAGTCGCCGAGCGCCATGCGGGTTTCGCCTCCGATGTTGCAGACGGTGGTGAGCTCGATGGTGACGGTGCCGCTGGTTTTGTCACCGGTGCATGAGACGATGTTCAAATCGACATTGCCCATAAGCTCGAACGGCACGCGGAAATAGGTCTTTGCAGCGGGTTTCTCCCATGCGATGGGAACGTTGCGGAACTCGATGGGGGCGTTGTTGCCGCTGTGCACTAGGAAGTTGTAGTTGCCTGCGTTGATGTGGTAGGGCAGCACGATGGACTTGAGCATCTGGGTGTTGGGGTCAACGCCTTCCATTCCGAAGATGAAGGTGCAGGGAATGCCCTGGGGGATGTCGCTCTTGTGGAGTGTTCCGCCAGGTTTCACACGACGGGTGCGGTACTGCTTGCCGGCAGCGTCGTAGGCGCGTCCTTCCCAACCTCCAGCGATGTTGGCGTTGAGCATGAAGTTGTTGGGTGTGAGCGTGATGGTCAGCGCCACCTGTCCCGACTGGGGATAGCCGACGCAGGAGACAATCTTAATGTCAACGGCCTCGGTGACTTTCGGGGGTGCTACGAGTTCGGTTTGTGCGTTGAGGCCAAAAGCCGCGGTGAGTAATGCCAATGATAAAAGAATTCGTTTCATGATTGTGATTTTATTGGTTTGTTTTTTGTTGATATGTTGATATGTTGATATGTGGGCAGTGACCAGTTATTGGTGACCAGTGTTGTCTGCTGAGCACTAACTACTGGCCACTGACCACTAATCAATTCTTACTTCTTGGCGGCGGCCTGAGATGCGGTAATGGCGACCACGTTCACCACGTCCTCGACGCTGCAACCGCGGCTGAGGTCGTTGATAGGAGCTGCCATACCCTGCATGACAGGACCCACGGCTTCGGCGCCGGCGAGACGCTGAACGAGCTTGTAGCAGATGTTGCCGCTCTGGAGGTCGGGGAATACCAGCACGTTGGCTTTGCCGGCGATATCACTCTTCGGGGCTTTGGATGCACCCACTTTCGGCACGATGGCGGCGTCGGCTTGCAGCTCGCCGTCGAGTTTCACGTTCGGGTCGAGTTCGTGTGCCACACGGGTGGCTTCGATGACTTTGTCAACGAGTTCGTGCTTGGCGCTGCCCTTGGTGCTGAAGCTCAGGATGGCCACGCGGGGCTCTTCGAATCCGGCGATGGCTTTGGCTGTCTGGGCGCTGACGACTGCAATCTGTCCCAGCTCTTCGGCCGAGGGGCACGGGGTGGCTGCGCAGTCGGCAAAGACGAACATGCCGTTTTCGCCATAGGTCTGGTCTTTCAGAATCATGATGAAAGCACCGCTCACCACGCTGACGCCAGGGAGGGTTTTGACTATCTGGAAGGCGGGACGCAGCACGTCGCCGGTGGCGTTGCGGGCACCAGCCACCTCACCGTCGGCGTCGCCGTTCTTGATAAGCAGGCAGGCGAGGTAGAGGGGGTCTTCGACCAGCTTCATGGCTTCGTCCATCTGCATGCCTTTCTTCTTGCGAATCTCGCAGAGTATCTCGGCATAGTAGGTTTTCTTGGGGTTGGTGACGGGGTCGATGATGGTGGCTTTGTCGATATTGGTCAAACCCCATTCTTTTGCAAGTCCTTTGATTTCGGCTTCGTTGCCGAGGAGGATCAGGCGAGCGATGCCTTCTTTGAGGATGATGTCGGCAGCTTTGAGGGTGCGTTCCTCGGTGCCTTCTGCCAGAACGATGCATTTGTTGGCGTTTTTAGCCTTCGTGCGGATTTGTTCAAGTAATGTCATGATGTTTAAGATTTTGTTATTGTTTTATTTGATTGATTCGATTATCTAAATTATATAGTACTTATAGTTCACTGACTTAGTCAAAGAACTTCCATATCAGGCCGTAGTAGAAGCCGAAGTTGTTGCCGGGATAGTGGGGTATGAGGTAGTAGTTGGGATGCCCTTCCCAGAGGGCGTTGAGGTGGCCGGCTTTGGCGAAGATGCTGGCGCGTTTCACCTGCAAATTGATGAAGATGTCGCCCCAGATGTAGTTGCCCACCTTGAAGTCGTTCTGACGGTAGAAGGTGGCGGTATAGGGGTTGTAGGCGTCGGCGTAGAAGGCGGTGTGGTAGCGTAGGTCGATGCCGAACTGTGCCCGCAGAGCTCCTTTGAATATCTTCACGTCGGCGTAAATGGAGTTCTTGGTGGCGAAAATCGGCACCCGCACCTGGTCTTGGTCGGTGCTGTACTGGAAGAGGTGCTGCATGTCGTAGTGGAACCATTTCCAGTGGAGGGTGGCGTTGATGCGGCTTTGGAAAAGCCAGGCGCTGCCGCCGTTCTGCACCACGGTGGTGCTGTCCTCAATCCAGATGTTGTTGACGATGTGGCGTGCGGTCACCGACCAGTCGAGCCATTCACGGAAACTGTAACCTGCCTCAAATTTCTGTATGTTGGTAAGCCCTAACTTCTTGTCGCTGCCACTCATGGCCAGCAGGTTGTGGTAGATAAGGTCGGGGTCTTGTCCCTGAAAGACCACTTCGGCATGGATTGTATGTTTGTGAAGGCTGTCGAGGTAGGCCCGTAGGTTGGCGTCGAAGCGGTATCCGTTTTTGTAGTATTTGTCGGCGATGTTTTTCTCTATAGAGGCGCTGACCATTCCTATCTTTGTATCGACGGTGACCGACGCCATCGGGTTGAGGGCGAAGAAACGGGCGCGGAAGCCGTTGTACATGAAGGCGTGCATGAGGGTGGGTTTCACACCGATCATCAGCTTCAGCGGGTTGCGCCAACGGCTGTCCCAATAGGCGTCGTTTGTCCAGTAGATGCTTCCGGAGAACTTGCGTGTGACGGTGGAGTCGGTAAACACATGTTTTTCGCGGTCGTATTGTATGTCCATCCCGAACACACCAGTATTCACCACCATGGGTCGGAATGGTGCGATGGTGTCGTACTTGACAATGGTGTCGTAGAGGGGGACGATGCGAGTGATTGAGGGTTCTGTATTCTGCAGAGAATCAGGTTTTGAATAGATGGTGTCGTAGCCGATGAACTGAATCTCCTCATGGCGGCGGTAGCGGTCGATGGGACGCACGGTGTTGAAGGTCTGTTTTGCAAAAGCGGTGAGGTTTTTGTCGATGCTGCCCATATTGGTGAACAACACAGGCACACCGCCCTCGTTGCGAATGGTGCGGTTGCGGAATATCGAGTCGTTGGTGATGCCGCCGTTCTCGTCCATGCGGAACTTCTCCCAGATGATGCCGGCGGTCACCTGATAACGGGCGTCGCGGGTGTAGTAGTTGGTGGTGGCGTCGAGGTAGTGGTTGGTGGCAGAGGAGTTGGAGTAGTTGCCGTCGGGGTTGATGAGCTTGTAGTCGAACGCCAGGTTCCAGCGGGGCATCACGTTTTGCGAAATAGACACCAGTACTCGGTGCTCTTTTTCAAGCGAGCTGGCGTAGCTAAGGCTCGTGTAGGGACGTTTGGTTTGTATAAGCCACAGGTTTTCGGGTCGGATGCGGTAGCCGGCGTTCACGTCGGGCGCGATGCGGAAGTGCATCGCGTCGCCGATGGTTTGATACAATGCCAGATGTTGCTGACCGAACACTCCGCGCGAGAGGTAGTAGTTGCCGTTCATCGCGTCGAGGACGTCGTGAAACTGCACCCCCGTAGGGTCGAGCGAGGGATAGACGACATTCTTTATCTTCACCGCCTGGGGGTCGTAGCGGAACATAAAGACGCTATGCTGTAGAGTGGTGTCGGGTATGTCCTCGTGGTATTCGATGCCCTTTGGCTGCCATCCGAGTGTGTCGGCGTTGAGTGTGTCGCTGTTGCCCACAAAGTCGTTCATGTCGTTGCCCGAATGGGGAATATTTCTGCCGGCAGTTGTGCCGTTGACGTTTTGGGCGAACGAAGTGACGCCCACGGTGACAAATGCCCCCATGACAAAAGCCGTCAGTATGTGCCTAAAACGTTTCAATTGGCTGTTATTGCTGACTCTGCAGGAAGCGTTCCACATCGATGGCAGCGATGCACCCCTTGCCGGCAGCCACGATGGCTTGGCGATAATGGGGGTCGCAGACGTCGCCGGCGGCGAACACGCCGGGAATGTTGGTGGCGGCGCTGGGCGACTGAACCTTGATATAGCCCTGTTCGTCGAGGTCGATCTGTCCCTTCACAAGTTCGGTGTTGGGTTGATGACCGATGGCTACGAAGAATCCCGCCAGTTCTATGTGGCGGATTTCGCCTGTCTTAAGGTTCTTAAGGTTGGCTCCTGTAACGCCGTCCATGTCGTTGCCGCATATCTCTTCGGTCACGCTGTTCCAGCATATCTCGATCTTGGGGTTGTTCATCACGCGGTGTTGCATGGCTTTCGAAGCGCGCAGTTCGTCGCGGCGTACAATCTGATATACCTTCGAGCAAAGGGTGGCTAGATAGCAGGCCTCCTCGCAGGCGGTGTCTCCTCCGCCCACCACCGCTACTTCCATGTTCTTGTAGAAATAGCCGTCGCAGGTGGCACAAGCCGAAACCCCCTGGCCGTAGAATTTTTTCTCGCTCTCGAGCCCCAGCCATCGAGCAGAAGCTCCAGTGGCGAGTATGACCGTCTCGGCCTCAATCTCGTTGCCGTGATCGTCGATGGCTTTGAAGGGACGATGTGAGAGGTCAATCTTCTCGATGGCACCAGAGCGGACGTCGGTGCCGAACCGTTGGGCCTGTTTTTTGAGGTCGTTCATCATCTCCGTGCCGCCTATGCCCTCGGGATAGCCAGGGAAGTTCTCGATGTCGGTGGTTATGGTCAGTTGGCCGCCGGGTTGCATACCGGTGTAAAGTATTGGTTTTATGTCAGCGCGAGAGGTGTAGATGCCGGCGGTGTAGCCAGCAGGACCTGAACCGATGATTAAGCATTTTGTATGTTCCATTGTATTGATGATTTGTTTAATTGTTGATGTGCTGATTTTAAGAGTTTCAAGTTTTTAGTTTCAAGTTTCAAGACAACGGTTAACTACTAATTGTTGACCGCTTCTTCACCGAGAAATAAATCATGTAGGCCATGCCACCCACGATGGCCACAGCTTGCTGTGCCCCCCAGAAAAGCCAGCCGCAGGCAAGTCCGCACACTTCGCTTATGCCGTAGATGTCCACAGCCTGCCATACCAGCACTGGGTATGCTCCCAAACCACCTTGTGAGATCATCATGCCGACGCTGCCGAAGATGTACATCACAAAGGCGGCTCGCACTCCGAGCCATGCGGTTTCCTCAAAGGCCCGGAATATAAGCCATCCGCCTAGTATGTACAGCGCATAGAGGCAGACGCTGTAGGTGAGAAACAGAACAATGCTTTTCTTGTCGAGCTTGAATATGCTCCGCAGCCCTTCCAAGGCGCCCATCACTATACTGTCTATCTTGGCAAACAGACGGTTCTTTATCCAACGTGTTCTGTATTTTCTGTACATAAGCACTGCCGCCGCAGCAACCACGATGCCCAACACTATCACAACCCACAGTCGTGGCAGCACGGCGAACTTCTGCGAAAGAACGTCATAAAGCCAGTCTTTTGCTTTCCCGAACATCACAAGCAGGCCCATTAGCAGAATCACGGCGAAGGCCAGTATGTCGAAAAGTCGTTCTGTCACCACCGTTCCGATGGATTTCTCCATTGGTATGTTTTCGCTGGTTTTCAGCGTTGCGCAGCGCATCACTTCGCCCAATCTGGGGAATGCAAGGTTTGAAAGATACGCCACCATCACCGACCCGAAAGTGTTGTTACGCGATGGCACGTGCCCCATCGGTTTGAAAAGCAATCTCCATCGCATTGCCCGCACAAAGTGGCTCAAAAACGTCTCTGCCATCACTGCCGCCACCCACCACCAGTTGGCTTCAAGAAACGAATTCCATATCGAAGCTCTCTGGTCGGGTGAAAGTTTCAGCAGAAACCAGTAGATAAAAAACAATCCGATGCCGAAGAATATCACAAATTTCAACACGTCGCCAAGTTTCAGGCGTCTTTTGTTCGTGTTGTGGCTCTCCTTACACATTTGTCTATTCACAATTCACCAATCTTGTTTTCCTTCGGGAAGATGACGGTCGGATGCCACTTCTTCGCCTCGTCGAAATCCATTATGGCATAGGATGCGATTATAATCAGGCTCCCGACGGGTGCTTTGTGGGCGGCGGCTCCGTTGATGCCTATGATGCCGCTGCCGCGTTCTCCCTTTATCGCGTAGGTGCTGAATCGTTCACCGTTGGTGATGTTGTAGATGTCAACACGCTCGTTCTCTATAATGTTGGCAGCCTCCATCAACGCCTCGTCGATGGTTATGCTTCCGATATAGTCGAGGTCGGCCTCGGTGACTTTCACTCGGTGAATTTTCGATTTGAGTATCTCGATTTGCATTGGGTGTGTTGGAATGTTGATGTGTTCAATGTTTGTATGACTGCGGGTCCCTGTTTACAGAGGCTTGGTTCTGGCTGGGTATTAAAACAAGATGAAATAGAGTAGCAGGCAGGCCAGGAGTGCGTAAATGATAATCTTGCCGCCCGACACGGGTTTCATATATTCGGTGTCACTGATGTCGAAACGTCGGCGTATCTTTATTTTTCGTGTCCTATTGCCTTGTTCTGCTGCGGGTGCCTCGTCGGTGTATTTGTCGATGACGGCGTTGTCTGCACTAATCGATGACTGTTCTTCCGTGGCCTCGGCTTGTCCGCTGGCACCTGCTTGAAATCTCGGCTGGTAGTTGAATGTGGGCATCTTGCGGCGACGGAACAAATCCTTGAACCCCAGCTTGCGGCTATCCTGCTTCTCTCCGTCTTCGATATCTCGCACTTTACGTTCAAAGTACTCCAACTCGGCATCAGTTGCCACAGATTGCTGTCCACTGTCTGCCGTCCTCTCTTCGCTATACTTTCTCTTTATCTCCTCCCACTTCTCCTTCTCGGGATCGTAGAATCGCGGCGTGTAGTGGAACTGACGCGGTTTGGGTGTGTAAAACATCGGCATGGTACGAGATGAAAATTGAAATTATAAAGACTAAACGTTTTTAGTTTAAAAGTTGACAGGCCTCTGACTACCGACCATTCAAAACTCACTCACGACCTGATCCATTATCACGTCGTGGGGTTCTACGGGCACGTCCTTCACAATCTGGAAGTCGAATGCCACACCTATCTTGTACGCCTTCGTAGTGTTTTTCAGCAGGCGATCGTAGAATCCGCGTCCGCGCCCCATGCGGTGCCCTTCACTGTCGAAAGCCACACCTGGAACGACAATCACATCAACGCTCTCCATGTCTGTGAACTCTTCGCCTGTGGGTTCGCCGATTCCGAACTGTTCTCCGCTGCGCATACATTTCTGACCGGTGTATTGTCTTAGTTTCAGGTCGTCCCTGTCCACGCAGGGCAACAGCACAGTCTTCTCCTTGTACCACTTCTCTACAAACTCGTGCGTCTGCACCTCGTCCTCCATCGACCAATAGAGCAGGACCACCTTCGCTTTGCGGAAGCTTGACAAAGCCTCCACCTTCGACATGATGTCTCTCGAGCGTGTCAGTTTCTCACAAAAAGGGACGGCTTTTTTCGCCGCCCTTATTTGTCTTCGCAGATCCTGTTTTTCCATTCAGAACCTTGTTTTTGCTTCGTCACCTCTTAGAACGGCAGGTCGTCTTCACCTTCGGCTGGCATCTGGTTGGTCGGAGCCACAGGCTGCTGCGGCAGCGGAGCTGCGAAGGCTGGCTGGCCGGGTTGTGCAGGTTGCTGAGCGGCAGGGGCTCCCGACCATGAATATCCCGTAGCAGGGCCGGGCATCTGTCCTGGCACACAGGGCTGTATGTTGCGGCAACGCAGGTCGGTGTACCATTTCTCGTTGAACTCTCTCGATTCGGGAGAGAACGACACCATGATGCTGCTTCCCATCGGTATGTTTTTCACCATCGCTACCTTGTCGGCACCAAAAGCCGTGAATGCCACCTGCCGGGGGTATTCTCCTTCGGTCTCAATTACAAATCCACCTCTTACCCAAGGTCCGCGGGCACTTTCGCCACTCACTTCGGGCAATAATTTGATAAGTTTTCCTGTAATTTCCATTTATTATATATTTATATTGTTAAAAATCAGTTAAAAAAAATCCTGTTGCCTATAATGACAATAGGCAAAGATAAACAAAAATAATGAGTTTTGACTATCAAGTTTTAAACTTTTGTTTAAAACCTTCTCCAAGTACCCCATCCTGTGCTATCAGAAAAGCACCGGGGTGCCGTTCACTTGTTCGTCCGCCAGTTGAAATAGAATATCAGCAACCCTGAAATCAAAACCATCGCGCCAACGATGCACCAGAAGGCTGTTGTGTCGGTGGTGAACGGGAAATTGACGTTCATGCCGAACATGCCGGTTATCACCGTCAAGGGCAGAAGGATGGTGTTGATGTAGGTCAGCACCTTCATTATCTCGTTGGTCTTGTTTGCCTGCAACGAGTCGAACGTCTTGGAAAGGCCCTCAATCAACTCGCCGTAATCCTCGATTGAGTCGAACATCTTCTGATACTGGTCGAGTATGTTACCCCAGTAGTCTTCCATGTCCAGCACGTCGGGGTTAACGAAGCCTTTGATTCCGCCGCTCTCAAACATGTGGAGCACTCGCAGCTGCGGTTTGAATGTCGTGTTCAGCAGGATGGTGTTGCGCCTGGTCATCGATATGCTCTCGATGATGCTGCGGGCCTTTTTGTTGAAGATGTCGTAGTTGATAAGGTCCACTTCCGAGCCGACTCGCATAACTAGCGTGTAGGTCTCGGTCATCAGCCGGTTGAGTATGTTGTAGAGCAGCAGGTCGCTGCAGCTCATAGCCTCCTGTGCGTCCTCGTCTTGCTCCTCGATGTCCTGTTTCAGGTCGTCGAAATACTGCTTCACCGCCCAATGCGGCTTCCCGATGGTGATGATGTAGTCGCGACCCCAGAAAATCTTCACCTCGCGAACACGGATAAACTTGCCACCCTTCTCAAAATATGGGAAATGGAGGATGAGGAAATAATAATCGTCGTATTCGTCGATTTTCGGACGCTGGTTGTTCGATTTACAGTCTTCAATGTCCAGGGGGTGGAAATCGTAAGTCTCGAGCAGGTAGTCGTAGTCATCCTCCGTGGGATTGGTGATATGCTGCCATTTCAGTGTCTTGTACTCGATAGCTTCTATCATACGGTTTCCTCCTTTCTCTTGAAAATCTGTATTCTACATGCCAGTATAGGTTGCTTGGTTCCGGCTGCAAATTTACAAAAATAGTTTTAAGTGTCAAGTTTTTTAGTTTATTGTGTATATTTGCACCTTGGTTAGAGTGTGTGCGTATCATAAAGATTCACTCACCCAAACAATCAATCATTCATACAATCAAACAGTATTCATTATGTACGATCAACAACGCGGCTTGTATATTGCCCACTGCACCGAGGGCGACCTTTCAATCGTTGGTAAGATGGCCAACCGTCACGGCCTCATCGCCGGAGCCACCGGCACAGGCAAGACCGTCACCCTGCAGGTGATGGCTGAAACTTTTGCTCAGGCAGGCGTTCCCTGCTTCATGGCCGACATGAAGGGCGACCTCAGCGGCATCTCGCGTCCCGGCGCTATGTCGGGCTTCATCGAGAAACGTCTCTCGCAGTTTGGTATCGATACCCCGCAGTTCCAGGCTTGCCCTGTGCGTTTCTACGACGTCTATGGCGAGCAGGGACACCCCATACGCACTACCGTGTCGCAGATGGGTCCTCAACTCCTCTCTCGTCTGTTGGGACTTAACGAGACGCAGGACGGCGTCTTGAACATCGTCTTCCGTGTGGCCGACGACCGCGGCCTTCTCATACTCGACATGAAGGACCTCCGCTCCATGCTCGACCACGTGGTGCAGAATGCCAAGGAATACTCGGCTCAATATGGCAACATCTCGGGTGCCACCGTCTCGGCTATCCAGCGTGCTTTGCTGCAGCTCGAGAACCAGGGTGCCAACCAGTTCTTCGGTGAACCGGCGTTCGACATACGCGACCTGCTGCAAACCGATCCGCAGGGTAGGGGAGTGCTCAGCGTACTCGCAGCCGAAAAGCTCATGCTCCAGCCGAAGCTCTATAGCACCTTCCTCCTCTGGCTTATGACCGAGCTCTACAGCACCCTCCCCGAGGTGGGCGACCTCGATATGCCCAAGCTCATCTTCTTCTTCGACGAGGCTCACATGCTCTTCGACGACACCTCGAAGGCTATGGTCGATAAGGTCGAGCAGGTCATCCGACTTATCCGCAGCAAGGGTGTCGGCATCTATTTTGTCACTCAGAACCCCTCTGACATACCCGATAGCATACTCGGACAGCTCGGCAACCGCGTCCAGCACGCCCTCCGAGCCTACGCGCCCAAAGACCAGAAGGCCGTCAAGACTGCTGCCGACACCATGCGTCCCAACCCGGCCTTCAAGACCGACGAGGCCATCACCACCCTCGAGACGGGCGAAGCCCTCGTTAGCTTCCTCGACGAGAAGGGTGCCCCCACCGTCGTCCAGCGTGCCAACATACTCTTCCCACTGTCGCAGATTGGTGCCATCACACCGGAGGAGCGTGCCGTAGCCATCAAGCAGAGCTCCATCTACGGCAAATACGACACCCCCATCGACAGCGAGAGTGCCTACGAGATACTGATGCGTGAACGCGAAGCGCTGCAGACAGTCGAAGAGGAGAAAACCGTGCCTGCCGCCAAAGAGCCGAAAGCCAAAGAAGAGAAACCCGCCAAGAAGTCGAGCGGCATAGGGTCGAAGGTGCTCAAAGGCATCATCACAGCCGTTACCGCCACCCTCGCCACAGCCGCCGGCACCGCCGTCAGCGACAAGATATCGGGCAAGAAGACCAAGTCGCGCACCTCCACGGGGCAGAAGATAGTGAAGAACACAACCTCCGCCGCCACCCGCACCATCACCCGCGAGCTCACCCGAAGCATCTTCGGCAACCTACTGAAATAGGTGCGCCGCAGTTTGCAGTTAGCAAGTACATTTGTCAATTCACTATTCACTCAATTTCACTTCCTCATCATGCCTAAAAAAGAAAAACTGTTCGGCAGAACCGACGAGAAACGTTTCACCGTGGTGGAAGAGCAGGGAATGCTCACCAGCTACCGCATCATAGTTGACAACGAGACGGGTGTCAACTACCTCTTCGTTGCCTGCGGCGAAGCCGGCGGCCTTACGCCGCTCCTCGACAAAGACGGAAAACCCATAGTGACACCCAGATACCTTGATTAAGCCATGAAAAAACATATCCTTGTGGCCCTGTTGCTATTGTCGGCTCTGCAGCCGTCGGCACAGGAACGGGTGCTCTTTGTCGGCAACAGCCTCACCTACTACAACGACATGCCCCAGCTTTTTGCGGGTATCGCCAACGACAAGGGCTATCGTGTTGAGGTCGACTCATACACCGTCGGTGGGACGGGCTTGGCCGAGATGCTCGCCTCGGGCGAGGTGCTGCGACTTATCGAGTCGGATCGATGGGACAAGATGGTGCTGCAACCTGGCACTGGCGAGTCGTCGGGCGGTTCCATCCACACCGATTCGTCGGCATGGGTTGTTCGTCGGCTTGTTGACGCCCTGCATGCCGTCAATCCCGATGCTAAAGTGTGCCTTTACGAGATAAGCAACGGCGTGACGCCAGGCGACGGCAGCGGCGACTACGACTACTATCTCTACACCCAGCAGCGCATCTTGGACACCGTGACCAAGATAGCACGTCTGGCCGAAGTGCCGTTGGCTCCTGCGGGCGAGTGCTTCCGTGAGCACTATGCCACCCGTCACGACCTGATGCTGCACTCCGTCTTCAACGACATCCACCCCAACCTCGCAGGCTCCTACCTCGTGGCCTGTGCCATCTTCGAAACCCTCTACGAAGTGCCAGTTGTGCCGTGCGGCTACTACGGAAACCTCGACCAAGAACAAGCCGAATACCTCCAGCAGATAGCCGACACCGTAGTGCTCCCCAACCGCGAACGGTGGCTCATGGGGGCAGGCGAAGATCCCGAAGACCCCGACCCGCTCTCAATCAACCAATCAGACACTCAGTCATTCAAACTCTACCCCAATCCCACAACAGGCATGGTGCATATCGACATAGACGGCGAAGTTGCGATTTACGACCTCAAAGGCAACAAAACCACAATGCATCTGAATCCCGGCACCCTCGATTTAACGGGATTCACCCCGGGAATATACATCCTGCAAGTGGGAAGTCTTCGACAGAAAGTGATTATCACTCGTCCATAGTGGTTAGGAATACTCGATAGATATTGGCTTACAGTGATGATAATTGACCGTTAACTATTGACCGAAAAAAACGGTTCGTTGTTGAGTCGCTTTTGGGGGAGTCTCTTTGGTGCAAATAAAAAAGGGCCGCAGGCAATCGCCTGCGGCCCTTGGTTTGATTATGTGATTGGTGGTCACTCTCTTAGAAATACAGGTCGCGTTCGCCGTCGCCTATCTTGCAGAGGTTGCCTTCGACGCGTTTCTTCAACTCTTCTTTCGGGAAGGTTTGGGTGAGCTTCTTAAGCAGCTCGAGTCCTTTGGCTTTCGTTTCGGGTGAGGCATAGTCTTCGAGGTACTCGCGGAAGGTGAACATGGCGTTGGGTTTGCAGTACTCCTTGATGAGGCCTGGTTTGGCGAGATCCATGAAGTCGGCTCCGGTGCGTCCTTTGCGGTAGCATCCCGTGCAGAAGGAGGGTATGTAGCCGCCGTCGATCATCATCGATATGACTTCGTCGAGCGAGCGGTGGTCGCCGAGGGTGAACTGGGCGCCGGTGTTGTCTTCCTCATAGCCGCCGGGATTGGTTTCGGAGGCGGCGGAAATCTGGCTGACGCCGTATTTCACCAGCTGGTCGCGCATTGCGGGACGCTCACGGGTGGAGATGATGATGCCGGTATAGGGCATCGCTATGCGTATGATGGAGATAATCTTCATGAAGTCCTTGTCCGACACGGGGTGCGGTATGTTTTCGGGCAGCGAGAAGGGTGTTCCTTCGGCCGGCTCGATGCGCGGGAAGCTGACGGTGTGGGGGCCGCAGCCGTAGTCCTCTTCGAGGTGGCGGGCATGCTCCATGATGGCGAGAATCTCGAAACGGTAGTCAACCAATCCGAAGAGCACGCCGATGCCGACGTCGTTGATGCCGCCTTCCATGGCGCGATCCATGCAGGTGAGGCGGTAGAGGTAGTCGCCCTTGGGTGTGCCTGCGGGGTGGAACTTGGCGTATTCGACGGGGTCGTAGGTCTCCTGGAAGCAGACGTAGGTGCCGATGCGTTCGGCTTTGAGCTTGGCGAAGTCCTCGACGCTCATGGGAGCGAGCTCGACGTTGATGCGGCGTATGGTGCTGCCTTTCTCGTCTTTGGCGGCGTAGGTGCGGCGTATGGCCTCGACCATATAGTCGGCGTCGTTGCGCGGGCTTTCGCCGCAGATGAGGAGGGCGCGCTTATGTCCCATACGGAGCAGCTGGAGGGTTTCCTGCTCGATTTCGTCCATCGTCAGGATTTTGCGTTTGAGCCCTTTGTTGTCGCGACGGAAACCACAATAGACGCAGTTGTTGACGCAGGCGTTGCCCGTGTAGATGGGGGCGAAGAGCACGAGGCGTTTGCCGTAGATCTCGTCCTTGCAGTACTCGGCGGTGTCGAGAATCTTCTGTATGTCGGCTTCGTCCTCGACGCAGAGCAGCTTGGCGACGTCCTCGAGGTTGAGGCCTTTGAGTTTGCGTGCTTTGTTGAGGATGGCGTTCAGCTCGTCCTGCGACGGCACATTGTCGGTGAGCAAACCATAGAGTTTCTCACGATCTATAAAATTCTGGTTGCGCATGATATTTTGTTTTGTTTTGTTTTGTTTTGTTTTGTTTTAAGTTTTGAGTTTAATGTCACAGGTCACTGACCACAGGTCACTAATCCCCATTCTTCGTCACAACTGCTTTGGCTTCGACGCCTGGGAGACGGCCGGCCCGTCCGCAGAGGCCGTTGATGCGGTCAACGGTGCCGCTGACGATTAGCGAGATGACAGCGATGCCGTGCTGCTGAAGGGGCAATCCCTGGCGGCACAGGACGATGTCGGAAAAATCCGAGATAAGGTGGTTGATTGACTCCGACTGGCTGCGGTCGGACACTAAGAGTGTTATTGTTCCAATTCTCTTTTCCATCAGGTGTTAGGCTTTTGGATTAGAAATCAGTTGACTATAATACGTTGAACAGATTGCTCAACACTTTGCAAAGGTACAAAAAAAATGATACCTCAAAGAAAAAAATAAAAAAACGTATCTTTGCAGTCGGAAATCGAGTACTTCTCCTCTGACAATGAAATGTCTTGAAAATATTTTAAGGGTTTTGTCGCTGACGGCGACGTTGGCTCTTTTTGTGGCGTGTGATGGTGGTACTCAGGACTATAACCATACGTTCGACGTTGCTTTCCATGTTGTCTCCGACCCTGGCGAACCGTTGTCGTATGTGGAGGTATTCTCTAAACCAGACGACGATGATTCTAGTTCGCAATATGAGTGGAGGATGTTGGGTAAGACGGACACCGCGGGAATCGTGAGCGGGTATGTGAAAGACTACGGTTTGCCGAATGTCTACCGTTTCGCGGACAAAGATTCGAGCTATTTTGTCAAGGACACCGTGATAAACGAATTTAACGAGGACGACACGGTGGAGATCGTTTTGAATGTGCTTGTACATTAATTGAATATCAACGCTTATGAAATATTTGAGAAAAATACTGAAAGGGGTGTCGCTGACAGCGGCATTGTTTGTGTTTCAGGCCTGTTACGGCACACCGCAGGACGAGGTATACTTCCAAAACGTTGCCTTCAGAGTTGTTTCGTCTGACGACGGACAACCTATTCCCAATGTGGACATAATGTATCAGTATCTGAACGGTACGGGTTTCAACGATGTGGATTGGTTTGAGTTTGGCAAGACGGATTCGCAGGGATTAAATATCGGCAGTCTTGAAGATCGCGGATTTCCGACGATGTTCCGTTTCAAGGACGCGAATTCGGCGTATGTCGTGAAGGATACGGTTTTGACAAGGCTGTATGAGGCCGATACGGTCGATATCGTACTTTCTAAGCTGAATTGATGGCTTCTGTGGTGCGTGATTTCCTGTTCCGTCGATTCCGTGCGATGGAAACGCGTGTGCACGAGTTGAACTATCTCTTTTGGGAGTGCACCACGCGATGCAATCTGCATTGTATTCATTGTGGCAGCGACTGCACGGCTGCTGCTGGAGAGAAAGATATGCCGATAGGAGATTTCCTGAGGGCTTTGGACACTCTGCCGAAGGATGTGCTGGTGAGGCCTTTCACGGTGGTGCTGACCGGTGGGGAGCCCCTGATGAGACCTGACATAGCGGAGATAGGCAGAGAGATAAGGAAACGCGGGGTGGGGTGGAGTATGGTGACCAACGGATGGCTCTATGACGGCGAAATGCACCGCAAGCTTATGGGGGCGGGCATGGGCGCATTGACGATAAGTCTCGACGGATTGGGTGAGGATCATGATTGGATGCGTGGACGAAAAGGGTGCTTTCAGCGTACCGTTGAGGCTATAAACATTGCTGCAAAAGAACGCAGATTGAACTTCGATGTGGTGACTTGTGTGACTCAACGCAACTTGCCGCATTTGCAAGAAATATACGGGCTGCTGGCTTCGATGGGGGTGAGGCAGTGGAGGATATTCACCATTATACCCATAGGACGCGCTACGGAACATGAGGAGCTGCATCTAAACGATTCACAGTTTGTCAAGTTGATGGATTTTATTGCGGAAAAACGCAAGGGCGATGGGCCTATGAACGTGACCTTCAGCTGCGAAGGCTATCTGGGAAGGTATGAACGTCGGGTGCGCCAAACGCCTTATTTCTGTCATGCCGGCATCAACATAGCTTCGGTGCTAATAGATGGCACCATATCTGCCTGTCCCAATATTGACCGTGTGGCTTTTGGTCAGGGCAATATCTATAACGATAATCTTTGGGATGTGTGGCAGAACCGTTTCCAACCCTTCCGCAACCGCGATTGGGCACGACGCGGGATGTGTAAGGATTGCAAGGTGTTCAAAAACTGTCTGGGCAACGGAATGCACAACTGGCACAGCGACTGCAGCGAGGTCTTGAACTGTCACTACAAAAAAGTGATTAGTGATTAGTGATTAGTGTGGCTGCCTAATCCATGAGCGCGGACACCGTCGGAGATAACCCTCGATTCTCCTGTGTCTTTAATCGGCGGGTTGTTGATATAGCTGCCGCTGAACCAATAGCTGCCGCTGTAAGGGTTGTTGTTAAGGTCGGTGTAGTATTCGCGACGAATCAGGTCGCCCCGATGTTGGTCGTAGAAGACTCGTAGGCGCACCTCCTGATTGTAGTCGACAAAAAGCCATTCGCCTAAGTGAAGGTCGTTTAGCAATACGCCTCGTGCATATATGCGTGATGTGTCGCCGGTTTTGTGTACAATCCTTTCGCCGTCGGAGAAGATGTTCTTGTTGTTGCCAAGCGATAAGGCGTCGGAGAACCAAATGTCGAAGTTGTCGTAGTCGAGGTTTTTGATGCTCTCGAAGTGTTTTATACGCCAGGTTTTCACCCATGTGGTGTCGCCCAATATTTCTGTGTGTCGGCATATTATGTCGCCATCGTGGTAGGATAGAGAGTATTGGCTCATGTGATAACCTGCGGTGTCAAACGAAGAGAGGTCGCGGAGTAGGTTGTGGGTGTAGTGAACCCTTTTTGCGAGAAAGCCATTAATGGATAGCGATTGTTCTCCGTCTTTGGCGCCCATTGTGTAGTTTCGTGTCCAGACGGAGTCGGCTCCGTTGGCCTCAATCCATTCTCCGTTGCGTTCACCGTTGGTGTATTCGCCTTTCAGCAGTGTGCGTTTGGCGCTGTCTTTTAGTTCGTAGGGACCGTTGAGTATGCCTTTAGTGTAGTGGGCGGAAAGATAGATGCGGCGCCATTTGGAAGAGATTGTGTCGTATTCGAGACGTTGGGTCAGGATGCTGTCGAGTTCGCCGTAGGTGTAGTACTCCTCGCGCCAGACACGATGATTTTTGTCGTCGGTGAAATGTTGCCACTTCCCGTGCCTCCTATCTCCACGCACCGAGCCTTTTGCCAATGTGACACCTTTGCGATTGCGGACAGAACAGGTTTTGCCGTGAAAGGTCGCTGACTGCAAGAGCGGCAAAGGATTTTTATGTCCAGAATAAAGTCGCAGGCATTCGATACGCCCGCGGACGTACGAACGCACTTCACGTTCGGTCAATTGTCCGAGGGCGTTGTAGGAGAAATCCTCTGTCCAGCCATTACGGGTCGGCCCCCATAGGATGCTGTCGCCAACACCATTAAGTTTCACACTGGCGATGGAATCCAGCGTGTCGGTCACAAGGGTTGCATCAATATAGTAGGACCATGCAAGCTCGTCAGGGTATTCGGGAATGGGTAGGAGCGAGGCAAAGGTGGCGCTGACAGGAATCGTTGTGTCGGATTTGTCGGCAACAGTAGAGCTCTGATAGTTTTTCCGGGAAAAATGACCTGGTGTGCCGTCATATTTGATAGTATAAAACTCTTCTTCCTTACAATGACCTTGGGCATCGTAGTGGTAGAGTAAGCTGTCTTTCCATTGTCCCAGATGGTTGTTGTAGATGAAACGTCGTGTCTGCGAGCCGTCGGGCCACTGCTGGGTATTCCACCCCATTGACCACTGGGTGGAGGATATCTTATTGCCTTTTTCGTCGAAAACGGCCTGTTCGCCGTTGAGCAAGTCGTTCTTATAGTGGGATAATTCGAATAAAGAGCCGTCTTTACGGTATTTACGACATTCGCCTTCCCGTTGGCCATCTTGGTAGTTTACGGTCATAAGAGTGTCGCCTAAAGAATCTGTGACTGCGTAAAGTCCTACAATCATCCCACCGCTGACCGTATAGTTGCTTCTGTTGCGGCCTCCACAGTCAAAATCGTCCCCTGAACACAGATAAACATTGGTTTTATCGTGGCAGTAGCTGTCTCCAAGTGTGATGACATATTGAAATTCAGATTGGTTGAATCGGGCGGTGTTGTGCAGTCGTTTCACTTTTACACACTGGTCATATTCGGAGTTGCGATATACGGTGGAGACTTCGAATTTGTTTTCGGTGGAGTATATGTCGGTATATCCTTCGTATTTGAGTGATTCGATAAAGCGCTCTGCAAAAATGGAATCGTATATCCAACACAGCAGGTTCCATGAGCTGTCGATGCCTCTCACCGCTACTATGCGGGCGCGAATTGAGGCCTTGGTGCTACCAATACGCCACAGCTCGCCGAGCAGATTGTCCCGTGATCCGAACATCTGTTCCAATTCCCAGTTTGTCGGTTTCTTCACACCATTGGCGGTAATGGGGCGATTCTCGTTATATTGCGAGCGCAGGGTGAGGAAGTCCGAAATGGAGAAATCCTGAGCCGATGCGTTTAGAACCGGGAATAAAAGAAGTGCGGCTAAAACGGCATAAAATCTAACAAACCGAACCATCACAATAGATACGAAAGTTTAATTCTGCGGCTTTTTTGTTACTGAGTGCTGATTTGGCTATATACCGAACGCTTGAGCAGGAGGGCTTGGAGCACTCCTCGCATGGTGAGATACACCATGAAGGCTGTCCATAGGATGTTGTTCCAGAGCTGTTCGGAGAGGTTTTCGACAAACAGGGCTTTCAATCCGAAATAGACAGCGAAGAACGAGGCGGTGGCGAGGAACATGGTGTTGCGCATGGCTCGCGAGGCGGTGGCTCCGACGAAGATGCCGTCGAACAGGAAGGCTGCAAAGCCACAGATGGGCACGATGAGTGTCCAGAACATGTAGGGACGCGCGCTGGCGATGATCGCCGTCTCGTTACTGAAGATTCTCAAGAACCAATCGCCGAAGAGGGCGTAGAGTGCGGTGAAGACAACGGTGAGAATAACACCCCAGAGGAGGATGAGGCGGATGGAGAGCCTCAGCGACTTCGGGTCGCGAGCTCCGATATAGCGTCCCACCAGCGACTCGCCGGCGTAGGCGAAGCCGTCCATGATGTAGCTGAAGAGGGTGAAGAACTGTAGAAGGAGGGCATCGACAGCCAGCACTTGGTCGCTGATGCGCCCCGAGGCTGCAGTGATGAACGTGAATACAGCCGCCAAGCATACGGTGCGCAGGAAGATATCGCCGTTGACCTTGAAGAAACGGAGCATCTCCTTCGAATTGAAAATTGATAATTGGAAGTTGAGATGCTCGCGGAAAAGATTTCCATAGCGTTTGACGACGAAGAAAAGGCCTATGGCGAGCCCGCTGTACTGTGCGATGACTGTTCCGAGGGCCACCCCGCGGATGTCCCAATTCAGCACCATTACGAAGATGAGGCTGCAGACGATGTTGACGATGTTGAGTATGATGGCTATCCACATCGGCAGTCGCGAGTTCTGCATGCCGATAAACCATCCTTTGACGGCATAGAGCCCCAATGTGGCGGGTGCCGCCCAGATACGGATATAGAAATAGCTCAGGGCGAGCGATATGACCTCAGGGCTGCCGTGAAACACTCTCTCTGACAGCAACGCCAGCGGCCACTGCAGGATAAGCAGCAGTGCTGCGATGGCGAGGGCGACGGCGAAAGCACGAATGAACACCTTGACGGCTTCGTCCGTACGACCAGCTCCGTAGGCTTGTGCTGTGAAGCCGCTCGTCCCCATGCGCAGGAAGCCGAAGTTCCAGTAGATGAGGTTGAAAATGGAGGAGCCGATGGCGATGGCTCCGATATGGTTGGCGCTAAGATGTCCGACGATGGCCATATCCACCATGCCGAGCAGCGGCACGGTGATATTGGTCACGATGTTGGGCAGGGCAAGCCCTAGTATGCGTCGGTTCAACTTGAAACTAGAAACTTGAAACCTGAAACTACAAAATCGGGCAGGTCGCCACGTTGTAGATGGTGCGTGAGGATTTGTCGGAAACGAAGGCTACCACCTGACAGTTGTCTATATTCACACCTTCCGGCAATTCGGCTCGGAGTGTCACCTTGCGTGCGGTTCCTTGTTTCTTGTCGCAGTCGATGTCGAAGCCCCACTTGTCGGTCACAAGCCCGCGCAGCACGTGATTGTGGATATAGTTGGCGTTCTCTGTCCCATTGGGCATCTTTTGGGTGGCAACGATGGAGTCTTCGATGAAGAGTACTGTCAGGGTCATGTCGTCTGCGATATCCTCAAGCAGTTCGACCGAGGTCGTTATGCTGATTTTCCCTACTTGGCTGTCGAAATAAGAACTGACATTCATTGCAACGGCAGCCTCTTCGTTGGCGATGGCGTCGATGTCGGAAGTGAATGGCGATGTGGGGTTTATGATGGTGTATGTGGTGCCTGATTTCTGACGGTTGAGCAGTACGGAGGGGAAAGCGGCGGAAGTGCCGAAGAAGTTGGTGCACCATGCTTCGCCTTCGTCGGTACGGAGATCGGGGCTGCTTCCGATAGGTGTGCCGAATACTTGTGTGGCGTGTATGGCGGTGGCTATGACTTTGCCGGCATACTGTTCGCAGATGTCGTGTATCACACCGTCGGCAGTGGGGCAGTTGTTGCAGCGTGGGCCTGTGTATTTTTCAATCCATACGCGGTGTGTGTGGTCGGCAACGGGATCGCTGTCTTCCCATTCGCCAACGGCTCCGGAATAGACGGTGTATGTGCCGTCCTCGCTGGGTTCTATTTTGTCGCAGGCGGCGAAGAAGAACAATAACGCCACACCCAATATCGCTTGAATACTATAATGCTTGATTGTCATGTCGATTTTCAATTATCAATTATATTTAGAAACTGGTGGAAAGCGAGAATGTCAGTCCGTTGGCGGCTGGCACCTGGCGGCAGACGCCTCCGATGCAGATGATGCCTTCGCGCTGTTTGCCGTAGCCGACCTGTATGCGTGTAGCCTTGTGGGTGTAGCCGAGCGAGATGTTGTAGTAGTTGCCGATGCCGTCTTTGTAACACCACTGGTCGCTTACTGAAACGAACAGTTTCGACGTGAAGTTGTACTCAATCAGTCCCATCAGCCAGTCGCCGCAACGTTTGTCATCGACGGCTTTGTCATACACCGAGTTGCTGCCCATCCATTCGGCTTCGAAGCGAAGCACATGCTTGGGAGTGACCTTGTAGGTGAGGTCGGCAACGACGACATTGTTGGTGTGTATCTTGCCTGCGTGACCTTCCACTACTGGGTTGAAACGGATGAAACCGTAAGTTACGGCGAGTTTGATTTTTTGGGAAATCTTCTTGTTCAGCTCAAAGTTGACATCGGTGTAGTAGAGACCTACAGGCTTGAAGAAAGATGACGAATAGCCCTCGGTGCCGCGCCCTCCAAGATGGTTGGTTTCGATACCGGTGATGACGGAACCGTTGAGGTGCAGGTCGGTGCCGTATTTTCCGCCAAGCACGGTTCCTTTCTTTATTTTGTACATCACATCTCCCTGCAACCCCATCTCGCCGGTGGCTTGTGTTGCGTATGGGTACATGCTCAGGAATGCATAGGTGTGCTGTTTGGTGATGGAGGGAATGTAGTTGATGTATAGCATCTCGCCGGTCTCGCTTCTTACTGACTTGAAACACATGTTATCCACTCGCTTGGCCTGGATGTTGGCACTGAAGCCGCGTTGTGAGTATCCGGCGGATATGAAGAGCGCTTGTCCTTCGCGATAGATGTAGTTGTTCAGCACATTGGGGTCTTGTCCTTTGTGGGCATATTCGGCTTGCAGGTTGAAACCGCCGTGACTGAGGTCGAGACGTACGCTTCCGGCTCCGATGTTGTGAGGCAGATTGAGCTTGTATTCTGGATTGTCGGCCAGAATGGTCTCGTCTTTCTCATATTTGCTGACGAATCCGCCTCCGATGGTGATGCGTGTCTTGCTTTCGGCGAAAGATTTGATGATGCTGTTGAAGTTCAACTCGGCATCGACGCCACGCACAAGTCCGTCACCCCACTCCCAGTAGTAGCGTTGTTTACCGAAGACCCCTTTGACCGTAAGGCCGTTTACCGGACGCACTGCCACTTTGAATCCGAGAATGGCATTGTCCATACCAAGATAGCGGTCTTCGTAGGCTCGCAGTATCATGCCGTTGCCGAACTGCTCATAGAATGTACCCGCGGTGACCGACAGCCAGCTGCCGTTGTATGAGGCGAAATAGTTGGCGATGCCTTGCCCTTTGTATTTCGCATTGAATCCTGGCAATGGGTTTTGGTAGGCTTCAAAGCGTATGCCCGCCGAGAAGTTGCCGTTGGTGTAGAGCACGTCGGCTCGTGCGTTTAGCAGCAGACCTTCTTCCACCGCATTTGCTCCGATGATGCTGTCGCGGCGTGATGTCT
Organism: Bacteroidales bacterium; assembly: GCA_016292015.1. Lineage (GTDB taxonomy): Bacteria > Bacteroidota > Bacteroidia > Bacteroidales > P3 > Colimorpha. The sequence goes on along the minus strand of JAEEZY010000010.1, from coordinate 15,674 downwards.
GCCCGTCAATCTGTATATTACCTGTTACGTGTCCTCCGAGTATGCCTTGGGCATTGGCCGAAAAACCAGCGAAAAGGATGGCTCCCGCAAGTGCCACCCGTTTGATGTTATTTATCATTTTGAACAACAGACTTCTTGAAACATGAAAATATAAACTCGGAACTGACTACTGTCCATTTACCAGTTTGCGCACTTCTTCGATGAGTTCTTCCTCGCTGCCGTCAACGTAAGAGGTGTGCTGCCACACTATCTCGCCCTCACCGTTGAGGATGAAGGTGTGTGGCACGTTGACCACGTTCATGGCGCGCTTGAAGTCTTGGTTCTGGTCGAGATAGACCTCGTAGGGCCAGTCGTTGCCGTCAACATGGGGTTTTACACGAGATGCCGAGCGGGCGTCGTCAATGGAGATGGCTACCAGCTTCACTCCAGTCTCTTCCTGCCACTCTTCATATACTTCGCGTATGGCGTTGAGCTCCTTGTTGCAGGGCTTGCACCATGTGGCCCAGAAACTGATGATGATAGGCTTGCCGTCGTTCTGGATTACGGACGACTGAACCGACTGCCCGTCGAGACTTTTCAGTGTGATGTTGTCCGGCATTTTGGCGTTCTGTGCATAAGCGAATGCCGTTGCTGTAACCAACACAAGGGTCATAAGTAAGCGTTTCATAATGTTGTGCTTTTGGATTTATCTGTATTACTGTTAGTTTAGTACCGTTAACAATTCGGTTATTGCGTCTTTGTATTTTGACGGTGGGAGAGTGGAGATGCTTTTTTGTGCTTCGGCTATCTGCTCGTTTTTTTTGACAAGAAGCTCTCTTTCCGAAGGTCTGGGCAATGTGGTGTCCTCGGCGTAGTCGTTCAGGTCGTCCCATAGTTGGAATGCCATCCCGTAGTGGGCTCCAAAGTCTTTCATGCGTGGGTCTCCCAGTTCGCAGCATGCTTGCATCAGGCTGGCTGTCTTGCGACGCAGTATATCGTAGTAAATGTCGCGGTCAAGACGGCCCGAGGCAATGTATTGTTGTTGCAGCACTTCGCCTTCGCTCATCTCTGTCACGGTGCGGTTGACTGTTTCGAAAGCCTTTCTGTCGTCGATTTCTTGCAAAAGTCGCATCACCTGCGCCAGGTAGTAGTCGCCGCAGAGCACCGCCAGCTTGTTGTTCCAGTGTTGTCTTACCGATGGGCTTCCGCGTCGTTCTGTGGCTTCGTCAACGACATCGTCGTGCATCAGAGTGGCATTGTGAAGCATCTCCATGGCTGCGGCACTCTTTATGATGGATGCTGTGATGGACTTCTCTGTTCCGCTTGCCGCACATGCGGAAAGCAGCACTAGTATGGTTCGCAACTCTTTCCCTTTGTGGGCGCTGACGTAGTCGTTTACCTCCTGCAGCAGCGACACTCCGCTGTGCAGGTGCTGCTCGTATTCGCTGCGTGCCTGCTGCAACGGCTCCGAGATGATGGACTTTATGTTATCGAGTGCGTGTTTCGACACCTCTGACTGGTTCTTTTGTTGTTCTACGCTCGCTGCTCCCTATTTTGCGATAAATGAATCGTATAGTGATGCAATCTTGTTGTACAATGGCTTGCTGACCTTCACTAGTGGCAGGCGCAGCGCGTTGGTGAACTGGCCTTTGCTCACTATCTCCAGCAGGGCTTTCACTCCTGCGGGGTTGCCTTCCTCGAAAAGGGCGTTCATGAGTGGCAGCATCTTGTAGTGCAGTTGCTGTGCTTTCTTGAAATCTCCTTTGAGTGCCAGGCTCACCATCTGCGACATCTCTTTCGGCATTGCGTTTGCCGCCACCGAGATGACTCCTGTGGCTCCGAGTGCAATCATCGGCAGCGTGAGCGCGTCGTCGCCCGAAAGCACTTGGAAGTTGGACGGTTTGCTATGCAGTATCTGCATTATCTGCTGCAGGTTGCCGCTCGCCTCCTTGATGCCTATAATGTTGGGGCACTCGTTGGCAAGCTGCAGCGTGGTTTCTGCACTGATGTTGCAGCCGGTCCTACCCGGTACGTTGTATATTATCACTGGAACGGGCGATGTTTCGGCTATGATTTTGAAGTGTTGGGCAAGGCCTCGCTGCTGGGGCTTGTTGTAGTAAGGCGCCACAGAGAGTATTCCGCTGATGCCTTCAAAGTTGGTGCTGTTTATTGAGTCCAGCACCGCCTGTGTGTTGTTGCCCCCCATGCCCAGCATTATCGGCACTCTGTCGGCTACTGCCTCTATCACGAAATCCTGTATTGCGGCCCGTTCGTTTTCGGTCATGGTGGCTGCCTCGCTTGTGGTGCCGAGTGCCACGATATAGTTTACGCCAGATTCTATGATATTGTCAATCAGTGTCTCAAGTCGCGAGAAGTCGATTGTTGATTGCTTTCTAAATGGTGTCACTAGTGCCACACCGGTTCCGGTAAAAAGTCCTTTCATGTGTTGATTCGTTAAATATGTTGATTTGTTACTGTGTCTGTGCTGATAATCTACTATTGTCAATTCACTATTTCCTCACCATTTGCAGATAGTTGCATACATTCTCGAAAAACGCAGGCAAGTCTATCGGTCCGTTCCCGTGTATGGTCATGTCGTACATATCCATCACGTTCTCGCTAGGCTTGTCGCTGTCGTCTATATATGTGATGTTCAAGTCGGCGTCGGCCTTCAGCACCATGTATTGCGAGAAAAACGAGTCTCCGCCTGTCACGTCGATCAGCACATCGTACTTCCGCGTCAGGAAGTTCTCGGTTGAGCTATCGTGAGGCACTCCCCACATGTCGAAGTCTTCCTTCTCGTGGCATATAGTCGTCTGCGAGTGTGTTATGATATAGGTCATTTCCTGACCGTTTACCTGGTCGCATATCATGTGCACCCTGCGGTTCGAGTGTTCGAGTTCCATCACTATGGCGTAGAGGTATTTCCATGACAGTTCGTCGCCGAGGTGAAACACGATGCCTATCGTACGCACCTGGTCCATGTTTTTTATCTCTTTCAGGTGCTTCCGGCTTCGCAGGTTTTTCAGCAGGTATTTCTGTTTTATTCTCTTAAATGGATTTGCCATAGTCGTTTCTGTCTATTCTCCAATTCACCATTCATTTGTCAATTCACAATTTCACAATTCACAACTTCACTAATTAACGTCGCAACAGCCTTTTTATTGCCTCCAGTCAAGTGCCATAACTAATCACTAATCACTAATCACAAGCTTGAACGTCCGCCTGTGGTATGGTGTCGCCCCGAGTTCCGCTATTGCCTTGTAGTGGGCTGCCGTCGGGTATCCTTTGTTCTTCTTCCAGCCATATCCTGGATATTCTGCATCTATCCGATTCATAAATTCGTCCCTGTGCGTCTTGGCCAGTATTGAGGCCGCAGCTATCGACATATACTTCCCGTCGCCCTTCACGATGCATGTATATCCCGTTTCCGTCTCGTTGTAGAACCGGTTGCCGTCTATAAGCAGCCATTCTGGCTTTGTCGCCAACTGCTCTATTGCCAGATTCATCGCATGCATCGACGCTCTCAATATGTTCATTTGGTCTATCCCCTCGTTATCTACACTCGCCACCGCCCACGCCAGCGCATCCCTCTCTATCTCGCCCCTGAGCTCCTCGCGCTGCTTCGCCGTCAGCTTTTTCGAGTCGTTCAGTCTCTCGTTCCTGTATCCTTTCGGCAGTATCACCGCCGCCGCAAACACCGGGCCCGCCAGACATCCTCGTCCGGCTTCGTCGCAACCGCATTCCAGCAGCTTACCTGTATGGCTCTCTTTCAGCATCGTCATTCACAATTCAAAGAAACAAACTGGTTAAAAACATCGCGGCAATCACTATGTCGTATATCCATAGCCTCTTTTTCTTCTCTATCAAGAATATGCTTCCCGTCGTCGCCAGCACTATTGCGAACGGCTCTCCGTCCACCGGCATCAGGTTCCCGTAAAACATCGACGCCACGCTGAATATCAGCAAACTCACAAACACCATGCCGTGTTTCCTCTGCACCACCGTCTTCCCGAACAGCAGAGTCACCGTGCCCACCGTCGTCGCAATCGCGAACACAGCCAGCACCGCCGTTTCCGCAATCGACCACCCTCCGCCGTCGTACCTCACACCAAGCCCGCTCGCCAGCGTCTTCGCATATTCGGCTGTCTCTCCAATCTCGTCCGTCATGAACATCGCCGTCAGCACTATGATTATCGGCGCCATCAGTCCTAGCAGGCTCACCGCCCACTCTCTACCTTTGTACATCTTGTACGTTATTTGACCTATCGCTATCGGCACCAGCACATACACCGACGGTATCCACGTCAGCACCGCCATCGAGCACCACAGACCCGTGTTGAATATCCTCCCCTCCTCCATAATCATATTCTCCTTCGGCATCATCGACATCAGAGCCAGCATCAACCACAGGTTCGCCACCACCTCGGGCCTCATACCGCAGCTCCGCACCCCAATCCCGGACACTATAACATACATCAGCAGTGGCATCAGCGTGTTCAATGGTATCAGCCCCTTCTTATACAGCAGCCTGTTCAGCAAGTACCCCTCCGTCAGCGTCAGCAACAGCGCCACCAGCGTGCTCACCGTCGGCAATCCCGCAAGCCCCATCGCTATCAACCTGTAAACAGGTCCGCACAGCCCGTCCTCTGCCATCTCCACAGGTTTCACAAACGAGCCAATCCAGATCGCAACAACAGCAGCAACTATTATCGCAATCTGCAACACTCCGTTAGTTTTGAATATCTTTATCACGCCTTGTGCTCCTCTTTTAAAGACGCAAAGTTACAAAAAAAATCCAGCTTCACACTTTAAGAATTGCAATTAATTGCAACAGAGTGCGATACGTTCGCTCGTTAATACAATCTTTCAAAATGTTCGATATGAATTTACAAATCCCGGGCCCCCGCAAGGCACAGCAACCCCATACACCATGCTAATACCATACACGAAGAAACCTCGAAGATACCACCTATGGGTCTCGAATATACCCTATACCCTGAACATCAGTAATACCTCACTGATACATCAGTGATACAGAAGTAAAACGAAAGTGATTTGTTTAATTTTTTATTGACAGTATGTTACATACTGTAGCATCGCTGCCAAAAACGGATTGGAAACCCATGAAAGCGAACCTATATGATTGATACATCGCATTATATAATGATATAAGACCGATTCCTTCAGTTTACAAAGATACAAAACAAATCCCATCCTGCCAACCCCCGCCGCCAAAAATTTAGAAACTTTTTGAATTTGATTGATGTATTTTGTAATGTGAAGAAAAGCCCTCGCATTTCGATAGCGAAGCGCCCCCCTGATTTCAACTTGGAAGCGCAACTCAAGGTAAAACGAAAGAATGTGCCGAAAAAATTGTATCTTTGCAAATCTTTTTTGAAAGTTATTGGTCTGCAATCTCACTCTTTTAAAGCCTTTTAACCCTTTAAGCGAAGCAAACCTTATAATTCTACAATAGATCGACTATGCAAAACATACGCAACATCGCCATCATCGCTCACGTCGACCACGGTAAAACCACCCTTGTCGACCGTATGCTCTATCAAGCCAAGCTCTTCCGCGACAATCAGGAAACCGGCGAGCTTATCCTCGACAACAACGACCTCGAGCGCGAGCGCGGCATCACCATCCTCTCCAAGAATGTCTCTGTCCGCTACCGCGACTATAAGATCAACATCATCGACACCCCTGGCCACAGCGACTTCGGCGGCGAGGTCGAGCGTGTGCTCAACATGGCCGACGGTGTCCTCCTCGTCGTTGACGCCTTCGAGGGCCCGATGCCTCAGACGCGTTTTGTGCTTCAGAAAGCCATCGAACTGGGCCTCAAACCTATAGTTGTGGTCAACAAGGTGGACAAACCCAACTGCGACCCTGAAGCTACTCAGGAGGCGGTCTTCGACCTCATGTTCAACCTCGGCGCTACCAACGAACAGCTCGACTTCCCAACCGCCTACGGCTCCGCCAAACAGGGCTGGATGGGTGAAGACTGGAACAATCCGACCGAAGACATCTCCTACCTCATGGACCTCATCATCAAGCACATCCCTGCTCCCAAGGTCTCCGAGGGCAACACCCAGATGATGATATCCTCGCTCGACTACAGCTCCTATCTTGGTCGCATCGCCGTCGGTCGCCTCAACCGCGGAACACTCCAGGCAGGTCAGGCTATCACTCTCGTAAAACGCGATCAGACGCAGATCCATAGTAAGATAAAGGAACTCTATACCTTCGAAGGACTCGGCAAGGAGCGCATCAAGACTCCTGTCGAAGCTGGCGAGATATGCGCTATGTTGCTTGACCTCGACAAGAATGTGGCTTTCGAAATCGGCGACACCGTTTGCGACGCCGAGAACCCAGAACCGCTGCCGCCCATCAAGGTTGACGAGCCTACCATGTCTATGCTCTTCACAATCAACAACTCGCCTTTCTTCGGCAAAGAGGGCAAGTATGTGACCTCACGCCATCTGCGCGACCGCCTCTTCAAAGAGCTCGAGAAGAACCTCGCCCTACGTGTCGAGGAGACCGGCTCGCCCGACGCTCTGCTCGTTTACGGTCGTGGCATCATGCACCTCTCTGTGCTTATCGAAACCATGCGCCGCGAGGGTTACGAGCTCCAGGTCGGTCAGCCGAAAGTCATCATCAAGGAGATTGACGGGCAGAAATGCGAACCTGTCGAGCAACTCACGGTGCTGGTGCCCGAGGAGTTCTCGTCGAAGGTCATCGATGTCGTCACCCGTCGCAAAGGTGATGTCGGCACCATCGAAACCAAGGGCGACCGCGTACAGCTCGACTTCACCATCCCGTCGCGTGGCATCATAGGGCTCCGCAACACCCTCCTCACCGCCACCAACGGCGAGGCGGTCATCGCACACCGTTTCCTCGAGTTCCAACCTTGGAAAGGCGATATGGACGACCACAAGTATGGCGCCCTCATAGCCAAGGAAACTGGCGAGGCAACGGCATACAGCATAAGCAAGCTGCAGGATCGTGGCCCGTTCTTCATCGAACCGGGCGATATGGTTTACAGCGGCGAGGTCATCGGCGAAAGCCTCCGTCCGGGCAACGACATCGTCATCAATGTCGTCACCGCCAAGAACCTCACCAACATGCGCTCCAAGAGCGCCGACGACAAGTCAACCTGCTCGCCCGCCATCAAGTTCTCCCTCGAAGAGGCGATGGAGTACATCCGCGACGACGAGTATCTCGAGATAACCCCAAACAGCCTTCGCATCCGCAAGATCATCCTCGACGAGATCGAGCGCAAACGCGCCCGCATCGCCGCCGGACAAGCGGTTGATTAGGTGCGTGCCCGCACAAGGCGATAAAAGCAGTTGGCAGTTGGCAGTTGGCGGTCAGCAGTTAGTGGTTGGCAAGTATCATTTGTCAATTCACTAATCACTAATCACAAGCTCCTAAGCCATCTTATCTCGTCTGCCCAGCGCATCGGGTCGGGCGTCTCGAGTATTATGGGCATCTCGTCGAAGCGGGGGTCGTGCATGAAGCGTTCGAAGAAGGCTTTTCCTAAGAACCCTTCACCGAGTACCTCGTGGCGGTCAACGTGGCTGCCTGCGCCTTTCTTGCTGTCGTTGAGGTGTACTGCCCGCAGGTATTTGAATCCTACCACACGCTCGAACTCCTCCATCGCGAACTGGTAACCCATCTCGGTCGAGAGGTCGTAGCCGGCGGCTATGGTGTGGCATGTGTCGATGCACACTCCCACGCGGCTCTTGTCCTCGACACCTTCAATAATACGTGCTATGTGTTCAAACTTCCATCCGAGGTTAGTGCCCTGTCCGGCGGTGTTCTCTATCACCGCCGTCACTCCTTCGGTTTGGTCGAGGGCGCGGTTTATCTCACGTGCTATCTGGTCGAGACATTCCTCCTCGCTTATCTTGTTGAGGTGACTTCCCGGGTGGAAGTTCATCAGCTGCAGGCCGAGCTGCTGAGCTCGCTGCATCTCGTCGAGGAAGGCGGCGCGGCTTTTCTGGAAGGTTTCCTCGTCGGGAGAGCCGAGGTTGATGAGGTAACTGTCGTGGGGTAGCACATATTCCGGCTTGAATCCCCGCTCGGCGAGGAGGTCTTTGAACGCATGTATCTCCTCCGTGGAGAGGGGTTTGCTGACCCAGCTGCGTTGGTTTCTGGTGAACAGCGCGAAGGCGCTGGCTCCGATGGCTTCCGCGTTAAGTATGGCGTTGCAGACGCCACCGCTAGCACTTACATGCGCTCCGATATATTTTGTCATAGCCTTGAGGGTTCTATAAGTTGTTTGATATATATTATTATTAACTGCTTTTGAAAGTCGCGGTAACTGAAGTCAAAGGTCTTTGGCATCAATGCGCACAGGTGACGGTAGGTGTTAAGGTTGAATCGGTTGTGGGCATTGAAAAGATATGGTAGTTCAGGTGAGAAACGACGGTAGATTATGTACGTTTTATTGTGGTTTTTCAGCACAATCTCCACACGGATTTCAAAGAAATAATCCGCTATGATTAATGTTGTATTTGTGTCTTTGTATTCCTCGTATTGGGATGCCAACCATCGGTCGAAGTGCTCAACAGAGACTCGTTTCAGTAGGTCGTCATAAAAATATCGTCTGACTATTTCCCTTACAGCCTTGTCGTGCAGAGTGTTTTTCAGCATCTTGTCGGTGATGCCGAGTTCAGCGGCAGTCGCCGGGCGGCTTTTGTGTATCTCCGTCATCAAGCTATCGAGGTGTGTAAGGGTTGCATTTTCTATTGCTGTTGTTTTGGTGCGACTAGCTTTTCTTTCCAATAAAATCTGACGTTTTTCGGGCAACAGGAATTCAATTCGAGCCTCGGGAGGGTAAACCGTTTCGTGGTCTTTATGATCAAGGTAACTGTTGCTTTCCACTATCCTGATGTACTCTACCGTGTCGCCCATGAGTGTGGTTGTATGTTGTGCCGTTGAAGGAAATGAAACAGCGCAACAAAACAATGCGGCAAGTATTTTAATCGTTCTCATTCAGAATAGGGGGCGATTGTGGTTGGTCAGAGTTTATTTAAAAACAAGGGGAACATTGATGCTCCCCTTTGTATTTGTTTTAGTTTTCTGTTGTCGGTAGTTCTTCGTGTTCGGGAGACGCGTCGTCGGCGAAGAGGTCTTTGGGGTTGGGCCCCCATTTGTTCTCGCCCTCCTGCGAGTCGAGGAACATGAACACCAGATATACTATCAAAGCAGCGAGCGAGATGAGCATCAGCAACATCTTGACGCCTATGCTGCAGCTGAACAGCGTGGGTATGTTGTTCAAAAGCATACCGACATACAGCGGCACGAACCACCAACCGGAACGCCCCGTGTCGTGCAGGCGGCGCACCGTGACAGCCAAGCTGGGCAGGAGTATCAGCAGGCAAAAGATGCAATAGACGTAAAAGGCCGTACTGTGCATCATCAGCGAGTACATCTGCTTTGTGTAATCATCGTCGAGGGCAGTTGAACCATAGACGCCGGCATCGTTTATAGCCTCCATCATCTCGGGGTCGTTTATCATACCTTTAACCATAGGCACCATCATGAATATCATCATTACAAACATGATGATGAAGTTGATAAGCGTGAACCACCAGAATTCACGTCTGCGGGCGCGACCTTTGAAGTCGGCATACTGCTTGAAACATTTAATGAACCAATTCATGGTAATTATTTTTAAGGGTTTAAAGGGTTTAATAGTTAAAAAGGTGTGGGGGTGAAGATGGTTAGGCTTCGGGTTGATCATTTGCGTTGATCTCTTTGGGATTGGGGCCCCACTTGTTATCGCCGGGTTGCGAGTCTTTGCACATCACCACTATATAGAATATTAATGTGCCAAATGCCAACAGGTTCAGGAATGTGGGTAGGAATCCGGTAAGGTTCAGGTGGTTGGGAATCACGGGCAGTAACATCAGCACGGAGAACAGCAGATACCACCAACCTGAACGTTCGATGTCGTGCAGGCGGCGTACCGATACTGCGATGCTCGGAAGCAGGACTACCAGAAAGAATGCGACATAAATCCAATAGAACGGGCTCTTCGCCATCATGCGTGCCATCATATTCCGAACGCGTTTGACGTAGTCGGTTTCGTAAATGGTGGTTGAGGTGCCGTCATCGTTCTTGACCTCTCTTTTGCTGTCAAATACCTCTCCGTTGTGCATCACCTTGTCCGACAGTTCTTCATCGACGATACCGTTCCTCTCGAGCAGGTCGAAGAGGTCTTTTATTGTCGAGTCGTTGAGGTTGTTGGCGTTGATGGTCACCACCTGCGCCTTTGCTATCTTCGCATCCTCGTTGTCGGTCACTTCTGCCGGAAGGTCGATGACGCCGCTATTCTGCAGCATGTCGAGCAACTCCTGAGCGTTGTCCTCGTTGATGTTCTCGGTGTGAACTTGGTTTGCCACCTCGGAGTCAGAGACTTGTTTGCCTTGTAGGGCTTCTTCGGTGAGACCGTAGAAGTCTTTGTTGAGCGTCATCTGTTTGACGATGGGTACGGCGATGCCGACCATCAGCACCAGTGAGATGATGGAGCAGATGAGTGCGAACCACCAGAACTCACGTCTGCGGGCACGACCTTTGAAATCGACATACTGCTTGAAACATTTGATGAACCACTTCATGACTTTAGTGATTAGTGAATAGTGATTAGTGAATTGACAAATGTACGCTAACTCTACGCTTTCAGGAGGAAGTTGAGGTTGTCTTTGAGGCCGTATTCCTTGGTGTTCTCCATCTTGGTCTTGAAGACTTTCATCTTGTTGGGCTTGCCGATAAGAGAGAGGTTACCCTCTTCGAGGAGCAGGGCCGTTGCCTCGCGTATGGCGGCGACGGTGGCTTTGGGGTTCACCATGATGTACTCCTTCAGGCGGTCGTCGCGGGTTTCGCCGCCGTGCTTCGGGTCGAAGAAGTCGGTGTAGTGGGGGTTGATCTGGAAGGGTACGATACCCATGCAGTCGAACGATGCCGGCATGACTATCGGCATGTCGTTGGTGGTGCAGAGGGTGGGGCCGGCCACGTTGCTTCCGGCGCTCCAACCCATATAGGGCATGCCGTCGAAGGCACGCTGGCGTATGGCTTGCATGAGACCTGTGCGCTGCAGCTCCTTCACCAGGTGGAAGGTGTTGCCGCCACCCACGGCGACGCAGTCGGTGTCGTAAACGGCGTTGACGGGCAGCGCCTTGTGGTGTACCGAAGTCAGCTTCACGCCGAACTCTTTATATACGGCGGCGACTTTGCGCTCGTAGGCGTCGTATGATTTGGTCAATCCGCCTTCGGCGAGCGATACGCCTGCGTAGGGGACGAAGAGTACGCGTTTCACATTATGACGGCGACAGAAGTCGGCGATCATGTCTTTGCACCAACCGAGGTAAGCCTCACCCCGCATGGTGGAGTTGCTGATTAACAAAAGATTTCTCTTATCCATAATGGTTGTTTTTTGGGGTTTATCGGACGGGTCGGACTTGTCGGACTTGTCCGACGTTGGGGTTGATTGTTATGCGTCGATGTTGGCGTAGGTGGCGTTCTTTTCGATGAACTCTCTTCTTGGCGGCACGTCGTCGCCCATGAGCATCGAGAAGATGTAGTCGGCCGAGGCGGCGTTGTCGATGGTCACCTGGCGCAGCTGACGGTTGGCGGGGTTCATGGTGGTCTCCCAAAGCTGGTCGGGGTTCATCTCACCGAGACCTTTGTAGCGCTGCACGTGGATGCCCTTGTCGCCCACTTCCTCGAGTGCCTTGATGCGGTCTTCCTCTGTCCAGCAGTAGATGTTGCGGTTGCCTTTCTTGACGAGGTAGAGGGGCGGGGTGGCGAGATAGACGTAGCCGTTCTCGATAAGTTCGGGCATATAGCGGAAGAAGAAGGTGAGCATGAGGGTGTCGATGTGTGCTCCATCGACATCGGCATCGGTCATGATGATGATCTTGTGGTAGCGGAGCTTCTCGGTGTTGAGCGCCTTGGGGTCTTCGGCTGTACCTTTGTGGACGCCGAGGGCGGTGTAGATGTTGCGTATCTCCTCGCTGTCGAAAGCGCGGTCGACGCTGGCTTTCTCGACGTTGAGAATCTTACCTTTGAGCGGCAGGATGGCTTGGAACCTGCGGTCGCGTCCGGTTTGTGCCGATCCGCCTGCGGAGTCACCCTCGACGAAGTAAATCTCGCACTCCGATGGGTCGTTGCTCTGGCAGTCGGCCAGCTTGCCGGGAAGTCCCTGTGTGCTGAAGGCGGTGCTGCGCTTGACGCTCTCGCTGGCCTTGAAGGCGGCTATGCGGGCTTCGGCGGCGACGACAATCTTGCGGACGATGTTCTTCGCCTCTTCGGGATGTTCTTCGAGGTAGGCTTCGAGCATCTCGCTGACGGCCTTATCTACGGCTCCGCGCACCTCGGTGTTGCCGAGCTTGGTCTTTGTCTGTCCTTCGAACTGGGGTTCGGCCACCTTGACCGAGATGACTGCGGTGAGGCCCTGACGGAAGTCTTCGGGCGAGACCTCGATGACTTCGTTCTTCTTGCGGCTGCTTATGAGGAGTTTGTTATTCTCGGCGTAGGTCTTGAGGGTGCGGGTGAGGCCGCTTCGGAATCCGGTGAGGTGGGTGCCGCCCTCGTGGGTGTTGATGTTGTTGACGTAGGAGTGGAGGTTCTCGGCGAACGAGGTGTTGTACTGGAGGGCTATCTCGATGGGTATGCCCTGCTTCTCGCCTTCGATGTAGATGGGTTCGGGCATGATGCTCTGGCGGTTGGCGTCGAGGTAGTGGAGGAAGTCCTTGAGGCCGTTCTCCGAGAAGAAGCGGTCTTTCTGGAAGGTGCCGTCGTCGAGCGGACGCTTGTCCTCGATGTTCAGCTCGATGCCCTTGTTGAGGTAGGCGAGTTCGCGCAGACGGTTGGAGAGGGTCGAGTAGTCGTATTCTGATACGGTGAATATCGACGGGTCGGGGTGGAAGTGGACCTTGGTGCCGCGCTTGTCGGTGGTGCCGATTTCCTTGACGGCATAGAGCGGGAGGCCTTTCGAGTACTCCTGCTGATAGACCTTGCCGTCGCGGAACACCTGTACGGTCATGTGGTCGGAGAGCGCGTTGACGCAGCTCACGCCGACGCCGTGCAAGCCTCCGGAGACCTTGTAGCTGCCTTTGTCGAACTTGCCGCCGGCGTGCAGCACGGTCATGACGACCTCGAGGGCGGAGCGGTGCTCTTTCTCGTGCATATCGACGGGTATGCCGCGTCCGTTGTCCTCGACGGTTATGGAGTTGTCCTCCTCGATGGTGACGTTGATTTTGGTGCAGAAGCCGGCGAGGGCCTCGTCGATGGAGTTGTCAACCACCTCATAGACGAGATGGTGCATGCCACGGAAGTTGACGTCGCCGATGTACATGGCCGGGCGTACGCGTACGGCCTCCAATCCTTCAAGAACGGTAATGTTACTTGCGCTGTAGTCTTCTTGTTTTTTGATTTCTTCGCTCATTTTCAGTATGTCTTTTTATATTATTTTCTTTAGAAATAGAATGCAAAGATACGAAAAAAAACGGACGTGTTCAAGAGTTTTATCAACACCTTGTTAACTGCCGAACGCGCCCACGGAAAAGAGGGTTATTGTTCGGGAATATGGTTGTGTAAGAGGTTTATTCTGAGGGTGGTATAAAAGGCGGTTTAATCCTTCACGAGACGGACAGAATGCCCGCATTTGCGTGTGTAGTCGGATGTTGCGACATTGCCGTTAAAGAATAACATGAACCCTGCCTTTTCTTCATTGCTGCTTGTACTTGCCCAATAGTTGCCGTACTCACCCGCATCGGTTATATTCGTACCCATGCGGTAGCCAGCAGCCGGCAAGAATATCGCGCCTGCCAATTCTAACTTCATCCATTGCTCTGTGGTATATGAATTGTTTGTAAAATTGGCATCTGTTGTGTTTATATTCACCAATGCATTTACTCCATCAGGCATAGTAAAGTCGTTGGGTAGAATTATCAAACCAGCCGTACCGACTATCGTCGCTATCGCATACCTTGCGTTATCTGTTCCGCTAACAGTCGAAGCATTTCTCGTAAACAAAAGATACTCCCACTCATCCTTTGTCAGCGTGCGCCACATTCCCGCCTGGTTACCGCCGTCTTCGATGGGGTTATACACGCCCCAGTCGGCGTTGGCATACTCGCCCGTCAAGTTGTTCTCATAACTGCCGCCAGGATAATAATCGGAATAACTCTCACTTGTCGCCCAAGGTTGATACTCATTTGCTCCGCTGTTCCATCCGCTGGTGCCCCAGCCGAAGAGGTCGATATATTCGTTGTAGGTTTCCGAGATATTGCTGTTGGCTTCGCCGATATATTCGTACTGTTCCGGCGCAAAACGCCACAAGTTCGCGGCGGCGTTATACCACAGGTTGCCCTTCGAGAAGTGTACCGTACGTCCCTCCGCCACCGTGAAGGTTTTTATCGAAGCGCCGTTCTCGTCAAAGGCTTCAGCCAAAGCATCATTCGTCTGTGAGCCACCTTTGACCGCACGGACGGATAGCCCAAAGCGGCGGCCGTAGTTGCCCACGTCCTGGTTGTCCGAATTGAAGTACACGCCCCACGCGTTGCCCGGGAGGTCCGTGAGGACCGACGCCGACCAGTAGCGGCCGTACTCGCCCGTGCTGCTGAGCCCCGCGTCGTAGCGGTAGCCGGCGGCGGGCAGGAAGATGCGGTTGCCATTGCTGTTGCTGGTGAGCATGTAGCCGTTCACGCCGTTATACTTTGTCCATTCGCCTGTGCAGTTGTCCCACAGCTCCTGCCATTCGTCTTTTGTAGGTATTCGAGCGCTCGCGCCGAAAGCGTTTTTCGCCGCGTCGTCGCCCGATTCAAGTACGGTCAATCCGTCACTGTCGTAGTATTTCGTAAGCGCATCCGATCCTGTTCCGTAAGCATACGTGCTCCATTCATAGTTTGCTTTCGGTTTTGTCTCGCCCCAGGCGAAGTAGGCGCCGTAGCCTTGGGGTTTGGTGGTTCCTAGGTTGCAGGAGTACCAGAGAGTGCCGCTGGGCAATCCCATATCGACCCAAGAGCTATTTGCCAACGGCGTCTGCACTCGGCGGACGAGACGGACGGACATGCCGAAGTATCGGGCGTATCTTTCCACGTTGAAACCACCACTGTAGAAGTTTATGATCCATGCGTCGCCCTCATTGTAGTACGTCCCAGACCAATAGTAGCAGCTCGAACCTGTGCCACTTACCTCTGTGCCATCACGTTTTCCCGCAGCAGGCAAGAATACCGCACCAGCCGACTGCATTTTCTCCCACTGGGCATAAGTGTATTTGTTTGTCTCGTATCCGTTATTTCTCCCTGCCGTGTAGCTACAACCAGTCGGCAACGTCCACTCATCTGGCAGAAACAACACACCTTTGTATATCCCATCGATAGATGCAAGAGCCCACTTACCGATGCGCTTGGTGTTGTTCCCAATCAGATATTCCCACTCGTCTTTGGTCAGCGTCCGCCACATTCCAGTAAACTTTCCGCCGTTCTCAATCTTGTTGTAAATGCCCCAGTCGGCATTGGCATACGCACCTGTGAGATTGTAGACTCAACAACCAAGTGCAACGCTGTTGTGCAAATATAGCATAAATTTATATTTTGGTGTAAGGAAGTTCAAAAGTTTTCTGGGGCGGAGGTTGATTTCGGCCTGAACAAAGGATATGTATTCGGCGGAGAGAGTGG
>JAEEZY010000002.1 GCA_016292015.1 Bacteroidales bacterium | reverse complement strand
GTATTTTGAGTACGACTTTAATGCAGATTTTCCAATACCAGACATAATACCACCGGTGACAACAGTCAAAGTGACATCAACAACGGCTTCCGTAACCGGATATTCCCAAAAGGATGATGCGCTTTGATGAATACTTTGAACGATAGGATTTTGCATAGTTCGCTCAAAATCCGTTAACGTTTCTGTGACAGTGACTTCTCTTAATGGTATTGAGCTGTGTTTATGACCATACTGGTCACCGTACATCATCATATCTTCCCCCTCCGCAATCATTGTTGTTGTTCTGCCAAGATATGTCTCCCCATCTTTTAAATCAGATTAAGAATGAACATTCGCATTCCAATGAACATGTCCATCCCGATCTTTATACCAATCCGTATTGGTTTCCAACTCCGCACCATCCGGGTCAACCAGCTTCATCGGGTTCCAAGCGCAGTAGTTGTATGGCGACAGACTTGGGTACTTGTCTGACATTGGATCCACCGATAACCATAGACTCAGGTCGGAATTATAATACCTCGCTCCGAAGTAGTGGTAGCCTGTCTCTGCATCTTTCTCTTTGCCCGTGGATTTCGGTCTAAAAATAACGGTATTTTCAGGCCTTTTGGAGGGTCTGAAATAGGCGTTTATACATGTGGATTTCTGGTACATGCGTCTTCACTTTTGCCATTACTTACCTTCATCGGAAGTGCCAGATTCCAACTCCGGCACAACTGGTTTTGGGGTCTTAGATTAGTACCAATTATTATAAAAGTGTTCTTCATCCATATTATTAATCCAATCTATCAAACTCTCACGGTACACCTCATTCGCCGAAAAAAATTGCATAGCCCTATCTATCATGTTATTCTTGTAATCTCCCCGTGCAATGCAAATAATGAAATAATCCATTAATACATTAATATCCGAAGTGTCCACCGACAACAGTTTTCGAGCGTAAAAGGTGGAGTCCGATGGAAAATCCATGTCATAGCTTGCCCTAAATTGGAATTCCATATCTTCAATAAGCGTATTAATGGTTGAATCCCTTGCTTCATAGTCATTCTGACTATTATACTTCCTAATTAATGTTGTTTTTAAAATGTAGTTTTTTCCAAAAGGGGATGACAACCCATATTCATACGGCAACTGCTCAATCAAGGACAGCGCTTCATCATATCGCTTCAAACTATTAAGCATGCTTATTTTCAAATCCTTGACCATGTATGATTCTGCATATAAAGTGTCATGAAGATTGCAGTAATCCTGAAACTCTATGCAAGAATCAACAATGGGCAACAACTTGATTAGACAATTTGTATCGTGAGTGTTTCTCCAATCAGACAGCCCATTGTCTATTGTATGTTTATAACCCTCTATAATATCTCGTCGATTGTGTTCTGCACACCCCGTGATCACAACTAACGCCAAACCAATTGCTATAAGTCTTTTCATCTTTTTCAGTTAATTTGTTATTCTAAACCTTGTATAATGAGGAAATGGTAATATTGCATGAAAAACAAAACAACCTCCGTCTGTTGTTTTCCAACTACCTCTACTTCTTATTTCAAGGGATTTATTCTTACTTAATAAATCAGAAGATATATAAAACTCATGACGGATGCTATTGTTATGTCCCAAACCATCTATGAACTCAGCACGATTAGGTTGCTGTAATTGTTCTAGAAGTTTGTTTCCTCCATATGAGGCCGACACAATATCGGAATATGTTACTCGACTGAAACTACCCGACGTCCTGCTTTCTGTTTGTATGCCAACATTAAATCCATTGAATTTTTTTCTTCCATTTCCAAGAATAGTTGATTTAATGGAGATTTCAACAGTCATTTTTGCCTTTGCTATCATATAATGATATGCGCCACCGTAATCTGTTGAGTTGAGATATATCTGACCGAGTCGTGTTATTGATTTCTTAGAATATTTATCACAGAACCCGAATCTTGAAAGGAGTGCATGGTCGTCCCCTATATACTCACCATTCTTTTCTTTTACATCACTTTGTTGACAAACGTTATTATCCCAGATAATTTCTCCTTTCCCATTTTTATACCAATCCAAGTTGTCCAAACATTCCTCCCCATTCGGATCCACGAGTTTCATCGGATTCCAAGCACAATAGTTGTATGGCGACAAATTTGGGTACTTGTCCGACATAGGATCCACACTCAACCACAGACTCAAATCAGAGTTGTAGTACCTCGTCCCGAAGTAGTAATAGCCTGTTTCTGAGTCCTTCTCCTTGCCCGAGAAAGAACAATGAATTTGATATGCGGAAATTATCGTGGCCATCGGCAGAGTCGGGTTGTTGTCAGAGTGGAAAATTTTGAAAATTTTTCTTTGAAAACAAAGCTATTGGGTACATGTTTTTTCTTTTCACAAACACTCGCTTTGGACACTGCAAATGTACAAATAATTTCCGTGCGACGAGAAAATCATAAGATTTCGTCCCTGAGTTGTCTTATTTTCATCCCACATTACTTTGATTGTTCTCTTACTTTTGTCTCAGTTTTGCTTACTTTTCTCTTAGACTGCTCTTGCTTTGGACCTAGCAAGATAGTACCTATTACCAGGCTGGTGATAGGCTAGTAATAGGCTAGTGCTTACTTTTCCACTACATTTGTGTTGGTTGTTGTCAGGTTTTGTTTTGCCATTGGGGAGAGAGTTCACCTGACAGCTGGCGGTAAGTGTTTTTTAATGTTTTGAGAAAAAGTAGTAACTTTGCAGCAACTTTTACAGGCGACGGAAGTGCGCCTTCATTGAACAGGAATAAACGAAAAGCAGGACATGGAACAGGTGTCAGACAAAGGGGCCATAGACAATCTTGTGGCGAAATACGGTGAACTGAAGGGCGAGGTAAACAAAATAATAATAGGCCAGGACGAGGCTGTGGAGAGCCTACTGACGGCTGTATTTTCTGGCGGGCACTGCCTGCTGGTAGGAGTGCCTGGCCTGGCCAAGACGTTGATGGTTAACACGCTGTCGAGAGCTCTTGGGTTGACATTCAGTCGCATACAGTTTACCCCAGACCTTATGCCGTCGGACATCACTGGGACAGAAATACTGGACGAGAGCCGTCAATTCAGATTCATAAAAGGGCCTGTGTTTGCAAACATAGTGCTGGCGGACGAGATAAACCGTACGCCGCCGAAGACGCAGGCGGCACTGCTGGAGGCGATGCAGGAGAAGGTGGTGACGGTGTCGGGCAAAGGCTACAGGCTGGAGGAGCCGTTCTTTGTGCTGGCGACGCAGAACCCCATAGAGCAGGAGGGCACCTATCCCCTGCCCGAGGCACAGCTGGACCGTTTCATGTTTGACGTGCGCCTTGACTACCCGACGTTCGAAGAGGAGATGTCTATAGTGAAGGAGACGACGGTGGACAATGGGTCTGATGTCAGGGTGGTGCTGTCGGCAGAGGAGATATCCATGTACCAACAGACGATACGCAGAATGCCGGTGGTGGACAACGTGTGCGAGTATGCGGTGAGGCTGGTGACGGCGACACGCCCGACGGGTAAAGGGGAGTCGCTGGCGGACAAATACATCTCGTGGGGAGCTGGGCCGAGGGCGTCACAATACCTGATTATCGGGGCGAGGACGCATGCTGCGCTGCGAGGGAAATACTCACCGGACATAGAGGACGTGAGGGCTGTGGCCCACAACGTGCTAAGACACCGCATAGTGAGGAACTACTATGCGGAAGCTGAGAACATCTCGACCGACGAACTGATTGGGAAGCTGGTGAGTGGAAATTGAGAATTGTGAATTGTGACATGTGAATTTGGGGATGGAAATTGAGAATTAAATCCAAGATAGTCTTGCAAAGCACGCTTTATTGAATATGAAAAGAACTATAATCATTGCGTTCCTGTTTTTCTCCGTTTTTCACCTTTCTCCATTTATGCTGCACGGGCAAACCGGGCTGTATGTGGCGAGTGCAAAGCCCGTGAAGGACATGAAGAAGGTGCTGGCGACATATCCAGAAACATTCTACCTGGTGATGGAGTTTGGCAAGGACACGACGCTGACACTAAGCGACCTGGACATGCTGGATTCGGTGTACAACTATGCGTTCCAGAACCGCGAAAACCCGAACTTCTACACGATGACGGTGGAGGGTTACGCGGACGGTGACGAGCAGATGATGGAAGCTAGGTGCAAGGCGGTGTATGACTATTTCTGCCGTCGCAGCTACACGCCGTTCCCTGTGAGGATTTCGTACAATCCGATACACTGCTCGTGCCACGGAGACACGGTGGAGATGCTGCGCTACGAGGTGCCAGCGACTGTGAACGTGCTGAATATGGCAGACCTGCCCGATAGCCGCCAGACGCTGAACAAGACGATACAGCTGAAGGGTAACGTGCTGGTGACGTTCAAGAACAATCCAGACGAGTGCATAGGGACATCGAGGGGGTGCTTCCTGCCCGCCAACGACACAGTTATACATGGTTACTACGCCTCGCTGGCGCTACAGAAGGGGTCGGTTTATGCGGTGGAAAACACTAAAGACACCTGTCCGCCCGAACTGGAAATAAAGATAGAGGAACACCTCGACTACAAGGAGATAGTGGAACGGTACTCGCTGATACCACATCGGAAATACATCATTATACAGGCGGGATACATAGTGCTTCACAGCAACTCGAGCCGCAAAGTGGGCGAATGCTCGGCCACACTGCCCGACTCGATATACGTGCGGTTTCCGTTCACGCCCGAACAGTGGGCTGGGAAGCTGCGCATATTCTCGAAGAAAATGAACAACAAGGGGCAGCTGGAATACAAGGCCCTCTCGACGAAGAAGCTGAAATCGAAAGACAAGACTAAAATCACGGTGCAGTCGGCCATCAACGCGACACAGTTGGACACCGTGTACCTTGGGAAACGCATACAGCCGGACGAGCTGGGCAGCTATTTTTACCCGGCGATATCGGAGGTGGAAGAGGGTTCGTTTGAGTTTGGCGGAAGATACTACAAGGCTTTCAAGGTGAACAAACACGGCGACTACGAGATAAAGCCGGCGATGCGAGACCTGTTCCGCATAATAGAACAGGAAGAGGAGGAAGATGAGATACCGCAACCGACGAAGAAACCCAAGAAGGGTGCGGACGAAGAGATATAGTTAATTTTGAAAGTTGAATAAATGGCATATTTGCAGACAGACGTGACGAAGGTCACAACGCGAGTGCTTCAGAACATGAAGCTTCACAACGAAAAGATAGCGATGCTGACGGCTTACGACTACTCGATGGCGAAGCTGCTGGACGACGCAAAGATAGACATAGTGCTGGTGGGCGACTCGGCGGCGAACGTGATGCAGGGTTACCAGACGACGCTGCCTATCACATTGGACCAGATGATATTCTACGGAGCGTCGGTGGTGAGGGCGATAAAGCGCGCCTTGGTGGTGGTGGACATGCCGTTCGGAACCTATCAGGGCAACTCGAAACAGGCGTTGGCGTCGGCCATACGCATCATGAAAGAGACGGGTGCGGACGCAGTGAAACTGGAAGGCGGAGAAGAGGTGCTGGAGTCGATTTCGAGGATACTTACGGCCGGGATACCGGTGATGGGGCATCTAGGGCTTACGCCGCAGAGCATCAACAAATTCGGCACCTACGCCGTGAGGGCGACCGAAGCCGAGGAGGCAGAGCGTCTGGTGAAGGACGCACATGTGCTGGAGGAGGCCGGATGCTTCGCGATGGTGCTGGAAAAGATACCTGCAGCCTTGGCGGCACAGGTGACGAAAGAGGTGAAGATACCGACAATAGGCATCGGGGCCGGGAGCGCAGTGGACGGGCAGGTGCTGGTGCTGCAGGACATGCTGGGGATAACACAGCAGTTCTCGCCGAGATACCTGCGGACATACGGATCGTTCGGGCATGAGATAAGCAACGCGATTAGGCAGTATATTCACGATGTTAAGAGCGTGGACTTCCCGAACGAAAAAGAGCAGTACTAGTCAGGGACAATCAGTTGTCAATCAATCACAATGCAGCCATATACGGCTGCATTTTTTTTTGTGCCACACACTTGAGAGAAATTGTCGAAAAACAGGATTGTGCAAATAAATATAAAACAGATGTTTACAGCCTATTGGTTTTGGTCCCCTTTTGGTCCCCTTTTGGTAGCCTTTTGGACCCGTTCAGTGTGGAGACAAGGTAGAGCCCAGTCAGGGAGGACGCATGGGCGTGCCAACGCCTGCACGATGCCAACAGAAGAAGCATGAAGCAACAACGGAGAGAAGAGTAATGCAACAACGGAGAGAACCTTGCGGCAACGGAGAGGAGAGCATTAGAGCAACGGGGAAGAACAACTGACTGACCACGCCGATACGACTTACGGTAGATGGGGGAAGGGATGTCGGATGATTCAAGGACGGTTGTGTAGCACTTTTTTAACGGGCAGGAAGCCACTGCCTATCGGCAAAAGGTCGAGAACGGCAACCGATGTTGATAAAAAAATATCTACAACGACTTGTTTATTTCCTCAACAATTACTACTTTTGTCCTATTATTTTCGATTGTTGCGCACGGCAATCATAGCCATGCAAACACCTATCAAACAAACATTTAAAGTTAGAATAAAATCAATAACACACATAAATTTAAAATCCATGAAAAGATTATTACTCGCCGCGCTGATGTGCCTCTCGTTTGTGGGGTTGCGTGCGCAAACACTGGATCCCAACTACATAGACGGGCATCTGTACTTCAAATTCGTGGACAACTACGACTTCAAGTTCGCAGTGAATGAGGACACGAGAATCGACCCTTCGGAGATGAAGGAGTACGCAAACCTGTTTGCAGAGTACGGAGTGACGCTTATCACGCGTCCGCTGTACGCCTTCAACGACCCTGTGACGGAGCGCATCGTCCGTCTGGAGTTCACGCAGTACAAGCGCATCAACCAGTTCATCGCGGCGCTGGAGGCACTGCCCGAGGTGGAATACGCCGAGCGTGTTCCGCTGCCGCACATCCTGGTGACCTACAACGACCCGTATTCGACCGGGTCGTGGGGCAGCGCAGGACCTTATCAGTGGAACCTTACGATGATCAATGCGCAGGATGCCTGGGCAGCTCAGGTGGCGAGCTCGAGCATCAAGGTGGCAGTGGTTGACAATGCCGTGTGGGGCGCACACCCCGACCTGCAGATTGCATCGAGCAATCTATGCAACTACGGCAGCGGTTATGCCACAACAGGCAATGCCAATCCACCCTCAACAGTTAACCAGAACGAGACCTGCAACCAGAACTACTTCTATTACGGAAGCGGCTCGTGCGACTCGTATGACTGGTCGCACGGCACGCACTGCGCCGGTATGGTGGCCGCCAAGAACAACAATGGTATCGGAATCTCATCCATCGGTGGTGGCGATGGCAGCAATGGCAGCGGTCTTACGCTTATGGGAGTGCGTGCAGCTAACAATAGCGGAAGCCTCTACTATACCTCCAACGGCGTGACATGGGCAGCCAACCACGGAGCCAACGTCATAAGCATGTCGTTTGGCGGCTCCAGTTCGAGCCAATCGGAAGCTTCTTCATACCGAAACCTCTACAACAACGGAATCATCCTTGTGGCAGCAGCCGGTAACGAGGGCGACGCGGACAACTATAAAAGTTATCCCGCTTGCTACACCGGCGTGATAAGCGTGGCTTCGGTTGACAACAACCGCAAGCTCTCGTCGTTCTCACAGTGGGGCACCGGCAAAGCCGACATCGCGGCACCTGGTGGATACTACAGCTCCACCGGCTACAACAACATCCTGAGCACAACGTACTGCAAGAACCAGTACAACCGCATAATTCTTGGCACAGCACTACAGGGTCAATACTATGACGGAATGCAGGGTACTTCGATGGCATGCCCGACGGCCGCCGGCCTTTGCGGACTTATGCTTTCGGCCTATCCTGACATGACCCCCGACCAGGTGCTGACCTGCCTACAGGATAATGAGCAGCCCTTGGCGGCAGGCAGCAACCAGATTGACGGGCATGGTTATATCGATGCGGAAGCATCAGTGAACTGTGCCAAAGCTATGGCATCAATGCTTCGCACTAACCCGTCGTCCATTGTCATTGCGAGCCGCGGAGGTTCAAAAACCATTGAGGTAACATCCGCCAACTCAATAAGTGCCAACTGGAACGCCTCTTGCAGCAATAATGCATTCACACTCAGCACCACAACGGGAGCTGGCAGCGGAGCCACCACCACAATAACCGTTTCAGCCCCCATAAACTCAACGGGATCGCCTATAACCGGCACTATAACTATCACACAGGGCAGTGGTTCCAACCGACAGCAGACGACCGTAAGTATCATCCAAAACGACCAATCGGACTTCTGTGGATTCATTAACGAGCAATTCCTTGACGACGATTCTCTGTTCTACATGTACACCGTAACCCAAAGATTGAGTAGTAATAACGATGATATATTATTTGGAGAGAGGTTTGTCAACAATAGAGTGGGCACTGTGGATTCACTCACTTTCGCATGGGTATGGACAACAAGAACTGCAGGTGGGCAGGTTGTAATAAAACTGTATGATGACAACGGCTCCAACGGGCCTGGCAATGTTTTGGCATCAAAAACATACACCATCGCCAATCTCAAAAGCATGGGAACATCATATACAGCCAGTAATCCCACGCGTAACCTATACTACTTACAAACTCTCGGCGTAAAATTCGACACACCAGTACAAGTAACAGGAAACTATTATGTTGGAATTGATTTCTCTGGTGTCACTGAGACTGGCACATTTAGATATAATAACCAAAACGTCGCAGAGATTGGATGTAGCTTTGGAGAAGTGTGCGACAATGCTGCAACCCAAGCAGATTACAATAATGCAATACTCTTCTGGGAAGGAAATAGTAATGTATATACGGGATCTGCATTGGATTTCACCTACTATGATTTAGCTGTTTCGGCTCATTTCTGCGAATCAACGGAACCATGGATGACAATCAACCCAACCGCCATAGCAGCCAATCCGTTGATGGGTTCGGAGGAAATTGCCATATCAGCCAACTGCGACTGGACAGCCACATCGAACTGCGACTGGATTAGCGTATCACCCTCATCAGGTACAAACGCCGACACAGTAGCCCTCTCCATAGCCGAGAATATGGGTGATGCACGAGACTGCACTATCACATTCACCTACGAAGGAGGAGCCACAATAGAGTTGCCTGTATCACAGATGGCACACCAGTCGGGCTGCAACGAGGCCGTGTTATATGACTGGCAACATCTCGGATGGCGTGTGAACGATGCAAGTACCGATTATCAGCTGGATGAGGATTCGATTTATTTCGGTTACAATATCCCATTTGACGACGACAACACCATTGATTCCGGATACTACTTCGGAACTAACACAGAGCTGAACACCACTGCAAGTGCAAACATGATTGAGGTTTACGGTACCGCCATCATCAACAGTGTGCAGTTTATATACAGCACGACAGGAACAGGCGGAAACGTCGTATTCAAAATCTGGGATACAACCGGTGCAGTAATAGCCAGCAAGACGGTGACGATGGCATCATTGTCGGGCTCGAATTATTACGAATGGGACCTTGACAGCCCACTTGAAGTGAACAGCCACGTACTCGTCGGGGCAGACTTCAGCGGGGTTTCGAGTGGCTCGTTCTTCTCGTTCCTGACAAACCTCTGGTATGCCAACCAGGAACACCCGGAACTTGCTATCGACAACGGATACATACAGATAGGCGGAACGAACTGGGTGTTCTTCTACGGCACAATCGGAGCCTTCCCCTCGATGTGCTTCAACGGAGGCCATCTCAACATCGACCTTGTTTTGCAGCAGGTTGACAGCGACACCAACATTATCACCACCAAGACACTCAATGTGGGTGACTCGCTTTCGGCGTCATATATACTTGGCAACTTCGGCGAAGCGCCTTACGTGGACACGACGAAGATATACATCACACTTGACACTACAGACCTTGGAAACTTCTTCTATCCTCCTATGAACTTCTATGCCGGAGGAGCCCTGGTTGACGACATCGACATCATTTCGTGGGAAGATGTGACGGCACTCGGTTATCGTCACAACGACAGTTTCGACTTATGCCTAAGAGTGGAGCAGACAAACACCACATACGAGTGGGAAGATGCAGACCTGACAAACAACCAATCGTGTGTAACCGTCACGGTCAACTGCCCGCCGGTAGTGAATGCCCTTACTGAGACAGCGTGCGACTCGTACACATTTGGTACAGAGACCTACACTGAAAGCGGAAACTACAGCGACACCCTCACCGCCGCCAACGGTTGCGACAGCATCGTGACGCTGAACCTGACCATCAACCAATCGACACACAACGTGGAGACCGTGGCCGAGTGCGCAAGTTACACATGGCATGGAACCGAGTACAACACGTCTGGCGAATACACCTATAACTATACCAACGCCAATAACTGTGCAAGCGTTGACACGCTGCGTCTGACCATCAACGGAACACCGACGATAACTGTCGATGGAAACCTGACAGTCACACCTGGCAGCACCACCACGCTGACCGCCTCGGGAGCCGACAACTATAATTGGAAACAGAACGGCACAACCGTGTTTACCGGCAACCCGTTCACCACACCAGCACTTAACAGCACAACCATCTACACTGTCGAGGGTACAACAGGCGACTGCACGGGTAGCACCGAGGTAACCGTCACCGTACAGGCGGCACAGGCCACCAACGGCGACACCTCTGTTGTGGCTTGCGGAAGCTATACTTGGGCGCGCACCGGCATCACCTACAACGCATCGGCAGAACCCACTTACACCATCGTGGGAGGGAACCACATGGGCGGAGACAGCATCATCACACTGCACCTGACTATCAACCCGCTGCCGATAATCACCGTCACTGGACCTACAAGCGTATATACCGGACAGACGGCAACCCTTGAGGCCAGCGGAGCAAGCACGTACGTGTGGGCCACCGGCGGCGCCGACATGTCGAACGACAACCCGTATGTCACTCCGGCTCTTAACGCCACAACGACATACACGGTGACCGGCACCGACGCCAACGAATGCACCAACACTGCCACACACACTGTAAGCGTGACAGCAGCACCTTCGACCAACGGCGACACCACTGTTGTAGCTTGCGGAAGCTATACTTGGGCACGCACCGGAATCACCTACAACGCATCGGCAGAACCCACCTACACCATGGCAGGCGGCAACTACCTGGGCGGTGACAGTATCATAACCCTGCACCTGACCATCAACCCGCTGCCGACAATCACCGTCACTGGTCCGACAAGCGTATATACCGGACAGACAGCCACCCTTGAGGCCAGCGGAGCAAGCACGTACGTGTGGGCCACCGGCGGCGCCGACATGTCGAACGACAACCCGTATGTCACTCCGGCTCTTAACACCACAACGACCTACACGGTGACCGGCACCGACGCCAACGAATGTACCAACACCGCCACGCATACGATAAGTGTCACATCGGCACCTTCGACCAACGGCGACACCACAGTTGTGGCATGCGGAAGCTACACATGGGCGCGCACTGGAATCACATACAACGCATCGGCTGAACCTACTTACACCATTGTGGGCGGCAACTATCTGGGCGGCGACAGTATCATCACACTGCACTTGACCATCAACCCCAACCCGACCATCACGGTAGATGGCGACCTTGAGATAGAATCGGGCGAATCGACAGATTTGACCGCCAGCGGTGCAGTGAGCTACATTTGGACAGAAGGAAGCACCGAAGTGTCAACCCTGCCCACCTTCACTGCCAGCCCAGTCACCAACACCACCTATACCGTAACAGGAACAGATGCAAACGAATGCTCATCGACACAAACAGTCACCGTTATTGTAAGTTCACCGAGCACGGTATATGACACCACCGTAATCACCGCATGCAACTCGTATGAATGGAACAGCAACACGTACACCACCAGCGGCTTCTACCAGTATGCCGAAGGCAACAACGTACACGTGCTTGACCTGACCATCAACCAGAACCCGACTATCACGGTTAACGGAAACACCAATATTTATGTGGGGCAAACCACCGAGTTGACTGCCGAAGGAGCTGTCAGCTATGTATGGAGCCAGAATGGCACAGAGCTCTCGAGCGACAATCCATTCACCACTCCCACCTTGAACACGACCACTACCTATACTGTTACGGGCACCGACGCACACAACTGCACTGGAACCCAGTTGGTAACGGTAAACGTCACAAGCGCTGGCAGTACAACTTATGAGATGTCTGCCGAGGCGTGCAATTCGTACTACTGGGATCTCGAAGACCAGACCTATTTCACCAGCGGAGAATACCGTCACACAATGCCTGGCGCCAACTCAAACGGTGGTGACAGTATCATTGTGCTGAACCTGACCATCAATCCGAACCCGACTGTCTCGGTTAGCGGAAACACCAACATTTATATTGGACAAAGCACAACGCTGACCGCGGAAGGAGCCGTGAGCTATGTCTGGAGCCAGAATGGCACAGAAGTCTCGACAAACAATCCTTACACCACACCAGAACTTAACGCCACAACTACATACAACGTAACCGGTACGGATGCGAACGAATGCGTTGGGACGACACAGGTGACAGTGACAGTAGTACAGGCTGATGCGACAACAAGCGACACCACGGCAGTGGCCTGCACCAGCTTCGCATGGCGAGGCAACACGTACAACACGTCGGGTGACTACAGCGTCACAATCGCCGGAGGCAACCACATGGGCGGTGACAGCATTATCACTCTGCATCTGACCATTAATCCCAATCCTTCGGTCACCGTGAGCGGCAACACCAATGTATATATCGGTCAAAGCACAACCCTTACTGCATCGGGAGCCGAATCGTACACATGGACAGCCGGAGGAAACGAGGTTTCACAACAGAACCCATTTACCACGCCTGCATTGAACACAACCACAACATATACGGTCACTGGAACTGACGCAAACGGATGCTCAGGCACAACCCAGGTAACGGTATCGGTTGGCAGTGCTCCCGCCACAGCGGGCGACACCACCGCAGTGGCGTGCGACGAGTTCACCTGGAGCCTCAATAGTGTTACTTACACCAATTCGGGCAACTACACAGCCATCACACGCAATGTGAACGGTGGCGACAGTACAGTGACTCTGCACTTGACCATCAACCGTAGCACCACCGCAACCGAGACTCAGGTGGCATGCGACTCTTATGAATGGCATGGCAACACCTACACAGCGAGCACCAACACACCGACATTCACCTCAACGAATGCCGACGGATGCGACTTGGTCACTACACTACACCTGACCATCAACCACAGCAGCACAGCTGTTGAAGAACACTCAGCATGCGACAGCTACACATGGCACGGCACAACGTACACAGCGAGCACCAACACTCCGACGTACACCACCACCGGAACTAACGGATGCGACCTTGTGACGACGCTGCACCTGACCATCAACCACGGCAGCAGCAGCGAGCAATCTGCCACAGCTTGCGACAGCTATGTTTGGACAGTAAACGGACAGATGTATTCGACCAGCGGAAACTACACATACGAAACAACTGGAGCTAACGGATGTCCTCAGACAACGGTGCTGCACCTGACTGTGAACTACAGCACAGCAAACACCGAAACGCACGAAGCATGCGACGAGTACATCTGGAACGGCACATCTTACACACAGAGCGGCACCTATACGGTGAATGAGACTAATGGCGCTGGATGTCCGA
Organism: Bacteroidales bacterium; assembly: GCA_016292015.1. GTDB lineage: Bacteria > Bacteroidota > Bacteroidia > Bacteroidales > P3 > Colimorpha. The sequence continues at coordinate 23,991 of JAEEZY010000002.1, read as the reverse complement.
ACGTTGTGACTCTAAACCTCACTATAAACCCGAGCACCCACGAGGCCGACCAGCAAGTGGCATGCGACAGCTACCGCTGGCCCACCAACAACCAGACTTACACCACTAGCGGAGACTACACTTACACGACAGTCAACGAATGGGGATGCCCGAGAATCGTCACTCTGAATCTCACCATTAACAACTCGGCTGAAAACAACATCTACGACACAGTGTCGGCGGGAACAGCCTACTCGAACTACGGTTTCTACGTACCTGGCAACCAAACCGGCGTAGCACATCCTGGCGATGTGATAGAGCTCAGCCACACAGGATTCTACACAGCAGAGCACTGCGACAGCACCGTATATCTGCATCTGACGGTAACAGAGAACCACAACCAAGGTGGCGAGGGCATAGACGATGTCAACGGCATTGCACTGAAACTCTACCCGAACCCGGCAAGCACCACGGTTGAAATAGAGGTCGAGGGCATCAGCGCAGTACGTGTCTATGACATGTCAGGCCGTATGCTGAACGAACAGACCAACCTGATGGGTGATAACGCGAAAGTGGATGTCACGCCGTTTGCCGAGGGAGTTTACGTCATCAGCATAACGACACAAAGCGGAGTCACGATGAAACAGAAAGTTGTGGTTAAACACTAAGAACCATCACCGGACATATAAAGTCCGTACGCTACAGAGAGAGAGCCGCCCACATTGATGCGGGCGGCTCTCTTTTTTTAATCTTCAGCGGAACAGAAATCGATCACGGGGCCAAAATCGGTGCCATCAACAAGGACTCGGCCTTTTGTCACACGACCTAGAAAGCAGCAATTTAGTCGTGCCTCGTCTAGTTTCAAAAGGAATTCGTCGTCGTTTTTCTCAAAAAGCGACACGATGAATCGTCCTGGTTCTTCTCCAAAGAGGAAAGAATCGAGACGTACCTCCCGCGGTGTGAGGATGTCGAAGCCATAACGTCCACCTCCCATTGATACGGCAGTCGCAAACAACCCCCCGAGTGATATTTCCGCAATAGTTGCAACAAGTCCAGCATCTCGCATAGAATGTAAGATGAGGTCAATGTAACAACGTTCTTCGTCATAACAAGAGAGGTCAATTGGATTGGATGCAAGGTGGAGGTATCTTTGCGCATAGTCGGAGTCGAGGAAGAGAGACGAGACGTTGCCAACCAAGTAGAGCAATAAACCGGTTTCCGGAACTGGAGTCGCAGATAAAGGAAGCTTCACTATTTCGCGTGCAATGACGGCACAATCCGACACTCGTGGCTCACGTATTTCCTTGTGAGAAGAGTCGGCACCCAGATAGATGTAGGCATCCGGGTTGGAAACATGATGCATACCTTTTAACCACGCCAAAAGGCTCTGCTGTTTCCCGTTTGACTCCCACATGGCCAATAGCGTACTTATATCGTCAATCACGGGCAAACGGCCAAGAATGAGCGACATCTCCTCATATACGGGTCGTGTTATGCCCATCGCCTCGATAACGCTATCGTCAAGTTTCTCGTCCATACTATAAAAAACGAGACTCGCGTAAAATAATTTTTCAAATTAAATGTTTTTATATAATTGATAAAACAGAGTGGTTGTGACACTTCTTTATGGTATTATAATCGGCGTTGCGCTTGCGTTTGTGTTTGGGTACGGAGCATCGTTTTTCTCGATGATGCAAACAGGCGCACACTACGGGTTCCACAAGACACTACCGATGGTCTATGGCATCGTGCTCGGCGACGCCATTCGAGTAGCCCTGCTGGTGGGGGTGTTTGCGAACATAGTGGGTCTCGACACGATTGCCGAGATACTCAAACGTCCATGGGTGCTAATCATTGGATGTGCCGTATTGATTGCGATAGGGATATACACTATGACGCGTAAGCTGCAGCGTTCCGGAATAAAAGGTAGCGCCGTAAAATACGAGTGCATTGACACTCCTCAATGGCCCGCCATATTCGGACATGGCTTTGCACTCAACTTCCTCAATCCGCTGGCATGGTTTTTCTGGCTGACGGTGGTGATTGTGGTCAGCCCACTATTCGACAATGCTCCCACGGCACGCATATACGTCTTCTTCTCGGGTGTATTGATTGCTGGACTTGGCTGCAATATTCTCAAATGTTGGCTATCGTCTCAGCTGCAACGGTTGCTATCGGTGCGTTTCATGAATATATTCAACAAAACAGTGGGACTGATTCTGATCGGTTTTGCATTGTACATACTCTTTGCGATGGTTATTTTCCGCGACCGTACGCCAGAGCCTGATACACAACGAGCCACGACTGTGATTATGGGTGTCATACCGCCGGAAATGCTTCAAGATAGCGGAACGGCACACCTGACAGACACTATTAAAACAGTTCAACCATGAAATTCCTCATCCGCGCAAGCTACCCCAATTTCTATATGAAGAGCCTCTTTGCCCAAAAGGGCAGAGACGTATTCGACTTCGACAACGAGTCACCAGACAACCCGTTGCCGGGCAACAAACCGGGAACCGTCATATACTATGACGAGATGGGCGAAAAACGAGAGTATCCGCCGAGATGGTATGATATGTATCTCCTGTTACGACTTTCGGGCGAGGAGCAGGAACGCTACCTGAAGATGTTGCTTGACGAGGCCGACGGCAACACCATAGAAGAACTGGACGACCGCCGCGAGGCCTTCCGCCGCGAGTGCGTCGATTATGTGGCTGCAAATCCTTTGTTCGAGAGCGAATACCTGACAACCACCCTTTCTCAAGGCGACTTTGCCGACCAGCATATAAGCCACAAAGGACACATGCTGCTCGACCTCACGCGAGACTGCTATCCTGTGCCAGACTTCTGCATACTCACAGCTTCTTCATTTCCACGAGAAGATTTGTTCGAAGGACTTCTGTCTAAAGCAATCCGCAATCTCGAAATCATGACAGGCAGCACCCTCGGCGACTCGCAAAACCCACTGGTATTCGCCATACGCTGCGCCATGCCACAGTATATCCCAGGCCTGATGCCCACTCTGCTCAACATCGGTGTGACACGGAAGGCTTACGAGGCACTGCTTCGCAGCCATACACCGACAATGGCCAACCGTGTGTATCTTAGTACACTGCATACCATCATGGAGGTACTGGGCATTGCCAAGCAGTACGACACCAACAACATAGGCCTCTCGCAGGAAATGCAACTGCACCGCATAGAGGAAATGGAAACGGCCATAAGCAAAGTCTCATCCGAGGGTAACAGATTGCTCAACGACGCACATTTTCAGGCGCTTCGTATTGCACAACACGTTCGTCAGTTCTTCATCACCAACCAGGATATGATACTCACCTTTATGCAGGGCAAGCAGGCCTATCCGTCACTGATACTGCAGAGGATGGTGTGGACGATAGGCAACGAACAATCATACCCTGGCGTGTTATACAGCCGCCACAGCCGCACGGGTGTGGGGCGCCAGATAGAAAGTTACAGAAACATCTTCGGCGAGGAAATTATGACGGGAGATGTGACGTCGATTGACTCCGCATATATTGACCGTAATGAGATAAAGTCAGACTTCCCAGCGGTATATCATTTCGACCCGCTACTGAAAAAACTCGAAACCCGCTACAAAAGCCCCGTAACCATCGAATTCGCAGTGGAAACGTATCCTGGTCAGCGCAGCTTGTTCTCGGTATTACAACTCAACATAAGCGAAATGACGGGGCGAGCAGCACTACTATCGGCCATCGACCTTTACAAAAGCGGCTCTATCACGGCGGGAGACGTGGTTGACTTGATAAAACCATATCACCTGAGACAGATAGTCTCGGCCTCTATCGACGACCGCTCGCTCTCCCGATTGCAGTTTTTCGGGAAAGGGCTCAACGTACTGCCACGAACAGCCATCACAGCAGTGCTCTGCTTCAGCATAGCCGCCGCTCGCCAGATGAAGGCTAAAGGGTATGACGTGTGTCTCTGTCAGGAACGTTTCGTGCCTCAGGACACTATCACCCTTAACGAAGTGGATGCCATACTAAGCCTCTCGCCTGCGGCCATCCATGTGGTCACCGCCTGTCGCGGCTACGGTATTCCGGCTTTCATGAACCTCACCTCATACGGTATCAGACTTAAAGGCAACTCACTCGTCAACGGCGAGGGTCTCGAAATAAAAGAGTTTGAAAACATCACACTCTCGAGCAAACGCCAATCGATATACAAGGGTGTCGCGGCCTTCAAGCCGGCTCGTTTCACCAAATACCTCGAGGGTCAGCAGGTCGAACTCTCCGACGAGGAGAAAGTATTCTTCGCACAGATGAAGGAAGCCTACGCCACCTATCAGGATATCGTGACTTCAGAGAAGACTAACCACATCAACGATATAGACAAACTGGCTCGTCTAATACGCTGCGACCTTCAAAACCAACCGGAAACGGCGCGTGAACTGGTCAACAACTGGTATCTTGTGCATGCCGACGACTATGTGGAACAGGTGCTGCGCAGCAAGATGGGCTCGCATCAGGACCAGTCGCGTGTCTTCGACCTCCTCTCCTCAAGCCGCAAGGCGGATTTCTTCACTCGCGTCTATCAGGTATGCTCTGCACAGGGCCTCTCCGGCCTCCGTGCCGGCTCTTTCATGCTGGGCCGTTTCGTAGCTCGTCCTCTGCCTCAAAAACTTTGGCGAGGCCTCTCGCCCGAGGTGGTGGCTTTCCTCCTCAACGAATATGTGCTCTACGAGAAATATCTGCACGTCCTCGAAGAGGTGGGTGAGATAAAACTCGCCCGTGCCCATTCTCGCATCGAGACCGAGGGCATCGACAATATGGTCATCAGCAATTTCGACCTCTATAACTTCGTCCCGCTTCTGTATGCTGACTTCGACTGGCACGAAATTGCTCTCGCCCTCGACAAACTCGACCATCAGGAGAACACTCACCTGCTCGTCGAAAAACTGTCACAACCTATCGAGACTGTTTTCGATTTGTCCAAACCGTGGATAAAAGAACGGGTGGAAGGCCTCCGAAAGTTGTAGAATGGCTCGTTCGGGCACCCAGAAAAACATTCTCTCTTTATCTTGGTGGTCTCTGACGGGATGTGATATCGCACACGTTTTCCAAGAAACATGTGCGATCACAATACATACCCCCTCATTTATGTAATGACCCTACGAAATGTTAAATTAGTCACAAGGTGTGTTAAAATATCTTAATATTATTCAGCACCATTGATAAACGATTGAAACTGTAAAAAAAAGAAATATTAAATTTCGTACGAATAGGTTTGTCGTTTCATCATGACGAGCAAACTACAATACCATGACTTTACCATGACTTTACCACGACTTTACCACGACTTTACCACAACATTACCACGACATTACTACGACATTACTACGACTTTACTACGACTTAACCATGACTTAACCATGACTTAACCGCTAAGCCTTAACACAAAAAAAGAACCACTGAAAAGTGGTTCCTCCTTCATCCATGTGGTCTGTGGCAGATTCGAACTGTCGACCTCTTCCGTGTGAAGGAAGCGCTCTAAACCAACTGAGCTAACAGACCCTCTCAGTGATCTGTAACAGATTTGAACTGTTGACCTCTTGCCTGTCAAGCAAGCGCTCTAAACCAACTGAGCTAACAGATCATTTTCGCTCGAAAGCGGGTGCAAAAGTACATATTTTTTTTTTAATTGCAAGAAAAAAAATCAAAAACATGCACAGAATCGACCACTGTCTATCCAATAAACGATGACTTCCACTGGTAAGCATCGCGTTCGGTGCCATCGGCAACATATATAATTCCACGATACTCGAAACCGGCTTTTGACGCTACTTTTTTCATTGTTTTGTTGTCTTTGTGCGTGTCAATACGCAAGTAATCAATTTGCAACTTGCACCATTCCAAGCATCGGTTTGCCACATTGTGTGCACCCTCCGCTTTCGCAAGCCTATGGATTGTTCCATACACCTCACCCTCGTCAGTCCACTTTCCGCAATATATATTTTGATATGTAGGATCGGCACCGATAACGAACGCAAAATACCCAACGATCCTCCCATCCCCTTCTTCTACAACATATCCGTTCCCTGATTTTATGTCGGCTTTTATAGCATCTTCTGACGGATAACCGTTCACCCACTGCTGCACATTACCCTCTGCCCGCATCAACCTCCTGGAAAAATCAACCATTGCCATTATTTCTCCGACATCATCAATTAAAGCATGCCTCACCTGACGCGACATAACATCATTATAATATTCCTCAAATTTCTTGCGTAAAAAAGCACCCTCTCCTATAATGGTTCGCAAGTCCTGCAACTTTTTTGCATTTTCAGATTCTGGTAAATACAACTTCAGGTATCCCCCATCGGCATACTTCTCTTTCATGTGTGCTTTAAAACGTTCCCAATGCTGCTCTTTTCCAAGTTCTGGATAATGGTCGGCTCCATACTCGACCGTTCTCCTCAATATTTCATTCGGTTCAATATGCCTGTCAGCCTCAGCCACTATGCGCCCATATATACTCCGGGGCTCCCAGGTGTTTGAAGCCCTGTGGTCTTCTACAGCATCGGCAATCAGTCTGATTTCGTCCTCGCTGAACCACCGCCGCAAATTTTCATCCTCACGCACCATTCTCGCCGATTCGATGTGGTGAACCTCACGCCCGTTCTTTAGCCCAATATCATGATAGGCTGCAACCACATATACAATATTAGTATCAACGTCATAGTGTGCCGCAAGTCGTAAACTCTCTGCAATGACGGACTTTGCATGTTCGACATTGTGCGCACGATCAAAACCGCTATATTGAGGAATAATTTTGCCTTCCACATATCTAACGATGTCCTGATTCACATTGTTCATCATAACAAACCACTTTTTTATCAAAATATAACTACCTATCTATTAGATTATTGCATCTACACTGAAATTATTTTATATTTTTTTTGCAATTTTTTTTCGTTATCTAATACCAAAATAATGAAAAACGGCAAGAAACAATTCGCCGAGAGGACTTGAAAAAAAAATTAATAAATTTTGCAATAAAATAAGAAAGTCCAATACTTAATAAATGAGAGCGTCAGAAAAGTGAGAGGAGATCAGACGACGAAACTTTTTTAATAAACATAATTAACAAATCAAAAAAATTTACAACTATGAAAAAAGCTTTAATTCTTTCCGCACTCGTTCTTTTCGCAGGTATGGTTTTCGCACAGCGTCCTACCGTTCAGAGAAACGTTAACACCACCAACGTCAGAAACGCTGAAAAGACCAACACCAACACCACCATCCGTACCGCTGGTGCTACCGCCAAGACCTACAGCTACACCATCAGCGAGATGAGCATTGCCAACGTGACCGTTATGGACAACGCCGCTACTGTGAAGCAGGAAGGCCGCACCGACAAAGTGAAAGTGACTGTCAATGGTGTTTCGGGTGTCAGCTACTATCTGTATGACGCTAACGACCAGGCCGTTTCGAAAAACTACATCAACGGTGGCAACGGCTATGTTGACATGAGCAACTATCAGCCCGGCGAGTATCGTCTCCAGCTCATTGAGCCCAAGGGTGCTGAGAAGAACTACAAAATCATCAAGAAACAGAAATAAACATCTGCAACAATCTTGAAGAATGGGCATCCCGCCGCTGATGCGGGATGCCTTTTTTCTTTCACGCTTTAATTTGAGTCTCTATAAAACCAGAAATGAAGGGCTCCGAATCAAAACCACGCATTGGTCTTTTTGGCCGACGCAACTATGGCAAGAGTTCACTTGTCAACTTTCTGACCGGACAGACAGTTTCCATCGTCTCAGCCGAAGCTGGCACAACCACCGACCCTGTGAAAAAAACAATGGAAATCGGTGGTATCGGTCCTGTAGTGTGGGTGGACACAGCAGGTATTGACGACGATGGGTATCTGGGTTCGCTTCGTGTTCAGAAAACACTTGCCATTCTTCCTGAAGTCGATCTGGCATTAATCGTCTTCACCAATAACAATTTCGACCTCGATGAGGTTCGTCTTGTCGATGCATGCCAATCGTCTGGCAAACCTTTTTTACTGATATATACCCAATCCGACCGTTTTGCTCCCGACACACACCTACTCGATTTTCTCTCTGCAAAATACGGAGCCGACCACCTTTTCGTCGTAAGCATCCACGACCAGCGGTTACGCACCCAACTCTGCGAACGAATCAAATCGTTGCTCCCCGAATCGTCGTATGTACGCAAGTCAATACTTGACGGCATAGTTGAACCAGGCGACACCATAGTGATGGTTACACCCATCGACTCCTCTGCCCCGGAAGGGAGGATGATACTGCCACAGGTACAGGTCCTACGTGACATACTCGACCTTCATGCCAAGGCCTTGGTGGTACAACCAAACGAGCTTGCATCTTTACTTGACGACCTGAAACACCCGCCTGCACTTGTTGTGACAGACAGCCAGGTATTCGCTACTGTCGATGGGATTGTACCAAAGACGGTTTCCCTCACCAGTTTCAGCATCCTGCTAGCCCGTTCCAAGGGGCTCTTCGTCGATTATTTGAAAGGGACTCCATCCATTTCACAACTTGACGACGGAGACAAGGTGTTGCTGCTGGAATCTTGTACACATAATGTTACCTGCGAAGACATTGGAAGAGTGAAACTGCCAGCACTGCTTCGCAAATTCACTGGCAAGAAGATTGTCTGCGATGTGTTGGGCGGAGCCTCACCGCTGCCAGACAACATTGCCGACTATTCCCTAGTCATCCAATGTGGCGGCTGTGTCATAACACGTCAGCAACTTGCCGCACGCCTCATGCCAGCCCTCAATGCCGGCATCCCAGTCTCCAACTACGGGCTTGCTCTGGCTTATCTCAACGGAATATTTAACCGCGCCACAGAAATCTTCAACAAACACTGACAACTGACAACCAACAACCGACCACTAACTTCCCACCTACCCCCCTCAGCTTACAGATTAGAACTAATCCTCAAATCTCAATTAGAAAAAAATGCTCTCCATCATAGTCGCTATCGCAAACAATATGGCCATCGGCCACAACAACGACCTCCTGTGTCACCTCTCCGACGACCTCAAACACTTCAAAGCCCTCACTTCGGGACACCCTGTCATCATGGGTCGCCGCACCTTCGACTCTCTTCCCCAAAAGCCCCTGCCCAAACGACAGAATATAGTTCTTACCACCGACACATCGTTCACCTATCCCGGTGTCGATATTGTACATTCTGTCGGTGAAGCGCTTGCGATTATACCTAATGACAACGAGACATTCATCATGGGCGGCGCCACCGTCTATCGCCAGTTTCTGCCCTATGTGGACAAGCTCTATATAACCTGGATAAAGAAAGATTTCCCTGCCGACACCTTCTTCCCCGAAGTCGATTTCAGTAAGTTTCAGCTCCTGAACGAGACACAACCAATGACCGACCCAACCAACGGCATCGTTTACACCTATGCCGAATATTCCAAACGGTAAAAACAGATTTACAACCTTTCAATCTTTGTCAGCCCCCCTTGTTTTCCAACCACAAAAAGGCTTGGCGGCAGGTCGTCGTGGACAAGATTGTCTATGTAAAGTGGCTGCCCTATCATGAATCGTTCACAGTGGAAATGGTCGCCGGCTACGATTTTTGAGTTTAGGGCTTTTGTAACTTCAAAAACGCCCATGCCTTCATGCCTCAACTCAAGCCTCCTGTTGGGATTCCATTCAATCGCCACCGCATCCCCCATGGCAAGGTCTTCGGTGTTTAGTGTCGCACTCACAATTCGGCAGGAACTCTCTGTGCCTGCAACACCACAATAGTCGGCCACAAATGTGTGCCAGTCAGGATAACCCACAAAACGGCTCAGTACATCCAGTGTCGATTCCCTCACAGTCGGGTATCCTTCCACATATCCCCACAGCCTTCGAAGTGTGTTGAGACCTATGGTCTCGTTGGTCCTCTCTCGGATGGTGTTGTACAGGCAATCAAAGTCTTTTGGACTTTCCATCGGCCGCATAACCGACTCTGATATTAAAGCCTTTAACTTCTCAATGTGGGGCGATTCTGTATCCATTGTAAGTGTTTTTGAGACCACAAAAATACATATTTATTGCCATATCTCAGAATTAACGTAACTTTGTGCCATGCAAAACGATGAGGCTTCATCCACTTCTGGTGTACCGAATCCACTGGATTTCAACATTTCGAACCGATTCTCTCTACACGAAGAATTGCCGTCCAAAGGCTATTGCCGTCTGTTCAAGGCTCAGCGTTACGGCAAATGGTATGTGCTGAAAGGGCTCAAGGCAGAACACGTTGCCGACCCCGTCTATTTGGCTATGCTGGAAAAAGAGTTCGCCTCAGCCGTAACCCTCGACCATCCAAACATCGTCCACACGCATGGCATCGAAAACGACGAAGTGGCGGGACGCTGCATCGTGATGGAGTATGTTGAAGGGCGTACTCTGGCGCAGTTCCTGAGCGAAAATCCCTCTGCGGCAAAACGGAAGCAAATCGCCATGCAACTCCTCGACGCAATGGAATACTTCCATGCCCGACAGATTGTACACCGCGACTTGAAGCCCTCCAACATCGTCGTCACTCACAACGGCGACAATGTGAAGGTGATTGATTTCGGCCTGGCCGATACCGACGACTATGCTGTGCTTAAAGAGCCCGCCTACACCAAAGGCTATGCTGCACCCGAGCAGATGTCAAATGGTTCAACAGTCGATTGCCGCACCGACATCTTTGCCTTCGGTGTAATACTGAGTCAGTTTTTTCCGCACCGATACAGACGTGTTGTGCGTCGTTGCACCCGCAACGTCAAGTCAGACCGCTACCAGTCGGCAGCTGCCGTAAAGAAAGCCATCGTCAACGCCGACCGCGCAATCTGGGCTGTGGCTTTCCTCTTGTTCATTGTAGTCATCGCTGCTGCCGTTTTGCTCAGCAAGAGAGTTGCCAAGAGTGATACTGATACCGTCGCGTTGGAACAACCGACCGATACGGTCACAATGGTGGTGGATTCCAATCTGCCTATAACCACAGAAAGCGACAATCCTCAACAAAACACTGGCAAACCTGCGGTGGAAAAACCCTTCTCGTTGGACAAAGAAAAACACGAATTGCAGCGCTACGCCGACAGCTTGTTTGCGGTATGGATGAAGAACGTCACTGACGGCATATATGATACCTACGCCGAAGCCGATGTAAGCAAGTCGTATATGGAGATGCTTATAGCTGAACGGAGAGATCTCATGTTGATGAATATCCCAACTCAAAGCGAGGACGAGTACGAACGATATTGGTACAAGCTCGACGAAGTCCGTAAATCTTTAAATTCCAGTATTGACGGTTATATGGACGCACATCCGTTCCCGAAGCCTGACAGTCAATATGATTCCCCAGAGTACAAACAACTGTGCGATTCATTGACCGCGACATGCAATCGCTCGCTGAAAATAACGGATGAAAGCCGCCGGCGCAGGCTTGGGGTCGAATGAGTATTCTCTAACATGCTGCATAATTACAAAAAAATCTTACAGAGTCTTTTTTACTTGACTTTGCGGAGAAAAAAGATGTTATTCTCCGCATTTTTGCGGAGAATAATATGTATATTTGCCGCATCCCCCCTGGCGGTCGCAGCACACATTATGTGCTTATAGAAATATCCCTCAAGTTTATTAGGACCTAATTAGGACCGATGCCACAACAGAAGTCTTCCTTACTTTTGCAACCCAAAGTCCTGCCGCGGAGTTTTTGCGCTTGGCAGTTTGACGTGTATTAACCCATTTTCTGAAGAAATCGGGCTCATCTTTGTATTTATAGTCCTTTGGCAATCATGGGATTGTGATGCACGGTCGTCATTTTTGCCCCCAATAGCGGCCTATTCTTCGTTTTTTTCTTATCTTTGCACTTGTCAATTAACCTAGTATTAACCAAAGTGTAAAGCAATCAACAAAACACACCGAGCGGCGGTAGAGCCGTAAAGACATACAATAGCGCAAGTAGCTATTCTTTGAGGCCCAATTTTCCACATTATAGCCCATCCCTTTCGGATGCAGCTTACAATCTCAAGGATAGACAGACGAGGCGCCGTTTTCGAACGGCGTGGATACCTGTCAGAGATTGTGGGCGTGGAAACCCGGGCTTCAGACAAAAGGTTTATCCACGCTTCCTTTTTTTATACCCATTTATACTTTTATCCCGCCCATAAGGTTACACCTCAAATGCATTAGGACCACATTAGGACCAATTTTTCTGATTTTTTGTGTATATTTTTGCAAGCGAATGAACTCAATAAAATCCATGGACAAGACAAATCCACAAATCCACATATTAAGACATCTGATTTGCGAAGCATCGGGTGTTAAAGGTTCTTTGCATGATGATTATGTAAAAATCAAAGTTTTTGTGAAGAAACGAACCCAAGAGACTGTTGATATTCCCGATATCAAACACTTCTTCCAGTATGGCGGATCATCAAACAAACCCCAGTTATCCACCCTCGATATTTTTTCAAAAGCGGCGGGATTCCAATCATACGACGATTTCTGTAAACATTTTTTAGATCAGTTGCAAACGCACCACATTAACCCTTAATGAAAATAGTAACATGAGTATATCAGACCAAATAAATCTCTCTTCCCCACCTATTGTGGACAAGGGTGGAACTTGTCCAAAACAAAACGGACCAAATTGGTTTTGAAGTTTACCTTATTTATATTGAAATTTACATAGGAAATAAAACGCAAACAAAAACATTATCACTAAAACATCAACATGAATGAAACGACTAATCCCGAACAAGTAAAACAGATACGGGATATTCTTGATGGGCTAAAAAAACAAGACGTTTACAGCAACGAGGTTGATGGATTCTCGTCAGACAAAAAAGCCATTGAGAACATCTTTGAGAAAACAAACGGAAGGAGCCTCGGAGAGATACTACTCCGGTTGACGGTTATCGACAGCATGTACTCAACCCAGATGAACCGTCGCTACTATGCATTGCAGGAATTGGCGGAGAAACTTCATTGCCTCAACAAAAAGAAACCCCTTCCCGAACTTTTTAAAGAATTTATCGAAGGGAACCGAGACGTCAGCCTTTTTGACGGAACGATTGGCGGGAAAAAGTTCAACCTCTTTGCCGAAAACTACGGTATCAGCAAAGACGGCTCAGACAAGGGCGTGGCCGTGTCGCTGATAAGCAAGTACGCCTATTTTGAGACGCACTATGGTTTCCCCATCTACGACTCCATCGCCTGCGAGATGTATCCTCGCATCTGGAGCTACTGCGGATTTGGCAAGAAAGACTACCAACTCACCATAAAGGGCGACAAACAACGCATGGTGGGAGACAAAACCATCGTGGCCTACACAAAAGCCATCGACGAAATGATTAAACGACTTGGAGGCAACATCTCCTACGACCATTTGGATCGACTCCTATGGTTCGTGGGCAAGATAATCCGAGGAAACCTTTCGCTGGTGCTCGACCGTGAAGGCTACGAGTGGAGCGTGGACCATTGGTTCGAAGAGGACGACAAAGGCAACAAGGTAGTGTTCGACATCTCCAAAGTCGATATTGACGAGGCGTATTTCTGTAAAAACAACACGCGTCTGCGAGCAATGTTTGAATTAGCAAAAAAACTAAAATAGCAAACGTAAAAAAGACAATATGGAAACATTTGAATATTTTGGATGCACCTATAGCATCAATGATGACAAGGAAACCGTCAGCCTTATAGATGCGACACAAGTAAAAGGCAAGTTCCATATCCCTTCGCAGGTGGAATATAACGGTAAATCCTATTTAGTTACTGGTTTACAAGAACGTGTAGATGATATTTACGAATGGATAGAAGACAGGCGAAGAAAAGAAGGAGGGTTCTATAAAAAAACTGAAAGAAAACAAACGAGTGGACCTTTTCAAATACCTAGTAGGGATTGTAGGGGACATGGTTATTGTACTGGCGGATGGAATCCGATGGGTAAAGTTACGTCAGTAATCATCCCAGACTCAGTAAAGAATCTATGCGAGAAGGCATTCGACGATTGTACGAAAATGGAGGAAATTCATCTACCAAAATATATAACAAAAATACCTAGATATTGTTTTTGTTGGTGCTCGAGTTTAAAACACATCGAGCTGCATGAGGGAATTACCGCAATAGAAGACTTTGCATTTTGTATTTGCAAACTGACCGAAATAAAGATACCCTCCACAGTAGAAACTATAGGACGTTTCGCATTTCAAGGATGCAGTGCCCTGACAGAGATAACAATACCATCATCGGTGAAAACCATCGATGAAGGTGCTTTTGGCGATTGCCAATGGAAAGATATTGTGCCGCCCAAGTGCGGTCTTGAGGTTGTGAACATACTCAATGAAGAGGGCGCGGTAATCATACATCCCAAAGCCTTCACCGACCGAGTAAAGATAAACTATCTTGGTAAGAAGAAGGCTGCCAAAGCGGCAACGCCAAAGACAGAGAAGGCGACATCAAAAACAGAAAAGAAAGAGCCTGTAGAAAAGATAACATCGCCCCAAAAAACAAAAACAGAGACTAAACCAACCGCCCAACCCACTGGTGACTACAAGAAATCAGCCGTTTCAGGCGGCTACACCATCGGCATCACGGCGGAAAACAAGGTGGTCGTGAGCAAGGGCGGCGCGGTATGCGACAACGCCAAAGGCGCACTGCGCGAGATATCCGAAAAGGTTGGCTTCAAGTTCGAAACCAGCTGGACAACGCAGCAGTTCGGCAGCAAACTTGTGGACTTTATCAACAATAAATAATCATTTAAAACACAAAACTATGGAATTGAAAAAAGGAGCAATCAGTGGTGAATATCTGATTGGAGTTTACGAAAACAACAGCGTTATTGTTTTCCGTGTTTATGAAAACACTAAAGGCGCATTGCGCGAAGTAGCTGAAGAAAAGAACTTTGAGGTTGACCCCAAATGGAATACCCGACAGTTCGGATCCAAAATATGCAAAGAATTTGGCGACGGCAAGCAGGCCACAGTGGGATGCTACAATATCAAGGTACAAGACAGTGGCAGCATCGAGGTTTATCGCACCTACGAGAACACCAAAGGCGCTCTGCGCGAGGTGGCCGAGAAGATTGGATTCGAATACGACCCCAACTGGACAACACAGCAGCTGGGCAGCAAACTTGTGGACTTTATCAACAATAAATAATCATTTAAAACAATCACAAAGAAATGAAAACAGACAAAAAAGTACTCGCATCGTTTCTTGCAGCGGCAGTATGGGCCGACGGAGAATATGATGAGTTTGAGAAAGAGTTCGTCACCGACCTCGCTGGCGAGCTGGAGATCAAGGACCTCGACGATGTAATTAACAAGGAAATCGCCGCCACCGAAAAGATGGACGAAGACGCAATTGCCGACTACCTTGAGTCAGCAGCCAAGAAGGTCGCCAGCGGTGAGGGCGAGGGCATCCTCACGCTCTGCCTGCAACTGATGTGTGCCGACGCATTTCTGGCCACCGACGAGGTGGAGAACTTCTTCGCCTTCGCCGAGATTCTCGGCATCGACGAAGAGGAAGCCAGCACCATCCTCGACGAATATGTCGATGAAGAGGAAGATTTAATCATTGAAGACTAACCCTTAAAAACAAGTAGTCATGGCATTACAGAAAACAGCATCAGGCAAGGTCGATAAAAGGACCAAAGAATACAAAGAGATGGTAGAACGTGCCAAGAAAGCCCGTGCAGCACAGAAAAAAGCCAAAAGCAAACCCACCATCAAAAAGAGCACCTCGGCAGCAAAACGCCGTTCGGACGGCAAACTCGACCAGCGCACCAAGGCCGGCAAAGAGGCAGCAGCACGCATGGCTAAAGCACGCAAAGCCAAAGGCAGCTTGAAGAACAGAATCAAAAGACTTTTCAAATAAATAAAATTATGGGATTTTTTGCAAAATCAAAAGGAGCCGGTCTGTTGGACGACCGCCGCAAAGATGTAAAAAAAGTAAAGAAGATCGTAAAGATTGCCACTCTTGGTATTGTCGACACCACAGGAAAAAACAAAAACAAAACAAAAAAGAAATAAATAAACATTTTTATTAACCCTAAAAATCTTTCAACTATGGCAGAAATTGCATTAAAAGGAAACATGAAGGTGAAAACCCTCAAGGCTGATTTCAAAAAGGCTTTTGGTTCGACGCTGCGCGTCTATATGAGCCCCACCTGCAAAGGCCGCATGGCTGACGACGAGGCTACCCTCGCTTCCATCCGTGCCGAAGGCGCCAAAGGTGGCGAACTGAAAGTGGTCGGCAACATGCAGGTTGGCAACTTCGAGAAGAAGATCGTCGAGATGTACGGCATCGGTGTCCAGGTTGCCAACGCCGCCGACACGGCCCTCGCCGACAACAGCATCACCATCGCCGCCGCTGGCAAATAAGCCTATGGCGACAATCAATCCGGCAGGCGGGAGACCTCTTGCTGGGTTCAAAAAAAACTAAAAACTTAATACAATGAGTGTTGAATACTATCGCAAACGCCTTATCGACCTCAGGGCCGATGTCGCCAAGGAGCGCGAGGCAAAGAAAAGAGACAACGCACACTATGCAGACCTTGTGAAGCGCGCCACATCTCCAAGCAGCAAAGCCAGCTACCGCAAACAGAAGATCGACCACGCAGCCAGCCACGACCGCCGTATCGAGAGCCTGAAACGCGACATTGAACGCGCAAAAGAAAGCCTCGCCCGCGAGCGTGCAGCCGCTAAGAGAAAATGATTTATTAACGTGTGAATTTATTAATACGTTAATGTGTTAATGCTTTAGCTTGTTAATGCATTAATTTGTAATTGTTTGAATTATGAACAAGTTCAAGCAAGGGTTGGCTCGTGTATTCGACGACAACCTGCGCACAAAACAATGGCAGAACGCCGCCGACTGGGTCATCATTGGCCTTATAATTGTCAGCACCATAGAGGTTTTCCTCTCAACTTTTGACTCCATAGCTGAACGGTACAGCACATGGCTGAATGCGGTGGACCTCTTCACCACCATATTCTTCACTATAGAGGTGTCGCTACGCATCTGGTGCGCCGACATGATTGACCCGAAATACAAAGGGTTCTGGGGCAGGGTGCTCTACTGCTTTTCGTTCTACGGGTTGATCGACATCCTTTCAACCTACACCTTCTACATCGCCTTCCTGCTGCCCATCCCCTACGCTGTGCTCAAGGTGCTACGAGTCGCCCGACTGATGCGCGTGTTCCGCTATGTGAAGGCATTTCGCATCCTTAGCAAGGCGATAAGCAGCAAAAGTCGCGAACTGCTGGTGTCGCTTCAGTTTCTGGCCATCGTGACGCTTATCCTCTCGTTCATACTCTTCTTCGTGGAGCATCAGGCCCAACCAGAAGTCTATGACAACGGCTGGACTTCGGTGGTATGGGCGTTTGCACAGTATATAGGCGACCCTGGTGGATTTGCCGACATGCCACCCGTGACCCTCACTGGCCAAATCATCGCCTGCCTGGTTGGTATCCTCGGCATCGCCATCTTCGCCGTGCCTGCAGGTCTGATAGGTTCTGGATTTACCGACGTGATGGAAGAAGAACAGAAAAAGCAAGAGCTGAAAGACAACGCTGCCGCCATAAACGAGATGATGCTGGTTAAAAGCACGCGGAGAGAAAACATGTTCTGGCCCGCAAAGAATATCAGCTTTGGCGACTTGACGCTTAATCTCAGCATAACCGAAGAAGAGATAATCAAATCGGTGGCAGCCTCAAACAATCTGCGTGTCAAGAACTTGGCGGCAGCTGTAAACGAAGGGCCAAAGACCGACATGATGGTTGTGAACCAGTTCTGCGTGAACGAAGAGTATGGATGCCATCTGGAACGTGGCTCCAGTGTCACCATCGTAAACCCGCTGGGTGTGGGAGACAACGGGCTTAGTTACTTCGACTGGCATATCGCCCAGCTGGGCGGATTCAACTATGTGGCTAACGAGATATTCTCACGCCAGCATTCCGACCGCGAGAAAAGGTGCAACTTCTACACCATAGATGACGAAAGTAAAGGAAATGCAATCTTTCTGAGTTTTGCCGATCATGTCTTAGAAGGACGCAGTAAAGACGATTGGATTATTGTCATTGCCGGCGAACAAACCGTCAAGAACAAGACCCACCTGCACTTCGAGTTCGGCGGGGAGACTGGCGAAGAACGTTTTGATTTCGAGGGTGGCATAGCTCCAGATCGTGAAACAGTGAAGAAACTCTTCGATGATATGCAAGGCACGTTGCAGAACGTGGGGTTGACAGTAGATGCCCACAAGGTGCAGCCCAAACTCAACCCACAGAACATAGCGCGCCACCTACAGTCAAAAACCGAAGCCAACGTGCTGCTGCTGACCATGTCATACAAGCTTATGGTGTTCGACAAAGAGGTACACAGCGCCATAGTCAATATCGCTGACGTGCTGAACCGCAATCTCGAACATAATCGTCCTGTAGGATTACATAAGGAAGAATACCTTGTGCGCCCGATAGATTCGCCCTACTGGAAAAACCTATATGGAGTAAGTTGAAATAAATAGAGCGCCATGAAGCTTCTGATTACAGGATTTGGACCATTCGGCAATGTGAAAGTCAATCCCTCTTGGGAAGTGGCGAAACGCATTGCCTTGGTCCATCCTGCAGGAGTGGAGGTCTGCGCCAGACGGCTGCCTGTAGTGTTTGACGGCGTGGGCGACGTTTTGTGGGAAGCGGTCGAACAGTTCGCTCCCGATGTGGTCTTGATGTTAGGCGTCGCAACAAAACGGTCGGTGATAAGCTATGAACGTGTCGCAATCAACATCGATGATTCGAGCAAGGTGGACAACGAAGGTAAGACCTATCCAGGAACCCCCATACGGCTCGATGGTCCAACAGCTTATTTCTCAACACTTCCCGTCAAGGAAATGCGTGACGCCACCCTTGCGGCCGGACTTGCCGCCGAAATTTCGAACTCTGCCGGCACATACGTATGCAACCACACGATGTATGAATGTCTTTATCGCATAGAACACAGCGGTTTGAAAACACGGGCCGGATTTGTGCATGTGCCACAGCTTAAAACAAACGGAGCCATAGAATTGGACAATATGGTGAAAGCCATAACCATCGCTATCGAAATCATAAAAAAACATGAAGATTAAACACCTGATATTCATCTTACTGCTCTCCCCTACCCTAATCATGGCGCAGGAAGAGGCAGCGGGGTTCACAGCCGACAGACCTGGCGAGTCAACAGGGCCTGACGTGATGCCGTTGCACAGGGTACAGTGGGAGACCGGCGTGGGGTTCAGCCATACATTTGGCGTAGATGAGTTTACACTGAACAACACACTCATACGCTATGGGTTGACCCGATTTGCCGAAATAAGGGTTGGCATAGACCTCCTGCACACCCGCCAGCAGACTGGAAGCGCCTGGAGGACAAGCGTATCGGCTCTCTGCATCGGCACAAAGATAAAAGTGCTGGAAGGCGACGGCTGGAAACCGACGGTGTCGGCACTGGCGGAGGTGGAATGCCCCCATATAGGCAGCAAGGATAATACTCCAGACCACCTAGCTCCGTCGCTGTATCTGCTTTTCAACAACGACGCCACCGACTGGCTCGGCATAGGTTATGCCGTGGGAGCCGAATGGGACGGCAGCGTTCCTGCACCAGCAGCGTTTTGGGCTTTGACACTCAGTTTCGCCCCGATCGACAAACTTGGATTGTTTGTCGAGAGCTACAATAGGTATTTCCAAACGAAAGACCCGTTGCTCAACTCGCATGGAGAATACTCCATCGACTTCGGCGTGACCTATATGGTTCACCGCAAAGTGCAACTCGACGTTGCAGCCAACCTCAACCTGCAACAGCCGGCAAAGTACTACGCCGTAAGTGCAGGCGTAGCTTGGCAAATAAACTGATTGAAAACAACAAATGGCCACATAAATCTGGCTTTTATGGAAAAATTAACAAATCGACAGTTATGCGGTATTGCGAAACTAGTTCATTATATACATGACGAAAAGGCAATACAATGTATTTTGGAAGCCCTCGGTAAGGAAAATTGGACAAGGAGTATTTTTAGTAATTGTGCGAAATACTTAACAGAAGAACAAGAGGACATATATGAATCAATGGGTGGAGGCTATACAAGCGAAGAAATTGACGAAGAGCTCGATAAGGATTCTATCAACTATTTAATTGCCCAGGAATTGGAGAAAAAGGGTTTAACTGGGTTTTCCGATGATATTTTTGAAAATCAGGAATATTTGGATAAAATTAGGGAAGGTAAGATTATATGTGAAAGTATAGATGTGGAGGAGATAAAAAGAAGATACATGAATAATGAAGTTTAGAATTATCTTTAAAATGGTTACCTATGGCATTATTTGACATAAACAAAATAAAAGGCAATGCTCTTGATGCTGGAACAAAGCTATCGCAAGGAGTTCAGATAGCCAAGGACAAAGCCAGCGAGCTGACCAACGTCACCATAAGGAAATTGCTGCAAGGGGTGAACCTTGACGGTTTGATAAAAAACGTGGAAGACTATCAACAAAAGACCGGCAAGGACGCATCCAAGCTAATAGAGTTCATCAACAACCTAAAAAACATGCAACATGATGGAGAAACCGACGAAGACTGACATAGTAGCACTTGCACAAAAGGTCCCATTGGCGGAAATCCTTGACATTGCCGAAGATGTAGCAAAGACCATTCCAGCCGCCGGTGGCCCTATTAAAATCGTAATCAAAATCCTACGGTTATTATTGAAAATTAAGAAACAATAAAACAGATAAGCCATGTCTATATCAAAAACAAGATCTTTACTTTACAAGACAGCAAGAGTGCTGGGAGACATCGACGCCGTAAAGAAAGGCAAAGCGGGAAAACGCGTAAAGAACCGCCTGCTGGGTAAACTTACAGGCAAACTGCTGAAAAAACTCTAATAAAACCTTAATATGAAAAAAATCATTCTGCCTTTGACTTGCGCTCTGGTGTTTTTCACCTGTAGCTGTAATTCCAATTCTACAAAGTCTGGCCTGCTGGACGAAGAGGTCTATGAGAACCCTCACATGCCAGACGACGAGGCTCAGAAATACGGCCACATGATGAACCTCCTGGAGGACTTGGATGCCATGACGAAAAGTTATACAGCCAACAAGAGCGAAGGTCGCTTCAAGCTGCTCACCAAGACCTACTCTGAGTTGAACTATGAATATGACGACAGCGAAATGGATGCCGAAGGTCGTCGGCAGAGCATGCTGCTGCAGGCTCGTGTGGACTCAGCCCGCAATGCATTGGGCGAGGTCATAAAGACAGATCTGGCGACGATGAAATTCCCTCTCGTATGTGAAGAGGATCATCTTATAGAGACAACACAGACCTGGCCAATATATCTGCAGAAAGGCAACATACTGCACTACTCGCTGTCCACAGGCGGTAACGTGACCATGAGAATCCTCAACGCCGACGCACATAATGTGTTGAAAACATACGCCGGCAAGAAAACGCTGGTTGACTCAATCGCAATACAGAACAGCGCCATCTACCTTGTATAAGTCAGTCCTCGGGGATCTGCATATATCGACCTAAATGTCAGCCAACAATATGCCAACGTTGATCAGATGAACGAGCCGAAGCACTCTATCCGGGTGGACACCGTGGAATGTGGCGCAAAAGACTTTATGGCGGTGAAGGTTCAGGGTATCGAGATGCGCAGCATCTTCGAAGAACCTAAGAAGGTGACCCTTCGCTCGGTGGGCAAGGCCTTCTTCGGAGGTTCATCGCGTGCGGTGGTGACCCTCGACGTCCCCAGGGGATGTACCGACCTGATGTACAGCCTGCGTATCTCGACCAACGAAGGGGACAAGAGCAGCGACGGGAAGTTTGACAAACGTATGACCGAATCATATAAAAAGATACGATTCCTTGGAATACCGCTCTACGAGAGAGAAAAAAGCCACAGCAACCTGTTCAGAGAATTGCTCTATAGCGACAAACCTGTGCGAGACGAGGATGCCTACTGCAATGTGTATGTATTTACCAATCAAGGCGAAGCAAAGAAATTCCAAGACGGAGAGGACCCATCCAAACTGAAATACAATATCGATCTTTCACTCATGGGCACCCAGTCGTGCAACGGACGAATCCCCACCAAGGGACTTTCAAAGATCTACTTCGGATTCGCCAACGAGCGTTTCCGCTACTCCAACTACCTGTGGCTTGAAGTGATAGCCGCCTCACCCAAGAACGAGTACTATCGGATAAGCTACAAGTTGGATTAACAACTACAAAAACAAAGCGATACTAATAGTAAAGGGAGGCAGATGTCTCCCTTTTTTACTGTAACGTTTCCTAATTTCAAGTTAGAAGTGCAACACAAGGTAAAAAAGAAAGTGCCGAAATTAATCGGCACAATCAGGGAAAAATGATTACCTTTGCGTTGACATGAAAAAATATAACCATCTAACCCAGAAGCAAAGATACACAATTACTGTGTGTCTGAAAGAAAAAATGTCGATGACACAGATTGCCAGGATCTTGCCCGTTTTGCGGATTCCAACGCTCGATTGCCGCGCTGCTTAGGGGTGACCTGACGACATCCTTTCTGCTTTACCCAGCCCTGTTGCCGATCTTGGTGTCGGCAACAGGGCTGCTGCTTTTCAAGGACAAGCAGCGCCGTACACGGTATTTGCGGTGCATTGTGGTGGCGGATGCACTATTGATCATCGTCGTGGCTGTGTTAAAGAACGCTGGGGTGCTACCGCAATAGCCGTTCATGGGAAAAGGACTTGTCGTGGCGAACCGGTAGGTCAATGAATGACACAAAACTCCCCTAGAGCAGTCCTCCTGATGTTTTTACGTTTTTAAAATCCGTATTGACCTAATGACTTATTGACATTTGACACCCAATGGCACATCAGGAACCAAAAATGACACTTTGACATTTGACACTTAAGTGAAGTCGCGGTAATTTTGCAATGAATCTTGAGTGATTTTGCGTGAAAAACAATGGTTTTTACGACCATTTTGCGGTAATTAATGTTAAAAACACCATCCAATTGACCAGGATAAGAATGTCCCATCAAGTGCAACAACGCTATATACCAGCTGATTGAGTTAAAATCACCTTGCGCCGTTGCACCGTTGCAGTTCTCAATCACTTATATGCAATTTTTCGAACCGAACTGCAACGGTGCAACGCCAACCTGACAACCAAACCAGAAAAAGATTTAAGGTTACCTTAAAATTTCTGCTCCCATTCGTAAACCGCAAAGCGAATACCGTATCTTTGCATCCGACAAAACAAACACGGCGAATCAGACTTTCTTCGAGATGCGACGGTCATCTATTTTCAACTTTCGATTCTAGACTTTCAAATTTCAATTCCCCTTCCTCCCAGCTACCTCCGTATCAACTCCCACCCAACTCCGTACCAACTCCCAGTAAACTCCTCCATGTGGTGAGACTCACACTTTTTATTGTATGTAAATGTGTTTCAACAACATGCTGCGTTATCAACAATAAATCGTCAAAAAAGTCATAAAAATCCTCGCCGAACCACCCGAAACGCACCCGCCCCGACCTGGAAAAGCTCTTGACAAGACTCAGTATGAAAAAATATTTTTCAAGCTAAATAACTGAACCGCAGTTGATTCAATACGAATATCGCCGCAGGCGAGAAAAAAATATTTGTCGGAATAAAAAATGGTTGTATCTTTGCATCCGCTTTCGCCCGAAAAACGGGTGTTGAAAAAAAAGCGAGAGGACATTGAAAATTTTGGAACATGAGATAGCGTGTGTCGAGTGCCACATATAATTAAGGTGTGTGGTTCGACACGGATGAGTTCAAGGTTAACAACAACAATTCTTACAATGAAGAGTTTGATCCTGGCTCAGGATGAACGCTAGCGGCAGGCCTAACACATGCAAGTCGAGGGGTAACAGAGGGTAGCAATACCCTGCTGACGACCGGCGCACGGGTGCGTAACGCGTATGCAACCTAC
>JAEEZY010000009.1 GCA_016292015.1 Bacteroidales bacterium | reverse complement strand
GCGGCGTCCCGTCACACGTCGTCCCGCCATGCGCGAAATGCGGCGTCACCGTGATCACTGCCGTGTCAGGTCTGCTTCCCGCATTCGCTGCCGTGTACGATGCGAAGTTACCGCTGCCGCTCGCTGCCGACGGCACCGCTGTCGTGTTGCTGTTCGTCCATGTGTACGTCGTGGTACCGACCGTGTTCGTGGTGCCGAACGTCACAGCCGTAGTGCTCGTCCCTGCGCATAACACCTGATCGTCAACTGCGTTGACCTGGGCTGCCGGGTTCACCGTGATCGTGAACGTCACAGGTGTACCGTCGCAAGTCACTCCGTTATTGGTCAAGTGAGGCGTTACAGTAATTGTTGCCGTCACAGGTGAGGAGCCAGTGTTGACTGCCGTGAACGATCCTATGTTGTTATTGCCCGATGCTGCAAGTCCTATGCTCGGCGTGTTGTTCGTCCATGTATAGGTTGTAGTTCCAACAGTATTAGTGGTCGTGAAGTTTACTGCAGCAGTGCCGCTGCCGTTACACACCACCTGATTGCTAGGCTGGTCCACCTGACCTTTCGGGTTTACGTAGATTGTAACCTCTTGCGTGGTTATTTCACAATTATGATTATCTCTTATATAAACCTTGTAATGTTTCAGGCCAGGGGTAGCAGGTGTTACGGTTATTGTTGACACAACACCATTTGCATCCGGATTAGCATCACCTGTTAGACCCGATGTGAGGCCCACGTCAGTTCTAATACCAGCAGTACCAGCAGTTTGGTCACTCCAAGCAGTTCCATTTGACGATCCGATCCATTCGAAATGGTACGGCTGAGCACCAGATGTTGTAATTTTGGCTTTGAGAATCTTGCTGCCACCCAAGCATATAGTAGCATCCTGGGCGTGGACCAGGGTGCCTAACGTCGTTGCCACTAACAGGAGCAAGGCTGCTGCTAATTTTCTTAACGATCTGACTGATGACTGGCGCGGGGGTTGGGTCGCGCGGTAGGTGTTATGTTGCATAGTCGATTTGTTTTCTTCACTCGATAGCTGAGTTGTCACAATGTCTTTTGTCTTCATCTCGGTACTGTTCGGGTAATACTGTTTCATAAGACGCGTGGTATATATTGTGTTGGTTTGGTTGCTTGAATGTTGATAGGCTTGATGGAGTAATATCTTAAATTGGTACTATAAATATTTAGTATCCGAAATGCCTTTTCTTACGGGTTGGAGATTTGGATAGTTGCATCGATTCCGCAGCAGAGGATAGTGACTGTGCCAACAGGTCCTGTGACAGTTGGAATGCTTGCGGTAATCTTAGCCTGTCCGTTGCCTTCACGAGAACCGTTGCTTTCAGCTGTTGCTGTCAGCGTACTTTTAATATACCCAGATCCACCTCCATGTCCTAGTACAAGTTCCGGTGCATAGGTATCACTATAACTTTGCATATTGCCGCCGCCATACCAGCCGCCGCCACCACCAGACGGTCCATATTTAAAATTGTATCCGGAAGTGTAACTCGCACCCTGACCAAATGAACCTCCATTCCCCGCAGTCGTTTGATTAGCTGTATATGCACCTGTGTAACCATTAGATGTTGTTCCACCACCAGCATACCCTACAT
Organism: Bacteroidales bacterium; assembly: GCA_016292015.1. GTDB lineage: Bacteria > Bacteroidota > Bacteroidia > Bacteroidales > P3 > Colimorpha. The sequence continues at coordinate 146,821 of JAEEZY010000009.1, read as the reverse complement.
ATCCACTTGTCGAACCATTGTTATAACATCCGCCACCGCTACCGCCGCCTGCAACAATAAGGACATTGTCTTGTTGTGCGGACAAATCGCTTAGCAAACCAGTAGCCGTAGCTATATGTGTAGCACCACCACCACCCTGAGGCAAAGTCCAGTTGCTACTCCAGTAATGTACAACTGCGCTGCCGCCACCGTTGTAACCACCCGTAATCGTGGTATTCGTTGCAGCTGTTGGTATGGTTGTGTATGCAGTTGGCTGTCCGCCGACAACGATGTATAGCGTGCTGCCAGCCACAGGTGATGTCAGGGTGCCTTTCGAGTAGCCGCCCTTACCGCCGTAGTATGTGGAGTTGTAGGTTCCGCCTTGAGCGCCCCAGACCTCGAGAGTGAGCGATGTGGTGCCCTCCGGGATGATGTAGGTCTGTACGGAACCATCGGATCCTGTGGTTCCGTTATAATCGAATGTTTGAGTTTCAGTTGCTGCGGGCTTCTCCAAGCGGCACCACACCTGAGTGTTGATAGTGGCGGGATAGGAGAGGTATTGGTTGTTCGTGCCCGACACTCCAGAGGTGATTTCGGTGGTGCAGGTAGAGTTCGAATACCAATGGAATGTATATCCAGCAGGAATGACTGACGCGCTTGCAACGAGGGTTGCATTACCATTGCCACATTCCGGCAGCGGATCGTCGGTCTGCGTTATCGTCGGTGTCGGTGGTACCACATTTACCACACAGGTTGCCGAAGCGGGACAGTAAGTACCATCATAGGCACGCGTGTATGTGATGGTGGTGGTGCCCAAACTTACTGGTGTTACAAGGCCACCATCGCTGACCGTGGCCACGCCGGCGTCGCTACTGCTCCATGACGCAGCTCCTGCGCCATAACCGGACTCAACCGAGCCGGTAAGCTGCAGCGTCGTGCCGTACGGTATGGTGGCGGGACATGCAGGGTCGGAGGTGATGTCGAGGTGTCCGTCGCGATCAGCGCAACAGTCGATACAGAAACGTATATTTGGTCTGTAAGAAGAACTGGTGCCAGCTGCAGATGGGACATTGTCACCATTCAAACTTATCGCACTGCCGGAATAGTAGTAGTACCGGGCCCCTCCTGTTGTAGATGTGTAGTAGAAATAACGGTAGGTTGATGATGGTGGAGCGGTAGTCCTGACCGCCACGACAATGTTGCTTTCACCATCCCAATAGTATGGAGTTGTAAAATGTATGTTGCTCCATCCTGTGGAGAAAGTGACAGTTCCAGAATAAACAAGTTCGAGGTCGGCGTCTGAAATCCAGGCTGTTGCAAGTGTGGTTTGGTTTGTGGAACCCAGATAGACCTCCAGCGGCTGGTTATAGTCTGTCGCACTGTATCGGAATTTAATGTCTGTGATTGCGCCCTCACAAGCTCCCGCAATTTCGGAGGCTTTGTACAACTGCTGTGTATAGGAGTAGTATGTCGTGCTAGTGCTATATATAGGTGTATAGTAATTTGAATAGCCACCTGTGCCGACTGGTTTGCAATCGCTTGGCGTGACTGTCAGTTCATAAGTGGCAGTCTTTCCACAGTAGGTCACACCTCCAACAGTCCATTGTCCAACACTCGCCGTTATGGTTACAGAGCCTCCTGTGCTGATACCAGATACCACGCCGCTCGTCGATACGGTCGCCACGCCTGTATTGCTGCTAGTCCAGGACACAGATTGGCCTGTTCCGTTGCTCAGCAATGCTCCAATGTCAATCCTGCCATCGTCTGTTATGCTACCGCTTGTGGAAGAAAAACCAAACGCTGCAGAACTTTCGACACACTTCACTTCAATCTCACACGATTTCTTGTCGCAACACCATGCGCCATTTCTCACCGCTGCTGCCGTTATTGTTACCGTGCCTGGTTCTTTTGCTGTGACAACTCCACTGCTACTCACAGTAGCAATTGTTTCGTCGCTACTATGCCATGTTATGGTTGTTCCTCCTCCCGTGGGCGACACACTGGCACTCAATCCTGAATATGTGCTGCCACTTTCTATTTCGCTTGTCGGGCATCCCGTCAAAGTCACAGTCCTCGATGTCGTACAGCAGTTGTCTTGGCATATTTTAATCATTGGTCGATAAGTGGATACTGATTTGGAACCGCTGTACGAACCCATGTTGTTGATGTAATCCGTAGGGTTGTATGAATCAGAATACCCATATATGACAGTGTTTTGTGAGGTCTGCTCCCCGTAAAAAGTTGTCGAAGCCCAGTTGCTGCATGTACTCAAGAAACCTATTATCAGGTTCTTGCTGCAGTCGTTGTACTCAATAGGGGTGGAAAATGTAAATGTGTACCATCCAGCGCCGGTAATGGTCCAACTACCTGTTGTGTTGACAAGCGTCATTTCGCTTGCAGGGACGAAGTCGGTGTTATCAACAAAGTGGTCTTTATCGGTAAATCCAGCATAAACTTTGATACTACGCGTATAAGTGTTGGCCTCTTTCGACTTGAACGCAACACTTGTAATTCTGCAGTGGTCTCCAATCTCGTCAGCCGTGTATATCATCTCTACCCAGCTATTGTTATATAATCCATAAACAGGCGCAACACCTGTTGTGGTTGTGGTCGCATCGCTTCCACCCACGATGGTGCATGTTTGATTGGATATCGTAAATGAACATGTTAACGTCTTGGCGCAATAGCCGTTGGCGGCAGCCACTGTGGCAGTAATGGTCACGTTGCCAGCTGTGTTTGCCGTTATGGTGGGGGCGAGTGCTGTTGTTGAACTGAAAGTCACGGCTCCAGCAGGTGATACGCTCCACGTAACACTGCCACCATTGACACTCAAAGGTATAGTCTCACCTACGTTCACCGAAGCACTTGGACAGCCGCTTAGCTCAGGGTCTGTGCATGCAATACAATCCACGCAGAATTTTGTATAGGGACGCCACTTGCCATGTGTATCATAACTTACACCTGGATTTGCAGGATTTGTCACCTGGGTATCATCATCATAGTAGGTCAGCACTTTGTATGTATCTGTTGCATCAGCGTCATCAGCATAAAAATAGTATTCTGAAGCATCTGTTATATAACTGCCAGTTCTATCGTTTATAGTTACGACAATATTGTCACTTCCGCTGCATTCATAAGGGGTTGAAAATGTAATCCAGGTCCAGTTGCCTACAGTGAATGTAACATTTCCTGTAAAAACTTGTGTTAAATCTGATGTCTCCCATGCTGTCAGCTCGTTGTTCGTTGTTTCGCTTAGATAAATTGTTAGATTTCTTGTAATTTCATTATAGCAGTCATAGCCGTATTCATCATAACACTCGTCCCCCCAATATCTAAATGCTATTCCGTATATTTTGGGACTTGTGTTGCTGTTGCATATTTCACTTGGTTGGTATAATATTTGTGTGTATGAATATCTGTAGTATGGTCTTGTCACCTGCTCTCCAGCTCCATCCTCATTCCGCACTGCTTTCTCTGTATGAGAACAACCTGCGGAATTCGTATATGTCAGTTGCATCGCTGGACGATATTTCCTCATTGAGGAATTAGATATACCGTCATGGGGATAATTATTTGTACCTCCAGCATCTTGGTACCCTCCCCTTGCGACATCAGTAGAACTTGACTCCACGCAATAGTTGCCTCCATTATTTCCACCACAGCCATTATCATCTTTTGTCAAGCGGACTAAAAGATTGTTGTGTTCGGTTGAGTACATGAAATTTGATGTAAAAGTATATGTGTTCCAAGATGTGGTCCCTGTATTAATACTGCTGTATGCAATATTTGTCGGGCCGTAGCATGTCTGCCAACCCGTGGTGACCCATGCGGTCGTACTCCACGCCGCATTATTCAAGTCGATTCGAGAATTAGCCATATCTCTATTGGGCCTTTCTCGGCATAACAACCCCATTGCGCTGATTGTGGCGCCATTGTTAATGCCGGCAGCTGTCATCTCGTCGCTTGTTACCCGAAAATCCCAGCGTGAATCATTGTAGAAGTGATCATAAAATTCGTATGCATTACTACTAGTCACCTCTACTGTTCCCGACAATACTGTCACAGTGGGGTCTATAAACAGCGGAAAAGTACGCTCTGATGCAAGCATCCACTCGGCTGGAAGGTCGAACGAAACCGTCAAAGTGTTGCCCGACTGTGAAACGTTGTACAAAGCTTTGTATGAGTATTTCGCCATAGGGTCTTCGATGGGTTTGCCGTCCTTGCCTGTTTCATCTCCGACATGGCGTATCTCGGCACGCTTCATGATGTAGTCCATATCGACATGGGCGTCATAGACCACCACCGGCTGGAAAGCTATCCAGCTGTCGCGACCTGGAATCATCACCTCAAACTCGGAGGCGCTGAATGTTTTGCCTTGTTTTTTGCCGTCGGCCACCACGTATGCACCCTGCGGAAGTTCCACTGTCTGGCTTATCCTCACGGTCTTTGCACCGTCGACAACGGCATTGCGGCTCTTGACAGAAAATCCCGTCTCGACACCACGTCCGAGTTGGATGATGTTATAGTCGATATCACTATAAAAATTCCTGTACGACAACGTTCTGTAGTCGTCTTGATGTGCGCTCTCGCCGGTGCGTTGTTTGTCCTTGATGGCGTTGCCATGTGTGTCGAGAAATTCAAAGCGGTAGTCCTTGGCAAATACGAGGTTTTTGCCGAGATATTTCATCATTATGCCCTCGGACGGGGAGTCGGAATAGTAGGTCTGAAATTTGTTTTTGGTATTTGCGTAGCGGTAAGGACCGTTGTTGGTCTTTTCGATATTCACTTCGATATCCTGCCAGCTGCCGTTGGCGTCTTTGTAGTGCAGGTCGCCAATGTACATATATGAATAAGTGCCATCTCCATTATCAAAAGTCTTGGAGTGTTCGGTGCGGTATTGCTTCTGCTCCTGTTGCGGCGTAAGGCCAGCGTAAAGTCCCTGCGCAGACCATTTGTTGGCATGGTAACGCGAGAATATGCCAGTATTGTTCTTCCACGACTCTTTGAATTCCGGCAGGTTCTCAGAGTTTTGTTTGGCGGGCTTTGTTTGATTCCTCCTTGAGTCAGCGGATTTTGTAGCACTTCTCTTGACGTCTTCCACCATTGCCGCTTTTGCTTTAGCCGCTTTCTTGTCGGCTTTTGCCTGCACCGCCGTCGTTTTTGTAGCCTTGGCACCTTTGCTGTTTTCAGGTTTTGCCTGTCCCCAAGCGCTGTTGCCACTCAGACACAACGCCAGCAACATTATGACAATCGCAGCAATGTTTCTAATAGAGAATGCGTGAGTCTCCCCATACCGGTTTTGCTGGTTTTCATTCCCGAGGGTGCACCTCTCTGTGTTCGGTCGGTTCATAAGGCTGTTGGTGTAAAAATGTTTCATGACGCGGGTGTTATGCTTTGTTGTTGGTTTGGTGGTCTGTGTGTTGATAGGTTGATATGTTCGCTACGCTTGATGGATTGGTTAGATGGGGTAATGGTTAGATGGTTAGTTTTATGTGGATAGGTGGATAGGTTAGTTGTTCAAAATTCAAGGTTTTCGTTTTGCCGCCTTTCGGCGTCATTCTGCTTCGGTTCGGAAAATCAAGCGAGCTTGCTGTTCTCTCACCTTAATCGCAGAATTCGTTATCGTTATCGTTAAGGTTTTCTACTATGTAATGACCCAATGAAATGTTAAATTAGTCAGCGACTATGTTAAATTTTCTTATTTTTTTCGTTTTTTTTTGAGCTAAGGCTTGTTTCATGACTATACTACAACTATACCACGACTATACTACGACTATACTACGACTTAACCAAATGTTGAAATCCTTTTTGCTTTGATGGGTTATTTTTATGTTTTTCATTAATCACAGGTTGTCTAAAATAATTATTTCGGCGTCGAGTTGGTTCACTGTCACGGTGATGTTTTTTGCAGCGGCGCAGGAGGAAGGATAGATGGAATGGTCGGAGGTCTCTTTCATAACGTGCGTGTACTCTTTCTTTTTTGTTAGGTTTCGGTGGTTTTTATTTTGCTTTTTTCTTGTTTGGTTTGGCTTTTTATATTTTTTTCACATAATTTTATATTTATATATATCAATCAATCGCTGACAGGCAGGAGGTTTTCTGCCAGTATGGGCCTTTCACTAGAAACAAACAAATATACGAAAGTTTTTTAAACTGACATTTTTTTTTTGCAAGTGGTTGATTATTTTAAGTTTTGTTAGGATTTTCGCAAGTGGCCGGAACGTGACGGGGAAAGGGATTTTTTTTTGTTTTATTTCGAAAAAAGTTATTATATTTGTAAAATCGAATCGAAAACTCATAGAATTCCACAATGCTATATATATCAGCGAATTGAACAACACTCATGCAGTGCAGCCAAGCACAGCGGTGCTCAAAAATGGTTTTATAGCATACTGATAACCAACCACAAGTATCATTCCCCTCCGTATCGACAACGTATCTACGCAGTATCAACGCCGTATTTAGTACGTATCACCTCCGTAGTATCTTTATGTTACAATTAGGGTATCTTTAGGGCACCTTTAGGCTATCACCATGTTATCTATAGGTGAGCAGCGAGTGGCCTTGGAGCACGCTTTATGCAAATCCCCTCCCTACCCTAGCTTCACACGGATAGGTACCATGCAGGTGGAAAACAGCACATTATGCATATTTGTACACACAAGCCATGGACGACACCGGATAACAGGTGTCAGAGCCTGAAAGCAAAGAGATGAAATGGAAGTTCGGGAGTTGCAACTTAAACCATGTTGCCTATCTATATGAAAGCAGGCTGAAGTTGTCGGGGGACAGGAGCGAGGCGGCGGAGAGGAGGTCGTCGGGGGTGAGGGCGAGTATGTCGCGAGCCATCTCATCGACGGTGTCAACGCGGTCGTAGTTGAGGTAGGCCTTGCCGATGGACTGCATCTCGTTGAGCGACGAGTCGTTGTTGATGGCCATCTGACCGATATACTGGCGCTGAGCGGCGCGGAGCTGTGAGGCGGAGAGGGGGACGGAGGCCAGACGGTGGAGTTCGCGGAAGACGAGGTCGCGCGCCCGCTCGGCGGCGCCGTTGTCAACACCGGCATAGACGTAGAAGAGGCCTGTGTCGGTGAAGGGGACATACTGCGACTCGATGGTGTAGCAGAAGCCGTATTTCTCACGGACAGCCACGTTGAGGCGCGAGTTCATGGCGGGGCCGCCAATGATGTTGTTGAGGAGGGAGAAGGCCACCTTGCGGTCGTCGAAGAGATGAGGTGCGGAGCATCCGAGCAGGAGGTGAACCTGATGGGTGCGGCGATTGATGGTCTTGTCGAAGGAGGTGGTAACGGGAGGTTGTCTCTCTGACTGTTTGGGCTTTAGTGACGGAGACATGTAGGAGGCAAAATATCTTTCGGCCAGCCGTACAAGCTTAGCAAAGTCGATGTTGGCGACCACGGTAAGGACCATGCGGTCGGGGGTGTAGTTGCGAGCCAGGAAGTCGCGCAGGAACTGAGGCGTGAAGGCCTTGACGTTCTTCTTTGAGCCGAGGATGTTGTGTGCCAACGGATGGCCGGCGAAGAAGAGTTCCTCGAACTCGTCGTAGATGAGGTCGGCGGGCTGGTCGCGGTAGCTGTTGATTTCCTCTATCACCACATCTTTCTCGTTCTCAATCTCGTGGAGAGGGAACTGTGAGTTGAAGAGGACATCGCTGAAGAGCTCGATGCAACGAGGCAGATGCTCGACAAGCGACGAGGCATAAATGCAGGTCTCCTCCTTGGTGGTGAAGGCGTTGAGTTCGCCGCCGACTCCGTCGATGCGGTTGAGGATATGATAGGCGCGACGGTGGGAGGTGCCCTTGAAGATGGAATGCTCGATGAAATGGGCGACACCTTCCTCGGAGCCGCACTCATGGCGAGAGCCTACGTTGATATAGACCCCCGAATAGGCGACGGGCGAGCCGGTACGCCGAAAGACTAGGCGAAGTCCGTTTGGCAGGGTATGGTAGAGGTACATGGGATTGCGTTAAGGCGTTAATGTGTTATTGCGTTAGTGAGTGAATAGTGATTAGTGATTAGTGAGTGAATAGTGATTAGTGATTAGTGAATTGACAAATGGATCTTGATTGCGTTAGGGGGTTGTGGTGGTTGAGGTTTGGGACTTGGTGGGCTGGGTTGGGGAATGGGAGGTCAGGGAGAGGTAGAGAGCGGCGAAGATGGCGCCGGCGCAGGTCTGGAGCGTGTCTTCGGTGAGGCAGGAAAGCAGGACGATGGTGAGGCAGGCGACAAAGAGCGGCTTGCGCCACAGACGGCGCCGTATCACGGCCCAAAAGAGACATACGAGGAGCAATCCGCCAGCGATGGAGCCGAAGGTCATGAGAAGAGTGAGGTACTGGTTGTGCGGATTCTTGTGAGTGCCAGCAAGCGGCGAACGGTCGGCAGACAGTTGGTGGTCGAGAGCCGTCTCGACGCTGCCAATCCCCACACCATAAAGCCAATTGGAGCGTACAACCTCAGACGAGGCACGCCACAGTTCGAAACGCTGGAGCATGGTGAAGCCGCAGACAGTACGGTAGCAGCGGTAGTTCTCGTACTCGAACAGCATCACATAAACCATGCGTCGGAGGCTGGCCTTCTGCGAATAGACAGGATTGGCTATACCCTGCTCGATGGCAGCCACATCGGAGGGAGACAGCGAGGCGACACCAGCGCTGTCCTTGGTGAGGCCCATTGCATTGAGATAGCGTACCAGAGCAGGCAGCACGCTGTAGCCGACAGGTGTGATGGAATCGACGGGCACAGAACTCACCTTTGGCCACTCGGCACGCAGTTCAGACTCGCACACAAAGTCGTTGACATAACGACCACATTCGACAAGACCGTCGTGAGCAAAGGTGTAGGGGGTGCCGTTGCGGGTATAGCGCAAGCGGTCAACATGCGAGAGACGCGGAGTGTAGTAGTCGTTGACATAATAGGCAACAAGCCCTGCCAGCGAGGCGACGGAGAGCAGCGCAGCCAGCACCAGCACCCACCGCAGCGGACGCGAGTGCAAACGCCGCCAACCGAAGACGATGCACACCAAGACGGTGACAAGGAGTATGATAATGCCTGTATAGGACTGCAGGAGGAAGAGATAGAAGAGGAACCATACAGCCAATAGAAGCGCCGCAAAAGGCATCACGGGAGAAGACCATAGAGTATGCCGGTCGAAGGCTCTGAGGAATGCGAAAAGGAGCAGGCAGATGGCGAAAACGAGGTTGAGCGAGAAACGGATATGCGATATGAAGGGGACAATCTCCCTATAGGGGAGGTCGGGGATGGAGAGCCATCGGACAAAGCCAATGACAGAGACAACGAAGAGGGTGCCCACATAGCCGGTAATGACGATGCGCCACTGAACACTGGTGAGGGGACGCGAGGTGAGGACCACCATCGGAACGGCCACCACCGGGAGAACCTGACGCAAAGCGTCAAGACCATCAGGAAGGACGTCGGTCCAGATGAGAGAAACAGCGGAAAGAAGAAAATAGAGTATGGCGAGATGAAGAAGACCGTTGGACCCAAAGTCGGAGAACTTACGACGGAAGCCACGCTCGAAAAGCCAGTTGACAAAGAGTAGCGTCCAGGCCAAGTTCATCATGAAATTAGAACACACAGCACTTCCCGCAAGAAGAGTGAGAAGCAGTATATAGAGGAATCGGAATACCACTAAATTAATTGAAAATTGAGAGTTGAAAAATGAGAGTTAGCAGCGGTAAAGGCAGACAAGCGATTATTATTTGCCCGAGAGTATTTTTTTGTACTGCGATTTGTCAGTGAGTATCTCGACTGCTTTCAGGACATCCTTGTCGTGGGTGAGAGACCCCTCGACCCTGCCTTTCTGATAATAGTAGCGTGCAAGAATTTCGTTCTTGAGCATTTCGCTCACCTCGTCGCGATATTTGGCAAGGTCGCCGGCCTTGTCGGCCTTAAGCTTAGCCTCAAGAGCCTCAATGTCGGCCTTTACCGCATCGAAATACTTCTCTTCCTTGGCGATGGTCTTGAGGTCGTCGAGATACTTTTCTGTAGAGGTAGAGTAGCTGTAGTCCTTATCAGAGAGAAAGTTTCGGAAGTCATCATAAATCTCGTCGGTTATCTCGAACTTGGAAGGCGAGGGAATGGAGGCATGCTGCTTGACGAACTGAGTGGCATAGTCGAACACGAGAAACTTCTGGTATAACACCAGCGCGAGTGCAGACATATACTCCTGATCGACCTCGACGTCAGGCTCGATACCAAAGCCGTCGTAAACGGTACGGCCGTTGCGAGTCTTGAAAGCAGTCTTGAGCGAGTCGGGCACACGTGTGGCACGGCCGTTCTCATCGCGATGAGAGTAGTCGAGTGCCTGTATGCAGCGTCCCGACGGGATATAATACTTGGACACCGTCACTTTCATCTGGGTGTTGTACGACATAGGGAGTATGTTCTGGACAAGGCCTTTGCCGTAGGAGCGGCTACCGATGATGACCGCACGGTCGAAATCCTGAAGACTCCCGCTGACAATCTCGGAGGCGGAAGCACTGTAGCCGTCGATAAGTACGGCAACAGGAATATCGAGGTCCTCGGGGGCGCTGCGAGTGTAGCTCTTGACATTCTTTGACGCCAACTTGCCCTTGGTTTCGACAACCAATTCGCCACGCTTGACGAACATACCGACAATCTCAACGGCTTCGTTCATCAATCCGCCACCGTTGCCACGCAGGTCGAGAATGACACCGGGAAGGTCGGGGTTCTGCTTCTTAAGCTGACGGAAAGCGTCACGGACGTTCTTGGCGGCATCCTGGGTGAACTCGCTGAGCTTGATGTAGCCGATGCCGGAAGTAAGGATGCCGCTATATGGCACGTTGGGCAGCTTGATTTCCTGACGTGTAAGAGTGCAGTCGAAAGTGCGCCCGTCGCGAGACAGCTTCAGTTTGACAGCGGTTCCCGACTGACCGCGCATAGCACTGGAGACGTCGGATGTGGTCTTTCCTTCGGTGGAGACACCATTGACCTCCAGAATGCGGTCGCCAGCTTTAAGCCCCGCCTTGTCGGCCGGGAGGCCCTCGTAGGGTTCGGCCACATAGATGAGACCATTCTTCTGGTGGATGAGAGCACCAACGCCACCATATTCACCAAGAAGCTGCAACTTAACGTCCTCCATGTCGCTTTCGGCATAGTAGTTGGTATAGGGATCGAGCGAGGCGAGCATGGCGTCGATGGCAGTCTTCATGAGCTTGCCCGGATCGACATCGTCAACATAATTGAGGTGAACATTCTTGTAAACGTTAGAGAAAATCTCGAGGTTCTTGGAGATTTCAAAGCCTTTGTCCTGTGCATGCACGAAAGTGCATAGCGAGAGGGTCAGTATGATTACTATCTTTTTCATGGATATTGTAGATATTCTGATGATTAATATTCAAAGATTAGTCGTTATCGATGAAGTTCTTTAGCGACATTTCGTCGGGCGATACGAACCATACGATGTCACCACTCTGGAATACAGCGGAAGCCGGAGGGTTGACAATATAATCGTTGTCACGCTGTATGGCTATAATCATGCCGTGGTGCCGTTGCTGGAAGTCAGAATGAGAGAGTGTCGTACCGACGAGCGGACCGTTGTTGAACACAACATAACGGTAGATGTTGAGTTCATTGTCGGAATGGTCGCGTATAAGAATGGAGGGTTCGACCTCAAGGTCGGAACGGAAACGAGAAATCTGCTCCTCATTGCCGATGACGGTGAGTCGGTCCAACGGCATGATAACAGTATCCTTGGATGGAAGGTCATAGACACGTTCACCACGCTCGATAGAGACCACGTTGACGCCATAATTCTGACGGAAGCCAGATTCGAGAAGCGTAACGCCCACATATTTCGAGAATTGGGTAACGGTGACACGCTCCATTGAGAACTGATGTTCCATGGAAGGAGGTATCTTGAACGAAACCTGTGCCTGACGGGAGTTGAAATTGGAAAGGAAACGAGATTCGATATGCTTGTAGAAGCCGTTGACCTTGCCAGAGAAACGGACAACTATGAACACAAAGATGGCGATGATAAGGATGAGGCCGAAGGCGAGGGAAATGTAGCGGCCGATGGCGATGCCGAGAAGCAAGATGACAAGGAAGTAGCGAAGAAGGATTACAGGGATGACTACGGCTTGGCTGTATCGGTATTCCTCAAGGAGTTCTTTGACCTTTTTGCGGTTGAGGTTTTTTAGAGCCAGCGCCCACAGGAACGGAGCCATAGCGGAGATTGTTATAGCAAGGCCTATGATATTGCCCCATACCGAAGGCTCACCCGTGGATGTAACGAAAATCTTGTTAAGCAGCGGTTTGAGCAGGAGCATAGAAAGCAGGAGCAATGCAACACTGATGGCGCCATAGATGATAATTGGGGAGAATTGTTTTTTGAGGAACTGTCGCACCGGAAGTTCGGAATCGGAACTTTTTGACTGGGAGGCATAGCGCTCGAGAGCTTCATGCCAGCGTTGCGGGAGGCGGGGCCACACGAACTCATAGGCCGGCAGACCAGCCTTGATCATGTAAGGAGTGACGAAAGTGGTGATGATGGAGACGGAGACGATTATGGGGTAGAGCTCGCTACGGATAACACCGTAGGAGAGTCCGAGACCAGCTATGATGAAAGAAAATTCACCTATTTGACAGAAGCAAAAACCACTCTGCATAGCCGCCTTGAGCGGGCGGCCAGACAGGACAACGCCAAGTGTGGCGGAAAGAGACTTGAACAATACCACGGTAAGGGCTATGACCAAGACGGGAAGCCAGTATTTGGCAAGGACTGCCGGGTCAACAAGCATACCCACGCTGACGAAGAAGACTGCACCAAAAAGATTTTTCACAGGGGTGATTACGCGGTGGATGACATCGGCCTCAATGGTCTCGGCCAGAATGGCACCCATCACGAACGCGCCAAGAGCCGAAGAAAAACCAGCAGAAACAGCAAGCACAACCATAGCGAAGCAGAGCCCTATGGCCACCACACAGAGAATCTCTTCGGTCATGAAACGGCGCATCCAACGGAGGAAAGTAGGGATAAGAAAAATACCGAAGGTGAACCACACGATTAGAAAGAAGGCAAGCATGAGCATCTTCATGCCGAGTTCGCCACCGTTGAAAGTCTTGCTCACAGAAACAGTGCCGAGCACGACAAGAAGAAGTACGGCAATGAGGTCTTCGACCACGAGGACTCCCGTGACCGTAGAGGTGAACTTCTGCTGCTTGAGTTTCAGGTCATCGAACGACTTGATGATGATAGTGGTGGACGAGATGGAGAGCATGCAACCGAGGAACACGCCCTCCATAGTGGAGAAGCCGAGTATGCGTCCAACGACGTTGCCGATGAGGAACATGAGCGCAAGCTCTGTGAATGCCGTTATGGCACCCGTGCCGCCAACCTTCTTAAGTTTCTTGATACTGAATTCCAAACCGAGAGCGAACATGAGGAACACTATTCCGATGTCGCTCCAGAGTGTGAGGTTTTCATCGCCTTTGATGACAGGAAACCACGGAAAATGCGGGCCAATAAAGAAGCCCGCAACAATATAGCCAAGCACAAGGGGCTGCTTAAGCCTTTTGAAGATGACGGTTATAACCCCAGCAGTAACAAGGATGAGTGCAAGTTCGCGAAAAAGAGGATTCAGTTCGGCCATAGTTAGAGTTATAACGCCGAACAAGGCTGTTTATTATACAACGTGCATGATAAATCAAGGTCTGACACTATGGTCATAAACCAAGTCAATATATACAGGGAGATGGTCGCTGAAGCCGCCAAGGTATACAGGACCTCTGTAGGTACGGAAAGTACGGTAGGAGTGCGTTTTCGGTGACGACACTAGCAAGAAGTCGGGGCGAAACAGCGAGGCCGACGGCAGCAGGAAAGGCGAACAATGCGGTAGGCGTATGAGAAACTGGTCGAAAAAAGACCATCGGTCGGCATAGCAGCAAGACCCCTCGCCTTCAGCAAAGGCGTACATAAGTCCCACAAGTCCTTCGGGATTCACAGGAAGCAATTCGGCGGAATAAGCCTCCAGTTCGGGTGCATCGGGAAAGCCAAAGGCCGAGCAGAAAAGCGGTTCGCGGGGATCAGCATTGAAATCGCCCATAACCGCAACGGGGACACAGGGATGGGCAGACGCAAGAGAATCAACCAGCGAGCGAATTATGGACACTATACGTACGCGATGTCGGTCGGCAATGGCGCCACCCAACTTGGACGGCAAATGGCAGACGATGAAGAAAAGACTGTCGTCGGTGGAAGTCACCCCACCGACAAGCAGAAGGTCGCGAGAATGCCACAAAGAAGCACTGTCGGAAACATCGATCCGTGATGAAAAGAAAGGTTGGAACAACTGACGTCGGTAAAGGAGAGCGCAGTCAATGCCACGTGGGTCAGGCGAATCGAAATGGACAAACCCGTAGTCCAGCTTGCGGAGAGGGGTGGCATGGCAGAGCTGCGAAAGCACATAGGAGTTCTCCACTTCGGCCAGGCCTACAACCATCGGAGCATCAAGAGCCACGATAGTCTTGTAGATATTGTTGCACTTAAGCTGGAAACGCTTCTGTGTCCAATGATTGGCCCCGCCTGGAGTGAAGGCATCGTCGTTGGCCAGAGAGTCGTTGAGGGTGTCGAAGAAATTCTCGACATTCCAAAAGGCGGCCCTATAAGACTGCGCCGAGAGAGACACAGGCAGGAGCACCAAAAAGAGGATTACCAGATGACGACTCATCAGAGGACTTCTTCAAGGAGCCACATACGGTTGCTATTGGAGCCTTTTAGCAAGACGGACGCTCCCGAGAGTGGATTAGCCGCGAAATAGTCATGGGCGGACTGACTGTCTGGAAACCATAGCACAGCAGGGTCCGACGAGGCGAAAGAGAACTCGTCGCCGACAAGGACGACCAGTGTGAACGATAAAGACTTCACAAGCTGAAAGAGACGACGGTGCTCGGACTCCGACTCGGAGCCGAGTTCTCTCATGCCACCAAGCATAACGACCTTGCGGTCGGCCCTCATCTCGGCAAAGCTGCGGACGGCGGCCTCCATGCTTGTGGGATTGGCGTTGTAGCAGTCGAGCAACAGTTGGTTGTGAGCAGTGGTCTTAAGTTGCGAGCGGTTGTTGGAGGGAACGTATTGTTCGAGAGCCTGCTTTATGTCGAAAAGGTCCACCTTGAAAAAACGTCCAACGGCAAGTGCTGCCATAGCGTTGGCGAAATTGTAGCCACCAAACAACCGTGTCGAGATGTTGTAAACTTGGTCTCCATACTCGGTGTAGAACGAGAGGTATGGGTCCGAGCCGAGGTAAGTTCCAACAATATCGGCATCGGCAGTGCCATAGGTGACAACAGAGGCATTGGAACAACGGCCAGCTTCGGCGCGGAGAATCTCATTGTCGGCATTTACGAATATTACACCTTTTCTGGCATCGAGGCAACGGTAGAGTTCGGTCTTTGTGCGGACAACACCATCGAAACTCCCGAAACCTTCGAGGTGAGCCTTTCCGACACTGGTGATAAGACCGAAGTCAGGCTGGGCGATACGGCAGAGGGCATCAATCTCGCCCGGATGATTTGCTCCCATCTCAACAACGGCCACCTCGCAGTCAGCGGGGATGGAGAGGAGGGTGAGTGGAACACCCAAATGATTGTTAAAGTTGCCAGCTGTGGCATGGACACGGTAGCGACGTCTCAAGACTGCGGCAAGCAGCTCCTTGGTCGTGGTCTTGCCATTGGTGCCAGTAATGCCTATAACGGGAATGGAAAGATTGGCACGGTGACGGCTGGCCAAAGCCTGCAACACCGCGAGCACATCGTCAGCGACGATGCACTGTGGATTGTCAGAATACTGCGTATCAGAAGTGACGCAAAGCGCGGCACCCTGAGCCAAAGCCGAGGGGACAAAAGCGTTACCGTCGAACGTGGAGCCCTTGAAAGCAAAGAATATGCAACCCTGTGTTATGTTGCGGGAGTCGGTAGTGACAGCACGTGAAAGCAGATAAGCGTCGTAAAGGCGGTTTATTTCATTACACATAGACAAAGCCAGTTGATTTCAAGCACTTAAAAGTATTGTTATTTAACCGAATTATCTAACGCAAGGCAGGGTGGGATTATTGTATAGAAACACAAATAGCGGATTTCCATAGTTGTTTGTTGCGGTTGTTTTCAGTCTTTTTCACGAGAATTACAAGTACAATCATTAAAAGCAGTGTTGGTCAACAGCAGGCATACGAAAACCGATAGAAGGAATACGAGTAGAATAGTTCAAGGCATAATTGCAGATGAGGAACAACCATTCAGTCCATCGCTAACATTTTTTTTCGTACCTTTGCACAATAATTAGCTTTACTTATGGTGATGAATTTTATTTCCAATATATTTGCTGATGGCCGGCAATATTTATTGTTTCTTGCAATTTGTGTGACCGTTCCCGCTTTTGGGCAACAGGCTTGCAACGTGGTGGAGTATTCGTCAGAGTCGATGAATGTCGTCTTATCGGTGCCTGCCAAGCTGGAAGTAGGCACGGTGGTATTTGACAATACTATGTTCAACACAGTGTCAATTGATGGCTTCGACGTCTCGTCGGAGATTGGGAAACCATCGCTGCCATCGCTGCGCGAGTGGATAGAAATCCCCGTGTGCGCCAGAGTGAAGGTAGAGGTAACCTATGAGGAACATTTAGCCATTGACGGCGACTCTCTGGGAGTGACCTTGCCCCTGCTGCCGACACAACCGTCGGCAAGTAAGACATCCAGCCGCAACGCCGACGCACTTGTCATAGACCGTTCAACATACGGCAGCGACGAATTTTTTGGCGAAGAACTGGCGAAGGTACGTATGGTCGGTACTGCGCGAGACCGTTGTCTGGCACAACTGGTATTCTCTCCAATCAGATACAATCCCGTCAGCAACAAATTCTTGGTATATACACGAGTGGATGTGAGGGTAGTGTTCGAAGACATTGACACAAAGGCCACAAAAGCACTCTCGAACCATAGCACACCCGCCTTCTCCACTGGCATCAAAACCATCAACTCGAATAATCATGAAGCCAAGCAACCACAAAACCAGGCAGTCCGCATCCTAATCGTCTCGCACCCCATGTTCCGCACGGCCCTCTCGGAGTTTGTTGACTGGAAGCGTAGTGTTGGATATTTGGTTGACACGGTGTTCACTGGCACTCCAGAAGTTGGGACATCCTTCCGCTCAATAGCTTCGTACATTCGGAGCCAATACAGCTCTGCCACCGTAGAACGGCCAGCCCCCACTTACCTCATACTTGTCGGCGACACCGCACAATTGCCTACCGAGAAGTACTCGTACTATATGAACTACTATGGCCAAATGGACCATATATCGGACCTTCACTATGCCTGTATGACTTCGGGCGACAACCTTCCCGACTGCTACTACGGTCGGCTTTCGGCGCAGACGGTAGGTCAACTTCAGCCGCAGTTGCAGAAGATTCTCATGTACGAAAAATACGAGTTTCCCGACCCATCGTTTCTCGACCGAGCCTTGCTTGTGGCGGGCATCGACGGCGGCATGTCAGGCGACTACGGCTACACCCACGCCGACCCGGCAATGGATTATGCAGCCTCACTATATGTCAACGGCCACAATGGATACCGCTCGGTCAAAGAATTCAAAAACAACACGTCGATAACCCCGCATGTAGCCAACGTGTCGGTGCAGGCCAACGCCGCATACAACGAAGAGTACATCCGTTCGCTCTATTCAGAGGGAGCCGGATTGATAAACTATTCAGCACACGGCCAGTGGAATGGCTGGCACAGCCCTCGAATGAGCAACGAACATGTGTCGTCGATGAGCAACTCGCAGCGTTCCGGCGTCATGATTGGCAACTGCTGCCTTACAGGCAAGTTCGACGAACCGGTATGCTTCGCAGAGGCTCTCATGCGCGCAAACAGCTACTGCGGTGCAGCGGCATACATAGGCGCCAGCAATTCCACCTACTGGGACGAGGACTTCTACTGGGCGGTGGGAATACGGCCTTCCATAGGCGGCGGAATGCAACACGAATACCATCCTGCAAGTCGTGGTGCTTACGACTGGATGTTCCACACTCACAATGAAGACTTCAGCCAGTGGGCAACCTCTTTGGGTGCAGTACTTACGGCTGGCAACATGGCGGTGGAGCGCTCTGCAAGCAACCTCAACTCATACTACTGGCAAATCTACCACCTATTCGGCGACCCTTCCATGATGCCTTGGACGACACAAGCCAAAGAGATGCCGCTATCCTATTCTGGGGCCGACGAAGGTTCGACACAGGTCCATGTCAACACCGCACCTTATGCATACACCGCTGTGACCGATTCAAACAACAATCTTGTCGGCGCCGCCTTCGCCGATGGCGACGGGAGAACGACTATCGCGTGCAATATGCCCATTGAGCAGGGAAATATGAAGTTGTCTTCAATCGCTCAAGGATACAAGTCTCTGATAATGACAATCGACCGAAGTCAGCTGTTAGCAGTCAGCGAACAGCCGGCAATAAATAGAGGACAGCTGTCAATCAAAATCACACCAAACCCGACTGCCAATATGGTCACCGTAGAGACAGCGTCCGCATCAGTTGCCACCCTTTTCAGCGCCACAGGCAGACCTGTTAAAACTTTCAATCTTGACGCAGGCTGCAACCGTATTGACCTTTCGGCCTTGCCAGTCGGAGTTTATTTTCTGAAAACCAGCGATGGTCGCATCGGTAAGATTGCAAAACAATAGTAACCCATTTTAGAATTCGCAACCCTACGCCCCTGAAAAAATAGCGGACACCCGGTCCGAGCTGGGTTGAATTGAGGATCAACACCATTTGTGTTGGACTGACCACTACTGTACAGGATAAAGAAAAATCAAATAGGATATTTCTTCCCCTACAGTTCGACAAAAAACATATCGTCGATTACACAACATTCACCAATCATCCTCCGTGACGGAAGTTAGGCACATCTTGGACGAACCCATCGCCACATGTGCGACATTCACCCCGCCACATTATCTTTTTTTTTCGTCCGAGACCTTACGTTTTCAACTTTATTTGTATCTTTGCAAACGATTTAACTCACTTGGTTTACCAAAATTTTCACAATCCAACCAAATCGGATTACCAAAATGAGAAACAAGTATTACGACTTAATTGACCAAACCTTCGACTTCCCGCAGGACGAATTCCGCACAGAAGAAGGCGAACTAATGTTCCACGACATCCCACTGATGGAAATCATCAAACAGTATGGCACCCCCTTAAAGATCACCTACTTGCCGAAGATAAGCTCACAGATACAAAGAGCCAAGCGAATGTTCAATGTAGCCATTGCAAAAACCGACTACAAGGGCACATACAACTACTGCTACTGCACGAAAAGCAGCCATTTTTCGTTTGTACTGGAAGAGGCCCTGAAGAACGAGATAAACCTGGAAACCTCGTCAGCCTTCGACATAAACCTGATACAGGAGCTTTACGAACAGAAGCTGATAGACAAGGATAAGTTCATTGTTTGCAACGGGTTCAAGAAGATACAATACATCGAAAACATAGTGGGGTTGTACAACGACGGCTTCCACAACGTGGTGCCAATACTAGACAACAAAAACGAATACACCACCCTTGACGAGATGCTAAAAAACCCGTTGGTACCAATGAAAATCGGCATCCGTATCGCCGCCGAGGAGGAACCTAAGTTCGACTTTTACACCTCTCGACTTGGTATTAGGTACAACGATATAGTAAGTTTTTATGAAGAGCACATCAAACCAAACAAGAAGTTTACATTCAAGATGCTGCACTTCTTCATCAACACCGGCATACGAGACACGGCCTATTACTGGAACGAATTGTCCAAATGCCTGAATGTATACTGCGACTTGAAACGTATATGTCCCGAACTGGATTCACTCAACATAGGAGGCGGCTTTCCGCTTAAAACATCGCTTGCCAGCAACTACGACTACGAGTATATGGCTGAGGAGATACTGAGCCAGATTAAGACCATCTGCACGAATCGCGGAGTGGAAGAGCCCCACATATTCACCGAGTTCGGCTCGTTCACGGTGGGAGAAAGCGGTGCCACCTTATACAGTATATTGGGACAGAAGCAACAGAACGACCGCGAGCTGTGGTACATGATTGACAGTTCGTTCATCACGACCCTGCCCGACACATGGGGCTTGAACCAGAGATTCATCATGCTCCCAATCAACCACTGGGATTGTGAGTATCAGCGCGTCTTCCTCGGTGGTTTAACCTGCGACAGCCAGGACTACTACAATGCCGACTCGCACGCCAATGCGATTTTCCTACCCAAGCTGCAGAAGGACGAGCCCCTATACATAGGCTTTTTCCACACAGGTGCTTACCAGGAATCCATCGGAGGCTATGGCGGAATACAGCATTGCCTCGTGCCCGCTCCCAAGCACATTATAATAGACAAGGACGAAAACGGAGAATACACGACAAAGCTGTTCGCCAAAGAACAGAGCCACAAGTCGATGCTGAAAATATTGGGTTACTAGGAGCCCGAATCCTAAACCTTGAGACCATAACTTTCACACACCGATGGAATACCCTCTATTCTGGAATTCCCGTCGTACCGATACCCACAAGGGCGACTACGGACATGCACTACTTGTTGCCGGCAGCTACGGCAAGATGGGCTGCGCCATACTGGCCTCGCGAGCCTGCATGCGCAGTGGCGTAGGGCTATTGACGGTACATGTACCTGAGAAGGGCCTGACTCCACTGCAGTGCGCTGTGCCAGAGGCAATGGCATCTATAGATCACGACGGACTTTTGTTTTCCACTCCTCCGACAAACCTTGCAAGGTATGACGCTTTGGCCGTAGGACCCGGCATAGGCACGGCCGACCGCACCTTCGTGGCGCTACGGGAGTTTCTCTGCGACTGGGGCGACCGTCCTCTTGTGCTCGATGCCGATGCAATCAATATTGTTGCCCTCCACCCCAAGGAGATGATGCCGCTTATGGGGGAGAACACGGTGCTGACCCCACACGATGGCGAGTATGAGCGCCTATTCGGGGATATGCCGACGGCGGAAGCTGCCGCCAAACACGGCATAGTCATTGTGCGCAAAGGGCACCGTACGAAAGTGCACGCCCCAGACGGGCGCCTGTATGAGAACACCACAGGCAACCCCGGCATGGCCACCGCCGGCAGTGGCGACGTCCTGACAGGCATCGTTCTTGCGCTTCTCGCCCAAGGACTTCAGCCGTTCGAAGCGGCCTGCCTAGGCACCTACATTCATGGCAAAGCAGGCGACATTGCAGCACAAAAACAGTCGCAAGCGTCTCTTATGGCGGGCGACATTGTCGAAAATATTTCATTTGTAAAATAACTAATAACAAGCAAGATACGATTATTTTACATTTAATCGGCAAAAGAAAAAACAAAAAATATTTGCCAAGTGAGAAAATATGCGTACTTTTGCACCCGATTTGAGTGATACAAGTCAACCTTCCTCAATAGCTCAGTTGGTTAGAGCACCTGACTGTTAATCAGGGGGTCGCAGGTTCAAGTCCTGCTTGGGGAGCAAGAAAGCCGCAGAGATGCGGCATTTTTTGTATCTGTTTTTATGCGTTTATTCATTGTGATAATCATAGCTGCTTTTGTTGCCGTCGGCCTTCTTATGCTTGGATTGGGGATAAAGGTCGTGACACGAAGGAATGGCGAGTTTAAACGCCATTGCGCATCGCGCGACCCATATACCGGCGAATCGGGCGGATGCGTCTGTGCAAATGGAACAGCTTGTGGAAAAAAGACTCGATACAACCCACTTGATGTAAATGAAAATACAATGAAGGAAATCAGCGGGCAGTAGCCGTCGTCCGGACACCTTTCAACGACTTTCAAATATTCAACCCATCAACATAAACCCATCAACATGAGTACCCACGTAGTGATAATGGCAGGCGGCATAGGAAGTCGCTTTTGGCCGATGAGCGTGCCCGAGTATCCGAAACAGTTTATCGACGTGCTCGGCCTAGGACGCACACTGTTGCAGATGACCGTTGACCGTCTGCTACCATTGTGCCAGATAGAGAACATCTGGGTGGTCACCTCCGAAAAATACATTTCCATTGTACGTGAGCAAATCCCGGGTTTGCCGACCGACAATATACTTGCCGAGCCAGAGGCCCGCAACACGGCTCCCTGCATAGCCTATGCCAGCCGCAAGATTGCAAAACGCGACGGGGATGCACGTATTATAGTCACACCGAGCGATGCACTGGTGATGAAGGCAGATGTGTACCGACAGGTTTTGAAGGAAGCGCTCGACTTCACCGATGCTCACGATGCCATAGTCACTATCGGCATTACACCAAGCCGTCCAGAGACGGGATATGGCTACATACAGTCGTCAGGCCTCACTATTGCTGGAAATGTAGAAAAGGTCGCAGCATTCAAAGAAAAACCAGATGCAGCGACGGCAAAATACTACCTCGAAAACGGTTCATACTATTGGAATGCCGGCATCTTTGTGTGGAAAGGCTCGACCATCGAACAGTCGATACGGAAGTATGCACCACAGATAGCCGGAGTCATGGACACTATAGAACCGTCGCTTTATACCGCCGATGAGCAGGCGACACTGAGAAAACTATTTCCCACTTGCGAAAAGATAAGCATCGACTATGCCGTGATGGAGAAGGCCGACAACATACATGTCGTCGCCGCCGACCTAGGATGGAGCGACCTCGGCACGTGGGGTTCCCTCTTACAGAACGCCCCTCGTGACGAACGGGGCAACGCTGTAATAGGAACCAACACCCACCTATATAACTGTGACGGATGCGTGGTGCATGTGGACGACATGCAGAAGGTAATAGTAGAGGGCCTCCAAAACTGCATCGTAGCCGTCAAAGACAGACGTATGCTAATCTGCCGTCTCAGCGAAGAGCAACACATAAAAGAGTTTGTGAATGCGTGAATAAAGGTTAAAAGGTTTACCTCGGCCGAAGGCTCACCAGTCAAAAATAGTACTGACACTTGACAACATACATCTTGCATCACACACTCTCTCGTCTGAACCCCAACATCACACTTGTCATTTAAGCGGGGCAACCTGACAGGCCAAGTGCCAATGCTGATATCAACTTTCAAAATCGACCTCGAGGCTAGTCTTTGATGTATTTCTCGGGATGACGGGCGGTGAATTGCTTGTAGTATTCTTTTATCTTCACCATGTCGGCATCGAAATCTCCGGTAGGATAGAACGTAGGACCAACGCCCATGATCCTTTTCTTATAGTCGCCATAGGTCAACACAATGGGTACGTTGGCTCGCGTGGCTATCTCATAGAATCCGCGTTTCCATCGCCGTACCGGCTTGCGTGTCCCTTCCGGGGTTATCACTATCACCTGGCGCTCGTTGTCGGCATAGAGCTTAACCGCTTGGTCAACCATGTGGTTGTTGCGGTTGCCACGATCTATAGGCACTCCTCCGTAATGGACAAGTATGCGGCGTGTGAAGAAATTGAAAAATTCTTTCTTGATGAACACCCCGTATTTCACTTTCAGCACCCAAAGGCAGGTGACTCCCAACAGGAAATCCCACACACTGGTATGGGGAGCCATTATGTAAACGGCGTGTTCTATCTCCGGACGAGAACCAGGTACGGGTACATCATACCTCCACCCAAAAAGCTTGACTAAGGCTATGCATATTTTTTTCATATAATGGTAACGTGCTTATGCTTGATTTATTGCAAAATATTGAATGACACCCAACGTTATTTTAGTATGAAACACAACATTGACTCATGTCCTCAATTAATGGAATACATCCAGGAGGTGGGATTTCTGCCACTGCTGAGCTGTGGCATTGACGGTTTCTCGGCCGAAGAGTCGGTCAGCTCTCGATGCAGCTACCATCTACTTGAGGATGGCGGCTGGGAGTGGCCTCTATGGAAATGGAAAAGCTCTATCATAACCGAGAGCGATTGTGTCTATGGCAAGTTCTTCGACAAGAAAGCTGGATTCATAAGTCGCCGGTGGTGGTCCAACTTCTGCAACTACCGCCGTAGCATGTATCCCACTCCGCCCGAGGATTCAATAGAGGGCACCATCCTTGAAATACTGCGAGTGAACGGCAGCATGATTACACGTGAGTTGCGCGCTGCTTGTGGATTTACAGGCCCCAAGATGCGCAGCCGCTTCGACGCCTACGTCACAAAACTACAGATGTCATGCCGTATTGTCACCGAAGACTTCGTCTATCCTCGCGACCGTCATGACCGCCCATACGGGTGGGGCTGGGCTCTCCTCACCACCCCGGAGCAGCTGATGCACGATGATTCCGTTGCCTGCCCACATTCTCCTCAGGAGTCGTACAACCTGATATGCTCCCATCTTAAAACGATTATTCCTGGTATTTCCGACCGACAGTTACGAATGGTTATCGGATAATCCGATTTTTTTTTGTACCTTTGCAAAGTCTATCAATTCATTTATTTTCAAACCAAAAATCAAACAACAATGAAAAAACTCGTTTCATTAGCAGTGGCAGTCCTCGTGGTGTGCTCTTTCGCATTCGTAGGTTGTAAAGGCGCGACTAAAAGCGATTCACCATCCAAAGTGGTTGAGAAGGCTTTGCAGTGCGCTGTTGACAAGGACTATGAGGGAATGGTCAAGTATTTCGATGACGGTACAGGCACCGAGGAGGAACTGAAGCAGGCTGCAAGCATGATTGGCATGATGTACGAAATGGTCGGAGGTCTTAAGAGTTTCGAGATTCTTGGCGAGGAAATCGCCGAGGATGGGCAATCGGCCACTGTGAAAGCAAAGATTGTCTCAGGCAATGACAAGGAGAACGAAAGCGAAACCTCAGTCTATAAGACCGACAACGGTTGGGTTATTAAGATTTGATGTTGTACATCTGTACTTCTTGGTATTATTTGTACTCACACTCGCAATGGTGTGAGTACTTTTTATGACATCGCGGTCAGTTCTATAATCCATTGAAAAATAATGCTAACCGAAGCTTTCTAAAATTATTTGTCGTCGAACAAACAATTATATTGTAATTCTTTGTACTTTTGCATCAGTTATTAACCCTAAAACAGACAAAACAATGGCTTACAAAATCACTGATTCATGCGCTGCATGCGGCACTTGCATTGACGAATGCCCCGTTGGAGCAATTTCCGAAGGCGACATCTATAAGATCGACCCCGACACCTGCGCAAGCTGTGGCACCTGCGCTGATGTGTGCCCGACCGGTGCTATCGTAGAGGCTTAATCATTCAATTGATTACTCAAAAAAAGAATCGGGGCATTCGATCGAATGTCCCGATTTCTATTTTATATCCACCGAAACTATATCCCGTATCGAACCAGCAGGTCTTCGAAGTCTTCTGCCGCCTGCAGACAATTCTCATAGTGCGAAGCCCTGTGGTTGGCACTATTGTTTCGTTCGTTCTGCACAGCCTTCGAAAGACTCTGCAAATCAGCCTTGTAGTTAGGATAGCGGTTCAGATAAACCTGTTCGCGTATTGTAGCCTCTGGCGTCTGTGGCGAATAGTTGCGCAAGGCTTTTAGCAATTTCTGCGATGGAGTCTCCATTACCTCTTTCTCTTTTGGTTCGCGTGGTTCGCGCACAACTGGCTCTGGTTCCTCCTCCACTTCAGTTTTGCTCCATGCTTCGTTTATTGCCGAGAAATACATTTCAGGCAGATCAGTCTGATATTGTTCGTAGAAAGCCTTGAACCTTTTTTCCGCATCGTAATCAGCCATTTCCGCCAACAAAGCCGACCGTTCATACAGATTGGTGTCATACTGCAGATCCAACAAAGCTTCGCCTATAGGCTCGTTCCATTGACCATTATTCAATCTGTTGCGGAAGTTGTAGTTCGCCATCAACTGGTTGTAAATGGGCATCTGTCCTTCCGCCAGTTCGTCAACATGCTGGTCCAGATAGTCTTTATAGACTGCCAATCTCCGTAGCGCCCACTCGTCTTCGGTAAGGTAGCGCTTGATAACGTCGAGGTTAAACTCCAAGTCTTTCGTAAGGTCCAAATCAAACGGATCCGTCTCGGCAACTGTGGTGTCCAACACTTCAGCATCCGCCTTGTTGCCCCAAGGCAGTCCTTTCACTCCGAAAAACACCCCGGCCCCAATCAGGAGCAACGCGATGAGCACAATCCACCAGAATTTTTTAAAGAACTTTTTCATATCAGGATTTATTTTTTGTTTCACATAAAAGATTCAAAGTATATAACGGGCGACTTTTCTCCGTCTATTGATTTTCGTATTGCTGTATATCGTCATGGAAGAACTCAAGTTTCACACCCGCTTGGCTGAAAAGCTCCTCGCTTTCCTCTCCCGCATGATATTTACGCTCGCAGACAACCCTCTTTATGCCGCAGTTGATAATCATCATCGCACACGTGCGGCACGGCGTCATCCGGCAGTAGAGGGTTGCCCCGTCGAGGGCTATACCCCGTCGGGCAGCCTGACAGATGGCGTTCTGCTCGGCATGCACGGTACGCACACAGTGGTTCGATATTTTCCCATCAGCATCTATAGTCTGTCTAAACAAGTGTCCCACCTCGTCGCAGTGGGGCAGTCCCGACGGCGAGCCCACATACCCTGTAACCAACAGCTGACGGTCTTTCACAATCACGCATCCGCTGCGTCCTCGGTCACAGGTGGCCCTTTTCGATGCAGTGTTGGCCAGTTCCATGAAATATTCGTCCCACGACGGACGATGATAGGTTATCCGCTTCAATACATCCTCCACCTGGCGTTGCAGATCTGCGATTGAACCGCCGTTGTCAAAGTGGAAGTCCGCCTGTTTTATACATACGCCGAGGTTCTGTTTGTTGGGGTCGGTGTTGCTCATCTCTCGCTGTTCGTTTGCCAAGAAGGTCTCATAGCTCACATGGTCTGTTTCCGAACCCCTAAGCACCACCCTTTCATACCTGACCTTGGGGTCGGCATCCACGGCAAAAAGATAGAAATTCGGTTTGTTGCGTAGTGCCTCCACTTCTCCGGGTGTACGCACACTTTCAATGATACAGTTGCACCCCGAAGAACTGGCCTGTTCATATAGCTGCTCCACTATATAGGAAGGACCATGCTGACTGCGCAAATCGTTGCCAACCGCTGTCATGCTGTCTCGGTCAACCGGCATGCCGCGTCGCTCTATCTCCTCTGTCAAAAAAGCCCGCACTGAATAGTGCTTAAAACCCTTCTCTTTGAGCAGGTAGTCAACAATAGTGCCTTTACCCGCACCGAGTGTTCCTGTTATGCCGATGGTTATCATTGCTATTGTTTGATTGTTTTACTGTATTAGCGACTGGCCACCTTATACTTGTACTCCAACTTGGACAGTTCTTCGTTGGCCTTGACAATCTTTTTCTTTAGTCCGGCCTTGTATTCCACAACCTTCTGCTGCATGGCTTTGTCGCCTGTCGCCATAATCTGCATAGCGAGGACGGCTGCATTTTGTGCACCGTTTATCGCAACTGTGGCAACCGGAATTCCCGGAGGCATCTGCATGATGGCAAATGTGGCGTCAAGACCGTCCAACACACTGCCACTGATAGGCACGCCAATCACCGGCAGGGGCGTCTCGGCGGCTATCACTCCAGGCAGTGCCGCAGCCATTCCCGCTCCTGCAATAATAACCTTTACGCCACGCAGGTGTGCATTGCGCGCAAAGTCCGAAACTTCTGCAGGAGTGCGGTGTGCCGAGAGGGCGTTCACCTCAAACGGTATCTCCATCTCTTCAAGAAACTTGCAGGCCTTCTCCATGACCGGAAGGTCGGAGGTGCTGCCCATGATGATGCTAACTAAAGGAGTCATTTTTTTTGTTATTGCGTTATTGCTTGAATACTTTTGTCAATTCACCAATCACTTATATCAACGCCACCAATACCCAGAGCCAGTGTGCTGCAATTCCGGCCACCAGGCCTCCGATGGTATGCGCACCGATGGCTTTGCCTATCAGTTTGCGGTAGCCGAGCGAATCAAGCATTGCGGTGTGTGTCGAGAGAAAACCGCTCCAACACATACCCATTGCTGTGAACACCGCTATGGCGTTGTTGTCTATTATCCCTTCGGCTATGAAACGCGGCACAAGTCCTATCGCTGCACCCACAGCGCCCAATGCTGTAATCGGGAATGAGACGAGCGCTCCATGCTTGAATCCGAAGAGCCAGTTGAATACGAAGTTCACCTTGTCGGCCAGCCACGTGATTACTGGAACTCCCTCGTAGGCTCCGCCCGTATATGCATGTGTCTCGGCCGACGGGCCAAAAGTCAGCATCATCACTATGGTCGATATGCAGAGCACTCCAGGAATGATGGCAAACCCTATTCCGACACCATCCTTGCCGCCATCAAGCAGCGAGTTGAGGAAACGCTGGCCTATACTGCCCTCGCTCTTGAACGAAATCTGCTGCTCGTCGCCAGTTGCCTCTGCCACCGGTTCATCCATCTCCGGATAGGCCTTCAGCGTGAAAGCTTGCATAAGTCTGGTTGAGACAATGCTGCCGACGAAAGCTCCAACCAGACCCACCAGTGCCCCACTACCGAACCCCAAGCCTGTCATGAAAGCAATCACAACCAATCCCATCCCGAAAGCCGTTCCAAAGTTGGTCAGTGAAACCAACTGGTACTTCTTGAAATACTGCGCGAAATTCTTGTCCTTCGCCAACGATATGATGGCAGGGTTGTCGCTCAAGAACGTCATCACCGCACCCAACGCCGCCACTCCGGGCAGGTTGAACAGCGGCTTCATAAGCGGTCGCAGCAAGTTCTCCATCAGGCGCACCACCCCGAACTCTGTCAGCAGCTTGCTTATGGCTCCCATAAGCACACAGATGGCCATTATGTAGAACACCGTCTCCATCAGCAGATGGTATGCCGTCTGCATGAACGTGTTGAGCATGTGCGGCAACGTCATCTTATAGGCCAATGCGGCAAAGAAACCAACAAACAACACCAGGAATATGGCAGCCTCTATCGAACGCTTGCTGGTGAATTTCAACGGACTGCGTAGCTTCAAACGATGTTCAATACGCGAGAAAATACTCTCGGTACTAGGATGGTATTCTGTTGTTTTTTTTCGGTGTATATTCACGATTGGGAAGTTGAATGATGAAAAGTTGTAATATCGTTTACTCTGTTTTTCCTACCTACTGCCCACTGGCCTCCGTCACCACCTCCTTCTTGAACACCCGTTCTTTCAGTATCTTGTGGATGTTCATGTTCCAAGTGATGCCGATATTGGCGTTCAGTATCCTCGTCGATTCGGCCTGACCCGTAGCCGAAGTTCTCGCAATCTCGTTTTCGTGGCGGCAGGCCACAAAGCCGTGCAGACGCACATCCTTGTAGAACGACGGGCGCCATTCGAAGCCAAGCCCGTACAGCAGGTAGCTGTGGCCGGCAGCCACAAGGCAGTCCAAACTGTTTCCGCTCGTCTGGTAGGACAGTATGTCAGCCTCCGACCTGTTCTGCTCGTAGGCCGCTTTGGCGAAGAGGTTCACATCCTTGGTCACGAGGAAGTTGACACACGACACCACTCCGAAGTTCCGCCCCCAGTCATCCAGCGCAACCGAATGGTGCAGCAAGTCCAGATAAATGTCCCAGCGGTCGTAGGTCAGCTTGTGGCCAAGCGCAATATATCCCATAAACGAACCCTTCCTGCGCTCGAACATATTGACCGAATAAAGCGTTTTGAAATGGCCGAAAGTCCCCGACCACAGAATGTTGTACGACATCAGTCCGCTTTTCCACTCCTTGCCCAATCCCGTTCCCACGCCCGAACCGTAATAGACATAAGGCGAGTTGGCCACCTGCGCCACAATCATGTTGCGACCGTCCTTGGTCTTGTACACCCCCGACGCTCCCAGCTGGAAGCAGTAGAAATTGTCCCAATACGTTGTGCTGAACAGCACGTCGATAGGTGGGGCGTCATACTCGAAGCCGCCCACCGCAATAGCGTCCTTGCCCAGACGTATGGTCCACTGCTGATTGGGGTTGAAGTTGAGATACAGGAAGTCCGTGTTGTCAAACAGCCTTGAGGTACCGGAAGTGGCCACGATGCGCTGACGGAAGAAATATGAGAACTTGTCGCCCAGATTGCCACCGATGAGCAGGTTGAAATAGCGTCCGTTGAAACCGTAGTGGTTCATCGAGGTGTCCGGCGAACTCGACCGAGTGGCAAGATAGTCGAAATCGGCACGAGCCTCAAGCCGCAAGGTGGTGAATATAGGAGAGTAATCGACCTGCGCCGAAGCGCGAAGCGTCAGAAAAGCAAGTCCAAAGAAGGGCAGTACTTTTAGTAAACATTTATTTTTCAATTTCCTGTAAGTCATAGCAGTTGTTAAATCGAGTGCAAATATAGTAAAAAGAAGCGAATAATTGCACATCCTGCAACACACCCGACATCAATGCAGACTCAACAACACAAAAAAACACTCTCAGGCAATGTCCCTCAGCGGCCAGCGGTTGCCGACAACTGTTGCCCGACAGCTGTTGCCCGACAACAACACAACAGCAATTAGAGTTATACATCCCCCCCCTAGCGGTCTCCGACTCTATTGCGGCCTCCAACTCTCCTGCGGCTTTTCAAAATAGAACCCTTTGGAGTTTTCGTTCTTTAAATGTGTCTTTCAATGCAAAAAAAAGTAACGGTATATTCAAAAGCCACCCACCGCACACCTACGAACCACGAATGAGACACCTATAAAGCACGGCTAAAGCTGCTATCAACCACGGAGGGGATACGGACCAAATACGGCGTTGATACGGCGCAGATTCGGTGTTGATACGGAGGGGAAACTTTATTCTATTCTATTATACCTTGTGTTTCAATATATTACACAAGCGTATAAAGTATCGAAAACGGAGGACGCTATTACACAATACCATCTAAACAACTGATGTTTACGCCGTTGCTAAGCGTCATAAAATTCATTTCGACATTACAAAGATAACGATTTTCGGAAAAATAGCAAGCACCCGCACCACATTTTTTTCTAAAACCTCACCTTTAACAAGTTTCCTAGCGGGCCACCAGTATCTTGCTCGAGAGCGAGAGGTTGGAGCCTGTGGCGCGCACCAGGTAGGTGCCAGGTATGAAGGCCGACACATCGACACTATGGGGTGTGCCGGCATTCTCGACAGAAGCAGTATAGACCTTGCGACCACTGATGTCAACAATCTCGTACTGCACTTCCTTATCGTATTGCGTCAACGCAAGCATCACGGTAGATGCCGCAGGGTTGGGATAGCACTTCAGCGTTATCGACGTCTCGTTCCACACAGAGCTCATGACAGAGGTGTCGGAAACGACAAGTTCGACAAGTGTGGGCTTGTAGTTCTGCGCCGTCACCGCTATCACGTAGCTGCCGCTGTCCATAGTGCGGCTCAAGGTCAGGTTGGCGATGCCGTCAAAGCCGGCGAAGGCAGCAGCGAGCAGATTGGTGTCCGCGTCGGTTATGGCAACGTAAGAATAGGGAGCTCCGCCTACCACCACGCTGGTGGCCCCTACGGCAAAGCCGTTGTAGGAGAGCGGCATCTCTTTGGCCTGCGTAAGCCACGGCATCAGCGACGGGTCGCCGAAGGCGTGGTATATCTGCCAATAGTAGTTTTTCAGCGACGAGCTGGAGTTTTGTACCGCCATATTGCCATACATGACAATGGAACCCAACGTTGCCCCCCACTGCGAAAAGTCCTCGCCATGAGTGTGGAATAGGTGGTCGTAGGCTCCAGTATTGTTTGAGACATACTGCAGCGACATGCTGGCGTTTATGGTGTTGCGCAGTCCCATGGCCCAATGGACATCCTCGCCCCAGTAGGTATAGCTTGAACCTCCTATGTACCCCACCGCGCCGCAGTAGTTGTTGCGACGGAGGAGGGTCTCGCCGAAGCAGGCCGACTCGTCGAACTTACCCGAAAGGCAGCAGTTACCTATCATGATACCGCACTTCTTCGTGTTGGTCATTGAGGCCACTTGACTGTTGTTGAACTCGGGGATTGACCAGCTGTCGTGACCGCCATGTGCCGAGTAGTTAATCCACCCTGCTCCGTTGGAGCACAGGTTTCGGATTTCGGAGTCGAGGCCATTGCTCTTGACCGTAACATTGGTGGCATTGGGGTTGATTGAGGTGTTGTTCTTGTATTCGGTCACGGTGACGAACTTGTAGAAGTCGTTGCCGCCTGGCTGGCTCTTGCCGTCGCCGTTGACATAGAGCTTGGCGGCATAGTCCATCGTCGGGTCGGCATGCGTGTAGCCGTGGTCGCCCTGGCGCCCGCCATCAACTCCCGCTATGAGGATAGCCCTGTCAAGAAACGACGGATCGGGGAACTCATAACGCTCATAAAGGAGCGTCTTCTCAAGTTGCGCAGTCAGCTGACTGTTATTCTGAGCCGAGAATCGGCCATAGTAGCAGTCGGGTATGTTATCGCCCGAAGTCCAACAGGCATACTCCAAATCGGAAACATAGGTGTCACCATCGTCGCTATAACTCTTGGCCGGAATCTGCCCCACGTCACCCACCAAGAGAAGGTAAGTGGGGGCAGGACGCTCCGCGGTCGCACTGGTGTACTGCTGACGGAGGTAGTTCTTGATGGAGGTCTGAGTGTTGCCCACCGCAGCGTCGTCGGTATATACCACATCGACGATGAACCCCGTGCGGCGCTTCCAGCTGACGAACTCGTCGAGACGGCCACGGAAGAGCGTGTGCGACACAATCAGGTAGCGCATCGGAGCCGTGAGTGTCACCGCCTTGCCGCTGCCCAGTGTGTTGATGGTTTGGGCACCGTCTGAGAATGCGGGCGAATAATGAAGTCGTTTCATGTTTCTCGTGCCTTCCATGTCGGGATTGACATATATCAGCTCCGCTTCAACCTCGGTGTAAACCAGAAACTGGTTGGTCACGGGGTTGTACTGTACTGGCGAGAACACCACCTCTGCAAGATTGCGGTCGCGCGCCACACCAACCGGAGCTGTAGTTACAGGCGAAAGACCGTAGAAAGCATTAGTGCCGTAAATCTTGTCGTTGAAGGCCAAAACATTGGCATTACGCCGTTCGGTCTTGCAGCACGAGGGCTGCACCGGCGACACCTTATGTATCACACCGAGGCTGTCACCGTCCAAAATCACATGACGTTCCTTCACCATCTGCACCATGATGCCATCGCACAACGGTATCTCTATCATCTGGCGCATGGAGGGCAGCGACGGGGCTCCGATCTCTGACGAGTGGTCGAAACCCGGGATTGTAACGAGCGAGAAAAGATTGCCGTTTATCGTGCTTTCGCTGACTTCAAGCTTGCTTGTCGCCGAGAACGTGAGTTCCAGTCGTTCATAGTTGGACACCTTCACCTCATAGCTGCCCTGCGCATATATACACTCCGACACTAACAGCATGATTATGTACAGCAAACCTTTTCTCATATCGATCGACTTAATCGTTTATCTTATAATTTCTAACGGAATTACTTCTTGACCACCTTCTTCACAACCATCGATCCGTTGGCGTAGAGTCTGACGGCATAAACCCCGTTGTTTAGCGATGAGAGATTTACGGTGTTGCCTACAGTCTGTGTCATCACTACGCGACCTACGGCATCAATCACTTCAACCTTGTCCAAACATTCAAGCTCTATATTGAATATGCCGCTGGTCGGGTTGGGGTAAAGTTTGATGTTCGAAAGCGTCACATCATCTATGCCCTGTTGTGGTATTTCCTCAAATTGGGCGGTATAGGTGGCGTCAGCCGTGACCTCCACTTGACGTATCGCCTGGGTGTTTCCATCGTCCCAGCGCAAAAAGCGGAAGCCTCGAATGGCGTTGGCAGAAATAGTTATTGTACTGTTCTCCAGATACTGTCCGCTGCCGCTGGCAGTTCCCATGGTTTCGTCGGCAGATAGGACCGTGATGGTATAGTATGTGTCGTCGGGGTCGTTGGCCGCGAAATAAGCGGTGAAAGTGGAGTCGGAAGTCACCACGATGGAACGTGTGGCGTTAATGTCATTGTCGTTCCAGCGTACGAAATGATAGCCAGCATTCGAGCTGGCCGAAATCACCACATTGGCGAGTTCGCCATAGACACCGCTGCCGTGTACACTTCCCATCGTCTCATTGTCAGATATGACGGTTATCGTATGGGTCACGTCGGACACCACAACATCGACAAGCGCCGGCTGATAGTTCTGTGCAGTTGCGGCTATCACGTAGCTTCCAAGCGACAACGGCTGGGTGCAAGCGATAGTGGCCACTCCGTTTTCATCGGCAAAAGCGGCGCCGTAGAGGGTATAATCCTCCCCGGTGAGAGCCACGTATGCATAAGGCACACTGTTAACTGTGACGCTAGTAGAACCGTCAAACATGCCATCGTATGTCACCGTCATCTCCTCCGCCTGTGTCAGCCACGGCATCATCGACGGGTCGCCGAAGGTGTGGTAAATCTCCCAGTAGTAAAGTTTGTCTGCTTCGTCTGAGTTGGAGGTCTCAACTGCCATATTGCCATTGAACATCATAGCGCCAAGCGTGACTGCCCACAACGAGTGCTCCTCTCCGTGTGTGTGGAAAAGACGGTCATACAGCCCAAGATTGTCAGCCATATACTGATGGGTCATATTCGCACTTATTGAACTGCGCATACCGATGGCCCAGTAGAAGTCCTGATTCCAGTATGTAGAGTTGCTGGCTCCGATATAAGCTGCGGCTCCGCAGTTGTTGTCCTTTCGCATAAGCGATTCACCAAAACAGGTGGCATCGTCAAACTTGCCCGACAGACAGCAGTTGCCTATCATGATTCCACATTTGTCCTTGTTGGTCATCTGCGCCACCTGATCTACAGTAAGCTCTGGACCGTGCCAGCGGTCCCAGTCGCCGTGTGCGGAGTAATTGATCCATCCTGCGCCTTCTGAATACTTTGTTCTAATGGCGGCGGCAGCTGATGTGGAATTCCCGCTGACCGTGACATTTGCGGCATTAGGGTTTATCGAAGTGTTGTTCTTGTATTCATATACGTTGGCATAGCCGTAATCGCCGTTCACATAGAATGTGGCTATGTAGTCCATCGTCGGGTCACACACCTTATATCCATTGTCGCCATTACGTCCTTGGTCTTGACCAGCCACGAGAACAGCCACATCGAGGAACGACGGGTCGGGAAACTCATAGCGCTCATAGAGGAGTATCTTGTCCAACTGTGGGGTGAGTTCGCTGACCGACTGGGCTGAAAGACGTCCGTAGTAGCAGTCGGGTATGTTGTCGCCTTCTGTCCAACAGGCATAGTAGAGGTCCGATGCCTGGATGGTTGTGTCTTGGAAGAATCCCCAGTAGTCCGTTATGTCCATCTTTATCGTAGTCGGCACCTGCTCCACATCACCCACAAACAGCACGAAGGTCGGCGCTGGATTTTCCACCGTTGCCTCTGTGTATTGGCGTTTGACGTACGCTTTGATATCCTCGAGCGAATCTCCCACACCATCCTCGTCGGTATAGACTTCGTCAACCAAGAAGCCTGTACGCTTCTTCCAGTTGACAAACTCGTCAAGTTCCCCTCGGAACATCGGATTGGCGATGATGAGGTAGCGTATGGGGGCAGCTTCAGTCGGGTTCTTCGCGGCGCCAAGAGTGTTGATGGTTTTGATGCCGCCACCGAAAGCTGGCGAATAGTGGAGACGTTTCATATCCTCGGTTGCCTGTACGTCGGCGTTCTCGTAGGTCAGCACTGCCTCCACCTGGGTGTAGATGATGAACTGGTTGGTCACAGGATTGTACTGCACAGGAGAAAACACCACTTCGGCAAGGTTGCGGTCGCGCGCAACTCCCACATGCGACGTGCTCACGACGTCGAGGCCGTAGAAAGCGTCGGTGTTGTAAACCTCGTCGCGGACAAACAACATGTCACGGTTGCGGCTGGCGGTCTTGCATTCCGACGGCTGCACTGGTGCGACTCTGCGCGTCACTCCCAAGCTTTCGCCCTCAACTACCACATGGCTCTCGCTTATAACTCTGACAGAAATGCCACTGCAGAGGGGTGTCTCTATCATGCAGCGCATTGAAGGCAGTGACGGACAGCCAATTGCAGAAGACTGTACAAATCCGTCCATCGTCACCATCGCGAAGTCGTCCCCCTTAATGTTAATGTTTTCCACATTCAAAGCCGCAGGGGCCTTAAACGAGAGTTCCATGTGGTTGTAATCTGACGATTTCACCACGCAACCCGTCTGCGCATAGACGCACATGCCCAGGAAAAGGAATGCCAAAGAAAGAAACAGTTTTTTCATATTGTTACATTATTAGTTAATCATATTGAATGTCATATTCCATGAAGGCTCTGCCTTCACATCTATCTTTACATGGCTCACAGGATGTTCAAACGATACTCGCCTTGCGTGAAGCGATATGCTGCCATCGGGGTTGGAGCGTGGTGCGCCATATTTCAAGTCGCCTTTGATAGGACATCCTATATTGGCCAGCTGGCAGCGTATCTGATGGTGGCGCCCAGTGTGGAGGTTCACCTCAATGAGATAGTATCCACCATCTGATTTTCCTATGACCTTGTAATCCAAAACAGCCTCCTTTGCACCCTCTTTAGTACTGTCGGCTACCACAAAACTTTTATTCATCTTCTCGTTACGAAGCAGCCAGTTGCGGAGTTCGCCTTCCATAGGCTCCGGGCATTTCTTGGAAACAGCCCAGTAGGTCTTTTCTATGGCACGTTCTTTCACCATTGCGTTCATACGTGTGAGAGCTTTGGAAGTCTTGGCAAAGATGACCACGCCGCTGACAGGTCGGTCGATGCGGTGCACAAGACCGCAGAAGACATTACCAGGTTTCTGGTCGCGTTCCTTTATGAAAGCTTTCAGTTCGTCAACCAGACATGAGTCGCCGCTCTTGTCACCCTGCACAAGCTCACCAGCACGTTTGTTGACGAGCAGCAGGTGGTTGTCCTCATATATGATCTGGTCGGCGGTCATCGGTTGTCAAATTATACCTTCACTTACCAAAACCAAGAATATTGTTGCGAACGGCATCAGTATAAGCAAGCTGTCGAAGCGGTCGAGAAATCCCCCGTGACCAGGGAGGAACTTGCCTGAATCCTTCAACCCTGCCGAACGTTTGTACATCGACTCGACCAGGTCGCCCAATGTTCCGATCACGCCACACAACACTCCCAGCACAGCACCGAAATACCAATCCAACATGTTGAACATAGGCAGCAGCGTGGCCAATGCTCCGACCAATGCGGCACAGAGCACTCCAATGACGGTTCCCTCCCATGACTTACCCGGCGAGAGGCGTTCCCACATCTTGTGTTTGCCAAAAAGCGAACCCGACATATATGCACAGGCGTCGTTCACCCACACCAGCGCCACAGCCAGGAACAGCAGATTGGTTTGAGTCATTTGCGCCACTTGCATCAATCCAAGCGGCATTCCGATATAAAATACCGGCACAAAGGTGCTGGCGATGTC
Source organism: Bacteroidales bacterium (assembly GCA_016292015.1). Classification (GTDB taxonomy): domain Bacteria; phylum Bacteroidota; class Bacteroidia; order Bacteroidales; family P3; genus Colimorpha. The sequence goes on along the minus strand of JAEEZY010000009.1, from coordinate 109,365 downwards.
ACCGAAAGGATTGTCGCTTTTGCGCCAAAGCTGTATGATTGCCGTGAGCGGCAATCCCAAAAGGAGCAAAATCAACACAGCAGACAACGCCAAATCCAAAACATTGCTCACCACACCATATCCGCCCATAGCGTACATGTACCCCAAGTCGAGGAAACTCAAAACCACGAGTACTGTTGTCATATACCCCATCCACTCGAGAGCGTGGGTTCCTTTGAGTTTTTGAATCTTGTAAAACTCTCGTGTACATCCAACCGCGACGAAGAGCAGGAAAGCAACAAACACGAATGATCCAACAAGATAGTCGCCGAAAATCTTTCCGCTGAACATTGTCCCGAGGAACAACGCCACGTAAACTACCGAGCTGGCCGTGCGTATCCAGAATTTCTTCATTGCTGTAAGGTTGGATTGTTTTCGGAGTTATCCGAGTTTCCTGAATGTTCTGAGTTTTCTGAGCTTTCCGATTGGTCGAGGTTTTCTGCTGTCTCAGATGGCTCAGGGTTCTCGATTTGTTTAGGTTCTTCGTCCCACGGGCGTTTACCGTAGATACGTTCCAGGTCTTCGCGGAAGAGCACCTCTTTGTCGAAGAGTTGGCCAGCGAGTTCATCGAGCTGGTCGCGGTGTTCGTTGATGAGGCGTTTTGCGGTGCTGTATGCCTCCTCGACTATGCGGCGTACCTCGGCGTCTATCTTCTCGGCGGTTTTCTCGCTGAACGGTTTGGTGAAGCCGAAGTCGTTCTGCCCGCTAGTGTCGTAGTAGCTTATATTGCCTAATTCGGGGCTCATGCCGTAATAAACCACCATCGACTGCGCCATCTTGGTGGCGCGTTCCATATCGTTGAGGGCGCCTGTACTTATCTTGCCGAACACCACATCCTCGGCGGCGCGGCCAGCCATAAGTGATGTCAGTTCGTCGAACATCTGCTCGTAGGTGGTGATCTGACGTTCCTCCGGCAGATACCATGCTGCACCGAGAGCACGCCCACGCGGCACGATAGTGACCTTGACCAACGGCGACGCCCAACGCGACAGCCAGCTGACGGAGGCATGTCCCGACTCGTGGTAGGCGATGGTGCGTTTCTCGTTCTCGGTGAGGACCTTGGTGCGTTTCTCGAGGCCGCCGACTATACGGTCAACCGCATCGAGGAAGTCCTGCTTCTCGATGATCTTCTTGTTCTTGCGAGCAGCGCAGAGGGCAGCCTCGTTGCAGACGTTGGCGATGTCGGCACCCGAGAAGCCCGGCGTCTGCTTGGCAAGAAACTCGCGGTCAACGTAACCCTCAGCATTTTTATCATTACACAGTTTCAGCCCTTTCATGTGGACTTCGAAGATAGCCTTGCGCTCCTCGATATCCGGCAGTTCCACATATATCTGGCGGTCGAATCGTCCTGCACGCAGCAGCGCTTTGTCCAGCACATCGGCTCGGTTGGTGGCAGCCAGCACTATCACGTTTGTTCCGCTGCTGAAACCGTCCATCTCGGTAAGGAGCTGGTTGAGCGTGTTCTCGCGCTCGTCGTTGGCGTTGCTCATCCCGCTGTGCCCTCGCGCACGACCAACCGCGTCAATTTCATCGATGAATATGATGCACGGAGCCTTCTTCTTGGCTTCTTCAAACAGGTCTCGAACTCGCGAAGCACCGACTCCGACAAACATCTCCACAAAGTCACTGCCCGACATTGAGAAGAACGGCACATTAGCTTCGCCCGCAACAGCCTTGGCCAACAAGGTCTTACCTGTTCCCGGAGGGCCTACCAGCAGAACGCCTTTGGGTATCTTGCCGCCCAGGTCGGTGTATCGCTTGGGGTTCTTGAGAAAATCAACAACCTCAACCACCTCTTCCTTCGCTCCTGCAAGCCCCGCCACATCCTTGAATGTGACATTGGTCTTGAGGTTCTTGCCGTCGTACATCTTGGCTTTTGAGCGGCCCACTCCGAATATGCCGCCTCCGCTTCCCATCTGCCGCGAGGTCATTCGGGTCATGAGGTAGAAGAAAAGTATCAACATCAGCAGCGGTCCGAACAACATAAGGATATCCCTCCATGCGTTTTTACGCTTCTCGATCTGATATGAGATATGCACCCCGTCGAGTTTTTCCTCCACACCTGAAAGTTCCTTGTCAAAATGCTCGAGATTGCCGATATTGTACCTATAGAACGCATTTTCGGACTTGGCTTTGCCAATCAGGGGCGAGGAACCTTTCAGATCGGTATATTTGCTCTCCACCAAGTCGTCCTTGATATGTATTTCTGCAAACTCTTGGTTTACAACCACAATCCTTTCATACTCGTGGTTCAGCAGTATCGGCTCCAATTCCTCCCAGGTCAGTTCTTTCGATGCTGATTTTTTCTCGCCGGGGAGGAATAGATATCCCAATCCCAGTATCACTATGCCATATATGACATACAGCATCACATTCTTGCCCGACTTCTTCGGCTGCTGGTTCGGTTGCGGCTTTTGCTGTTTGTCGTCGTTGTTTGTATTTTGATTCTGTTCGCTCATCTCATTCTTTATTTTCAATTTTAATCTCTTTCCCGTCTGCCCAAAGCTGTTCCAGGCGGTAGTAGTCGCGTTTCTCCTTCTGGAAGATATGCACCACAACGTCAAAGTAATCCATCAGTATCCACTCGGCGTTGCTATAGCCCTCCACTTTCGAGGGGTTCTGGCCAAACATCTTCTTCACCGCTTCATGCACTGCATCGCTCATTGCCGACACATGCGACGGCACATTGCCCGTCGCTATCACAAAAAACCTTGCCGGTGCCGTCTGCAACTCTCGCAGGTCAAGTATGCGCACATCCTCCCCTTTCTTGTCCGAAAGGGCGTGTGCCGCCACCCTGGCAAGCATCTCCGTCTCGCTTCTCTGATTGTTTTTGTCTTTTGTCTCCATTCTATTTTTCTATTATCTGTTTCGCATTCAACGTGCGAATCCCGTTGGCTTCTGTCATATCAACCCTCACGTAACGCTCGGGCAGCAGCTCTTCCACCTTCTCTGTCCACTCCGTAAAGCAGTAGTCGCCTGAGTAGAAATACTCCTCATAACCTATATCATAAGCCTCGTCAAGGTTCTTGAGCCTATAGAAGTCAAAGTGGTAGATTGGCTTGTCGTCGCATGTCGAATACTCGTTGATGATAGCGAAAGTGGGGCTGCATACATTGTCGTCCGACCCCAACAATTCACACATCTCCTTGATGAGCGTGGTCTTCCCGACCCCCATGGCTCCAAAGAAGGCAAAGAAACGGTCGTCGCTGAACGTTTCCAACAGCTCGCTTGCAACAGTTTTAAGTTGCGACAATCTGTCAAACGTGGCCGTATAACCCAATTTCTCCAACTCCTGCTTGATTTTTGTTATCCGTTTCTCTCTTATCTGATTCTGTCTGCGTCTCTCACCTTCTTCTCGTCTCGCTTGATGGCGTTCTGGGCAAGGAACAGCAGTATGCAGCTCACCACTGGAGCCCAGGTTGCCACCGAGTAGGTCGTAACCCATTCGCTGTTGGCGAACGACTGCTTTATTGGCTTCAGGAAGGCATCTGCCGCCCAAATGAACACCAAGAAGATATACACCACGTTGAGAAGAAAGCCCACGGCCACCACTCTCACCTGTCGCGTGCGGTTGCCATATAGGAAGATGCTTGTCAGCGCTATGGCGATAACCAGCACCACCAGCGTCAGCAACGGCCACACGGGAGCCTTGGCATATCCCAGTTTGCTCATATTGCCGCCTATCTGGTCGAAGTCGTCCTCCACACCCGCGGTTTCGCCTTGTTCTGTATTCTGGTCAACAGCTTGTTTTTTTATCAAGCTGTATTGCGCATAAACCTGCTTGTCGGGTGTCTTGTATTTCGCCACCGGAAACATGAAACACAGCGCCATGGCGCATGCTGCCAGCACAAGATAGAATGATTGAATTCTCTGTATCATATTGAATAGTTAATTTGTTCGTTACTGACCTCAGTTTTTCGAGCCCCCTCTAATCGTCAAAATCATAATCCATTATCTTTCGAAAGTTGCGGTAGTGCCATTTGCCCATCACCACTCCGTCCTTCATCAACACAAACGCCGGCATCGCACGCGCCATCACAAGAATGGCTTTCTCGTCGGCTCCATAGAAGTCCATCTCAAGCCCGTTATCGTAGAGGAACGACTGCACATCCTCCGCAAGCGCCGAAGCCAGCACCACCATCTCTATGTCATGATCCATCGCAAACTGGCTCACCGACTTGAGTGCCCTCAAGCCTTTAGCGTTCATCTTCTTCAAATCGGGATTCGGCAGTGTGGCTATCAGCAGGTAATCCGGCGAACTGAGCATATCAACCGACATGTCGTTGCCGTCCATGTCGAGCATCGAGAATCCGTCGGCCTTTATCTCATGCGGATCCACAACCCTGCTGCCCGTAAGCTCCCAAACCGTCTCGTCTTGATATGCCATCCAATCTTTTGTTTCAATCTCCACTTCCTCACCTGTGGCTTTGTTGCGGTATGTCATATAGCTCTTCAGCTGAAGGTTCTCGTCGGTCTCTATCATGCGTTTCCCCACCTTCCAGTCGCGGAAGTCTATGCAGGGTTCGTTGTTGATGTTGTATATCTCGAAGCCGACCATCAACGCCGTCGCCGCTATCAGCACAATCATATCACGCTCAAACCGTCTGCGGTAGCGCAACCTCTGCGTCATGAATATCCACACCGTGGGCACATCCAGCACCACGTTTTTCCAGAACGTCTGCCAATTCGTGAGCTTCAATGCATCGCCGAAGCAGCCGCAGTCGGTCACCTTGTTCGTGATGGCATCTATAAGCGTGGTCACCGTAAAGAAAAGCATCATCGCCGCCAGCATCCACGCCGAAATACGGCGGAAACAGCCGGTGATAAGCAACACTCCCACAACAAACTCGGCACATATCAGCGCCACCGAAAGAAAATTCGCCAACGGCAGCGCCCACTCGAAGGTCCAGCTGCCTATCGACCACGCCGTCATGTACTCCTGCACCTTGAAGGCCGTGCCCAGCGGGTCAACGCCCTTGCTGAAACTGGAAAACAGGAACACCAACCCCACAAACCAGCGTGCTATGACGTTCAGCGTGTAATTCATCCTTGTATCTTTCATGATGTGACTAAATGTTGAAATGGTTATAAAGTATTAAATAACAGTCTTTTTTCAATCATCCGACTATCGGCTTCTCCTCACCAAGCCTTATCAGGCAGAATATCGAGTAGTTGATTATGTCCTTATAGCTGCCCTCCACACCTTCTGAAATGATGGTCTTTCCGTCGTTGTCTTCTATCTGCTTGATACGGCGTATCTTCATCAGTATCAAATCGACCATCGAGCTCACCCTCATCTGCCGCCATGCCTCGCCATAGTCGTGGTTCTTGGCCGTCATAAGCTCTGTGGCGCTCTTGATATGCCTGTCATAAAGCTCAAGGGCTCTCTCTATCGGCAGCTCATCGTCGCCACTGCCGCCCAGCTCTTGCTGTATCAACGCCATCGTGGCATAGTTGACCATAGCGACAAACTCCGGCACGACGCCCTCATCCACAAGGTGCGCCCCCTTCTCCTGGATACTGCGTATCCTGCTGGCCTTGATGTATATCTGGTCGGTGAGCGACGGCAGCCGCAAAATCCGCCACGATGTGCCGTAATCCCGGGCCTTCTTCTCGAATATGTCTCTGCATCGCCCTATCTCTCTTGCAAATTCTCCTGCAGTGTCTGGCATAGGCATTTTTTTATTGTTGATATACAATTAATAAACGAACATAGCGTTTTTATAGCAATGAGCAAAGATACAAAATTTTCAGCATTCACCTTGTGTGTCCATAAAAAATTGGTCTCCTTCGACCGACCTGCCGTCATGGGCATACTCAATATCGGCGACGATTCGTTCTACGACGGCGGGCGATACTCTTCGGTTGACAAGGCTGCCGCTCACGCTGAAAAACTCATTGCCGACGGCGCCGACATCATCGACATTGGCGCCACTTCCTCCAAGCCTGGCAACCGCCTTGCCGATGCAAACGACGAAATTGCTCGCCTCAAACCCGTCATCGAGCGCATTCGCAAATCGCTTCCCGACGCCATCATCTCGGTTGACACCTATCTTGCCGAAAGTGCAACGGCTGCCATCGACTGCGGCGCCGACATCATCAACGACATCAGCGGCGGTCAACTCGACGACCGCATGTTCGAAACCGTCGCTCGGCTCCAGGTGCCCTACATCCTCATGCACACTTCCGGGCGCCCCGACGAGATGCAGTCGAAATGCGACTACGGCGACATCGTCCAAGACCTCTGCCTCTACCTCTCCCACCGCCTCAACCAGCTCTACTCTCTTGGCGTCAAGGACGTATGGATCGACCCCGGCTTCGGCTTCGGAAAGACCATCGAGCAGAACTACGAACTTCTCGACCGCCTCGACGAGCTTTCCTCCGCCTTCCGCGAACCCTTGCTGGTCGGCTTGTCGCGCAAATCAATGATTTACCGCAAACTCGGCATCACACCCCTCGACGCCTTGAACGGCACTTCCGTCCTCAACACCAAAGCCCTGATGAAAGGCGCCAGAATACTCCGCGTACACGACCCCAAACCCGCTCTCGAATCTGTAAAACTCCTCTACAAATAAAAAAAAATTAACCCCTAAACTCTCTCCACCCATGCTCACACTTATCGCAGGCCTCCATTCCATCCGCTTCGTCGATGTCATCGACATTCTCCTGGTGACGGCGCTCTTTTTCTATCTCTACCGCCTCGTCCGCGGCACCAACGTCATCCGCATCTTCTGGGCAATTCTCGTCATAGTCATAGCACGACAGATTGCCTACTTCCTCAACATGCGCCTCTCTGGCGCACTCCTCGGCGAGATTGTGAGCGTCGGCCTCGTCGCTCTCGTCATCATCTTCCAACCCGAAATCAGGAAATTCCTCCTTCTCGTCGGCACCAAAACCACGCTCGCCGGCGACTCGTTCAAGAAACGATTCCTTTTCTGGAAACACAACTTCTCCCAGAGCTCTTCGCTCAATGTCGAGCCTTACATCCAAGCCTGCATGCACATGTCTCAATCAAAAACCGGAGCACTCATCATCTTCAAACGCCAGAACGAACTCGACGACATCATCGCCACAGGCGAACGCATCGACGCCACCACCTCGGCTCCCCTGCTCGAGGCACTTTTCTTCAAAAACTCGCCCCTTCACGACGGCGCCGTCATAGTGAAGAAAAACACCATCCTCGCCGCCCGCTGCATTCTCCCCGTATCCTCCAACAACCAGATCGACCCCAACCTCGGCCTCCGTCACCGCTCTGCAATAGGCATAAGCGAGCAGATTGACGTCATAAGCGTCGTCGTGAGCGAAGAAACCGGCGCCATCTCTTACGTCGTAGATGGTCAGATCCACCACGACGTCTCTCCAGTCGAACTCCGCCAGTTCCTCGAAGCGAACATCAGCTAAATCCCCAACCACCACCTCACTCCAACCTTCCTCCCACCTCACTCCCACTTACCTCCTACAAACCTCCTACATAGCTCCTACAAACCTCCTACCTAGGTCCTACAAAACACCAACATCACTCCTACAACATTCTCACATGCCATACGCAGACTCCTGCAAACCAACCGCCTAAGCACACGACAAATACATAAATAACTAAAAAACACAAAATTAACACACCAACTTCCGCACCAAATACACACTTCTTTTTTCTCATGATGCAATTTTTTGAAAACAATTGTCACATAATAGTTGTAATTCAAGCAAAAATACTATATTTGCACAATAATAGGGGAATGCCGAAAACCTTTTAGAGTAGGCTTAATTATAACAAACTAAACACATTATGAAGAAAATCGTATTGGCTTTGGCCGCTATCGCAATGGTTGGATTGTTCACCACTTCCTGCAACAAAAAATGCACCTGCAAAACTTACGCTGCTGGCGTTGTTGTCACCACTCACGAAGATGTCGAACTTGACAAAGACTCCTACAAAAAATGCTCTGACATGAACACTGTTGTCACCGTCGCCGAGAAGAAAAACGGCCTTGAGTGTAATTAATCAAATCTCTTTATTTAGACAATTCATTGGGGTCGCCGAAAACCATTTAGAGTAGGCATTAATCAAAAATCAATAACACTATGAAGAAAGTTTTCTTAGCCCTGGCCGCTATCGCTACGATCGCTGCTTTCACATCTTGCAACAAGACCTGTGACTGCACTCTCTATGCAGGTGATGAAGGTACCGTTTACGAGGATCTCGCTCTGAAAGACATCCAGGCATCATTCCCCACCTACATTAAAGAAGAGGTGAAGAAATGCAGCGATGTCAACAGTGTTGAAACCGACGAAACCCTTGGAACTGGCAAGTGGGGTGTTGAGTGCAAATAATTGTACAAGACATTACAAACAAAGAGAAAGCGGCCTCATTCGAGGCCGCTTTTCTTTTGTAATCCTTACAACATTATTTCAGGTTGAACTGTAGCGACTTTTCGCCCTTTGCTGTTCTGATGTATAGGGTATATGAGGCCTTCGGCATCTTCGCTATCGTAATCTTCGAGCCATTCTTGTAGTTCGCTATCGTCCTCACCGACTCACCTTTTGCGTTGACAAACTCAACTTCGGCAGTCGCACTCTCCAACGATATAGTGATATACCCCTCAGCAAGATAAGGCGTCACCACCACCTTCTCGTTCGAGTTGCCTTTGGCCACAAGTGCCGTAGAAACGGTGAAGTCTTTCACAAAAAGGAATCCGTTGAGGTTGTTGAAGGAGTGGTTTGGAGGTTCGACGGTGGCGTCGGTGGCGAGAGTTATCTCACCTGCGGCATCGGCGGGAAGCTCGAAATAGTAGAGGCCGTCGGCATCGGTAGTGGTTGTGCGTGTACCGCAGCGGACGGTCATATTCGGTTTCGGGTTGCCTTTGTCGTCAACCACGCGTCCCTTCACTCCGTAACCCTCAAAACGCACCAATCCCCCACCCTGCGTACCGAACCACTTGGTGCCTTTCTGGTCGATCATCATGCAGCGTACCGCAGCGTTGGGCACCTTGGAATTCTTAGCATTGTAAACCTGCCATTTGTCCTTGCCGTTGAATACCGCCACACCCTTTTGCGTTGCCATCCAGATGGCTCCTCTGGCGTCTATGCATATCGCATTAATCTGGTTGTCCGGAAGTGGTGAGTTTTTAGTGTCGAAAATCCGCCATTCCGTGCCGTCGAAACGGCAGAGGCCCGCAATGGTGCCAATCCACTTCACGTCCTTGCGGTCGATGGCGATGGCAGGCACGTTGCCTATCGGCAACTTCGAGTTGGCTGTAGTGTACGACGTCCACGATGTGCCGTCAAACTTCGACACTCCTTCGTTAGTGGCCACCCACTTGGCGTTGTCCTTGTCGATGGCTATGTCCATTATGAAGTCGCTCTTGAGGCCGCCTTGGCCGGCGGTGTATTTCTTCCAATCCTTCCCTTCGATACGCACCAAGCCGCTGAGTGTGACACCTATCCATACCACTCCACTGCGGTCAACAGCGATGTCGCGGATAAGTGCCATATTGTATTTCTGCATCTCCTTAGGATGCTCTGTCCAGTGAGTGCCGTTGAATTCAAACACACCGTAGTCATCCGTCCCTATCCATAGAACCCCTCGTCCATCGATGGCAATACAGTTGATAAACTGATCCTTTAGCTTCTGGTTAAACATCGAATAATCTGTCCACGTTCGTCCCGAAAGGCGGCAAAGACCTAACGTCGAGCCTACCCACACCGCTCCCTTAGCATCGGCAGCCACAGCCATGATGTCGTCGCCCACAATCTCGGACGAGCGGACGGTGTAAACCGACCAACTCTGCGCACAGACAACGCCCTCACAAAGCATTAAGGCAATTATGAACAATACCCGTTTCAATTTTCAATTTTCATTTTACCAATCTCACATTTCTCGACCTCTCTCAGGTCTTGTGCTTTTCCTTCTTTGCGGCAGGGAAAAGAATATTGTTCAGTATCAACCTGTATCCAGGCGAGTTGGGATAGAGCGACAAATCGGTCGGCGGGTCGCCCACATAGTGGCGGTAGTCTTCGGGGTCGTGGCCTCCGAGGAACGTCCAAGTTCCCTTGCCGAAGTCTCCATGCAGATAGCGCACCTCACCCAACTCTTTGTTTTCTGCCAGTACCACCGCCGACGTCTTCACCGTCTCCTTGCGGAAAGCTGTCGTCTGACCCATGAATCCATGTATTATTCTCGTATGGTTCTGCGTCAGCATCGTCGGCACCCAATCCCACTTGGCCGAAAACTCGAAAAGCGTAAAAAAGTCGGTCTTCTCGTTCACCACCCTTCCACGCGACTGCTGGTCGATGTCGATGGTCGATATTTCGTATTCGGCGGGGTTTGTGCTTATACGGAAATCCTTAAAGGCAAAAGTCTTCGAGTAGTCGAGGTGATTCTGAGCGTCGGGTTGCATTGGGTCGCCATCGAACATCACGTCGCAGATGTCCACATTCTCGGCCGACAAGGCCACATCGTAACTGTCAGGCGCTGAACACATGGCGAAAAGGAAGCCTCCACCTGCCACGAAATCACGTATCTTGTGGCTGACTGCCAGCTTCAGCTGCGACACCTTTTCGAAACCCAGCTTGTGCGCCATCGACTCCTGCATCTTCACATCCTCTATATACCACTGCTGTGAGCGGTAGTTACCCCAGAATTTACCATACTGGCCGGTGAAGTCCTCATGGTGTAGGTGAAGCCAGTCATACTTTGGCAGCACTCCTGCTATCACCTCCTCGTCGTATATCACATCGTACGGAATCTCCGAATAGGTCAGCACCAACGTCACCGCATCGTCCCAGGGCAATTTGTTCTTAGGCGAATAGACGGCAATCTTGGGCGCCTTCTGCAGCCGCACCGCATCCATGTTTACGCCAGGATCGGCGATATAAGAGAGTATGTCAGCTGACTGTCCGTCCGCTATCACCTCATACGACACTCCACGCAAGCGGCATTCCTTCTCCAACCCGTCGGCATACTTCATCATAAACGCCCCACCTCTGTAGTTGAGCAACCACGTCACCTCGACCTCGCGCTCAAGCGACCAGTACGCCACTCCGTAGGCCTTAAGGTGGTTGCGCTGCACATCGTCCATCGGAATCAACAGATAGGAAGCCTCGGCCCTAAAGGCAAGCATTAGCAGCAAAACAAAAAATATGTATCGGTTACGCATATACATTACAATAACGCCGAAGAGAGTGAAAATATTATAAGTGAAAAGATGCCCCATAGCGAGGCATCTTTACAAACACTATGCGGAGGCGATTGGAATGAGCAAGGCCCCAAAAGTCTGTTGGGCATTTCGGGCAAAAAACTGCAACATCCTATACCACAATTTATTTGACGCCGTAGCGTTATTCATTTTGATGAAAAGACTCGTATTGATGTTCATGATATTGTCGGCAGCAAGCGTACCCGTTGTCGTGGCGCAAGAAGTCGGATACCTTCTCCCCTCCTTTCAGGAGAGATTCGGCGAAGGCATCCGCAAGGTCGTAATGATTCAGGAATACCATGAACAACCGAAAAAATATCAAAAACGCAAACAAACATTCAAGATATCGCGCGACGGGAATGTCACCAACAACAAGTGGCCGAAGGCAAAAGCCAATCCCTACGTGGAAAGCATTGTAAGCCATCGCGACTTTGAGACACTCGCCGACTCAACATTTGAAATCCGAAACGGCAACACCGAACTTATAGAAGTCAAATGGTATAGCGACAGCTCTTTCACCGAGCTCGTCAAACTATTAAGATGCCGCAAAGGAGTGCGAAGAAGCACCAGCATTCGCTCCACCGTTGGAGACACCATAGTATGGCTTGTTATCGACGATACAAACAAATACACTCCTAAACCCTATTTCAGCATACGCAAGAAATATAATGGTGGGGAAACACACATGGATTATGATCCCGACAGCTTGCTGATTTCATCCAGTCGCCTTGTGCGAGACAGCAGGGGCTTGGTGGACACGATTGTCCGATGGCGGCGATATGGGCCGCCATACGGAGGTGTTCGCTCACGCGAGGCGGAACAAAAAGAATGGCTGCAAACCGAAACACACCAATACAAATACAACCGTAGGGGCGGCGTAGTAGAGGAGCGCATCTTTATCGACGGAGAGCTGAAGGAAAGAATCCGCTACCGACTGCGATACCGTCATTTTTAGAAAAAAACGAAAAAAAGACAACATCCTCGGAAAGATGTTGTCTTATCGTTTTGTGCGGATAAACGGACTCGAACCGTTACGGCTTTCGCCACTAGATCCTAAGTCTAGCGCGGCTACCAATTACGCCATATCCGCATTTTCAGACTTTTACAGAGTCACACACATCTCATGTTCTCAGTAGAATCCGTTGCAAAAATAACAAAATTATTTTGATAATGCTATATTTGGAAAAAGTTGTACATTTGCACCACTTGCCGTAGGGGCGGTTACAGAGATTCAGGACTTTTGTTGTCTCAATTAAATCAAATGATTATGAATTGGATTGTATTGATACTTGCGGGTTTGTGCGAGGTGGCCTTTGCATTCTGCCTCGGCCGATCAAAAGGGCTTGTTGGCTCCGAATGGTGGTTGTGCATCGGTGGTTTCGTATTCTTCTACGTGCTCAGCATGATACTTCTCATGAAAGCCACCCGCACCATACCTATCGGCACCGCATACCCCGTGTGGACAGGCATCGGAGCCGTCGGTTCGGTACTGGTGGGCATATTCTTCTTCCATGAACCCGCCACCTTCTGGCGCATCTTTTTCATCACAACACTGATCGCCTCCATCGTGGGGCTTAAAACAGTGGCTTAACAAAACTCCATCAATGGGCACCAATTAGCATAGAGTGGGCGTTTTATTCCTCCATATTGGGGTGAGAGGAAAAAAAGTTTCGATGAATAAAAAAATAGTTGTACCTTTGCAAACGATTTCTACCGACAGAAGGTCGGGAAACGGAAGTTTAGCTCAGCCGGTTCAGAGCACCTGCCTTACAAGCAGGGGGTCATTGGTTCGAATCCGATAACTTCCACATAAAACAGCCGCCAGAATGGTGGCTGTTTTTTTTGTCATTCAAAGCTGGGATGAGATGAGCCTTGAATAAGCACCGCCAATGGCAATGAGTTGATCGTGATTACCGGATTCAACGATGCAACCGTGATCGAGGACATGGATGATGTCGGCATTACGTATGGTGGAGAGTCGGTGAGCAATTACAATGGTTGTACGGTTCTGCATGAGTGCGTGGAGTGCGGTTTGAACCTGTCGCTCCGACTCGTTGTCAAGTGCGGCGGTGGCTTCATCCAGGATGAGTATAGGAGCATCCTTCAGTAGTGCTCTGGCAATGCTGATACGTTGACGTTGCCCTCCAGAGAGTGCCTGCCCTCGGTCGCCCACAATAGTATCATATCCGTCAGGGAGTTTCTCTATGAACTCGTCGGCACAGGCAAGGCGGGCGGCATGGCGTATGGAATCAACGCTGGCAGCAGCGTTCCCAAAAGCAATATTATTGGCGACAGTGTCATTGAAAAGGACACAATCTTGTGTAACAATTGAAACAAGGCTTCTGAGGCTGTCAATGTTGAGACAACGGAGGTCAACTCCGTCAATTAGGACTGATCCAGATGTGGGGTCATAGAAACGGGGAATGAGATCCACCAAAGTGGTCTTGCCCGAGCCGGAGTGACCCACAAGCGCAACAACCTTGCCTTTGGGAACAACCAGGTCTATATGATTAAGCACAACAGCAGAGCCAGTATCGTTATATGAGAACGAAACATCTCGATATTCAATTTCGCAGTTAAATGAGCCTACGGGCACGGCATCTGGTGCCTCGAAAACCACCTCGTCGGCAGAGAGAATCTCCATGATGCGTCGCGCAGAGGCGTTTCCCTTGAGCATACTGTTGTAAGCTCTGACGAGGGCTTGGACGGGTGGGATGAGTCGGGCAAACACCACGACAAAAAGTATGAATACCGAGGCGTGCATACGCCCTCCTATAACATAGGAGCCTCCGATTATGAGTATGGCAGCCATAGCCACCGTACCGATAATCTCAGAAAGGGGACTGCTGAGCTCTTTTAGACGTACCACTCGATTCATGCGACGGGTGTAGTCGCGAAGAGCTTCGGAGAATCGAAGCGACTGTCGCTGTTCTCCACCGAAGGCCTTGACAACACGCACGCCAGAGATGTTCTCCTCGAGAAAAGAGAAAAGAGAACCGAGCTTGTTCTGCCCCTTCAGCGAGTTGCGTTTAAGGCTCTTACCCACCACGCCTACCAGAAAGAACAGGAGCGGTGCTGCCAACAGAAAATATAGGAATAGGGCAGGACTGATGAACAGCAAAGTTGCCGCAAATACGATGATGTTTATGGGTGATTTAAGAAAAGACTGGATGGAACTCACGATACTCCACTCAACATCTGCAATATCGTTTGACATACGGCTAAGAATGTCACCTGTGCGCTTTCTCTTGAAGAACGCAACAGGAAGTATTGTGATTTTATGGAAAATGTCGTTGCGAAGACGCTCGACTACTCCGTTGCGAACAGGGCTGACGAACCAAGTGGAAAGAAAACGGAATAGGTTGGAGAAGAAGGAACACAGCAGGAAAGCCAACGCGATGGCAACAAGGCAGAAGAAAAGGCCGTGACTATTGCTCCATTGATGCAACTGCCATGAAAGCCATGCACTAAGGTCGTGCTGGTTGAAGGCAAACGGATGTGGCGTGGCTGACGAAGCTCCGCCAAAGAGCAGTTCCACAAAAGGAACTATAAATACAAAGGACGATAAATTGAAGAGGACACTGAGAAGATCAAAAAGAAAGCACAACAGAACATATTTGGGATAGTGTTTCAGGTAGAGAAACACACGCCATAGCGGCTGCGTAGATATCGAATCGTGACGAGCGGAACGGGAATGTTTGATAGAACGACTGTGTTTATATGAACCGAAATTAAACTATTTCTGAACAACCACAAACTGCAAGTCGGCAGAGCCACCAGCTTTGTAGGAAAGACGCTCGGGGCGGAGCTTCTGCGCAATCATATAGTCGTAAACCGCCCGAACCATGTTTTCCGTGACACCTTCGATACGTATGTGTACCATAGGGTTTTCGCGGAGGAAGTCTATGTAAGCATCGAGTATAGTCTTGCTCGCGTCAGTGAGGTCTTTAGCAGAAAACTGTATGCCTGGAAGTGGATATCGTCCGTCCTTTTTTAGAGGACGTATCTGGAGTTCATAGACAGGATTTTCCGACTGCTGCATTACGGCAGACGCCTTGAACACACGCACAGCTGGCACACAGTCTTTGGCCGTGGCCACCACGAAGTTGTCAACCTTCATGGATAGCATGACCGGACATTCGCCTGAAGCCTTATCGGAAGCATAGCGCATACGGTTTGCGCCCTTGCGACAAACCGACACATCTGATGCAACAGGCTTGGCCTCCGACGTAACAACTCGGACCTTACAAAGGCGCATAGGTTCCGGTTGTGCGGAAGGATAAAGGTCAAACATAAACACATCTGTCCCTCCGTTGCCAGCGAGTCCCTCTGGAGGCTTGCTCGCATAGTATCCTCTCTGACCGTCGGTAGTGACACCAAAACAAATCTCATCAGCCTCCGAATTGATAGGCAGCCCCATATTGGTGGGTCGCTGAAGATATGTGTCATTGACGTTTATGAAATACATATCATAGCCACCAAAGCCCTGCCATCCTTCCGAGGCAAAATATAGTGTCTTACCATCAGCATGGATAAAAGGACACTTCTCGTTGCCTGGCGTGTTGATTGACGGTCCCATGTTCTCGGCACGGCTCCAGTCTCCGTTGGGCAGGCGATGGCATCGCCAGATGTCAGTACCGCCCATTCCGCCCTCTCGGTTCGAAGCAAAATATAGGTACTCACCGTCGGCCGTGACCGATGGTTGCGACTCCCATGTCTTATCGCTATTGACATTACTACCAGCACTCTCAAATCCACTCCAACGCCCATTGGCAAAGGTTGTACGGAATATGTCGCAGTTAAGACTTCCATTCTTCATAACCATGCGTGAATAGTACATGACACGATTGTCAGCAGTCATAGACATGGAACCTTCATTCTCGGATGTATTGAACGGCGCTGACAGCTCAATCCCGTTAGAGTAGGACGTGTCGCGACGATCGCTGCGATAGAGACGCCATATCTTGGTTTCCAGTTCCCGCTTGTAAAAGGTTGCCGAATGACCTTCGGACACCTGACGCAGGAAATAGAAGGACTCCCCGTCCGGTGTGAGATATGGCAGATATTCATTATACTTGCTTGAAACCCCTGTAACGACGAAGGGCCTAAACGGCACCTTGGCCTTGTTGGCTTCGGCCAAAAACTGAGACCAATAAAGGTAATTGGACGCCTCTTCATATACGGCCTCATATTCAGCCAAACGACTTTGGTTGGTAATATCGAAATACCGGTTGAGACTCGCCACCGCCTCATCGTAGTTCTCGTCGGTGTAATCAACAATCGATTTATAATAGTGCGCCAATGCATTGGGATAACTTGGGCAAAGCGTCACCACCTTGGGAAAATAACGCCTGATACCCGCAGCGTTGAAATCCTTTTTCACCGCAATCATTCCGAGGTAGAAATAGGGGTCTGGGGCAGAAGGATATTTGGTAGAAAGTTTATGAAATATCTCACGGCTCTCTTTATAGCGCTTGGACTCATAAAGACTTTTAGCCTTCTCGAAAGAAGCCTGATCCGTCGCTTTGAACTTGGGTCCGCAGGTCACTCCTTCATCCTGAGCCTGAAGTGCCACAGCGAGGGTCAGAATCGTCAATATGGACAAGATTCGCTTATACATATGTCAGAGTTTTGAGACATCTATATCAAAGTGCGCCTCGGAGCCATTGCATGGCGTACTACACGGGATGGCGCAGTTACCGCACGGAAGCAGCTCGCCATGCAGACGCTTCTTCACCATATCCTCTATGGCCTGACGCAGCTCTGGTATGCCGATAGTTCTAATGACCTCGTCACAGAATGCGTATGAGAGCATGGTAGTGGCGACACGCTCACTGATTCCACGTGAACGCATATAGAAAAGAGCTTGCTCGTCAAGCTGTCCTACAGTACTGCCATGCGAGCATTTCACATCGTCGTTATAGATTTCCAGAAATGGCTTGGTTTCCACATGCGCTTTATCTGTGAGAAGAATGTTGCGGTTGGTCTGGTATGCTTCTGTCTTTGTCGCACCATCCATAACCAAAACGTGGCCATTGAAACTGGCACGGGCCTGGTCGTCAAGTATTCCCTTGTATAGCTCGTGACTTGTGCAGTCGGGAGCGTTGTGTTGAACAAAGATATAGTTGTCGCAGCGCTGGTCGCTGTCTATAAGATAGAGACCGTCGGCGTTAAGGTTACAATGAGCCCCCAGCATACGCACCTCGCAGTGATTGTATATATGTCCGCCATTGAGGGTAATGCAATCGGTTCTTAACGACGACCCCGCCGCCATAGTAACGTATGTCTTATTGATGAGTCCCGATCGGTTGTTGATGTTCTGAAGCTTGTAGTATTCCACAACAGCCCCCTCCCCTATCACAATGCGAGTATCATTATTGCTGAGTGAACGTGTATCGCCGATAGTATCGTCACAATGGATTATCTTCACCTGTGCATTTGCTCCGATGTTGATGGTATGATGAAGTTCAACAAGCGACTTGTAATTGGTCTGCACAACAGACTGTATCTGAATAGGCCGTTCGATGATACGGTTCTCTTCCACAGTGATGTCCAGACCATCTCCGAACCCGTTAACGATAGCCCGTTTCTCGGTGTCAAGGTTGGGAATATTGCATGAACAATGAATGTTCATGTCAGCGTCGGATGCCACAGGACGAACAAGATCGTCACTCCACAAGTCGGAAAAATCGATTTTCTTCAGCGTCTCTGGCAATACATCTTTCCTAATCATTTACTCACCAAATTGATTTGAATTAATGGTGTTCGTAACCGCCAACTCAATGCTCAAGTTCTTTCTTGATCCATTCGTAACCTTTCTCCTCGAGCTCCAAAGCCAACTCCTTAGGACCAGTCTTTACAATCCGTCCCTCGTATAGTATATGAACAAAATCAGGAACTATATAATCAAGCAATCGTTGATAGTGCGTGATGACAATAGTGGCATTGTCCTTCGAACGCAACTTGTTAACTCCCGATGCCACTATGCGCAACGCATCGATGTCAAGACCCGAATCCGTCTCATCAAGAATAGACAGCGTCGGGTCAAGCATGGCCATCTGGAATATCTCGTTTTTTTTCTTTTCACCACCAGAAAACCCTTCATTGACAGAGCGGTTGGCCAAAGAAGCAGTCATCTCTACCACCTTCTTTTTTTCTTCCATCAGCTTCAGAAACTCGCTGCCGCTCAAAGGGTCAAGACCTCGGTATTTGCGCTGCTCGTTGACAGCCGTGCGCATGAAGTTTGCGATGCTTACACCGGGGATCTCAACTGGATACTGGAATCCAAGAAAGATTCCTTCTGCGGCTCGCACTTCCACAGGTAGGTCGAGTATATTCTTCCCATTGTACACGACCTCGCCAGCCGTAACATGATATTTAGGATTACCGGCTATCACACCTGCAAGAGTACTTTTGCCATTGCCATTTGGCCCCATTATGGAGTGTACTTCGCCAGCATTCACATCAAGATTGATGCCCTTGAGTATTTCCATATCGCCAATTCCGGCGTGAAGATTTCGTATAGAAAGCAGTGACATGATTTATTTATAGAACTATGTTAATTAGAGACTAAAACTTATTTTATCTTTATTTCAACTATATCTCCCACTTTAAGACCTAACATGCCTGCGGCACGGTTCTTATATATAGCCACCTCCATATAACCTGACTCCGACACCGTTAGCGATGACTGCGTACACTCAGCATAGGACTTCCTGATTTCACTGATATGTACTCCGCGTATGTTTAAATCGAACGATTTGTTCTGAAGTATATTCAACAGCTCCTCATATCGGATGTCAAGGTAGGCATTGCCGTACGTGTCAATATGCCATACGTGTGCACGAATGCCAGAGTCGGTAACCATGTAGTTGAGAATACTTTCAACAAGAGTTGTATCACGTCCCATTTCTGAAAGTGGAGTACCCGACAAAATACCCGATGCCGCAGAACAAAAGATTTCATACGCAGCAAAGTTGTAAAACTTCGATGTCCAATACGTGTTCAGTTCCACAACCTGCTGATACGAATTTCCAAAAACAATATAAGGAAGACCATTGTTGGTACAAAGGTAATACTGGGAGTCGTATTTCACCACTATGAAGCCCTGTCCCTCCTTCTCCTCTGACAATACATCAATAATATGCACCGTACCAGCGGGAAAACCCATACAGGCGTTCCGTATAACGTAAGCCGCATCAAACAGGTCGCAGGGGGTGAGCGAATGAGCTATATCTACAACCCTGACATCAGGAATTGAAGAATAAAGCCGTCCTTTGACCATTCCGGCAAAGAAACTTCTATCGCCCCAGTCGGTTGTTAAGGTGACTATCGGACTCGACATTTTCTGCCAGACGGTTTAATAAAACGGTCTAATTATTTGTTGTTGGCAAAAGGTTATGCCTCCTTCGGGGTCTTCCAATTGAAGTATATCTGCAGACCGGCCGACTGGAAGAACTGCAGAGAACCCATGGCGCCCTTATTTGTCACATTATGACCCCACTCGTCAACCGAACGGAAGTCACTGTCATATCTCATTTGGAAGCCAGCGTAGGCGGCCAACCACGAACTGAAACGATACTCCAGCCTTACTTCCAAATCGAAGTCCATTTCGTGATAGAGGCAGTATCCCAATTTCTTACCATAGTTCCAATCCTTATATCCGTTGCTTATCAGCTCATAACGCACGCCCGACTCTCTTTGCAGATTGCTGCGTTTCATGTAGTCATAGAAAAGCTCGGCTCGTACATACAAGTTCAGGTTCTTGGCTATGTCTTTCTTCATATAGAACTTCACATACGAACCAAGTCCGAAATATGCATGCCTGTAATGGCCAGTGGTGAGATAGTCGGTATCCTGTATGACTCCATAGTTGTAGCCGTTCTTTATCAATGAATCAGAACACACAAACGTCGTTCTACCTGTCAGGAACGACAACGACACATTCCACCACTCTCTCTTATACTCGAAACCGAGGGCAGTTGTCAGATAGGCGGGGGCCATAATGTTTGAAATCAACACCGTATCCTCACCATATTGATAGCCTTTGTAGAACTGAGTCTTAAAGTTTGCCATCGCATTCACGTTCCATGACTTCTTCAAGGCTCGTGAATAGGTGCTTGTCAGGTCAATCTTGTCTTCGTTCTTGCGCAGACTTTCCAGCAACGGTGTGTTCTTGCCATCCAAATCCTGCCAGTGGATACCGAACGCCAGGTCAACAATATTGTCCCAGATGTTCTTTCCGTTGACATACTTGTAGGTTCCGTTGAATGCCCCGGTAATAGCCAGACGTGCATTGCCAGCTGCCGACCAGTTATTGTAGTATGCCTCGTCTATCTTCAACTGTGGGGTTGACGATGTCGTCCACTCTCCTTTGGTCTTAACCGATGACTCCTCCGCAGCCTGCTCGGCAGCATCCTGTACGGGGGCGGCCTCTGTTTCCTCTTGTGCGTAAAGCGGCATAGAAACCGCCATCATCAGCAATGATGCTAAAACAATCTTTTTCATTGTTCGTAATCTTTTGTAATCTCTTTAATAATGTCTAATTCATAACCGCGCGAGAGGAGGAACGAAGTCAGCCTGCTGACGTTTCTTTCATTGTCGTCATCGGTGTATGTCGCCCACTTGGTTTGAGCCACACCTCGCAGCACTTTCTTATACTCCTCCTCATTGATGGTTTTGATTCCCTTGGCAATTACATCGCCTGGTATATGCTTTTGGCGTAGCATCGATGTAATCTTTATTCGTCCCCACTTCTGATGAAAGGCTTTGCTTTCACAGTAGCGACAAACATAGCGGTTCTCGTCTATGTAACCCGCCGAGGTTAGCGCATCTACAATTTTGGGGGCCGACGTAAGGGGGCATCCCCAGTCAGCCAACTTCCTCATAACTGAGGCTGAACATTGTTCATCAGCAGCGCAGAACTGCTGCGCCTTTTCCAAATAAATTTGTTCTGTTGCGTCGATTTTCATAAGGATTGCAAAATTACACATTTTTTTTCAAAGCCACATACATTTCCTCTTATCCTGCTGCATTAAAACAATTTACAGATCTCCCATTTGAATAATAATCGCGAATAAACATCTCTCAAACAGCGTTTTTCAACAAAAAAGGCAACCATAAAAATGGTCGCCTTAATGGAGTTGTTTCATGCCCATCGTCACCGCAACAGCGAAACAGTACCTGTCTTGTAGTGCCAGCGACTTGGTTCGAACGACGAGTGATATTTGACCACCCACGAATAGACTCCGCCGGCGCAACGTTTGCCGTCGTGATGTCCATCCCAGCTGCCTTCAAAGCCCACCCATGAGGCCACAAGCGCACCCATCCGGTTATAGACATACACCTGCGCATCGTCGAGGATGTTGTTTCCCTGAATATAGAAATAGGCGTTGTCGTCACGGTCGGGAGTAAAGGCGTTGGGCACCCAGATAAGGGTCTTGTCCATCGGGATTGTCACATAGGCAGTATCCGGACAGTTGAACTGGCTTGTGGCTATCATCATCACCCGGAGAGAGTCTTTCTCAATCGGATAGTCAAAAGTGGCTATCTGGTCGGTGCTGGTCTCGTTGTCAAAGTACCATACCCTGTCGGTATTACCTTCAGAAGCATCGTATAGCGTCACCTCGTGGTGGTCGTATGACACATAAGATGGAACAACCGAAATATGTGCTTCCGGAATTCTGTCATTGACTATCTGCAACGCCACCACACTGTCACATCCCGTCCGTGCTGGGAAAACCCATTCGGGTCGCGGAGTCGGTGGCTCGATATAGGTGTTTCCGTCAACCCAGGTATAGGCCTCGTCGGGGCACTTGTTGACCACCTTCACCGTATGAGGCAGAGGATTGGCAGTGAAGACCAAACTGGTGTCCCAATGGCAGCCGAATTCATCTATGGCTGTAAGATACAAGTCGAAAACTCCGCCGGTATCCACCGTGGTTACGTATGTCGAGAACTCATCATCCTCAGCAGGAACTATATGCAGACCACGATACTCTCCACGATAGATATCACTCTGACGCGGATCAGCAGCCCACTGAAACGAATCGACCTTCACATCATACGAGCAGTTGTAGTTGTCAGTCTGAGCATTGCACAAATCCATTGACCAACTGAAAACCCAACCGTTATCAACCTGCCAGAAGTCACAAACACGCATCTTCCATTCTCCATTAAGTGGACATCCGACCAAGGTAGCAAAGTCATCTGCTGGCATGTAATAGTCGGATTTAGCCTCACGGTTGCTGGGTTTTTTTGTGGTCACAGAAAGCGTTCCACAACTTGTACCTGCATCAACAAACGGACGCGGTATTGTCTCATATCGGTGGCTGACCGTAATTTGATAGGCATTACTGGTATTTGCAATATAATGAGACGACAATGTCGTGTTGTCATCAGCAGGATACCCATCTGCCAAAGTATAGTTTCCATTGCGACTGAAACAATATTCAAGACCATCGCCATACATGTTGAACACGGAATCGCAATAACCACCGCCATTACCATCGTATGTAGCATCGCTAGAACCGCCATAGGGGAAACCCGTATATGTGCCGCTACCTCCTGCAGCCCCGTCAGGCACAGAAGATGTCCACAGCGGATCATGAGAGCTTTCTGCATACTTCAATATGGCTGTCTGCCCATTGGGGCATACTATCTGAAGACGATAGTCGCCCATGAACGAATGTTCGTAATTGATACACACAGAACAGATATCCGATGCCGACGTTATTGTAGAGCCTGCTGGAAACTCATCAAAAGAGACAGGTGCCTCGTAACATGGATTTGATGGGTTGCAAGCCGGACCATCCGGTATAAATGTCTTTGTATTATTAACTCGCGTTCGACTGTTTTCTATCGAGATATGCTCCATTGAAACTATTGATGTCTCATCAAAACCCACAGTAACTAACATCGAGTCGTTAGCACATATAGTTTCGAGTTCTCCCAATGTATTAATTGGGTTTGGAGCTATACGTACATACATTGAAGCAGTACCATTGGAAGCACAGTTATGCTCGTCAACAAGACTCAATGTAACATAATAGCAAGAAGCCTCTGGATAGCAAACAGTTCCCGTGTTGGTCAACCCAACCCCCACCCTCGGTTCTCCTGCACCAAACGACCAACGAAACGAAGTTGTCGCATCTGTGGGAGTATAAGTATCTGTACTGTTTCCATATTCACCATGGCCACGGAACTGTATGCATTCCCCCTCGCAAAGATTCGCTGCAAGAAATCGATTGACATGATAAGTTTCTACCGGCACTCCATTTACATATGCAATAGAAGTGTCATACTGAACAACTTCCTGCATATGTCCGACCCCTATATTTTCCCCATCGACATACCTGTCAAACTCATTATCTATAATGGGAGCTGAATACTCGCATGGAACAGTGCACTTGAACAAAAATGAAAAGCCCTGTCCCACTTGACTGTCATTGTTTGATTTTATACGTACAGTGAGAGCATTGTGTCCATTACGCGAACTGATATAGTAGTTATGAGAAAGAATACTATTATCATTATTGGCTGCAACTATTACGGGGTATATCGTAGATGGCCCATCATAGATGAAAACCGTATCTGATGGGTCTATATCAAAAACCTCAACATATATCGAAAGAACCTGTGGCGATGTGCAAGTTCCATACACAGTGTATGTATAATCAATTCCTGGCGCATAACTGTTATTGTCACCTGAATCATCGTCACGCAGATAGTAACCCTGATCGGTTTCAGACATCTGTCCCGATGTTCCGTTTGTTGTAGCATCTAGATGGATTATCTGACCGAACTGTGCCTGAGCCGCAAAATGCAGAGCAGTTATCATCAGAATCAAGGATGTAAGCCTTTTTATCATATCGCTTAAATTATTTCAAATTCTACATTTATCCCGTATTATAAACTATTACTCAACGGGAATGTCCTTGTTTACATTTTTACTTCCCACAAGGGCATAAAACAGTATGTACGCCAACATGGCTACCACGAGCCAGTAACTTGTCATATATGTGCTCACACGTGCAATCTGGTCTTGGATGAAAGGCATCACACCTCCACCCACAACCATCATCATGAATATTCCGGAAGCCTGCTCGGTATATTTGCCAAGCCCCTCAACCGAAAGATTGAATATACCTCCCCACATGAGAGAAGTGCAGAGTCCGCAAAGCACCAAGAACAACGCGCTGACCGGCACGCTGAACATCTTGAACCCATCAGCGACACTATAGCCAGGCATCGAAATACGGATGCTCGATGGCAGGCATATTGCAACGACAACAAACACAATGGCAAGCATTGCGACAAAAGTCAGCTGCTTTCGTGTCGAAACCTTGGAACTGATGGCGGTGCTGGCCGCACGTCCCACCATCATAAGCAGCCAATAGACAGCAGCTATCGCGCCTCCAATGGCAGCTCCCGTACCCTTACCGTCGATATCCGTAAGATAAAAATTAAGTTCGGCAGGTATTCCAACCTCTATGCCAACATAGAAGAAAATTGCTATAACGCCGAGTACGAGATGGCGAAAGCTCCATGCACTGTATTTGTCTTTTCCATCGCTTTGACTACGGTTGAGGTTTGGTTCAGGAATTTTGACGCACAGTATGATGACAAAAGCCACCGCGAACACTCCCATCGCGATGAAAAGCAACGGCGAGACGTCGCTCATAGCGGTGCTGTCCGTAACCTGACCAATCATTGCACCCACTAGCAGCGGTGTGAGTGTGCCTGTGAGAGAATTAAGCGTGCCGCCTGTCTGGATAAGCTGGTTGCCGCGGTTGCCGCCGCCACCAAGAGTATTCAGCATCGGGTTAACCACAGTGTTAAGCATACACACGCAGAAACCGCAGATGAAAGCGCCCAGCAGATATATCAGGAAATTCAGCATCACAGGCTCGCCTTTCACCGAAAAGGTCGCAGTTTCCGCGCCCACAAGGCTTGACAGATACTGCACCACCATACCGATGAAGCCGACAGCAAGGGCGACAAGCGCAGTACGTTTGTATCCAATTTTCGAAAGCATCTTACCAGCAGGTATACCCATTATCAGGTAGGCGAGGAAGTTCATAAGGTTGCCAAGCATGCCGGCCCACTCGTAATGATTCTTCCATATATTGCCAAATGGTGCGGCCATATTGGTCACGAAAGAAATCATGGCAAATATGAAAATCATCACAACTATCGGAACTATAAACGATTGTTTTTTTTCCATTGCTTTTTACACACTTTCTATTCAGACTGCAAATGTACTAATATTTTATTGATTGTGTACGTTTTTTGATACCTAAAGTAACAAAAGAATTATTAAAAAAACAAAAAGAGCCAAATCGGAGGTCGATTTAGCCCTTTTCCTTAACGCTTTTTAAGAGAACTCAGCGTCAGCCTTTCAAGGCTTCCGAGCCACTCACAATCTCAATAATCTCGTTTGTAATGGCAGCCTGACGTGCTTTGTTGTAACTCAGTTTCAGTTCCTTCAAAAGTTCGGTTGCGTTGTCAGTGGCTTTCTGCATTGCGTTCATACGTGCTCCATGTTCGGCTGCGAGCGAGTCAAGGATAACACGGTAGAAATGCGACCTCAGCGTCAGCGGCACCATCTCACGCAATATTTCAGCCTTCCCCGGCTCATAGATGTAGTCGTTACGCTT
Source organism: Bacteroidales bacterium (assembly GCA_016292015.1). Lineage (GTDB taxonomy): Bacteria > Bacteroidota > Bacteroidia > Bacteroidales > P3 > Colimorpha. Next base: position 83,474 of record JAEEZY010000009.1, on the reverse strand, counting down.
GGCCGTAACCGCAGCTGACTTCTTTGGCTCTACAGGCAGGAATTGTTCCGTCGAGAGAATCTGCACCAAAGAGTTCTTGAACTGATTGTATATCAACTCAACCCGATCATACTTTTTGTCACAAAAAGCCTGCATGATGTTGTCTGCCAAATTCGCAACCGCGTCAAACGACGGCTTGTCCAAAAGACCATCATGACTCTCAACTACGTTGAATTTGCGCTTGCCGAAAAACTCTGAAGCCCGCTTGCCAATAGTTATCATCTGAAGATTCAAGACCTTCTCCTCGTCGGTGTAATGATTCACTCGGGCAGTGGCCTCTTTGATGACGTTGGAGTTGAACGCACCGCACAGTCCTTTATTGGATGTCACAACCACAAGCAGAACATTTTCGACCTTTCTGTTGTCGTGGTAGGGTGTCACCACACCGTCCTCAACATCGATGTCGTTCATTATCTCGTTAAGCTGCGCAGAGTATGGCCGCATACCAAGTATAGCGTTTTGTGCACGACGGAATTTCGCTGCCGACACCATCTTCATGGCAGAGGTAATCTGCTGCGTCGAACTCACTGAGCCTATACGGGTGCGTACTTCCTTTAAATTAGCCATTGACTATTGTTTTGTTTTCGATTAATTCTGGACATTGGATGTCTGGGGTTTCCAGACATCCAATCTTCCAGTTATCTTCTTTTATTTCGCGTACTTGCCTGCAAAATCGAGAGCCACTTTCTTCAGCGTCTCCAAATCTTCGTCGAGCAGCTTGCCCTTCTTGAGGTTTTCGAGCACTGCAGCATGGTTCTGTCTCAGGAAGAAAAGGTACTCGCTTTCGAAATCACGCACCTTGTCAACCGGTACCTTCTGCAGCAAGCCCTTGGTTCCGCAGAAAATGATGGCAACCTGATCCTCCACAGGCATTGGCGAATATTGTGGTTGCTTGAGGATTTCCACGTTACGGGCACCTTTGTCAAGGACCGCCTTTGTAGCGGCGTCGAGGTCGGAACCAAACTTCGAGAAAGCCTCCAGCTCACGATACTGGGCCTGGTCGAGTTTCAGCGTACCGGCGATCTTCTTCATCGACTTTATCTGTGCCTTACCACCCACACGCGACACCGAGATACCGACGTTGATAGCAGGACGCACACCCGAGTTGAACAGGTTTGTCTCCAAGAATATCTGACCGTCGGTAATGGAAATCACGTTGGTGGGGATGTAAGCCGAAACGTCACCGGCCTGAGTCTCGATTATGGGCAATGCCGTCAACGAGCCACCGCCCTTCACCTTGCCTTTCAGCGACTCCGGCAGGTCGTTCATCTGAGCGGCTATGTCGTCGTTCTGGATGATACGTGCAGCACGTTCGAGCAGACGGCTGTGCAGGTAGAACACGTCGCCGGGGTAAGCCTCACGTCCGGGCGGGCGACGGAGAAGCAACGAAACCTCACGATAGGCCACGGCCTGCTTGGAGAGGTCGTCGTATATCACCAATGCGTTGCGTCCCGTGTCGCGGAAATACTCGCCGATAGCGGCTCCTGCAAACGGTGCGTAGAACTGCATAGCTGCAGGATCAGAGGCTGTTGCGGCCACCACGATGGTGTAGGCCATAGCACCCTTCTCTTCGAGGTTCTTCACCATATTGGCAACGGTCGAACCTTTCTGTCCACAAGCCACATATATGCAGTACACCGGATCTCCGGCATCGTAGAAATTCTTTTGGTTGATGATAGTGTCGATTGCAATGGCCGTCTTACCTGTCTGACGGTCGCCGATGATAAGCTCACGCTGCCCACGTCCGATAGGAATCATCGAGTCGATAGCCTTGATACCTGTTTGGAGGGGTTGCTCCACAGGCTGACGGTAAATAACGCCAGGCGCCTTGCGCTCCAACGGCATATCGAACAGTTCTCCCTCGATAGGGCCTTTACCGTCGATAGGCTCTCCTATCGTGTTGATTACACGTCCTACAAGCTTCTCACCGACCTTGACCGAAGCAATACGCTTGGTTCGTTTCACGGTGTCGCCCTCGTTGATGCAGTTGGATTCGGCAAGCATCACTATACCGACATTGTCCTCTTCAAGGTTCTGGACAATGCCCTGCTCACCCGACTCGAACTCTACCAGCTCGCCCGACTGGGCGTTGTTGAGACCATAGACACGCGCAATACCGTCTCCGACAGTAAGCACCGTGCCGACCTCTTCCAATGCCACATCGAGATTGACATCAGCCAGCTGTTTCTTCAGAATCGCCGATACTTCGGCAGGTTTGATTTCTGACATACATTCTATTGTTTAGTAGTTAATTTTCAAAGTTTGCTTTCGTAGTAGTTCTTATTGAACTCCCTGCGCAGCTTCGCTATCTTGGCGCTTATGCGTCCGTCATACATGGTGTTGTTGAACTCCACCATCAAGCCGCCTATGATGCTCTGGTCAACCTTGGTTTCGAGCTCAACGGTCTTGCCTGTATGCGTACTCACAAGTTTCGACACCTCCTGCTTCACACTCTCATCCACCTCAAAAGCGGTGGTTAGTTTCGACAGGATGACATTCTTGCTCTCACGGTACATCTCCAAATAGGCATCGGCGATACCTCGCAGGTTCACCGACCGATTTTTCTTGACCACAAAGTTCAGGAACGCCAGCGACTCGCGGCATACTTTCTCGCCAAATAGGTCTGCCACTATGGCGCGTTTCTTGACCTCAAGAATAGTCGGATTGTTGAACACAGTGTTGAGCACGCGGTTCTCACCGCACACATCGCTCACCAACCGCATATCCTTCGCGACCGCATCGCGCTGCCCTGTCTCGCTTGCCAGCACAAACAAAGCCTTGGCATAATTTGTGTTAATTCTGTAACTTTCCACTTCGCAGAATTTTTATTCATGCGGTGACGTCTCATTCTCGTCAATCGTCCCCGCTTATTGCTTCCTATAATTCGGCTTTTTCCAGCTCCGAGTTCACGAGACTCTTGGCAGCTTCAGCATTCACCAGTTCGGCCTTGATGAGTTTCTCTGCTATGTCGATGGAGAGGGTGGCTATCTGGTTCTTGAGATCATGCATGGCACGGAGCTTCTCGTTGTTGATGCTCTCGATAGCCTCCTCACGCATACGCACTATCTCCTCGCTGGCTTTTTTGCGGGCGTCCTCGATTATCTGCTCGCTCGTCATACGTGCGTTGTGCAGTATCTCGTCTCTCTCCTGCTTGGCCATACGTAACTCCTCTTCCTTTCCGCTCTTCAGCTGCTTCATCTCCTCTCGTGCCTTTTCTGCAGCATTTAAAGAATCAGCTATTGCGGTCTCTCGGTTCTTTAACGCCTTGATCATTACAGGCCATGCCCATTTGCCAAGGATAAAAACCAAAATACCGAACGACACAAGCATCCAGAAGAATACACCTATGCCCGGACTAATCAAAGGATTGTTCATATACAGATTGTTTTTGTTTGCGTTTTTTAAAAGGAGCGGCCTCCTGGGCCAATCGCTTTCGTCAGCCGCTCCGTCGGTTAGTTGTTCAACCTTGCCGGCCTTCCTCTATTTGAGGGAGACGAGCAAGCAGATAACCACTGCGAAGAATGCCACACCTTCAACAAGAGCGGCGGCAATGATCATCGTCGAACGGATGGTGCCGGCGGCTTCGGGCTGGCGGGCGATACCCTCCATTGCTCCCTGACCGATTTTACCAATACCGATACCTGCGCCCACAGCGGCGAGGCCTGCGCCGATACCTGCTCCCAGGTATCCAACGGCGACGTCCAATAATGCTAATAAAAGTGACATAATACTTTTTATTAAGTGAATAAAAACGTTATCTAGCTAATTTCTATACTCGTTGTCTTTTAACACTCCTTTAAGTTTTATAAACTTTTGGAGTGGCAAAGTTAATGAAATAAATTCATACTTCGTGGATTTTATAAACATTTTTTTCTTAGCATTATCACATTCACCACTATATCAACTTATTATATTTCTCAACAACATCATCAACCTATAACCGCCGACTGCTAACCGTAAAAAAAGAACGGCTCCCAAACCAATGGGAGCCGTGGAAAAATATATTTGTGTTATGAAGGTCAGCTGCATTTGCTCCAACCGCAGTTGGGGCAGCTTTTGCACCCTCCGCTATACACCAGCTGGCTGCCACAGTCGGGACAGGCCTCTCCTGCCGACGAGCCGTCTTTGATATAGCGTTTCAGCGCTCTCGCCACTCCGTTTTTCCACGTTGTGATGCTGTCTTCGTTGAAGTTCAGCTTGCTGATAAGCTCCACCACGTTGGGTATCGGCATGCCGTGACGCAGTATGCCCGATATCAGCTTCGCATAGTTCCAGTACTCCTGGTCGAACATCCTCGACAACCCCTCTATGGTCACCCTGTAGCCGTCCTTGTCCAGGAACTGGAAATCGTAGCGTGCATGTTCGGCACCCTGTTCCTTCGTGCGTATAACATATCCGTTCTCAACCCACTTGGGCAACACAAAAGCATCCGCCTTGCCCGTGAAAATCTCATACGGATGTCCCTCATACATACCCACCACAGCTATCCAGTCTTCGCTGTTGTTCTTGAATCTCAATATCTCCGCATCCAGTTTCTTCGGACGTTTCGGCGCGCGGGTCTCATGAAACTGCTGCTCTTTCGACTCCATGTTCGACACCAGCACTCCGTTCCTCGAACCCTCGCGGTATATCGTGCACCCCTTGCACCCACTCTCCCACGCGGTCATATATATCTGGCTCACCATCTCCTTGCTCGTCTCCTTCGGTATGTTCACCGTGACGCTTATCGAGTGGTCCACCCATTTCTGTATCTCGCCCTGCATCCTCACCTTGCTTACCCAGTCTATGTCCGCCGACGTAGCCTTGTAGTAGGGCGATTTCTCTACAGCTTTCGCCAACTCGCTCTCGTTCATCGCCGTAACCTTCTCAACATCATATCCGTTCACCCGCAGCCAGTCAATAAACTTCGGATGGAACACGTTGTATTCCTCAAACAAGTCACCGCTCTCGTCCTTTATGATGCGATGTTTTGAAGCGTCTTTGTCGTTGGGGTTAATCTTCTTACGGCGCTTGTAGTTGACCAGGAATACAGGCTCTATGCCCGATGTCGTCTGTGTGCAGATGCTCACCGAACCCGTAGGCGCGATTGTCAGCAACGCTATGTTGCGCCTGCCCTGCTTCTTCATCTTGTTGTAAAGTGCCTTGTCTGCCTCCGCAAGCCGCTGTATAAACGGGTTGTTTTTTTCCAAGGCAGCATCGTATATCGGGAACGCTCCTCGTTCCGCCGCCATCGTCACCGATGAACCGTATGCTGCACACGCCAGTTCTCTCTGCACCCTTACCGCAAATTCCGTAGCCTCGTCCGTGCCGTATCTCAACCCCATGGCCGCCAACATATCGCCCTCTGCCGTGATGCCCAGCCCCGTCCTGCGTCCCTCCATGCATTTCATCTTTATATTCAGCCACAGGTTCTTCTCCACCCGCTTTATCTCCTCGTCCTCGGGGTCACTTTCTATCTTCTCCAATATCATGTTCACCTTCTCCAGCTCCAAATCTATCAGGTCGTCCATCAACCTCTGCGCCATCGCCACATGTTTGCGGAACAGTTCATGGTCAAACTCCGCATCTGTCGCGAACGGTTTCTTCACATAGCTGTACAGGTTTATCGCCATCAATCGACAGCTGTCATACGGACACAAGGGTATCTCTCCGCACGGGTTCGTCGATACTGTCTTGTACCCAAACTCACTATAGCAGTCAGGCACACTCTCCCTTATTATGGTGTCCCAGAACAGCACACCCGGCTCCGCCGACGACCAAGCATTGGCTATTATCTTGTTCCACAGCGCCCTCGCGTCTATCTCTTTCTTCACCAGCGGCTTCTTCGCCTCTATCGGATATTGCTGCACGAATGGCTCTCCGCTCTTCACACACTGCATAAACTCGTCGGTTATCTTAACCGACACGTTCGCCCCTGTTATCTTCCCTTGCTCCAGTTTTGCATCTATGAAGTTTTCTGCATCTGGATGCTTTATCGAAATCGACAGCATCAATGCACCACGGCGTCCTCCCTGTGCCACCTCTCTCGTCGTGTTGCTGTATCGCTCCATAAACGGCACGATACCCGTCGACGTCAACGCACAGTTCTTAACTGGGCTCCCTCCTGGCCTGATATGCGACAAGTCGTGCCCTACGCCGCCTCTTCTCTTCATCAGCTGCACCTGCTCTTGGTCTATCTTCATAATCCCGCCATACGAGTCACTGCTCCCGCTGTTGCCTATCACAAAGCAGTTGCTCAGCGACACCACCTGGAACGTGTTGCCGATTCCCGCCATGGGACTTCCTTGTGGTATCACATATCGGAAATCTTTAAGTAATCCGTATATCTCATCCTCCGTCATCGGGTTGGGATAGTTCTTCTCAATCCTGGCAAACTCCTTGGCTATGCGACGGTGCATCATGTCGGGGTTCAACTCATATATCTTCTCCTCGTCTCGCAACGCATACTTGTTCACCCATACTGACGCCGCCAGCTCGTCCCCTCCGAAGTAGTCGGTGGACGACTTCATTATTTCCTCAAACGGATACACCTTGTCGGGCACCGCAACCTCTTTATTCTGCCGCTTGCTGTCCGCCGACTGTTGCTTACCTTCCGCTGCACGCTGGCCGCTGTCCGTTGACTGCTGCCCGCCAACCTCTGATTCTCCGAAATCAAACATCAAATCCTTCTGTCCCGACATGGCTTGAAAATATTTATGAACCACAATAAGTTACACCTGCCAGCACCTTTTGCTGACAGCCAACAAAGGTACAACATACCTGCCGTCGTAACATTCTAAAAATATTAACACCTGTTAAAAACAGTCGCTCACTGCTTCCTGTCACCAATCCTCCGAACCAGAAAACAATGTCACATTGGTTAATCCAATCTCCAACTATGGACATACGGCTGGCATCTCCGCTATCGCACTCCTACACCATATTATGCAATGTTGCATATACCGCCAGGCCTGCCACCGACTTGATGTCGGTTTTCCGCGTGATGTTTTTACGGTGCGAATTCACCGTGTGAATCGAGATATTAAGTCTGTCTGCTATCTCCTTGCTACTCAACCCCTGCGCCACCAGCACCAACACCTCTCGCTCTCGGTCGCTCAACTCGTAGTTCTCATCCTCCATTTCCTTCACTCGCTTTACCTCCTCTTTCAACACAGCGACTATCTGGCTCCTCCTCTCTCGAATATCGACTATCGCCTTAAACCGCTGCAGCAACTCCGGCTCCACATATTGGTAAACCAGCGCCGCAATCGCAATATTGGGCTTTGCCTGCTGCACAGAAGCCATCTGCAACAACGCCGGCGGCATCATCAACGTGGGGTTCACTATCAAAAGGTCTGGCTGAAGCGTCTTCACTCGCTCCTCCAGTATGACTGCATCATACAGTGGCGACAGCAAGCGAAACGTTCCGTCTTCATCAAGAATCGTCTGCAACCCCGTCCGCACTATCTCCGACGGCTCAACAATCAGCGTATCAATACTTGACTTCATTTGCCAACTCTTTTTGCAAGGTTCAAATACGGCAATAGCACATGTTCTTCTATGGCGGCATGCCGCTCAAAGTCCGAGGAAAGCTGCAGCAACCCGAAAATCAACTCGTTCATCTCCTCGGTGTCCGCATGGCTGGGCATATATTTGTACAGTATCTGCAGCAAGTCCGAAATCTTGTCAACCATCCCCTCGTGCGACTCCGCAAGTCGCACGCTCGCACCGCGATGCTCCCGATTCTGCGGATTTGCCATCTTCATCCGCCCACATTGCTGAAGGAGTGGGTACACGTCCTTCTCCTCATATTCGAAATGGTCGCACATCTCTTGCCTGTACTGCTTAAAGAAAAGCATCATCGCTTCGGCATAACGCTTGTCCGTGTTTTGAAGCACCCCTGTGAGATGTCGCTCAAGGTGCGGCATCCGTTCTTTCACATAGTACGTGTGCGACGCCCTCAGATAAGGCACCAGCATGGTCATATCCATCCCCGCTAGCTCCTCCTGCGTCGGCACATAGTCGCGGAACGTATATATATTGCACACCATCAGCACAAAGTCCGACGAGACCCCGTGCCTCACACTCACCTCATCTACCGTGAGATTCCCCACGCCAAGCCCTATGCCCAGTCGCGGCATCAGAAGCACCAAATTGTTGTTGGCCGAAAACATGTCGGCAAAACGCGTCTTTTTCGTGAACACTTCTATATGGTTTTTACATTTTCCTCCTGAATAAACGAGTTTGCAAATATACCATTTTTTAACGATTTGTCGAAAGTTAAAATAATATAGAGCTCATGCGCCCTATCGATCACTCCATTTTTCTTTCCGTTGGGTATGATTAACAATTTAATCCGCTCAATCCTTAACAAGTCCGACTCTGAGAACGTCTTCATCGACGCTCCGTTATAGCCAAACCCTCCTGGACGATACCTGTCGGCAACCTAAACAATCTCACATCTCATCATAACCATCAAAACTCCTACGGCGATAATCTTTTTCATATACAAGCAATTGTTGGTTTTTATATAGCCTTATCACCTCCTCTCCCAACCCATTACACCATATACACACACAACCCTCACTTCGTAAAGATAAGAAAAAATACTAAAAATGTGTACCTTTGCATCTCGTTATGCAACTGTTCTACATACCTGACCTCGACAACGACATCGTTCAGCTCTCGCCCAACGAGTCGCGCCATTGTGTCCGTTCGCTCCGTATGTCCGCTGGCGACACCTTATATATTACCGACGGCAAAGGCACACTCGCCTCCGCCTCCATCCTCTCTCCCGACCCTTCGGCCTGCTCCATCCAAATCTCTCATCGCGACTTCCAACCGCATCGCGCTCCCTACCGCCTCCACATCGCCATCGCACCCACAAAGAACGCCGACCGCATCGAGTGGTTCGTCGAGAAAGCTGTCGAAATAGGCATCGACGAAATCACTCCTCTCATAACCCACAACACCGAGCGCACACGCCTCAACCGCAGCCGCCTCGAGAAAATCGCAGTCAGCGCCATGAAGCAGTCGCTCCAACGTCACCTGCCCGTCATCCACGACGAGACTCCCATCGAAACCTTCCTTCACAACACCTCTGCAACTTCCAAAATCATCTGTCACGGCCACTACGACCGCCCGCTCCTCATGTCCCAGGCCTGCCGTCCATCCGACGACACCGTCATACTCATCGGACCCGAAGGTGACTTCACCGACGACGAGATATCCCTCGCCCACCAACTGGGCTTCCAACCCGTCTCTCTCGGCAACAACCGCCTCCGCACCGAGACAGCCGCCCTCACCGCCGTCTGCGCCGTAGCCCTCATCAACCAACAGCAACAATGAAACATCTCCGATTCATAATCCCTCTGGCGGCACTGCTCTTCGCCGCCACATTCTCCCAGTCTCAGACCCCCATCGCCCTGCTCAAATACAACGGTGGCGGCGACTGGTACGCCAACCCCACCTCGCTCACCAACCTCATCGTCTTCTGCAACTCGCAGCTCAACATGAACCTCGCCGCCCAATACGCCACCGTCGATGTCGGAAGCCAGGATATACTCAACTATCCCTACGTCCACGCCACTGGTCACGGCAACATCGTTTTCTCCCCGCAGGAAATCGACAACCTTCGCACCTACCTCGTCAGCGGTGGCTTCCTGCACATCGATGACAACTACGGCCTAAAAGATTTTGCCATGGCGCAGATGCTAAAGGTGTTCCCCGAGTCCAAATGGATCGAACTGCCCTTCTCTCACCCCATCTTCCATCAAAAATACGACTTCCCGCACGGCCTGCCCAAAATCCACGAACACGACAATCAACCGCCCAAGGCCTACGCCCTCTTCCACGAAGGCCGCATGGTATGCCTCTTCACATGGGAGTGCGACCTCGGCGACGGATGGGAAGACACCAATGTCCACAACGACAGTCCTGCCTCACACCTCAAGGCACTCCAGATGGGCGCCAACATCCTCCAGTTCGTATTCAACCTAAACTAACCAACCACCCCCCCAAAAAAACTTCGGCATCTCGGAATTTCGGTATTTCGCAATTTCGGAATATCGCAATATCGCAATCCCAGAATCTCGCCCCCCCCAAAAAAAAGCAACAAAAAAAGCCCGTCGGACAAATCCGACGGGCTCTTCCATTCTACTAAAACTCTTGATTAGAGAGCGAGACCCTTACCGGGTTTGAATTTAGCAACTTTCTTAGCTTTGATCTTCATGCTCTTGCCAGTAGCGGGGTTGATACCAGTGCGGGCTTTGCGCTGTGCTACGCTGAAGGTACCGAAGCCGAGGATAGCGATTTTGTCACCTTTCTTCAGGCCACCTTTGGTCACCTCTACGAAAGCGTCGAGAGCTTTTTTAGCATCGGTCTTGGTCAGACCACCTTTTGCTGCGATTGCATTGATGAGTTCAGTCTTGTTCATTTTTTTGTTTTTTAATTGTTAATGAATGAATTCTTTTCGAAATGCAAATATATGAAAATGTTTGATTATCATGCAAGAAAAAATGCAAAATATTTTCACAAAAAATCAACACTCTATCATACTACCCTATTTTCCAACACTTTACACGACTACCTCTCAAAAATTCTCCTATCGAATTTCTGCGTTTTCCTTCTATCTGAAGGCTCAAAATACTCACGTAACCGCCCTTGCATCCGACCTTTAGATTGCTTTTTCCGTCACTCTTAACCTCTCCTGCCACACTTCCATTCGCTTCCTCATACCGCACTTCATATATCTTGAATGTATGTTTTCCGCCTTCGTCATCCGTCATCGTCGTCACCGCTGCTGGATAGGGGCTCAATCCTCTCACAAAATCCACAATACCCTTTCCTTCCTTAGTCCAATCTATAGCACAGTCTTCTTTGAATATCTTAGGCGCAGGCTTCAGCCCCTCTGTCGTTGGTTGCGGCTGTGGCTTCAACTCGCCGCCCGCCAGCCCTTCTATCGTTTCCACCACCATCGTCGCTCCCATCGCCGCAAGTCTGTCATGCACACTCTCTGCCGTGTCCTCTTCACTTATAGGCGTCCTTCTCTGCATCAAGACTCCTCCCTCGTCTATCCGTCCGTTCAGCATAAAGGTGGTCACGCCGGTCTCTTTTTCTCCGTTTATTATGGCCCAGTTGATCGGGGCAGCTCCGCGATACTGCGGCAGCAGCGACGCGTGCAGGTTGAACGTCCCCATCTTCGGCATACTCCACACCACCTGCGGCAACATCCTGAACGCCACCACAACGAACAGGTCGGCTTCTATCGCCCTCAGCTCCTCAACAAATCCCTCTTCCTTGAGTCTCTCTGGCTGCATGACCGGCAGATTGTGCTCAAGCGCATATTCCTTCACCGCCGAGTAGCTCACCTTCTGTCCGCGTCCCACTTTGCGGTCTGGCACCGTCACCACCGCCGCCACCTCATATCCCGCCTTAACAATCGCATCAAGCGACATCACCGCAAAGTCCGGCGTCCCCATAAAAACAATCCTCGGTTTCACCTCTATAATATTTACATGTCAACAATCAAAAGCACACATCTTCAGCGCCGTCACAGCACCCTCTACTCCCTTGTTCCCGTGCTTTCCGCCTGCTCGCTCTTGCGCCTGAGCCATATTGTTGGTGGTTAGCACACTGAATACAACCGGCTTCCCATACTTCACTCCTACTGCCGTAAGGCCGTTTGCCACCGCCTCGCAGATAAAGTCGAAATGCCTCGTCTCTCCTTGTATCACGCATCCTATGCATATCACTGCGTCCAAATCGCTGTGTTTCGCAAGCAGCATATCCGCAGCCGTCGTCAACTCAAACGTCCCTGGCACTCGCCTCACCATCACGTTCTCCTCCTTCACTCCGTGCTTCGTCAAGGTCTCATACGCTCCTTCAAGCATGGCGTTGGTTATCTCCCCGTTCCATTCCGCCGCCACTATGGCAATGCGGTAATCAGCGCCGTCTGGTATCACCGACGCATCGTATCCCGAAAGGTTAGTCTTCTTGTTTTCCATAATAATGAAAGTCGTTTGTCAACTAAAAACCAAAAACTTGTGCCGAAGGGCGCGAACACCGATGAAATAAATCAAATGAAATGAGTCAAACTAAAAACTAAAAACTTGAAACTAAAAACTTGAAACAGAAAACTTGAAACTAAATCACCTCACCCGTATCTTCGTCCCCGGCTTGGGCTTCTTCGGCAGGTCCTCATTCAGCATTCGTATTTTCTCCACCGTTGTGCTGTAGTGGTTGGCGATATCCAGCAGGCTGTCGCCGCTCTTTATCACGTAATACATCTCCCTGGGACCGCGTCTCTCCGTCTCTTTAATAAAACTTTTGTCTGCCTTGTATGCCAGGCTCTCGCCCTTCTTTCCACGCGGCTTCTTGATTCCGAAATACGACTTGTCGAGGTGCAGCCGCTGCGTCCTCAGCGAATAGTTTGTGAAATCCAGTATCCATTCCGGGTCGAATGTCTCATATTGGAACCTCACCTCGAAATGCAGATGCGGCCCAGTCGAGTGTCCGGTGCTGCCGCCTAGCCCTATCACGTCGCCTGCCTTCACCTCCTGACGCGGCTTGACGTTTATTTTCGAAAGATGTCCATACACCGTTTCCAACCCGTTGTAGTGCCTCACCACCACCAGGTTGCCGTAGCCCCCCATCGGCTTGGCTATCCTCACCACGCCGTCAAACGCGCTGTGTATCGGCTCGCCTGTCTTCAGCGCTATGTCCACTCCGCGGTGCGGCCTCTCCCACCGCCACCCGTAGGGCGACGACTTCACACTTTTCACCGGGAACACAAACTGCTCTCCCTTCCTGAGCAACCTCAGGTTTATCTCGTCGGGCAGCGAATCCAGCGGCATCTCCTTCAGCCTCACCTTCGCATCCGACATATTGTTGCCATACCACAATGCCGACGGCACCTGTGGCTTTTCGCCCGCCGCCGCGCCTTTCTCGGCCTTCTCGCCTCCGCCTTTGCCCTGTGCCTGCACACTCGGTGCCATCGTCCCTATGCTCACCAGCGCCGCCAGCAGCATAAGCCCCTTCCTCAGACGCGCCACCGGTATCCCCAGCGCCTCTCTGTATTTCGCCACCGTCCGTCGGGCTGTGCCGTATCCTTTCTCTTTCAATATGGCCGACAGCTCCTCGTCCGACAGCGGGTTTCTCTTGTCCTCCGCCTCCACCGCCTCGCGCAGGGCCTCTTTCACGGCCCTCGACGACACCTCATCTCCCTCCTCCGTTGTCACCGCATTGCTGAACAGCTCTTTCAGCGGCATCGTTCCGTACGGCGTCTTCGCCCATTTGCTGTTCACCATCCTCGACACCGTTGACTCGTCAAGCTTCGTCGCCTCGGCCACATCCTTCTGCAACATCGGCACCAGGTCGCCGGCTTCCCCTGTCAGAAAATATCGCTTCTGTCTCTTCACTATCTCTTTCATCACCACCGCCATGGTTCTGTGTCGCATATCCAGCGCCTCTATGAACATCTCGGCATCCCCCACGTTGCTCTTTATGAATTTCGCCGTCTTCTCGGCCTCTCCCGTCTGTCCGCCCGCCGTTTCCATCGTCTTCAGCAGACTCATATAGCTGTCGTCCACCCGCAACTTGGGCAGGTATTTGTCGTTTATCTCAAAACTCACATTCCCTTCCTGCACATTCACCGTCACATCCGGCATCACCACCGCCGCCTTGCCACCCATGCTGTCCGACGACTCTCCTGGTTTCGGGTTCAGTCGCTGTATCACTCCTATCGCCTCTCGCAGCTCCGTCTCGTCTGCCTCGCTCTTTTCTGCCAGCACCTCGTATTTGTGCTGCGTGAATGCCGCAAACCACCTGTCCACAATCTCCCTCGCCAGCCTCTCGCTCTTGTTCGGCCTTTCTATCCTGTGCAGCTGCAGCGACAGACATTCCTGCAGACTCCTCGCACCCACCCCTGCGGGCTCCAGCCCTTGCACGGTCTTCAGCACCGCCTCCACCTCTTTCGGCTCCACATCCAGCCCCTTGTACAGCGCCAGGTCGTTCGCCACTATCCCCAAATCCCTCGTCAGATAGCCGCTGTCGTCCAGGCTGCCTATCAGCTCGTGCCCTATCGCCGCCTCCTTCTCGCTCAGCTCCTTCATGTCCAGCTGCTCGTGCAGCGTCTCGGCAAACGTCGGCTCGCTGGCCACCTGCCATTCTCTCTCCTCGCGCTCTCCGTCGTTTGCTTGGTATCCTCGCGTGTCAAACTCGTCGTCCTCCGGCTCCCTCCTCTCCATCTCGCCATAGTCGGGCAGTCGCTCCATCTCCACCTCTTCCGCCTCCAAGAGCGGGTTCTTCTCCATCTCGCTCTTTATCTCCTCCATCAGCTCATGCACCGGCATGTGCAACAGCCTCATCAGCATCACCTGCTGTGGGGTCAGCTTCTGCTGCTGTTTCATCGTCTGCCGTTGTCCTATCATTATCCAACTGTTTTACACAACCTAAACGCCCTTCTTCCTCCTCACTTTAAGTTTGCAAAGATACACATTTCCGCCGACTATACCAAAAAATCTCTCATCTCCGTTATCAACTGCCTGCTCCTTCCCTTCTTCTTCTCCTCCTCCTTGCCTAGGGCTCGGTAGGAGGTGTCACGGAGGGGTCTCCTATGTGTCACGAAGGGGTCTAGGCTATACCACGGAGGGGATACGGCCTTCATACGGCGTCGATACGTCGTTGATTGGTGCTTGATACGGAGGGGAATGTTATTCATCACTGTGCTTCAACCGCTTACACTGCAGCGTTCCGCGCCAGTGTCTCGGCCGGCTTCTCGCCATAGCCGCGCAATTCTTTGACAAATATGACTTTGCTCAATCTCATATTCTGCCTTAATGTCACTACAAAGATATGCTCTTTTTCCAAAAAATCAAGAAAAAATTTGCACAGTTCTACTCTTTTTCCTACTTTTGTTTGCTTAATTGACTGATTAAACCACCATATATTTTTAATAATCATTCAAATAAGCAACATCATGAAACAAGGTTTCGACAACGACAAGTATCTTCGGATACAGTCTGAGCACATCCGTGAGCGCATTTCGCACTACGGCAACAAACTCTATCTTGAATTCGGCGGTAAACTTTTCGACGACTACCACGCCAGTCGTGTCCTCCCGGGCTTCCAACCCGACAGCAAGCTGCGCATGCTCATGCAGCTCAGCAGCCAACTCGAAATCATCATCGCCATCAACGCCGAAGATATCGAGAAAAACAAGGTGCGCGCCGACCTCGGCATCACCTACGACGCCGACGTGCTGCGTCTGCGCGACGAGTTCCAGAGCCGTGGCTTGCAGGTTGGCGCTGTGGCCATAACTCATTTCAACGGCCAGAGTGGCGCCGTGGCCTACCGCGAGCGACTGGAGCGCATGGGCATCAAGGTGGCTTACCTACATCTTATAAACAACTATCCCACCGATGTCGATTTCATCTGCTCCGACGAGGGATTCGGACGCAACGAGTATATCGAGACCTCCCACCCGCTGGTCGTGGTGACGGCTCCTGGCCCTGGAAGCGGCAAGATGGCGGTATGTCTCAGCCAGCTCTATCTAGAGAACAAGCACGGCGTCAAAGCCGGCTACGCCAAATTCGAGACCTTCCCCATCTGGAGCATCCCGCTGAAGCACCCTGTGAACGTCGCCTACGAGGCTGCCACTGCCGACCTCAACGACGTCAACATGATCGACCCCTTCCACCTCGAGGCCTACGGCAAGACCGCCGTCAACTACAACCGCGACATCGAGATCTTCCCCGTCCTCAATGCCATCTTCGAGAGCATCTATGGCGAGAACCCCTACAAGTCCCCCACCGACATGGGCGTCAACATGGCGGGCTTCTGCATCTCCGACGACGACGTCTGCAGCCAGGCCTCCAAGGACGAGATAATTCGCCGCTACTACAACACCCTCTGCAACTTCGCCGACGGTCGCGCCACCGAGGACGAGATAAACAAGATAAAACTGCTCATGAAGCAGCTCAAGCTCTCCACCGACGACCGCCCGACCACCATGGCCGCCCACGAGCGTGAGGCTAAAGAGCAGATGCCCTCCGCCGCCATCCAGCTCGCCGACGGCACCATCATCACCGCTCACTCCAGCAACCTCCTCTCCGCCAGCGCCGCCCTCATCATCAACGCCCTCAAACACCTCTCGGGCATCGACCACTCCCTCCAACTCATACCGCAGCAGACCATAGAACCCATCCAGAAGACCAAGGTCGAGATGCTCCACAGCAAGGCCCCGCGTCTCCACAGCGACGAGGTGCTCGTCACCCTCTCCATCCTAAGCCTCTCCGACCCCAACTGCCGCCGCGCACTCGACTGCCTGCCTCAGCTCAAAGGCTGCCAGGTCCACGCCACCAAGATGCTCAGCGAGGTCGATAGAAAAATCTTCAAGCGCCTGGGCATAGAGTTCACCACCGACCCAGTCAAAATTTGACAGAGTTAATGGAGGGATTGGTAACACGCACAACTGGTAGCTGGTATCGAATATTGTCGGACGGCAAAACGTTCGACTGCCGCCTGAGGGGGAACTACCGCTTGAGGGGCAACAAACAAACCAATCCAGTGGCTGTGGGCGACCATGTGGAATTCCTGCTCCAGGACGACGGCTCCGGCATGATAAACAACGTGCTCGACCGCCGCAACTACATCGTCCGCAAGGCAACCAAGCTCTCCAAACAGACTCACGTCATAGCTTCCAATATCGACCTCCTCTGCGTCGTCGCCTCCCTGGCGTTCCCTCGCACCTCCACAGGCTTCATCGACCGTCTCCTCGTCACCGCCGAAGCCTACCACATCCCTGCCTGCATCATCTTCAACAAAGCCGACCTCTATGACGACGAGCTGATGGAGTCGCTCTCTTCTTTAAAAAACCTCTACGGCAAGGCGGGCTACCCTGTGCTCGTAACCTCTGCCATGAAAGGCTCGGGCATCGAGCAACTGAAAAAATCCATCCACGGCAAGACGGTCCTCTTCAGCGGTCACAGCGGCGTGGGCAAATCGGCGCTGCTGAACGCCATAGAGCCGTCGCTCAACCTGCGTATGGGCGAAGTCTCCGAATGGAGCGAGAAAGGCAAGCACACCACCACCTTCGCCGAGATATTCCCTCTACCGGCCTCCAACGCTTTCCTCATCGACACGCCTGGCATCAAGGAGTTCGGCATGGTTGACATCAAACCCGAAGAACTTGGCCATTTTTTCCCCGAGATTCGCTCTCTCCTACACGGCTGCCGCTTCAACACCTGCACCCACACGCACGAGCCGGGATGCGCCGTAAAGCAGGCGGTGGATGACGGCTCTCTCGCCGAAGAACGCTACACCAACTATATCGGCATCCTAAACCAAATACAAGAGGACGAAGCATGAAAAAACACTTCCTACGGCTGCTTTGCCTGTGCGCCATCATGACAGCCACCGCAACCCACGCTCAGCTGCCCGACGGACAATGGTGGCTGGGTATGTTGGAAGAGGCCTCGCTCCCGCTGAACCTCTACACCTTTGCACCCAACCTTACCAATGGCAAACCCATCCCCATTTTGTTCAGCCCCACGCAAAGCAAAGACGAGATTATTCCGTCGTCGTCAAGTGTAAACGGTGATACGATACGTCTGCAGGTAGAATCGCTCGGCATAAAGATGACCTTGATATTCCATGCCGAAGATACCACACTAAGAGGTAAATTCCGACAGGGGCTGCTTGTGGCCGACATAACTTTCAGACCCACCGACGGACTCTACACCATACACCGTCCGCAAGAGCCGCAACCACCATTCCCCTATAGCGAAGAGCAAATGGTCCTCAAACACAAGGACAGCCAAGGAGAACAAATCAGCGTAGGGGTAACGCTGACCCTCCCAACCACCCAAGACCCCAAAGACTTAAAACTAAAAACTCAAAACTTAAAACTTAACGTCCCCTGTGTGCTGCTCATCTCTGGTTCGGGCATGCAGAACCGCGACGAAGAAATAATGGGACACAAGCCTTTCTTTGTTCTCGCCGACTATCTGGCAAGGTGCGGCATCGCCTCTCTACGTTACGACGACCGCGGCACAGGCGAAAGCACGGGCGACATAGCCAACGTAACCACCGACATCCTCGCCGACGACGCCGAGTGGCTCTTCAACTGGCTACGCAAGCAGCCTGGCATCGACCCCAAGCGTGTGGGCATCGTCGGCCACAGCGAAGGGGGCACCATAGCTCCCATCATCGCCTCGCGCAACCGCAACGTCGCCTTCATAGTGATGCTCGCGGGCCCTGGTGTTGACGGCGCTTCGATATTGCGTCAGCAGAACCGCGACCTCTATATCGCCGGCGGTATCGACAGCTCGCTGGTTGCCATACGCGACGCCTTCCTCAAAGACTGCTTCGACGCCATCGGGAAATACAAAGACAGCGAACTCGACTCTCTCTACAAAGCCCTCGCCAGCAACTATTCCAAAGGACTCTCCAAAACCGACCGCAAGAAAATAGGTCTCTCCGCCTTCGAAGCCTCACAGATGGCCGCCCAGATGAAGATGCCTTGGATGCAACGCTTCGTACAGCTCGACCCAACCCCCTACTTGAAGAAAGTGAAATGCCCCGTGCTGGCTCTCAACGGCTCGAAAGACCTGCAGGTCTCTGCCATCGAGAACCTCGCCGCAATCACAAAATCAGTCAAGCCAAACCTGCTCACCGTCAAACAACTCGACGGCCTCAACCACCTCTTCCAGCATTGCGACAAAGGACTCCCGTCAGAATACATGCTTATAGAAGAAACTTTCGCCCCCGAAGTCCTTGAATTAATATCCACCTGGATAAATGAAAGGTTTTAAAGGATGAACAAGTTGGAAAAGTTATAATTGTTGGAAAGGTTATAAATGTTGAGAAGGTAATAGTACAACCCCGACCCTTTTAAACTTTTAAGCGAAGCGAACTTTTAACCTTTTAAACTCTTTAACTTTCAAGCGAAGCGAACCCTTTTTAACTTTTCAACTCTTTAACTCCCAATCACCACCCACCACAGCTCCGTCTTCCCCTCCACCAATTTCTCCACGAACATTCCTATCGAACCATCTTTAAGCAACGTCATAGAGCTGTAAGCCGAGGGACCTGCCATAATCAGATGACTCTCCGGCCAGCTTTCACCTCCATCCCGACTTACGAATATCGTGACATTCTCTCGCTGCATCGAGTTGGGAAGTGAATGTAACAGGATGCTCTTCTTCCCTTTCTTTATCATCAACATCTCGCCGTTGCAGGCGTTGGTTTTCATCTCCTCCCAATGCCCCTGACTATGCCACGTTGCTCCCCCGTCGTCGGAGAGAGCGAATCCCCTCGCCCCATTCTGGCGTACGCTCATCAACACTCTCCCGTTGGGCAACTCTATCACCTTCGCCTCGTCGCCTCCTTCGAAAGCTTGCTCCGAAACCTGCCACGTATGTCCGTTGTCGTCCGAATAGACAGCAAAGTTGTCTGCCGCCCACACGTCGTTCCGCCTCATAGCGGCCACAAACATGATGCGTCCTTTATGCTTTCCTTTCGTCAGACGGAGTCCGTTGCCCGAAGCGTTGAACGAACCTCGATAGCCACGTGCTTGCGGCTGTACTGCCCGGCTGCCCCACAGCGTGGAGGTGATATCCTCCGGCTCGCTCCAGGTGACGCCTCTGTCTCCACTGCGGCAAACGTATGTCCTTATTGGGTTCTCTTCTGTTGACTCCCAGAATCCCGCCGCGCCGGCGAAGGTGCATATCACCTCGCCGTCGGCACACTGCACCAGCGCAGCGTCGCCATATCCTTTGCCTACCCCCTTGCCTTCCGCGATGGTCATAGGCTTGCTCCATGTGGCTCCGTTGTCGCAGCTGCGAATCAACACAACATCGATATCGTGTGGCAAATCTCCCTCGTCATGCTTCCTTCTGTCGCATGTGGCGATAATGGTGCCGTCGTCGAGACAAAGCACAGCGGGTATCCTCCAATAGCAACCCTCGTCGCCAGGCGCAAAAAGTCGCTCTTGCGATATGACAGAAAACTTTGTTGGTGCGGTGGATTTGAAATCCGCCGCAGCAGAAGCAGAAGATGTCTTCTGGGCGTGACTTACAGGCAACAAAAAAAGAAGCAAGACCAAACAAATCATGCTTCTTTTAGTGAGTTTGTACGTTTCTACCATATACTCCTGAGCGACAGACGGGGCTCGAACCCGCGACCTGCGGCTTGGGAAGCCGCCGCTCTACCAACTGAGCTACTGTCGCAATCTAAAACACCAATATAAATAACCGCACCTATTTTATTTTATTGTATCTCCCCAGACATTTTTTTTTAATACGCCCACCGACTACCAACTACTAACAACCGACCACCGCCTACTCGTTATGGTATTTCTCGTGGTTGAGTATGGTGAAAGCACGGTAGAGCTGCTCTGTGAAGAAGAGGCGCACCATCTGGTGGTTGAAGGTCATCTTTGACAGCGAGATTTTGTCGTGCGCTGCCTTGTAAACATCTTCCGAGAAACCGAAGGCTCCGCCTATGACAAAACAGAGATGTCTCACTGCGGCATTGGCTTGTCGCTGGATGTAGTCGGCGAATTCCACCGAACGGAACTCTTTTCCTCTCTCATCGAGCAACACTATACGGTCAGCCTTCTGCATCTGTTTCATTATCAACTCTCCTTCTTGCTTTTTGACCATATCGGGCGTAGCGCTGGATGCCATCTTTGGCAACACCGTGACTATCTCGAAATCAACATAGTGTTTCAACCTTGACACATATTCGTCAAGGCCTGCCTTTACATAAGACACATCTGTCTTGGAAACCACCAATAACGTGATTTTCATATCCCACGTTTTTCTAGGATCGGACGCAGCAACGGATTGTCTATTTTCCATATATGGTGGTAAGCAATCGGCCTTGCGCCAAATGATCGGAAGTAATTTTCAACACCTCGATCCATACTGCCCTCGAAATCAAAAGACTTGGTACGGCCGGAAAGTGTCGTTATAAGTGCCCAGAAAAGACACGTGTTCACCGCCGCCGCATCGCCTGCCTTGTCGTATGCGGTCACAAGGGCATAGGCACACTGGCTGTCATACACAGCGAATGCAGCTCCCATACGTTTGCCTCTTTCCTTGTCACAGACGGCTATCACCACCCCGTTTCCTCTCATTACGGCAGTATCGCACACCCTTTTGAGGAACTCCTGCGAAAGAATGTTGCCCTTCCCTTGACGCCGCAAGAACTCGTTCTGCGTCGCCACCAACTCAGCCGAGCCTATATTCTCCACATCCAACGACGGCATCACGGTTTCTATCTTATACCGTCTGTTTTTGGGACTCATCTGTCCCAATAGGCTCTCTGGCACGGATATGTCATCATAGCGGTAACTGTATCGTGTCGTCTGCTTGTATTCTGCCCAATGATACGGCAACCAGTTTGTAACTTGTGGTGAAAAATTCTGACTGAAAAAAGCCAGCTTAAGCTCTTTCAAACACGCTATCAGTTGCTCGTCAACATCATATTGGAACTGGAGCTGTTTACGCACACTCAACCCTTCGGCATATCGGTACCATGGTCCGTTGTATTGCGTCAATTGCGGCTGCACTATATATCGCAATCCGAACTTGGAACCTATAAGATACGGCAATGCACCGATGACCGATCCATCCTTGGAATACGCCAAAGCGACATCCCATTGCTTACCGTAACATACGGCATCCATCCACCAATATTGCAAAAACAGAGGGATTCTGTCACCCTCTGTCTCGCATAGTTTCTTATATGTTTCCTTATTGCTAACCACTGACAGCCGACTATTGTATCTTTATCGCCACTCGGTTGTTAGCTATACGACCCTCGTATGTCTCGTTGTCACCGATGGGGTCTGCTGAGCCTTTGGGGTCGATTTCTATCTTGTATTCGGCAATGCCGCGCTTCAACAACTGTTTCTTGATTTCCACAGCACGCTGCCGGGCAAGACCTGTGCAATAAGCCGGGGTTCCCTGATTGTCGGTATAGCCAGTGAGTAGCACCTCATAGTTGTCGTTTGCTTTGAGGTAGCTAGCCAGCGAGTCTATAACTGGGATATAGGAGTCAACAATTGTGGCATCGTTGGGGAAAAACTTGATGTCTTTGAAGGTCTGGGCATTGGCAGTGGCATTGGGGAACAAGTCTATTTTCTTGGTGCCGAAATAGAGGATGTAACCCACCACAATGATGTCATCGGTCGGAGGCTCGGAAAGAAAGTAGTCGTTACCCTTCCAATAGCGGTAGTCAACCTGCGCAACATTGAAGGAGAACTTGTTTTTCATCTCCTGTTCCTGCGCCCAGTCGGTGAACAAGGCGTAGGCCTCCTTCGCATCGTAACGGGCAGCATCGATAAGTGCGTTGCGGTGATCTTCGTTGGTAATGTTGGGGTTGAGGGCAAACACCGCACAAATGCGCAGCGGCGCACGTGGCACGGTAAGCAGGTAGTTCATAACAGGCTTGAATGCACCCCAATCTGGTTTCTTCTGCGCCACAATATCCATCACCTGCGTATAGTCAAAATTACAGTAGTATTTCTTCTTGTTGTCGAAAGTAGTGAACTTCCACACCGAGTCATAGTCGGTCTGACGAACTTTCTGTCGGCCTTCTATAATAGGCGACACAACCTTCTTTCCTTTCTTGTCTTTATTCTGCGCAGAAACCACAGGTACAACAAAAAGCACGGCAAGAACTATCAGGAGAACCTTTTTCATAAATCAAACTATTAATTCAAATATTAAACGTCACTTACGTTTTTTTATTGTTTAGTCTCGGTTTGCGTTAATTTATTGTCATTGCGGGTCAATGACAGTGCCGTTCTCGCAGCATATCACCCTCGCTTGGAACTTGTCAATCATCATAAAGTCGTGCGTGGAGATGAGCATCGGTATTTGGGAGTTTTTGTTGATGTCGGTCAGCAACTGCATGATTTCCGATGAAGTGATTGGGTCAAGGTTTCCTGTCGGCTCGTCGGCCAGGATGAGTTCTGGGTTGTTAATCAACGCTCGCGCTATGCCGACTCGCTGCTGTTCACCTTCGGAGAGTTGGTAGGTACGCGACTGGGCCTTACCGGCGAGCCCTACTGCCTCCAGCGTCTCCATGATTCGCTGATCTATCATCTTGCGTTTCTTCCATCCCGTAGCTCGTAGAACAAAACACAGGTTGTCATAGACGTTACGGTCATTCAAGAGGTTAAAGTCTTGGAATACTATGCCGATTTTACGTCGCAACAGCGGCAGACGACGACGCTTCATTTTCAACAAGTCGAAACCGCACACATTGGCTTCCAAGCCTTCTATTGACTGTTGCGCATAAAGCGACCGCATCAGCGAGGTCTTGCCTGCACCGCTCTTGCCTATAAGGTAGGCAAACTCACCTTTATGGAGCGACAGATTCACATGCGACAGTACGGGCGACTCGTCATCATAACTGATGAGAACGTCTTTCAGGTGGATAATCTCTTCGTCGGACATGGTATTATTGATTGTTTACATGAATACATGGGTTTCAGTTTGCAAAATTACACATATCCACTCTGATAAAATGACAGTTACCCAACCAGTTTTCAACATTTGTTGGTTAGTGCTCGGCATAAATACAATGGAACATAATGAACACAATGTTAAAAAAAGCACTTGTGTGATTTGGAAGAAATATGTATTTTTGTTCGTCATGAAATTGGTGACCTATCATGTAAGGTTCCTGATAAACAAACTGATAACATCAAACATATAATTTTTAATCATCTATGGCACTGAAACGAGTAATGGTTCTGACGGGGGGGGGCGACTGCCCAGGTCTGAACGCAGTGATAAGAGGCATTGTGAAACGAGCCTCACAGGAAAACGATTGGGAAGTGGTTGGATGCATCGAGTCGTTCAACGGTGTATTACGCGAACCCACCGAAATCCAAATACTTGACGAAAAGACGGTGGAAGGGCTGCAGATACAAGGCGGCACCATCCTTGGCACCACAAACAAAGGCGGCCCGTTTGCATGGCCGGTGAAGAACCCTGACGGCAGCTGGACAACGGTTGACCGCAGCGACGAAATGATACGCAAACTCTCGTATCTCGGCATCGATGCTGTGATAAACATCGGCGGCGATGGCTCGCAGCGCATCTCCCTGGGCTTGGCTCAAAAGGGTCTGAAGATTGTTGGCGTGCCCAAGACTATCGACAACGACCTTTCGATGACCGACTACACTTTCGGTTTCCAAACGGCTGTGCAGATTTGCACCGAAGCGATAGACAAACTGGTAACTACCGCAGCATCTCACAACCGCGTGTTCATCATGGAAGTGATGGGACGCGACGCTGGCTGGATAGCTCTCCACAGTGCGATAGCTGGCGGCGCAGACGTGTGCATCATACCGGAAATACCGTATAACATCGAGAAGATAAAGCAGAAGATTGAGCAGCGCTACAACAAGCGCCACGGCTACTGCATCATCGTGGTGGCCGAGGGCGCCGTGCCCGCTGGCGGTTCTGTGACAGGCACAGTGACTGGCGAAGTGGGCTATCAGCACATCAAACTTGGTGGTATCGCCGAGCAACTCGCTGCCGACCTGAAAGCCTCTGGCGTGGAACACGACATACGCTGCACCATCCTTGGTCATCTGCAACGCGGCGGCACGCCCATAGCATTCGACCGTGTGCTGGCCAGCGAATTCGGAGTGCGCGCTATGGAGTTCGTGCTCGAAGGCAAGTTCGGCCAGATGGTAGCATACCATCATCCTGACGTTGTGGGCATACCGCTGGAAGAGGCTGTCCGCGAACAGAACCTCATAAACCCCGAAAGCCGCTTGGTACATACGGCGAAGGGTCTTGGAATAGAATTTGGTGATTAACTTTGAATTTAGAATATATGGAAGCTAAAAAAATAAAGAGCGCATTAATTTCAGTTTATTACAAGGACGGACTTGAAGACATCGTTCGTGAGCTGCACAAAAACGATGTTACGATATATTCGACTGGCGGAACTTATAAATTCATCCACGACCTAGGCATCGAGCCAATAGCCGTGGAGTCCTTGACAGGATACCCCTCTATACTCGGCGGCCGCGTCAAGACCTTGCACCCTAAGGTGTTCGGCGGCATACTGAGTCGCCGCGACATCTACAGCGACGGCGAGCAGCTGAAAGAATACGAGATACCAGAAATCGACCTCGTTATCGTTGACCTCTATCCCTTTGAGCAGACGGTGGCCAGCAACGCCCCCGAACAGGACATCATTGAGAAAATTGACATCGGCGGCATATCACTGATACGCGCCGCCGCCAAGAACTTCAAAGACGTACTGATAGTGCCCGCTGTGAACCACTACGCCGAGTTTCTGGAACTTTACCGCGAAAACGACGGTTGCACAACCCTTGAGGAACGCCACCGCTTCGCTGCCTACGCTTTCAACGTAAGCTCGCACTACGACACAGCCATATTCAACTACTTCAACCGCACCGAAGACATTGCAGCATTTAAACAGAGTTCGCTGCAGGCGGTGCCACTGCGCTACGGCGAGAACCCTCACCAGAAAGGTTTCTACTATGGCGACCTGGAGGCATGCTTCACCAAACTCAACGGCAAAGAGATAAGCTACAACAACCTGGGCGACATTGACGCCGCATGCTCTCTGATCGACGACTTCGAGGAAACCGCCTTCGCCATTCTGAAACACAACAATGCCTGCGGCATGGCTACAGCCGACAGCCTGCTTGACGCCTGGAAACTGGCATTGGCCGGCGACCCCGTATCGGCCTTCGGCGGCGTACTCATCACCAACCGCAAGATAACAAAGGATGTTGCCGAAGAGATGCACAAGATATTCTTCGAAGTCTGCATTGCTCCCGACTACGACGCTGACGCCTTGGAGATTCTCAAAGGCAAGAAGAACCGCATCATCCTGAAGCGCAACGCCTTCAAAATGCACCAACAGATGTTCCGCAGCGTGCTCGACGGCGTACTGGTGCAGGACCGCGACACTGTGGTACCCAAAGCCGAAGAGATGACCAACAGCGTCACCTCCACCCCCGTACCCCCCAACGTAGCCGCCGACCTCGCCTTCGCCACCATACTGGTGAAACACACCAAGTCGAACGCCATCGTTCTTGCCAAAAACCACCAACTCTACGCCAGCGGCACGGGTCAAACATCACGTGTGGATGCCCTGAAACAGGCCATTGCCAAAGCCAAGAGCTTCGGCTTCGACCTCAACGGTGCCGTGATGGCCAGCGACGCCTTCTTCCCCTTCCCCGACTGCGTCGAGATAGCCCACGAAGCTGGCATCACAGCGGTGGCGCACCCTGGCGGCTCGATACACGACCAAGACTCCATCGACTACTGCGAGAAAAACAAGATGGCGATGGTGATTACCGGGAAACGCCATTTCAAACATTGAGATGAAAGTACGGGCGCTTGAAACAAAACGATTATAGAAAACGTAAAAGAACTAACAACTCAAAGAACCTGAAACCAGTAACTTGAAACTAAATATCTGGAACCAGTAACTTGAAACTAAATATCTGGAACCAGTAACTTGAAACTAAATATCTGGAACCAGTAACTTGAAACTTAAAACTAAAAACTAAAAACTAAAACAAAATATGGGTCTTCTTTCGCTTTTTAACAAAGAGATAGCAATGGACTTGGGAACCGCCAACTCCATAGTGATTTACAACGACCAAGTGGTTATCGACGAGCCGTCGATAGTGGCCTACGACCGCAACACAGGTGAGATAAAAGCCGTCGGCAAAGAGGCACAGCTCATGGAAGGCCGCACCGACCAGCGCAACCTGGAGACAATTCGTCCCTTGAAAGGAGGCGTGATAGCCGACTACGAGATGGCTCAACACCTGATACGCCGTCTTATCGGCATGACCACAATCAGCCGTTCTTTCATGCCGCCGTCATTGAAGATGGTCATCTGCATCCCGTCTGGCATCACAAACGTGGAGGAACGTGCGGTACGCGAAGCCGCAGAACAGGCAGGTGCCAAAGAAATACGCATGATTCACGAACCCATGGCCGCTGCCGTTGGTATCGGCATTGACGTGCTTGAACCATTCGGACACATGATTGTAGATATCGGAGGCGGTACCGCAGAAATCGCCGTCATCTCTTTGGGAGGCATCGTCTGCAATAACTCCATCCGCGTGGCTGGCGATGTATTCAACCAGAATGTGGTAGATTACATGCACAAACACCACAACATGGTCATCGGAATCCCGACTGCCGAACGCGTCAAGATAGCAGTAGGCTCGGCTGTCTCCGAACTCGAAGACCCGCCAGAGGACTTCCCCTGCAAAGGACGTGACATGATGACCGGCCTGCCAAAAGAAGTCACCATCAACTACAAAGAGATGCAGCATGCTCTCGACAAATCAATCACCCAGATTGAACAGGCCATCCTCGACACACTGGCACAGACCCCTCCCGAGTTGGCCGCCGACATCTACAAGACCGGCATCTATCTGGCCGGTGGTGGCGCACTGCTGCGCGGACTTGACGAGCGCATCTCGTCCAAGACCAAACTACAGGTGCACATAGCCGAAGATCCGTTGCGCGCCGTGGCTCGCGGAACAGGCATAGCCTTGAAGAACTTCAATAGATACCAGTTCCTGATTAAATAGACGAAAAGAAATACAAACACAATTAAAGGCTTCCGAAATCGGAAGCCTTTAATTTTTATTACTGCATTGTAGCCATCTGCATCATTATCTTCTCCAGCTGCGGCTGCACTTGCGAACCCGAGCAGGTGAAGTTGTTGGCTATGATGGAGAAGCACAGCAGGTCTCCCTTGGCATTGGTGATGTAACCTGCATAACTCTTCACTCCGTCCATCGAACCGCTCTTGATTTTCATGGCTATGTTGGCAGGAAGCTTTGGCAACAGGTTCTTCGCAGTTCCACTCTCCCCCACCTTGGCAAGCGACTTGCTGAAATCGCTGTATATGGGACGGCGAGCCACATGGCGCAGGAATCGGCACATGAAGTCGCAGGTGACACGGTTTTCGCGCGACAGGCCGCAACCATCGACAACTTTGACTCCGTCAACATTCAATCCCCCCTCTGCACAGTAACTCATTATTGCTTTCACACCATTCTCAGACGAACCTTTCTTATACATCTTGTAACCCAGATATTTCAGTATGCTTTCGGCATAGAGGTTGTTGCTGGTGAGATTGGTGTATTGTGCTATGACATAATAGGTATTGGAGAGGTAGTCAACCATTTCCTTGCCGTCTGCGTGACGCTGGTTGCGCACGGGAGTACCGCTGACATTGACTCCGTTGGACTTGAGGTAGGCGGTAAACATCGTGGCGCAGCTCTCTGCTGGATTGGGCAGCGCTCCACGTACCGAGAAATTGCGTTTACCCAGCGGCACAGTGCCCTCATACACCCGTATAAAACTGGATGCGTCACCATATATAACCACATTGTCGCCCGAATTGGCGGCTCCCGTGGTCACATAGTTCTGCCCATGTATTTTTACTCCATCGGGAGAGGTATGGTCAACCGTTGCCGCAGCTCCAAGCTTCTGCCCCGCATTGAAATAGACAAAGAACATGTTCTCGTGAAAATTAAGCCCAGTGGCTCCACAACCATAGTAGTTGCCTATGTCGCCCCACTGCCATGAGTTGTTGTGCTGCTTGTCATCGAAGACGCTGGCATCGTAGCACACTCGACCGTCAACACTCTTGATACCGTGATTGCGCATGGCTCTCAGCCACGAGGCAAACACCGAATCTGGCGTGGTCTGCTTGTAGCGGTACGAACCCAGTATGGGGTCTCCTCCCCCAACAATCACTATGTCGCCGCGCAACACTCCGTTTTTATCTATCTTGCCCGTGTATTTCACCACCGTCTTGAATCGGAACGATGAGCCCAGTTTGTCAAAGCCTACAGCCGTGGTGAGAATCTTGGCCATCGAAGCCGGCACCAGCGACTTCTGTCCTTCGTACGAATATACACTTTTGTCTTTGGTGATGTTGTAAACGCTCACCGAGAGCGTTGCGTGGCTGAGCGCGCTTGAATTCTGTGCCTCACGCACCGCCTGTTCGAGTTTGGCGGTTGACTGGGCCGCAATATTGAATGCCGTCAGGAATGCAACGGCTATGGCTACTATCTTTTTCATAGGCTACTGTTTATTTTGTCGATAAAGTCAAGGACCTGCTCCTTGCCGTGTCCCGACACCGACGATGTGAGAATCATGTCCGGCAACGAATCCCAGTCTTGAAGCATGCGTTGGCGGAACGCCTCTACGTTGGCGCTCACCGTACGTTGGTTCTCCTTGTCGGTTTTAGTAAAGACTATGGTCATGGGAACGCCGTTGGCACCGAGGAAATTGGCAAATTCAATGTCGATGTTCTGCGGCGGAATACGCGAGTCGATGAGCAAAAACACATTCACCAGCGACTCTCGCTTCAGCATATAGTCGTTAATCATCTTTTGCCATGCTCGGCGTGACGACTTGGATGTCTGCGCATAACCGTAACCCGGCAGGTCAACGATATACCACTCCTTGTTCACGAGAAAATGGTTTATCAGCTGTGTCTTGCCTGGCTTACCGCTCGTCTTGGCAAGACCCTTCACGCCAGTGAGCATATTGATGAGCGACGACTTGCCCACATTGCTGCGCCCTATGAAGGCATACTCCGGCTTGCCGTCCGACGGGCACTTGGTGTATGTGCTGTTGCTGACTATGAACTCGGCGGTTTTTATCTGCATGTCGGTATTATCGTATATTTATTTACACTCGGGTCTCTCTGCCTATTCCGTCTTTCCCCTCCTTGCGGGTGCCTTTTTCTCTTTCTTCTCCTTTGGTTTGGCGACGGGTTTGTCATTGGTCTTCACTTCGTTTCCCTTGGCTCGCGTGGTCTTACGCTTCGCCATGCGTTCCTGATGTTTCTCCCTTATCTTGGCAATATGTTCGGCTACGGTCTCCGGCTCGCCGTCGGCGGTCTTACCCCACCAAGGCAGCTTCTCCAGGTCTATATTGAACAGGTTGCGACGATCCAGACGTCGGTTGCGTTTCTCGTACGACTCGAAATAGCGGCTGCGCTTGTCGGGGTAAATGTCGCGCAATTTTATGAGGATACCCGTCTCATCCACATCCCCGAACCCATGCGTCATGGCCGTGCCGAATGTGCGCATGGTTGGCGAAAGTTTTATGTAGGCATTGATGAGCGGCGGCACACTCGACCCCAGTTCGCGCACCGTGTGCACCAGCGTCTGATAGTCTTCCTTGTAGTTGCGTCCCCTGAGCAGTCGGTGCAGCTTGTTGAAGTCCGTCTCTATCTCCCTCGGTTCGTATGGCCACAGCAAGCCGTCGCGGTCAGGGAAGTGTTTCTTTAGGAAATAGAGTATGAGGTCTTTGGCTTCTGGATTCATCTGCGAGTACATCGTCACCTTGCCGAAGAAATAGCGCGTTTCGGGTATTTCCATAGCCAGACAGCCTATTCCGTCCCACAAGTTGTCCAGCGAGTAAAGCCCCTTGCTGAGGTTGGTGCCCGGCTGGAACATCGGTTGCACAAAGGCTCGACCCAATTCCACGGTGAACGGCAGGTAGTCGCGTATGAACTCCTCGCCAAAGTGGAACTCCGATGCCGCCGAGGTGGCATAGGTGCCGTCAGCACGCTGCATTATGTTCGTGCCGTGTATGAACCTATAGGCACCCACAATCTCCTGATCCTGCGGACTCCACACGAAGAGCTGCTTGTAGCAGTGCGGGTCGGGCAGCAAGTCGTATTCGTCTATATCCACCGGCTTGCCCGTACCGCCGCCCTGCAGCGCAAAACTCAGTTCTCTCAGCCGCCCTATCTCCTGCATGATGTTCGGCGAGCGGTGCGCCGTGGTTACATATATCTCCTTGTCGCCGTAATTGGTCTTACGCAGAAAGTGTCGCTGCTTCAGCTCTTGCAGCAGCAGCGCGCGCTCAACAGGCTCCCGAATGTAACTTATATCTATATTCTCCATAAATAACTAAAAACTTGAAACTTGAAACTTGTGCCGAAGGCTGCGAACACCTATGAAATAAATCAAATGAGGTGAGTCAAACCTCAAAACTCCAAATCCGGCTCCTCCTTCAGCCTATACACATAGTCTCTCAGCATCGCCGCCCACTCCTTCGCCGTGTGGCTCCCGTCAAACCGCGTGTACGGTATCGGCTTGCCTATCACCAGGGTGAAGGTCTTGCCCTTCTGCGCAAACATCTCGCCCGGCAGCAGCGCCATTTCGAAGTTGAACTTCACCCCCAGCCTCTTCCGCAGGTTGGCTATATGGTAAAAACGCTTGCGGTTCCGTGCCTCGAAATAGAACGGTATGATGTCGCGCTTGTATTTCACTGCCTTCTTTATGAACGTCGGCTTCCATTCCAAATCGCGTATCTCCCCCTTCTGCAGCCGCGAGCACATCCCCGCAGGGAAATACAACAACGTGTTCTCCCCTGCAAAGGCGTTCTCCAGCGCCTCTATATTCTTGTTCTTGTTCACCTTGTCTATCGGCACAAACAGCGACCTCAAGCCCGGCAGATGCATCAAAAAGTCGTTCACCGGGAAGATAATATCCTTCCTGAATTTCCCCACCGCCCCCATCAGCGCCAACCCGTCAGGACCGCCCAGCGGGTGGTTGCCGGCTATGATGGGATAGCCTTCCTTCGGTATCCGTTCCGCGTGCACCGTATTCACCGTGATTCCCAGGTCGCCATAGAAAAACGCATCCACAAAGTCCAACCCGAACAGATTGCGGTGCTCATAGATGCCCGCGTTCAGATCCTTGATGTGCAGCAGACGGCTCAGCAGCGCCCGCATCAGTGGCCCCACCTTCACTCCCTTGGCCGCCAGTATCTTCTTCAGGTTTATGTACTCCCTGCCTATTTCAGGTTCGTTTTGTTGCATGTTCTCCATAGCCGATTTATTGGTTTCCGTCACTTGCAAAAGTACACATTTAATCCAACCCGCACCTCTCCTCTTCGCTAAAGATATTAAACTACAATAGTTAATAACACCCTCCCCTCGCCACCGCCCACCTCCCAACACTCTCGCGAAACTTTCCGTATATGTCATTTTGTCATCATAAAACATGGCAATTTGACTTCTTTTATGCCATATTGTCATTATATTCCCTTATGGTACAGCACTTGCAACTACCTCCATCGAAAGCGGTTCGCAAGAGCCCCCGAAAAAAAGTCACTCACCTCTCAAACACTAAAACAATCCAAACCCTATAAACATATCAACATTAAACATATCAACAAAAAAACATATCAACAAAAAAACATATCAACAAAAAAAACATATCAACAATTAAAAATCAAAGGAGGACAAAACCATGTTAGTAACAAGAAACAACCGCGAATTGATGCCGTCATTGTTCAACGAGCTTCTCAACTGGGGCAACGGATTCATGCCCGAAGAGCATGTGGCAACCCCCAAGATGAACATCAGCGAGACCGACAAGGACTATGAGATGGAGCTCTGCGTCCCCGGCCTCAAGAAAGAAGACCTCTCCATCAGCATCGACACCGACAACCAGCTCGTCGTCGAGATGTCAAAGGAGAACAAGAAAGAGGAGAAGGAAGGACGCAAGTGGCTGCGCCGCGAGTTCAGCTCCTCTCAGTTCAAGCAGGCGTTCTCACTGCCCGACAACGTGAAGCGCGACCAAATCTCCGCCAAGGTCGAACACGGCATCCTCTCCATCACGATGCCCAAGTTCACCGAAGACGAGAAGAAAGCCCTCGCCCAGAAAATCGAAATCCAGTAACCGAACCGCCTAGCTCCGGCAAAAACAAAAGCCGTATCAGTCAAAAGCCCCGACGCCTCCGCGTCGGGGCTTTTGCTTTCTTTCCTTCATCCTCCATGACTTCCTTTCACATCTTCATCATCCCCACAAACTCACTCCTCGACACCTTCCTGTTCACGTTCCTGTGCTTCTTGTTCCATCGCTTCTCGTCCGCCGACATCGTCGGCACATCAGCTGTGTTCTCCGCCTCCGCCATGGCATACAGGTAGTACGTCTGCCTCCTGCCTCTCTGTCCCTCCGCCTCTGGCAGCTCAAATTCCGCCACTCCCGCCTCTCGCTCCACGCTAGCCACCAACTCGCACACCTCCAGCTTCGGCTCCACCGCGTATATATGCACCACGTCCGTCTTCCGTGCCGTCGCCTCGCCCTGCCACGTCCCGAACTTCACCTCTACCCGACGCCCCTTCTTGCTCACCTCCGTCACCATCACCCTCCCCTCGTACCCATACGCCACCTTCAGCTTCGCATAGTCAATCCTCACTCGTCCGTTCTCATATTCAAAACACTCCTTGTTCAGCTTCGCAAACATGTTGTCTTCCGTCATCCCATGGTCGTGCGCATACTTCGCCAGCCCTCGCTGCAGCATCGTGCACATCAGCGCTGCCGTCTGCCGCATCGCCTTGAACAACGCGCGCTGACGCAACTGCCTCTCCGACCGCTGGTCGTTGAACACCTCCGCCCGCCTCCGGCAGTACGTCTTGCCCATCCGCGTGTAGGACACCACATCCCCCAGCGCCCCCGAGGGTTTTACCAACGACGCTCTTATCTTTGCCATAACGCTCTGTTTTAAGTAATCTGTCTTTGTATCTATAAGCCCATTGCCATCTCCACCGTTGGCGCCAGCCCGCTCTCCGCCATCGCCCCTCTCTGCCCGTTCCCGTCCTCCGGCTCCTCCTCGGCCGTCCTTCGTCCGTCCTTCGTCCGTTCCTTGCTCCTGCTCCGTTCTTGCTCCGCAGCCGCCTCGGTTCTTGTTATAACGGCCAATCGTTGGCGTTAGTATAACCCTACCTTGGTCCAACCCAAAACGACACCAAAAGGGGACCAAAAGGGGACCAAAACCAATAAACTATATCATTTTGATACACACCCACTTGCCCCACCCCATAAAAGCACCCGAAATCAGCCCTCTCCTCTCCCTAAATGTTAAAATTTCACCCCCGTTGTCAATTCCCCCCCCCCTTTGCGTCTATTATTATATATCGAAGACGGTTTTCTACTATCTTTGCAACCAACCATATAGCCACTCACAAAAAAACAACCACCAACTTCAACATATCAACATAAATCCTGTCAACAATCAAAGAATCCCCATCCATACTCTCCCCCGATGCCAACCACGATGACTTCGTAGAGCTTATCATGAGCAACCGCGACCTGATCGAGCGTTTCTTCGCCGTGCGCGTGAAATGCGACGAAGCGCTCTGCCGCGAGCTGGTGGGCGAGGCCTATTACAACATCCTCAACCATGCATGGACAAACCGGCAACCCTCGCTGCATAGGAGCCTCCGTGAGGCTGGCGCAAAGAGTCGAGGAATGAAATGCAAAGTTTTATTGTATAGCTTTCTGGCAGCTACACTGTCAATGACAGCGTGCTTCGGGAATACTATCTTTCCATCTTGAGACGTATGTTCTTCGCGAGGAACTCTGCCACCTTGTCAAGGTCCATCCCTGTGATGTTGAACACGAAGTCATAGTTGCGCAAGTCGTAGCGCGACGAGTCGGTGACGTTCTTGACGAAATTGTCACGTCCCTTGTCTATGCGATCCATCGTCTTCTCTGCTTCGTCGAGATCCAGGTCGAGTTGGGCGGCGACTCGTGCGATACGCGACTGGCGGTCGGCCCTAATGAATAGGTGAATCGCATCGGAATTGTCTCGGAAGATATGGAATCCGGCTCGCCCCACTATGATGCAGCTTTCTTTCTCGGCCAGCTCGCGCAAGGCTCTTGCCTCGGCATAGTAAAGGCTCAGCGGCGTCACGTCGGGTTTAGCGCTGACCTTATGCCCTGCGGCGCCGAACTGCTGATAGAAGCGGCAGAAATCGCTCCACCAGTTTACCCTCTGCGCCTTGACCTCCTCCATGTGCTCTATGGTCATGTCGAACTGCTTGGCTATGTCTTCGAGCAACTCGCGGTTATAGACCTTCATACCTAGTTTTTTACCGAGCAGCCTGGCCATTTCGCCTCCACCGCTGCCACATTGTCTGTTGATTGTAATGACGATATTGTTCATGGTAAAGATGTACTTGAAATGAAAGATGTGCTTGAAAAAAATTATGCAACGACTTGAATAAACAAGTGCAAAGATACGGAATATATCCCACATCCAACCTTTCTGAAAAAATATTTTGCAGTTAACGGCATTGTTCGTAACTTTGCACACTCTAAGAAAGAATCGCATGGAGCGCATCATATTGGGCATCGACCCGGGAACCTTGATAATGGGATGGAGCATCCTGCGTGTGGAGGAGACTCGCGCGCAGTTGGTGACTATGGACGTGCTATACCTCAAACGTATCGAGGACTACAACCTGCGCATCCGCAAGATCTTCGACAGCGTGGTGGAAATCATCGACCAACACCATCCCGACCACCTGGCTATCGAAGCACCGTTCTACGGCAAGAACGTGCAGTCGATGCTCAAACTTGGGCGTGCACAGGGGGTGGCGATAGCGGCGGCTATGAGTCGCGACCTGTCGTTCACCGAATACGAACCACGACTGATTAAACAATATATCACAGGCAACGGCGCCGCCTCCAAGGAACAGGTGTCGGCCATGCTACAGATGCAGCTGAAATACGACGACGAGCCGAAATACCTCGACGCCACCGACTCTCTGGCGGCGGCATACTGCCACTACCTGCAGCTCACTCACCCTATGGCGGCTCTGCATCAGGAACTGAAACCCAAGAAACACAAGGCGAAGTCGCAGAGGGCCAGCTGGACGGAGTATGTGGAAAAATTGGGAAAATGAGTTTCTAGCTTTTAGCTTCAAGTTTCAAGCAGTCGGTAAAAGCATCAACATCCAACATATTAGCATATCAACATCCAACATATCAACATATCAACACCCAACATATCAACACCCAACATATCCACATCCAACACATCAACAATCAACAAATAAACGAATAAACAATGTCTGAATCTAAAGGTTTTAGTTCTTCGTTCGGTGCCATCGCAGCAGCAGTTGGCTCGGCTGTCGGATTAGGCAATATCTGGCGTTTCCCATACATCTGCGGCCAATACGGCGGCGGTGCTTTCTTGCTGGTTTACCTTTGCTTTGTCTTCTTCATCGGCATGGCACTGATGATAACCGAGTTTGTCATGGGTCGTCGCACGGGGCGCACTCCCATATTCGCCTACGAGTCACTCGTCCAATCCCCGAAGCAGCGCTTGTGGCGCTACGCCGGCCTTCTGGGTCTTGTCACAAGCTTCCTCATCCTCGCCCTCTATCTTGTCATTTCTGGCTGGACAACCAACTACTTCGCTGAATCGCTCGTCGGCGCCCATATCGGACTTGACAGTGTCGCGATATCCGACCACTTCGACTTCTTCTCCACCTCGGCTCTCCGTCCAATTGTCTTTATCGCTGTGTTCTTACTGATTACGGGTGCGGTCATCTTGGGCGGTGTTCAGAAAGGCATCGAGCGGGTGTCGAAGATACTGATGCCCGTGTTGGTAGTGCTTCTGGTGGTACTCTGTGTGCGCTCCGCCACTCTACCAGGTGCCTCCGCTGGCTTCGCCTACCTCTTCAAACCCGACTTCACTCAGCTCACAGGACAAGGTGTGCTTGCCGCCTTGGGTCAGGCGCTGTTCTCGCTGTCGGTGGGCATGGGCGTGATGATTGTCTATGGCTCCTACCTGCCGAAAGACGACAATCTTCTCAAGACCTCAATATGGATAACCGTGTGCGACACGCTGATCGCCATCCTCGCCGGCATAGCCATCTTCCCCGCGGTGTTCGCCAGCGGACAAGACCCCGCGGGTGGTCCTGGATTGGTGTTCATGACTCTCCCGGTAGTGTTCAACTCCATGAACCCCGCCGACGGCCTCCCCATCGGCACCATTTTCGAGTCCATCTTCTTCCTCTTGCTGGTCATCGCAGCTCTCACCTCCGCCATCTCGCTGCTCGAGGCCCAGGTGGCTTGGGGCGAGGAGTACAAGAAGGGCAAGAGTCAACGCACTCGCAACACCATCGTCATCTGCCTGCTGATGCTGGCTCTCTCGGCAATCCTTTCGCTGAGCAACGGCGTTTGCGGCAATTTCACCATCGGTGGCAAGTCCCTCTTCGCCTTCGTTGACCAGCTCAACTCCATCTACCTGCCTCCTCTTTGCTCTCTCTGCGCTGTGATATTCCTCGGCTGGGTGGTTGACAAGGAGGCCATCCGCGACGAACTCTCCAACCACGGCACTATAGCCATCCCTTGGTTCAAGGGATTCTTGTTCCTTGTACGCTTTGTAGCTCCCCTTGCACTGATTATCGTGCTGGTGACGGGAATTGTCAACAGTTTGTGATTGCATGGATGTCCAAATGTTTGATTGACTTTGAAAGTTAAGGTTCATATCATACTCTTGCTGACAGTGGCGCTGCTTTGCGGATGCAACAATGCCTCGAAACCAGGTAAGGCCAATTTCCAAGTGAGCTACCAGCCATTGCTTGACGGCATCTTGTACCCCTCGCTCATACTCGGCTACAACAACTACACCGGCAACGACCAGTTCGACTTCTTCCAGGCTCGGCTCACACCTCATGTCGATAACGCGGTGATGCGCATAGTCATCGACTCGTCGGCCATCAACTACGAAACCGAGATTCTGGAAACTCTCGGCAAACGCGGTACGGAGGTCTCCTTCGCCATCAATCCCAAGTGGAAGTACAATGTGCTGCGCAACCTGCGTCAGCCGGGGATGATTGACTTGACTTTCAGCTGCTACCTCAACGACGAACGCGTGGGAGTGCGCAACCTGCACCTCTCCTACCGCTCGGTCAACGAGTGCCTGCTCTCGGTGCGCGACACTTCGGGCAACCATACCGACTTCAAATGGATGTTCTGCGCCTACGTGAACGAAGACCACCCTGAGATTGACTCGCTGCTTTCGGAGATGCTTGACCAAGGCATAGTGCGGCGCTTCACAGGCTACCAAACCAAAGCCAACACTCCGCAGCAGCAGGTGAAGGCGATATGGTACTACGCCCTTAACCGCGGCATCACCTACTCGTCCATCACCTGTACCGCAAATCCGTCGAAACGCAGCAACACTCAGCACATTCGTTTCTTCGACGAAGTCTATCGTTACCGCCAGGCCAACTGCGTTGATGCTTGCGTGTTCTTCGCCTCGATTATGCGCAAGATCGGCTTGAAGCCTGTCATCTTCGTCGAACCTTGTCATGCCTATCTTGGCTACTACACCGACAAAAAACGCAAGAACATAGCCTTGCTGGAGACCACTCTCACCGGATGGGTAAACCTCCCCGAACTGGAACGCTCAATCGACAGCACTGGCTTTATCGCCGAAAAGCAATGGAACAAAATATCAAAATACCTTACTGAGAAACAGCGGCAGGACTACCTCGACGGCAAAACAGACATCGAGACAGTGAAGCACCAGGTGGCTGACGCTCTCTTCTCCAAAGCCTCCAACTACGACGTGGACGCATACAACTCCAACAAGAAATACTTCCAAGACCCGGCCAACAACCAATACCGCGAACTCGACATAGAGAAACTACGACAGCTGGTGCAACCGATTCAGTAATTAGCAGTCAGCCGTCATCAAACACATCAACATATCAACATATCATCGAACAACACATCAACATCAAAATACATTCATTATGAAGCTTCAATTTATGGGCGCTGCCAAAGAGGTCACTGGCAGCAAACATCTTATAACGACCAAAAAAGGATTGAAAATACTCCTCGACTGTGGCATGTACCAAGGCAAGGGGCTGGAAACCGACGCAATGAACCGCGACTTGGGCTTCAACCCTGCTGAAATCGACTACCTCATCCTCTCTCATGCCCATATCGACCACTCGGGCCTTATTCCCTACATCCACAAGCTGGGCTTCAATGGCACGGTGCTCTGCACCCCAGCCACTCGCGACCTCTGTGCCATCATGCTGGCCGACGCCGGGCGCATACAGGAGTCCGATACCCACACCTTCAACAAGAAACGCAAGGCGCAAGGGCTGGAGCCTGTCGAGCCCATCTACACCGAGGCCGATGCTCAGGCCTGTATGCAGTGCTTCATCAGCGTCCCCTACCATAAAAAATTCAACATCGAGGGCGAGGTGACAGTCGAGTTCTTCGACGCCGGCCACATCCTCGGCTCTGCCTGTGTCTATCTGGAAGTGAAAGAAGGGCGACGCATCATAAAACTCGGTTTCACGGGCGACATTGGTCGCTACGACAAGAAGATT
The DNA here is from genome assembly GCA_016292015.1 of Bacteroidales bacterium. Classification (GTDB taxonomy): domain Bacteria; phylum Bacteroidota; class Bacteroidia; order Bacteroidales; family P3; genus Colimorpha. Next base: position 44,243 of record JAEEZY010000009.1, on the reverse strand, counting down.
CTGAAAGACCCTGAGCCATTCCCTCAAGTGGACTACCTCATCATGGAATCCACCTACGGCGACCGTCTCCACACCACTCTCGACACTGCTGAGCAGGAGTTGCTTATGGCTGTGCTCGACACCTGCACCAAGAAGAAAGGCAAACTCATCATTCCCTCCTTTGCCATCGGCCGCGCCCAGGAGATAATCTACGCTCTCGACCGTCTCGTCCATCAGCGGCTGCTGCCCGACATCGATGTCTTTGTTGACAGCCCACTCAGCATCTCGGCTACCAACATCATGAAGCTGCACGAGGAGTGCTTCAACGACGACATTAAGGAGTTCATGGAGAAAGACAAAGACCCCTTCGGCTTCGAACGCCTGCAGTACATACAAAGTGTCGAGGCCTCGAAAGCACTGAACGTACGCAACAAGACTTGCATCATCATCTCGGCCTCGGGAATGATGGAGGCTGGCCGTGTGAAACACCATATAGCCAACAACATCGAGAACCCCAAGACCACAATACTATGCGTGGGCTACTGCGAACCCACGACGCTAGGTGCCAAGATTATGCGAGGCGATAAGACCGTCTCCATATTCGGTCGCCCCTACACCGTACGCTGCGACCTGCGCCGCATCGAGTCCTTCTCTGGCCACGGCGACTACAACGAGATGATGCGTTACATAGGATGCCAGAGCCAGTCGAAACTCCGCAGGCTCTTCCTCGTTCACGGCGAAGCTGAAACCCAACAGCATTTCGCCGACACCCTCGAAGAGGCTGGATGGAAAGATGTCCATATAGCCGATTTCCGCGAAGAAGTGGAATTAAAATAGGCAAGGACTTTGTACCTTTTATCATCTACCATGATTGACAAGATCGTAGAATACAACAAAGAGTTTGTGGCTTCAAAGGGCTACGAGAAATATCGAACTGACAAGTATCCCGATAAAAAGTTGGCAGTCCTCTCTTGCATGGACACTCGGCTTACGGAGCTGCTGCCGGCGGCTCTGGGATTACGCAACGGCGACGCAAAAATAATAAAGAACGCTGGCGGATTGGTCATCTCGGCTTTCGACTCTGCTATGCGCAGCCTCATCGTGGCCATCTATGAACTTGGCGTAAAACACGTGATGGTGGTGGCTCACTCTCACTGTGGAGCCTGCCACATGAACTACGGCCATTTCCACGACGAGATGCTCGCACGCGGCGTGACCGAACAGACCATCGACACAATACGCAAATGCGGCATCGACCTCAACCACTGGCTCGAAGGTTTCAAGGACACTCCCGAGTCAGTTCGCCGCACCGTGGAGACCATACGCACACACCCACTCGTGCCGAAAGACATAGAAGTGCGCGGCTTCATCATCGACTCAGAAACTGGCGAATTGAAAGAGGTTGGTCTATGCAGTTAACCGTTGACCACAACAAACACCTCAAACCTTTTAAACCTTTCAAGCGAAGCGAACCTTTTCAACCTTTAAAACCCAGCCAATGGCCAGCAATCCCGATTTTGTACAATACATAGCCGACCAGTGTTCTGGCGCCAGCGTCATAGAAACACGCAAGATGTTCGGTGATTACGGCATCTATTGTGGCGGTAAGATTTTCGGACTTATAAGCGACAACGGTTTCTATGTCAAGCCCACCGCAGCCGGCCGCCAACTCCTGCGACAAGAGGATATGCGCCCTCCCTACCCCGGCGCAAAACCTTACTTCTACATCGAAGATGTCGACGACCACGACTACCTGGCAGCGCTGGTGAAAGCCACCTGCGCAGAACTGCCTGATCCCAAACCCAAGAAGAAAACATGAAACTCCTGCGTGAAATATTCGGATACCTCCTCGGAGGCGTAGTGTTTGTCGGCGCGATGCCGGCAGTCATGTGGCTGCTTTCCGGCAGGCCGCCAATAGAACATATCGGAGCCCTGAGTGCCTCCATCACCGGCCTGCTGATGATTGGCGGTCTTGCAATGAGCATTTGGGCGATAGTGTATATGCGCCGCAAAGGCGACGGCAACCCGATGGACGCCTTCAACCACGAGGTAGCGCCGCGCACCAAGCACCTGATGACCGGCGGTCCCTACCGTCTCAGCCGCAACCCGATGCTTACGGGCATATTCCTCTACCTCATCGGCTGCATAGTGTGGCTGTGGACATGGCAGGCAGTAGCGTTCTTCGTGGTTTTCGTGGCCATCATGCTCCTACAAGTAAGAAGCGAAGAAAAACGCCTGCGCCGCGACTTCGGCGAAGAATACGAAAACTACTGTCAAAAAACAGCCCGCTTCTGGCCAAAGTAATCCTTCAGATTTCTATAACCGACCTCGCAAGTCAATCCTGCGTAGGATATTGCCATTCCATCATCCCCACACAAACGTGGAATCCTCTGGATTCAATAGCAAAGACAAACTTTTTCGTCCACTTTATCTTTTGCATCTTTTCGCAATCAAAGACAACAAGCCCTCTTACATCAACTAACCATAAATACCGGACGTGATTCAATTTATCGGCAAGTTTTTTATTAAAACACACTGCAAATATATAACTTTTTGCCGATACCGGCAAGATTTATCCATAAAAAAGAAGAGCCGTCACGCATGACAGCTCATCAATAAAATTCCATTATAGTCGCTCCCATCAACCCGGCGTGTCGAAGACACGCCACTGTCATATATTTTTTCTTACCATCCCACTCCCTTAATCCATAATCTCATAAATTCTTCTTTTGTGAAATATTGGGGTGATGTTTCTTTTATCGTGATTTATTTTGTAGTTTTGTGAATTGAATAATATATGAAAAATATTGCGCATTATACAAATTAAACCATTGATATATAGGTAATAAATGTATATTTATTGTCGCGGAAATGTGTATAAAATAGGTTTTAGAACTCTTAGGAAACGTGATTATGAGACGTAAGATATATGACAAGCTGCTTCAATGGAAGCAGGAGAAAGACGGCACTACGGCCTTGATGATAGAAGGTGCACGACGTGTGGGGAAAAGTTATATAGCAGAGGAGTTTGCCCGCAACGAATATGACTCGTATATCCTCATCGACTTCAGCAAGGCGCCCAAGCGTGTGAAGGACTGGTTTGACGAGTATCTGGAGGACATGGACACTCTGCTGCAGAATATCCAGCTGCACTACAAGCGGCAGCTGACACCACGGCGCTCGCTCATCATCTTCGACGAGGTGCAGAAATGCCCTCGTGCCCGTGAGGCCATAAAGTCGCTGGTAGCAGACCGCAGGTTTGACTATCTGGAGACGGGCTCGCTGATATCTATCAAGAAGAATGTGGACGGCATCCTGATTCCGTCGGAGGAGGATGGCATCGACATGTACCCCATGGACTTTGAGGAATTTCTGTGGGCGATGGGCAACGAGGTGATGATGCCGTATATCCGGGATCGGTTTGAGAAACGGCAGCCTATGGACGAGTTCCACCGCGAGGCACTACACTATTTCCGCCAATATCTGATTGTGGGCGGTATGCCTCAGGCGGTGGCGGAATATGCTGCATCGCGCGACTTTACCAAGGTGGATGCCGTGAAGCGGCAAATTCTGCGCTTGTATAAGAACGACATCAAGAAGTATGCGGGCGGTGCCACAGCACGTGTTAGTGCGATTTACGATGCTATCCCCGGGCAGCTGCAGAAGAAAGAAAAGAAGTTCATGCTGTCGGCCCTGAAGGACGAGGCAAGGATGCGGGAGTACGACAGCGCGTTTTTCTGGCTTGAGGACTCGAAGATGGTGAATATTTGCTATAACACCACGGCTCCAAACATCGGCCTGCAGCTGAACGAAGACCGTACGGTGCTGAAGTGCTACTACTGCGATACGGGCTTGCTGATATCGCTGGCGTTCAGTGCCAGGGGCATCGTGTCGAATGAGATTTTCCAGAAGCTGATGTTCGACAAGCTGGAGATTGACGAGGGAATGTTGGTGGAGAATATCGTGGCGCAGATGCTGAAGGCTGCTGGCCATGATCTGTTCTTCTACTCGAACTACGACAAAGTGAAAGCGGAGAACCGTATGCAGGTGGACTTCCTGGTGCAGAAGGAGATGGTGACCTCTCGGCATAATATCTCGCCCATAGAGGTGAAGAGCGGCACGGCTTATACGCTGACGTCTATCCAGAAGTGCATCAAAAAGTTCGGGCAGTACCTGAGCACACCGTATGTGCTGCACACGAAGGACGTGGAGCAGAAGGAGGGGCTTGTGTATCTGCCGCTGTATATGACGCCGTTATTGTAGATGCAGAACAGTTTGCTATCCCGATATAACAAATAACGCCCCCCCGGAATCTCTGGAGCCTCCGAAATGTTGTAAATGATGCCATATAGAACAAAAGCAGGCAGCCGCACAGCGGCTGCCCTAATTGAATCCATGTTTCCATAGGATTGTTGGATAAAAAAAGAGAGGACTTGCAAGCCCACTCCTCAATAGTATTTACTCGGAAAGTATCACTTGGCGACCTTTAGCTCATCTAAAGTAAATAGTTTAAAATTTATTCTTTTCTGTGATTCTCCGAATAAAGAATGGAAAATTTTCTCTTTTTCAACTTTGTCTTTCTCTCCGTAATAACTGACATGCCATTTTGCATCTGGTGCTATATTACGGATTTTTGTGAAATATGGTGCATCAATCGTTGATAAAGAATGCCCCATGATATATATGTCCTTAATATCATCCATTCTATTGAACCAATCTTGGTGTTCGGAAATATAGTATTTGGTATCTTTCTTTAAACCAGTAAGAAAAATTTCTGTTTCCATTAAAATTACTTCAAAGAAATCTTCCAAATCAGTTGTCCAGTTGGGGTGTTCCCCATAATCACATACAATTTTATGTATTTTGTCTTTCTTTGATTGATCAATTTTTCCAACCGAAGAATCACCATGCCCAATTACAGGTCTGTATAAAGCATTGTTCCCTGTATCGCCATGTATGTAACATATGTTATGGGGAGAAACTTCATATAGCCTTTCCAATGTGTTGGTGTAGTTAAAGTTTAAAAATGCCGCATTAGTGTCTAACTTCAATCGGTCAGTAGTTGCCATCGAGTAATCTATTTGATTAACCCATTCATGAAAATGGCTTCTAATATCATTGTCTAGTGTATCAAAAGCTATTTTGAAATTTTTCTCTGACATTACAACCCAGTTACCAATATTTCTACTTACAAGTTCTACGATGTCTATTTGAGACAACATATTTTCATAATTTGACCATAGTAGGTTGGCATTTTGTCTGTTAAATATATGTCCTATTCTATCATGAGTTTGGGGGTGATTTTTACACATGAAGCAGTTGTAACATTGATAAGATGTTGGCAGATTGTGCCAAACGTCAAATCCGTTCCCAATGATGTAAAGTTTTTCAAATTGTGACATATTTATGAGTTTTACGTTTCGCCTACTTATTTTCGTTTTTTCGGCTTACTTCTGTTTTCCTTAGTTTTTTTGCGGTGAGTGGCGGGGCGTGGGGTGCGCACTCCGTGCGCCGTGTGACCCCACGCCCACCACTTTTTCAGGCTCTCGTTGCGGCGGACAACGGAAAAGGCTAATTCTGACTGGCGCGCACCGCACGCACAGATAGCCCAACGTAGCGGACGTAGTTGCCCATGACCGAACCATTCGAACCGAAGTCGAAGCCCAGCGCGGCGAGCGGGACGTCCGTGCGGAGCGACGAAGACCAGTAGTAGCCGTCCGTGCCTGCGTACTTGAGCGAACTGCCATCCCGGTCACCCGCAGCAGGCAGGAAGAGGGACTGGCCATTAGTGGCGGTGAACTTCCAGCCGTTCACTCCGTTCTGCTCGGTCCACTCGCCGGTGGTGTTGTCCCTCAGCTCAACCCAGTCGTCGCGGGTCGGCATTCTGGCACCTGCGCCGAGAACTGCCGTCGCCACGTCGTCCGAGGCTTCAAGAACAGTCTTGTTGTCAACAGTGCCATACCACTCTTTAGTGTTGTACTTGTATATAGTATGGGTGCATGTTGCCGAGTCGTAGTCACCGTATGTGTACGTGTCCAAATCGTACAAATCGTACACTTCCTTGGTCTGAGTTTCACCCCAGGCAAAATAGCAGCCATACTGCTCTGGGGATGAGGCACCAATGTTCACGCTATACCAGAGCAGACCACTCGGCAACCCCAAATCGACCCATTCGCCATGCGTTTCACCGCAACTCACACCGTCTCCGTCACCGTTCCCGTCATCTTCTTCGCGGTTGCACGATGCCAATCCGCATACCATTGCCGCACAAAGCAGCATTGCCATGAATTTTATAGTCTTTTTCATGATAATTACACTAAATCCGTGTCGTGCGCAACTTTTAATGTTTATAATGTTTTGTTAATGTCACTTTGATTATTGCGACTGCAAAAGTGCCTTTCCATGCCGCTGGCTCGACGACAAAACATAAAACAACAAAGAAAGTGGAGCCATCCTGTTCCCCCATCTCAGACGTAGGGCTTGGACTCCCTTTAATTGGCATTAAGTAGATAAGGTCTTCATGTGACTCCACTTGGTGTATATCGTTCCAATACGAATACAATCCAAGCAGTCGGTCACCCTTATTCCGACTTAATGCCTTCGTGAAGTGTCCAAGTTCACGTCTGCGGAATAGAGAAACGCACTTTCTCGACAAACCATTTCTCTTGCGGTTTGCCCTGCAAAGTTACGTACTTTTTTATTCCCATCCGAATTTTTGCGTGTTTTTTTTCAAAAAAACTTGTTTTCCTTTTTCCCCTACCCTATATTTGTTCTGTAACTGAATCAAATTGTAACTGAATCAAAAAAAAATTCAAAAAAATATCCCTCTTCTGGCACTTTTCAAAATAAGGCAATATTTATTTATAAAAGCATTCCAAAATACTTGAAAACATTTTTTGACAAACCTATATTTATAATAGAATAAAATCAAAAGCTCTATGCATAAAATCATTCTTAAGCCGCCATAGCGACAATCAATTCAATCACACACACAGCCTTTATATATAATAAGTGGTTGGGCTTCAGAATTAACCACAAGTTTATTAATAAGCTCATAAAAAATTACAATCATGGGCAAACTTAATTCAAAAATGAAAATCCATTGGATAGGTCAAACCGGCGGACTCGTCGGGATCGAGTCCCGTGGTAACGCCTACTGGCGTTCTTTGGCGGAGACAGTCCGCAACCCGCGCTCGCAAGCGCAGACCGAACATCGTACGTTGTTCGCATTTGTATCTTCGTTAATCCGTTATATCGGACCGATATATAAGGATGGCTATAAGCATTACAACGTTCGCAAAACGCAGAGGTCAAACTTCTACCATCAGCTCTACAGCGAAGCCGTCACCGGCGACATCGCCAGCGGCTTTACGGTAGATTACACCAAGGTCTTGGTATCCCGTGGCAACCTTACACCTTGCCACACTATCGCGGCCAGCGTCGCCCCATCTACTCAGACTGCCACCATCTCGTGGTCAGACAACACTGGGGTGGGAGATGCCTCTGCTACAGACAAGCTGATGTATGTATTATACAACGCGACAAAGCAGACGAGTGTTTACGCCTCCAACGCTGCCACTCGTGCCGAAGAGACCTACTCCTTCACCTATCCCGCCGATTGGGCAGGCGACACCGCCTACCTCTACGTGGCGTGGTCCAGTGGTTCGTCGGAGAGTGATTCTAAGATGCTCGGGATTTACTCGGTCTAACCTCCACTAACTCCAATGGCAAACAAGCCGTCCCACAAGGGCGGCTTGTTTTGTTTTAGGCTGTAGTTTGTATTATTCACGCACTTACACATTCACGCACTCAAACGATGTGCGACTACTTCAGTGCCACCTTGACTGGGCTGGAGGGGTTCGACACGGCACTACGCGAGGACTTCAGGACTACGTGATAGGCCACGCTCTTGGCGTTCGGGAGGCGGCTGTCAGTGAAGGAGGTCTGCGAGGGTTTGAATGAACCCACAGCCACAGGTGCTTCGCCGTCAGCGGCGCGGTAGATGATGCCGAAGAAATTGGCCTGCGGCTTGGCGGCATACTGCCACGTGAGCGCCACAGAGGAACTCTTGCGGTTGTATTTGGCCTTCAGCTTGACACCGGCCTGCGCCGATGCGTCTGGTGCGAGAGACACGATGCCGCTGCGTCCTGACGAGTTGCCGGAATGGTCGATGGCCTCGACGGCATACTGCAGCGCGAATACAAGTCCCTCATTTGGCACATTGTACGTAACGTATGGAGATGCACCAATCTCAGTGGTATCGACGGTGGCGAGCCACTGCCATGTAGAGGTGCCTGCGGGCTGGGTATAGATGTTGTACTTGACCACATCGGCAGAGGGGCTGCGATACCACTTGATGGCGGTCTTGCCGTCGGCAGGAATGGTAGATTTCCACACGCAAGGCTCCGGGCTCACGATATCGGGCAGCAGAACCGCGATAGTGTCAGAGGGTAGCGAGTAATTGAAACGGCTATCGACGGCCACCGCATAATAGTAGGCGCTGGAGGAGATGCCTTCGACGCTTACGGTGTCGGTGGTCGAATTGCCAGTCACTATAGTTGACGAGACCTGACCGTAGGGTCCCTCACGACGGTCTGACGAGAAAACCAGATAGCCTATAAGGTCGTTGGGAGCGTTCTTGCCTGCGGCATTCCACGAAAGCGCAACGGCGGCAAGGCCGTTGTTGACACGCAAACCCGCCACATCGCTTTTGACGAGTGAAGCGTTCGCACGGAGAGCCTGCGGAGCAGCAGGAGCACTCATATCGACCACCAGGTTTGGCATCATATTGGAACTTGCGAGGCGACCCAACGAGTCGAAAGCATAGATCCTGTAATAACCAATGCCGCGTCCGCCTGCCAGAGTGTCTTTGAAAGAGTTCTCCGTAGCCTTGAGCTTGTCACTCACCTTGCTCCAAGCGTCTTCAAACGTCTTGGAGAAGGCAACCACAAAACCGCTATAGTTCACTCCCTCGGGCACACGCCACTGAAGGGTGAGCGAGTTGCTGTCGGCAGGGACAATATGTATAAACTCTGGCGGAGTTAGAGGTCTGGATTCAGGCATGGTGAACGACTCCGAGGTGGTCCATCCCGAAAGGGCAGCGAACTGGTCGTAGGCGCGCACCCGGTAAAGAGCCGTCTGACCAGGAGCCAACGAGTCAATCAAGAGCACATTCTCACGAGAGAGCTGTACGAAAGGATATTCCGAAACATCAGATTTGTCAAGTTTCACAACGGGAGCCGTGTTGAGGGCATGCCATGCGGTATCGGCAACACCCGCACCACGAAGGCTGCGTTCCACGTAATATCCGCAATAGTCCGTCTCGGGCCAATAGACAGCCACACGAGAGGTGCCAATCTGCTTGACGGCAGGCTGCGGAACCACCGCCATATGGTCGGCGCGGAACTTGTTGTTGCGCACAATCAGCGAGACCTCACGACATTCGAATATGTCGGTCTCGCCTGCGAAGGTAATGGTGTATTCGTAAGTGGCACCCTCCTCCACATCGCGGTCAACATAGCGCAATCCAGCAGCATCGGCATATCCGATACTTCTGTCAGCCAGCATGTTGACCACCGTCTGACGGGCCGCCTGTTCGTTACGCACGCGGCAAACATATTCAATAAGAGTCGCAGGATCGTCGGCAAGCGAACGGGAGACCGAGCTGGGAGCGTAAATCGACTGTGCAATCAAGCCAGCCTCCGCCTTGCTGGAAGCGCCGAAAGAGGAGCGTATCTTCGCCAAATCCCACGGTTTTACCACCTTCACGACCTTGGCGGTGTTCTTCTTGCCGCCGGTTCTCGTAATCTTCCATCCATACGCATTGCCAAGCGACCACAGGGCTGCATCGTCGGGGGTCCACCTAAGGACGATACTGTCGCCGTACGACCTTGTATCGAGCTCGACACTGTATGTATTCTCACGAACCGCAGAGGGTTGTTTTGACGACTGCGCGACGGCACCGAACGACAGCACCGTCAGCAGGGCTAATATAAACAGGCTCCTTTTATTCACGATTTTCTTTCAATAGTGGTTCTCAAAAAATAGAGTATTTGACTGTTTGTCTTATGAAATCACGGATTGACAAACTTCATGTCGGGCGAAATATAATTCTTCACCGCCTTGTTGTAAGGCACATGTATCGATATTCTGACATCGGCAGAGGCATTGTGGTGCAACGTCTGCTGCTCTCCGTTCTGCACCTCGTGGCAGATGCCGAACACGGTGTTGAGGAACGAACTCTCATTGCCTTTCACCGTCAGATAGTAGGGGTTGACCACATAGTTGCGGTATTCGGCCCTGCGGCTTGCCTGCTTGTACTGGAAGGTGTTTACAGGGCTGAAGCTTGATGCCAGCCATGGCGACGACCAGGCAGGCTTCACACCGGGATACGAGGCAACGGCATTGGTGCGCAGCCAGTTGTCGAACCAATAGTCGCGGCTCTTGAACTGCGAGAAAGCATTAGACCAACTGTCGTATGCCGTAACCAACGAAGCCTTAGGCAGCGTAAACGGGGCTTCCATCGTGAGATATAACGTCTTGACAATAGGTAGTGTGCTCTTGGTTCTATCATAGGTGTAAAGCGACTCTCTCACCTCGCTCTTGTCCTTGTCGTCAAGATTGGCAAACCACTCTGCATATGAACGTATCTGCGCAAAGAAAGATGCAAACACTTTGTTCTCCTTCATAATGGCCGGCGACACCACATCCTTTATGCATATCACCGGTTTTTCTTTTACAAATGCAGACGACTTGATATGATTGTTCGAGATGAAGTGCGTAGCGTTAACGCGCTGCACCTGATCGCTGCTCACCTGCATCAAGGCTGGCAGACACCAGTCGTAAGCGTCGCGCATCTGTGTTCCCTCATGGAACCAGTATGTCGAGTGTAGTGGGCTTAAATTGCCTCTGTCCACCGTGTTCCCCAGCGTGAAAATATCCTCAAGTTCTTTTTCTGTCATTGAAGCGAACCCGCCATGCTGTTTCGACACACGCATCGACGCTGGTGCAAGCATCGAAAGGTCTGTCACCATAACCGTAGGGTCGTAGAGTATAGGTTTGTCTTCCAGCACCACCCATTTGGCCTTCTGTTGGAAATAAAGAAGATGGGCATACTGGTAGTAGAATGACTCGTGTACAGACATCCACTCTGGTATGTGCGTATTGTAGAAGTCGTCTATCGTCTGTTTTCCGTTCACAGCCAGCACCGCTATCGGTGGCAACACCACCCCTGTGGCATACTGGTTGGGATTGTCAGGCTTGTAACTGTCGAACAAGTATGACCTGTTCCTGAAAGCGAAATAACGGTTGAGATTTATAACCGAAAGCTCCGAAGTGATGACGGCGTTCGATGGGTCAATCGTCACCTTGTCGGCCCCAAAGCCTATCCCCTGTCCTATTCTCGCTGACTCTGACGATATCGTATCCATCAACGTCTTGTATGTCGGATACATGTGGTCAAGCCTGAAATAAAGGTCGTAAACCGGGATGCCCGATTGACGAGACACCGCATACTGTGACACGGGTTCTCCTGTATAGACGGCCTTACGGTTGAATTCTTCGTATGCCTTTGCGTATTCCACCGTATCGACCACCATCATCGACACCAAACAGGGCGAGAAAGTGCCGCTTGCATTCTTCACCTTATACACACTTTTAGGCATATACACCTTTATATATGGTACCGCATCGGCATTACTCTTGCTTGTGGCATAATACTCATACCTGCATATCACCGCCTGCGTATGTCCCTTCTCCTGATTGACAAGGAAAACCCTGAGTGCCTTCCCCTCCTTGCGTAAACGCTCCGGACTGAAAATGTCGTCTCGGTTCTGTTTAATAAAAATGTAGCACGCTGAATCCAGCTCGTCGCACGGCACAAACGGGTCACCGTTGTAGGGCCATGTAAAAAGCACCTGGTCCGCCAACGTGCAGGGAGCCTCATCGGCAACAAAGCTGATAGACTTCCGCGCAACAACATCCTGCACCTGTCCTCCGATTATCGGCTTACCCCAACTGACAGCGTCTTCCTTCATCGGCACACCGCTTCTACCTGTATAGACATCCACCTCGCGGTCGTCATATCCATTCTGTCCGTGACGCTTTTCATACAAGTTTGCATTCAACACCAGCTCGTTTCTCTCGCCCGAGGAAAAGCCGCCACCGGCACCTTCCACCGACACCTTGTCGGACTCTTTTTCATAACTGTATCTGACGTCATCCTGTCCGTTGCCAGCCACAACGCAAAAACGTCGCGCTTCCAGCGTCCCGTCATCCTTTTGCGATGCTATCATCACATCTTTGACAACAGCCTTCTTGCCTTTCTCCTTATGGGTAAGCGGAAGTTCTGTTTCAAACTCGCACTTGCCAAATGGCGACACCTTGGACGTCGCATTTTCGTTACCCGAAAAATCGACATCCTTGAAGAATTCAAAATCGCCATCTTCAGTTTTAATTCTTGCCTTTGTCTGCGCCTCCACGTTCTTCAGTTCATGGTTTGCGTCTTTCTCGACCTCAGCTCCTGTGACGCTCTGCGCCATCGATACATTCACATACGGCTCAGACAATTGAAGTCTTGCTCCAAGTTCCCCATTAAGCAATGCCTCTCCCGACCTCATATCCGACTCTACCTTCACATCCGTCATGACGAGTCCTTCTTTCTTGCCCGATTCTTTCACTTCGTATGTCACCGATGTCTTGGCCTTCATCTGCATTGCTTCCGACTTCGCAGCACTTGGCAAGGCCGACTGCAGTTCCTTGTCCAGCTTATATGATTCTGGCAGCTGCCTTTTGCCTTCTGCTATCGTCAAGTCACTCACTTCTCCGTTGCCGACCTTCACAGTCTTTCCATCCGCCCCTTTCACCTTCACCCCGCTCTGCGCGTCACCTCCGTTTCTCCACGTCTCGATATCCATGGCGACAAACATGCCGTCTGCTGTGTGCTTCTCAGCAATGGAGTTCCCATTAAACCCCACATTCACCGATTCACCGTCTCTTATAGTACCTGAATAAATAAACTCATGGTTCACCCCGGCTGGCAGTTGAACCAAGTGCAGTACATGGTTGTCGCGAGTAATCTCGTATGCAAATATCTTTTGACATCCTCTCTCCATCAGGTTGTTGCTAGCCGACAGTTTTTCTTCCCCCATATCTACATACAGCCTCGAAAAATGTTCGTTCTCCATCGCCAACACCACAGTTCCGTATGCATCAAGCAGCTCCTTATTTTCAAGCGACATCTGCATACCGCCTTTGGCCACCCAGCTGTTCTTCTTAGGAGTGAATCTCACTCCGACATAACTGCCCGTAGCCAGCTCCTTTGCAGTCTTGTTTAGAAATGCTGTATTGTCAATCGTCATGTTGTACGCATACACTCCTCCAAAACCGCCGCATCTCAATGCTCCCACTTTTTTCGTCTCGCCATACTGCTCCGCCCCGTACATATACCACCAGTCAAACCGCTCGCCTTTGCCATCCTTTGCCGTTCCGAACGCCACATTCATCGTAGCAGTGACGCCGTCCATTATCGTAACCTTTGCAGGACCGCCCCATCCGCCCGAAGGCAACTGCGACAGCTCACCTTCAATGGTGAACATGTCCAGCTGAGCCGACAGATGATATTTCTCACCGTTCGACTCCGAGCCTTTCGCTGCATTGATGAGACGGTCCGACTTAAAACCCCGGTAAACGCTTATCTTCCTTGCGTTCCCGTTATGGTCCTTCCCGCCTATCTCGAAACTCATCTTTGCACTGTCGGGCGCTGTGGTCTCTTCCACAATCGGGGCCATTGCAGTGCGTCCTCGCATCACATATTCTGTCGGTTCTTCATCAAAAAGCATTCCGCCCTTTATTCGGAACACCTCGTCAATCATATTGTATGACGACTCGCTCGACGATTCCACCTTGAACATCACAGCTCTCGAATCCACCCCGTTCTCTGACCCAACCTGGTCGTAATACATTCTGGCTCTCACTATAACCTTGTATGTATGTCCGGCAAGCACTTTTGAAGTGAGGTCGTCCACATCTACGTTAGTCCTTTCTATGCCGGTCTTTTCGAATATCGGGTTCGCACCATTGCCTTCTTCATACACATAAACATCATATACTATCAAATCAGAGTGGTTTCCATCAAACTTTGCCTCTTTCCAAACTATCTTTCTCAATTCGTTCTTCTTAATCTTAATCACGCCGCCGTTTCCTACACCCTTTCCGACATTCACTATCTCTGCCGGCGTCAGCACGTTGTAGTCATCAGCGCCAGCGCCCCACTTGAATATCGACACGCTTGTCATATCCGTGTGACCGTCCACCACCACAACCGAGTCATAACGGTTTATCTCGGGGAATCTGTCTATGAATTCCACTTTCCTGATACGGTAGGTGTTGCTGTATCTGAAAGTTACATCCGACTTCAAAGTCACCATGTACTGGTTTCCTTTCACCAAATCCGCTGACCAATCGCTGACCATCTCCATCGGGTTACCGTCGTGTGCTGTCACATTGGTAAGGGCCGTCTGCTTCAGAGGGGGACGTGACATCGACACCGACGTGTCTCCCACATACTCATAGAGTGAAATCACATAGTCAGCCTTGCTCACCGAGTCTCCGCTTACCGACGTAGCCGACACACTCAACGCTCCGTTGCCATCCACCGTTGCGAACGGCCTCGGATTCACAATATTGGGTTTTCTCAACGTACGCAACACAGCCGATTTGTTGTCACGCATTGTAACCTTCGTGTCAGTCACCCCATCTCCATTGCCTGTGGTCGAGCCGCCTCCACTGCCACCCGACGAACCTTTGGCTGAGCCTCCTATTCCGCTCGTATTCGGTCCACACCACACAAACACCATATACTGGCTCTTACCATCATTGCTCAGATTCACCACTCGGTCTGGATCCGATGGTACAGCTTCCACCGTCACCGCATACACTCCGCCGCTGTCCAGCTTCAGGTACGGATTCGTCTGATAGTCAAAAGTGAAGAACGTACGGCGTCCGCAATCCAACGCAGTCAGCACTGGATTGTTGTCCACCGCTTCCTGCACGTTCTGGCCAGGATACACCTCCACGAACTGTATCACATATTCGAATGCATTCGGTTCGAAACAGCTACTCGACACACCTGTCCATGCGAAGTTTGTCTTCTTCGAAGGCACCAGCTTGTCATAGCCGCCCGAAGTTGAAGGCGTCAGGTTCGGCGACGTCAACTCAGGTGCCAATCCGTTGTAGCAGATGTCAAAATTCATACAGTTGCTGCCAAGCACACGCGCTGTATCGAAGTAGTCGTGCACCTCAATGCAGATGTTATACGTGCCCTCGGGAAGAGTCAGATCGCTGACCCCGCGGTAGGACTCCGACAAGTTGGTGTTCAGTCGGCGATAGAAATGCTGCACGAACTCGGTGCTTCCTATCCTCTTACCCATCGAAGGGATGTTGATTTTGGGCATCGTGCCAACAAATCGGTCGTCCGTCCAAATCTTCGTCGTGGTCGCGTCCGACGACAGCGTCATCGAGATGAACACGTCGTGTGCTCGTCCGTCCATCGGCGTGATGGTCAGATTGAAATAATTCATAGGGTTGTTGTAGTACGCCATAGCCGATGACGGGAACGGAGCAGCCGTCGCCCTTGTCAGCGACACCTGCATCTCCCCTTGCGCCATGACTGCCTCCATGGAGAACAGCAACGCCATAATCAACCAGATACGTTTTATTTTCATAATGCTTGTTTTATTGTCCGACTTAATATATTCAAAATTCATCTGTTTATGCCTCAACCCCGCTACAAATCCTCTTCCAGTCTCGCACCCTTGTTCGTCCTCTTTTTGATTATCTTCTTGGCAAATGAGTAACTGTAACCCAGCGACACAGTCGCCTGCAGCGAGGTGCTCACCACCTGCGCTATCAACTCCCTGTTGCTCATGTTAGTCAACGATCCCGACAGCGACACACTGTGGCCCGTCTTCGTGTCCAACGTGAACGCCAGCATATTGCTGAACGTGAACTCCTGCATCTCCGATATTGTGTAGGTGTTCTTCGTCACATACCCCATCTTCCCTTCGATGCTCTCCAAATCCGAAATGTCGCCCTGTTCCTTGATGTCGTTATACGCCACCGAACCAGCGAACGTCATACCCAACTTAACTCTCGCAGCATCCACTATCTGGTATGTCAATCCATAGCCGAGCGTATGCGAGTTGTACACGCTATACTTACTGTTCGAAATGCCATAGTCATACGATCCGTTCACAATCAGGTTCAGCGCGTCAAACGACACCTCATATCCGGCTCCCACCGTTATCGTCCGCGAGTCGTTGTCCGACGAGGCCTTCTTGTTCAGGTTTTTCGTCTCCACCATGTTAAAGTTCAGGTTTACAGTATGAGAGTTCTCTGTGTAGAAGTTCACCGACGGTGTCATGTTGGCCGTATAGGTCAGCTGGTTCACCGCCTTCGTCGGGTCGAGCTCCTGCACACCGTTCGCCTGCTTCTGCTGCACCACGTTGGCCGACATCGCCAATCCAACATAGTCGCCTATCGTCGAACTCACACTTCCGTTGTATGTGAAAATCTTGTTCGTGAATTTCTGCAGTTTGTTCAGGTTGTCTATCTGCGCCATACCTGACAGATTCAACGTTGCATGCCCCTTGAACATCGTCACCGACGCATTTCCACCCGCACTCTGCAGATTCTGCTGCGACGACATGATTCCAAGCGACTTATAATTCGGACCTATGATTTTGTAGTCAGCCCCTATTGAGAACTTTTCAAACGTCAGCTTCAGTGCAGCGTCTCCGGCAAGCGCCACCTGAGTGTTGCCCCTCACCGTGTACAATTTGCTCTTGTTCAACGCCGTCAACAATTTGTCAAACCGTTTTATCCTGTCGTTCCCGTCAGCGTTCCCTCCAAGACTGCTCACCGTACCGCTGATGCTCAGCGCAGGATCCGTGATGTCGTTCGTATAGACACTCATCGCTCCGTTCGCCGTGAACACCATCCACTTCCACGGCTGCACCTTCAAAGCGGCACCCACTGCCATGTTCTCCTTGGCCTGTATCACCGAGTCCCTGTAAACCATTTCGCCGTAATACGGTATAATCGAATCCAGCGAGTTTATGTCGTCCTTCGCCTTCAGGAACATCACATCAAAGTAGTTCTTCTTGTTTCCCACACCGATTCTCGCACCTATCGCATTCCTCCTGAACTGCGGCGTGTCGTCATACACCGACAAACCCATCAAATCGTCTATATACCTCTGGAATGCACTTCTCCTGTCCAGCTCTCTGTACCTCGTCGGCCTCTTCAGCGTACCGCCGAATCCTCCCAACCTCAGCAGTTTGCCCTGATACTCAAATCCAAGACCTAAGAACTGGAGTCCGCTGTAAGTATATTTCGAGAACGTCATCGTGCTGAATCCCAAGTGGAACTTCCAGTTTCCAATCGTAGGCGTCATACCTATCGACACCGTCGGCTTCGGAAACGTCGCCCTTTTCATCTCATCGGCAAAGTTCACAAAACTCACATCCATGAAGTTGAAATGGATAGGCAACGTGAAGTTGTAAATCTTCAGGTTGATGTTTGCATACATAGCCAACGCCAACGGGCTCGCCGTGTATTCGTCGTCCGTCGCCCACTGCGCACTCAGGTCCGCCCCTAGCGTTCCCGTAATCACCAGCGGGTCAGATGCCAGAAACGACTGCATCTTCTTCGTGTAAGAATCCTGAAACGAAATTGTCTCCTGCGCCAGCGCGCGACCGCCCGATACAACCGTCGCCAACACCGCGCATGCGGCTATAATAAACCTCTTTAAATCCACTGTCATTATTATAATAGTCTCGTTACCAATACACTATATCGTTCCCTAGAGCATAATGCCCACAGAACATACGAAACAAAAATACAAAAAAATCTTAAACTTCCAAAACTCCCACTGATTTTTTAAAATTATCGTGTGATTTTCAACATCCAAGCAAGACAATACCACGAACCTGAACGAACCATCTTCCATTTCCCAATTGCCTATCATTTGCCTATCATCTACCTATCACTTAACTCCCATCTAACTCCTATCTAACTCCTATCTAACTCCCACCTAACTCCTACCAAGTACCTACAAAAGTCATACAACGCAATGTACATTTTCGCAATAATTGTCTTTTTCTTTTTTGTCCATTCGAATTTATTTGCTATATTTGCAAATCATAAATGTGGACAGATTTGTAATGATTGCAACCACAGCAAGCTGATTATATGCGACATATCGCATATCACGCCTGCGAAAAAAATGCTAAACACATTAGTTTCAATCCCCACTTATTTTCCGCATTTATCACGTCAACGGCAAAACCGTTAGCGAACTATGTATCATTAAAAACTCAAGCATTCAAGCAATCAAACATTCAAACATTAACACTATGAGTTACTTTTTCACATCCGAATCCGTTTCCGAAGGCCATCCCGACAAAGTGGCCGACCAAATCTCCGACGCCATCCTTGACGAGTTCCTCAACCAGGACCCTGAATCCAAAGTTGCTTGCGAAACCCTCGTCACCACAGGCCTCGCCGTCGTCAGCGGCGAAGTAAAATCAGAAGCCTACGTGGACATACAGAAAACCGTCCGCGACGTCATCAAGGAAATCGGCTACACCAAAGGCGAATACAAGTTCGAAGCCGAGTCGTGCGGCGTCATATCCACCATCCATGAGCAGTCGGGCGACATCAACCAAGGCGTCGAGCGCAAGAAGAAAGAAGACCAAGGTGCTGGCGACCAAGGCATGATGTTCGGTTACGCCTGCAACGAGACAGCCGAGTACATGCCGCTGCCTATCACGCTGGCGCACATCTTCCTTCTCGAGTTAAGCGACATCCGCAAGAAAACCGACCTCATGCCCTACCTACGACCCGACGCCAAGAGCCAGATAACCGTCCAATATAGCGACAACGGAAAGCCCGAACGTATCGAAGCCATCGTCATCTCCACCCAGCACGACGACTTCGACAAAGAGGCTGTGATGCTCAAAAAAATTCGCGCCGACATCGAGAAGATACTCATCCCGCGCGTACTCAAACGCCTCTCCGCTGCCAACCGCAAACTCTTCGCCAAAGGCGTATATGACGCCAAGAAGAACCCCGACGGCTACAAACTCCACGTCAACCCAACCGGCAAGTTCGTCATCGGTGGCCCTCATGGCGACACCGGACTCACCGGACGCAAGATAATCGTCGATACCTACGGCGGTCGCGGTGCCCACGGCGGCGGCGCCTTCTCGGGCAAAGACTCATCCAAGGTTGACCGCTCGGCTGCCTACGCCACTCGCCATATCGCCAAAAACATGGTGGCCGCCGGCTTATGCGACGAGGTGCTCGTACAGGTCGCCTACGCCATCGGCGTGGCCGAACCCGTAGGACTCTACGTCAACACCTACGGCACCGCCCATGTCAAGATGACCGACGGCGAAATCGCCAAACACATATCCAAACTCTTCGACATGCGCCCATACTCCATCGTCCAGCGTTTCGGCCTCAAAGACCCCATATACAAAGAGACCGCCCGCTACGGCCACATGGGGCGCGACCCAAAAACCGTCACCAAGACCTTCGAAGTGAACGGCAAGAAAGTGAAGCGCACAGTGAGGCTCTTCACTTGGGAGGAGCTCGACTATGTTGACAAAATCAAGAAAGAGTTCAAACTCTGACCTTTGCCAAACGACACGAAAAGAAACGCTCACGGACGTATCCGTGAGCGTTTCTTATTGTCGGGTCAAAGTTCTTCCTTATCCCCTGACGAGAATATATCTTCATGCGCTATTTTGTGCCGTGCGCCGTCATCTGAGTACCATTCACTGCCACTGTCGCCGCATTCGGTATCTCCTGTCCAATAACCGGCACCGTCAACGACCCCGTTCCGTTGATTTCAAGAGACGCCAGCGTCACCTCCAGCACTCCGTCTGTCGGGAATCCTGTCCGCTGACCGAAGCTGATCGTTCCTTCCAACGCCATCGTGCCCGTCGTCATAAACGGGACACTCTCGCTTATCGTGGCATTCTGTATCATGAGGCCGGTTTCGGTATATACCGCCGTGGTGTTGAACGAGAAATCCATCGGGTCAACCGCAATGCCCATCCGCTCGTTTAAATCGAGAGTTATCGTGCCCGACACCGTCATCTGGGTGCCCGACCCTTGCACTATCGACAGCGTCATCGGCGTACCTGCAAACGACACATCTTCGTCCATATCGTTGAACGGCACCTCTTGCCCTATCATCGAAAGCACTCCGCTCAGTATCGGATTAACCGTCACCGTGACATGTGCCACCGAGTTGCCGTAAAGTTCCATATTCCATAGGCCCACAAAGTCTGCTGCCGACGGCTGGTTGCCACCGGGTTCGTTACCACCTGGTTCATTACCGCCGGGTTCGTTGCCACCCTGGTTTCCGCCTCCCTGCCCGCCTCCGGGTGTGTTTGTGCCTCCTGGGGTGGTTGTGGTGTTAGTCGAGTCGTCAATGGGTTCTTTCTTGCATGAGTACAATGATACAACTGCAAGTGCCAAAAGCACATAAATAATCTTTTTCATGGTTTTTACAGTTTAGTTAATAAACAACCGCAAAGGTACGAAAAAAATTTTTAATAAAACAAGTTTTTCTGTATTTTTGCAAATGTCAAAAACTGAAAACATCATCATGAACCGCATTGCAATCCTCTTTCTTCTGACATTTTGCGCTTCCGCCTACGGCCAGCCTCAACCCAACATCGGACTCATCCCCACCCCTCAAAAGGTGGAGATGGCACAGGGTTACTGCAACCCCGCAAAAGCCAAAATCAAGGAGCTTAAAGTCACACAACTTCCCGTGGATGCCAACCCCGACCAGGCCTACCAGCTCGTCGTCGAACCCAAAGCAATCACCATTCGCTACATCGACGAGGCGGGCAGACACAACGCCCTCCTCTCCCTTGAACAGCTGAAAAAACTCTACGGCAATGCACTCCCTTGCCTCACCATCACCGACTGGCCCGCCTTCAAGTGGCGCGGTTGGATGGACGACATAAGCCGCGGACCTGTACCGCATGCCGAATTCCGCCAAATCCAATGGGCGACGCTCCACGCTCTCAAATACAACTTCTGCAACTACTACACCGAGCACACCCTCTACCAAGCCGAATACCCCGACCTCGCACCCCAATATGCCGCAAAATGCAAGCCCCATCCCGACGAGTTCATCAACCTGCAGCTCTTCGCCCACGCCGAGAAGACGCTCCGCATACCCTTCTACCAAAGCATGATGGACTCCAAAGCCAACTATAATCCCGGCAACGACGAGGTTTACGTCTTCCTGCGCAACCGCATCGCCGCCGCCATCAACCGCATTCCGTCATCGCCTTTCTTCATCATCAACTGCGACGAGACGGAGCAACTCGGCTCTGGCCGCGCAAAGAAACTCGTTGACAAGAAAGGCACCGACCAAGTATATATCGACCACCTCAACCACTGCTGCCAAATCATCCAGGAGGTGTCGCGACAACTCCAACTTAAAAATCAATACTTGAAACTCAAAACTCAACCAGTCATGTGGGGCGACATCGTGGCCAAGAACCCCGCCATGATGCGCCAGCTGCCCGACGATATGACCTACATCATGTGGGCCTACGACCCTCTCGACTCCTATGACCGGCTGATAAAGCCGTTCCGCGAGCAGGGCAACCCCTTCTGGGTGGCACCGTCGGTGAGCCACCACAGCGTGATGGTTCCCAATCCACACCGTTACATGAAGAACATAGCCAACCTTGCCCGCGACGGTTTCATCAACGGGGCCGAGGGGTTCATGAACACCAGCTGGGACGACAGCGGCGAGGCTCTCTTCGACAACTCTTGGCACGGTTTCTTTTGGGGTGCCGAGATGGCGTGGAACCCCATCAAGACCGACGACCCCGAAGAACTGAAACAACGCGAGGAACAGTTCAACCACAACTTCGAGGCACTATTCTACAAGTCCAACAAGTCCGCCCCGTCCGACCAGCCCCACCCCAACACCGCAGCCCTCTACTCCTTCGGCACCCTCGAATCCAACCCCAAAACCAGCGACCTTTACGTTTCCTCATCCCTCTGGGAGCCTCTGCTCAACATCAACCCCTCCATCCTCAACCGCGACAATGCCGAGACCCTCAAAATCCTTGCCAACATTAAGAACACTATCGACTTCGCCGCCAACCCTCACCTCCACTACGCCTACATGCACATGCTTGCCTGCGTCAGCAAAATCTCACTCCAAAAAGCCATCGATCGTCAACTGCGGCAAGGGGGTGCCGAAAACGAATGTCTGTCATTGGCAAGCGCTTTCCTCAACGACTTGAAAAACCTCAAACGCGAATACCTACGCCTCTGGGACAATGAAAACGGCGACTACGAGCGCCACATAGTCATGAACCGCTACGACAACCTAGCCCGCGAGGTCCTCAACCTAGACCGCCACGTCTTCATCCAAACAACCACCCCTGGTCAATCTAGTAAATCTAGTTCCTCTGGTGCATCTAGTTCCTCTAGTAACCCCCTCTCAAACACCCCAACAGTCTCCCTCCACACCCTCGATGGCAACAAAGACATCTACTACACCCTCGACGGCAGCGAGCCAACCCGCGCCTCGACTCTCTACACTAAACCATTCCCACTAGAGCACTCTGCCACCATCCGCGCCATCGCCTATAACGAATACGGCGAAGGTGTCGAGACATCGCAATACCTCCTCTCCCACCTCGCCATGGGGGCCAATCTCACCCTCGCCACCAAGTGCGGCAGCGACTTCCGCGCCGTCTATTCAGGCGGTGGCGACAACGCCCTCATCGATGGACAGCTCGGCAGCAACACATCCTACACCGACGGCCACTGGCAGGGCTACTGGGGCGATAGCATCGACGCCCGCATCGACTTCGGCTCGCCACGCGAAATCCACAGCGTCTCCATGCGCTTCATCCAGAACACCTTCGACTGGGTGCTGGCGCCGAAGCAGG
This sequence comes from Bacteroidales bacterium, assembly GCA_016292015.1. Taxonomy (GTDB): domain Bacteria; phylum Bacteroidota; class Bacteroidia; order Bacteroidales; family P3; genus Colimorpha. The sequence goes on along the minus strand of JAEEZY010000009.1, from coordinate 21,264 downwards.
TGCGGATATACACCTCCGCAGACGGCAAGGAGTGGCAGCTGCTGACCGAAAAAGAGTTCGAAACCGACCCACGAGAGACTGGATTCCAACTGAAGCACTACTGCATCGACCTACCCCAACCCGCACAAAAAACAACCGCCCCAAAAACTCAAAACTTAAAACTTAAAACTCAAAACTATCAATTCCTCCGCGTGGTCGTTCCCTCCGGCGGCCCGCTTCCCGACTGGCACACTGCTCCTGGTCAACCCTCGTGGCTTTTCTGCGACGAAATCATTGTGAAATGAAGGCGGAAAGCATAGCGAAAGAGAACGAAAAGAGAGAGGGCGGCTGCGCATTGTGCAGCCGCCCTCTCTCTTTATACATACATAAGGTTTACAACGGCAAATTATCTGCCGTTTCTCCTGTCTGCTCGAAATAGACGTTACCATCGGCGCAGTTCACAAACGTGCATGTTCCGTTGTGAACGATATTGTGATTGAAATCAGAATCATCCTCTATCACGACGCCATAGTGGCCGCTATTGCCGAACTCACAACCCAACAAGTTCAAACGGGTGTTGCGACCGATATAGAGGCAACCTCCCTGCCATCCTTCTTCGCGTCCGGCATCGTAAATCTTGCAATACGCCATCGAATTGTCATAACTGGTAGTTTCAGGCCATACACCATTCCAATAGCCCGGTTCATTACGCATACCACGGAAAATTATGGGATTCTCGGCAGTTCCATGAGCAACGATGGCTGGCTCCTCATCCGTGTAGAACCTTCCACCTATGTTGAAAAGCAGCTGTGTTCCAGCTTCAATGGTGAGTGTGTAAGGACCAGTAACACCGCAGTCGCCCTCAAAGAAATAAGGTATTCCCTCATTGACTATGGTAAGATCCTCCGACAAAGTGGCACCAGATGCCATGCGTATGTAGTTTTTGCCGTTGGAGGTATAGGTGTTGGCTCCAAAATTCCTTATGCATTCTAAGCCGCTCTCATTATAAATGGGATACGCTGCGCAGTTCTTTATGGTATTGCCCTCGAAAGAGGTGAAAACACCGCCCTCAATGTCGATACCATTGCGAAGAGAACCGTCTATTGTGCAGTTCTTCATCGAGATACGGCCGTAATTTCTCAGCACACCTGCCCACGTTGCATCATCGGAGCCGCCACGGAGCATATAGACATACTCCATCTGATTGTCGGAGCGAATGCTGTTATAGGTGATATGGCTCCAAGAGCCGTTGTTGGGGTTGTTGGCAGGACCGACAAACTTGATGGGTTTTTCTGAGGTGCCAACCATCTTAAGACCGGCATTCTCGCCAACCTCCACAGCGCCGTTGGTACCGGTGAACATGATTGTCACACCAGGTTCGATGGTAAGCAATGCGTTGCCTTCAACATTGAGTGTGCCGTCAACGATATAGTCAACGTCAAGCCCTAAGTCGGGAAGAGTTTTGTTCTCGCTGATGGCGCCACTCAAACTAGTGGCATCATCAATGTTGTCGCCGCCAGGAGTCTGCTGCTCCTCGGTCGGGTCGCACGCGGTGAACATCACGCCGCAAAGCGCGCTCACTGCTAAAAGTCTGAAAAGTTTCTTCATAATAATTATAGGTTTAGTTAATTAAATAATTCTATATAAATAATTAGTATTGCTTTCGGGAACATTATTGCATGTACGATTCGGAACTATTTGAATCCCAGCCGTCGGTAATGGCAGAAGAGCAGGTTTTCGTTCTCGTCGTAGAGGTGCATGCCCGACCCCTCGCAATAGCGCCAGACGGCGCATTCCTTACACTGCCCCTTCTTCATCCAGCTCCGGTCGCGGTATTTCCCAAAGCGCTCCTGCCACACCTCCCACAGGTTGTCCTCGTATATGTTACCCTGCGTGAAATTCGACCTGATGCTGGTGCACCCCGATATCGAGCCGTCCACCAGCACGCTCGCCACATCCACCCCTGCCCTGCAGGTGAAGAAATTGTCCCTCACCCTCTGCTCGTAAGGCCCCAGGAACCCTTCGCAGGCATAGTTCACCTCTATCCTGCCCTCCTTGCGGGTGCGCTCTATGAAGTCGAGTGTACCCCTGAACGCCTCGTCGCCCAGCTGCAGTTCCGGGTCGTTGGCGGCACGTCCCATCGGGAAGATGGTGAACACCCGCCAGCGCGGCACCCCGAGAGAGATGAGATACTCCTTGAACTCGTCAAGATGGGGATAGCTGCGAGGATTGACGCAGGTCACGATGTCCCACAGGAGGTCTTTCTCCTTCACCAGCAGTTTCACCGCCGCCTCGGCCCGCTCGAAGCTGTGGTCGTGCTGACGTATCCAGTTATGCTCTGCCTCAAAGCCGTCGAGGCTTATAGTTATCGAGTGCATCCCCGCCGCCATAAGGCTTTCCAGCCGCTGTGGCGTGAGCAGGTATCCGTTGCTTACCAAGCCCCACGGGAATTCCCTCCTGTACAGCTCCAGCCCCACCTCCTCTATGTCGTTGCGCATCAGCGCCTCGCCCCCCGTGAAGATGATGAACGTGTGGTGCGGATCCACGTGCGGCGTGATGTCGTCCACAGCCTTCAGGAAGTCTTTGGCCGGCATGTCCGGCTTGAGCGAATCCTGCTTGCAGTCGCTCCCGCAGTGGCGGCAGTGCATATTGCAACGAAGCGTACACTCCCAAAAGAGCGTACGCAACTGGTGTATCTGGGCGTCGTTGTGCCGCACCTTGCGATGCAGCTCAAGCCCCAATCGCTGCTTAAAGGAAATCCTATCCGCCATCAAAGACCTTTTAACAATTTCACATCTCCGCACCCCCACATCTCCACACCTTAACACCCCCTATCTTACCGGCTTCAGCTTGATGGTCACACCCTCTTTCTCAGCCACCCCTTTGTTCCAGCCTTTGCTTTCGGCTTTTATCTCGTCACGGGTGAACTCGAGGTTGATGACATCGTTCTGGTAGTTTCCGTTCGACGGGCCATCCACATCCCTCACGAACACTCTCATATACTCGCTGGGGAAATCCTTAGCCTTGATGTCAAAGGTGCCGTCATTCTTCGTGGTGTCGGCATATATCTTCATATAGTCTTCTATCTCGGGATTTTCCTCTCCGGGATTGTTCGGAGTATTGCCCATATTGCGGTTGAGCATCACCACCTGTATGCCCTTCACGGGCTTACCCTGATGGTTCACCACCTGGCCTTTCACATGATAGCTCATCGTCGGCACTCCATACATCAGCGCTGCCTGGCCTCGGTCGTCCTTTATGGGCTTCTTCTCGATTTGCTCGGACTGTTCCGACTCCTTCTGGTCGCTCGTGGCCGCCGGCTTCGACGACTTGCACGCCGTGAAGCCCAATACACTCATCAGCGATACAAGCAGCCAATTCTTCAATTTAAGATACTTGATTTTCATGGTTTGAATCGATTCGTATGTACTAATAACTCAATCATTGGATTTTTAGTATCTTTGCAAAGAAATTTCCCTGCTTGAAACTAAAAACTTGTGCCGAAGGCTGCAAACACCTTAGAAATAAATCAAACGAAGTGAGTCAAACTTGAAACTAAAAACTAAAAACTTGAAACTTGAAATCATATCCGGCCCCTGCAGCATCGAAAGCCTGCCCCAGTTCACCTCCGTGGTCGAAAGCCTCGTGGCCCTGCCCCAAGTCTCCATGATTCGCTGTGGCGTTTGGAAGCCGCGCACCATGCCCGGCGGCTTCGAAGGGCTGGGCGAGGAAGCCCTCCTTTGGATTGACGAGCAGAAGAAGGCTCATCCGCAGCTCAAGTTCTGCTGCGAAGTGGCCAACGCCCGTCACGTCGAGGCCACCCTGAACCACTCCATCGACGCCGTATGGATTGGTGCCCGCACCACCGGCAGCCCCTTCGCCGTCGAGGAAATCACCGAAGCCCTGCGTGGCTGCCACCTGCCTGTCTTTGTAAAGAACTCACCCGTGCCCGACATCCACGTCTGGATAGGCGCTCTTGAACGGTGCCGCAAGGTGGGGTTGACCCATATTGCAGCCATCCACCGCGGCTTCGACATCTACAACAACCTCGGCTACCGCAACAACCCCCTTTGGGAAATCCCCATGGAGCTCCACCGAATTATGCCCGACCTGCCGCTCATCTGCGACCCCAGCCACATCTGCGGCCGACGCGAAATGATAGCACAAGTCTCGCAAACCGCCCTCGACCTCCACTTCGACGGCCTGATGATAGAGGTACACCCCAATCCCGACCTCGCCCTCACAGATGCACGGCAACAGCTTAGCCCTGCCGAGTTCAAGGCGCTTCTGGAAAGGATCACCATACGCACAACCGACGAAAACAACTGCGAGACGGAGCTTCAGCAGCAACGCCGCAACATTGACGAGATAGACCGTCAGATACTCGAACTCCTCGCACAACGCCAAAAGGCGTCTCAGGCCATTGCCCTCATCAAAAAACGCGCAAACATGACCGTCTTTCAGCCCAACCGGTGGAATGACCTGCTCAACGACCACCTGCGTCAAGCCGAGTCACTAGGCCTCGACCCCACATACATAAAAGAGATTTTTGAAAAGATACACACCGAGAGCGTGAGGAGACAGGAGGCTGCAATAAACAACGCCTGATTGCACTACCGACACAACGCGTACCTGTCTATAGTTGCTCTATGGTTGCTCTATGGTAACTCTATGTTTGGGCTATGTGTAGTTAACGCATACCCATAAAAAAACAGACCCCCGACAAGCGGGGATCTGAAAAACCAATTTATGAAAAACCATTATCCCTTTTCCTATTCGGCGGCAGGAACCACGGAGACGTAGGAGCGATCCTCGCGTCCGCGTTTGAACTGCACTGTACCGTCGCAGAGGGCGTAGAGGGTATGATCCTTACCCATTCCTACGTTCTGGCCGGGGTTGTGGACGGTGCCACGCTGACGAACGATGATGTTGCCGGCGATGCACTTCTGACCACCAAATATTTTCACGCCTAAGCGTTTGCTTTCGGATTCACGACCGTTACTGGAACTACCGACACCTTTTTTATGAGCCATAACAAAATGTTTTAAAAGGTTTGTAACTTAGTTAATGCTGTTGATTTGGATCTGGGTCAGATAGTCGCGGTGACCGTTCATCTTCTGATAGCCTTTGCGACGGATTTTCTTGAACACCAAAACCTTCTTGCCCTTGAGGTGTTTCACCACGGTGGCCTTCACGTTTGCACCGGCGATATAGGGTTTTCCAACCTCCACTGCGCCGTCGTTGTCTTTGAGCATCACGGTGTCAAAAGAAACCTCGCTGCCCTCTTCGTTCTGAAGACGGTTGACGAAGATCTTCTGATCTTGAGCGACCTTGAATTGCTTTCCTGCGATTTCTACGATTGCGTACATTTTAGATTATTGTTTGATGATATTTTATCCACAAAACGGAGTGCAAAAGTACAACTTTTTTCAATACATACAAATTATTTTTTTCTTTTATTTCCTATTTCGCTGTTTTGCAAAGCGATAAAATTCAAGCAGAGCGTCCGGACAGGACAATATTTCGGCTCTTTTTGTTCCCGTCGATAGGTTTTCGGGGTATGGCCAGGGCTCTGTGTTAAGTGGGAACTTCAGATGCGAGATGCCCGAGAACAGGCCCAGTCCCTGCTCGCCGTTAATCTTCACGTTACTATACACTCCCGCGGGTTCGGCAAACACCTGCGTCATGCTGGTGGCATTGGCCACATCCAACAGGTATTTCACCCTTTCGGGGCGTATGGATTCTATATGGAGTGTCATTTCGTGCTTAAATCCGCGAACCTCGTTGGTATCGACCAGTATGGGGATGATAATACTGTGGGTGCCGGAGGTGCCGTTGAGGAGTTTGTCGTTACAGATGATTCGGTCATACACTGTGTATCCGCGCGGCAACACCACCAGCGGTGCCGAAACAAGGGCTTCCGACCCTGTGAGGGCATTGTCCATACACATGAACATATTGTTTCGATACACGGTGTCTATGGTGTCGAACCTGTCAAGACGCTCTCTGTAGCGCGAACCGCTGTCCCGTTCCGACACGGAGATATAATAGTAGTTCTCTTCGTCTGCATAGTCAGACAAGTCGAAACTTACAATACACAGGTTCAGCACCGTATCCGTACTCGGACTGCCTCCTGGCATCATCCATGTCAGCAGCGTGTTGCACGTCGCCACCTGCAGTGGCTTGGGTATCTTGGTGCCTGCCGTAACCTCATCGCCTCCCACTTTTATACTGATATTCAACGAGTCGCCTCCCTGCGGTATGTACGGAAAGAAGTAGTTGGTGCGTGAAATCGAGTCGGGATGCAACGACAGGTTTCCTGACGGCCCCGTCACGTTGAGCGTCATTCCAAAATTCCCGGCAGAGCCTCCCGTATTGGTGTCGAGGAAGAAACGCGACTGGGCAAAATTGACAAACATGCGGCTGCCGTCTGACGGCAATCCGTTGAGCACCAACTGCGAGGGTATCTCGTCAACATCGAACTCCACAACCTTCTGGCATGCGGCCATAACAATCGTGAGTATTATTAATATGTATGCCTTGACTTTCAAGTTATGTGTGTTTTGTGTGACCTGTGATGTGTGACCTGTGATGTGTGACCTGTGACCAGAAACTAAAAAAACAGAAACTAAAAACTAAAAACTAGAAATAAAACGTGTACGCCACCGACGGCAGTATTGGGAACAGCGACAGCTGCATCAGCGCCGAACCATAGCCCTGGTACGATTTCTCATTGCTCACGTACAGCATATACGGATTCTTGCGATTATATACATTATAGACACTTACGCTTATCGTGCGGTGCAACCGTGGGTTCTTGAAAGTCCGGTGGAAGTTGGCTCCGAGGTCAAGCCTGTGGTAGTTGGGCATACGGAAGTTGTTGCGACTGCTTATATACGACAGCGACTGCTCTCCTTGCGTCGTGTTGTAGTCCTCCGGGTCGTCCGACGCCTGCGGGTAACGCTGCATGGCAAGCGTCAGCGCATTGCCCGACGAGAACACCCATGTAGCACTGATGTCTATGTTCTTGTTGAACTTGTACGACAGCACTATCGACACATCGTGTCGGCGGTCGTACTTGGCGGGGAATGGCTTGCCGTTGTTCAGCACGTTCCCTTCACGATTGAACTGATGCATCGTGCGGCTCCATGTATAGCCTATCCATCCTGTGAACTTGCCGATAGAGCGCTGCACCAAAAACTCCACCCCGTAGGCCCATCCGTCGCCTGTCACCACCATGTCCTCCCAATTCGCCGTCGAACCGAACAGCGTCATGCCGTCCTTGTATTCCAACAAGTTGCTCATGTGTTTGTAATATCCCTCCACCGAGAAATCCGCGATGCCGCTCCAGCTGTAGAACAACCCCAACGCCACTTGGTGTGCCTTCATCGGCTTCACCCTGTCGGTCACTGGCAGCCACAGGTCTGTCGGCAGGCTTATCCCTGTTGTGGATAGAAGGTGCATGTATTGGTTCATATATGCGTAACCCACTTTCAGCGAAAGGTCGTCAGTGAGCAACAGCCGCCCCGACAAGCGCGGTTGTATCGACGGATAGAACGAGTTCTCTACCTGGAAACCGCTCAGGTGAAGGCCGTAGTTAATCTTCACCATCTGCCCTATCGACCAGTCGTCCTCGGCAAACAGCACATACTCGTTCGCAAGCGTCATCACCACTCCCGTCGAGGTATCGACCGTAAGCGTGTCCGACATCTGCACCTGGTCGAAATAGTTCACATGGCCCTCTATCACCTCCGGCGTAAACCAATGGTGTGTATAGTAGGCACCGAACCTCACACTGTGGTTGGGGTTGGGCGTGTAGGTGAAGTCCGTCCTGACAGTAAGGTCTTGTATGCCCGAGTTATACTCGCCCGTGATGGTTGACTGCTGCGCCGACGCCCCGGCTGCCGACTTCGCCACACCCCCGTACAGCGAGTTGGTGTAGCGCGTGTACGATGCCGTCGCATTCATAAATATCTTGGGTGTGAGTTCAAAGTTCCAGCGCAGCGCAGCCAGTATGTTGCCCCAACGATCCTTGGTGTCGAGGTATTGATCCTCGCCCAGGCTTGTGGACGTCCTGACGTTGGCATAGACCTTGTCGCTCCCCATATAGAAGCTGGCGAAAAGCCTGCTTCTGTCCGAGAACTTGTGGGTCGCCTTGGCGTTGATGTCATAAAACCAGTAGCCCGCCTTGAACTTGTCATTGTCGTTCTCGTTGCTTTCCCCTCTCCTCTCTTGCACTGCTTTGATTATCGGCACCATGAAGATATCGGCGTATGTGCGCCTGGCCGAAATATTGAACGTGGTTCGCTCCTTCACAATCGGACCCTCCAGGCTCACCTTTGCCGAGATAAGCCCTATCGACAGGTTGCCGTGCAGCTGCTGGTTGTTGCCGTTGTTCGCCGTCACGTCCAGCACGCTCGAAAGCCTCCCGCCGAACCGCGCCGGGAAGCTGCCCTTGTACAGCGTCACATTCTTCACCGCGTCGGTGTTGAACGCCGAGAAGAAACCGCCCATGTGGTTCACGTTGTAAAGCACCACGCCGTCCAGCAGGTAGAGGTTCTCGTCGGGCCCGCCGCCGCGCACATACATGCCGCTGCTGCCCTCGTTGCCGCTCTGCACACCCGGCAGCAACTGTATAGCCTTCACTATGTCCGCTTCGCCAAACAGCACAGGTATTGCCTTTATCTGCTCTATCGGCATCTCCGTCGCGCTCATCTGCGACGACTTCACGTCCTGCACCCTCTCAGCCGTCACCACCACCTCTTTCAGCTCTATGCTGTGGAACAGCTTGAAGTGGTAGGTACGGTTCGCATCGAGAAAAAAGCGTTCCATCACCGGCGAGTAGCCCACATACGACACCGACAGGTCGACCGAGTCTTTCTTCAGCGTCAGCGAGAAGCGCCCGTTGACGTCCGTAAGGGTTCCCTTGTTCGAGTGGCGGTCCAGCACCGTCACGCCTATCAGCGTCTCGCCCGTCTCCCTGTCTGTCACCGTGCCGCTGATAGTGTACGACTGAGCCCCAGCCGCCACCACAACGGAAACCAGCAAAACCGACAAAAAGAACCTTTTAAACATAGACTTTTAAACAACGTTTTTTCTCTTTTTTTATTGCAAATTTAGACAAATGAAAAAACTGAAGGCTGCAGAGTTTCCTCTCCACAGCCTTTGCCATCAGTTATTTTTGCGTCACTAAGTCATAGCAATATGTTTCATGTTTTTATATTTTTTTAATGTTTTCTAATCTACATACGTTCTGTGAGGCGTCATCATCGCAAAATTCAAATTCAGGTGCAACATGTATCATTGTGGCTTTGATGTTAATCGTATCGTAACTTCTGAATTCGGATGGTATATGTCCTGTTATGCAAGTCTCATATGAGAGGTATTCCCCATCCCGCAGTTCATATAAATATGCTTTTACAGTATGACCATACAATTTAAACCGCTCCGACTTCTGAATCATCACAAATTTACCTGTGACATCCATCGGAGGATACATTGAACCTTTTTCACAACCGGAAAAGCCGCACACGCATAAAAATGCTATTGCTGCAATGATAATTCTTTTACACATAATTGTTTGTTTTTTTCATTTTATTATACACCACGTAATTCCGACAACATATGTCATTTAACTTTTATGACTTTATGTCTTGTTGTCGCCTCTCCGCTCTTCACGGTCATGTAATACACTCCTGCCGGCAACGTCGAGAGGTCCAGCGTCATCTGACTGCTACCAGTTGTCGTTTGCTCTGGGCGAACACGCACGCCCATTGTGTTGTGGATGGTGATGTCGGTGATTGGCATTCCGTCTGTTTTGACATATACCAGGCCTGCCGTCGGGTTCGGGTAGACGCTGACTGCCGACTGCTGGCTGCCGGCCGCCTCCTCTATCCCATCGGTGCCGCAGTCCTCACCATACTTGTCGGCAAACTGTCCCCAATAGTCATCCGTCAGGTAAGCGTTCAACGTGCCGCAGGGGATGACAATGCTGTCGACGGTCGCTCCATAGAGGCATCCGTACCCATAGTAGCCATCATCCACGGAGACCGGAGGCAACGTGTTTTTCAATATCAGCATTCCGATACGGTGCTCATCGAAAGCCCCATATTCGATGGTGTCGATGGGGGCGGAGAATTCAACCCTGTTCAACTTACGTCCTTTCCAGAAAGCTTCATACCGAACGACCTTTAACGATGGCGGAAGTTGAAGACTGGACATTGCGCAATTTCCAAAAGCGTACGAGTCGATGGTCTCGACATCGTCACCCCAGGTGATGTGCGAAAGGGCGGTACAATACATAAATGCCTCCCTTGGAACTGTGCGCAAGCCATTCGGTATCGATATGGAGCTCAAGTTGGTGCAAAGTTCGAAACACGCTCTGCCCATCGTGTCGAGGGTCAACGGCATTGAGACAGAGGCCAGCGACGTGCAATAATCGAAAGCATAATCATCCATCCGCTCCAAATAGCTTGGCAAGACGATGCATTCCAGTGAGCTATAAGAGAATGCGTTGCTGGCGATCGTAGTTACTTCATCAGGGACATAGATATATTTGACATTCGAGTTGAACATAAAGCCACTCACAACACGCAATGTACTCGGCAGAATCACCGTGTCGGCACTTTTATGACACGACACAAGGGTGTCCCCACCAACGGAATAAATTGCCTTTTCGTCAATATAGTAGTGGGTGTTCCCTTCTGCAATGGTAAGGTTGGTTAGAGCTGAACAACCAGCAAAAAGATTGTCGCCAAGATACGAGACTGACGAAGGTATGACTATATTATTCAAACGATCGGAACCTGTAAAAGCCCAGAAATCAATACTGGACAAGCCATCGGGCAATGACACGCCCGTTATCGACTTGCAGTCGCAAAAGGCGCAAGGGGCAATGTGTCTCGTGTTTTGCGGCAATGTTATCGTCCCGCTTTTACCACGCGGGCATTCCACCAAGGTCGAAGTGTCTTTACTGAAAAGTATTCCGTCTATTGAAGTATAGTTTGGATTGTTCTCGTCCACATTGATGGAGTTTAGACCTTTGGCAGCGAGAGCCCACATCTCAATATTAGTCACCGATGCAGAGACACTGATTGTTGTAAGACCGCTGGCACCCCGAAAACAGGCCTCCTTTATCTGGACAACCGACGATGGAATGGTTAATCCCGACAGGGAAGCACCATAAAAAGCCATCTCACCCAATGCAACCACATCGTAGGTTTCACCGTTGTACGTCACAGTTGCGGGTATGTTCAGGTTGCCCCGATAAGTCTCACAAGACTCGCCACCAGCCACCTCTACGGTGTGATCGTCGGCAGAGAGAATCTTGTAGGCCAAGCCGCCGCTCACAAAATATTGCTCACTGCTCTGGGCCGATGCGACGGTAGTAAGTCCAAACAGTCCCAATGTGCCGAGAAAAAGAATGATTTTGTTCATAATGCTTTGTTTTAAGTTCATAAATAAAAAGGGTAAGACATTGAAGACTTACCCCTTGGTATCTTTTACAAAACGGTGTCCAAATATATGCATACAGCACTGTCTCCGTTATACATAGTCATTGCCGCAGGGTACCTGCCTGCCGGTATTAAATCTATACCGAGATCCTTGGCCATACTGGCAGATTCAATTTCAAAATCCGAATGGAACGTCATTGCTCCTGTCCTGGCACTATCTATTAACACCCCAACATTACTCGATAGTACCAGCGACTTAGGCAAGAAAAATCTGAAAGGATCCCCATCCTTCATCATTAGCCAACAAGCCTCATCGCCAGTAAGAACATCATCGATGTTGTACCCGCAAAAAATACTCCCAGGTTTGTTTGAGCAAGGTTGTGAGTTAATGTTCTTCCATAAGAAGTGAGGGGAGCAATCTTGGACATAAACACTTTTTGCCTTATTTCGAATGGGTTCATTATTTGTCAATTCACTTTCCTTGTTGCAGGCGACGAAGGTTACGACAACTGCTGAGATAATTATGACCATAATGGTCCAAATTGTTTTTTTCATTGTAGTACTTTTTTTATGATTTATGATTTTTGCTTTTGACCCGCAACAACAAAATTGAAAACCACGTTCTATATTATTGCTCTATATTGCAGGTGCTGCTTGCAGTGCCTGAGGTATCGCGAGCAAGGGAATATTTTATGAGATTGTCTGATTGATTGAATGTCCGAGTGCATTAATGTGTTAATGTGTTAGTTGCTCAAACAATAACGCAATCAAAAAATAACACAATCCTTTACTCTCCCTGCGATATACCCTTTCTTTTTTTTGCCACGACACAGCGGCACTGTCGATATACCTGTGCGGGGCTTCGTCCGATAAAATACATAATTGTTTGTTTCTTGCGGTCAGTAAAATACTGGCCAATCCTACAAACATATTACACACAAAAGGAGATGAATCTGACAACTGAAAAAAATTCAATCCCTCCTGTCAGATTTCCGCAAAAAGATGTGTAATCATGTATTTAAATACATGATTGTGCTAGACACTAACCACTGACAACTGATCACCGACCACTATATAACAACATTATTCGCAAGAATCCGTTTATAAAACACATGACCGACCAACACCATACATACACCACCCTTCACGATAGCTAACCATTTATAAGACAGCATTTTACAAAGTAACTCTATAGGAGTTTGCAAAGTATTGATTTTCAAGCACTAATCTTTCGATCCTTCGGCAACCTTTCGGTGGTCGTTTTATCATCCTTTTTCTTGCCCCATTCAAATTCGTTTGAAACTTTCTCACAGCTTGACCACCTTGTGACGGCACTCTCCGCTCTCGGTTGTAAGAATCAGGTAGTACATGCCAGCCGATAACCTCGACATGTCAATGCCTTCAGTCGTAAGTTGCACCGACACCTTTTCTCCGCGGACATTGTACACTTCCGCAGACTTTATCTCGCCCGCCTCGCTGTTGATATAAACCATACCCTGTGTCGGATTAGGATAGACGCTGACCGCCGACTGCCGACTACTGACCGCTTCCTCAATTCCGCTGCAGTCCTCATAGTAGAAATCGGCAAACTGACCCCAATAGCTGTCGGACAAATATGCATCCAACGTCCCACAGGGAATGACGATTGTGTCAACGGTGGCGTAATAAAGGCAGCCCAAGTCTTCACCATACTCTGGCATCGTTACGGTGACAGGCGGTGTTGTGTTCACAAATTGCAGCAAGCCTATTTGCCGCTGGGTGAATGCTTCGGGTTCAATAGTGTCGATGGGAGCGGTGAAGACCACCCTACCCATATCAGCCATGCCGTTATAGGAGGGGAATGCCGCCAATCCTATGGACCGCAAAGTCGAAGGGAAGATGAGGTCAGTGAATGCGCAATCGCCGAAAGCCGCTTCGCCTATAGTTTCAACCGCATCGCCCCAAGTAATATGAGAAAGAGAGGTACAGCTGTTGAATGCATCCGGAGGAATGGCACGCAAACCGTTTGGAATATCAATGGAAGTCAAGTTCTCGCATGAAAAAAAGCATTCTTTTCTCATCGTGTCGAGACTTGAAGGCATTGCAACACGTGTTAGCGAACTGCAATAGGCGAAAGCGCCCTCGCCCATAAGATCCAAATGGTTCGGCAAATCGATGCTGACCAGAGTGCTTCCATTGAACGTCTCGTCGCCTATGGTTGTAACCCCATCGGGTACATTAACATATCTCACGTTTTGATTTAGTCCAAAACCGTTGACATAGCGCAACGTATTTGGCAAAAATACAGAGTCAGCACTTTTGTGTGCCGAAAGCAGAGAGTCGCCATCCGCAGAATAAATCATCATACCGTCTAAATAATAGTGCATATTACCATCGGAGAGCGTAAGATTGTCAAGTGCCAGACAGTAGGCGAAAGGGTTTGGACCGATATGACTCACCGATGATGGAATGACTATATTGTTCAACCGCCTGTTGCTCCAGAATGCCCGGCAGCCAATGCTGGAAATGCCTTCATGCAGCGTTACACCAGTAATGTAAAAACAAAAAGTGAACGCATAGTTTGCAATATACTTTGTGTTCTGCGGCAGCGTTATCGCGCCACTCTTGGCAGCAGGACATGCCATCAATGTGGCGGTATCTTTGCTGAATAGCATTCCGTCTATTGTTCTGTAACTGGGATTGTTTTCATCCACGTTGATGGCAGTGAGGTTCTGCACCACAAATGCATATTCCCCAATCGATGTAACCGAGGCGGGTATGTTGATTGCCGATAGAGAACCCATAACATTGAAGAAGCAGCCGCGCTTAATCTCTATGACAGACGAAGGAATCGTAACGCTTGATAGAGTGGACCCTTCGAACGCCTCTTCACCCAAGGCTACCACATTGTATGTTTCGCCATTGTAAACCACCGATGGGGGAATGTTGATATTTCCGCGATAAAATGTACTACTATGTAGCGCTGTCACTTCCACGGTGCGATCCTCCGCTGACAGGATGTTGTATGCTATGCCGTCCGATTCAAAATATTGCGCCGACGCATAGAAGGGTAGGCAAAACAGGCTTAACGCGTTAAAATAAAGAATGATTTTGTTCATATTACGGTATATTTAGGTGTTTCTAAAAAAGGGTAAGACATTATTGCCTTACCCTTTATGCATTACTTACAAAACAGTGTCTAGTTGGATGCTTACGACGCTGTCTCCTTGATATGTGGTCATAGAGGCCGGATATCTGCCAGCCGGTATTAAATCTATACCGAGATCCTTTGCCATACTTGGAGAAAGTATTTCAAAATCCGAGTTGAAAGTCATAGAACCCGTGCGGGCACTGTCTATTAGAACACCCGCCGAATTCGACAACAATACAGGTGTAGGCAATATAAACCTGTTTGGATCACCGTCTTTCATCATCAGATAGCAGACCTCGTCGCCGTTAAGAACGGCATCAATATCAAATCCGCAAAAAGAGCCTGATTTTGCCGTACAATCCGGCGAATATCCAAATCTATATTTGAAGTGCGGACAAAAATCAGCAGCGCCATTTGCCATTTTAACACTTGACTGCACCGTCTCATTGTTCTGAATTTCACTTTCCTTGTTGCAGGCGACAAAGGTTACGGCAACGGCTGAGATAATTATGACCATAATGGTCCAATTTATTTTTTTCATAATTGTAGTATTTTGTTTTTTGATTTGTAGTTTTCGATGACCTACAACATTAATCCGAATACAGCGTTTTATTTTGTAGGTGTTATTTACAGTGCCTTGTGTGTTCTGGGTAGGGGTTATGAGATTGTCTGATTGATTGAATGCCTGAATGCGTTAATGTGTTAGTTACTCAAACAATAACACAATCCTTTACTCTCCCTGCGTCATACTTTTTTCCTTCCGCCCCGTCACAGCGGCACCATCAGAACCTGTGCGGGGCTATGTCAGATGAAATACATATCTGTTTGTTTTTGCGGTCAGTAAAATACTGACCAATCCTACAAACATATTACACACAAACGGAGTCGAATCTGACAACTGAAAAAAAATTCAATCCTTCCTGTCAGATTTTCGCAAAAAGATGTGTAATATTGTTTAAATACATGATTGTGTTAGTCATTAACCACTGACTACTGATCACCGACCACTATGTAACAACATTATTCGCAAGAATTCGTTTATAAAACATGACCGACCAACACCATACATACACCACCCTGCTTGAACGTCACCGTAAAATGCTGTGGTGCATGTGCTGGAAAAAGGCAAATGGAAACTACGACCACTGCCAGGATCTTCTGCAGGAGGTCTCCATTCAACTGTGGGAGAACCTCGGCAAGCTACGTCCCAATTCCACCTCTTGGCAGGAACGTGCATGGGTGCGTTGGCAGGCACGGTCGGTATTCTACCAAATCGACAGGCGGAAAACGCTATACACCGAGCCTCTAACCGAAGATTTTTTTCACTCCACCGCCGACGAAGAATCCGTTCATCGTAAAGAACTTCTCGACAACCTCATCTCAACACTCACACCAGACGAGCAACAAATGATGCAGCTCTATCTCGACGGCTATCGTGGAGACGAAATAGGTGCTGCGATGGGACTCAACCGAGATGCCGTCTATCAGCGGATGCGCCGCACCATACAGAAAATGCGCCGTGTGGCACTGATTCTGCTGGCCTTGCTGGTGACCACCGTGGTGGCCGTCGCCGTGGTCCCGGAGTGGAGACAATATTTCTTTGGCAAAGGGGGCGATGAAGAAAAGCTAATCGACACCATACCAACACCCCAAGAGCCCGCGCCGCAAAAGCTGGACACCATACCTTCGACAAATAAAGTCAGGCGCACACCCAAAACCAAACCGGAGCCTTTGGAGAAGCTGCCGCCATTGGATATCATCAGCTTCATGGACAACGGTGACGAGACCGTTCAGCCACCCGATGACGACGAGCCTACGGTCTCGCTCGATGGCACACGGCTCACTATCACCGGTGTCGATGGCGAGCTCATACGACTGTTCGACTGCACAGGCAACCTCGTGGCGGCGCAGAAGGCCACCGTCATCTGCACCATCGACCTTTTCCCGAGTACATCAGCCTTCAACGGCCTCGCAAGCAACGGATCGGCAATAGCGACAGGCAGTTGCAATGACTACATACTCCAGATAGGCGACCGCCCCGCGATGAAAATCCAGCTGCGGTAAGTGTAGGAAAATGCCGATTCGGTAAATTGCAAATTAATAAATTGCAAATATCACGTATTTAAGCTTTTACACATGTCGCTTCGATCTAGCTTCGATTTAGCTTCGAGTTGGAGGCCATCTCGCTTTAACCTCACAAGCACTATACCAGCCCCTCGGCACGGGTTGTATTGGAAGATGGAAGATGGAAGATGGTTAAGGTCTCGTCTACTCACACATTAACACATTCTTGGCCGAGCCAAGCGGCAAAGCCGTTAGCACACATTCACGCATTAACATATTCTCTTACTTGTGTAATGACCGTGTGAAATGTTAAATTGGGCTAAATGGGTGTTAAAAAAACTTAATCTTGGTCAAAGTTAAGGTCAACGTCAATGTTGATACTATGACTTTACCATGACTTTACCATGACTTTACTATGACTTTACTATGACTTTACTATGACTTCACTATGACTTCACCATAACCTCACCATAACCTCACCATAACCTCATATACATTAACCCCAACCGAAAGTAACCCATCTAAAGATTTTAAAATAGATATTCGAAAGATTTTGAGCGCAGCGACCAGAATAAAGATACGTGTAATCCGTGGAAAAGAGCATCAATTAAAACAAAAGACAGGGCATCACCAAGTGACGTCCTGCCTTTGTGGTTTTCTTGAAGAAAGAATCTATTTATTTCTTCTCAGCGGTGATCCTCTCAAGCCACTTCAGCATGCCGAACATGATGGCCATGGCGATGACGCAGATGATGAAGAACACCATCCAGCACATCCAAAGCTTGGGCAGCTTGTTGAACAGGATGGGTCCAATCATGATGAGCAGGTTGCCGATGGCGGTGGCGCTCAGCCACAAGCCTTGGCAGATACCCTGTATATGCTTCGGGGCAATCTTCGACACAAAGCTCAATCCCAGCGGAGAGATGAAAAGTTCTGCAACGGTGAGGAAGAAATAGGTCACAATGAGCACCCATGCGCCAGTCTTGGGCAGACGCTCAGCCACATCCTGTGCCAGATAGTCGGTGCCGCTCGGGTATCCAATCATACCGCAGAGTACCACAAGGAACAGGTAGGCCAACGCCACGAAACCCATACCCAGAGCGATCTTGCGCGGGGTGGAGAACTTGCGACCCCATGATGTGCCGAAAAGCCACATAATAACAGGGGTGAGCAGGATAACCAATGCGGGATTCAGGAACTGCCACACTTCGGGTGCCACGCTGTCGGAGTTGACGAAGTTACGGGCAAAGAGCGACAGCGACTGTCCGTTCTGGTGGAAGGCCATCCAGAAGAAGACGCAGATGCCCAGCACGGCATACAAGCCTGCCATACGCTGCTTGACATCCTTGGCCATAGCGGCGCGCTCTTCGGGTGCGATCTCTTCAACCTGCTCTTTGGCTCCTTCGACAACAGAAGCCTTGACTTTCTTCTCTGGATTGGGCATGCCTTTCTTGGTGCAGAGGAATATGACGAGCGAGATGAGCATGGCTGCAACAGAAGCGAGGAAGGAATAGTGTACGCCAGTGTTGAACACATCGAGGTAGTTCACGCAAGCCTGTGCCATATCGCCGGCAGCTGCATATCCTTCGTACGACTTCTCCATCATGGTAGTGAGGTTCGACATAGCGGTAGGATCCATATTGGCAGGATCGGCAAGGTACTGATGGCAGAGTGCAGGCAGGTCTGCATTGTAGGTCATGCCCTTCAATCCCAGCCACCACTGACGCAGCGATGGAGCCACAAACGGTGCCAGAACGCCTCCGATGTTGATGAACACATAGAAAATCTGGAAGCCTGGGTCACGTTTACTCTTGGCGTCGGCCAATGCCTCCGGACCTTTCTTTGCGGCCTCAGCTTCGAGGTTGTCATACATCTGACCAACCAATGCCTGCAGGTTGCCTTTGAAAAGACCGTTACCGAAGGCAATGACCAGAAGTGCAACACAGGTAATGACCAGGATGAGCATCTTCGAGCTGCCACCCGTCTGTGCAGGATCGAGAAATCCCATCAGGGGGATGGAAAGCACCACATAACCGGCTGCCATAGTAAGAAGACCAGCCTGGATGGTACCTTTATAGTTCTGCAGCTTGTCTGCGATGATACCGCCCGGCAGGCTCAACACATAGATTGCAAAATAGAATACGGCATAGATGATAGCCGCCACCTCGTCGGGAATACCGAATTTCGATGCCAAGAAAAGCAGCAAAACGGCATTCATGATGTAGTAACCGAAGCGCTCACCCATATTGGACAAAGCGGCTGCGATTAACCCTTTGGGATGTCCTTTAAACATGTTTGTAATTTTTTAGTTATTAATCTATTATTTTGTTTGTTTCTTCCGTTTTATAGCAAACCGAAGTGCAAATGTACTAAAATTTCTCAATTATAAGTAATTTTGCAGCTACATTATGGACAAATCTCTCATCGACAAAGCTCTCGATTGCCTGACCCGCGGCGACGTAATCCTCTACCCGACAGACACTATATGGGGTATCGGCTGCATAGCATCAAACTCCGACGCAGTTGAAAAAATATACTCCATTAAGCGCCGCGACCATTCGAAAAGCATGCTGATTCTCGCTGACCGCACCTCGTTCCGCACCGGCAACAAAGAGATCGACAGCCTGCTTCTTGATTCTTCCCGCCCCACTACGGTGATCATGCCCACCCGACTGCTTCCCTCCGACATAACCCTCGCCTCGAACCTGCCTGCCGACGACGGCACCATAGGCGTTCGCCTACCCAACCACTATTTCTGTCAAGAACTGATTTCACGCCTCGCTCAACCCATCGTGAGCACCTCAGCCAACTTCTCTGGACTTCCATCCCCCACCTGCTATGAAGAGATCTCTGATGAGCTGAAATCAGCCGTGGACTACTGTGTGCCTAACACACCTGACACCGCCTCAGGCGGAACCTCTGGCTCCAAAATCGTGAAAGTAGAACCTGACGGAAGCACAACTATAATCAGAAACTAACAATGATGCCCCAGCCCCTCTTCCAGATAAAGTCTCTCTCGCTCTTCGACGCCCATGCTGTCGAGGAGTGTCTGAAGTGGTTTCCAAAAGAGCAGGCTGAACGTATTGAGGGCTTCTCCAACCTCTCCCGCAAGATTGAGACTGCCGCCTCCTACAGCCTGCTGGTGGAGATGTTGCGGAGCAACGGACTACTGAAAGAGTTGCCGTCGATAGAATACGCCGAAGGCGGCAAGCCGTACATAAAAAACCATCCTGAGTTGCATTTCAACCTCAGCCACTGTCGTCGCTATGTGGCGGTGGCGATTCACAGCTCTCCTGTGGGGGTGGATATCGAGTGTCGTCGCAAGGTATCACAATCGTTGATAAAAAGGGTTTGCAGCGAAGACGAGCAACATCTGATAGCCGCCTCTCAAGAGCCTGATATGGAGTTTCTGCGTCTTTGGACCCGCAAAGAGGCCTACCTCAAATATACCGGCACCGGCATAGTGGAACCCCTGAACGGCATCCCGCCACAACCAACAGGTCACAGGTCACATGCCACAGGTCACACAATAGAAACCCACCCGCTGCCCGAAGGCGACGGATGGGTATCCATCTGCTATTAATGTGTTAACGTGCCAGTGTGTTAATGTGTTAGTGAGTAATCACCCGCACAATCACACATTCAAGCACTCACGCATCAATCACGCTTTTCCTATGATGTCGTATGGCACCGTGTCACTCATGCCGGGCATCTGCGGTTCTCCGATTTTCCCGAAAGTGTTTTCGAAACGGTTGATGTTGTCCTGCATCGCCATCATAAAACGCTTGGCGTGCATCGGAGCCATCACTATGCGCTGACGCACGGTGGGGTTCTTCGTTCCAGGCATCGCTTGTGCAAAGTCAATAACAAATTCTGATGGAGAATGAGAGATAACAACCAAATTGCTGTATGTGCCTTTAAGCACTTCTGGGGAAAAGTCGAGGCTCAACTCCTGTTTTTTCTTGTCGTCCATGATAAAAAATTATGATATTAGATGAATAACTTTGATAGATAACGTAGATTAGGAAAGATTATTGCAATAAATACAGTACAAGTGTCCAGACAAAGAAACAGACGACCGTGAAAACAAAAAGCGGCGGGTGCTGTCGCACCCGCCGCTTGAATAAAAACCATTATTCCTATCTCAGCAGTGTCACAGTGCCAACCTCTTCCATCTCCGACTCAGGCTCCGCCACGGTGCTGTACAGTATCCTATAGGTATATGTTCCCTGCGGACACTTCTTGCCATCGTGCGTTCCATCCCACTTGTCTCCCATAGAATCGGAGTAGAACACCAGCAGACCCTCACGCGTGTAAACCCACATCTTGTAGTTGCTGATTCCCGTTCCGACAGCTCCAAAGTAGCTGTTGTCGTCCTGCGACGGTGTGAAGGCATTCGGCACCCACAGACCAGCGTTGACATAAGGTATAGTGCGACGCGCTGTATCGGCACATTCTTCATTTCCGACAATAAGGACGATGCTGAGAGAGTCAATCGGAGGCACGATCTTGTCGCTGATATGGTGACCGTCGCCATAATAGACACCGTCAACATACCATGCCTTCCAATCTGCGCCGCCACTGCGATCCGTAGCATTCCATTCCGTCCTGTCTATCGTCAGGTAGGCTGGATGTGCG
>JAEEZY010000008.1 GCA_016292015.1 Bacteroidales bacterium | reverse complement strand
TGAACGAGAAGCCGAGGCCCTCGAGAGCGGAGAGAGTGGAGACGGCGGCAGTGGTGTCGGAGGAGCAGGCGACGGTGGTGCGGGTCTTGGAGGTGACGTTAGGCACGGGAGCGATGCTGTCCTTGACAGGTTGTATATAGGTTACATCGACATGGTTGTCGCAGTTGTCGAATACGCGGTAAACAGTGGTGCGGCTGCCGAGACAAGCGGTGCCGCTGTAGGAGTTGCTCACCACAGAGACGGCGCTCTTGAGCGAGTTGCAGTCGGTGAACGAGAAACCGAGGCCCTCGAGAGCGGAGAGAGTGGAGACGGCGGCAGTGGTGTCGGAGGAACAGGCGACGGTGGTGCGAGTCTTGGAGGTGACGTTAGGCACTGGTGCGGATACATCGCCGCCGCTGATGTACTGTTCTTTCTCAATATAGTTGCCGCAGGCGTCAGATATCTTATACTTGCGAGTGATTTTCCAGTCGCAGTTGGAGGTCTTGTTATCGGTGGTGGAAACGATGGTGACGGTTACGTCGCTGCAGTTGTCCTGGTACAGAGCCGCCACTGCGTCGGTAGTGACAAGACGCTTGGCGAGGTTGATGCTGTAGCAGCTATCGACATCGGTTATGTCGGCGGGCCAACTCTTGCCGGCTTTCAGGGTGGGGGCTTCGTTGTCGAGCACCGTTATGGCGTTGGCAGGGGCGAAGGTGAAGCTGCAGCCAAGACGGTCGGTGACGGTGAGTCCTATCTGGTAGGTGGTGTCGCAGTTGCCGGTGGGGACAATCACGTTGACCGAAGGCGTGGTGGAGTTGGTGTTGTTGATGGTGGCTGAGGAACCAGAGGCTACCGACAGGGAGCCGAGGTTCCAGGTGTAGTTGTAGTTAGTGGTGCCGGGGCGGGTGAGGGTGCCGTTGACGGTGACCGACTGTCCGTTGGGGCAGTGGGTGCCGGCTACTGGAGTGACGCTCACTTCAGGCAGCGGGTTCACCGGGAAGCTGAAGTTCTTGGGTTCGGCACAGGTGGAAGCGGCAGGAGCGAAGCGGAGTTCGACAGGGCCGGAGGTGGGGACGGTGTAGGAGGTTCCGGAGATGGAGCCGCCGCCGCTGACCACCGACCATGTGTAGGTGGCGGCCGAGAGGTCGGCACCGTAGGAGGTGGTGGTGGGGAGGGTGACTGTCTGACCACCGCAGATGGGGTCGAAGTTGAACTCCACTATCGGTTCCCAGATGGCGTAGAGGTAGTCGTCTTTCTGGTAGAGGTCGGCGGCCACTTTGGTGACCTCGTTGGTGAAGGTTGACTCCTTATAATATTTATTGTCCTTATAATATAGGAAGTTGGGTGTGCACTGTTCGATGGTGGTGGGGACAGTGCTGCCCTCGGGAGTGCGCTGCTTGTACCAGCCCTTGAAGGTGTAGCCGGTGCGGGTGGGAGCAGCGGGGATGGTAGGCGTTGTGGCGTCGTACTCGGTTACTGTCTGGTTGATGTTCAGAGTATGGGGAGTGGAGGTCTCCTTGTCGGCGCGGACGATGGCGCCGGTGCCGTCGTTCTTGTACCAGGTGATGAAGGTGTGCTTGGGTTGTTCGATATCCACATACTCGGCGCGGAGCTTGAGGGTGTAGATGGCTTCTTTTATCATCCGGTGCGTGGCATCGGGAGGTTCGAGGCTATAAGGATCGATAGGTACAATCGTGTTGTTTATGTCGTTGGAATCGCACCATAGAAGGTTTACTCGTTCGGCATTGGTCTTGAGCACGAGGAATGGGTCGGCTGGGAAGATGACAGAGCCAGGGATGTCCTCGAAAGAATGGGTTGATAAGTTGTAGCGTTGCATGACCCAGTGGGAGAACTCCTGGGTGGGGGAAGGAGGAGTGCAGGCGGATTGTGCGATGGCGTCAACGTTGTCCTGATACTTATTGACAGCTGTGTCGGAGGCAGGGGTGCCGCCGTTACCGTCGTAAACCACGGTGATGCCGATGGCGCCCGGCAGGGTGGCCTTCCACTTGCCGTAGAGGTCATACTTGCGGGTGATCCAGAAACGCTCAGGATTGCGAGGGGTTGTGGCATTGAACATGGAGTCGGAGTTCCATGTGGCGCCTGCGCCCCAAATGTCCATCGGGTCGGTGAAGTCGGTTGTCTTGTTGTACGGGGTGGTGTTGGCGTCGTTCAAGGTGACGGCTAGTTCGTTGAAGGGGTGGGTGCAAGCCGCATCGGTGTACCAACCCACGAACTTGTATCTGTCGTCAAGGTCAACACCGGTAGGTGCGCTGACGCGACCTTGGTAAACAATACGGAAGTTCATCGCCTGGTTGGCGGAGCCCCAGGTGAGACGCGGGACGGTGGCCTGATCGATGCCAGGGTGCAGGAAGACACGGTACTGGACCTGACGCCACTTGGCATAGACGGTGATGCCACCGTTGGGCATCGTGGTGAAGTTGTAGGGTTGCTGACACAGTTTATCGACATACCAACCATCGAAGACAAAGCCGGCATGAGTGTGAGCAGCGTCAGGACGGTAGGAAGCATAGGAAGAGACGTCAGCGCCATAGAAAATATCCGGAATAGTTCCTATCTGAGCCTGGACAAGATCATCATCGTTAAGACGTTCACCGTTGCCGTCGTAATATGCGCCATCCATAAAGTTGATGGGGAAGGTCTCGCGGATATAGTATAATCGCAAGGTCCCTCCGTTGCCTGGATTTGCTTGTCCATTGACAAAGGCGGGGTCTGAGCCAAAGTGAGAATATCCAGAAAGGTCAACAAAATCTTCTGCTTCTGTGAAGTAATTGTATTTTGCAGTAATTCTGTTTCCATATTGTATAAAACTCCTTCCGTTAAATGTGCGGGTTCCAGTTTGTCCAGGAAGAACCGCCACATAAAACTCCATATATTTCTTTTTCGCAGTTGACGTACTTGTGTAAAATGTTACATTCTCGGCAGGCATTGCATCTATGTAAACCAACACTTGGTTGAATGTACTGGAGTTTTGAGGATTCCATCTCCACTCGTCAGATGCACCGTTTTCTGTTATAGGGAAATTGCTGCCTATCGGTTGTTCGTATAGGGCCGTAATTGTTTTGTAAACTGTTCCATAGGCACTTTGCCGAAATGTCAATGTGTATTCAGTTCTATTATAATAGATGTTTAAAACGGAGTTGCCTTCGGTCTTGATTTCGACGTTCTGGTCGAAGTGGTCAAGATGAAAACCGGTGTATTGATAGTTCGTTGTACGTACTCGGGCGTATGCGTTGTTGCCTGTACCTTGTTGGCTTACGGTGTTGATGTTGGTGCCTACTGCGCCATTGTTTATAGTTATGACTTCTGCATAGTCGTAAACATTTCCACCTGCTATATTCTGTTTCCAGATGATGATGGTGTATGGTGCGGTCGTACGCGGGCTCCATTTTGCATAGACGTGGGTGTTCTCGTTGAGAGGATAACCGAAATTGAACCGTGCGCCGGTTGGATCGTCCCCCTCTTCGGCAGGCTCGCCCAGGAACCAGCCATCAAAAGTGTAACCGTTTCGAACCATCTCCAAAGTCGGCTCCACGGTGTTCTCTCCAGCGTGGACGAAGTCGGCGGCCTTGTAGGTGGCGCCCTTACCATTTTCGTGGTAGATGAGCCACTTACCTTGGGTTACGTAAACCTTGAAGACGACATCGCCGTTGATGGTGATGTCGGTGCCGTTGGTGTAGTTGTGGTCGTCGTCGGAATGACCAGCGATATGAGCTCCGTCGGCGTGGGAGTTGACTTTCCAACCCTCGAAGTTGTTGTCGTTGTCGTTGGGGGTATAGGCGGCGTTGACCTCGTAGGCAGTGGGAGGGATGGCTGCATCGGCACGGTAGGGGATGATGTCGGTGTTGACTACACCGCCCTCCTCGTCGAGGTAGGAGACGGAGAAGGACTTGAAGAGCATGGTGTAGAAGTGAAGCTCGGTGCCGTCGGAGACGCCGGCGTTCAGTCGATTTCTGATGCTGTCGCGCACCATGGCGAAGGTCATGGCCGAGGGTATGGTGGCCGCGGTGTAGGCGGCGTTGGTTGTCCAGCCTTTGCAGGCGACGCCGTCGGGCACGGTGCCGAAACCGGGGTTGTAAACGATGGTGTTGTAGTCGCCCTGGCCGATGTCGGCTTTCTTGACATAGAGCGAAATGGTGGAGCCGTCGGTGCGGTGGAAGGTGACCTTGAGGCGGGCGTAGTCGCCTGTCTCAGTGACGATATAGACAGAGAAGGAGGGAGCGGGGAAGGAGATTTTGCCGTTCTCGGGGGCCACGGTGGCTATGTATTCGACACCGTCGGTGCCCTCGTGGTAGATGTCGTAAAGCTTGCCGTCGATGAAGGAGGGGTCGGTCATGGAGACGATGGCCGGCTCGTCGGGTTGGGGCTGCCACTCGCGGCCGTCCTTGACGAGGTTGATGTCGTAGGCGCCAAGCAGCTGCTCGCCGTTGGGGGAGGTGCGCACGACAGGGGTGGCGGAGAGGGAGGCATCCTGAGCTCCGAAGACCTCAAGAAGCACGGACTTGGAGGCCGACGTGGCGCTTGGGACGGTGGCTTTCGACTGACCGAAAGCGGAGTGAGCCGCCAACAGGCAGCAGAGGATTACAGCCGTCGCAATGAAGGCCAGTGGTTTACGTTTCGACTCTTTTCTCATCTTCTCGCTAAAATTACAGTTTTGTATCATGATTTGCGTGTGTTTTATCGGGTTTTGGGTGAGGGGAGAGACCCCTTTTGTGCGAATTTATATACAGGGAATTTTTAAAAAGTGTTAATTGTCTGTATGTTAGACGTGTGTGCTTTTTTAAATTCAAAAGTGCAAATTTAGGAAAAAATCTGGATTATTACGATTCTGTATGAATAAAAACTATAAAAAACGTTAAGAGGTTTATTTAGTATTTGAGCCTCAAAATGTTAAAAAATGGGTTTTGGAAAAGGAATCGCTGACGCTATCAGCATCTATTATCTAAAGATAATAGATGTGATGGAGAGAAAAGGAGGTGTTGCCTGACATTTGTCTGACAATTACCTGACATTTGCCTGACAAAAAGTGCTGTGCGGGTGTTGTGTGGAAGATGTGTGGAAGCTGTGTGAGAGGGAGGTTGGGTTAATCTTCTGTATTGGTTCTGTATTGTTTCTGTATTAGTTCTGCAATGATCCTGTAATGGTTTTACAAGGGTGGATTAGGGTTGGTACGGGGGGAGACGGGGGATGGATGGCGGAGAGTGTTGACGCAGGAGGATGGCAAAGGGTCAGTAGGTCATCTCTACCTCCTGGAGATCGTTGGGGTCGCTGGAGAAGCCGACGAGGAGAGTGAACTTGGAGCCGGGAGCCGGCATGCGCATCTTGCCGAGGGACTCGTCGTAGTAGCGGAAGGCGTCGTAGTTGACAGGGATGCTGAAGATCACATCGTGGCGGTAGAAGGTGCCAGAGAAGCGAGCTTCGGAGATCTGATGACGACTTTCGGTGCGTTCGAAGCCGACGAGAGTCTTAATCAAGCCGTCGGAGGAGTGGTCGCCTTTGAGATAGACCTGGATGATCTCTTCGTGAGGATGGCCCTCGACGCTCAAGACCCCAGTGACGCTGCGAGTCTTGGGGTTGTACTTGAGGTTGCGGAGGGAGTGGGAGCCGTTGTAGGTGAGGCCGAATCCGAAGGGGTAGGAGGGGTGGCCGGAGAAGTAGCGGTAGGTGCGGTTTTGCATGGAGTATTGGTCGAAGGGCGGGAGCTGCAGGGATGAGGCGTAGAAGGTGACGGGGAGACGGCCGAAGAGAGGGCCGTCGGAGGCGTCGGCGATGGCCTCGAAGAGAGCCTGCCCCATGGCCTCGCCGCCGTACCAGGCGATGAGGATGGCGTCGGCATAGTCTTCGATTTCGCCGAGGGCGAGGGCGCCGCCGGTGCAGAAGACGGCGATGACGGGTTTGCCGGTGCGCACCTTGAGAGCCTTGATGGCGTCGGCTTGGACGGAGGGCAGCTCGATGGAGGTGCGGTCGCCCCGGTTGAAGCCGTCGCGGTTGACTTCGAGTTCCTCGCCCTCGAGTTTGGGCGAGAGGCCGCCGATATAGACGATGGCGTCGTAGGAGGCGAGGTGGTCGAGGCAGGTGTTCATCTGCTGCTCGGCTTGATAGTCAGGAGGGTCGATGTGGTCGTTGAACGGTTCGGAGAAGAGCTCGAAACGGCCCTTGCCTAGAGAGTTGGCGTAGCGGGTGAAGGCGTCGAGCGGGGTGACGGGGTTGACGGGGTCGCCGTTGTAGTTGCCGAGCATCATGGCGACGTCGTCGATGTTAGGACCTACGAGGGCGAGTTTGTGTATGTCGTGGCGCACCTCCTGCTTGAAGTGACGTTGCTCAATGCCCGGGAGGCAGAGTGGGAGGACGCCGTTGTTCTTGAGGAGGACGATGCTCTCGCGAGCCATGTCGAGATGGCGCGGCTTGGCTGAGGGGAGACGCGAGGGGCTCACCTCGTCGTCAACCATGGCCAAGAGGCGGGTGCGGAGGACGCGGCGGACGTGGCGGTCGATGGTCGCGCGGTCGATGAGGCCGGCATCGACAGCCTCCTTCAAGGCCTGGAGGCCGCTGCCACATTCCATGTCCACCTCGCCGGCGAAGGCTGCTGCGGCGGCGGCTTTGGCGTCGGGGAAGGTCTCGTGGCGCGGAGTCTTAGGGTCGCGCTCCCAGCAGTCGTTGAGGGCCCAGCAGTCGGTGACGACGATGCCGTCGAAGCGCCACTGCTTGCGGAGGATGTCGGAGAGGAGTCGGTTGTTGGTGCAGCAGGGTTCGCCGTCGAGGCGGTTGTAGGCGCACATGACCTGCTGGACGTTGCTGTTCTTGACGATGTATTCGAAGGCGGGGAGGTAGGAGGTGAAGAGGTCGTGGGAGGAGACGCGGGCGTTGAACTGATGGCGCTGGGCCTCGGGGCCGCTGTGGACGGCGAGGTGCTTGAGGCAGGCGGCCGCCAGGATGTTGCGCCGCCCGATGCGTGTCTGCAAGCCGTTGACGGCGGCAAGGCCCATGCGTGCCGTAAGCCACGGGTCTTCGCCGAAGGTCTCCATGCCGCGCCCCCAGCGAGGGTCGCGCAGTAGGTTGATGTTGGGGGTGAAGAAGGTGACGCCCTTGTTGTCGCCATAGTTGCCCTGGAGCCGTTCGTCGGCGTATTTCCTGCGAGCCTCGACGGCGATGGAGCGGAAGGCCTCCTCGACGAGGGCGTAATCCCAGGTGGCGGCCATGGCTATGGGCATGGGATAGACGGTGGCTTTGCCGTTGCGAGCCACGCCGTGGAGCGCTTCGCTCCACCAGCTGTAGGGCTTGAGGCCGACGTGCTCGATGGAGGGGTTGTGGTGCTGAAGAAGGGAGATCTTCTCCTCGAGCGAGAGGTTGGATATGAGGTCGTCAACCCGCTTCTCAATCGAGAGGGTGGTGTCGCGCCACCGTGACTGCTGCGCCGACGCATTCGATGCAGACATGACCGCCAGCACAACTACTATTACTTTTGTGAATGTGGCTTGTTTCATAGATGCAAAGATACGATTTTTTTTGAAAACACAGGGCATTTGTTTTTGAGGTGTGGAGAATGTGGGGCAGGGCGGTTGAAAATGTGAAAATTTTTTTTGGGGGGGTATGTATGAGAGGAATGGATTTCGTATCTTTGTACGGTCGAGACGATGAATATGTTTTTGGTCAAGAACATAAATATCAGTGGCTTGGGCTGTATTTCAGGAATACAGGCAAACACGGAGGTGCAGTTTGGACCTCGTCAACGTCTTGACATTCAACTTTGAATAGTCTTTCCATTCGTATCAACGCCGTATCGACTACGTACCAACGCCGTATCAGGTACGTATCATCTCCCATACTCCTTTTAGACACCTTTTAGACACCTTTTAGACACCTTCGGTAATCCTCCTACATTGCCAGGGCAGACCAGTAGGGTGGCGGTTGTATATGGTTTGGTTTGGCTGGAGGCGGGTACGGGGAGGATGGGGTTGTGAGGAACGGCTGGCGGGCTTTTTTTTGCAGCAAAAAGAAGAAAAATGCTGTTTTTTTCAGGAAAGTTGTGTATCTTTGCAAAGTTTTATTGTTCAAGAGGTTCTAATGAAACGGTTTATTATATTTGCTATATTGGCGCTGCAGCTGGCTGGCGGCGGTGTCCATGCGCAGCGTTATATCGGCAACTACGGCGATGAGGATCAGCGTCGAACGGTGAAGAGCAAGTACCCGCCGTCGGAACGCGGCAAGGGCTTCGCGCTGCGGTTCGGATTGGAGGGCGGAAATGTGGAGATTGGGTCGTTTAACATTGAATATGAGATAAATCCCATAGTGTCGCTTGGGGTGGGGTCGGGATTTGCATACCACCTCTCGAGCGGGATGGGTGTGCCGCTGTACCTAGAGACGCGCGCCTATGCGCCCAACTCGCTGTATAGCGGCTATCTGAGCCTGCGGCTGGGCTATATGTTCGGAATAGGAGAAGGGAAACAGGTGCTGACGGCGCAGACGCTCTACGGACACCCGCTCACGCGGATGGACAAGATGGGAGGATATATGGCCTCGATGGGGCTGGGCTTCTCGTGGAAGAGGCTCGACGTGGGCGTCAACTTCGGTATGGCGTTCGGCAGCTTCGAGAAGTTCTTTACGCTTGACGGCGAGACGTTCCACCAGTGGCTCATATCACGCAAGGCCTACCCGATGGTGTCGGTGCAGGCATCGTACAGTTTGCGTCTGTGGAAGAAAGAGCCTTACAACAAGCTGGTGAAGAAGAATTGAGAAGGGGGTGAATTTACAAATGTGAAGGTGTGAAGATGTGAAGGTGTTAAGATGTGACCTGTGACCTGTGACCTGAAACTTGAAACTAAAAACTAGAAACTATAAACTAAAAACTTGAAACTCAAAAAAACCTTGCATATATAAAATAATTGTGTATCTTTGCAGTCCACTTATAAATAAACAATATTTTTAACAAATTAAAAATTAGAGCATTATGCCAGCAAGAATGAGATTGCAGCGTCATGGAAAGAAGAATCAGCCCTTCTACCATATCGTTGTAGCGGATGGTCGAGCACCACGCGATGGAAGATTTATCGAGAAACTGGGAACCTACAACCCCCTGACAAACCCTGCCACCATTGAACTCAATGAGGACAAGGCCGTGCAGTGGCTTAAGAACGGTGCGCAGCCGTCAGATACGGTGCGTCGCATCCTCTCCTACAAGGGAGTTCTGCTTCGCCGCCACCTCCAGATAGGAGTGGAGAAGGGCGCTATCACCCAGGCTCAGGCCGATGCCAAATTCAACGAGTGGAAACAAGCTAAGGACGCCAAGATTGCCAACGTGAAGAGCAATGCCGACGCCGCCAAGCGCGACACCGCCAAGGCACGTATGGACGCCGAGCGCAAGCACAACGAGGCCAAGGCCGAGGCAGTGGCCGCCAAGATGCGCGCCAAGGCTGAAGCCGAAGCAGCCGCCAAGGCAGAGGCCGAGGCAGCCAACGCAGCTGCCGAAGAGGCTCCTGCAGCCGAGGCAACCGAAGCTCCCGCAGCCGAGTAAAGTAAGGTTTTGGTTAATGAGAAAAAGCGTGTCCCGCATCAGGGGCGCGCTTTTTTTGTGGTCGTATATTAAAAGGCGATGTTTTCACGTTATAAGGACATAATATGCAACAACGCAGTTGACGTATGACAAAGGAAGAATGCTATTACCTGGGGCGTGTCACCAAGCCGTTCGGATTCAAGGGCGAGATGGTACTGTTTCTCGACGTGGACGAGCAGGAGGACTATGCGGGGTTGGACTCGGTGTTCGTGGAGACGAAGAACGGGCTTGTGCCGTATTTCATCAAGTCGCTGCGATTCAGCGGTAACAAGGCTATAGCGACATTCGAAGACCTGACACCCGACGAGGCTGCCGCGCTTGCAGGACATGAGATGTACCTGCCGTTGGACCTGCTGCCCAAGCTTACGGGCAACCAGTTCTACTTCCACGAAGTCAAGGGGTTTCGCGTGGTTGACGACGAGCACGGCGACATAGGTGTCATAGAATCAATAATCGAATACCCGGCGCAGCCGCTCTTTCAGATAATGAACGGCGGGACGGAAATACTCGTCCCCGTCATCGACCAGGTGATAAAAAAGGTGGACAGGGAGAACGGGACGATTTATATTTCAGCTCCTAACGGCCTGATAGACTTGTATATGGATGGCAATAACAACTAATGTTGATAAGTATTGCGGGCATTTTGCACAAAAAAAGTCTATATTTGCAAAATCATAAACTAAAAAAGCGGTTATGGCAAAGAAAGAAGTAAAACAGGAGAAGACCTGCTACTCACCAGAGGAATTGCAGGAGTTCAAAGAGTTGATACTCAAAAAAATTGAAGAGGCAAAACGCAACCTCGACATGCAGCTCCAGGCCATGGCCGGCAATGAGAACGAAGACAACGACACAGCTCCGACCTTCAAGACCTTGGAGGAGGGCAGCAACGTGCTGTCGAAAGAGGAGAACGCACGTTTGGCAGCCCGACAGCAGCGTTTCATACGCGACCTCGAGGCGGCCTTGATACGCATAGAGAACGGCACCTACGGCATCTGCCGCATTACGGGCAAGCTTATACCGAAGGAGCGCCTGATGATTGTGCCGCATGCCACCACCTCTATTGAGGGCAAGCAGCAGGAGAAGAAAAGATAGAATGCGAAAATCAACAGTAGTAAGCACATATAGAAAAGGAGAGGCAGCCCTGTGAGATGCCTCTCTTTTTATACTCTAGGTATTGCGTCTATGAGGCGCTTGGTGTATTCCTGCTGAGGATGAGAGTATAGCTCGTCGGCGTCGGCCAACTCTACCATGCGGCCTTTCTCCATAACCATGATGCGGTCGGAGAAGAATTTTACAACCGAGAGGTCGTGAGTGATGAACAGGTAGGTGTAGCCGTATTTCCGTTTCAGGTCGTTGAGCAAGTTCAGTACCTGAGCCTGCACCGACACATCGAGAGCCGACACGCTCTCGTCGCATATCACCAGTTCTGGCTTCACAATGAGAGCACGAGCGATGCAGACGCGCTGACGCTGACCGCCGCTGAACTCGTGGGGGTAGCGGTTGTAGGTGTCGCGGTCGAGCCCCACCTCCTCCAAAAGATGCTCCACGGCCTCGCGACGCTCACTCTCGCCAGAGTACATCCTGTGGCTTCGCAGAGGTTCAGCTATCGCCTCGCCTATGGTGATGCGAGGGTTGAGCGACGAGTAGGGGTCTTGGAACACAATCTGCATCTTGGTGCGCAAGTGGCGCAGCTCCTTGCTCGAGAGCTTGTCAAGCGGTTTGCCGTTGTATTCTACGGTTCCCGAGGAATGCTCGATGAGTTGCAGCAGGGAACGCCCCAGTGTGGTCTTGCCGCAGCCCGACTCGCCCACGAGGCCGAGGGTCTCGCCACGGTAGATGTCGAAGGATATGTTGTCAACGGCTTTGAGCTCCTGAGTCACCTTGCCGAAGAGGGTCTTCTTCAGGGGGAAGCGGACATTCCAGTCGCGGACTTTCAAGAGAGGGGTGGGGGGAGGGGTCTGAGAGTTCTGAATATTCTGAGTTTTCTGAGAATTCTGAATATTCTGATTGTTTTCTAGAAAATCTTTTACTGTCGGCAGGCGTTCGGGGCGGCTGTCGAGCGGTGGGCGGCAGGCGAGGAGACCTTTGGTGTAGGGGTGCTGCGGGTTGTGCAGTATCTGCTGGGTGTCGCCGTGCTCGACGATCTCGCCGTGGTACATGACGGCTATGTCGTCGGCTATCTGCGCTATCACCCCCAGGTCGTGAGTGATGAAGATGATGGCGAGGTTGTGCTTCTTTTGCAGGTCGCGCAGCAGTTCGATGATGGTTTTCTGCACCGTCACGTCGAGGGCGGTGGTCGGCTCGTCGGCTATGAGGATGGAGGGGTTGCACACGAGAGCCATCGCAATCATGACGCGCTGCTTCTGTCCGCCGCTTATCTCGTGAGGGTAGCTGTCGAATATCTTTTCCGGACGAGGCAGGAGCACCTCTTTGAACAGCTCTATCACCTGTTCTCGTGCTTCCTTAAAGCTCACTTTCTCATGTTGCTGGAGCATCTCCACCACCTGCGCCCCACATTTGTGCACCGGGTTGAGGCTGGTCATCGGCTCTTGGAAGATCATGGCTATATGGTTGCCGCGATAGTGGCGGAGTTCATCCTCGGAGAGTGCGAGCAGGTCGATGGGGGAAGGGGGATTGTTGGACTGGTCGGACTTGTCGGACAATTCTGACAACAAGGCCTTCCCCGTGACCTTTGCGGTCTTCGGCAGGAGCCCCATGAGGGCCAGCGAGCTGACAGACTTGCCAGAGCCCGACTCGCCCACTATGCCGAGTGTCCGGCCACGGTAGAGCGTGTAATTCACGTTGTTCACCACATTGCGGTAACCGTTTTTTTGTGCAAAAGCGACGCACAAGTTGGAAAGGTCTAGTAGCTTGCTGTCTTCCATCATAATAAAATAACTCGTTAGAATGGAAAATAATGTGTACATTTGCAAAAATTTTCAAACATCAAAACTTAAAACAATATGACAAAGTCAGAAGAATTCATGGAAATGGAAGCCAAATACGGCGCCCATAACTATCATCCGCTGCCAGTAGTGCTTGCCAAAGGCGAAGGTGCCTTTGTTTGGGACTGCGAAGGAAAGAAATATTTCGATTTCCTGTCAGCCTATTCGGCTGTCAACCAAGGACACTGCCACCCCAAGATCGTCAAGGCCATGTGCGACCAGGCTCACCTGCTCACGCTCAGCAGCCGCGCATTCTATAACAACTGCCTCGGCGAATGGGAGAAATATGTCACCGAATACTTCGGCTATGAGAAGGTGCTGCCTATGAACAGCGGTGCCGAGGCCGACGAGACCGCCCTGAAGCTGGCCCGCCGCTGGGGTGTGGTGAAGAAAGGCATCAAGAACGATGAGGTGAAGATCGTCTGCTGCGAAGGCAACTTCCACGGCCGTACCATCACCATCATCACCATGAGCAACGACCCCGAGAGCTACGCTAACTACGGTCCTATGACTCCTGGTTTCGTCCGCATCCCTTACAACGATCCCGCTGCCCTCGAGAAGGTGCTTGCCGCAGAAGGCGACAAGATTGCAGGCTTCCTGCTCGAGCCTATCCAGGGTGAGGCCGGTGTCTATGTTCCGGACGATGGCTACCTGAAGAAATGCTACGATATCTGCAAGAAATACAATGTGCTGTTCATGGCCGACGAGGTGCAGTGCGGTATCGCCCGTACGGGTAAGATGCTCGCTTGCGACCACGAAGGCGTGCGTCCCGACATCCTCATCCTCGGCAAGGCACTCGGTGGCGGTGTGATGCCTGTCAGCGCAGTTCTGGCCGACGACGACATCATGCTCAACATCAAACCCGGTGAGCACGGCTCAACCTTCGGCGGCAACCCCATTGCAGCGAAGGTGTCAATCGCCGCTCTGCAGGTTATCAAGGACGAACACCTCATGGAGAATGCCGACCGTCTCGGTAAGATCTTCCGCGAGGAGATGAGCAAATTCAAGAGCCCGATGATTGAGAAGGTGCGTGGTAAAGGTCTTCTCAACGCCATCATCATCAAGCCGCGCAACGGCAAAGAGGCATGGGATGTCTGCTTGAAGATGCGTGACCTCGGTGTGTTGGCCAAACCGACCCACCAGCACATCATCCGCTTTGCGCCTCCTCTGGTTATCACCGAAGAGCAGCTACGTGAGGCTATGGAGCTCATCAAGAAGGCCATCGCCTCCTTCGAATAATTCCGTTTCGAAAAGCTTGTTTAGAGAGAATGCCCATGTACACGGTATGTGGGCGTTCTATTTGTGTGCGTATTCAATACTAATTTTGCTATCTTTGCGTTAATACATTTGATGCGTATTCAGCCCATAGAGTCATACGTGGCCCCTGTCAAAGGGACTGTCTGCACCGTCGGAATGTTTGATGGGGTGCATCTGGGTCATTCGCATATATTGCGCACTTTTGCTGACGAAGCTGCTAAGCGATCTCTTACACCGGTGGTGGTTACTTTCGACCGTCATCCACGTGAAGTGTTGGGTTTGATTGACAATGGGTTCAAGCTCCTTTCGACGACAGAAGAACGGTTTGCGTTGCTTGAGTCATGTGGTGTCGAGAATGTGGCTCTGATCCATTTCACACCGGAAGTGGCATGCCTCTCGGCATGCGAGTTTTTTGAGACTTGCCTGAAGCCATATCTAAACGTAAGGACTCTGGTTGTCGGCTACGACAACATGTTTGGAAACAAACAACGAAATGACTTCGACCGTTTGCTCCGTCTCCCCTCGCTTGATGTTATTCAGGCAGGTGCAATACGATCGGGGGACGCAGGCATAAGCTCAACGCAAATACGCCGTGCATTGCAGCAGGGTGACATATCGAAGGCCAACAGCATGCTCGGTTACGACTATTCCGTTCATGGAACAGTGGTTCACGGTCATGGCATTGGTCGCACCATCGACTTCCCGACAGCGAATATAAGGCTCGCTGACGAAATGAAAGCTATGCCTAATGAAGGCGTGTATGCAGTGAGGGTTGATGTGGACGGAGGAAGATACAATGCAATGGCCAACTGGGGAGGCCGTCCAACAATCGGAGAAAGAGAGCCGACGTTGGAAGTGCACTTGTTGAACTACGGGGGAGACCTATATGGCAAATCTGTTCGAGTGTCGTTTGCCGCTCGCATACGTGACATTGTAGCATTCGAAAGTCTCGACATGCTCTCTCGTCAGTTGTCAACGGATTGCCAGACGGCACTAAGGATTCTGGAACGATGAAAAGACTTCTGTTCATAATAGTGATGTCTCTTGTCTGTGGTGGGGCTATGTCACAGCCGGACAAGGTTTACAAGTCCATCAAGGATGTCAAGCATGCTGAGGATGTCTATATTCTTAAGCTGACCTATAAGCGGCTGAAGGCTATACCTCCGGAGGTGTTCACGTTCACCAATCTGAGGGAGCTTAATTTGGGGTGCAACTTCATCGACTCGGTGCCTTCGGAGATTGCCAACTTGAGGCATCTGGAGGTGCTGAACTTGGAGCGCAACTGGCTGCACTACCTACCCGACGAGATAGGGCAGTTGACTAATCTTGTGAAGCTCGACCTCAACCGAAATCCGCTGCAGGCACTGCCTGCCTCGATGGCGTCGCTCACGAGCCTCGAACGCCTTGTGCTGTGGTCAACAGGTGTGACGGAATTGCCTGTCACATTTGTCGCGCTCGACTCAACGTTGAAGTTGATAGACCTGCGTGAGTGTTATCTTACAGATGAGCAGATGGCAGCAATATGTGAGCTGCTGCCCAACGTGAAAAAATATTGGAATTTGAGTTGCAACTGCGGGAAGTGATGTTTAATTTAAGTTTTGAGTTTTAAGTTTTAAGTTTTAAGTTTCAAGTTTCAAGTCACAGGTCCCAGGCCCCAGGTCACACCTTAACACCTTAACACCTTCACATATTAACGCCTTCACACCTTTACCATATCCTATCAACAACAACTTGAACATAGCATTTTACCAGCAAGATATTGTCTGGAACGACCGAGAGGCCAATTACGACCGTGTGCGTGAGCGTCTCGCCAGGCTGATTGAGCCTGTGGATATAATCATACTTCCAGAGACTTTCTCATGCGGC
The DNA here is from genome assembly GCA_016292015.1 of Bacteroidales bacterium. Lineage (GTDB taxonomy): Bacteria > Bacteroidota > Bacteroidia > Bacteroidales > P3 > Colimorpha. The sequence continues at coordinate 24,239 of JAEEZY010000008.1, read as the reverse complement.
TTTGGCGACAATATGGTTGCCATGGCGGAACAGCAGGACGGCCCTTCGATGCAGTTCGCTGCTGAGACGGCCGCTCTATATGATGCTCTTTTTGTCGCCACATGGCCTGTGAGGGTGGGGGAGAAGGTGTATAATCGGCTGCACTGGGTGCGGCCTGACGGCACATTCGGCTTCTATGACAAGGGGCACACCTTCCGTGTGAGTGGCGAGGCGGACATCATAGCCCGCGGCACCGAGCGTTGTGTATTCGAGTGGCGCGGCTGGCGCATCAAGCCTGCCGTTTGCTACGACCTGCGCTTTCCGAAGTGGTTGCGCAATGGTGTGAGGGAGTCGGAACGGTCAAAGTTGCCTACGGACGGAGTTTCGATGTGTGACGAGACCATTGCTCTTGATTACGACTTGATGATAGCCTGTGCCAACTGGCCAGGCTCTCGTCATGAGGCGTGGAGCACCTTGCTTAAAGCGCGTGCCATAGAAAACCTATCGTACGTTGTAGGCGTGAACCGTGTGGGGGCTGACGGGGCGGACATAAACTATACGGGCAACTCGGCTGCGGTGGACTTTAAGGGTTTGCCGGTGGCGGAATGTGAGTCGGGCAAAGACCAGCTGATGACTGCTCGGCTGGAAAAGGAGTCGCTGGAGAAATTCCGCCAACACTGGCCGTTCTTCCTGGACTTTGATTAGCACTCAGTGGTCAAGTTTTCAGTTTTTAGTTTCAAGTTTTAAGTTTCAAGTTTCAAGTCCCAGGTCACTAATCACCCCTCAATAACCAATAACCTATAACCAATAACCATTCCCTAACCAATAAACTAAAAACTAGAAACTAGCAGCTCCGCTGCTCACTAATCACTAACCTTTACATCCCCCTTGACAAACATCGAACATAAACTTGGTTTCGACCGCATAAAAGAGATGGTGGCTGCCGAATGTGCCAACGGCCTTGCAGAACGAATGGCACGCGAGATGGCTTTTGAATCACGTCATGACCGCATTGTGCGTGACTTGGCGCAGGTTGCTGAGTTTCGGCAAATCCTTCTGCTTGACAACGGATTTCCGACGCAGGACTTCACCGACATGACAGCCGTGCTTAACTCACTGCGTGTCGGCAACACCTTTATGGAACTGAAAGAACTCTTCGACCTGAAGTGTTCGTTGCACACCATTGGAGACTGTGTGAAGTTTTTCGTCCGTGAGGAGGCTAAGGAAAAGTATCCGCAGCTTGCGGAACTTTCCACACACATAGCTTTTGACCCTCAGTTGCTCCGAACACTTGACAAGACTTTGGACGAGAAGGGTGAAATTTACGACAATGCCTCGGAGACACTACTCGACATACGTCGTCAGATATCACGCAAACGCGGTGAGGTTGATGCACAACTTGGGCGGTCGCTTTCACGAGCCAAACGCGAAGGGTGGGCTCCAGAAAACGCTGAGATCACCATCCGTAACGGACGTATGGTGATACCGATGCTTGATACCCATCGTCGCAAGATAAAGGGTCTTATCCATGATGAATCGGCCACCCGCCAGACCGCATATCTCGAGCCTTCCGAGGTGGTTGAGTTGAACAATGACTTGCGTGAACTGGAGTTTGCCGAACGGCACGAGATACAAAAGATAATACTGCGCATCTGTGACCAGATACGTCCACGCATAGACTCGATGGTCAACGACTATTGGGTGCTTGCACGTTTCGACTTCATCCGTGCCAAGGCTCAGTTTGCACTGCGTATTAACGCCGCTGTGCCGCGTGTAGTTGACAGGACTACTGCCGACTGGCTTGATGCCAGACATCCGTTGCTTTATCTGCAACGTGCAGAGTCGGGTGGGGGAGATGTGGTGCCGTTTAACCTTAAGCTTGACGATACACACCGCATACTTATAATCTCTGGCCCCAACGCAGGCGGCAAGTCGGTGTGCCTCAAGGCTGTGGGTCTAATACAGTATATGTTGCAGTGTGGGCTGCCAGTGCCATGCAAGGACACTTCGGAGTTCGGACTGTTCGACTGTCTCTTTATCGACATCGGTGACGAGCAGTCCATCGAGTCCGACCTCAGCACCTACACATCCCATTTGCAGAATCTCAAAAGTCTGCTCGATGTGGCTGACAGTCGTACGCTCTTTCTCCTTGACGAGTTGGGCGGTGGCACAGAACCACGCTCGGGTTGTGCCATAGCCGAGGCATTGCTTGAGGAGCTTTATGGTCGTGGGTCATTCGGGGTGGTGACAACCCACTTTGCCGACCTTAAGTTGCTGGCCGATCGGCACGATGCCATCGTTAATGGTGCAATGCTGTTCGACACCGACAATATGCGTCCGCTCTACCGCCTGGCGGTAGGGCATCCAGGCTCGTCGTTTGCGTTCGAGATAGCCTCCAATATAGGCTTTCCGAAACAAATACTTGATGCGGCCGGCGAAAAAGTAGGTTACGAAATGCTTAACTTCGAGCATCAACTGCAGCAGATAGAGCTTGACAAACAGGAAATTGCACGAAAACAGGCTGAACTCGACGTTGCAGACAAGTTCTTGAACGAAGTGGTTGAAAAATATCAGGCGTTGAAGGACGACCTGGAAAGCCACAAGCGCGAGATACTCTTGAAGGCTCGTGCGGAGGCAAAGGAGATTGTGGCTGGAGCCAACCGTGCTGTAGAACAGACTATCAGCGACATTAAAAAAGCACAAGCCGAAAAACAGAAAACCATAGAGGCTCGTGAGCGCCTGAAAAAGAAAGCTGAGGAGATAGTGGCGGAGGATAGTCAGCAGTCAGCGGCCAGTGGTCGGCAGTCAGTAGTTTGCGGTCGGCAGTCGGCTGTTAGCAGTCAGAGGTCAGCGGTTAGTAGTCTGCCTATAGTTGTCGGTGACATTGTCAAGCTTGTCGATATGGATTCATACGCCCAAGTAATTGAGCTGAAAGGCAAAAGGGCTGTGGTTGAGAGCAATTCTGTGCGTATGACCATCGCCTTGGACCGGATTGAAAAGACTGAAAAGAAGAGCATACCTGTAGATAAATCCTCTCAAAAGAGCGCACGCTTTCAATCTATCTATGACGACATCAACGAGAAACGCAAGTATTTCAACCCGACACTCGACCTCAGAGGCCACCGTGCGGAAGAGGCTTTGTCGGAACTGCAGCATTTCCTCGACGAGGCTCAGCTGTTGGGAGAACGTGAATTGCGCATCCTTCATGGTAAAGGCTATGGTATTCTGAAAACCCTCATTAGAGAACAGCTGCAGGCCAACAAAGAGGTGCAGTCGTTCCATTCAGAGCGCCTGGAACTTGGCGGCGACGGAATAACCGTGGTGCATCTGAAATGAGAGGATATTAGTGAGTACTCTGCAAATTTAATTACTCACACAATCAAGCATTAAGGCAATCAACAAACTCCCCCAACTTGTAGAGGTTGAATAGGGTGAGTGTGAATCCTTGTCCACTGCGGAATCGTTTTTCGATGCAGCGTTTGGTAAGGTGGTGCCACACCTTGATGGTCCAGGCTATCCGCAGCTTTTCTGCCTTCCGATAGGCGCGCAGCAGTCGTACCGAGTCGTCGAACGTGGGTTCGTTCAGAAACTGTCTAATCTTGGCCAGATTCTTAATCGACTCTTTGGTTTTCTGCAGGAACTGTTCGTTGGTGTCGATATCGCCGTTCACCACTGCGTTGTCGATATGGAGCATCTTTGTGCCGGCTTGCTTCAGTCGGAACCCGAACAGTGTGTCCTCATGTCCATAGCCTTTGATTCGCTCATCGAAACGTATTTTTTCGAAGACTCTTCGTTGTATCATGAAGTTGTTGGTCATGAACGACAGGTAAGGCTCTCGGTTGCGACTCTCGGCATCTCGCTTGCTCTCTACTTGTTTGCCGTACATCCAGCGCATGCGGTGCTCGCGGTCTTTGAAGCTGTCGTCGTAGGTGCTTCCGCCAACCAGCACTTCGTATTCTCTGTCCAGATGTTCGGTGTATTTCTCAAAGAAGCGGTCGGGTATGACCATGCAGTCGTCGTCCAGGAACAGCAGCCAGTCGCCTTTGGCTTGTTCGAGAAACAGGTTGCGCACTTTAGCACGCCCTACGTTTTCTCCAAGCACCACATACTTGGCCGCTTTTTCGATGCTGCGGTTCATGTCCACGAACTTGTCTTCCGAGCCGTCGTCGATACACACAATCTCAACCTCGGCAGCCGAGCTTGCGGCTCGCTGCATCAAGACGCTGACCAAAGGTCGTACGTCGTAGTTGTGGATAGGTATGCAGACGGAAATCATGGCATTGGTCAGTCTTTACCCAACTTGGCGATATCGGTATCGCCAAACCATTCTTTTATCTTCTCTTTGGCTGCGTTCGTGACCTCGGGGGTGATATGTAGCGCCACCGTGCCGATGGCAGCCAGCAGCACTCCCAGGTCGTCGGTGAACCCCGCCACCGGCACAAGGTCTGGCACCAGGTCTATGGGCAGGATAAAATAGCCTAAGGCTCCGATGATGACACTCTTGGCCCATGCAGGTGTTTTGTTGCTTTTCAGGGCAAAGTAGAGTTTCAGGGCGGTGTACACCACTTTCACTCCTGCTTTCTTGGCAAACTGGGTGGTCTTCTTCCAGAAGTTATCTTCGTTGTAGTATTCTTCGTATTTTTTGTAATCGACGTTCTCGTCCATGAAACTCTATGTTTGGTAAAAAAGTCTGCCGCACCTTGCGGCAGACTTTTATTCAATTATTTTTTCTGGCAACAGCCTTATTTCTTTTTGCCTTTCTTTTTGTCTTCTTTGGCTTTTTGAGGAGAGGCATTGTCCTGAATGCCGAGTTTCACTCGGATGGCTTCTGGTATGGCGTTTTTGTGAACCACAATGTTCATGGTTTTATAGCGCACGAAGGCTTTGGAGGCGTAGAAGATGCCATGGTACTCACCATAGTCGCCCCAGGAGTTCTTTACAATGTAGTATTCGTTACCGATTTGGTCTTTTGCCTTACCATATATCAACATGCCGTGGTCGTCGGTTGTCTCCCAGTTGTCGAAGGCCTGCTGACGCTCCTCCTGGGTGACCCAACGCTGCGGTGTGGGATGCTTTGCAGCTTCGTCGGCGATATCGCTAGCTTTCATTCCGCTCCAACGCGACTGGTCGCTTCCTACGCTCGCTTTCTTGCCGTCGGTCTCGGGAAGCACACAGAATCCTTTGCGTACGCCCATGCGGAACCCCTGCTCACTCACGTCACTGCCCCATGCAACAGTGTAGCCATTCTCAACAGCATAGTCAAATATGTCCATCATTTCGTCCAGTGGCACGTTGTAACTCAATCCCCAGCGCCAGTTGTCCTGGATTTCGAGCACAAACTGCTGGTAGAAGGGGTGGTGTGTGAACGAGGTTATGCTCACATAGTCGTCGGGGTTGAGGCCCAGGCTCTCATAGAAGCTCTGCGGGGTGTACTCCTTGCCGTTGTATTTGAATTTCTCAGGTGTTTTGCCAAGGTAAATCTCGTGAACGGCACGTATGGCTTTCTTCCACATGGCTTCACCATCGAGACCGCTCTGCAGTTTCTTCAGCTTTTCATTCTTTGCAATGGCATTCACGATGGCATCGGTGATGGCGCTGAGTTCGGTGTGGTTCGACAATGTGTCTCCGTACATGGCGCCTGGACGCATCACTTCTTCTGGCACAAGACCATAAGTTCTCATGCCGTAGAGAACATCGTTGAATGCACCGCCTTGACTGAAACTTACATCTCCGTGTGTACGGACAGCTGCTGCGGCACGATCGTTGTAAGTATTAGACACTATGTACATTTCGCTCAGGTCGTAGGTGCCTTTTTCCATACGGAGAAGTTCGCTTTCGAGGAAGGCGAGTCCGCTATAGCACCAGCATGTGCCGGCATTGTTCTGGTTCTTGACAGAGGTGATGGGTAATTCCTTGATAATTTCAAACTTGTATCCCTCGTCCTCGTCGGTTTTCTCTTGATCTTGTGCAAATGCGGGGGCGCAAAGCACTGTAACTGCCAATAATGCAAATAGTTTTTTCATTGTGATATATTTTTGTTTTAAGTTATTCTTATTCTTCCGGTGCGAACATGGGATCCCATGCTGGCAACATTATCGGTTTCTGGTTGAGCTCGGCTTTCAAGTTGGCGGGAATGTACTTGTCTTCAATGACTACGCGGAACATGTATTCATTGAACCAGTCGTTAGTCATAATCAAGAATCCGTCATGACCGTACTTGCTGCCCCATGAGTTCTCCACCATCCATTTCAGCGGTTTCCCTTCTTTGTCCAGGTCCACGGCGCAAAGGGTCATGGCATGGCTGCTGCCGCTGGCGAATGTGCGTACACGCTGCTCTTTGTTCATGCCGAAGGTGGTCCCCATAAGCGAGGCGTAGTCGAAGTTGTTCTCGTCCATGAAGCCTTTGTCGCGGTCGAGGAACTTGCCTACGTCACAGCTGAAATACATCATTGTGCTGTCTTTTATCGAGGCTATGCACATCTGTGCGATGTCCTCCATGGGAAGGTTGAGGTAGCGCCAGTTCTGACCGTCATACACGTGGCGGTCGTACTCTATCTCATACACTTTGTGATACTCGCGTGTTGGGTCGTTCATGATCATGTAGTAGGTCGAGAAATCCTGTTTCGCGAATTTCTCGTAGAACGACATCGGTGTGTATTCTGCGGTCTCCACAATGTTGCCTTTGGCATCGCGCTGTGTCCATGTGAATGTCGCAGGTGGTTCTCCAAAAGCCAGGGCCAACATGCGATAGATGGTTGTCAGCATCTCGGTTTTGGTTGCTTGTAACTTCTGCGGGGTGCATCCTTTCTGTGCTGCCATCTCTCGTAGTTGTAGTCCGTCTTCGCGCAGCTTCAGTTTGATAAGGCTGCTGATTGACGAGGTGTTGTTGGTGTTGTACGTCTCCGGCATCACGTCGGCTGGCACAAGTCCGTATTTGTCAATCAGGTTGGCAACGCCAGTGAACTGGCCGCCGTCTGAGAGCGGATTCTTGAACAGCCATTCCACCTCTTTGTCGTCGAAGGGTTTCTTGTAAGTGTCTATGATGGCCTGCAGGAAAAGGTTCGACTTTTCCAGCTGGTCGTAGAAGAAAGTGTAGGCTTGTGAGAACTGGAAATCAGCGGGCAGGTTATGCTTGCGTATGGCTTTGTTGCGCAGCACGTTCATGCCCGTAAACATCCAGCAGCGCCCCGACGACTTCTGGTCGGTTATTGCTTTGCTTTCCACTTTGTGCGAGAAGTGTGCGTCGAACTTGGTGCTGTTTTCGTAGTTCACGGCGAGTTTGTTCGGACTGTTCGTGACCATTATGTTGCGCAAGGCCTTGTCTGCTGCGTTGCCGCCGTATGATTTCTTCATCTGCTGCATCATCTCTGGCGTGATGCCTCCAGTGGGTGTCTGTGCGTTCTTCTTCTGTGCGTAAGGCACCGCTGTGCAGAACACCATAGCGATGATAAGGGTGAATGTCTTTTTCACGAATCTATGATTGTAATTACTGACTACTGATTACTTTTTTTGCCTAAAGGTCGTTTCATTTTGCGGGAGGCACCAATACGCACACTTTGAACACAAGGTCGCCGTATTGTGATATGCTCGTTTCGTTGTCAAAGTCCGAACTTTGGAATTTGAATGTGACAACACCTTGCTCTACATCGAAAGTGAACGTCTCTGCGTAATACACGGTTGTGCCGCTGTCGTTCCATGAACGGTAAACCTCGCAGGGCATCGGGTTGTCTCGTCCGTCTGCATCCACAAAATAGGCTATCACGCATCCGTTCTCAACAACATCTCTTGTGATGTCGGCATCCTCAAACGATGCATAAAGATAGTCAATGTCTTGCGCTGAAATCCATTGTGAAGGCTGCACCGTGTAATAGTGCACCTTCATGTCGAAACCACCAGTTTCGACTATCGTTTCGATTGTGCGGACAACGGTATCGGTTGTGTGTATTACTGTTGTCTGTGGCTCCTTTTGGCAGCTTGACGTGGCGATTGCGAATACTATCGCTATCAGGACAACTAATTTTCCTCTCATTGTTTCATGGCTTTAAGCATCTGCATCACGCTTTCAAACACGCATACCTTGAACGACATGTCGCCATAGTTTGCAATACCAACAGAATTCTGCTGGTCCGATGCCGCGAATTTGAAAGTTATCATGCCGGTGCCATTCTCAAACGACACATCGTATGAGAACGTCTCCGAGTAGAAATTGCCTTGGTCTTCCAAGAACATTTCGTATGGCAGTGGGTTGTCGCGGTTGTCTGCGTCAACAAGGAACGCCACCACGCAACCGTTTTCAATGACGTTGGGTGTGATGGCTGAGTTCTCAAACGACGCATACATGTATTCGTTGTTTGGTGCTGCCAACCACATGTTCGGCTTTACCGTGTAGTAACACGTCTCCATGTTGGTCGTTTCAATCATTCTGTCTTTCTTGCAACCTGTTGTCGCAAATACGAGCATTGCCATGCAAAGGCCTAAAAATATCTTTTTCATAGTTGTGATTGTTTGTTTTTGATTTGATTTATGATTTACAAAAGTACGAATTTATTTTTGATTTCAAGTTTCATTTTTCAACCATCAAGTCGTTCAGGCATTTAAGCGTCACTTTTACATTGCTCAGGTCTGCATTTTTGTTTCGTGGTATGAAGCGTGTCTCGACAACGTTTCCCGCCTCGATGTCGAAGTAATTGTGCTCAAAATGTCCGTCAATGTGTGGCACAGTCTCTAGCATTACGTCGCGCATATACTGATTGCTGCTTACCGTGACGGTTAAAACACCATTCTTGGCTCTTTGAATCAGTTTATAATCGGGTTTTGTCAACTTCAAGTCTTTTGGATATACCGAGTAGTATTTCTCCCAATAGCCCAAGTTGACATTCTCGTCATATAGTGCCTGTACTCGATAGTGCAGTGCTTTCCAGTTCCCATAATAGTCGATGCTGCTCCACGATGCGACTGGCCAGCAGTCATTCAGCTGCCAGTAAAGTGTGCCCATGCAATGAGGCTGTGCTAACAGGTGTTGCAATATCCCATAGCCTGTGCCCCAAGCCTGAAGCAACTGACTCACATAACAATAGTCTTCAAGCGAAAGCGAGCGGCTGTCAACCCCGTAGTATTCCATCATCGCTTTGTCTATGATTTGTCGTCCACGTCCGTGCTTTTGATGTCTGCGTATGGTGGGGGAATCTATATTTCGCTCATCCTTTGGGCAGAATCTGCATACGGTGCTCCATTCTGGATAACTCTGGAATCCGTATTCGCTCATGAATCGTCCTGTCTTTTCTTTGTACATCTCGAATGGTTCTTCTCCCCACCATACTCCCCAGTAGTGCGAGTCGCCGTGTGTGACGCACTCGGGGTGTCCCCATCCATGGAGTGGAGAAGTGGTGATGTATGGCCTATGCTGTGGGTCGCATTTGCTAACAGCCTGTGCCAGAATTCCATTGTCTCCGAAAATAGTGTCTATTCCGTGTTGAAGACGAGTTCGCTGTTCCGTTGTCCAGTTATACACGCCTTGCCATCCCCAGTCTTCCCAGCCGTTCTTCACCTCATTGTTGCCACACCACACCACCACACATGGATGCTGTGCAATCCTTGTCACATTCTCGTAGGCCTCACGTTTGATGCTTTCAAGCATCTTGGGGTTGTCTGGATATAGCATTGTGCTGAAGTTGAAGTCTTGCCACACCATAATGCCCAGCGAGTCGCATAGGTCGTAGAAATAGTCGTGTTCATATATTCCGCCTCCCCATACTCTTATCATGTTGAAGTTTGCCTCTTTCGCCGAGCAGAGCAGGTGGCGGTAGCGTTCTTTCATCGTCTCGTTCAAAACGGGAAACGAGTGTACTGGAATCCAGTTGGCTCCTTTCATGAACACGGGCTTGCCATCCTTGTAGAAGGTAAAAGACTGTCCTATGGAGTCATTCTCCTGTTGCAACTCCACATTCCATCCTGTATGATATGTCCGACTAGTCTGACAAGTCCGGCCAGTCCGACGATGCCCACTAATAAACACCTTCTTCCAGATACCGCAGGTGACTAGCTTCGGACCCCAGTCCCATCCCTGTTGATACGGTGCTATGCGTGTGAAGGCGCGTCGGTCGGGTAGGGGTATGCCGTATTCCTGTTCCAGTACCGAGTCATAGAGTGGATAGAACTGCACCATAATGTCATTGCAGAACGCTGGAAGGGGAAACTCGTAGCTGACAAACATGTTGTCTGCTTCGTGCGACACTACTTGTTTGGCGTTATGGATGTCATCGTAGAGCACCACATCGGCACGCCCTGCCAGCCCTTCGAACACAATCCATAAGGAATCTCCCTTGGGTAGGATGCTTCTGTCTATGTGGCAGGTGTATGTCCACTTGCATTGCGATACCCACTGCACCGAGTCCTCGTTCGTCCCCATGTACGGGTCGCCTATAATACCGTTTGCCATGAGGTCTGTATGCACAAACCCTGGCACCGACGCCGGATAGTCAACCCCGCCATAGTCAAACTGCCAGTCGGTCAGCTCAAAACAATACGTCGATTGTCTTTTACATCCGATGACGACGAATGCTAGCAGCAGCACTATCAGGAATTTCTTCATCGACTTGGAACTTCGTTATCCAATTATTTCCATGGCAGATAAATCACTTTCTTCGTCTCAAACCACTCGCCTTCAAACCACTCGCCTATATCCCATGTCTGTACTTTCTTCTTGAACGGTGCCAGCTCTTCGCTCAGGTCGCCGCCTTTCAAATACAGTATTCCGTTGCGCAGTTTGTGGTAGTGCGTCGGTGATATTTTACCGTGTACCCATCCTGTGAACTCACTCAGTGTGGTGACTGCCCTAGAGACGATGAAGTCGTATTCGCCTCGTATCTGCTCTGCGCGTATCTGCTCTGCCCGGCAGTTCTGCAAGTCCAGTCTCTCTATCACATCCTGCACCACCTTTATCTTCTTGCCAATGGAGTCCACCAGGTGGAACCGTGCCTCTGGAAACATTATTGCCAGCGGCACTCCAGGAAATCCGCCCCCCGTGCCTACGTCCAGTATCTCGGCCATCGACTTGAACCGCTGCACCTTCGCTATCGCTAACGAATGCAGCACATGGTGCTCGTAGAAGTTCTCCATGTCTTTCCTCGATATGAGGTTTATCTTTGAGTTCCAGTCTTCATACAAGGGCCCCATGGCCGCAAACTGCTCTCGTTGACGCGCTGTCAGCTCCGGAAAATATTTTACGATTAAATCCAATACAAGTTGAGGTTAAACACAAATTGCCATACAATGTTGTACTGATTGAAACTAATGGCCAATTCGTGGAAATTATATGCTAAACTGAATTACCGCTCCCCAGTCTTTGTAATTCGATACAATAGCTGCATGTCCTGGTAGTTGTACAGCTTAAGGTAATACACTCCCGGCGGAAAACTCTCCATGTCCAGCCGATACTCCATCGTGTTCCACGTCCCTCGCGCAATAGGCTTCTCGTCGCGGTTCTGCAACTCGTAGTATATCACGTCGTTGCTCTGTTCGCGCCGCAGGCGTATGAAATCCTTTTTTGCGTTCGGACGAATCACTATATGCTCGCCTAGCGACGGCATATCCCTCACCATCAGCTGCTCCACCGCGTATGTGTCTGTCTTCTTTTTTTTCTCCTGCTGACCGTCGCTCTGCGCCGCGGCGCATCCTGCCACAACCACAGCCGCCACTGCGGCAAGCAAAAGTCGTATGTGTTTCATACCTTGTCTATTTTTTTGCATTGCAAATTTACTGGTTTAGTACGAAAAAGTAACATTCTTCTTGCAAAAAAAAAGGTCGGCCGCTCTGGCCAACCTTATATAGGCAACTCAAGCCTCAAGCATCCCAACATTCAGACACACTCTACAGATATGCCATCAGGTGCTTGCTCTTCGAGCTGTTCTTCAGCCTCTTCAACCCCTTTTCCTTTATCTGTCTCACCCTCTCGCGCGTCAGGTTGAACTTCATCGCTATCTCGTCCAAACTCAACGGATGGGGCATCCCTATGCCGAAATACATCTTTATCACTTCGCGCTCATATTCCGTCAGCGTGGCCAGCGAACGCTCTATCTCCAGCGACAGCGACTCCTTCATCAGCGCGTCATCAGTCGGCGGCGTGTCTTCGTTCGGCAACACGTCCACGAAGTTCGTGTCTTCGTCCGCCACCAGCGGCGCGTCAATCGAGATATGGCGTCCCGAGATGCCCAGTATGCTCTTGATTTTGTCTTCCGGCAGATCCACTCTCTCGGCCAGCTCCTCCTCCGACGGCGGGCGCTCCAGCTCCTGCTCCAGCTTCGACATCTCTTTCTTCAGCTTGTTCAGCGCTCCCAGCTGGTTCGCCGGCAGGCGCACTATCCTCGAATTCTCCGCAATGGCCTGCAATATTGACTGACGAATCCACCACACAGCGTATGATATGAATTTGAACCCTCGGGTTTCATCGAAACGTTTAGCAGCCTTTATCAGACCCACGTTCCCCTCGTTTATCAGGTCGGGCAGACTCAAACCCTGGTTCTGGTACTGTTTTGCCACCGACACCACGAACCTCAGGTTCGCCCTTGTCAGCTTGTCCAATGCCGCCTGGTCCCCGTTCTTTATCCTCTGTGCCAGCTGCACCTCCTCCTCCGGCGTAAGCAGCTCCTCGCTGCAGATGTCCTGCAGGTATTTGTCCAGCGACTTGATGTCGCGGTTCGTAATGGAATGGGTAATTTTTAGTTGTCTCATCGGTCTGTTTTACTTTCTCACTGTGTTATATCTGCTAAAACGTCAAAAATCAAAAAATGTTACACCCGAAATGTTAAAGTTGCGCCCTCCATCCCCAATCTCCCCCAAAACTTATTTTTTGCAAATATTTTTGACCGATGTTCGTTTATTAGCGATTTGTTTCGTATCTTTGTAAACCGAAAAATATAGTTATATATTACCATATAGTGCAATATATCAATTACATAGCACATCATGCGTGGTTTTTTAAGTTGCTTTCAGTAGTATCTTTACTGCCTGTAACAACCTGCAAATAAAATATTAAGTCTTTTACTTTCGTCTTACTGCTGTATCTCTATTGTATCAGCTTTGTATCACTATTATTCTATCTTTCATATACCTTATATCTCCCTCCCAGTCACCTCCCAGTTTCCTTCGTGTAAGATATAGGCGTCTATAGTAATGAAAAACCATCCGAACATACAAAAGCTCCAAAATCTTTCGTATCTTTGCAGTTTCAAAACCGCTAGTCGGCCAGTCATTTGTCTAATCACTAATCACTAATCACTAATCACTAGTCACCAATCACCGATTCCCCATGTTCGAAGGCATTAGCACCAAAATAGAGAAAGCCCTGCAAACCCTCCGTGGTAAGGGCCGTATTACCGATATTAACGTAGCCGAGACCGTCAAGGAAATCCGCAAGGCCCTCCTCGATGCTGACGTCAGCTATCCCATCGCAAAGGAGTTCACCGACCGCGTCAAGTCGGAAGCCATGGGCCGCAACGTCATCCAGAGCGTCGAGCCTGGTCAGATGATGGTCAAAATTGTCCACGAGGAACTTACCAAACTCATGGGCGGCGACACCTCCGACATCAACATCAAAGGCCAGCCTGCCGTCATCCTCATTGCCGGCCTTCAGGGCTCTGGTAAGACTACCTTCTCTGCCAAACTCGCCAACTACCTCAAGACTCGGCGAAACAAAAACGTCATGCTCGTCGCTGGCGACGTCTATCGTCCTGCTGCCATCAGCCAGCTTCAGACCCTTGGCGGTCAAATCAACGTACCAGTCTATGCCGAGCTGGAAAACAAGAATCCTGTCGCCATCGCCGAGAACGCCATCAAGGATGCCAAGCTCAAGCATGTCGATGTTCTCATCGTCGATACCGCTGGACGTCTCGCCGTTGACGAGCAGATGATGGACGAGATAGCCTCGCTCAAAAAACATCTGCAGCCTCAGGAAACCCTGTTCGTCGTTGACTCCATGACTGGCCAGGACGCTGTTAACACCGCCAAGGCTTTCAACGATCGCATCGACTTCGATGGCGTGGTGCTCACCAAACTCGACGGCGACACACGTGGCGGTGCTGCCCTCACCATTCGCTATACCGTCCAGAAACCCATCAAATTCGTCGGCATCGGCGAGAAGATGGACGCTCTCGACGTCTTCCACCCCGACCGCATGGCCAGCCGCATCCTCGGCATGGGCGACGTGGTCTCCCTTGTCGAGCGCGCACAGCAGCAGTACGACGAGGAGGAAGCTCGTCGTATCCAGAAGAAAATCATCAAGAACGAGTACAACTTCGAGGACTTCCTTAAGCAGATGCAGCAAATCAAGAAGATGGGAAGTGTCAAAGACCTCATGGGCATGATTCCTGGCATGGACAAGGCCATGAAGAATGTCGAGATAGGCGACGACGCATTCGTCCCCATCGAGTCTATCATCGGCTCCATGACACCCTACGAGCGGCGCAACCCATCCTGCCTCAATGGCAGCCGCAAACAGCGCATCGCCGCTGGAAGCGGTCGCTCCATTCAAGAAGTCAACCGCTTCCTTAAGCAGTTCGACGACACCCGCAAGGTCATGAAGATGATGTCCGCCAACAAAGGCAAACTCCCCAAGATGCGCAGACACTAACCGATAAACCTAACAACCTATTAGACCTATTACTCCTATAAGACCTATCAACATTCAACATATCAACCTATCAACACCAAACATGACAAACATCCTCGACGGCAAAGCCCTTTCATTGCAAATCAAAGACGAAATAGCCAACGAAGTCCGTGCTCTCACGGCCAAAGGTATGCGGCCTCCACATCTCGCTGCCATCCTCGTCGGTGACGACGGCGCCAGCCAGACCTATGTGGCCAACAAAGAGAAGTCAAGTCAGGAGGTAGGCTTCACCTCATCCGTTTACCGCCTCTCTGAGTCCACTCCCGAGGACGAGGTGCTACGTGTCATCGATTTCCTCAACGGCGACGACGAGGTTGACGGCTTCATCGTCCAGCTCCCCCTCCCTAAGCATATTGACGAGCAAAAGGTCATCAACGCCATATCGCCCGATAAGGATGTCGATGGTTTCACACCGATAAATATTGGACGTATGGTGCTTGGTCAGGATGCCTTCATCCCTGCCACACCCAAGGGCATCTGCACTCTCCTCGAACGTAATAATATCGAGACCGAGGGCAAACACTGTGTCGTTATCGGCCGCAGTAACATCGTTGGCACTCCCGCTGCCAACCTCATGTCTCGCAAGGCCTTCAACTGCACCGTGACCCTCTGCCACAGCCGTACTCGCAACCTGCCGGAAATCACCCGTCAGGCCGACATCCTCATTGTGGCTATCGGGAAGCCTGAGTTCGTCACTGCCGATATGGTCAAGGATGGCGCTGTACTCGTCGATGTGGGCATCCACCGCATCCCCGATGCCACTAAGAAAAGCGGCTTCCACCTCTGCGGCGATGTGAAACACAGAGAGGTTGACCAGAAGTGCAGCTGGGTGACGCCCGTCCCCGGTGGCGTCGGCCCACTCACCATCGTCTCCCTCCTCCAGAACACACTGCAAGCCTACAAGGCCAAAAACGAGTTAAGTGGTCGGTAGTCAGTGTGGCTAAAGATAACTGTCGTGTTCAACTTTCGGTGAGGATTTGGCTTCTGCCTGCAATCTTCAGTATCTTTTTGTTGGCGAGTTGCGCTATGTCGCGTGTTTCCGGTGACGGTATTTGTGATTGTCAGCGAGCGGTGCGAGTGCCAGACAGGGCCTTCCGCTCGTTCCTTATAGATAATGGCTATGCAGTTAAGAGGGGGTGGCAGAAGATGACTCCAACCGACAATGGCTGTGCATTGAAGGCGTTGAAATGCTATGAGAAAGAAATTCACTCACTCCGGGGCATAGAGATGTTCCCTCAGCTTGAGCAACTCACCTGTGGCGACAACCCTATAAAAAAATTGGACCTCAATGCGCTGCCCAATCTGCAGCAACTCTACGGATACAACATGCCGTTGCAACGCATCGACATCGACAGCTGCCATCATCTGCGGCACATCGAGTTGAGCTTTACGCTGCTCGATACCTTCAATCTTGCCCATTTCCCCGAACTGGAGTTTTTCTTCTGCATC
Organism: Bacteroidales bacterium; assembly: GCA_016292015.1. Lineage (GTDB taxonomy): Bacteria > Bacteroidota > Bacteroidia > Bacteroidales > P3 > Colimorpha. Next base: position 8,146 of record JAEEZY010000008.1, on the reverse strand, counting down.
TTTTCCCCGCTCTCCTATATCGACCTCGCCACATGTACGGCTCTTAAGTCGCTATACATTAGAGGTACTCAAATAGAAACGGTCGATATCCGTCCCTGCCGCGACATCATGGAGATTCATGCTTTGGATACACCGCTTCAAACCATCATAACCACCACCGAACAATATGAACGTATCATAAAAGTGTCGGTGGAAGACTCGGTGAGGATAGAATTCCGATGAACAGTAGATAGGGGTCGGAAATCAGTATGGAGACTCAAAATCTTGAGTCTCAACTCATGATTTAAAACTCACAACTTAATATTAAAACTCGGTATAGCGCACCTTATCTGTGCCGCCTTGTTCAGTATGTCCACCGTGTCGAAGGCATCCATCACGTCGTTCCCCACGGCTATAACACCGTGCTTCTCCCACAGTATGGCGTCGTGCCGATGTAGCAGCTCCAGCGTCCCGTCGGCCAGCTCCTGACTGCCTGGCTCGGCGTATGGCAGGAACCCCAACCCCTTCTGACAGAACAGTCGTGTCTCCGGTATCATCGCCCACAGGGTCTCGTTCATCCGCTCTGTGCTGCACAGCTCCCCTACATGGCTCAGCGCTACCAGCTCCGTAGGGTGTGTGTGGAGTGATGCTTTCTTCTCTGGTGCTGCGGTGGCAAGATAGTTGTGTATCGCAAGGTGCGACGGTAGCTCTGATGTGGGTTGCAACGCTTTGCACGCCACAATCTCGTACTCTTCGCCCGACGGCTGTATGCGTATTATCACACCGTTATCCATCGGTTTCCTCGCCAGGTCTCGCATACGGCACCCCGTAGCCTTACAGTAGAAATACTGTCCTGCTATCGCCTCCAGTTTCGCCCCTATCGTCAAAGGTGCCGTCAGCGGCGGCAGTCGCCGTATGTTGTCGTCAACCTCGTTGGTGATGTTCACCACCAGGTTGCCACCATTGCGCTCTGCCCACCCGCACTGCCAAAGCATCCCCGCCACCTCGGCGCACTGGTTTATTGTGTCTGTAAAAAGCATCTTGCTAATTTTTTCTGTCTCTTCCGAACATCTGGCCTATCCACTCTCGGTTCAGCCTTGCTATGTTCTGCCGCTTTATCTGTTTCGGGCATTCGGCTTCGCAGGCGTAGGTGTTGGTGCAGCCGCCAAAGCCCAGCTCGTCCATCTTGACTATCATGTTGCGCACCCTGTCGAGATGTTCCACCTGTCCTTGCGGAAGCAATCCTAGGTGCGACACCTTCGCTCCGACGAACAGCATGGCGCTGGCGTTCTTGCAGGCCGCCACGCAGGCTCCGCAGCCTATGCACTCGGCAGCGTCCATCGCTTGGTCGGCCACATATTTCGGTATCGGTATTGTATTGGCGTCGGGCACTCCTCCTGTCGTGACGCTGATATAGCCGCCTGCCTGTATTATCTTGTCGAAGGCGCTGCGGTCCACCACTAGGTCTCTCACAACAGGGAAGGCTTTGGCTCGCCACGGCTCTATCCATATCTCGTCGCCGTCGGTGAATTTGCGCATGTGCAGCTGGCAGGTGGTCACTCCGTCGTCGTTGCCGTGGGGGCGTCCGTTGATATACAGCCCGCACATGCCACAGATGCCTTCGCGGCAGTCGTTGTCGAAGCAGACGGGATGGGCTATCTTGTCCCCTACCAGTTGCTCGTTGAGTTGGTCAAGCATCTCCAAAAACGAGCAGTCGGGTGATATGTTGTCTATCTCGTATTTCTCGAAATGTCCTTTGGCATGGGCGTTCTCCTGCCGCCATATATGTAATGTGAAATGCATAATAACGAATTGTGGGTTGAGATTGAATGTTGTTTTTTTGTTGGCTGTAAACGAAAACCCCTATCGGGTCACTAATCACAGGTCACTGGTCACAGGTCACTTACTTATAATTTCTCTTTACTATCTGTATATGTTCGTAGTTCAATTGTTCTTTGTGCAGTTCTTCTGGTGTGTCGGCTCCGTGATATTCCCAGGCACCCACGAACATGAAGTTCTCGTCGTCGCGCTGTGTCTCGCCGTCCTCAGTCTGGTGTTCTATTCTGAAGTGTCCACCGCACGACTCCTCTCTCTGCGTGGCGTCGGCTATTATCAACTGCGCCAGCTCGAAGTAGTCGGTGAGTCGGCACGCCTTTTCCAGTTCGGGGTTCATTTCTTCTGCCTTGCCTGGCACATACACGTCGCTCCTGAACTCCTGTTTGAGTTTTTCCACCTCTTCCGCTGCCTTGGCGAGCGACTCTTTGCTCCTGGCCATGCCGCAATACTCCCACATGATACGTCCCAACGCCTTGTGGTAGTGGTCCACACTGTGTCTGCCGTTGATGTTTAGCAGCTTGGCGATGCGATCTCTTACGGCCTGCTCGGCTTTCTCGAAAGCCTCTCCCTCTGTGGTGGCGGCTCCTTCGTATATTTTGTCGGCCAAGTAGTTCTGCAACGTGTATGGCAGCACGAAGTATCCGTCGGCCAACCCCTGCATCAGGGCCGAGGCTCCCAGTCGGTTGGCTCCGTGGTCGCTGAAGTTGGCTTCGCCTGCGGCGAACAGGCCTGGTATCGTGGTCTGCAGCTCGTAGTCAACCCACAGACCTCCCATCGTGTAGTGCACTGCGGGGTATATCATCATCGGCACCTCGTAGGGGTTCTGGTCGGTTATTTTCTGATACATCTGGAACAGGTTGCCATACCTCTGCTCGATGACGTCTCTGCCCAGACGCTCTATCGCTGAGGCGAAGTCCAGAAATACAGCCAACCCTGTCGTGCCTACGCCATATCCAGCGTCACATCTCTCTTTGGCGGCTCTCGATGCCACATCTCTCGGCACCAAGTTCCCGAAGGCTGGATAGCGTCTCTCAAGGTAGTAGTCTCTATCTTGCTCTGCTATGTCGAGCGGTCCTTTCTCGCCTTTGCGTATGGCTTCGGCGTCTTCTTTCTTCTTCGGCACCCAGATGCGTCCGTCGTTGCGCAGGCTCTCGCTCATCAGCGTCAGCTTCGACTGGTAGTCGCCGTGTACCGGTATGCAGGTGGGATGTATCTGCACATAGCAGGGGTTGGCGAAAAAGGCTCCTTTGCGGTGGCAGGCCCATGCCGCCGACACGTTCGAGTTCATCGCGTTGGTCGAGAGGTAATAGACATTGCCGTATCCGCCCGACGCTACCACCACAGCGTGTGCAGCATAGCGTTCCAACTCGCCTGTTACGAGATCGCGTGCTATGATGCCTTTGGCGACACCTTCTTCCACCACCAACTCCATCATCTCATGGCGGCTGTGGAGTTTTACGCTGCCTCTGTTTATCTCACGGCTCAAAGCTCCGTAGGCTCCAAGCAACAGCTGCTGCCCCGTTTGACCGCGGGCATAGAATGTGCGGCTCACCTGTGCTCCTCCGAACGACCGGTTGTCGAGCAGTCCGCCATAGTCGCGTGCGAACGGCACTCCCTGTGCCACACACTGGTCTATGATGTCGCCACTCACCTCGGCCAGGCGGTACACGTTGGCCTCTCTGGCACGGTAGTCGCCTCCTTTGATGGTGTCTTTGAACAACCGCTCAACGCTGTCACCGTCGTTCTGGTAGTTCTTGGCAGCGTTGATGCCGCCCTGCGCTGCTATCGAGTGTGCGCGACGGGGCGAATCCTGCAGACAGAAGATGTCCACGTTGAACCCCAGTGCACCAAGCGATGCTGCTGCCGACGCACCGGCCAATCCAGTGCCCACAACGATGATGTTAAGTTTCCGTTTGTTGGCGGGGTTCACCAGCCTCTGCGAGTTCTTGTATCGGGTCCATTTCTCTGCCAACGGCCCCTCTGGAATATGAGAGTCAAGTATCATCAGAATTGAAGATTGAAAATTTCTATTGCCTATTCACTATTCACTAATCACCAATCACTAATCACTATTCACTCAAAAATATCACTATTGGTATTACGGCGAAGCCTAGACATACCACCCATGTGTATATCTTGCCGCATATCTCAATGGCGCGGTTGTACTTGTAGTTGTTCAACCCCAAAGTCTGGAATGCCGACGGGAATGCGTGTGTCAGGTGTACGAACAGCACTGCGAAAAACACCAGATAGCCCAGCACTATGTGCCATACCTTGAATTTTTTGCGTGCCATGTAGTAGAAGTCTGGCTCCACGTCGCTGTCAGGGAACGCCTCTTTTATCACAGCCTTCTCCTCGGCGTTCAGACGGTGAATCCATTTCTTGTCAGCCGAGATGTTGCCGTTGGTGTAGGCGTTGTTCACTATGTCCATCACCTTGATTTTAGCTGTGATGGATTCTATATAATTGTCGGCCTCCTCGTCGTCTCCTCCCATCGTCGCCATCTCTTCTTTCATGGCTGCTACCAAGTCTGATGGTGTCATCTGCATCTGGTTGGCCAGCTGCATGATGCCGCTCATCTCCTCGTCCTGCAGTTTTTCCGTCTTGACCATATATTCGCCTTTCACAAGACCTATCTTCACCATGTAGAAGTCGTAGAAATGCATTATGAGGCATACGAAAATCAGTATGCCGCTCCACATCATCAGTTTCGATGTGGTGTGGGTCTTCGACTTCTGTGGTTTATGGTAGCCTACAGGTCGTGACATGCGGTTGGTGGCTGCCAGCCATAGTGCCACCACGGCGTGCAGCAGCAGTGCACCGAATAGCACCACCTCCATGACTCGTATCGCTATGGTCTTGCCCATGAAATTGCAGAAGGCGCTGTAGGCTGCCCCTCCGTCGTTGAGCAGTATCAGCAGGTTGGCACTCATGTGGAACAGCAGGAATATCAGCAGAAATCCCCCTAGTACCGCCACCATGATCTTCTTTGTGATTGAATGTAATTTGGGTAATGTCATATTGTAGTGTTGTATTAATCTGTTGGTTACTCTCTTGTTTCGGGTACAAAGATACGTTTTATTTCTCAAACTGCAATGCCTTAGCTGCATTTCCTCCTGTTAGCTCGCCTCCTTCGGCCACTAACTTTCCATTGATAAAGACCTTCTCTATCCTTGTGTGCAGTGTCTCGCCTTCGAGTGGGCTCCAACCGCATTTGTATCTTAGCTCTTCTTTGGCGATGGGGTGGGGGTGAGGTTCTTCTCTCACCAACACCACGTCGCCCCAGTAGCCTTCCCTGATAAATCCTCGCTTCTCAATGCCAAACAACAGTGCCGGATTGTGGCTCATCTTTGCCACTATCAGCGGCATCCAGGTCTGTATCGCCTCTGTATCATCTCTGCTCTCGGGGTTGAAAAATGGTTCCATCATCATCTGTAGTGAATGCTGTATGCTGGGTATTCCGCTCGGTGCGTCGAAGTAGGGTTTCTGCTTCGCTTCCAGCGGATGCGGTGCGTGGTCGGTGCCGATTGTGTCTATCAGTCCGTCGTAGAGGGCCGCCCAAAGTGCCAGTCGGTCGTCGTTGCTCTTTATGGCGGGGTTGCATTTTATTTTGTTGCCTAGCTTCTCATAGTCTCTGTCGTCAAACCACAGGTGGTTCGGCGTAACCTCGGCGGTGATGTTCTTTTTCTCAAGCGGTATGTTGCTCAGCAGGTTCAGCTCTGTGGCGGTGCTCAGGTGTGCCACATGCAGTCTCGTGCCCAGCCGTCTGGCTCTCTCTATGGCTTTGTAGGTCGAGAGATAGCAGGCTTCGGTGTTGCGTATTTGGGGGTGTAGGGCTGCGGTCTCCTTCTCTGTGCCTTGATATTCCAGTTTGAAGTTCTTGATGTTGGCCTGCACCACCGCTTCCTCCTCGCAATGCGCCACTATCAACTTGCGGGCTTCCTTGAAGAGCTTCTCCAGTTTCTCGTCGTTGTTCACCAGCATATTGCCTGTCGAGGAGCCGAGGAAAAGTTTTATCGCGGCGTAGCGTGTCGGTTCCAGAGCCAGCAGCCACTCTATGTTCTCGTTGGTGGCTCCCACCATGAAACCGTAGTTCACCATCGACTTCTCCGCTGCCATGCGCTCTTTCTGCTCCAACGCCTCTTGATTTGTTGTTTGCGGCACGGTGTTGGGCATATCCACCACCGATGTAGTGCCTCCAGCCACCGCCGCTCTCGACTCGCTATAAAAATCTCCTGCAGGGTTGCTTCCGTCGCCTCCGTCGCGGAAGTGCACATGGGTGTCGATGACTCCAGGTATTAGGTAGCAGCCTGTGGCGTCTATCACTTCGGCGCCGTCGCAATCTGAGGTATCAAACGAAATCCGTCCCTCTTTAAGCAGCAACGGGGACTCTGTAATAGAGCCCTCGTTGACTATCTTGGCGTTTTTAATTATGTAGTTCATTCTTTAGTAACTCTGTCTTACCGTCGTTTCTTTGTAGGCGTTGAACTTGGACTTTGAGGCCCATTCGCGGCAGGCTTTGTAAGCGTCGGCCGAGGTCTCGTATATGTTCTGTATCACGAACTGCCCGGTATGGTCTATTCCGCCCCACTTGCCTTCTTTCTTGGCGGGTGCCACTCGGTTGTTCCAGGTCTCTATGAAGGTACGGGCATCCTGGAAGTGCGGTATTATCGACCACTCGCCTTTGAAGTTCACATATCCCCAGTAGCCGGTCTGTGGGTTCTTTATCGGATACTGCCAATGTCCAAGTTCCTGATGGGTGTCCCACTCCTGTCCGGCTCGTGTCGCCTCGCTGGCCAGGGTGAACACATGCTTGGTGATGGTAGTGCCTTCGTAGTCCACCACTCCCCAGAAGTCGTTGTATTTGGCTGCGGCAAAGTCGCCTGTGTCGTTCGGGAAGTTGCACACCTCTTGGTACTTTGGCTGTATGGCCCATTCTCCGGCATAGTCCACCCATCCCCACAATCCCGAGGCGGGCTCGGTCACCGGAAGACGCCAGCCTTTGATGTCGCGTCCGTCAACTTTCTGCTTCAGCGCATAGGCGGCATCCGCTTTGTTGAAGAAGATGCAGAAACTCACCTCGTTGCCGTGACGGTCTATGTTACCCCAACGACCCGAGCGTTTCACCTGTGCGTAGGGGAACATACGATCCTCGCCGAAGTGTCCGCAGTCTTGATACTGTGCTGGCACTACCCACCGTCCTAGATAATCCACATAGCCCCAGCGTCCACGCTCGTTCTGTGTGGGGAATGTCCAGGTCTCGTAGTGCAGACCGTGTATCCACTGCATGCCGGCCTCCGATGCATGCTCTTTTTCCATGAACACTGGTGCTATCACCATAGTGCCTCGGCGGTCAATACAGCCCCAGCGGTTGTTCTGTTTCACTGGTGCGAAACTCTTCGGCTCTACTCCGACGAAGGTTCCGGCGTCTTCAAACTGAGGCTCGAATTTCCAGTCTCCATAATAGTTGACGAATCCCCACTTGCGGTCGGTTGGGTTTTTCACAGGGTAGAGCCACAGGCCGGGTTCGTCGCCCGTCTGCCACTGGCGTCCACATTCGAGAGCTTCCTCCTTGGTCAGGAAGATAGGACGCACAATCATCTCTCCTCGGTTGTCTATGCAACCGTAGCGCTGGTCCAGCCGCACCACTGCGAATATCTTGCGCCCTTTCTCGAAGGGATAGGCATATTGGTACTGTGGTGCTATGAGCCACGACCCGTCGCTGTTCTTGTAGCCGTACAGCTTCGAGGCGTCGTCCTGAAAGAGGGTCTGTGCCTCACTCAGTGAGCCAAAGGCAAGAACAAAGCAGATAGATGCTAGGAACTTTTTCATTATTATGTTAGTCATGGTGTTTATTTTGGTCTTATCTCTTATATTGTTTCTTTGTTACACGTTCAAACTCTATCTCTTCATCACTCTCCGTGTGGTGTCGCCTGCCGAGGTCTGCACATACAGTGTGTAGATGCCGGCTGGCAGGTCGCTGATGTCTATTCGGTTGGTGTCGTCGAAGGTGGCGACGGTGCGACCCACCTGGTCGAGCACGGCGATTCGTCGTATCTCGACACCATCGATGTTCACGATGCCGGAGGTCGGGTTCGGATAGACCTTCACGTCAATCACGCCGTCCTCCTTCTCGTCGATGGCGAGGTTGACAATCAGGTGCAGCACCTCCGTCGAGTCGCATCCGTAGCGGTTGTAACCGCAGAAGCGGCTGTAGTCGCCCGACGTGGAGTATTCCTCGTCATACCATATCACCGAGCCGACGACCGAGTCGAAGAACTCGTTGTACGATACCGGATAAACGGTGAGGCGCAGGTAGAACACGCTGTCG
>JAEEZY010000007.1 GCA_016292015.1 Bacteroidales bacterium | reverse complement strand
GGAAATTGTGTATCTTTGCTCGTGGGTTAGATGGTTGTATTTTTTCATTTCAACACAAAGGTAATCATTTTTCCCGGATTGTGCCGATTATTTTCGGCACTTTCTTTTTACCTAGTGTTGCACTTACAAGTTGAATTTAAGACGCAGAATTGTGAATAGCCCTCGCGTATATACTTTGTTTTTGCCACTTCCAGAAATCTCATGGTAATTCCTCAATACCCCTCATACGCGAAAAATATATTGCAAGGCGTAGTGATGCACATGTCGTAAGGAAATAGGCTCCCGCCTGAATCCATAGCGTCAGGTAGTATGGTTTCACAACGTCAAGGGTTGCCCCCATCGAATTGATTGCTATAAATCCCTGTATTCCTGGCGTGGATGGAAACAGATTTGCAAAGGCGTGCCAAAAACCAGGCATATTGCACTGCGGCCAGATTGCTCCCGAGGCGAATATCAGCACAACACTGAAGAATATGCAACAGATAACGCCTGTATCTCGTTCTCTGACAAACGCTCCTATAGTCATACAGAAATAGATGGTGGCCAACAGGAACGGCAACAAGAACAGTATTAAGTTGTTAATGTTTCCGATATGTGGCAGTCCGAACCATCGCGGCATGAGCACCAAGTCAATGGCACAAAGGGGGATATAAATCATCAAATAAGCGAGCGAGCGTCCGAATGTGACACGATGGATGTGATGATAACGCAAGTGGCGCGGTATTCTTGCCACCACCTTCTTGTCTTCTCGCTTTGTTCCAAAAAGTATGCTGATGCCAAGAAACATCGTCTGATGCAGCACCAATACCAACAACGCAGGAACAAGGAATGAATTGAATCCTCCCGCTGGCGAATAAAGCTTTACGTCGTCGTAGCCTATTGGTGTAACCAGATCATTGGCCTGTTCTCCGGTGATGCCTGTCTTCGAGTACCTTGCCAACTGCACATCTCGCATCTCATCCACCAGCACCGCACTGGCACCGGAATACACACTGCGGTAGTACAGAAAACTGCTCATGTCACAGAACAGGCAAGCCCTAGCTGTCTTTATCTCCGCCATGCGCGTTCCGTAATCTTTTGGGAAAAAGAGTATGCCGTGTATTTTACGGTCCTTCATCAGCTGCTTTGCCTCCTCTAGGGAGCAGCATCTATAGTCCACGTTGACTTCCGGTGTGGCATCGAACTTATGGGCAAAACGACGACTGTCTTCACTGTTTGATTGATCAACCACCGCTACCGATACGTTGCGCACCTGTTCGTTCTTGTAAATGGCAGCAAAAATGAACGGATACAACAGAGTTGCCACAAAGAAGATGAGCAACACCCCTCCGTCAGTGAAAATACTACGCAATTCTATCGTGAACACATCCCAGACATCTTTGAGATAGTTGAATAGTCCAAGCCTTGCAGATGTCTCGGTATATTCACGGGCATCATCAACTTCATGTGTTTCCTGACATGCTGCCTCTTTCGGCTGTCTGACCATCAGTATCCCACCTATGATGCCAGGGATAAGCATAATCAACAATGCCACAAGATGCGGCCATATATGGCTGAAGCCTGTCCCAAACATAGCCACATCACTATAGGTCAAATAATAATGCCTCAATGGGAAAATATGCGCCAGTGCCTGTAATGGTGCTGGCATAGCATCTACCGGATACGAGAAACCCGACATTGAGAACGAAAGTGCCCCATAGATGGCTCCAATGCAAACCGACATGTGCTGCTGCGGTATCAATGCTGCCAGAAATACTCCCATCGACTGTGCTGCCATTATCAACAACACCGACGCCAGCACTAGCCACCAAAAGTTACCCAATATGACAAAACCTCCAGGACCGAAAAAGATAATGTTGCCTATAATCGTCAACAGTGTGAACCATACGGTATATGGCATCATTTTCCCCAATATGGATGCCAACGAGTTGCGGCCCGATGCAAGCCACTCGGCCATTGTGCGTTCCTTGCGTTCCCTCCCTATTTCGTATATCATAAGCAGCATGACCATCAGCGCCACTATTCCCGGAAGGATTGTTGTCAGCACGTATGGCTGATAGTTCGCCATCGGGTTGCTGATAAGGTGCGTGTCGAGCTCTATGGGCTGTATCATTCCCATGATACGTTCGTTGTCAAGGCCTTTCTTGCGCAACACCTCCCGCTGCACCGCAGCCGCCGAAAGTTTGCCTATGGTGGCTAGAGTTTTGTAACTCAATGAGCCTGCGAGCAGATAGCTGTTGTTAGCATAGAGTGCCATGTGCGGAGATTTGAAGTCCAACACATTGGCGTATGTGCCTTCTGGTATTTCCAGAAACGCATATATCTGCTGACCCTGCATCGCCCTGCGCGCCTGATGATGGTTGTCGTAAACGGCCACCACTTTCACTCCCTGGGTGGCATCCACTTCATGACAGAGCCGCCTCGACAGATAGCTGCCGTCATGGTCAACTATCGCTATGGGCAGTTCTTCCGGCTGCCCCTCCCGCATCATCGTTATAAAGAAGACATAACTGAACACCACCCCCAACGTCATCAGAATGAGGTAACGCGGGCGGGCAGCAATACGTTGTAGTTCTCTAAGAAGCGTTTTGAGCATTGATTACTTTTACCTTGGAACTTACAAATTAACCCTTTATTATCACCGTCATTCCAGGCCGCAGGTCTGTTATATGCTCCACCGGCACAAGCTTCACGTCGAAACTCTTCACATCATACTGGCCTGTCATCTTGGTGGCTCGCCACGTTGCATAGCTTGCCATCGCCTTAAGCTGTGTCACCTTCGCCTTGTATCTCTGTTCCCCGAGGGCTGGTATGTTAACTTCCACCTCGGCTCCAACCTTAAGGTCCTTGAGCATATCCTCCCGCACACTGAAAGTGAACCACACGTCACTCATATCCAACACACTCATCACTGGCGATCCTGTTCCCGCCAGCTCTCCTCGCTTGGGATATATCTCCACCACCTCACCGTTGCATGGAGCCAAAAGGTATCGCGAGTCTATATAACTCTGCACCTCACTCACTGCACCACTGGCTTGTGCTACAAGTGCCTGTGCTGCCATCTTGTCCTCATTCTGGGCTCCTTCCATGGCCATGTCATACTGTTGCTTGGCTGCGTTTGCCGTAGCCACCGCCGCCTTGTACTGCGCCTCCACCTCATCGCGTTTCTGCGCTGAGACCACATTTTTCTCATAAAGTGCCTGTACCCTGTCGTACGATTTCTTGGCTATATCCACTCCAACCTGTGCCTTCTGCCACATCTCGTATGCCGATGCCACCTGCTGCTGTCTGGCTCCGTTCTGCGCCTTCACGCTCTGTGCCGTGGCGGCGTTTCGTGCAGCCTTAGCTTGCATCATCTTGGCATCCACCTCAGGACTGCTCACAAATGCCAGAGTATCTCCTGTCTTCACCGTCTGTCCCTCTTCCACAAATATTGTGTCTATACGTCCGGGTACCTTGTTAGCCACTCGGTATTCACTTGCCATTACCTCTCCCATCAGCACTTCAGGTTCAGGACGTATGGCAAACAATCCTATCAACGCAATAATCGCTACCACAACGATTACCACTCCTATTCCTATCCAAAGACTTTTCGTGTTGTTCTTCATATCCGTATTGTTTATATTTCGGTTTTCATTTTTTTACATTCCCAGTGCCTGTTTCAGGTACAGCCTGTCCATCTTTATCTCTATTTCGGCATCAATTATCTCACTTCTTGCCGAAAGCCAAGACGTCTGCGCTGCCATAAGGTCGCTCGACCCTATCACGCCTGCCTTGAACGACTCGTTCGCCATTCTAAGTGTCTCTTCTGCGTATGCTCCGTTAGACTCTGCCTCTGCCAGCTTGCGTTCGGCCACCTGCAGTTCGAAGTTCAGCTTGTTCACCTGCAGCGTTATCCTCTCTTCCGCTTCCGCTATCTGGTAGCCTATCTCTCTCCTTTTGTGCTTCGCAGCCTTTACCGCATAGCAAGCACCGGCATCAACCAACGGTATATTAGCTGCCACACCTACCGAGAACATTCCGTCCCAAGTTTTCTGGTATCCGTTGAACATATTGGGGTTGCTCACTCCGTATGAGCCTGTTACCACAATATTGGGCTGCAACTGTGAGGCTGCCACCCTCACACCTTCCCGTGCCAGGCTGTCTCCTATGCGGAGCATCCTCAACTCTCGCCTGCGGCTTAGCACTGCCTGCATATCTATAGAGTCTCCTGACCACATCTGTTGTCCTCCATCCGTTGTCTGCCCACTGTCCACATCTATGTCCACCACATCAATATCCCTGTCAAGCGGCAATCCACATAGCTGACAGAGGACCATCTTCGAAAGCGTCAGTCCTGTCGTGGCCTTGGTAAGGTTCATCTTGGCTTCGTTAAGTTTCACCCTTACCTTAGCCACATCACCCTGCGTAGCCACCTCCACCTCTGCCATCGCTGTCACATCGTCACTCAATTGACTCAGCAGGTTGTAGTACTCCTGAGCCAGCTTCTGCTTGTGTTTCACCGACACCACTCGCCAATAGGCCTCATCCACTTGCTGCTGCAGTTTCTCCTTCTCCGAATCCATCTCTATTCCCGCCAGTTCTCGTGTCAGTTTGGCTGCCTTATAGGCCGCTATCAGTTTTCCTCCCAGATAGATCGGCTGGCTCAGCGTAACAGATCCTGCATATATTTGACGTAGGTCGAATTCCATCGCACTAGTTATTTCGTGTCCCACGTCGTTCAGTTCAGACCCCATTCGACCTTCGTGCAACCTGTCTCTGAAATCCTGTTCCAGCGTGGCGTTCGAGACACCAGTGGCGTCATGCACATAGTCTATCACCGCATCAGCCACCATGTCCTGCGCACTGGTTCCCATGTTGTTAATCTTGTCTTTCTGCTCGTCGCTCAAAAGCGAGATGCTTTTTTCGTTCCACGTAAAGGCTCCGTTGGCTGACAACTTCGGGAAAAACTGGCTCAACGCCATCTTCCTCAAATCCTCTGCTCCGGCCTCCTTCTCTCCAGCCATCTTTAATGTGTTGCTGTTCTGCATTGCCATTGATCGGCACTCCTCCAGCGTCAACATTTGCTGTGCATAACAACTTGTTCCCATACATATCGTGGCGCCCACTATTGCCACTGTCTTGCAGATATTCTTCAAATTCATATATCTTTTTTTTCAAATATTGCCTAGAGCGCAATCATTATACCAACATGGCACGCTGTGACAAAATGTCACAGCGTGCCAATAAGTCTGCCATTGTGAAAAAAACTACCCACTACCTACTCCCCCCCCACCTGCTTCTTGAACGCATATACCGCTCCGAGGATGAAACGCTCGTTGTGAACCTTGCAGGCATCGTGCGCTGCCGTCGGTGCAGGGTCTCCGAGTGTGTTGCGGTAGGCGGCGAAGGTATGTTCTATCTCGAACCAGAACGACAAGCCGAAATTGGTTACATAGCCGATTCGCGGCTGAACACGGTACATCCAGTCAATATCGTAGCCTCGGCCGTAAACACCCGTGACCGTTTGCGATGCCAGATGTGTCTTGCTACCAGTGGTATTGTATGCTCCTCCAATGAATATGCCTGGCTGCCAGTGGCCCTTGGTTCGTCCGAAGTCGAACCAGATGGTGGCGAAATGGAAAGGCCGGTAGTCATATTTGCCCGTGAGCATGTCGTAGCGCTCATAGTAGCCGCCCAGCGTACACCCCTCATACAGGTTGTCCGACAGTATTGTCTGCGCCTTCAGGCTCCACTCCCTCCAGTTGTAGCGCATGAAAGCCGAAAACGAATGTGAGACATAGCGTGTATCGACCTTGTGCTTCCCGCCAGCGCTGTCCGTCACATAGTCCCTCGGCTTTATCACCAGCAGGTTGTATGCAACGCCTGCAAGCAGACGGTCGCTATGGTAGCGCAGCTGCAGGTTGAATTCAGGCACCAGCGAGTGCTTCAGATATGTGGTCGAGGCGCCATTGGCTCCCTGTGACTTGTTGTCCAGCTGAAAGGCTGCCACCGCCAGCGCTTCAAACCGGCCGTACCTCATCGTGTACCTCATCTGCGTGTATCGTGCGTATGGGTGAAACGGCGCTCCCATGTTCAGTGGCTGTGTGGCAGGCATTATCTCATGTACGGTCATGGGGTACCAGAACTGCCCCAGCAGCAACTCGTGGTGCCGCCACCGCATGTCGATGTAGGCATGACGGAGTCGGAAGAGGTTGATCGAGGCATCGCTTGCACCCGTATAGTCACCTTCGATATAACCCTTGATTTTCGCTCCCAGCACATCTGGGCCCTCAATTGTAAGCGCTAATCGAGCGGTGATGGCCAGCATATTGAGACTCGGCGTCGCATTCAGGTCATGCCCGTCAGCATCACGTTCCACAGGCTTCGGATAGAAGAGCATCATCTCCTCACGGCCTGAGACCACCTGGCGGGTATCGACAAAAAACTGCGGGTTCACCAACCCCGAGAATCCAAACCTCCACTTTTTGTTGGAGGTGCTGTCGGCCGGCTCAGCAAAAACGACACCAACACAAAGTGTTATAAATAAAAATACAACTGCTCTTTTCATAAATTCAACTCAACACCTTACTCATCCTTACTTTTTGTTACCGGCAAGAGCCAGAATAAGACCCAGCGCTACACCAAGCAACGCCGCAAAAAGCACTTGCAGGTTTGCAGGCAGGATGAATGTGATGGTGTGGGCGGGAAACCAAAACAGCGGTATCGTCTTCTTGAATACCAACCCCCACTGGACCTCCCAGTTGATGGCCTTCAGACATTCGGCCATCTTCATCGGTTTCAACAACCCCCTCACCGTTCCACCGTTTTTCAAGATGTGTATGTCGGTACATTTGTGGAAGGTCATCATGACCGGGGCGAAGATGGTGTTCATCAGCACGCTGACGCAGAAAGCGACACCCAGCTTGCCCCATGAGAAAGACGACTCAGCGAATATGGCCGCCAGTGAGCCCTTCTCGCAACCTGCGAGGATTTCCATAAACCTCGGAGTGCCAGTCTTGAATATAATCATCGCCATGGCGATGCAGATACCGAGGAAACCCCACACCATCATCCTCGGCAGCACACCGAAGCCTTTCTCATAATAAAGTCCTTTGCGGATGCGCAGAGCCAGCATCTCGCCGAAGGTGGCGAGGATGGCGAACTTGAAGAATGCCATGACGAAAGGCAGACGTTCGGTGGCGGTATTGAATGCGTCGTAAAATCCAGTGGCTGGGATAAAGAAAGGCACCAGCACCACGGCGACGCACAGGATGACAATCAAATCGGATTTTTTCATATTCTAATATTGAATGATAGAACGAAACTGACGGCTAGCAACTCGCCAACCAAACAAAAATAACGCCAAACGGCACGGTTTTAGTATCTGCACCACACTCTCGATTCTCTGGTATTACCACGTCTTCATTGACATTTTAGCCATATACCAATCACTGGAGCCAAAAAAATCTTTTTTCCCAATGGTTCTAAATCCTTGCGGTGTACCCGTTCACACGTATGAGACCTTCGGTGCGCCCACGATGGAAGATGCGGCCCATGATGTCGTAAACGAGGGCATAAGCGTTTTCAGCACCTTCGATGATAATCTCACTGCCGCAAGAATATATCTTCACCTCTTCGGCAGTGATGTCGTCGATGCCTTCAATACCCGAAACCGACCGCCCATATCGGTAGCTTGTGTCCAATGGCTGTTTCAATATTGTCTGACAGAATGTACCCATTCGCGATATTTGCAATCTGCGTATAATCCTTATTTCCCCCACCCACCTCGAGTATATATTTGCCGTCCACCATAAAATCGCCATTGGATTTGCGGTATTCCACTATGTGGTTTGCGCTCAACTGATTGACGACGAAAGTCTCGCGTGCCGTTCCCGCCTGTATTGGCGTAGTGGACCATGCGTGAAGCAGATTGGTATTCTCGATGTAAATCTTGTCGGGTTTCTGCATACGCTTCACACTCTTCAAGTCCGAATACAGAAGATGTATTAGCTTGGCTTTGTCAAGATGTCCCAGATATGCCACCACCGTATCGCGTTTAATGCCGCTGATTACTGATAACTTGCTTATGTCCACCTGAAAAGGTACGCTCCCTGCGATTGTGGTAAGTAGGGCTTTGAGTTTGCGCGTGTTGCCTAGGTCCACCTTGCAGATGCGTGGCAGTTCGTCGTCGATTATACGGTTGACCACCTGCTGGATTGTCAAATAGTAATCCGTTTCGTTGTCCAGATAGTATGGATAATAGCCATACTTAAGGTACTCGTGGAATAGAGCCACTGCCCTGCCAGCCTTGTTCATCTCTCCTATAAGCGCCGCAGGCTCTTCGAGCACCTGTTCCAATGTGTAAATTGGCATTTCTATACCCTTGTAGAAATGCAGGAATTCCCGGAAACTCAAACCCTGTATGTCGTGATTGACACATCGCCTCGACAGGTCCGCATCACCACCCACAAGACTTAGCAGGCTGCTTCCGCTCAATACCACACGCATCGAAGGATAAAAATCATAAATTTCTTTTATCTCGCTGCTCCAATTCTCATATTTGTGCACCTCGTCGAGAAACAGATGTTCTCCACCCGAAAGATAGAATTGTTCGGCAAGCTCGAGCAAACTATGCGTGCTGAAGTAGTTGTCGTCGCACGAAACGTACAAGACACTTCTGTCAAGCGGTTTGTAGTGAAGTTTTATGTATTGTAGCATCATGGTTGTTTTCCCTACGCCTTTGGCACCTCTTATCGACATCATCCTAGCTTCCCAGTTAATCGAATTCGCCCACTGACGGATAATCTTTGTAGATGTCAAATCCAACAATCGGTCGTGTTTCCTAAAAAGAGTTTCCATAATTGAATAGTATTGATTTACTATGATGTGTGGTAAAATATATTAGATTGCCCTATAGAAAGGGCGATTTTGATTAAATTTTGCCCTTTATGGTGGGCAAAATTAGCAACTATTTGTGACATAGACAAATTTCTCGCAAAAAAATTTTCAACCTGCTGTCCCCAGCCAACAGCGGTGCTCAAGGTCGTGACCTGCGGTCAGGCTCGGAAATCCAGCACAACGGGGCGTGGTATAGTCATGGTATGGTCATGGTAAAGTCATGGTAAAGTCGTGGTATAGTCATGGTAAAGTCATGAGAAACATAAATTGTAGCGAATTTAAGTTTTTTTAGGAAGGCTCGTGACTAATTTAACATTTCGTCGGGTCATTACATCTACGGGGGGGGGGGGAGAGGTATGCAGCAGGATCTACCTTTAGCCAACAAAAAAGCCTCGCTTCTCAAGACGAGGCTTTCCCATGATTTGGCAACCCACCCCAAAAAAGCGGCGCGTTGTTTGAGCCGCCTTTATTCTCTTGTTTTCGTTTGATGCCGGGGGCAGCCTGTTGCATCTGGGGAAAGTTCCACAAAATTGTGGTCCACAAAGTTGTGTACTTTTGCAAAAATGTTGTATCTTTGCATCTGAACAACCAATGATTTTAAGGTTATGAAAAAGTCGTTTATATATGGAGTAGCTGTTGAAGGTGAGAATTTTACCGACCGTGTATCCGAGACCAAGCGGTTGAAGCAGGATTTCGAAAACGGACAGAATGTGGTGCTTATCTCACCTCGTCGTATGGGGAAGACCTCTCTTGTGAGGCGAGTCATTTCCCAGGTCGATACCAACAAGGTCGTTGTCGTATATCTAGACATCTACGATTGCCGTACCGAATATGACTTCTACAACAAGCTGGTGTCTGCCACGCTCAATCAGACTGCAAGCAAGGTCGAACAAGTGCTCCGCAATGTCAAAGACTTCCTCACGCGCTTGGCTCCAAGAGTCTCGTTCGGTTTCGACCCCGCCAACGAGATGTCCGTCTCGTTGGGCATCACCCCGAAGGAATATTCACCCGAAGAACTTCTGCAGTTGCCGGAGAGGCTGGCAACAAGGATTGGCAAGCATATTGTGGTTTGCATTGATGAATTCCAGCAGATAGGGGCTTTTGACAATTCGTTGGAGGTCCAGAAACGCGTACGTGGAGTCTGGCAGTTGCAACAGAACGTCTCTTATTGTCTGTTCGGCAGCAAGAAACAGATGCTCACCGACCTGTTTCAGAACAAGCGTATGCCGTTCTATCAGTTCGGCGACATCCGCCACCTCCAGCCCATCCCCACCTCCGACTGGATTCCCTTTATACGGCATAAGTTCGAGGAGAACAGTCAGACCATCACCGAT
>JAEEZY010000006.1 GCA_016292015.1 Bacteroidales bacterium | reverse complement strand
GTGAGTTCGTAGTTCCAGCGCAGACTTCCCACGATATTGCCCCAGCTGTATTTGAACCGCATATATTCTTTGTACATGTATCCGTCGGTCATTTTGAAACGAGCGTAGAGGGCATCATCGCCCATGTAGTAGGAGGCGTAGAGACGGCTGCGGTCGCTGAAACGGTGGGTGACTTTGGCGTTGAAGTCGTAGAAATAGTATCCGCCGTTGAGTTTTCCGTCTTCGCCTTCTTCACGCATTGCCAGTGCGAGAATGGGTTGCAGGAGGATGTCGCCGTAGGTGCGCCGGGCAGAAACGGAGAAGGTAGTCTTTTCTTTGACTATTGGGCCTTCGACGTAGGCTTTGGCAGAGATGAGCCCTATGCTGACACCGCCGTGGTATTCTTTGTCGTTGCCGTTGTTGGTGGTGATGTCGAGGACGGACGAAAGGCGGCTGCCGAAACGTGCGGGGAAGCTGCCCTTGTAAAGTTGTATGTTCTTCACGGCGTCGGAGTTGAATGCGGAGAAGAAACCACCGAGGTGGTTGACATTGTACATAGGTATGCCGTCGAGGAGGAAGAGGTTCTCGTCGGGACCGCCACCGCGGACGTACATGCCAGCTGTGCCTTCACTGCCGTTCTGCACACCGGGGAGAAGTTGGATGGCTTTGATTACATCCGTCTCGCCAAAGAGCATGGGAATAGACTTGACCTGTTCGACAGGTATCTCTATACGACTGGGAATGGAACTTTCAACATGTTCGACTCGTTCGCCCACTACTCTCACTTCTTGAAGTGTATGAGAACTGTTGAGCTTGGCGTCGATGCGGTGGTTGGCATTGAGGGCGATGGAATGGAACTGGGTTTCGCATCCCACAAAGGAGATGCGGATGACGGCTGTGTCGCTCTTGAGGGTGAGGCTGTAGCGGCCGTGCTGGTTGGTGACGGTGCCTTTGTGCGAAAGGGTATCGTAAATGGTGGCGCCGATGAGCGTTTCGCCAGTCTTGGCGTCGGTGACGGTGCCGGTGACTGTGTGCTGGGCTTGGCTGTAGAGGAAAGCACTTAGAAGGACTAAAATAGTAAATGTTCTCTTCATAAAATGATGAGTAAATAAGGGTTCGATTTGTTGAATTGTTATCGTTTTGTCACCATAACAGGCAGAACCCATTGACCTGCCGGATGACTGACAGTTATCCTATTTTCCGACTGCAAAGATACAAAGTTTTTTCCATTTATTAGTGACAGGTGCTTTGTGTGAGGTCTTTTGTGTCTGATATACTATTGTTTAGTTAAGCCATCGATTCTCGTTTGAGAGGATGTTTTTTTACATCTTTCCCTATAAAGACGCAAAAGACCTGGATTTCTTACAACGGGGTTACATTAAATCTTCGGAACGGACATGGGCTGCAGGGTCAGGGTTGGAGAGTGAAGTTTTGGACGGTAGTTGTTCGGGTTCGGTTGTGTCGTCGTTCGGTTCTGACGAGGGTTCGGTTGTATGTGTGTGGCTGCCATGCTTTCTGCGGTGGCGGTGTTGGTTGTGTTCTTCGATGGTTTCGCCTGCCACAATGCCTGTGGGAACGGCGATGATGGAGTAACCAAGGAGCATGACAATGGTGGAGATGAACTGGCCTGTGGCAGTGACAGGAGCAATGTCGCCGTAGCCTACGGTGGTAATGGTGACAATGGCCCAATAAACTCCGCGGGGAATACTGGATATGGCGGGATTGGTTTCGCCCTCAATGCCGTACATGGTGGCACCGAGGATCACCGCGATAATGAAGACAAACATCATAAAGATGAGAACCTTCACGGCACTGCGCCGCAGTGAGTTCATCAAAAAACGTGCCTCCCTGAGGAACCGCTTCATCTTGAATATGCGGAATATGCGAAGCATACGCATCAGTCGGAGCACAGAGAGTGTGCTGATTGCCGGCACCAACAGGCTCAACCAAGCGGGGAATATCGACAGAAAATCAATGATGCCGTAGAATGAAAGCACATATTTCCAAGGTTTGTTCAGGCAGTATATGCGCAAATAATACTCGAAGGTGAAAAGAATGGTGAACAGCCATCCTATGGCGCGCATAGTCCACGAAAACCAAGCCGCAGTGCCCGCCATGCTTTCCATCATAATGGTGATGATGTTGATGCCGATGAGTACCAGCAGCCAGATGTCGAACTTCTTGCCTGCAGGGGTGTCGGCCTTGAAAATGATGGTGTAGATCTGCTGCTTGGTCAGCGAGCGGTAGCGTTTGGGCAACAGGACAGTGAAAAGGGCACGGTGGAGAATGTCACCAATGAAATTGATTACCTGGCGGGCTATCTCAGCATAGGGAATGCTCGCAATCCAGCGAAACAAAGCCTTAAAAGCATTTTTTATCATATGTGATATCCGTTGTGTGTTATTGATTGTTCGGTCTCAAAAAACTTGCGTCAAATGGAGTTTCGTTCCGTCTTTTGCAGCACCCGCAAGGTGGAACAGCTTTCGTGTTGCAGTGTCATGGCGGCGGACAGAAGGTTGGCGACAGTCGTTTGGCGATAAATAGAGGGTTCGCTGTTGATGAGAGAGGTGTCGCCAATCATTTCGTAGTAGCAGAGACTCAAGGCTCTGTCGTTGGCTTTATATTGTGAGAAGAGAAATGTGTTTTCGTACTTGTTGCATACTTTCTCCATCTCGGAGTGTGACGCGGGACTGCCATCTTCCAAATCATGTTGCAGTTTGGAAATCTGCTCCCATATTGAAGCTTCGGCCTGGGTCATGGCTTCGGGTGAATTGTCGTTCAGTTTGCCGCTTATGACGAAAAGACCCGGGCCGAGGTCGCCTGTAATGTAGGCATTGATTTCGGAAAAGAGATTTGTCTCTTGAACCAGTTTGCGGTATAAGCGGGAAGAATGGCCGTTGCTGAGTATGTCGCTGAGCATATCAAAAGCATAGTATTGCGGGTTCCACCTGTCGCACATCTTCCAAGCCATATAGAGGGCATTGTCCGGCACATCGCTGGATATGTTTTTGCTGCGGGGTGTGGTCTGGGTCTCCTCGGAGGGGTATTGGCGCAGACGTACGTCGCCGACTGCGCAGGGGGTGGTGCGGTGCAAGCCACCGAAAGTATCGTTCACCATCTTCAGCGCATCATCGGGATTGACGTTTCCAGCTATGGCAAGGATGGCGTTTTCGGGGCGGTAGAAACGGTCGTAGAAACTCTTGACGTCGTCCAAGGTGGCAGCTTGCACATGTTGAATGTCAGCGCCGATAGTGCACCAACGGTAAGGATGGTGTTGATAGCATAGCGGACGCAGATGCATCCAGATGTCGCCATAGGGTTGGTTGATATAGCGTTGGTTGTACTCCTCGGTAACCACCTTACGCTGGACGTCGAGCACCGTCCAGTGTTCCCCATCCGTGTTCCAGTCGCCGCCCATGCGGTCGGCTTCAAGGGCAAGGGCTTTGTGCAGGTGTTGCGCGGGCACGGTGAGGTAGTAGTTTGTATAGTCGTTGTTGGTGAAAGCGTTGGCTTCGCCGCCAAGCGCATCGACGACACTGTCGTAGTCGGGGATACGGCGGGTTCCGCCGAACATGAGGTGTTCAAACAAATGGGCAAAACCCGTGCGGTCGGGGTGCTCGTCGCGAGCTCCCACGCAGTAGAGCAGATTAACCGTCACCAACGGAGTGGTGCTGTCTTGGTGTATCAGCACTCTTAACCCGTTGTCTAATACATGGCGTACATATTCTATCATAACGTTCCATAAAACGATAAGAACAGATTATTATTGCATTTTTTTGATGAAAAATATTGGTTATAGATTCAACCTCGAAGTGCAACACTGTTGTGCAAAGATAGTAAGAATTTTTGTTTCGGGGAAGAATAATCCAAATTTTTTCTAGGTCGAAGGTTTAGTTCAGTCTGGACAAAGAGGAGGTAGTCGTCTGAAAGTGAAG
>JAEEZY010000005.1 GCA_016292015.1 Bacteroidales bacterium | reverse complement strand
TCCGGGGCTAGCAGACTCTTTATTTGTTTTACCTTCACCATTCACGTCCGGAAATGGTGTGTACGGTATTCCGGGGCTAGCAGACTCTTTATTTGTTTTACCTTCACCATTCACGTCCGGAAATGGTGTGTACGGTATTCCTGGACTTGCCGATTCACGATTATTTTTCACATCAGGGAATGGAGTATTCGGTATTTCGGGTGCCTTTGACTCTTTCAACATATTGTCAGTTCCAACGGAGTTTTTCAATATGTTGTTCTCTGTTACGTTGTTCTCTATGATATTGTTTTCAGTTACATTATTTACCGCCGTGTTGTTCACTGTAGTATTGTTTACAGCGGTGTTGTTCACTTCAGCATTATTCACAGTGGTATTGTTTACTATTGTATTGTTTACCACGGTGTTATTTTCAGTGTAGCTATTTATTGTTGTGTTGTTTATTACGGTCTCGTTTATTGTAGTATTGCCAGATGGACCTTCACCCACAGAACTTACAGGCACCTGTGGCGTTTCGGAAGGAGTACCATTCTCTACGGGTTTGACATCTGGGAATGGTGTGGGGTTTATTCCAGATGCCGAAGGCTTGCCGGAAACATTACTTTCGGAGTTCCCATCAAACCCATTGCCAAAATTCCGTTTCTCATTAGAATTATGATTTTTATCATATTCTGTATCAATCTTGTTGGAGGACTCTACCTGACGACCTTGATTTATACTGCCATCGGTATGCTCTTTTGATATTCCAGATTGACTCGTATTAGCAACTTTTTCATCAACACTACCAAGTTCCTTCGATGTGGTACCTGTTTCATCGACGCCAAGCCTCTGCGATTCCGCAGGTGTATTTGATACACCACCATTGCCGTTTTTACCTGGACGCGGCACAATACGTCTTCCTGATGCATCTGGGATTTTTTCGGTGTCGCCATTTTGATTGAAATTGCCAGTTTTATCATTAGGTTCGCTCTCGGCTCCATTCACATTTTGCTTGGCAGACACTTGTGGATTGACCTGTTCATTCGATCCAACACCTGTGTTTTTTTTGCCCGGTCTAGGCACAATACGCCTTCCCGAAGCGTCTTGAGGTACCGCCCCATTCACCGCAGATTCTGCACCAGCCGTTTTTCTTACAGCATTCCCTTTTTCGTCTATATAGTAATTCTGCGTATCCAGACTCATTTGATGTTTTTCTTCCCACTTGGCCTGTGCGCTTGACATGCCGCCATAATAGACACTGTCATGTTTGGCTGCAGAGTTTCCACTCATATTAAAGTTCTTCGACACACCTCCTGAACTTCTCATTGCAGCATATCCAAGTCCACCAAGTCCAATAGCGCCAGCCGTTCCTACACCAACCATTGTTGCAGTATCAGTACTAGACATACCACCGCCACTAGAGGCATTACCACCACTGACATCAGTTTTTTCAACCTCCACCACACGATCGTGTTCCGGGGTAAGCACTTTGTTACACCAATCTTTATAGCGTACCGAAATTTCCTCACATTTGTCTATTTGTGGTTTATATCCCTGCACGAACTGCTCGTATTTACCGTCCTGCCATGCAGAATTCACCTGTCGCATATCAGCATGCATCAGCTCGTAAACCTCATGCAGTGATACTGACAGTTGCGATAAATCTTTCAGTAGTTCGTTTAAAGCGACCGAGCTTACTCCTATACTTGCCATTGTTATTTACTATTTAAAATATCAAATACGCCTTGTATGCCATTTTCTCGAAGATGATCATTAACATCATCTTGTTCATTGCGAGATCTGACTCTATAATTTTCAGCATCTAAACTTTGCTGGTTTTCATTCTCCCATGTTGACTGCAATTGCTGACTTATTTTCCTGTCCTGTTGAGCTTCTGCATACGATTTTGTACTTGTTTCATCCGCCAACTTCACTGCTGAACCCATAACTGGCGATCTATCCTGAAATTCATTATCACATTTTTCCTTACCCTCTCCATTGTAATAACATTTATCATGTGCGTCACAGCTTTTACCATGGAAATCCCACGCTGATGAAAATTCTTTTGGATTTTTCATTGCCGTGCGCTTGGAATCCCACTGCCTTCCCATCCAAGCTAATCCAAAAGAAGTTGGACTTGTTTCAGACCCACAGCCATTGGAAATAGGTTCAGCCTTAGTCGTATGATTTTGAGCATTATTTGCTCTTCGCATATTAAACTTGTTTCCAATTCCTGTACTCGCAGAGAGAGCTGCTGTTGCCGCTACAGCACTAGCATCACCGACACCACTCGTATAACCGCCTGCGCTGCCACCGCTGACGTCTGTTTTTTCTATCTCCACCACACGCTCATATTCTGGAGCCAGCACCTTGGTACACCAATCTCTGTAGCGCATGGAGATTTCTTCGCATTTGTTTATTTGAGGTCTGTAGCCCTGTACGAACTGCTCGTACTTGTCGTCCTGCCATGCGGCATTAACCTGTCGCATATCAGCATTCATCAATTCAAAAATTTCATGCAATGTTGCGGATAATTGCGTTAAATCATTGCCGAGTTCACTTAAAGCGGCTGAACTTACTGCTGCATTAGCCATAGTTATCTATTTTTTAATTGTTATTTATTTTTTAATCGATCAAGGCATCCATATCCATTAAATGCCGTTCCATTTGCTGCACAAGTTGAGCAATGCCGTATCCGTTGATACCCTCACCTGTTACATATTGCTGAAAGTTCCTCATATATGGTTCCATCACACCGTGACAGAAACTATCGGCCACTCTGTCCTGCCAACCAGATTGAACATACTGCCACTCACTCGCCAAATTCTGTTCGACTTCCCGAACCTGAAGCGCAAAATCAGGTATTGTTCCCATATTCCATTCTTTATTTTTAGTTTCAGCTGTCACTGCATATTGGCGTTCAAAATATCCTGCAGTCTGGCGAGGCAATCGCTCAGAAGCATCGATGCCTTGGGGGTCTGGTTTTCGGTCATATTTACAATTAAACCATGACCACCAGTGGTACTGTTGTATTCCGCAATCTCGCTTCTACACTCACTCACAATCTGCTGTCCTCGCTCATATCGACCCTTCCATTTCGATACCTCGGCATTGGCTGCCGCAACTTCCGACTGTTCGCATCCACAATCTGGTGGCATGGGTCCCATAGTTGTCATTATCACCTGTGACTCACAGGCTGCCAATGCCGCCTCAGCATTACTCAGTCTCGATTCCGCTGATTCGAGTTTTTGTCTGACAATTGCCAGATTACTCTCCAACGTACTCATAACACTGTCTAGGCTGCTGACAACATTCCGGTCTATGCCAGACATTGCTTCGCCTGATGATACTATCCTGTCCTGAAGTTCTTCCAACAGGTTTACGTCACGAATATATATTTTTGTTGACGCCATTACCGCCGTTTTTACAAGTGCATGTTTACATCCAGATAATTGTTAAGCTTTTGCTCCAGATCGTACAAAATGTGTTCGTCATAGTGTCGTAACACATTGCAAAGCTCCGGTATTCGAGCCTTGTCCTCATCAAAATTCTGCTGGAATTGCTGGAACTGGTTATCCTTCCACCCTTGTGCAACGGTATTGACCGCAGATTCTGTTTTTTTTAGCTGACCTTCTAATTTCTCAATAGCTCCAACGATCTGTTGACGATAGCTATGAATAGCCTCAGGGTCATTACTTACTGTTAATTGCATAATAATTATTTTTTAGTTAAAAATTTGACAACTTTTAATACACTCAAATTGTCAGGTTAATATCCAAATAGGCATCAATTTTTTCTTGCATCTTACATAATGCATTGTCATATTCACACAAGGCATCCTTTAAAGAATTTACCTTTTCTATTACATCTTTTTCTTTACCTCTTAATTCATCATATTCCATTGGGGTTGCATTCAATTCTATTTGAGCTAATAATTTATCCAATGTGATCATAGCCGATTCAATCAGATAGCGAGAATCATGAATCGGATCAATTACACCTCCATCCACAGTTAAATTCATATTATTAAAGGTTTCGTTCAACAAATTATCTATTAGCCATTTTTTTACATCACTAATTGTTAATTATCTGTACGGTTTAAATTTGGTCATTGTGTTATTAACATTGTTGTAGTACAAAGCTCGGTAGTTGGTGGCCGGGCGATTTATCACCAGCAGCTTATTCGCTGCCGAATTTCCAACCACCTTATCCGAATCTCTCTCTTGCATCTGAAGAGCAATGCGGTGACTGAAGAAGTTTTGTGCGTTATAAGTCAATCTGCCAAGGTTGGTCAAATTGTCAACCTGCAACACTGTGAAAACACCAACCATAGGACCGTTTTTAATTATATACTCCAATAAACGTGCACATTCGGACTGCATATCACCACGGCTCCCTGCTCCATCAAACATACGTCCTCTCTGAAATTCGAAGATATTTATAAAGAAATGTGTCATTGGTAAGGTTGGGTCGCTCTTGCGGGCATCAATCACCTCATCTTTGACAAATTGTAAGTAATCGCGTACCTCGTCCAAACTTTTCGCTTCCTGCAAATTGCCATACTCCGCGAACGCGGCAAACATATCACTCTGAAACACCTCCTGTGCAGGATCGTCTTCCACCATAAAATTCATCAGGATGACATTGCATGACTTCTCGGTATGAGCTGCTATCTCCGACAACATGGTATAATAGGCAATACTCTTCGCCACATTTGGCTGACCACCAATAATCAGTATGTTGTTGTTGCTGTCCTTCGTAAGCGGCACATAAACATGGCTTGGTGCGATAGCAATACTTTCACCAACATAAACACCCACCTCGCGAGGAGCTTCTTGTTGCTCAACATGTCGCTCCGCAACAATACGCTCTTGAAATTTCGGCAGCTCGTCGCTACGGAAGGTGCGCAACTTGTGGTCGCCAAGCATCGACGGATGGCTTTCGGCAAACACCGAAATCTCGTCTAACAGCGTCTCCAGTTCCTTCGAGGCATTGATGAAGTACGACCGTGTCAAGTGGTTTGACATCTCCGCTCCCGACTCGTTGTTATACACACACATACCCGTCTGCAAACGCGGCAAGGATGTGCCGCGCGGCCACTTGATAAGGTTATCAAAGTCGTTTGGATCGCTCTTGAACACAACCCTGTTCGCTATCAGGTCATACGGCACCACACCCTTAGCCGGCAGCTTCTGCGTGGCCAGAATCAGGTTGATGCCGAACTTGCGGTATTCCTGTATTATTGCGTGTATTTTGGCGTTGGCATCCTTGCTGATATTATCGTTGTCGATCTCGAAGATCTTCTGAAACTCATCGATAATCACAAGCAGTCTCGGGACCAGTACATCGGGGTTCACGCGCTTCAACTCAACTATGTTGGTCACTCCATTCTCACGGCACATAGCCATGCGGCGGTTGCCCTCCTCAAATACCTCGCGCAGTATGCTCAGTCCAAACTCGCGCTCCGCCTCTGGCGCTATCACGCGGGCATGAGGCAGCTTATGCTTCGCATACACGTTGAACTCCACTCCGGAGAAGTCAAGCAGGTATAGTTGCAGTTCGGCTGGCGAGTAGTTGGTTATGGCGCTTGCTATAATGGTGTGAAGGAATACGCTCTTTCCCGATCCCGGTATGCCAATCACCACCGCTGTGTTTTGTCCGCTCTCCTGCGTAATCTGCAGCGCGGTAGTCTTCATGTCCTTGCCCAAACCAAACGGTAGGTCTGCACGGTTTGCGCTCTGCCCCGTCCACCAATCTTTCTGTGGAAGCATATACTCGGTGAACCGCAGTATGGTCTCGGTCTTCACCTCCAGTCCTTGGTTTACCTTGCCCACTATATCCGACAACACCGTTCCAGTCAGCACTTCATAGCGGGCGGCGATTCCGCGTTCCGCAGCCGCACCAGTGAAGTCATAAACCTCGCACGGTGATGAGTTGAAAGCACTCTTCAATTGGCCATAAACCTTCTGCAACTCTTCCGTGCGAGTCGCCTCATCCTCATCCACCAAAGCCAACACCGAGATACCAGCCCGTGGACCGCTGCGCAGCAGTTTCGACAACCTCGCACCCAAGTCATTACCGTATCCAGTGGGGATGTCCTTCAGCACAAGCAGAGTGTAATCTACTTTCTCGCTCTTGCTCTCGTTGTATTCGGCTATGGTCGTTATGTCACCCTGCAGAAGGTTCTGGATGATGCTTTCCGCTCGCGTGGCCACCTCGTTTAGGGTGTTGGAGAACTCATCGTAGCGAGAAATCACCTTATACACTCCTTTATTCAATCCCTTGAAAGTACCACAAGTACCTTCCATCTCACCCAGGTCAACCATTATCACTTTCACATTGCCACTCGGTGCAGCCGCATACATCCTGCCTATCAGCGTGTTCACGGCATCGAAGCATACCTGACGCTGACTCTTGGCATATTTGAAAAGCAGGTTACCACCATACAGGCTCTGCGCATACACCCGCTTCTTCAGCACGACGTTTTCCTGCAATATGCCGTATTGGGCCGACTTTTCACCCATATAAAACGTTTTCTGAATTTCATCGTTTCGGCGGGACATCGATTCCCATAGCGGTGAATCAGACGGGGCTAACGCCACTCGCTCGGTGAAAAAAGGAGGATTTTTCGTGTAGTATGCGTTGATAAGCGAGTTCACCAGCGGCAAAACCGTCTTGCGCATTTCCTCGTAGTGCTGCTTCATTTCGCCCTTTCTCACATCTACCTTGTTAAGACCCTCCGACATCTCGGCCTCACTCTTGCTGTTGACCAGATAATACTGGTAGGTGTTGTCGAGTTTCTTCATATCGGCGTCATACCTCTTCTGGAACTCCGTACTCTCAATTTGCATTTTCTTCAAAAGTCCCGATATCTGCGAACCCACAAAGTCGTAACGTTCAATAAGCAGATCAAGCACATCCTCCGAGAATCTTTTTATTACGGAGTGGCGTCGAGACGGTATCTGCGCACTCCTAAAATCGACTATGAAATGTTTCAGTTTCTCAGTTTCTGAAGAAAACGATCCCGCAACATCCTTGTCAAAGTCATAGAGAAAATCCGTTTTCTTTGGATCAACATATGGCCCAGGTTTTTCCACAGGCTTTTCCACAATCACAGGTGCCGGCTCGTCATCGGGCATCTGGTCCAGCATTGACTTCCAAGTTCCAGGCAGCGGTACGTTGGCCACCATTATCCTATCGCCCGGCTTTATAGCCACCGAGCCTCTCACCTTGCGACCGTTCACGTATGTACCATTGGTGCTCTGAAGATCCACCAACTCACACATCCCGCTCTTGTCCATCACTATCTTGGCATGGCGACGGCCCACCATTGCATTGGCTATTACTATACTGTTGCCGGATTCCCTTCCTATTGTTATTTCTTTCATAATGTCTAATTAAATGAATAGAGTATGGTGACTAGACAATAAATAATCTTCAACTCTTAAAATACCTCTTTATGTCGTTGGCGAACTCACCGCAAGTCTGATACCGTTGCATAGGATCCTTCGCCATCGCCTTCTCCACTATGACCTGAAGCCCCGGTGAGAGCGGCGGATAGAACCGGTTCATCTGAGGCACTGGTTCGTATTTTATCTTGTTACGCACCTCTGCTATGTACTGGCGTGGATTGGGGTTGTTCGATGTGAAAGGCAAATGCCCCGTCAACATCTCGAAAAGCATCACCCCCAGAGCAAATATGTCGGTATAACGGCCGCAGCGGCCTCGCTCCGACTGCTCTGGCGGCATATATGCCGGTGTTCCGAAACCCGTTCCGTTGCCTCCATCGCCCATACGCGAGGCTATACCCAGGTCGATTATTTTCACTCTTCCTTCTGGCGTGAGCATCACGTTGTTCGACTTAATGTCCAAATGCAACACCCCATCGTAGATACCGAGGTGCGGTATCCTCACGTGATGCAAGAACCCTACTGTGTCGAGCACCTCCAGAAAGATGGGCAGCGCACGTTGCTCCGGGATCAGCCCCATCTCGCGGTAAATGTAACTCTCCAGACTCTTGCCGTTGATGAATTCCATAATCAAATACAATTGACCAGTACTCTTCTGATCCACAAACTCCACCAGTTTCGGTATGTTGGGATGTTGTGCGTAAAGCATCAACTGGGTCTCCATGTTGCGGAAATTGTCGCGTATAGCGGCATTGTCCATGTGACGCAACTTTAGTTCCTTGATGGCCACAGCAAATCCGCTGCGCCTGTCTATCCCCCAATACACACGCGCCGTTCCACCCTCAGCTATAAGGTGGTCTATATGGTAGTTGGCCAGTATGGGAAAGTCGTTCATCACTTGCGGTAAGGTTGAATATGAATACCGTTAAAATAGGTTACTCTGTTGTCTCTTCTGTGCTTTCTGTCGCATCCGTAGTAACTGTTTTTTCTTTGTTCTTACCTTTACTTGCTGCCTTTATGGCATTGATAATCTTTTGGCGTTCTTCGTTATTCTTTGCTTTATTGAATTGGTTGACGATTTCCTTATATTGTTCATCGTCGGACTTTTTTTGCTTAACGTTAATTTTCAACGATTCACGAACAGCCTTTAACCTACCCTTCGCTCGGGCATTGTTAAGTTCATTATAAAAGGATTCCGTCAGTTCTATCCGTTTTTCTGCGTCTGTGGCTTTTGTTTTGGCCTCATCACGTTCTTTTTCTGCCTTTTCCTTTGCTTTTTTATTAGCCGTTTTTACATCTGCCGCAGCAGCCTCTGCAGCTTCCTTCGCAGCATTGGCATCACGCAACTGCTTTTTCATGGCTTCATTATCATCTGCAAGTTTTTTGTTTTTCCCCTTGTATTCGTTCGCTATCGCATCCGAGTTACGCTTTGCCTTCTCCATCTCTTCCGACTTTTTCAAAGCTTCATTTTTAGCCTTCTCCGCTTTGTCCTTCTCGGCTTTGATTTTATCAATTTCTTTTTTCAATCGATCCGCTTCCTCCAATGACTTTTTGTAAACCACCTTCAACGAGTCGGCTCTGCGCTGGTCTTTCACTGACTTTGTGATAGCCGCTTTTTTCTGCGCTTCCTCATATTCAGCAGCAGCCTTGGCCGCGTCACGCTCGGCATTCGAGGCCTCAAGCTCAAGGTTTTTGGTCTCTTCTATTTTACGTTCCTTATCAATTGCCGATTTGTGGTTCTTATTAAGAATCAACACCACCCCACCCGCAACAAGCAACATCAAAACTCCAGCCACAACATAGATCCACGTTTTCTTGCCTTTCGAGTTTTTTTTCGAAGGTCTTACCGACTGTGGAGTTGGTGAAGTCGAAGACGGATGTGGTACCGACACAGGCTGCGGTGCGCTGAAATAGGACTGCCAATTAAGAGTTGTGTCACCAATTCGCAACACATCGCCTGGCTTTAGCCGTGTTTCGCTTGATATACGGTTTCCGTTTACAAATGTGCCGTTGGCGGAACCTAAATCCACCACCGAGACGTTCCCCATATCGTCCTGCACCAACTGAAGGTGCGTACGGCTTACCTTTCCGTCATTAACTACAATATTGTTGTCCTGATTTCTACCTACTGTCTTGATTATCATAAATGTTAAAAATTATAATTTGTATTTTCTATTTCTTCTTCACTCTGTGAAATATTACTAATTTGAAACTGCTTTTGAATTATTTCTTTTCAATTCAATTCTATATTTAGAATCTATATCACGTAATTTTTTTGCTATAGTGTCATGCCGTGCACGTAAACCATCAATCTCTTTATCAAGTTTTTTAATTTTATCCTCTATTTCCGATTTTTTCTTCGGATCATTTGTTTTTTTTAATTCACTATTCTTTGAATTTCTTGTACGAATCTTAGGATTCAAATAATTTTCAGTCACTTCATTTAGTTCTTTTGCCAGTTTGTTATGTTCGGATACGCCATTATCTCCCCTTGTATAAAGCAACACTATCGCCAGAACTAAGCCCACCAGCAGCACAGCTACCACCCCTACAAGGATTTTCAGTGTGCGGTTGCTGTTCTTGGTCTTCGGTTGCGTGGCAACAGACTGCGGATTTCCCAAACTCGGTGCCACGAGCTGCGGTTTCGGTGTCTTCGACTTTGCTGGACGCTTAGGATTATAACTCATAAACTCACTCTTCTTCCACGGGCTATTGTCAATCTCTATCAGTTCCAACGTGCAGTTATCCTGACCGCCAGGCTGTACCGTCTCGCCTATCATGGCCAACTCTATCAGCCGCTCACCTTTCTGATGCAAGGACATTTCCTCGTCCAACACACTCTCTATCGTGCTGTCGGGTATCATGCCGCTCATGCCGTCGCTACAGATAAGAAATACATCGCCATTCTTCGGATGGATGGGCATATTCTCGTGGTTGAACGTAGGCTGCAGTTCGGGTTTTATACCCAGCGCCTTCAGTATGCGGTTCTTGTTGGGATGGTGCTCGGCCTCGTCGTCGGTTATCTCGCCAGCATCCACCAAGGTCTGCACAAAGGAGTGGTCCTTGGTGATGCGATGCAGCTGCTGCTCCTTGCCGAGATAGAGATAGATGCGGCTGTCGCCCACATGGGCTATCCACACGTCATCCTCCCTGACCAGCACTATGCATGCCGTCGTGCCCATTCCCTTCAGTTCCGGATGAGTGTCGGCATGACCGAGAATCTGCATGTTAGCAAACTGTAGTGCTCCGTTGAGCGCCTCCACCGGCGTAGCATACTGCTCCTGGTCAATGTGGCTGATGATACTTTCTACGGCGATACGCGAGGCGGTGGAACCACCCACATGACCTCCCATGCCGTCGCATACCACAAAGAGATCCCCGTTGGGAGTGCCCAACTTATAACCGTGGCAGTCCTCCTGCGCCTTGCGCACATTCCCGATAACGCCCTTGGCGAATATCTTGCTTTCGTTTCTTGTGATTAGACTCATTATATTTTATTCTTGGTTAAACACCTTTTATTTATCACATTTTAAATCCTTGAACAGGAGTGTGGTATCACCGACCCTAATCTCGTCGCCATCCTCAAGATAACACGTTTCTAAATCGATATCGTTGCCATTGACGAAAGTGCCGTACGACGACTGACTGTCTGTAATCGAGAATTTTCCAACCCTGTAAAGCAACACAGCATGCCTACTAGAGACCTTGTTATCATTGATAGTGATGTTGCAGTCCATGTCGCGTCCAATTATATTGCGACCCTCATATATATTATATTCTTCGTCTAAATTATTCGCATTAACAAGCTTCCCAACAAGTCTTCTTATTCCCTGAATTTGTGGAGGAAATGAATCATCCAGTAGTTCAACATAAGGATGGGTGAAATCTGGTCCTATTGGGCGAGACAAAGGTTCTGGGGCCTTGGGGGGGCAGTTGCAGTACGGGCAATGGTTCCCCTTAAAATAGTGTCCATTAGAGCATTGTTTGTATTCAATGTCTCCTTTGCTCCCACCCATACTGTCATATCTGGATTTATCCATCAATTTCTTTTCTTTCGCCAATCTCCAATCCAGTCGAGAAATGTCATCAACCTTCATGACATTGCATATCTCTTTGATAAACTCATCTTTTGACATGTCTTCTCGATGGCCGAAATTGATATGCCCATCCGTAGTTTTAGAACCCAACACATATCCGTTGAACGACTGTTCTAGTGTATAATAGTTATATAACTGCTTCTGTTTGTTCACATAGATGGCTCCATATTTTGCCAATGGTATATCAAATGGCTTGGGAAACTCATATAAAAAGATGCATTCCGTATCCATATCCCCTATTATTTCACACGAGATGTCGTCCCAAACCACAAACTGTGGCCAAGACATTGCCTCAAAATCTTTTTGCCAATAAGATGCATCTACAAGTTTAACTTCAAAATCATCTTTTATATCCCTTTTCAGAATATCAACATATATTGGTATAAGTTTATATTCAAAATTGTATAGACTGGTTCGCATCAACTGACACAAAATCTCATGGGACAACTTTGGTGTCGGCTGACAATACGGACAGTAGTCTCCTTGATAGTAGTGTCCGTTAGGACATTGTTTATAGCTACTCGTTTTTCCATTTTTCACTATGGCATTCTTATCAATATCAAAATGAGCACATTCAAATTCATCATATTTTGGTTGGCGGCCAAAATACGAGCACCTTATACCGTATCCACTCTGTTTGGCTTTTTTACACTGGAGACATTCTTCTTTCTTTGCCATACGACCAATTATACATTAAAAATCACAATAGAGACATTTAGGACATAGCCTTTATTTACCCATTTTTACCCCATTCAAACAAAATAGATAGTTAATCCCATCATCATACAAACCAGCCAAAATATTAAACCATAAAATATCAAATATATACACAAAACTTCTGACGATTGCATCTTCTCCGAACCATATACATTCAATTCACTGGATGATATGAATTTGATACGATAACATCCAGTTGGAAACAAAAGTAAAAACAGCATAAAAAAAGTATAACAGACATAAGTGTCTTCGGATTCTCGGAATTTGAAACGTCTTACAAAGTTTTGCCCCAGATTTGCAAATGGACCCAAATATCCAGGCTGTTCACCATTCGGTTGTGTTAGTAACACTTGTCGGTTGTCTGATTTTGCTTTCAACCATATACCGAGAATAATCATAACGGCGCCAACAATACTGCCTATAAAAAGACCCGGCACATAATCTCTAGAGATTTTTATGTATGCCAGAATTCCTGCAACCACAATGTAGATGCTCAATAGTGATATGAATATTTTACTTTTTTTCCCGATAGACACCGTTCCTTGACGCTCGTTCTTCTCAGGAATCATAGTCTGCATACGGTTTTCGGGTTGCGGCTGAACCTCTTCGCTAGGCTGCTCGTCCTCGTCGAAATACATCCGCCACGGTATCGTGGTGTTGCCTATGCGCACTATGTCCATATCCGTCAAAGGAATCTCTCCAGAGATTTTCTGCCCGTTGACAAAGGTGCCGTTTGAACTCCCGAAGTCCGACAGCGTGAAATGACCGTCGTCATGCTGTATTATCTGAAGATGATGACGTGAGGTACAAGGATCCATGATTACCTTGTCGTTTTCCTCGCTTCTACCCACCGTAATGACTCTCATATTTTTTTATTAATTTTGGAATAATCTCATTTGTCTATTCACTGATTATACATCACACATAGAACTTAATAACCGCCTCTCCAAGTCCTATCATATCGCCGTTGCGGAGCGTGTACTGCTGATAAAACTGTCCATTGACAACGATGCCCTGCGCATAGGTTTGGCTGCGATTGACAACTTCAAATGCTGTGCCGTTGAACACTATGTCGGCATGGCGACCCGAAACGGTCTGGTTGTTGAATGAGTCGTTGTTCATCGCAAAGGCCACATCGTTGTCGGGATTGCGTCCTATGGTGGTGAGAATTTTTGAAATCGTATATGAGAAACTCTCGCTGCCAGCCACGCACTGCAGGCGCGGATACAGATTCTTTGTCTGCATCAACTTGAGCAGACGTTCCTCCTCTTCGGCGGCCTTTGCCCGTTCGGCAGCAGCCTGTGCAGCCTGTTCCTTCGCAGCCTGCTCGCGACGCATGGCTTCAACCGTCTCACGATTGCGGCGCTCGCTCTCCTCGTGCTCACGACGCATCTGCTCCTGCATGTCCTGATTTGCCTGATCACGCTCGCGTTTTTTCTTTCTGACAAACATAAACCCCAGCACTACAATGCCAGCCATAAGTAGCAATCCCAGCAACGCTATCCACCAATTCTTCTTCATCCACATGCCAAAGGTCATATTCGGTGCAAGGTAAGGCGGCAACGGCTGACGCATCTTATCAACCGTGAGTCGCATGGTATGGGGTTTCCCATCTCGCTCGCCCTTCGCAGTAAACACAAACTGGTAGTCTATACCGCGCAAACGCCTGTCCATGTCGCGGTATTGTTCGCTCAAAGCATCGTATGCCTTGCCCACATCGGTGGTCGAGACAGCAATTCCGTAAGTACTTCGCGACAGCATCGCCATCTCGGGCGCGTTGCCTGCTATTGGATAGTTAATGTAGTATATAGGAATATTCGAGCGAAGCGCGTTATGACGCACAGTCTCCATCTCAGTGCTGGCTCCCGACGCCTTCACGTTGAGACCAGCAGAAACCACTATAATCACTCCTGTCATCTCGGCCGGCTCCTTCTGCAACAGAGCCACAGCGTCGTTGATAGCAAGGTAGAGGTCACTCTGCTGCGGATATGAGCCGAAATACTCGCCACTCCGATGGTACCCCTTAACAGCCTCGGCCAACTTGTGCCCATCGGAAATGAAACTATCAGACAGAAGATGGAGCACAGAGTTGTCGTTGTCGTGCTTGCGGTTGAACACAGCCACATTGAAACGGTCGCCCTTCGAAAGGACACACTCCGCAAGGAAGCGCGTCAACAAGCTGCGCGTGAACTCACTCTGCCCACCATGACTGGCCATATCCTCCCACAAGATGAGAATACTTTTGTTCACAGATACAGTGTCTTTGACCGGAACGGCAGCAACATGGAAATCGACAGGCAACGCATTCTCATATAGAGCGAACTGAGTGGAGTCCATCACATCGGGATTCGCCGTATTCCACACAAACGAAACCGTGGGGAATTCCTTTACGTTGTAGGTCTCCTTCAATCCTCTCTGAATCTGCGCCGAAAGCGAAACTACCAGCGAAAGAAAAAGTATTGCTGATATGAACCTTTTCATATGTATTTTATTAAACAAATCAGAGCGAGCTACGGAACTTAAGCATAGTCTGGCCAATTCTTATCTCGTCACCATCGGCAAGATAACACGGTTCTAGGTCGATGTCGTTGCCATTGACGAAAGTACCGTGCGATGACTGACTGTCGGTAAGAGAGTATTTCCCAGCGCGGTAAAGCAGCACAGCGTGTTTACTGGACACCATATTGTCATTGATGGTAATATTGCAGTCCATGTCGCGTCCTATGATGTTGCGTCCCTCGTAGAGCTTGAAATCAACACCTAGCGGGTCAAGCGTGTAGCTGACCAACCAACCCACGAACTTGCGAGTTTCACGGAAAACGGGTTTCCCGCCGGGACCACCCATAACCCCGGTTTCATCGAAGTCGCCGAAAACCGTACGACCTGATGTCGGTGAACCGTTGCCCGTTTGCTGCGACTGTCGATAGTCCACTATCGTACGTCCATCGGAATTAGGCTGCTGGCCATAACCAGAATTGCCTGCACCACCGCCAACCACTGTAGCGGCATCGCCACCTATAACTGTTTTCTGACCACCGTTGGACGCCGGGGCAGAAGGTCCCTGGTTGTACACTGGCTGCTGAGATACTGGCGGCATACCTGCAGCCACTGTCTCATTTGAAGCCGGAGCATCCATACCGTAAATCTGGGTTTTACTTGCACCAGCAGCGTTTCCTCCCTTACAATAAGGGCAATGGTCGCCCTGATAATAGTGTCCGTTGGGACATTGCTTGTATTCTGCCATAATAAAAAGGAATTATTTTTTTATATTCATTTATTTGTGTTCATTGTTTTTTCAAGTGGTCAACAAAAAAAAAACCGCGAACTTTTTGCGCTGAGTTCGAGGTCCTGGATTACCTGCCGTACAAACAAGAAAGCTCGCGGCTTACCGCGAGCGTCTTCGCTTTCTCGTTGTTCGGCATTGTGTTTTGAAATTTTCCAGGTTTCGAACTCTGCCTTTGATAAGCTAAAACGCTAAGGGGTTATTTTTTTATCGTGGGTTTCTACATTTTAGTTAACATTCTGTTTTTAATCGTTTTGTACGCCTGCTCATTGTGTGCCTCTCTTCTGTACGGGTGCAAAGGTACTAAATAAATTGGATATGGAGAAAAAAGAAAATCCCTTCATTGCTAGTTAAGGGATTTTTGATTAAGGGGGGAGATGAGCTCTGACTTGCTATGCCAAGAAGGTCTATTGTCTTAATGTCAGTTCGGAGTAGAGTGAGACCGGGCCTTCGTGCCACAACTTTGTTGACTCTGTTTCGAGATGGCGGTACATATCGGAGCGATAGACACGGCGAATTGCGTCCAGAATTCCAATCCCTGCATCCTCGGCGAGCATGTCGGAGACACGGCTTACCTTGGACGGCAGCAGCAGATAGAGGTTTTCCTGCGTAATATCAGTCATAGCTGTACAGTGGTGGCCTTGATGAAACGAATTGCCCGCAATGCCTGCGGAGTATGAAAGAGATATTGATCAATAAGCTTATAGGTCTTAAGTTCAGATATCAGGCTCTGCTTATTGAGCAGGTCACCTTCGTACAAAGCAAAGGCGGCATAGACACGATCGTTAGCCACTGGGCCATAGACCACATCGTAATCGTGAGAAAAACGTCTGTCGGTACGGTTCTTCATCACGAAGTCGAGCCAATGCTCTGTCGGGGAGTCGAAAAAAAGACACTTAAGTCCACGCAACAAGTCCACATTCAACTCATACTCATTGACAAAACCCCGATCGACGGCGGAGTCGGCCTTACGTCGCCGTACCCAGTCTTCAGCCTGCCGGTAGGATGTGGTGGCGTAGAAACCAGCCCCATAATCCAAAGTGCGGTTTGGCAATCTGATTTCTGGGTGTTCAATACGCTCAAGGCTACCGTGGTAGAGTGTCATGATGTTCCCGTTTTTGAGATTCGATAAATTCGTCTATATCGTCAAGTAGCCAACGGTGGCCTTGTGTATGAAGTACATCATAGTTGTCGGCAAGATAATCCAACACCCCATAGCTGTCGAGTTGCGACATGGCCTCCACTCCTGACAGGTGCTTGGCGTTTTTGTATTGTTCCACGCAGAACGATACAAAGTATGATATGTCGCTTTGTCTGTTACCCATTGCCTTTTGCAACCAACAACCAGACAGCTACGCTTGAACCGAGAAACGCTATTCTTTGACGGCGTTGAGGAGTTCCATCATCTTGATGGCGCTCTCGGCTACGGGGGTGCCGGGGCCGAAGACGGCGGCTACGCCGGCATCGAAGAGGCATTGATAGTCCTGCGGAGGGATAACGCCACCGGCGACGACCATGATGTCCTCACGACCGAGTTTCTTGAGCTCTTCGATGAGCTGCGGAAGGAGGGTCTTGTGGCCTGCGGCGAGGGAGCTGGCGCCGACGATGTGGACGTCGTTCTCAACGGCTTGCTTGGCTGCTTCGGCGGGAGTTTGGAAGAGAGGTCCCATATCGACGTCGAATCCCATGTCGGCATAACCTGTGGCGACGACTTTGGCGCCGCGGTCGTGACCGTCTTGTCCCATCTTGGCCACCATGATACGTGGGCGGCGGCCTTCGCGCTTGGCGAACTCGTCGGTCATCTGCTGTGCGAGCTTGAAGCGGTCGTTGGATTTGGTCTGTGAGCTGTACACGTTGCTTATAAGATTGATTTTGGCTTTGTAACGGCCATATACTTTTTCGAGGGCGTAGGAAATCTCGCCGAGGGAGGCGCGCTTGCGGGCGGCGTCGATGCTGAGGGCGAGGAGGTTGCCGTTGCCGGTGCGGGCGCACTCGGTGAGGGCGTCGAGGGCTGCGTTAACGGCTTCGTTGTCGCGCTCGGCACGCAGTTTCTTGAGGCGCTCGATCTGAGCGTTACGTACGGCGGTGTTGTCGATTTCGAGGGTCTCGATGGGGTCTTCGTGGTCGAGGCGGTATTTGTTGATACCGACGATGGTGTCGATGTTGCTGTCGATACGTCCCTGTTTGCGGGCGGAAGCCTCTTCAATGCGCATCTTAGGCACGCCGCTCTCGATGGCTTTGGCCATACCGCCGAGTTTCTCGACCTCCTGGATGTGAGCCCAAGCCTTATGAGCCAGCTCGTGGGTGAGGGTCTCGACATAATAGCTGCCGGCCCATGGGTCGACCACGCGGCAGACGTTGGTCTCTTCCTGGATGTAGATCTGAGTGTTACGGGCGATACGGGCGGAGAAGTCGGTAGGCAGAGCGATGGCCTCGTCGAGTGCGTTGGTGTGGAGGCTCTGGGTGTGGCCGAGGGCGGCACCCATAGCCTCGATGCAGGTGCGTCCGACGTTGTTGAAGGGGTCCTGCTCGGTGAGCGACCAGCCAGAGGTCTGGCAGTGGGTACGCAGAGCGAGAGATTTGGGGTTCTGCGGGTTGAACTGCTTGACTATCTTGGCCCAAAGCATACGTGCGGCACGCATCTTGGCGATTTCCATGAAGTGGTTCATGCCGACGCCCCAGAAGAAGGAGAGGCGAGGGGCGAAGTCGTCGACGCTCATGCCAGCCTGGACACCGGCGCGGAGGTACTCAAGGCCGTCGGCGAGGGTGTAGGCGAGCTCGATGTCGGCGGTGGCGCCGGCTTCCTGCATGTGGTAGCCCGAGATGGAGATGGAGTTGAACTTGGGCATGTTCTTCGAGGTGTATTCGAAGATGTCGGCGATGATTTTCATCGACGGCAGTGGGGGATAGATGTAGGTGTTGCGCACCATGAACTCCTTGAGGATGTCGTTCTGGATGGTGCCCTGCAGCTGATCCTGCGAAACGCCTTGCTCTTCGGCGGCGATGATATAGAAGGCCAGGATGGGGAGGACGGCGCCGTTCATGGTCATGGAGACGGACATCTTGCCGAGGTCAATCTGGTCGAAAAGTATCTTCATGTCGAGGATGCTGTCGATGGCCACGCCGGCTTTACCGACGTCGCCGACGACGCGCTCGTGGTCGGAGTCGTAGCCACGGTGGGTGGCGAGGTCGAAGGCGCAGGAAAGACCTTTCTGACCGGCAGCGATATTGCGGCGGTAGAAGGCGTTGGACTCCTCAGCGGTGGAGAATCCGGCATACTGGCGGATGGTCCAGGGGCGCATGACGTACATGGTGCTGTAGGGGCCGCGGAGGAAAGGCGCGATGCCGGCGGCATAGTTGAGGTGTTCCATGCCGTTGAGGTCAACCTTGCCATAGACAGGTTTGACGTCGATCTGTTCAGGCGTGCGCCAGCTCTTTTCGATGTTGTTCTGTTTTTCCCACTCTTCGAAGCTTTGAGGTGCAGCCTCGTTGGATTTGAAATCTACTTTAGAAAAATCGGGTCTCATTATCAAATATTTATGTGTGTGTCTGGGTTGTTTATGAATTGCAAATATAAAAATTTATTTCCATATTGCAAAAGCAATTTGAAACGGCGGCGGAGAGGCAGGGTTGGCCGAGGTGGGGAAAAAGTCACAAATAGGGTGCAAAAAAATTTGTTTTTCGCTTGTATTTATGTGAAAAGATGGTGTATCTTTGTAAAATCGAGACGATAAATATGGATTCCTGCAAGAGCATATCTATCAATTGGTTGAGTGGCATTAATGAAATGCCGCTGTCAATAGAGGCGCAAAAACCGCATCTGCAACAGCTTAGAGCACAGTGCTAAAAGACTTTCCCCTCCGTATCAACGCCATATCGACGCCGTATCGACGCCGTATATAGTTCGTATCAACTCCTATACTCCTTTTACACACATTCGAGACTCATTCGAGACTCCTTCTATACCCCTTCGGTGTTGCTCCTACTTTTTTCCTACTGTGGGAGTTTTTGGTGGGAGTTATGGGGTTTGTGGGCATTATGGGCGTTGTGGGTTGGGGGGGGTATTGGATTGGGGTTGGGGGGGTAGGGTGGGGTTTGGTTTGGGTGGATTTGGTGGGGTTTTGAGGGTGGTTTGAGATTTTATTTGGGAGATGTGGGATTTTTTTCGTATCTTTGCAGCGTCATATTGTGTCATTTCTAATAAATGACTACGATAACCGACAACCACTTTTTTCAATAACCGATAATCATATTCAACACAACAACATGAAATACAAGACAATCGCGGCGCTGGCGTTGTCGCTGTTGGTGGCGACGGCCTGCGTGAAGAAGGAAGACTTCGACATGAGCAACCTGCGGGTGCAGGGGGACTTTGACCCGACATACGGTTTTCCGCTGGCATACTTTGAGGCGCACATGGACACCCTGGTGGAGTTTATCAGGGCGATGGACTCGAGCGACAACCTGTATGTGAGCGTGAACACGAACGCGGAGTCGGGGCTGCTGACGCTGTATGCGGAATACCACAACAAGAGCACGCTGGACTTCACGAGCAGCAAACGGAGTGTGAAGCGGGCGGCGCGTAAGGACGGCGACGAGCCTTACGAGATATACCGCACTACGATAAGGCACAGCAACCCGGTGAAGCTGGGGCGCTACCTGATAGAGAACCAGATTGATTTGAAGAACCTGTTTGTGACGTTTGACGCCGCGCTGATACCGAACATCACGGGGACGACGGACTCGCTGTCGAAGTACGGGGTGGAGGTGTATATGGACACGCTGACGATGACGATGGACCTGCACATAGCGATGACGGCGGAGGAGATGCAGAGGTGCCAAGAGAGCGACGAATACTATGTGAACGACGGCGACGGGACGAAATACACGAAGAAGATACCGATTGTGAACATCAGCGACGGGAGCAGGCTGAGCCTGGTGCAGCTGGCGCAGGCGACGAGCGACGAGGCGCGGACGCTGCGCATACTGAACAACGAGGACATATCGCGCATCATACACAAAGACGCGTACCGGATGGAGATAAGCACGGCGCTGTCGATAGTTGCGACCGACCAAGCGGCATTGGCAACCATCGACCCGAGCCTGCTGACGCTTGACGACCGGCTATTTGTGGAGAGCATGGACGTGAAGACGCGCGCGGCGATAGAATACTCGGCGCTGCTGTATGTGGGCAACATGAACGAGATAGACACGATCGAGGCGGATTGCTCGGGGTTGGCGACATATACGGACAAGACCTCGTATAACGAGAACGGGATATCGATAGCGCTGAGGGAGGACGACACGTGCAACTACCTGGTGCTGAAGGCGGAGAACTCGATGCCGTTCAACCTGAAGCTGGAGCTTAGAGGAATGGCGGAGGACAAACGTACGTATGTGACGGACAACCTGCTGAAGGGCGACAACTACATAGAGTCGCCGCGAGTGGAGCAGGTGCCGGCGAACATAGCATACACCAACCCGAACGACCCCGTGGGGACGGCATACATAGCGAACCGTGCGGTGGGGCACAGCAACTCGGAGCTGAAGTTCCCGTTGTCGTCGCAGATGCTGAAAGACCTGTCGAAGGCGAAATATCTGGAGGTGAAGATGCACATAGAGTCGATGTCAACGGGAGCGGTGGTGGATCCGAACGACCCAAACCACAGGCCGTATGTGATACTTAGAGAGCAGGACATGCTGAAGCTGAGGCTGTTTGTTTCGGCGGGCGCACACGTGAGCATCAACCGACAACTCACCGACAAGTAAGAACCAACAACTATCGCACTTATGAAAAGAACAGGACTCAAAATAATGGCGGCAATCGTGATGTTGGTTGCCACAAGTGTGCCGGTGAAAGCGCAGCTGTACAGCAGCAACGACGTGATGTACCACTCGTTCCGCTCGCCGATGGCGACGAAGCTGAACCCGGCTATGTTTCCGAACAACGCCAAATTCTATGTCACCATGCCACGGTTTGACATAGACTTCTCGCTGCCGCTGGGCTTTGGCGACGTGATAATGCACGACAGCGAGGGGGCGGTGATAAGGATTGACTCGATCATGAACAAGATGACCGTGAAGAACCAGATGAGAGCGCGTCTGGGCTTGAATTTCGGGATGGACATGATGGGGTTCGGATTCAGGATAAAAGACATGTATTTCAACTTCGGGAGCGGCTTCAAGATGAACACGACGGTGACGCTGCCGCTGAACACGCTGAGGCTGCTGACGGACGGCAACTTCGGTGAATTCGGACGCGAGGGCAACATCACGGACATAAACCTGGGTGACGACAACATCTTCCGCCTGCAGACGTATATGTACTACTCGCTGGGATTTGCGATGAAGATACCGAACACGGACGCGACGGTGGGGGCGCGGCTGAACCTGCTGAACGGACTTCAGATGATGGCCGTGGACAAACTGGGGCTGCATTTGATTACCGACTCGGCAGACACACGACTTATGGCGACGACAGACCTGTATGCATACTCGGCGGGCATAGTGCCGCTGATGAACGCCTCGAAAGGGTTTAGCGACATGGATGTCAGCACATTCAGTGTGAGCACGCTCTGGAACAACGTGAAGCAGTATCTGCCGAAGAGCATGGGCTTCACTTTCGACCTGGGCGCGAAATACGAGTGGAAAGACTTTGTGTTCTCGGCCAGCATTGTTGACCTGGGACCCGGATTGCACTGGACGCAGAACCCGGTGCAGCTCATGACCAAGGGGAACGACACGGTGTCGTTTGAGGGAATAGACCTTAACCGAGTGATAAGCAACGGAGGAGTTGACACAGGATACACAAACACGCTGAAAGACTCGCTGATGGCGCTGCTT
The DNA here is from genome assembly GCA_016292015.1 of Bacteroidales bacterium. Classification (GTDB taxonomy): domain Bacteria; phylum Bacteroidota; class Bacteroidia; order Bacteroidales; family P3; genus Colimorpha. The sequence continues at coordinate 7,441 of JAEEZY010000005.1, read as the reverse complement.
GACACAGCGATGACGAGAGAGAAGTTCTGGTATGCGGTGCCGACGAAGGTGTATCTAGGGGCCTCGTACTCGCTGAACAACATGTTGAGGTTCGGCGCAATATTCCACGGGGAATTCGAGCCAGGAAAAAACAGCAAAGTCATCTTCCGCCAGAACACGACGCTGTCGGTGCATTTCAACCTGTTTGACTGGCTGGAGCTGGCGGCGGCCAACTCGTTCACCTTTGACGGCAGGCGGCCTGACTTCTTCAGTCCGTCGGCCTCGATAAGTTTCAACATCGGACGTGTGTTCCAGCTGTACTTCACCCTCGACTATCTGTCGGACATGCGGGTGACGAAGATGAAGGCGGCACACCTGTACTTCGGCGCGAACATAGTGGGATACACCAAACCCAACAAGATAAAGCACTCGAGCCAAGGGGAGGTGAAGCTGGAGGTTGAATAAGAACACACACGTTTTGAACAATATAAAAAATTAACACAATGAAAACGAAAAACATTATCAGATTGGTGCTTGCCGCAGCGATGGTATTCACGCTGTCGGCATGCAAGAAAGACAAAGGTGACGCCGCCTTCAAGCTGGACGGCATCAACCTCAGCGGGGTGAAGTATCTCGCCCTGGGGTCGGCAGGCGGCAACGCAAAAGGTCAGGACACGCAGCAGATGCTGTACAGCATCGACGAGAGCGGCAACATGCAGCTGGTTGCCTACAACTACCAGTGCGACGACGAAGGCCTGGTGACCGAAATACAGCGGAACATAGGCATCACCGTCTGTCAGGCCGTGCCTGTGGGCGAGAAATACATCTGGCTGGTGGGCTGCCGCTACTACTGCGACGACTACAGCGGCTTTAGCGAGAGCATGCAGAGCCGTATACGCGGCATGGTGGACCACAGTGTCCAATATACTGAGAACTTCCTCATTCGCAAGAGCGACGGCAAGATATTCGACATCACCGGCATCAATGCCTTCCCCCTCTGCATAGTCAACGTGCCCGGCTACGGCAATGCGGGCGTTGTTGGTATCGGAGGATTTGACGGCGTGCCTCTCGATGGCGACATCACCGGCGACCGCCTGCGTAAGCTGGGCCTCATCTGCCAGCATAACGGCGACATCTTCCTTGCAAGTGGAACCTACTATGGAGGCCTCTCGCGCCTGCACGACAACGGCTCGTCTCTCAGCGTCATAGATGTTATGCCCGGCACAGCCGAACAGGCGATAAACATCGCCTACGCCATCACCGACAACAACGGACACCTTGGCACTTGTATAAGTTATGGCAGCAATATCCCCCATGTGGCATCCATTATGGCACCAGACGGAACACTGCCACGCATACAGGGCATACCCATGGACGGTAATCCTACGATGCGCTGCATCGGCGGCAAGTTCTTCGTTTCTACAAATACCGGTATCTACCTAGTCAACACCGATGGCAACCCAGCCACAGCAACCAAAGTGGCCGACGGCTATTTTGGTGACTACTACGGCAATAACGGCTACCAGACAGTGTACATTAGCGACGAGGAGAACTATTCATGGACCGAAGGCTCAACGTGCTACACCTTCAACTCGAACACATACCAAATCACCGAGAGCAGCCTTCCGGCTGACTGGCCAACGTATGGCGAGTTCGACGCCGAAGGTTTCTGCTACAGACCCCATCTGGGCGAGGGCCTGCAAAGCTTCACCATCTACAACCTCGCCACCATGCAGACAGAAGAGGTCACCTGCAACCGCTCGCAGGTGCCGGCATTCAATGTTAGTAGTTGCACCTACGACTACGGCATGAAGGCTTTTGTGGAGAGCCTCATCCTGGCCAACGGCGCAACAGTCACCATAGTGACACCCGTGACGGGAGCAGAGCGCGGCGTTTCGCGTGTAGAAAGCCAGACGGAGGCCAACAACAACGTGGTGGTAGGCACTTTGATACCGCTGAACTAATTTTATTTCGAACACTTAATTAAATTGAACCTTAAACATTATTTATCATGAAACACACAATGAGATTTTTGGCAGCGCTGGCCATGATGTTTACCTTTGCCGCCTGCGACCCGACCGAGAACACACCAACACCGGACAATCAGGACGATCCGACAATCACCCAGACGGATGTAGAGTTCACCATAGACACGACAGAGTGGTCGAACGAGAACAACTATTTGTTCGCCACCGTCACCTGGACAGCGAAAATCAAGACCTCGGGGCTGACGCTGAGTTCTTTCTATGACGAGAATATGGGGAAAGAGTACAGCTACGGCATAGGCTGTTTCCCCGTGGGAGCGGAGAACAACCTGCCACAGTATTTCAACGGCTCGAACGACCAGACCGGGTGCTACCACCGTATAATAAACGTCAACAGCGACAGCACGGAGTTCACCGTAGTGTCGCACGTGAAGGCAGACAACCGCAAAGAGGCGAGAGCATACCTGTATTTGGTGAACGCCTCGGGAGTGGGCAACTTCTACTACAGCCAGCGTTTCTATCTGGACCCCGTCGATGTGCCGGGACACAATGGCGATGTATCGGTGACGATTGACGACACTGATTACGACTATGTGAACGAGGTGCTTACAGTTATAGGAACCATCAACGTTGGTGGCGGAAATGTGCCCTATGCCTGTGGCTTATGCTATAAATATGCCGACCAGGAAGATGAAGAAGACCCGACCATAGAGGACGAGGTGTTCAACGTGATGGACCACATCACCGGCCCGAACGAGTTTGACGACTCTGTCAACATGCTGGAACGCAACGACGACGGCTCATACACCATCAGCTTCAACGTTCCGATGTACGAAGGTCCGATATACATCATCCGCGGGTTCCTGCAGGCGGAGCGCGGAGGAGAGGTGGTATATTCAGAATCGGAAGTCTTCATGCCATCGGCGAAATAACGATAAGCAAACACCCCCTTGGACGCTCCATCTAAACTTACAGCACATGAAACTTGACTTGTCAAGAAACACATGGCACGAGGCAGACGGAGTGTCGGTATGCGGATTCTGCTACGATGAAAAGAACCATGTAGTGTCTGGCCAGGAGTTGGCCAGACACTTTTCTTCTGCTTCGACAGCGGAAACTTTGTCGCAGATGCTGAAAGAGGCAAACGGGCAGTTTGCCGTCGTGGTAAAAAAAGCGAACCTTCGGGCGGCTGCGGTGGACAGGATACGCTCGATACCGCTGTACTATGACGACTGCATGGTTGGAGACCAGCCATACGGAATGAGCGGCAAGGAAGCAGCCATAGACCGAGTCGCCTTGATGGAATATCGCGCCAGCGGCAATACCTTTGCAGGGAAGACCCTGATAGAAAATATCAGCCAGATACCGGCTGGAGCGATGGTCACATGGCAAGACGGAGAGGCCAGAACAAAGCAATACTGGACGTTTTTATGCCGCAGAGAAGAAGAAAGGCACATCGGTACCGAGGAGCTGCGTGAACGCATAGAAGAGACTTTCCGCCACACACACGAAGCCATCGAGGGACGCCATGTGGCAATACCGATAAGCGGCGGTTATGACTCACGCCTGATAGCGACAATGCTAAAACGAAAGGGCATCGACGATGCCCTTTGCTACCATATCGGCCGACATGGTAGCGACGAAGAGCGGTTTGCCCGAGCATCAGCGGAGGCACTGGGTTTCCGATATATACTTCTCGACGGACAGGAGTTGAGCAAAGAAAACGCCAACTATCTCGAAGACCCCGATTTCGAGAACTACTACAGGCGTGTTGGCGACTACACGAATTTTGTATGGCTCTATGAGTATTTCGGCCTGAGGAAGATGATATCCGAAGGTGAGATAGAACCAGATACGGTATTCATACCCGGGCATTCGGGAGATTTCCTTGCAGGCAGCCATATCCACAAAGGAAACATCACACCGACAACATCAGCAAAAAACCTAGCGGCATCGATACTATTGCGCAACTTTGAATACCGTTGTGAATACACCGTTGCCAAAGAGGTATATGACTATTTCAAAAACACGTTGGCAGACGGCAGCACAGCTTTTTCTGCATACCAATGGTTCATAATGCAGAACAGACAGGCGCAACAGATAGTCAACTCCACGAAGGTATATGGCCATTTCGGCCATGCGTCACTACTTCCTTTATGGGACAACGCCCTTACCGACCTGTTCCGCACAGCACATCACGAACAATTACGAAACTGCGGCCTCTATAACGACTGTGTCAGGCAGATATTCGCAGAAATGGGACTACCAACCGAGAAAGCCGGAGGCATAGCCAAGCCAGCCAAATTGTCAAGGCTGCTGATAAAAAGGACTCTGCATAAAACCATAGTAAACCGTATGGTACGCATCGGAGACGAAACAGGCGAAGAAATCATGTGCCAACCGATGCTGCGGAAGCTGGTGGAAACAAGTTTTTATCCGTCTGCCAGACATTTCACCTCCAGCAACGAGATCATAAAAGACTGGTACGAACACAAGGTCTCACAAAGCCAACATTGATTGAACGTTAGTCAGTTGCTATTCTATTGTCATACAAGTTTGTGGCTGCATGGATATTTCTATACTCTTTGGGCGTGCAGCCTTTCATACGGCGGAAGAAGCGGGCGAAGGAGGCTGTCTCGGCGAAATGCAGACGGTCGGCGATCTGCGAGACGGAGAGTGTGGTGGTCTGCAGGAGCCATGAGGCTTCCATCAGCAGCATCTGGTCGATATATTCCATCACGGTGCGGCTTGACACCTGGCGCACGATGCGCGAGAGGTAGGTGGTGGTGATACTGAGCTCGGCGGCATAGAAGGCGATGTCGCGATGTTCGGCATAGTTCTGCGAAAGCAGCCGCAGGAAGTCAAGATAGATCTCTTCGACGCGCTTCGGAAACCGATGTTGGCTGATGCTGCGCTCCTGGGTGGCGGTGAGGTCGTTCAGAAAGAGGTTGTAGAGCAGGCGCAGGCTCTCGTCGCGCTGCGGATGCGGAGCTGTCAAGTAGTGGATGGCCAGCTGCATCAGGTCGGACAGATGGGCGGCATCGTCGGAATTCAGTTGCAGTTTCGGTTCGGTCAGTTCGACAAGCGGAAAGTAGGCGGCACGGATGGCATTGTGCATATTCGACGAGCGGAGGGTGAAGGTCTCGTCGGCCAACAGGCAGATGCCTCGATAATTAGGTGAAGCTGCAATGATGCGTAGCGGCATCCCTGGGGCATAGGGATAGAGGTCGTTCTTCGTGAGGGTGAACTTCTGATTGTTGTAGTCGATGGTGAGCCATCCCCGCCTTACGAGCGTGAAGGTGTAGAAGGCCATCGTATCTTGGAGCAGGTTGGCGCGGAGGGTGAGCGAGGGAGTCGTCTCCGTACAGTAGACCTTCGGCTCTTCCTCAAAAAGAGCCTCCTCGCCAATTAATATTCGTAATCCTTCTGATAAACTGTACATCTCCCGTCCGTTTTGGATTGCAAAGATACGACTTTCTTTGGTATTGTTTCGTTTCAATCAGTTTTTATTTCTATTGGGTTGCCTGTTCCTGGGGAAATCTGGAGTATCTTTGCAAAGAGAATTAATAGATTTAATATCCAAATAAATAATTTTAAAATCATATAGTTATGACAAAAAAAGAAGCATTGAAGAATTTCGCCATGCTTGGCGCCGCTTGGTTCGGAAACAGCAAACAGCATTTCGCTTTCTCGGCTTACGACCGTCTGCAGGGCTGGAACAAACTGGCTGACAAATGGAAAGAGGAAGCCGAAGAGGAATGGGAAGAGGCCGAAGAGGTGTTGAACCGCCTGGTGGAGCTTGGCTACAAACCCGCTGAGTTGCAGAAACTGATGAAGACCATGGAGTTCCCCTTCTACGATGACCCCAAGAAGCAGATTGAGACCGACTACGAGGGTGGCAAGGATGCCATCAAGATGATGAGCGAGATGGCCGCCGCCTTCTCTGACGACTATCCCACTCAGAAGCTCATCCAGAAATGGATTGACGGCGAGCAGGAGCACATGGCATGGGAGGCCCAGTACCTCAACTACATCAAAAAGCTCGGCTACGAGAATTTCCTCACTGCAATGATGTAAGCCATGAAAGAGAAAGTATTGAAAGCCATGCGCGAGTTCGGTGCGCCCGTCAACGCTGGCAAGATCGCAGAGATTACAGGCCTCGACCGCAAGGAGGTCGACAAGGCTTTCGCCGAACTGAAGAAGGAGGGTGCTATCGTGTCGCCCGTCCGCTGCAAGTGGGAGCCTGCCAAGTAAGAGCTCTTTCAAACTATAAGCCGTAAAGCCGAGACCACCAGAGGGCCTCGGCTTTCGTCGTTTTAAAGATTGTCGGGGGCAATAGAAACCACACTGTTGCGTTAATATCAGTGATTACTTTGGTGGTTAATGATATTAATATGAATAAAATACCCATGGGCGTTTCAATTGCGAAGTGGAGAACAAAGATGATGATATGTGCGTCGATGGTTGCCCTTATTTCAATGAGTGCTTGTATTCGAAAGAGGGGTGACACGCACTACTATGTAGAGACGGAGGAATTCACATTAAAAGTCGATGGCAAACGGCTTTCCTCTCAAAAGGAAGCCGACGCATTCCCCAAAGATACTATGTGTAATCCAAACGATACATTGCGTCTGCACGACGATGTCACATCAGTGGCTCTTTGCATCGAGATATTGTCAACTGGATGGTATAGATGGAGTGAGCCATATCATGGCAAAGGCGATTATGTGCTTAGCCTTGAAATGATACACCACCTGAACAGCGACCACGAGGCTAACTATAGTGCAGCTCTGGCACTATTGCGCGACTGGGGCTTTATCAACATCGACACCATCCATTGGAAAGATATTACCGTAGTGCGTCAAGAAACTATGCCACACGACTACAGGGGTGAAAATTTTAGTTCATACGGTTCTACCCCTTACAATATATACATCCCAGAGACTTTGCTGGCCGATACCGTAGGTGGAAACACCACGCTCAGAACGTGGATCGAAGACTGGATGGATGCCATCTTTGCCACTGACGACGAACTCTTTTCTTTCCTTGCTACCCACGGCTACGACACAGTCAGCACCGGTACTCACACGCAAATCTATCCACATGCCAAAAGCGCGTATAAAGATTTGTTCGCCGGCATATTGTAAACATGAGCCACAGCAACAAACAGAAAGCCGAGGTCAACAATAGCCTCGGCTTTTGTCGTTTTAGTGTGTTGGAGCAGGATATTCATTGCACTGTTTAGCATTGCTCTCGATAGGTACGAAAACATTATTGAGGACCCATTAGGGTACGTACAAAAAGAAAGCGCACCGCCTGAGAGGCGATGCGCTTTAGAAGGATGGCGGCGACCTACTTTTCCACAAACTAGTGCAGTATCATCGGCGATGTGAGGCTTAACTTCTCTGTTCGGAATGGGAAGAGGTGGACACTCACTCTATAGCCACCAGGGTTTGGATGGTATCCTTGCTCGCGGC
>JAEEZY010000001.1 GCA_016292015.1 Bacteroidales bacterium | reverse complement strand
GTAGGTTGCATACGCGTTACGCACCCGTGCGCCGGTCGTCAGCAGGGTATTGCTACCCTCTGTTACCCCTCGACTTGCATGTGTTAGGCCTGCCGCTAGCGTTCATCCTGAGCCAGGATCAAACTCTTCATTGTAAGAATTTTTGACTTCGTCAAAGAACTTTCCACGTCTCGGAAAAGCAAGTGAACTCGCTTTTCTCTCGACTCAACCGGAAAGTCTGTTGACTTTAACCTTGAACTCATCCGTGTCGAACCACACACCTTAATTATATGTGGCCCTCGACACACGCTATCTCATGTTCCAAAATTTTCAATGTCCTCTCGCTTTTTTTCAACACCCGTTTTTCGGGCGAAAGCGGATGCAAAGATACAACCATTTTTCATTCCGGCAAATATTTTTTTCGAAGATTGCGGAATTTGTTTCGCAGCGCACTGTAAAGCAGTTGGTTGGCAATGAAAATATTTTTTCTCGGATGCGGAATTCCGAGCGAAACATGAGGTTGCGGACGGTTTATAAGGAGTTTTTTCGGTTTTTTTTCACCGCGTTTTTCATGAATTGTGTTGATAAGTCGGCATATTGTTGGAAATGTGTATGTTGTGATGAATCGGGCGTGTGTGGTAACGTTGGTTGCAACTGCTTGTAAAACAGCCGGATGTATTCTATTGGTTTTGGTCCCCTTTTGGTATCCTTTTGGTGCCCTTTCGGCCCTCTTCGGGACAACCCTGCGGCAACACCGTGTCTGAGTCGTGTTTGCACCGTGGCAACGGTGGGGGTGCGCCAAGGTACCTACCAACGCCATACTTCCGACCACCTGCCAAATCGTGATCAAACCTTCGCTGGTGTTGGTCGCAACGGCCAGCTGCCCTTTACGTTTGGGCGTTGTATGGCACGGATTTTTCGGGGTGCATATTGGCAACTGACTTGCAGCCTCTTTGAAATGGCTTGAAATATGGGCATAGGGTTATCCGGATGTCAAAGTGTCATTTTTGATGTTGTGGAACCTAGGGCATTACAGTTACAGTTGTTACAGTTCGAAATTTTATATTAAGACATGTGCCGTTTTGTTTTAATTTCTGCCGACTTACCACTCAAAACTATTTTGTATCTTTGCAGTCATGAAAAATCAGGTAATACTTCTTCCGATTGTGGCAGGCGGTGATGCTGGCAAGAAAGAAATAGTAACACAAAACGATATAAAAACATGTTAGGTGCAATCATTGGCGATACAGTTGGCTCTATCTACGAATTTAACAACATCAAGACAACAGACTTCCCGTTGTTCTCGGACGACTGCAGATATACCGACGACAGCATTATGACCGTCGCGGTGGCCGACTGGCTGCTGAACGACGAAAGTCACTCGGTTCAATATCTCATAGACACTTTGGTGATGTATGCCCACGAATACCCTTGTCCGTTGGGCGGCTACGGTGGGGGATTTCACCATTGGCTGTGTTGCCCTACAACGGTATTTGAAGAGGTTCGTCAAGATGACGGCTCCATACGTAAGACGATGCGCCAATCGAGAGAGCCCTACAACAGCTGGGGCAACGGCTCGGCGATGAGGACGAGCGCTGTTGGATGGATGTTCGACAGCATCGAAGAAACCGAACGTGTAGCCGAAATACAAGCGGCTGTGACTCACAACCACCCAGAAGGCATAAAAGGCGCGCAAGCCACCTCTGCCGCCATATTTATGGCAAGAAACGACAAGTCGAAACAGGAAATCAAGCGGTATATCGAATCCAAATACGGATATAATCTCTCGAAGACGTGCGACGAGATTCGTCCGACCTATACATACGAAGAGTCGTGCCAAGGGACAGTACCGCCTGCTTTGATTGCGTTTCTCGACAGCAAAGACTTCGAAGACTGCTTGCGACTGGCCGTATCGCTTGGTGGCGACTGCGACACTCTAACCTGCATCGCTGCTGGCATAGCCGAAGCCTACTATAAAGACATTCCGCAATGGATTGTTGAAAAGATGTGGGGGTTGCTGCCGGAAGATTTCAGAGAGGTAATAAGAAGGCTTTGTTTAGAAAGTTTCTACCGTAAGGTTGAGTATTTGCCTAAATAGTCATTGGTGAAATTTATTCCATCAAATATGATTCCCGACGAGACGATTATAAAAGATGTTCGAGAATATGTCCATTCGCGGTGGACGTTGGGGGTGACGCATGGTATAAGCCATTGGGACAGGGTGTATGAAAATGGTAAAAAACTGCTTACTGAGGAGGTAAATCCTTTGGTGGTCGGCTTGTTTGCTTATCTGCATGACTCATGCAGGAACGACGACGGAGAGGACTATCAACATGGAGAGCGTGCTGCAGAATGGATGGAGACGCTGCGGGATTCGTATCTGCGGACGTTGACTGACGAGGAATATGCGCTGCTTATGGAGGCTTGCAGGCTTCACACCATTGAACACAAGACAGGAAATCCTACCATAGACGCATGCTTCGATGCCGACAGGCTTGACCTGTGGCGAGTGGGTATTACGCCCAACCCTGACAGACTTGCTACGGAAAAAGGGAAAGAGATTGCCTGCAACACCGATTACGAACCGTTGGTTCGAAAGGTGATTAATGGGTAATGTAGAGGACAACGAGGAAGATGAAGAGGGCTAGGAGGAAGATGTAGAAGGCTATGCTGCAGCCTTTGGGGGGCAGAGGACGGTCTTTGCGGCGGAAGATATGGCCCCAGTCGATGGGTTCGCGCTTGTCGTTGTTTTCACTCATGGCGTGATTTTCTTTTATGGATTATCTTGACAACAAAATATATGCATGCCAGAGCGACAATTGCGAGGATGGCTATGGAGAGCTGATGGCTGTACTTCTCGATGACCGAGGGGTCGGCGGCGCGATAGGCGAGGTAGCCGATGAGTGCGAGTATGGAGTTCCAGATGGCCGCTCCGACGAAGGTGAAGATTGAGAATGAGAGAATATTCATCTTGGCGAGGCCTGCGGGTATGGACACAAGTTGACGAACGACGGGGATAAGGCGTCCGATGAGGGTGGAGACGTTGCCGTGGGAGTTGAAGTAGTTCTCGGCACGCTCGAGCTTCTCGCGGTTGAGCAGCATAAGATGCCCCAAACGGCTGTCAACGAGTTTATATATAATAGGTCGGCCGAGCCAACGGGAGAGAAAATAGTTGATATAGGCGCCGAGCATGGCTCCCAGCGTACCGATAAGCACTATGAGCCACACTTTCATTCCTCCACGACTTTGTGGGTTGCACGCCACATAGACGGCAGGCGGGATGACCACCTCGGACGGGAAGGGAATGAAAGAGCTCTCGACGGTCATGAGTATGCCTACCGCAGCGTAGTTCATATGGGCGTCGTACCAGCGGAGGGCGGAGGCCACAAAACCGTGGGAAGAGCTATCGTCGCCGTGGACGGATTCGGTGAGCGAGGGCGGAGTGCAAGACGAGGAGTCGAGCGACTGGGCGGAAGCTACGAATGAAAGAAGGAGTAAGAGAGAGGCTAGAAGAATATTTTTCATAACAGGAGATGTAACGTTATACGGTCAATGGCTGTCGAGCATGGAGACGACCTCGTAGTCGGAGGCGATGTCGGGACAGAAGGCGATAAGATCCTGAGGGTGGAACTGCGGGTCGGCGGTGCAGGCGCGTACGGCGTTGAAGAGTAAATTACGACGACCCGTCTTGAAATAGCATGTGACCAAGCGGATATTGAACTCGATTTGATCGGTGGCGTCGATGACGCCTTTGTCGAGAACTTCGACCGCCTCGTCGAAGCGGTCGTGACGCATGAGGAAGTCGGCATAGCGTATCCAGCACTCGTCGGACACTTCGTCGAGATGCAGGGCACACTGGTAAAGGCTGTCGGCTTTCTCGGTGTCGCCAAGGCAATCCTGAAGCCAGGCAAGCTGGAGCATGTAGGAGGCGGATTGCGGGTTGACGGACAGCGCACGTTCGGACATCTCGACAGCGGTGTAGAGGTCGTTCTCATCGGCATAACATTGACCGAGGACCTGCCAGGCATCGCCGAAGTAGGGGTCTTCGCGGACGGTTTTACGGAAGTAGGGGATGGCCGAGGAGTTGTTGCCACTTTCCATATATATCATGCCCATGGAGTAGTAAACCCACGACTTGTCCTCAGCGTAGTCGAGGCATTCGTGGAGGACGGAGACGGCCTTGCCGTGATTGCCGGCGCGGCGGTAAGCGTCGCAGAGACAGAAATAGGCTTGCACATTGGCCTTATCTACCACAATAGCGTACTCATAAGCCTCGATGGCCTGCTGCCAAAGTTCAAGATTCATGCACGCCCTACCGTAAGCAATCCATGCGCAGAAAGAGTAGGGATGGTCGCGGGTTTGGAGGCGGAAGAATGACTCGGCCTCAGAGTTGCGACCTTCGTCCTCATAAATGCAGGATAGGTTGTACATGGAGCGTTCCTCGTCGGGGTTTTCGGCTATAGACTTCTTGTAATACACCATAGCCTTGTCGTAACGTTCCATTTTGTAGTACTCGTCGCCGATATTGCCGTAGATGAGCCCCAGCTCGACACCGTCGGCAGAAGCCAACTGATAGTACTGAATGGCCTTCTGAGGCTGGTCGAGCATGCCATAGACGAGTCCCATGGCATACTGTGCGTCGGTATTGCCCGGTTCGGAGCGTAGAATCTCTTTCAGGAGTGTTAGGGCGCCCTGAGGATTGCCTTGAATGCTGTACATGTGGGCGCGGCGTAGCTTCAGCTCGTTGGCATTTGGGAAAATCTTCTCGCCATATTTCAAGGCTTGCTGCACAGAGTCAACGTCGTTGGTTTCAAGATAGAAATCAAGGACAACCTCGAGCTGATCCATATCAATATACTGCACACCACCCTTGCGGTTCAACTTCTCAAAGTTGAGAACGGCATCACGAGTGTCTTTGTCGCAGTTTTTAAAACGATCCAGTTCCATTGGGAAGATTATTGTTGTTATGCTAGATTGATGATTAGTTCATATTGTTTAGAAAGAGAATCTGACGGTCAAACCTCCCTTGGTGGTGGAGTTGGGATAGGCATTGGAGATGAACGGAGTGTTGATGTTTGTCTGGAAGAAAGCGCGGAGGGTGAGGGTTGTGGAGAGAGCGTATTCGGCGGAGATTTCGGCCATCCACACCTTGCTGCCTGAGGAAATCTGACTTACGTTCTGGTTGATTTTGCGTATCTCGGTTTTGTTGCTGTTATAGGTCAGGTTGAACTGGAGGACGATGTCGCTCTTGATATCGTGACGCAGACGCCCCATCTTCAGGTGGAGCTCCACGTCCTTGAAACGGTAGCCGGCACCGACGGTGATGCCGTTGCGTGACGTTTCGGTGAGTTGGTTGTTGGCGAAACTGAGAGCCAACATACGGTTGCGCTGCAATGAGAAGTTGACCTGGAAGCTGTTGACCATACTCAAGGCCACCTTGATAAGCGGGTTGTACTGCTCGGTAATCTGTATGCCCTCGGCACTGAGTGGCGGGACGTAGTCGCCCATAGCGTTGAGCATGGTTTCGGCGCCATAGTCGTAGCCGTCGATGCCCGAGATGGCAGCATCGGTGTAGAAGTTGCCGACGCTATAGGTGGACATATACTTATGAGAGAGAGAGATGTTGGTGAACCATTTTTTCAGGAACTCTATCTTCCCGAGACCTGTGTAGGTGATGCTCCAGTTGGGCAGGGGCATCTTGAGGAAGGGCGAGAAGCCGTGCTTTGAGACATCCTTGCCCATGTAGGTGGCCAGGAAACTGGTGAGGAGGACCGTCTGTTGGTTGGCGCTGTAACCGGCAGGGTAGTATTCGCCCGTGATGGAGTCACGCACCATATCGTTGCTATAGGGGTCGGGGTTGGCGGCAGCCAGACGCTCGGCAACAATCTGGCGGTTTTGCAAGAACTCGGCGTAGAGCTCTTCCGGCTTGCGGAAAGAGGTAGCAAGGGTCCACGCCGTAGTGGTGTAACTTCCTGTCATCATGGGCGATAGCGGGCCTTTTACAGCGTCCTCGACATCAAGATACTTGTAATAGTACTCCTCGCGACGAGAGTAGTTTTCGGTGGCGTTGATGTCTATCTTCATGTGGCGGATAGGCTCCAACGAAGCCTGAAGCGAGAATATACGGTTGCCCGTAATCCAATGGGGCTGGTTGAGGAGGGAGTCGCTGCTCAGGAGGTCATTCTTGAGGAGTTCCTCAGCCACGTTTTCCGTCTTGCCGAGCACAAACCAACCGGGCGCCCCGTAATTACGCGGGTCAATGCCAAGGATGGCTGCCTCGCCCATGAATCCGGGGATATGTCCGCCGCCCGACTGGCTGTATTGGATGTTGAAAGTACGCAAACCTGTGATGAAACGCAAACCAAAATAGCCCACCTGTCGCCAGCGCTCGGCCACTTCGGCTTTGTGCAGAGAGTCGGCCACAGCTTTGGATATGGAGTCGTTCTGATCCATACCGCGTTTCTTGTCGAGTTTGTTCTTGTTTTTGTCCTTGTCCTTGCTGTTGGTCTTACTGTCTTTTTTCGGCTGAGGCGGTGCCCACGCTTTCTTTACGAGCTTGAACTTGTTGTACAAAGTCTGCATATTTGCGGAAGCACCAGCTGTAAAGGTCGCCGAATTTTCTATGACGCTTCCCATGGATTTCAACGCCTCGGTGGCGCCTTGGAAGCTGTAGTTGGTGCGGTAAGTCAACGGAAGCCTCAGGAAGTCCATATAAGGCAGCTTGCCTATAGGCACGTCATAAGAAACCTGGAGGTTGTGTTGGTAGTTCTGCATGGTGCCACCATGCAGCATGGAGCGCCAGATGGAATCGCTGGCGGAGCGGGTCTCGATGCGCCCAATAGGCTCGTCTATTCTGGCGTTGGCATTGGCGTTGTACTGGACCTTGAGGTTGCTGGAGATGTCGTATTGGAAGCCATAGTCACGCCGCCAAGTGAACTGCTTGAAATAGGTGGGTTTCATGATGATTAGCGCTTCGCTCTTGTTGCGGAGCATGGTCTCCTCAAAGTCGCGGTAGATCTCGGTAGAGAAGGAGAGGTTCTTGGGTTGGTACATCAAGTTGAATTCCTTGAAAATCTTCCAGTTCTTATTGTTGAACGCCTTGACCTTGGCAAACGGGCGGTACTGCTTTGGCTGCTGCACGGAGTAGTTGTAGCTGAAGCCGCCTCGGTGCTGGTCTTTCTTATAATGCTCTATGTCGTCGTCGGAGCTGCGCTCGCCGCTATAGGCATAGCTGAAACTGAAGTTCTCGAAATCGTAGAAGTGTGGCTTCAGGGCGGCCTTGCCGACTCGCTCCTTGCGGATATTGGTGAGGGTGATATTGGTGGTCTGCTTGCGCTGCTGGGTCATGTGCTTTATCGAGTCGCGCTCATCGGCTGTCTGGTAGGTCTGTATATCTTTTTTCAGTATGACATCCTGGTCGAGGGGGTTATACTCAGGGCTCCCTATCTCGTTGGCCCAGTCAACATAGAGCGGTATGTGCATGCCCCATTTTTCTGGCAGCATACGACCGATCTCGAAGTCTAGGGTAGCCTGCAGGTTGAGGCGGTTGATGAGCTCGGGGTCGGTGAGTTTGTCCTCGAGGTTGCCGAATCCCGACGAGGTGTAGGCGCCGTAGAGAGAGAGGTTACCCACGTCGGCGAGGTTGGTGCGAGCCAACGCCATAGCCGACCATCCACCTTTGTTGGTGTAGTCGCTCAGGCGCAGTTCGTTGATCCACACGATGGCGCTACGTGGCACCATCTCGGCCTCGGTTGAGGCTTTGGGATTGCGCACTCCTATCATAATCACCTTCACCTTGCCCAGGTTTGGACGCCCGAGCACGGAATACTTCTTGCCGTCAATGTACTCGCTATAGAGCATCGATGAGCTGTAGAGATCCTCTCCGCTACGGATACTGCGGTTGCGGTTAGTCTTTATCTCAGTCATCGCCTGGAGGTCGATTTCGACGTTGTTCTCTGTGGGCCAGATGGCGTAGGGGTCGTCGGCCGAGGTACCCCACTCGGTGAGTTTAAGCGGGATTTCATACTCGTAGTAGTTCTTGGTGTAGTCGCTTCCGAGACGTACGAAGAGCACGAGGTCGCCGTCGTCCAACATGTCGGTGGCGAACTTCTTCTCGGCATGGGTGTACATCTTGAGTTTGCCGTAGTATCTGAGGTCGTAGGAGGTGTTGCGGTAGATGGCGCGAGCGTCGCCCGAGGCGAGGTCAGTGATGTCGAGGCTCACAGCCTGCTCGTTGAGCTGGGTGTATGAGCTGCTGGTGCTGTACCACTCCTCTCGCTCGATTCCCGGAGGCAAGACGTACGGCACCGGGTCGCGGCTGCCGTTTTCCTCAATGTTGACCGTACCCAGGTTGAGGCTTGTGTTCTCGCCGTAGCCGGTGGGATAGTCGCCTGGCTGGAGGAGGTCTTCGGTATATTTTCGCCAAGTGCCATAAACCAATTCGAGGGTGGCGAAACGCAGTATTATCGGCTCCTCGAAATCCTTCATGAACATACGCATGAAACGAATCGACTGGTAGCCGTTGATTTTTCCCACCTTGCGAAGAGGCTCGCGGATGGGGATGCGGAACTGGTACCAGCGGCAGTTGGTGGTGGTGCCGTTGGCGAGTTCGATGTCGCGGGCGTCTTGGATATCGACGATGTAGTTCTCGCCGATATTCATGTGCTCGGGGTCGATCTCCACTACATATTCGTAGTAGTTCTCAGCGTCACTGAGGGTGTTGTCCTTGTTTATGTCCTCGACATTGGGCAAATTGGTGGCCGCTGTGGGGTAACTTTCAGGACTGTCCTCATCGACGGCCGAGTTGCCCTCGGGGTTGTTGTAATACTTGTAGCGGTCATTGATTTTGACGTTGTTGTCGTCGTAGTATGAGGAACGATAGTAGCGGAAGTCGTCGTTGCTGGGGTCGCTGGCGGCGTTGACATAAGCCTGAGAGGAGGTACCGAATAGCTCCCCTACCCTGCTGACATAGTTGCCGAAGAACGTCTGTTCGTCGGTGATGTTGTGGGTGCTCGAGAGACCGTC
Organism: Bacteroidales bacterium; assembly: GCA_016292015.1. Taxonomy (GTDB): domain Bacteria; phylum Bacteroidota; class Bacteroidia; order Bacteroidales; family P3; genus Colimorpha. The sequence goes on along the minus strand of JAEEZY010000001.1, from coordinate 105,578 downwards.
GTAGCCCACATCCTGATACTTACGCGACGACCCTTCGTTGTCGAAGGCATTGACCACAGGCTGTGCGACAGGCACTCGTCCCCAGATGGTGGTATCGACGTTGGCTATTGTGGAGTTGGTAGGCAACCCGTTCTCGAACGACTTGCGACCATCGCGGAGGATATCCTCGCTTATGTCGCCGAGGTTGATATAGAGTTTGCCACCCTTGTGTTCTGGCTTGTCGATGAAGGGATCCATAAGCCAGAACTCGATGGTCTGGATGTTCTGTGTCTCGAAGTCGGTGTAGTCGAGCTCACGCATGATGCCGCCCCAACGCGACTTGGGGTCTTCCAGTTTGCCTTCGGCGTTCATGCCTGCGCTGTATTCGGTGGCATCGGTCTCATAGTTGTAGGGACCCTTCTCGTCGGGGTAGTAGGCCATATTGAGCTCATAGACGGTGGTTGGTTCGCCGGCAGCCAGTTCCTTGTTGGGGAACACCTCCTGCTCTGTGATGCGACGGGCGTAAGGCTGCGAGCGGTCGTCGGCGTCTATGTTGCGTGGCGAATTGCTGCTGTAAAAGAGGTTGTCGATACGGTACCAAGCCAAGCGAGCGCGGTTGAAGCCGTAAGCCAGGCCGCTGCCCAGGTTGGTCTCGCGGAAGAGCGGTGTCTCCGAATTGTAGTCCTGCGGGGTGCTCGCCAAATGCCAGTAGTTTATGCCCTTGAGGTCAATCGAGCTCTCGGCTCCCTCGAAGTCATCGACGTATGAGGTCTTGCCGTCTTCGCTACCGGTGTTGGTCATGCCGGGAATGAAGTGGGCGAATTCAGCTGTGAGGGTGAGATTTGAGGCTGCCTTTGTGCTGATGCCCGGCAGGAAGTCCACGATTTTCGTCACCCAAGGCACCTCGGTCTTCCAGTTGAAGTCGATGCCCCAGATGGTGTTGCTGGTAGGCTCTTCGCCGAAGTTGTTTTTCTGCGTCAGCGGTTTCTCGTAGAGGTTCATCACCGTGGCGCCCAGGTTGAGGTCGGGTTTGAACTCGTAGTTGAGGTGCAGTCCCAGCATGCGCTTGGTCATCATCGAGAAAGAGTTGTTCTCGCTCGACACGCTGATCGGAGTGCCGCTGCTGAGTATGCTCTCGTTGACGATTCGCACCGTACCCATCGTGTAATCGACGGTGTAATCGACATTCTCTATGAGCGGCACGCCACCGGCTGTCACCGTCACGCTTCCCGGGGCGACACTGTAACCCAGCGATATTTCGCCACTCACCTTCGAGGTGAAGTAGCCCTCAAGATAGAACTTGTTTTTGTCGGCATATTGCTGCGCCAGGGTGCGGGTCATGGTATAGAGCGAGTCGTAGCAGTATTTGTCGGCATACTCACCGTCACCAAGCATCTCGCGAAGGTCTTTGCCAAAGGGTTCGACCAATGGGAAGAAGATACGACCAGTTGACGACTGTATGACGCCGCCGTGGAAGGCAGCCGAGTCGAACCAATCCATCACTCCGTCAGCATAGTAGTACTGCCGCGAGGCATCCATTCGGTCGAGGCCCAGCAACTCTATGAGAGGCACACCTTCCTTGGGGCCATCGACGAAAAAGCCCGTGCCCACGCCTCCGTTGGTACCTTCGTATATGACGTTGAGACGGAAGTTGTCGCGACTTATCTGAGTGCTTTTCAGGAAATAGACGTTCTTCATCATCAGGCGCCACATCGGGCTTCGGGTGTCTATGGCCGTTCCTTTCAACAGCTTGACCACTAGGGTATTCGGGTCGTTCACTCCGTCGGTGGTCATCTCACCCACCTGATATACCGTTGTGTCACCGATAACCTGATACTGGAACGCTACAGCCAGCACCTGGTCGTTGCTCAGCGGCTGGCTGAGCGAGATGAATCCGAGATCCTCGTTGAGGGTGTATTCACTGCTGTTGAGCAGACGGGCGCTCTCAATCTTCTCATAATCCACCGCAGCTGTCATCCCAAGACCCTGCATGTAGTTCGACACGTTATTGACGCTCCTTATGGCCGAGAGGTTGACGAGCTGCATCATGTTGTTCACATTGTTGTTCGGCAGCTGCGACTGCGGCCGGTTGGGGTCGCTCCATTGTCCGCGTCCCACAACACCTGGAGCGGCGGGGTTCGACTCGCCCAGGTCGGTGATGGCCAGCAGGTTGCGGTTCTGCGTCACCGCGGCGCCAATGTTGGTGCGCCACACCTCGACACGCAGTATCTTCACCGGCGAATTGACTACGGGCAGAGTCTTCAGCGACTTGTTATACTGCTCATAGAAGTATTGCGACAGGAAATAGTGACGGTTCTCCTCATATTCGTCGGCACGTATTTCAAATTCGCGGCTGCTGGCTCCGCCCTTTACCTGCATGTTCTCGGTGCTTGTCTCCTTCTCGCTCACCACTGCATCCACCGTCAGTTTGCCGAATTTCAGCTTGGTGTGGAAGCCGAACAGCTGCTGGCTACCCTTGATGAGGGTGGTGTTCAGCGGAAACGAGATGTCGGCGGCCTCAAGCAGCTGTATGATGTCGTCTTCCTTGCCTTCGTATTTGAGCTTTATCTTGTTCTCAAAGTCGAAGGTAGCTTGGGTGTTCCAGTTGATGTCGAAATTTATCAGGTCGCCTATCTTGGCGTTGAGGCTTATCTGTATGTTCTCGTCGAAGTCGAAGGTGGTGATGCTGCGCTTGTTGGCGTCGAGTTGCGGGTCTTTGCGGTAGTTGTTCACCAGCTGGAAGGTCAACTCAGCGCTTCCGCTGGGTGTTATCTTTATCTCGGGCTTGCCTATGAGGCTTTCCAACTTACGGCTTATCTCTTTGAATCCTGGTATCTTACTCAGGAATCCTCCTGACGACTCTTCGTCGCCGCTCGACTTGTTCGTCGTCCGCCAGTAGTCTTTCATCAACTGGTCCATCTGCCAGTCTTGGTATTCCTCAAAGGTAAGGTATTTCCTGCCCAGCACCACATTGCCCACCTTGCGCACCTGCACATAGTCGCCCGTCTCGGCGTCATACTCCACCGTGGTGGTTATCGCTGTAGGCACATAGTCGCTCCCCATCTGATGCCATGTGGTGCTGTCCGTCTGGGCGGCAGCGGTCCCCAACAGCATAGTCAGCAGCAGGAAGGTCAGAAGGCGCGTATGGACTGTTCTCTGAATGGTATTTTGCAGTTAAAGGTTCGACAATCCGGTAGTTTACAGTCTCTGCATCGCCTGTTTCATCATCTGTTCGACGCTGAGGGTTGCATCCATGTCTCTCAGCACCTTCTCCACAGCTGGTTTCGGGAATCCAAGCATGACGAGTGCTGCTTGAGCGTCGGCTTTGTTCTGGTTCATAGCCGTCGGCTGCCCTGCCGTCGCTGGTTCGCCGGCCATCGCAGCCAGCTGGCTGCCCACCACCTTGTCTTTCAGCTCCAATATTATACGCTGCGCCGTCTTGGCACCTATGCCTTTCACTCCCTGCACCGCGCGGGTGTTCTGGGTCGATATGGCCGACGCCAGCTCCGACACCGTCATCGACGAGAGCATGATGCGCGCCGTGGCGGCGCCCACTCCGCTGACCGAGAGCAGCAGACGGAACATTTCTCGCTCCTCCACTGTCGCAAATCCATAAAGCAGGTAGGCGTCCTCGCGCACCACCTCGTGAACCCACAGCCGCGCACTCTCCTGTTCTTTCACCGCAGCGTAGGTGTTGAGCGACACCTCAAGCAGGTATCCCACTCCTCCGCAGTCTATAACCACCTGCGTGGCGGATGATGAAGTTATCTTTCCTGAAATATATTCGTACATGGTGTTTCGTGATTAGTGAATTGTGAATAGTGAATCGACAAATGTTTTCGTTTTTTGAGTTTCTTTTTTCATTGGCCTCCGGCCCGCTTACCGCTTAATCGCCCCGTGCGGTCACGCATCTATTACTTTCTCATTCGTTTTTCTTCAGGTTCAATCGGGAAGGTGTAGCCTTTGCCCTCTGCCGGCGAGCCTTCTTTGAGATGGTAGTCATCTTCTTCCACATCTTTGAACATCGGATCTTCGTCTATGCACTCCGTCGCTGCTGCATATCTCAATTGGTCAAGTCCTTTCACTACACAACCCGTGAAGCGGACGTCAAACATAGCCCCGTCGGCATTGTCTTCCATCACTTCGCCCACCGAGTAGTTGCCATAAACTATGCAGTTCTCAAACTCCACTTGCCCTAGGTCACGCAGAACCTCATCTCCCTCTGAGCTTCGGTACCAGTTGTTGAGCACCAGCGCAGGCATCTTGCGGGCCGAATATCTCCAATAGTTCGCCAATGTGGCGTTGCGGAAGCTCCCCCTGCCGCCATACTGCATGGCTACAGCGGCTGTCCCACAGTCGGCCACCAGCACGTTATCCGCCTCCACCCATGCACCTTGTGCCACAATGCCTGCGGTAGCATGGTGCATAATCACCGTGTTCGAGAGCCGCAGCGTCGGATTGGCGTTTACGTTGGTATCCACTATGATGCCTATGGTGCCGTTCTCGATGTAGGCGTGGTCAATCTCGTTGTCCTTGCTTCCGGCACTGAGCCAAATAGCGTTCCACTGACCTGGAAGGCCGCGGTACCACTCGTCCTGCCGCAACGACGTGAACAGCACAGGCTGTTCCTCACTGCCATGCACCTTCAGCGTGCCGCAGTTGTAAACCCATAGCGTCGCGTCGGGGGCAAAGTACAGCTCGTCGCCGGCCAAAAGCGTCAGCGTCGTCGCCGAATCCACCACCGCCTGCCCTATTATCACATGCGGGAGCTGGTGGTTCCAGTTGTCGCAGTCAATCACCGAATAGCTGCGTCCCGCCTGCGGATTGTGATACACAGCGTTGCGGCCGTATGCCGTCAGCACTATCGACCGGCACCCTACTCCGCCCGTATGCTCATAATGAAGGTCGATAAAATCCTGTACCAGGAATGGCTCCGTCTGCGCGTTGGGGTTGATGTTCACCCTCACGAAAATGAAGCAGCTGTCGCCTCCGGCTATCTCCAGGTTCTGCACTCGCATCGACGTGTCCCCGTCGATATTCGTACGGAAACGGCTCCCGTGCCCTCCACGCAGCCCCACCGACTTAAAACGCACCGTCTTCTTCCCGTGGTTGTATATCTTCACCTGACGGGTGGTCGATCCAAGTGTGGTAAACACTGTGTCGAACGTCAGCGTGTCAGTCGAAAAACTCAGATGTATATCGTTCGCATCCAGCAGCTCTTCCTCCTTTACACACGATACCTCCACAACGAAAAGTTGAGAGATGGCAAAAATCATAAACAATATATACAGCAAACGTTTCATCCGATTCTACAGTGCACAAAAACCACAAAGAATAACGTCATTCTCGCACTCTTATTATATACATAACAATAAAAGCCGGTCCGAGACATCCATTCTCCTTATCCTCTCCCACCTATGTGAACCATCTACAATGCATAAAGGCAACCTCTAAAAACTGCTTTCACGAGAGTTCAAGTCTGCTTTCGAGCATATTTTGTATTTTATCACATTCATACGTGGAACTTTTAGAGGTTGCCTAAACATACTCCCTTTTCTGGTGCATTCGCCGACGGGTTAGACAAAGCGTTTACCTATATCTCCCTGAACAAAGCCTGACAACCAAGACAAATGTAAGACAAAAGTAAGCACTAGCCTGGCATTAGCCTAGCACTAGCCTAATAAGAGATGCTATCTGGCTACGCCCAAAGTAAGAGCATGCTAAGACAAAAGTAAGAGAACGGTAAGACAAAAGTAAAAGAAAAGCAAGAGAACAATTAAAGGAATGCGGGATGAAAGTAAGACAAATCTGGGATGAAATTCTCGTGCATGACCAGTCATCCTGGACCACCCCCATATCGTTCCCCTCCGTTTTCTTGCCTCTCTCTCGGTTTTATCTTATAGACGTTGGGCAACTTATATATCATTTCCTTTGTAGTCATCAGAAAAATATTGTATATTTGCACGTTACAATTGATAACTGTTGTTAATGTAACATTCGTTGCATTAGTTTATTACCATTCACGAGCGAATCTACAGGCAATTAGCGACACATCCATCATCAAAAACAATACCATCAATGGATAACAAAGACTTTTTTGTTCACGAGTCAAGCTATGTTGACGAGGGCGTGACCATCGGCGAGGGAACCAAAATATGGCACTTCTGCCATATTCAAAAAGGGGCAACCATCGGCAAAAACTGCTCGATGGGACAGAATGTAAACATAGGTAACAACGTGAAGATAGGAAACGGTGTGAGAATACAAAACAACGTGTCTGTCTATGAGGGTGTTGAGATTGAAGACAATGTCTTCTGCGGTCCGTCGTGCGTCTTCACCAACGTGACAACTCCGCGAGCCCATTTCCCCGTACATGGCGTTTATTCCAAGACTCTTATAAAGGAAGGGGCCTCGCTTGGAGCCAACTGCACCGTGGTGTGCGGCCATACCGTCGGGCGCAGCGCACTTGTCGCGGCAGGGGCGGTGGTCACCAAAGATGTCAAAGACTATGCGCTGATGGCGGGAGTGCCCGCCAAGCGTATCGGATGGGTGTGCGAATGTGGGAAGAAACTCGACGGCACCCTGCAATGCTCCTGCGGACGCAAATACAAAGAAGAGAATGAAACACTCGAACAGATATAATGTTCCGCAACACAAGCGCGCAGGCGATGTGACGGCTAAAAAATTCCTTGGCCAGCACTTCCTCACCGACGAGACCATCGCCCGTCGAATTGTGGAAAGTATCACAGCCTTAAGCAATCAAACCGAAACTGACTCCTATCATTCAGTAACCAACGTGCTGGAGATCGGTCCCGGTATGGGTGTTCTTACCAAATATATGGTTGACGATAATCATCTGAATCTAAAGAGTGTAGAGATAGACAGTGAGTCGGTGGAATACCTACACAACCACTACCCCACCCTTCAACTGGTTGAGGGCGACTTCCTCAAGCTTGACCTCGAAAGTGTCTTTGGCGCTGCGTTCACTCTTATCGGCAACTTCCCCTACAACATCTCGTCGCAGATTCTTTTCAAAGTCTATGACAACCGCGACATAGTGCCCGAGGTGGTGGGTATGTTCCAGAAAGAGGTGGCCGAACGCATAGTTTCGCCCCCGGGCAACAAGTCGTACGGCATACTAAGCGTGCTGCTTTCTGCCTACTACGACATGGAATACCTCTTCACCGTGCCCGAGTCGGTGTTCAATCCCCCTCCTAAGGTCAAGTCGGCAGTGATACGCTTGCGTCGCAACAGCCGTACACACCTCGACTGCGACGAAGAGCTGTTCAAAAAAGTTGTCAAGGCTGGTTTTAACCAACGTCGCAAAACACTGCGTAACGCACTGAAAGCAATGACACTAAACTACGAACAAGTGCCGGCAGAACTACTTGACAAACGAGCCGAACAACTCTCTTACCAAGACTTCGAACAAATAACCAATCTGGTACAACCCTAACACCCTAAACCACTTGCAAACAATAGAATATATCCTTCTTGCGATTGCCCTTGGCATACCGTTGATGATTGAACTGCGACGCAGCTCGGCGGCCTCAAACATAAAATCCATACGCGGCCTTGGCATAAGCGTGGCGGTGAGCGCCTTACAGGTAGCACTTATTCTCGGCGGCCTTTATCTGGGCAAAGCCCTGCGTTTCGAACCCACAGAACTGTGCGGAACCATCGCCCTCGCATTGCTCGTGGTGGTCGCCGTGAAGATGTTCATCACAAGCCTTTCGAAAAAAGAGCGTCCCAGTTACGACCTTTCTAAGACTGCCACCGTGCTAACACTCGGTATCGCACTGGAAATAAACACCTTCATCACAGGTCTTGGACTTGGAATGAGCACCGACAACATAAATCGCTCTGCGCTGACAACCAGCATATCCATCGCCGTTTGCAGCTTGTTCTTCAGCGAGATAGGAATCATGCTCGGCAGGCAGAAGAAAGCCCTCCGCGAACGACGCCATTCGATGGTAGCCCTCCTACTCTACCTCGCCGCCATAGCTTGGCACGTGGTTTTCTAGACTTTGTAAATCTCCATTTCGCACCGTTCGCAGTTGAACCTTAACTGCAGTTTTCGTCCGTTGTTCAGCAAAAAAAGGTCCGACTTGTAGTCGGCTGCAACCTGCTGGTTGCATTTCTTTTTGAGACATTGACCTAACTCATAACGCAGGCAGTACTTTGTGGTCATAAGCGGCTTATGGTCGTAGTCGTGGGTTCGTTCAACACCGTATTCTATGTTTGTGACACCGTGACGACGGTAGAACTGCTCCGCCTTGCTGTTGACAATATTAAGCCTGAAGTCTGTATTTCCACAATCATACACAATCTCCTTGGAATCAGTCCTCTCGGATGGCATCGTACGGAATTGTTTAATCCTTGCCTCCACAAGTCGCCTGACAACATCGCGGCGCATCTGGTTGATAACCGATACAGGTATGAACGAGGGCTTGAACGACTCCAAATCAACCCGCACGGCGTTGAAGGGTGTGCCACCAAGTTTTGAAAGCTGTATTTGTATGGTTTCAAGCACTTTTTCTGGATTATTTGCCGGCGTTTTATCACATCGCACTTCGACCGACGCCTCACAGCCGTCAACGTCAACTGCTCTAAGCTTATAGCCATCGTCGCTACTCGAAAAGAACAGTTCCACATCCACCTTGCGTTCTGCCGAGCGGCCTTTAAAGATCTTCTCAAACTGCACGTCGTGGTTGCGCCATAGTTCCACGCCTGGTTTTACCTCTGGCATAGCACTGGGAATAATGGCATTACCCTCTACACGGTTAACCAAAAACCCCGACATCTCGCCAGTTTTTGGATTATATGTGCACATGCCATCGCCGGCTGATAAGGGCTCGTAAATGTCTGCAACTATGGCGGAACGCTCAACCTTCAGAACCTTTGCGACTTTCTTGCCGATGGACTTCTGCGTGTAGAACGATGCCATCGGTTGCCTCTCGTTGAGAAAATAATCGGTATATCGGCGTGAGAAAGTACGCTCGGGGTCGGGATTGAAGAAGAATGTGGTCTTGCCCGACGAGAGGGACCGGTGTTCAGGGCGTTGCTCAAGTATTCCGTCGAGCAGGCGACGGTAATAGGCGGTGAGGTTGCACACGTATGCCTCGTCCTTCAGACGGCCTTCTATCTTGAACGAGCAGATGCCTGCATCAATCATGTATTCAACCTGTTGCGAGGCGTTAAAGTCGCGCAGCGAGAGCAGGTGTTCATTGCTGCGCAGCAGTTTCCCCTCGGCGTTGTAGAGGTCGTACTTCGAGCGGCATGGTTGTGTGCAACATCCGCGGTTGCCGCTACGGTCGGCAAGATATTGACTCAGGTAGCACTGGCCGCTGAACGAGACGCAGAGGGCTCCATGTACGAACGCCTCCAACTCTACAGATGTCGCCTGCCTAATCTGCCTCATACCCTCCAAAGAGGTCTCGCGGGCAAGTATGACTCTCTGAAATCCCACCTGCTCCAAAAATCGCACCTTTTCGGGTGTATAATTATGCGTTTGCGTACTGGCGTGCAGTGCGATAGGCGGCAGGTCACATTCAAGCAAGCCCATATCCTGGATGATAAGGGCATCGATGCCGACATTGTATAGCTGCCTTGTAAGTTTTACAGCCTCTTCCAACTCGCTGTCGTAGAGTATGGTGTTGAGTGTCACATAGACACGTGCACCGTATGTATGGGCATGCCTAACCAACTGCTCTATGTCTTCCACCGAATTGGAGGCTGCCTGACGGGCACCGAAAGCGGGTGCTCCGATATAGACGGCATCGGCTCCGTGGTTGATGGCTGCGACACCTTGCTGAAGGTTCTTGGCTGGAGAGAGTAGTTCGATATTCATTTGACGAACGTTTTCGCGAAGCAATCAACGTCTTCCTATCTCACGCTGCATATCACGTTTGGTATCCTTATCCTTGATTGTCTGACGTTTGTCGAAGAATTTCTTACCTCGGGCGAGTGCTATCTTCAACTTGGCATAGCCTCGGTCGTCCACAAAAAGGAGCACAGGCACGATGGTGTAGCCCTTTTCCTTGGTGCGTGCCTGGAGCTTGCGCAGTTCGCGTCGTGTGAGGAGGAGTTTGCGGTCGCGCTTGGCTGGGTGGTTCATATAGGAACCAAAACGATACTCTGACACATGCATCTGTCTTACAAACAGCTCATTGCCTATAAAGGTACAATAGGCATCCGTAAGGTTGGCTTTGCCGTCGCGTATGGATTTTATCTCGGTGCCCGTAAGCACCAAGCCGGCCACATACTCGTCTATAAGAAAATATTCGAACGTCGCCTTTTTATTCTTGATATCAACTACATGCTTCTCTTCCATCGTACACAGTTTCTGTATAGTAATCCTTTATCTGGTTCAAAATCACAAAAAGTCCATCCAACGTGGGCTCATTGAATAATAACGTGCGAAAACGCTTGAAATTGGGTAAGCCCTTAAAATAAGCCGCATAATGACGCTTCATCACTATCAACCCCGTCCGCTCGCCGTAGAAGTCAACCGACAACTGAATATGCCGTTTGCACACCTCAACTCTCTCGGCTACAGCAACCTCCCTTTCGTCCAATCCTGCGAGACGCCGTTTCGACTGCTCAAAAATCCAAGGGTTGCCCACGGCTGCGCGGCCTATCAATATACCATCGACTCCAAAACGCTTTTTTAAATCCACCACCTGCTCGGGCTCTTTCACATCGCCGTTGCCATATATAGGAATGTGAATCTGAGCATCTTTTTTCACCTCGCCAATAACGTTCCAGTCGGCCTTGCCGGAGTACATCTGCGACTTGGTCCGCCCGTGGATGGCGAGCATTGCGACGCCAATGTCCTGCAACTGACGGGCGAGCGCTCGGATGCAGATGTTGTCAAAATCGTACCCAATACGGGTCTTCACCGTCACGGGGCGATGGGCATGACGGACTATAGACCCCGTGATATGCAGCAGCTTAGGTATATCTTTTAACATACCGCTGCCCGCACCTTTTGTCGCCACCTTGCGCACGGGACATCCCCAGTTCAGGTCGATAAAGTCGGGCTCCACCTGTTCTACCGCAGCGAGGCATCTGAGCAGTTCTTCCTCGTCGGCACCGAAAATCTGCACCCCGACAGGACGCATCTCGTCGGAAAAAAGCATCTTGCGGTGGCTTTTATATGCATCGTGGTTTATACCCTCGGCTGAGATAAACTCGGTATATAGCACATCCGCACCGAACTCCTTGCAGAGAGTGCGAAACGGATAGTCGGTGACGTCATCCATCGGCGAAAGCCCTAGTATGCAGCTATTTGAGGTAAATTCCACAATAATCTCTTTGCCCGCAAATTTAGCAACAATTATTTATAAAGTTCATATTGATTGGTTCGGACATTTAAAATTTCCGTCCTATCAATTCATTTTAAACCGTGTAACAGTTGCAAACGAGATATGTTTAGTCGTTGGGTATTATTTATGTCGTTCGCCTCTGTTTACTAGTCTTTTCCTCTGAAAAGGCAAAAAATCGTTTTACAACATTTTCAAGTGCAAAATTACAAAAAAAGGACATTTGTTGCATTCCGTATCATATATAACCTCTTTGTTGCGTTATAGATAAAACTCTTATGATCAATGACCATCGTTGAAAGCATATCGAAATACGAGGAGTACCTTCTGACGGTGAAGCGTCTGGCTGCAGGAACGGTGAAAAACTATGTCACTGACCTGCAGTCTCTAACAGATTGGTTACGTGAAGCCGGGGTCTCTGAGGTGACTGGGATTTCATCAAGGGAAATCCGTGGGTGGCAGATGGCGCAAATGGAAGCTGGCATAAGTGAGGGGACCATGCGAAGGAAACTCTCGTCGCTACGTCCATGGTTCCGATACATGCGCAACATGAAATGGGTCGAAGGCGACGTGATGGCGAAAATAACGTCACCCAAGGTGCCCAAACGGCTGCCTGTGTTTTTCAAAGAGTCGGAAACTGAGCGGATATACGAGCAAGAGATATTCCCCGAAGGCTATGAAGGCGAGCGCGACAAGCTGATACTAAGAATGTTGTACGAGACAGGCATGCGACGGTCGGAACTGGCTGGATTAAGTTTGACAAACATTGACTTTGGCGGCAAGAGAATAAAAGTACTGGGAAAAGGGAATAAAGAACGGTATATTCCGGTTGAGGATGAGCTGTTAGGCAATATTGAGCGATATTTAGCGTTAAAGAGGGAGACACATCCCGAAGCAGAAGCTCTGTTTTTGAAAGGTAAAGGCGTAGCAATCAACGCAAACGATGTATATCTGATAGTCAAGCACTATATGAGTATGCTGTCGAATGCCGAAAGAGTGAGCCCCCATGTCTTCCGCCACACCTTTGCCACACACATGCTCAACGAAGGTGCCAACATCGACGCAATAAAGGAACTTCTGGGACACGCCAACCTGAATGCTACCGAGATTTACACCCACAACACACGCGAACACCTGAAAGAAGCTTACAAACACGCTCATCCGAGAGGAGAAAACAATTGAGTTGTTTAATTTAAAACATATTGTTATGAACACTGTAATCAATGCTGTAAAATTCAAAGCCGACCCCAAACTCGAGGCTTTTGTGACCGAAAAAGTGGCGAAACTGGACAAGATGGTCGATAACGCAACCAAATGCGAGGTGACACTGAAGGTTGACAAACCCGAGAGCGAGAACAACAAAGTGGCGGAGATTTCCATTTCGCTGCCGCGCCAAACCCTGTTCAACAGCAAACAGGCCGACACCTTCGAGCAGGCCGTTCTGGAATGTGTCGATACGATGAAGGTGCAGATTGAGAAATACAAGGCAAGCTTCAAATAAGAACTTCCGCCCAAGCACGACAATAAAGGGCGCCGCGGATATCCGCGGCGCCCTTTGTCGTTTGTCGTTCCCTTGAAGCCTTAGTTGTTGTCAGCCTCATATATCAGGAGCTCGTCTCCAGTGTAGATGAACAGGAGCGGATCCTTGTCGTTGTTCTTGAATATCCAGCATCCCCCGTTCTCTCTGTCTATCTCCAGTTTCTTGTACTTCTTGTTCACCACCTGCTCTGCCAGCAGCTTGTCATCCTTGCCGTAAACCTGCAGGTAGGTCTTGCCGTCGCCGTCGTTGACCAGCGCGTACATGTAGTCGCCGCTCATCGCAAAGTCTATCATATCGACCTTGTAGTTGTCGCGGACATATTCGCGCACCACGACCACGTTGGTGCAGTGGTAGTCATACCAGTAGCTGTTGCAGTAGTACCAGAATCCGGGCCAGTAGATAGGACGCAGCGGGATGGGGTGCCAATATACCGGGCGCATGTGGATCATGTGGTGATGATGCGGGTGATGGAAGTATGGAGCTGGACGCACCGGACGCACTGCCGGTGGTGTCACACCGCCTGGACGGCCTGGACGTGCATAGCCTACGTTGGCCGGACCGCGTGAGCCCACTGGGGTGTTGGGGTGCTTGACCTCCCCACGCCTGGAGCCTTCTCCGTTGAAATTACTCGTCGGACGGCTGGAACCCGGTGTTACCGATGATCCTCTATGCGAGGGACCGGCGGGATTCACCGTACGTCCATCCTTGTGCGGTGTGCGCGTTCCTCTGTAGGTGCCGCGTACCACACCGTTGGTCGTAGTGCCGCGATGTGGGGCATGGTTGTAGGACGAACCGCCGCGGGGCGAAGCGCCGCTATAGGAACCACCTCGGCTGGCCGTTCCACTATATGATCCGCGCGACGAACTGTTGTCGCTGTACGTGCGGCTGTGTGAGGGCGAACTGTACGAATGGCTGCTGCTCGATGACGAGTAGCTGCCGCGCGACGATGATGGCGAACTGTACGAGCGACTGCTGCTCGACGATGAGTAGCTGCCGCCGCGTGATGAACTGCCCGAGTAGGACGAGCTACCACGTGAGCCGCCGGAATAGGAGGAACCACCACGCGATGATGAACCGGCACTGACCGAATGGCCACCACCACGGCTTCCGCCACCGCCACCGCCTCGTTGAGCATAGGCAGGGACGATGCTGACGACGATTCCTATCAGAACTGCTGCGATGAATTTTGAGGTTTTCATAATGTCTCCTTTCTTTTTTGTTTGTTTTCGATGCAAAGGTAAGACGATTCCCTCACGGTTTTCCCCGAAAAAAAACATATTTTCCCCGTGAAAATCTGAAGACCTATGCGAAAGCCCGTCTGCAACGCCATTGTAACGTATTTCCCAATGCGTCGCATTTCCTACTCATCACATCTTATTTTTTCAAAAGATTGTCCAGACACCGCTGCAGACTCGTCTCCCAATAAGGGATATCTATAATAAAGCAGTGCTTGAATTTAGACTTGTCCAGCACCGAATAGCTCGGCCTCTCCACCTTGCTCGGAAACTCGCTGCTGCGACAGGGTCGCACCCGACATCCGCTCCCCGTCATGCGCGCAATGGCCTGCGCAAAGTCATACCAACTGCACACTCCTTCGTTCGAATAGTGGTAAAGCCCTTCGTTGCCCTCATACTGCCCCTTTTCAATGATTGTGTATATGCCCTGAGCCAAGTCGCCTGCATAGGTCGGCGTGCCTACCTGGTCGCACACCACCGACACCTCGGGCCTTGTCTCGAACAGCCTCAGCATCGTCTTCACAAAGTTCCGCCCATATTCACTGTAAAGCCACGACGTACGTATCAGTATATGACGGCACCCCGAAGCCTGCAGCGCCCGCTCCCCGGCCAGCTTCGTGCGCCCGTACGCCCCAAGCGGATTGACCTCCGATGTCTCGTCGCACGGTGTGTTCACTCTGTTGCCGCCAAACACATAGTCTGTCGATATATGCACCATAAGCCCTCTTCTCCTGGCCATAGTGCGACCCAGTATGCCCACGGCCACATCGTTCACCCTGTCGGCCTCTGCCTCTGCCTCCTCCGCCGCATCGACATTGGTATATGCAGCGCAGTTCACCACACATTCTACCTCCTTCTCCTCCACATACCGCGCCACAGAGGCCTCGTCGGTGATGTCCAGCGTGTCTATGTCGCAAAACATCCATCTGTTCTCCGACCCCCCTTCGGCCAGCATCCTCAGATGCGTGCCCAGCTGCCCGTTGGCTCCTGTGATCAATATATTCATCCTTGCAATTTTACTGTTGTCCTATCACTAATCAGAACGGCGTGACAATATCTGACAGGAGCGGACTCCTCGTGTCCTTGTCCGAAAGCACCACCGACTCCGCCGGCAGCCCCCAGTCGATGGCCAGCGTCGGGTCGTCCCACGCCACCGAACCCTCACTCTCGGGATGATAGTAATTGTCACATTTGTACTGGAACACCACTTCGTCGCTGAGCACCGAGAAACCATGCGCCATGCCGCGCGGCAGGTACAACTGTCGGCGGTTCTCGCCACTCAGCCTCACCGCCACATACCGCCCGAAAGTGGGCGACCCACGGCGCAAGTCAACCGCCACATCCAACACCTCTCCCAACACCACGCGTATCAGCTTGGCCTGCGCATACGGCGGCTTCTGGTAGTGCAACCCTCTCACCACCCCGTAGCGCGACCGCGACTCGTTGTCTTGCACAAAGTCGTCGTTGATTCCCAGCGCCTCGGCATAACGCTCTGCGTGGTAACTCTCGAAAAAATAACCCCGCGAGTCTCCGAACACCTGTGGCTCGACAATCACAACTCCCTCTATTTCAGTCTTTATAATATTCATATCAAATCCTTGCCTCTTTCCGTCAAGACTGCAAAGATACAAATTATTGCGAGATTGGTGGCTGAATATTGCTTGTCATCTAGGAGCCAACTAGGAGATGACTAGGAGATACCACGAAGATGACATGAAGATACCATGGAGATAGTACGGAGATGGTACGGGCTTGATACGGCGTTGATACGGCGCGGATTCGGTGTTGATACGGAAGGGAAGCGTTTTGTTCACTTGCTCTGCTCTGTCTTTCAGGATGTTGCCACAGCACTACAAGCGGCCGAAAACAGGGTCAGTATGACATACATACTGTCTAACTCACTGATGATTACACTATTGCTAAACATCATCACTCTCTTCTCGACTCCACAAATATACAACCTTTTTTCTAATAATAAATACCCGAAAAACAAAAAAAATCCTAACGAAAAAAACGCTTAACTCGGCATTATCTCACAACAACTTCTCAAACCATCAGCCCTCTCCCCTCCTCAGCTCTGACGCTTGTTTCTCCGCCTTTTGATACTAACCGCCGCGATTTTGCGTTAGTAGTAAAAACTACTAATTCTATGGAGGCTGTTATTCTTGCGGCGGGGCTTGGCACCCGGTTGCGTCCCCTCACAGACGAAAGACCTAAGGCTCTGGTTGAAACCGGCGGACGCACCTTGCTCGAGATTTGCATCGGACGCCTGGCTGCCGAGGGCGCACGGCGCATAGCGGTGAACGTGCACCACTTCGGCAACATGATGATTGACTACATTCATAGCCACGAATGGCCTGTCGAAGTCGTGGTGTCCGACGAGCGCGACCTGCTGCTCAACACTGGTGCCGGAGTGAAACTCGCGGCTAGCCTCCTGTCGGGCAAAGAACCCGTGCTGGTGCACAACGTCGATATCCTCTCCCACATCCCGCTGCAGGCAATGGTCGAGGAGCACCTGTCCAAAAGCAACAGCGTCACGCTGGCCGTAAGCGAACGCGAGACGGAACGCCAGCTTATCTTCGACCTCGAGGCAAAACTCTGCGGTTGGCACAACCGCGAAAACGACGAACGGCTGTGGAGCGTGCAACCCAACGACAACACCCGTGAACTCGCCTTCAGCGGCATTTGGATTATCGAGCCCGATGCCATCGCCCAGCTGCCCCCGGCCGACCACCCCTACCCCATCATCCCCGAACTGCTGAAAATCGCAAACCACAGCAGGATAGGCGCCTTCGAGCACCGCAGCGACGACTGGCTCGACGTCGGCACACCCGCAAAACTGCAAATGGCTTCCGGCCGTTTCTGACGAAATAAGTATCCGAAAATCAACCATTGTCTATGATGGAGCCTTTCCTGAAAGAATGCATCAAGCGCATCGCCGAAGAGCATCAAGGTGACCTCGGCGACGTTACGCTGGTCTTCAACAACCAACGTCCGGCCCTCTTCGTGAAACAATACATGCAGGAGTTGTTCGGCAACTCTTTCTTCTTGCCTAAAACCATTGTCTTCGACGACCTCGTCGCCGAACTCGGCTGTGTGGAGATCCTCCCCAACGAGTTTCTCCTCTTCGAACTCTACGACATCCACCATGAAATCAACAAACTAGACACCCGCTCGCTGGAGCAGTTCATCCCCATGGCCGACATGATGCTCAGCGACTTCTCCGAAATCGACCGCTACCTGGTCGATGCAAAAGACCTCTACGGCAACCTCCATGACATCAAGGAGATAGGCGAATGGGACGTGAGCGGCAAAGAACTCACGCCTTTCCAGAAAAACTACCTGAGGTTCTACAAGTCTATATACAACTACTATATCGCTCTGAACCAACTCCTCGACAGTCGCGGCCAGGCTTACTACGGCATGGCCTACCGCAAAGTCGCAGAGAACATCGAAAGCCTTCTCGACGAACGCGCTGAAGAACAACTCTACTTCCTTGGATTCAACGCCTTGTCGAAATGCGAGAAAGCCATCATCAACGCCTACGTCAAGCGCGGTCGCGCCAAATATCTGCCCGACGGCGACAACTACTACGTGAGCGACTCCTCGCACGAAGCTGGCAAATTCATCAGAGACCATCTTGATATCAGCGCAATAAAGTCCTTCGACGAACACTTCAATGAAAAGAAAACCATCAACATCGTTAAGGCTCCCGACAATGTGACACAGGCGAAATACGCTGGCACCTTGCTGAGCAATCTGCTTAGAAACCAGCAAAATGACATCACACTTGACGAAACAGCCCTGGTGCTGGCCGACGAAAGCTTGATTACTACAGTGCTGAACTCTCTGCCTGAAGAGATAGCTACCGCCAACGTCACCATGGGCATTCCGTTCTCAACCACCGACATGCACTCTCTGGCTCTCTCCATAATGGCCTTGTATGCCGAAATGCGCGCAGACACCCAGATGTTCTACCACAAGACTGTCACCGGCTTGCTGGGCAACCCGTATGTCTGTGCCCTGCTTGGCTCGTCTGGCGGCCCCTCGGCAGTGGTCAAAGAACTGACCGAGAAGAAATTCATCTACGCCAACATCGACAATCTCCGCTCCCTGTTCGAAAAACTCGACTGCGACTTCTCCCCCATCTCCTTCCTGTTCGAGGGCGACCCGAAAGCCCCCTTCGGAGTGCTCGACATCGTAAGGGAAACCACCGTTCAGCTGCAAGCCAATGCTGTGATATCCAGCGACTCTAAAGAGATGGCGGCACTCGAATGCCTGGTGCAGGTTTTAGACTATCTTGACACACTGAAAAACCACGTCGAGGCCATCACCGCAGAAGGAAGCGCCTTGATAACCGACGTGCAGACGCTGAGAAAGATCTATCTGCGCATAGCACAGCGACGACATATCTCTCTGAAAGGCAGCCCCAAAAGCGGATTGCAGATACTCGGAGTGCTCGAAACGCGCAACCTCGACTTCCGCAGGGTGATTCTCCTCTCGGCCAACGAAGGGGTGATACCATCGGCACGAAGCGTGAACACCTTGATTCCAAACAGTTTGAAGAAAGACTTCAAGATGCCGACCTATTACGAGAAAGACGCCGTATATGCCTACAACTTCTACCACCTCATGCAACGCGCCGAAGACATATACCTGATAAGTGAAAGTGGCGGCAAGAACTCTGAGAGCCGCTTTGTGCAGCAAGTAAGAGCCGAGCTGGCCAAACGGTACAACAACATAAAGCTCACTGAAACCACCGTGTCGAACAACAACACGGCTTACGACAACCACCTCTCCGACGTGATTGTGAAAACCGACGAGATTATGGCTCGCCTCGCAGAAAAGAGCTTCTCGCCTTCTTCCCTCAACACCTACAGAGACTGCCCGTTCCGTTTCTTCTATGAAAACCTGCTGAAAGTGAGCGATGAGGACGAAATCTCCGACGTCTTGGAGAAAAACGAACTGGGAACCGCCATACACGAATGTCTTAAAGAGATTTACCTCCCCTACATCGGACAGAAAGTTGACAGAGAAGGTCTGCGCATGGCCATCCCGAGAGTGCCCGGAATGGTGGATGCTCAATTCAACAATATGCTGGTCAACGGAAAAGTCCACGAAGGAAAAAACGACCTCCTCAGGACCATAGCCATAACTCAAATCACAAACTTCCTGGAAAAAGAGATAGCCGTGCTCGAGAATCACTCGATAGTGATTGAACATCTCGAGGAAGTGATGAAAGAACCCGTGACAATGGTGATCAACGGCAGGCAGCAAGTGGTCAGGTTCTGGACAACGGCCGACCGCATAGACCGCCTGGACGGCCAACTCCGCGTCATCGACTACAAGTCAGGAAAGGTCGAAAAAAACAACATCGAGGCCAGTTCCATCGAATCCGACCTATGGCGTGATGCAGAAGACAAATGGTTTCAGGTGATGTTCTATTCTTGGTACTATTCCAAAACCCACAACATAACCGAACCCATCGTTTCCGGCCTCTGCCCTCTGCAGAAACTCGGAGGCGAGTTCATGCCGGCCAAGGTCAACAACTGTGAAACACTGACAAAAAATACTCTGGAACAGTTCGAAGAAATGCTGAAAGCTATTTTTTCCGAGATGTTCAACCCCGAAATCCCATTCCGCATGAAAGACGACAAAACCTCATGCAAATACTGCACAATAGCCCCTGTTTGCAAGCGTCTGGAGCCTTCCGGACAAAGTAACGTATCAACGGAATGACCCCCTCTAAACAGATTCTGGAGGCAAAAAGACCTCTCAAATGATTTTTTTTTGTATTTTTGCATTTCAATAAATGATTTCATACATGAAAAAGATTCTCTTTCTTATTCCCGTGATGTGCATCATGTTTGTCGGATGCAAAGGCTTGTCCTACATGAAGAAACATGCGGGAGAGGTGCGCTATCAGGCCATCCCTGATCCCGTAGCCACCATGGACGACAAAGTGGTGGTGAAATTCACCGGCGCCATACCGCAGAAATATTTTGCCAAGAACGTGGCTGTCTTCCTTCAGCCCGTCTTCACCTGGGACGGCGGAAGCATACCCCTGGAACCTATGACCTTGAAGGGCGAAAACGTCGATGGCGAAGGCACCATGATTAAATACCAGACAGGCGGACGCTTCACCTACACCGACCTTCTGGATTTCAAACCTGGCATGGAGACCGGCCGCGTCACCCTCGCACCCGTGGGCTACAAGACCTCCTTCACCGATGCCGAAACCAAGTTCGCCGACGAAATCGTACAGAAACACAGCGGCAAGACCTTCAACGAGGTCCTCATCTCCGACGGCGTCAACAACACCTCCGCATGGGTTGACATACGTGGCAACATCTCCATAGCACCCATCAACTACAACAAGAAACAAGGCATCGTCGAAACCGCCGACATCTACTTCCCCAACGGCCTCTCCAAGCTCGACTGGAACTTCGACATGAACCGCAAGTTCGACACCAAGAACGGCCTCGAAGAGCTGAAACAGATAATGCTCCAGAACGGTCTGCCTAAGCAGGTGACCATCACCGGCTGGGCCTCTCCCGAAGGCGAGGAGACCAACAATATAGGCGTCTCCAAAGGTCGTGCCGATGTGGCTACCGAACAGTTCAAGCGCGTGTTCGAAGAGACCTTGAACGCTATGGCCAAACGCGCCAAAGTCAAACCGCAAGACCTCGACTACTTCAAATACAACCTCCAGAAAGAAGTGGTCCAGACCACTCGCGCCGCAGGCGAAGACTGGGTGCACTTCGTCCTCATGGTCGAAGAGTCCGACATCCAGGACAAACACTCCATCGTCAACGTCGTGGAGACTCAGCAGAACCTCATCAAGCGCGAGCAGATGATCAAGAACTACTCCACCGTCTACACCCAGCTGGCCGACGATATCTTCCCCAACCTCCGTCGTGCACAGATTGCACTCTATTATTCCGAGGCCCGCAAGAACGACCAAGATCTCGCCAAGCAGGCCACCATCAACCCCTCCAAGCTCTCCTTCGACGAGCTGATGTATGCCGCCTATATCAACTACAGCTATCCCACCAAGCTGAAATACTACAAGTGGGCCACCGAGAACCACAGCGACGAGTGGGCCGCCTGGAACAACGCCGGCGCCGTATCGCTCTATCTAGGCGACGTCGAAGAGGCTGACCGCTACCTCAACGTGGCTCGCCAGATGAACCCTCACAACCCCGACGTGCTCAACAACACTGGCCTCCTCTATATGGCCAAGAAAGAGTACCCCATGGCAAAGAAATATTTCGAGGAAGCCCAGCGCCAGGGAAGCGTCGATGCCGATGCCAACATCCCTATCCTCAACCTCAAGCAAGGCAACTACGAAGATGCCGAGAAGAGCCTGAAAGGCAACACCTGCAGCTTCAACCTCGCCTTCGCACAGCTCCAGAACGACCAGGCTACCACCGCCATCCGCACCCTCGACTGCTGCCTCGACCAGAACGCCGAAGTCTATTACCTCCGCGCCGTCGCCTACGCACGCCTGGGTGATAAAGCCAACGCCCTGAAGAACCTCAAAGAGTCGGTGGCTCAGAACTACGAGTACAAGAAGACCGCACAGACCGATGTCGAGTTCCGCAGCTTCTGGGACGACCAGGAGTTCAAGACCATCGTCCAACTCTACACCGAAGAATAACCAGTGGTCATCCCACAGCAGTCAGTAGTCAACTACCACAGAGGCTACTGACTGCTTTTTTTGTTTAGCATACAATAAGTATAATATGTTCCACTCCATCAAACGCAACATTCCTAACTGCATCACGCTTCTCAATCTGCTTTGCGGCACCATCGCCGCCTGGCAGGCTGTGCTGGGACAGCTGCATTTCGCAGCCATCTTCATCCTGCTGGGCATCTTCTTCGACTTCTTCGACGGCCTTGCCGCTCGTGCCTTGAAGGTGGCTTCGCCTATGGGCAAAGAATTGGATTCTCTGGCCGACCTGGTCACCTCTGGCGTGGCTCCGGGCTTCATCCTCTTCTATATCCTCCTGCATCATGCCTCGCCTGGCTGGATAGCTTTCTCGGCTTTGCTTATTCCTCTGGCTGCCGCTTGGCGCCTGGCTAAATTCAACCTCGACTCCCGCCAGTCAACCTCGTTCCTCGGCCTTCCCGCTCCGTCCAACGCCCTCGTCTGGGCCTGCATCGGATTCTATTGCAACTGCCCTCACTGGTACTCCGTCGCTCTCGTCAAACTGCCCGACCTCCCCGTTTTCCTGTTTTCTCCCACAGGATCTCTTGTCCTGGCCGTCCTCGCTCTGATTTGCAGCGTGCTTATGGTTTCCGAAATACCCCTGTTCGCCCTCAAATTCAAAACCTTGAAATGGAACGACAACAAAGTCCGTTTTATATTTCTGATTTCTTGTTTGTTACTGCTGGTTCTTTTCGGTGTTATCGGTATCCTTTTCATCATTCTTTGGTATGTTATCCTCTCTGTTGCCACCTTTTATCTCGTGAAACATGTCTGACCCTAAGACGATAGCCATCGCTGACTACGATTACCCTCTGCCTGAAGAGCGCATCGCCAAGTACCCTCTCTCGCAACGCGACCAGTCAAAACTGCTTGTTTTCAAGAACGGTACAATAACCGAGAATACCTTCTGCAACATCCCGGACCTCTTGCCCGACGACACCTTGCTCGTCCTCAACAACACCAAGGTCATCCACGCTCGCCTGATGTTCCAGAAAGAAACGGGCTCCACTATTGAGATATTCTGCCTCGAACCCTACCAAACCGCCATCTCCGAAGCCTTCGAGCAACGCGAGCATTGCACATGGCTCTGCTTCGTCGGAAACAACAAGAAGTGGAAAGGCGGAAGCTTGACAAAAGCGGTCAACAGCCAGCTCTCACAAGTCACAGGTCACCAGCCACAAGCCACCTTCACCCTCACCGCCACCCGCAGGGAGGCCGTGGGCAACGCCTGGATAATAGATTTCAGCTGGTCAGGGGGCATCAGCTTCGCTGAGGTGATTGAGCAGGCTGGGGTTATCCCTCTGCCGCCCTACCTCAACCGCGAAGCCGAGTCTGACGACAACACTCGCTACCAAACGGTCTATGCCAACCCTGAAGGCTCGGTGGCCGCCCCCACCGCTGGGCTGCATTTCTCCGACGAGGTGTTCAACCGACTGAAATCTAAAGGTATCAAGACCGAATTCCTCACCCTTCACGTCGGCGCCGGCACCTTCAAACCCGTCAGCAGCGACACCATCGGCGGACACGAGATGCACACCGAGAAAATCGTCGTAAAACGCACCTCTATACAGAACATCTTAAACCACTACGGGAAACCTCTCATTGCCGTTGGCACCACAAGCGTTCGCACCTTGGAATCAATCTATTGGTTCGGAGTGCAGCTGGAAGGCACCCCTTCCATCGACGCCATGCACGTCTCCCAATGGGAGCCATATAACAACCCTCTCGAGGTTGATTTTCGCAAGTCCTACTCCAACGTGCTCGACTGGATGGCTCATCACGATGCCGACATCCTCATGGGCGAGACACAGCTCATCATCGCACCTGGCTACAACTACCATGTAATCAATGGTATGATAACCAACTTCCATCAACCCAAGAGCACCTTGCTCCTCCTGGTTTCAGCCCTCATAGGCGACAACTGGAAGAAATGTTATCGGTTCGCTCTGGACAACAACTTCCGCTTCCTGAGCTACGGCGACAGCTGCCTGTTCATACCTTAAAGCTATATGTACGCTTTCAATCCGCTGAAAGACCTGCTCAATGCGATGTACTCACCGAAGTGCGCTTCCTGCGGCAATCTTCTTGTGGGCGACGAGCGTATGCTTTGCATCGAGTGTGTCAGCCACATCCCCTACACCTGCTTCGCCACAATGACCGACAACCCTCTGGAATTGCTGCTTGAAGGCTCTATCGCTCACGTGAAGGCAACGGCTCTGATGTACTATGAGAAAAATGAAGTGTCGCAACACATCATCCACGCTATCAAATACTATGGCAACCTGAAACTGGCTCACCATTTCGGACGCCAACTTGCAGAATCTATCATTGCTTCTCACCGCTTCGACGACGTGGACATAATTATACCCGTACCCTTACATCCTCTGCGTTGGCTGGAACGTGGCTACAACCAAAGCCGCGAAATCAGCTACTCTATTGCTAAGAAAATGGCGAAACCATTGGAAAACCACCTTATCGCACGTAGCCACTACACCTCGACTCAGACAAGAAAAAGCCATCAGGAACGCGCTGAAAATGTGGCTGGTGCCTTCAAACCCCACAATCTGAAACGGCTATGCGGGAAACACGTGCTCCTCGTTGACGACGTTATAACAACGGGCTCTACCGTGAAAGCCTGTTATGCCGCTCTCTCACAAGCCGAAGGTGTGCGTGTGAGCGTTGCCGCTCTTGCCTACGCCGGAAATTAAGACTTAAAATCAATAACGAAGAATTATTATGACCAAGACACAGATTCTTCTCCCAAGACGTCAGTCGTCGCTCAAGTCTCTTGACAAGAAACTTAAAACTCTCAACCCCGATCACAGACGCAAATACTTTATCCTGACCGACGCAAACATCCTGGAACATTGTCTTCCCACTCTTATCTATAACGTGCCCGAACTGGAGTCGGCCGACTTCCTCGAACTGCCTGTAGGCGAGGCCTGCAAAGACCTCTCCATCATCCACGAGGTGTGGGGCTCGCTCCTCGAGAGCGGGGCCGACCGCAGCTCCGTTATCGTCAACCTCGGAGGCGGCTGTGTCTGCGATGCCGGCGGCTTCGTCGCCGCCACCTACAAACGGGGCATCGACTTCATCAACGTCCCCACCTCCCTCACCGCCATGATCGATGCCGCCATCGGAGGCAAGACCGCCATCAACCTCGACGGTGTGAAAAACCAGATTGGATGCTTTCGCAACCCCATCATAACCTGCATCGAACCAGCCTTTTTAGAGACCCTTCCTGAAAACGAAATTCGCTCTGGCGAATACGAGATGGTGAAGACCTTGCTGCTCACTGGTCGTGAGAACTGGCAGAATCAAAACCTCTCTGACCTTGAAGACCTCCTACCCTACTGCGTAAACTTCAAGCAATCAGTCGTCAAAGAAGACCCCGAAGACCATGGATTACGCAAAATGTTGAACTTCGGCCACACCATCGGCCACGCTCTGGAGGCTTACTATATTGGCCAACAGAAAGAGATGAGTCACGGCGAAGCCGTCGGTATCGGCATACTCTATGCCTTGTACCTCTCTACAAAGAAACTAGGACTCGACCATGCGTGCTACAGCCAATACCGCAGCTGGCTCACAAAGCGCATAGCGCTGCCTCATCTTACTCTCAAGGAGATAGAACAGCTGCTGGAACTAATGCGCAACGACAAGAAAAGAGCCGACAACGAAACGCTGTTTGTCTTGCTGCAGGCCCCTGGCGTTCCGGTAATCGACGTCTCCGTGAACGACAACGAGATACGTGACGCAATCCTCACATCTGCAAATAAATAACACCGTAAATCACAGACACAACCCCTCCTTAAGGGTTCAGTTCTCCACCACCAGCTGGGCGGTGTCGCGGCTGCGCTGCTCCAGAAACACCTTCCTCCCCGCAACTATCGAGTCGATAATCTCCCGCGTGTAGTGGCGCACCGTCACCAACTCCATCTCTCTGTTGTAACGCACCTTGAAATCAGCACTTAAACGCTCGATAAGCTGGTCGATGAGTATCTTGTTGTAATCTATGCATATCGAGAAACTCAACGCCGAATTCTGCATCAGGTTCACGCTCACTCCAACCTGCGACAGTATCGAGAATATCTTCTGCAGATTCTCCTCCGCTATGAACGAGAAATCCTTGGGCATTATAGACATAAGCACCTGATTCTCTTTGAAGATATATAGCGGTATCTGCGGCTTGATGACCTCGTAAGGTCCCACGGTCGAACCCTCTGCCTCTGGGTTGATGAAAGACTTTATGTATAGGGGTATCTGCTTGTTTTGCAGCGGTTTTATCGTCTTGGGATGTATCACCGAAGCACCGTAGTAGGCTTGCTCGATGGCCTCGTGGTAGGGCATCTCCTCTATCTTCACCGTGTCGGGGAAGTACTTGGGGTCGGCATTCAGGAATCCCGGCACATCCTTCCATATCGTCATCCGCTTCACATCCAGCATATACGAAAGCACCGCAGCCGTATAATCCGAACCCTCTCTGCCGAGCGTCGTGGTGTCTCCTTCTTTCGATGCCGCTATGAACCCCTGCGTCACTATCGACCCTCCCTTCAGCGTCTGCTCCAACAACTCTCTGTTCTCCATCGTCCGTCTCCAATCCACCTGCGCACAACGATTCATCCCGTCCGTCACAATTATCTTCCTCACGTCAACCCACTGGTTCTCAACACCGCATTGCTTCAAATACGCACTTATGATGGTCGTCGAGAGCAATTCGCCGAACGACACCACCTGGTCGTAGTCATAGTTATAAGCTCCCGAGCCACTCCTCCGGCTCTTCTCCAAGTCCGCAAAAAGCACTCTCAGCTTGTCGTACAGCAAGTCCGCCGGATTCGGAAAGAGATGCCTCACAATCTGCAGATGATATTCCACGAGGTTCTTGTACACTATCTCCTGCTCGTCCTCCGGCTTCGCGTTGGGCACAAGCTGCTCCAAGGCGTTCGTGGTCTTCCCCATCGCCGACACCACTATCACCATCTTCCGCCCGGCGTCATGATACCTCTTGACTATCGAGGCCATATTCTGTACAGCTTGCGCGCTGTTGACTGATGCTCCGCCGAATTTGAATACTTCTACATCCATGAATGGATTTCGTTGGTTAAGTAAAAAAGTTGTAGCTATGTTGTGTGTAATTGTTTAACAATGTGGACCAATTCCATTTGTCGAGTCACTAATTACCTATCACTAATCACTATAATTAACTTTTTTCCGCCAAAAAAATTGCGTTTATCGTCGAAAATCTAATACCTTTGCACCATGAATCAATTGCTCCTTCCCACCTCCTACCTGCCTCCGCTCAGCTATGTTGCGCTTCTGCTCAAGAGCCCTTGCGCCACCATCGAGATCCACGAGACCTATCCCAAGCAGACCCACCGCAACCGTTGCGAGATCATGACCGCCAACGGCATCATGCGGCTGAGCGTCCCCGTCGTGCGCACCTCAGGCAACCACACCCCCACTTCCGACATAACCATCTCCTATGCCGAGAGGTGGAACATCCAGCACATAAGAGCCATAGAATCAGCTTACAGCATGACTCCCTACTTCCTCTATCTCTGGGACGACCTGAAGGCTATCCTGCTTCGTCGCCACGACCGCCTCATCGACCTCAACAGCGAGATCATGCGTTACCTCCTCGCCAAGCTCAACATCTCTTGCCAGCTACAGTATAGTGAGGATTATGTCCCCCCTCAGCAGGCAGCCAGCAACCAGCAGTTGGATATGCGGAATATGTTCGCCCACAACCCCTCAAGCGAAGCGAACCCACTAACGCAATTGTCTCACAAGAGCGAGAGCAATACTGAGCTTGCTCAAGTATTGCCGAGCCGCAGAGACAATGACTCCGAAAGGAGGCATTCAAGCATTCAAGCATTCAAGCAATTAAAGTACTACCAACTTTGGGCCGACAGGCTCGGTTTCTGCCCCAACCTCAGCATAATAGACCTCCTCTTCAATATCGGGCCGGCAGAAGCCAAGAAATATCTTGAGCAATTACCTCAATCAGAGCTGGCGTAACATCTGCTCGACAACGCCTATCTTGTAGCCGTTCGAGTGGAACGTCACCCGTCCGTCGCCTTTGACCAACGCCACCACAGGATAGACCACCGGCTCGCTGATTCCCAGCTCTTTCACCAGCATCTTCTCCAGCGGGTCGTCCAAGCTCTTACGCCATATCGCCACATCCGCTCCCGGGATGTCCCAGCTCATCGCCGGCACCCCTTCGGGCGCCAAAAGGTAAATCATACCACCCCAGCGTTCCAGCTGCTCTCGCTTCTCTATCAGCTCCTTCACCAGATGTTTCGACGGCTCGCGGTAGTCGCCCAGCGACACAAAGATAAAGCCTTTCTCTCCGGCATAGTCTTCGATGGTGGCCATACCTCCAATCACCTCAAAGCCATTGTCTATCGTCACCACCTCGTCGCCTGCTCCTTCCGTGAGGTTTCTTATCATCACCTCCATCTCTTTCGCCTCGCCTTCTCTCAGCTCGAAGAACTCCAGCCTTGACCTCACGCTCCCTTTCTCGTCGCGGTTGCCCGTCGATAGACAGTAGTATCCCGGCTTGAGCGTCAGCGTGTAGGGGAAGGTCGCCACCCGCTCGTCGTCCTCATAGTCGAGCGACACGAAGTCGCCATCTTCATAACGTTCTATCGTGTAGTGCTTCCAATATTGAGGATCAGCAATCGGCTGATTGCTTGACAGTTTGACCGTAAGTGAGCTCTGTCCGTCACTCTCCTTTTCTGCTTTCCCACCCTCCGCAAACGACACCTCCGTCCATTCTCCGTCGGGTGCGACAAATATCTGATCCGTTGCGTTGTCCATATATGACGGTATGCCCATCGAGCGGCAGGCGGCCACGAAGAAGATATCGCGCGAGTGGGCGTCGGAATGGCGCAGTTCATACACACCCATAGGCGATATCGGACAGTTGTAGTAGTTGCCCGTATCGTCCACCTTCACGTTCTCTTTCACCCATGCAATCAGCTGGTTGACCGTCTTCACCCCTTCGCGCTCCATCGCCTCTCCGAGCCCTTTCCTCCATCCTCTCACCATCTCGTTGCTCACCCTCGCGGGCAGCAGCCCTTTTTCATAAACGGCAGCCGACAACTGACTGCTGGCAGCCGGTTCCGTGATGTGGGCCTCGAGCACGTCGGCCGTGATGTCCCTCATGTCCTTGTCGCTATACGACTTGAGGTAGCTGTAGAGCGGGAAGTCCGTCTTCTCCGTATGGCGGTTCAGAAACTGGGCTATCTCCTCGTAGTTGCCCTCACACCTGCGCATGATCTCAGCCATCTGCTCCTCCGTGATGTTCGCGTTGGCTTTCACCCCCCATTCGCTTCTCTCCCTGTTGCACCAGAAGGTCGCCACATAAGCTCCGCGTACCGAATCCTCATATTCAATTCGTTTGCCGTTGGCCGCCTGCTCCTCGTCGGTCGCCTTGGTCAGCTCGCAGCTCGGCGCCGGAGGCACGATATCCAGGTTCTCCACATATTCCTCCCCAACCTGATGGTCGAGCTTTATCGTCAACTCTTTGTTCGCCCGCGTGTCCATCTTCGCATATCCAAACCGTTCGCCGTCGCTGGCCCACACCAGCAGGTCGCCCAATCCCGTAGTAAGGCAGGCTTTCCCCTGCTCGTCACTTTTTATCGTCGCAAGTGTGTAGTATTCAGCATAGTTATACAGTTTGAACCTCACCTGAGCTCCGCTTTTCGGCTTGCCCGACTCGTCCGTTACCGTCACCACCGCCTTGCAGACGGGTGCGTAGTGCGATAGCAGGTTCAGCTCCGAGTACATAGCCGTCCCTTTCACCACCTCCTCGTCGCCATGATAGCGGCCGAACGCCTTGGTGTGCACCATCATGCAGCGGCTTGAGGGCTCGGCAAACCACCCCATGTTGAGCTTCGGGTCAGGTTCGCAAGCACCGAGGAATTTCCATTCGCCCGCTTTCGTTTCGGGGTTATAAACCCACACCTCGACCCATGCGTGGTTGTCGTCGCAATGTGCCCAACGTGGCGTATAACACTGGCGTGCAGGGATGCCCACCGAACGCAACGCAGCCACAGCGAAGGTGCTCTCCTCGCCGCAGCGGCCCAACGAGGTCTTCATCGTAGCCAGCGGCGCCGACGTGCGGGCGTCGGCGCCTCTGTAGGCCACATGCTCGTGACACCAGTGGTTCACCTCCAGCGCCGCCTCCTCCATCGTCAGCCCTTTCACCCGCTCTTTCAGCACCTCGTACATATACATCCTCGCTGTGTCAAGGTTCTCGTTATTAACACGATAAGGCAAGACAAAATGGCGGAAGATATCTTCCGGCACCTCCTTGCCCCAAGCCATCTCCTGCTGCGCCTTGAACGCGTAACGCACTTGTTTCAAGAAATATGCGAAATCGTAGTCGGCCAAGTCGCTGTAGGGCATATAAGCATATAGAAACTCCATAGCCTCGCGCTCCCTGACCCCGAGGGTGTCCATACCCGCGAAGAGTGCCTGGCTGCGCCCCTCAGCCAGCTGAGTGCGGTTCAGGTAATCCTCGTGCACCTGAGTGCGGTAGTTCTTGTCAGAGATGAAATGTTTTTTCTTGGAGCAGCCAGCCGTCACCATAAGGCAGACGCTGATTCCAAGCAAGATAAAGAAATAACTTATACGTCTCATAATGATAATACTTTCAGTTTAAGGTTAAGGTCTTACATTCAAGCGTTCCAACAGTTCCCTCACGATACGCGTGTCCGTCACCGCATTACCCTTGCAATCAATCCGTTTGCATGAGCCGTGAATCTCTCCGACGCCCGTCTCACTCACTATCCTGGCTGCGTTTGCGGGAGTGACTCCGCTTCCCGCCAGTATCTTTATTCTCCCGTCGGCCCTTCTCACCAGCTCACGCAGCACCTCTATTCCCTCTTCTGCCGTAGGTTTGCAGCCGGAAGTCAGGATGCGATGGCATCCGCACCCTATCACCTCTTCCAGCGCCTCGTATGGGTCTTCCACGCGGTCGAACGCACGATGGAAGGTCACCTCCATCCCTTCGGCGGCAGCAACCGCAGCCTTCGTGCGTTCGATATCCACCTTGCCGTCTGAAGTGAGAAATCCCACCACAACACACTGTGCCCCAGCCTCTTTACAACGCCTTATATCGCTGAGAATTTGATTATACTCCTCGTCGGTGTAGCAGAAGTCGCCCCCACGGGGACGGATGAGCACATGGGTGCGCAGATGCAGGTCGTGGACGCAGTACTGGACATCGTCCATCCTCGGGGTGGTGCCCCCGATATTGAGGTTTTCGCACAGCTCTATCCTGCCGGCGCCGCCAGCTTTGGCATTCTCCGCCGAGGTACGCCCCGGCGCACAAATCTCAATCTGTATCATAGTTCTGTTACTGTCATATCACATTTTCCGCATGCAAATATAGGTAAAAAATCACATTTTCGGCATGATTTTAGGGCGAAAAATCACATTTTCCCAGAGCGGGCTTTTATTGAAATGAGACAAATATCAGATTGAAGGCTGAATCTGGAACGGGTTTGGGTTGATGCGAAGTCAGGTGGGAGTTAGGTGAGCGTTGGGTGGGAGCCAGGTGATAGGAAGATGATAGGGAGATGATAGGTAAGTGATAGGCATAAGCTTCCCCCCTGCCCCCACACTCCTTAAGGCGAGGTGTGTATGGGATGAGGGGCTTTCGAGGGGGTTTTGGTGCCGGTTTTTGTATTTAGGCAGCTCTTTTTGATGTAATACATCTTTCATTTTGGAAGGGGTAAAGCATCCAAAACGGAGTGCAAGCATCACTTTCGAGCCTTAATTTTTGTTAAAAAAGGCCCTTTTTTGTCACATTCCCCTTGTCTTCTGACAGTTGTCGAAATCATATCCCGTTGATTTCAAGAGTGATAGATGCAAAATCTGACAGTTGACAGTTATGACAGTTAAAAAAACGCATGACACTTTCCCCTATATATACTATATAACTAATTAATATATAGTAATATAAGTGGTAGATAATAGAAAATAGGGTATCCCGAAAAATAATTGTCAAAACTGTCAACTGTCAGGAATTGGAACGCCCATCCCCCTAATGGTATATCATACTCGTTGATATTTAGCCTTTTAGGTGAAAAATGATTCCATGAAGCGTTCCAGTTCCAGTTGTTCCAGATAATTTTTGGGGTATTCCAATTCCCCCTATATCTTATATATATTATTAATAATTAATTAGTTATATATATTATATAGGATTATTGTCCATCCAATTTTAATTGGAACAACTGGAACTGGAACGGGTATTCACATCCCAACTTCTTCTCTACTAGGCTATTAATAGAAAAGCGTTCCGTTCCAAATGTTGCGCTACAGTGCTACAGTTCAAAATCTAGTCAACCCAAACAAAACCCCCAAACAAACTGTAGCACTGTAGCAACTGTAGCAGAATAACCCCTAGATGACATTGGAACGAGATTTGTCCATTGTCACGCAAAAACACTATAAGATAGTGATTCTTATTGATTGATAATTTCCCCAACAAAACAGTCGTCAACGTAAATAATCGTTTCATAATAACTGTTTACACCAAACACGAAATAAGTTGCAGTTGGGGGTACTGTTATTGTTTCATTGAAAATCAACCACGTATTTAACTGATGAGGAAGATAGCTTATTCCACGACCACCTCCACGAATGATGTTGTACTCTTCGCTACTATAGAAATCTCGTAAATCGCTAATGGGGATATTTGTAGCTTCTGCCGGTCCCGTTCTAAAATAACAATAAGTGCGAGCGCCATTCTCTTTCCAGTTCGCCACAAAATACCTAAAACGGATTCTTATTTCGCTTCCAGGGGTTACTGGAACAACTTGATCTATTGTTGCCGTAACACCACTTTCTACCGACTCCATCTTTGCAGAATAGTACTCCTCATACACTATATCATGACATCTCTTCACGTTGTAATTGTTGTGGCAAAGCCAATTATTCGGAGAATCGTAATAATAGCTTGGCAAACTAATCCATTCCTCCAACCCTCCATTAAGTAAAAGGTTAGGTCCGTCTATTCCTTGAACGATACCAGAACTATCATTGGGATTTGTTTGTATCAAATCTAAACCATCATACTCGTCTCGAGTACATCCCAATAATAAAGCTATCGAAAATAGCAAAATGGTATATGTAATGTTATTCATGTTAACCTCTTTGACGAGTGAAATGGTATCATTTCAATTACTTCTTTCCCCCATTACTCTTCCCAAAAATGTATCTGTAAAAGCTCGTTGAAATCTTAAGGGTAGCATTTGATAATCTTGTAGACTCTCCAGATACTCAAGCTCAAATACGAAACGAGGGGCTTTTAAGTCTTTCTTTTCTTCAGGATGCACCTCCGTCTTACTTCCCAAACGCAATATCTTAATCAGATATATGTCTTTCACTCCTTTGCCTTTAATATAAGGCATGAAATAGTAGAGCTTATTGAGCGCTATGGTTGATGGGAACTTGCGTATTGAGTCGGTATAGTATAGTTTGGTCGGCTCTTCTTCAAGAAAATATTCTTGGTTGTCCTTCTTTACAATACCTACCAGCAGACGTTTTGATACATCCAACGTATATGTTTTCTTCGGTTTGTTACAAATCAATTCTTTCGCATCAGTTGAGAATAAATCCAACGTCAAAACTGGACGAGAATCTCGTTGCATATGAATTGGATGTGTCGATACGGGGGCTTCGTCGTATATGAAACGATATAGACTTCTACCAATTTCTTGAACGATACCGCACACCAACGCATTACCCATCAAGAACGCCCTGCGACCGTCTGACACTTCAGGGTGATAGGTATGGTTGTCTGGAAACATGTTCAGACGTTCCATCTCGATGGGGATTAGTCTACGGTAGCGGCCCGAGGGGGTTTGTACCACATGCTTGAAACGTGATGGAGAAGAACCTCCTTCACCAGTAATCATTGTGCGAGACGGCCTATCCAAGTAGTCGGGGAATGCCATTCCACCTTCAGAAAAAACATATTCAAATCCCTCTTTCGACACTCGGTTAATTTTCTTGGCACCTTTTTCATATTGCCATTTGGGCAAATCTTCGTCGGAAATAAAGAATTCTTCTGGAACGAAATCTTCGTCCACAAGGATGTCGCCTAACATCTGTCTTGTTCCCTCATGAACCGGTATAGCATCAACGGAATATACGTGTCGGTCCATCATGATGCCTGCATTTCCAAAAGGAGTTTCTTTTGCTCCCTTGTTGAATTTTGCAGAAACTTCTTGAATAGTACCTTTAATCTCAAACTCCAATTGTGTTCCCTCGTTGGTTTTGAATGGAAACGCTTCAGCCAAAACACCGTCGTATTCCACCCAATTTTTCATTGTTCCAATCTTTTTGGCGACTATTGACCCCTTTCTATATCCTACGATATATGTTCTACGGCGACGTTGGGGCATTCCATAGTCAGCAGCATTTATGATACGCCACTCGACAACATAACCCAAATCAGCAAGCGAGGCTAATATAATGGCAAAATCGCGTCCACGTTGTGTGGCTGGAGAGTTCAGCAAACGGTCCACATTCTCGAAAAAGATGTATTGTGGACGTTTTTCGCCCTTTTCGTTGAGAATACGGTAAATCTGCCACCAGAGTACACCTTTCTTACCCTCAATACCACCAGAACGGCTAAGGGTTGCTGCCACAGAATAATCCTGGCAAGGGAACCCACCTACTAGCAAGTCGTGATCTGGAATCTCCGCAGTCTTAACTAAATTGATATCCTTATTTACATGGCCTTTGTATCCAAACCTGGCCTTATATACCAATGATGCATCTTGATGCAAGGTTGATGGTTCCCATTGGTTGTTCCAGATGGTATCATAGGCATCCGACGCACCTTCAAGTCCAATGCGGAATCCACCCACACCGGCAAAGAGTTCTACTACCTTTATTTTATGCTTAGTCATTCTGCCTCTCCTTTCTTCTGTTCTCTACTATTTCACTAACATAATCGTTATTAAACCAATAACAAAACTTTTTAGCCCACTTGCCGTCCGGTGTCGGGGCAAGGTCTATAGCCTTTTGTGCTTTGGGCCGGACATGGAATTTCTTCCCATCCGACCCCTTCCACCAATATTTCTCAGAAATATGATTGGCTAAAATATTTTCTTTAATGTGGTTCCAGTACACTTCCGCCCATTCCAAATCCTTTTGAGGCATTGTCCAGAAGAATACATCATCCAGCACATAATCCCCTTCACCTGCAGTTTGTTCTCTAAATATTACAAACATAAACCGACTGGAATAGAGTTCATACAATCGCGACTCTATCCACTCTTCGCACTCAGCAACCTCGATGTAGTCAATGTTCTCAAAAGACATTGCCTCCTTAATTCTACCACTAGCTTGCACACGAATGGTTTTCATGGTGAGACCCGCTTTGAGAAATTCTTCCGAACGATTCACATTGGCGCACTTTGTGGAAGTTGCAATAGCATTGGCTATTATAGCGAACTTATTCTTCGGATTGTTAGAAATATTTACTCCCTCCATTTTTGCAATCTCACCAAACGGCTTGTTTATGTAAGTATTGAAGCGGCTGAGTAGAATATCATCAAAGGAATTCTTCAAAAGGTCATTTGTGTTGACCAGCTCCAAATTCGCCCCTGATACATTCGATACGGCGTTTCCCCCACTCTCTACAACATACTTCAAGACGGTGCGCATGTAAGCCATTTTGAGGCTAAATGCTCTGCGAGGAGCATCAATATTGGGGTTGTTAGGTTGTCTCATCAAACTATCACCCTTCTGTCCTTTCCGACATGCTCCAAGGTACATCGTGTCACCTTCAGAGAGTTCGTGAGCTTTTCCTTGTTTTATCTTGTCGATGATGACCTCATAATCGTGGCGAATGATTAGCAAATCCTTCTTGGGTAGTTTCCACAGAACAGAGAAAATAAACTCTAAGTCGAGGTTGTCGCAATTCTTCTGGTGCAAATAGAAGAGTAGCAACATCAACTGACATTTCAGATAGAAATGGGAGTGTTCAAAGTCATCTTTTATAACCTCGCAATAGTTAATCATATTGCACACAAGACGCTCCTTGACAAGATAATCGTCCTGTTTGCTTTTCTTTAGCGGAGTGCATTTCAACTCCATTCCAGCCTCAGAAAAGTCTGCACCTGCGTAGTTGTTGGTTTCTAGCATGAAATAGATATTCTCCACCATTTGCCCAAGACTTCCTTTTCCTTTCTTAGGCTTATAATCCTTATCTGCGAAATCACGCAGAGTTTTTCCCAACAAACCTTTGCTGTATTCAAAAATGCTTGTTGCCTTCGAAATGTCGTATGGCAAGGATGTTTTTATGTTTTGTGCTGAGGTCATTCTATTTTCATAAAAAGGCAACGCTATGCAGCGTCCAAAGGTAGACCAATACCCATCGCTGCATAGATTGTGTTGCCTATGAGGTTTTGTTTTTGCATTGTTCTTCTGGTCTTTTATGGAATTGCTGTTTGGGTTTAGTCGAGGAATATCCAACTGTTGGCGATGTCGCTGATGCGGTCGTTGTCGGGTTCTGTGCCATCATCGCCTTTGCGGATGAGGCTGTCGATGGCGTAGATGCCATCATCTTCAGAGCCTTTCAAATCATCTTCGACTTCGGCCAGATACTGGTCGTTGTCGAGATAAACGTGCAACACAGGATGATTGTAGCCATCTGGGTTGTCCAGATACTCTTGAACCGCATCGTAGATGCGTTCTTCCAACTCGTGGATGTCTTGAATGTTAGCCATAATTTTTGGTCTTTTATGGATAAATGAGTGATTTTTTGCAATCTGCAAAATTACGAAAATCTTTTGAAAGTTTCTGTGTGGGGCCGCATATACATAAAACAACGAGCCGCAGGCTTCGCCTGCAGCTCGCTTCTTTGTCTCGTTCTCCGCCGTCCGCTGGGTGACCTTAGGTTCAATTATGACTCTTAATTCTTGAGTTGATAGCAAGAACATGCCAACTGCCATCGTCACGTCGATCCAGATAGCCTTTCTTCCGCATACCACCTTTTTAGGTGGGTGTTGTACCACCTTTTTGACTCAAATAATTTTTTTTATTGTGCAATCGAAATATGACTACAACCTGCTTAGCCATATGCCAAGAAAGCGATCGTAGACAATATATCCGTCAGTTTGACGGTAAACCAACTCTTTACCAGAGAGTGTCTCAAGGGTGGTATTTACGCTGCTTGCACTAGGAAGCTTGTGTTTCTTTAAGAACTCTTTGCCTGTCGGTTCTTTTACAATGCCCTCCTTTGCAATGGCCCGTAGTACAGCAACCTGGTTGCTGGTCAAAAATTGCATCAGGTACTCATATTGTGGCGCCTTACTCTCGGTCACCCAAAGGATGGTGGTGCGTAATTGCTCTACCGTTTCCACCTTTTTGTAGTTCTCATACAAACGGTTCAGAACCGATTGTATATACCACGTATATCCGTCGAAGATGGCGTATAACTCATGGAAAACGTCACGATCAAGATGGCCACCCCTTTCCTCAAAGAAACCATTGGCAAAACTATAGTAAACATCCTCCTCAAGCGACGAGAGGTTTAGGATATCGGTACTCTGATAAAAGGGACGTTGGGGCGATAGGAACATCTCGGTCATCATATGTTGCTTACTGCCAGAGAAAATGAAATGGACATTACGCATAAACTGGATATGCGATCTCAAGAGCGCCTCGGTACCGCTTTCTGGATATTCGGTTATCTGCTGGAACTCGTCAATGGCGATAAAGATTTCCTTATCAAGGTTTTTCAGCAAGGAGAATACGCTTTTCAACGACATATCGGCTTGCGTTGGGTCGATGTTGAGGGTAACGTTGGGAAGCCCAGTCATATGATCGATACCCACCACGGGACGTAGCGCCCCAAGAAATTTCAACATCTTTTTACCGAAGGCTTTGCTTCGCGATAAGGCGCTGTTGAGAACCGCCACTCCCAACATGTTAACCAAATCATGCTGATTTTGTGTTGGGAAAATGTCGATATACAGACAGATGGCATCCTTGTTCTCTGACTGTATATGATGAAAAACATGCCAAATCAGCACCGTTTTACCTAATCTACGTGGTGAAATCAGGGTGATATTTCTTCCATTATAGAGCGATGAGAGCATATTTTTTGTCTCTCCTTCGCGATCACAGAAATATTTTGGACTTTCGTAACCCTGGCATACAAAGGG
Source organism: Bacteroidales bacterium (assembly GCA_016292015.1). Taxonomy (GTDB): domain Bacteria; phylum Bacteroidota; class Bacteroidia; order Bacteroidales; family P3; genus Colimorpha. Next base: position 67,590 of record JAEEZY010000001.1, on the reverse strand, counting down.
ATTTGCGTTTCTTTTTCTCATATTTCAGTCAGTTTTAGCTGTATATATTTTATTACGGAATTTCCGTAACGGAATTTCCGTAATGCAAAAGTACATTTTTTTTCTATTTTGAAAAAATTATTCCAGACAATTTATGAGCAGCAGAGACAATGTCTCCTAAATGAGGCAAATCCTCACTCACGCATTAACACATTAACGCATTCAAGCAATAACATCTCCTTTCCCTAATTCTAGTGAGTTGCGGTATCGTTTTTGACTAACTATGGTTATTTGCCGTTTCTCGAAATGGCTGTACTTTTGCAAACAGAAAAACAAAGCATTTCGCTATTTTGCCATTTGCCCGTAATGGGTGCTTAATGTTTTGGTTTTGTGGATTAATAACGGGAGGCGGCCGCTCGGTGAAACGGGCGGTCGCTTTTTTTCGATATGATGAATTTTAATTGTACTTTTGCATCATGTTAAACTTCGTGAGGAAAAATCATAAATAATGGATTTTCACGACATTCTTTTTGCTATTTTCACGCTCGTGGCGGGCATCGGGGTATTCCTGGTGGCTTGCCAGATTATGAGCAGCAACCTCGAGTCGGCATCGTCGCGCAGGTTGAAACAACTTTTCTCCAAGACCGGCCGCAACAAATGGATCGGAGTAGGCATCGGCACCCTCGGCACTGCGGCCATCCAAAGCAGCGGCGCCGTGACGGTGATGGTCATCGGTTTCGTGAATGTGGGTATCATGTCGCTCTCACAGGCTGCCACCATCATCTATGGTGCCAACATCGGCACTACGGTCACCGCCCAGATGGTGGCTCTCGGCATGACGGGCTCGCAGAGCTTCTCCCCTACGCTCCTCTTCGGCTCTTTCGCTGGATTAGGCGCGTTCATCATGCTCTTCGCTAAACGGAGTAGATGGCGCCAAGTGGGTGGAATCGTCACCGGCTTCGGTCTCCTCTTCGTGGGTCTAAGCATGATGGCCGACGCTATGGACGGCTTCGCAGCACTCGACTCGGTGAAGATCTTCCTCGCCTCTATCGACAACAGTATTCTGCTGGTGTTCATCGGTGCGTTGCTGACAGCCATCATCCAGTCTTCTTCGGTCATGACCTCTATTGCCATCACGATGTTGATGTCGGGCCTCATCAACCTCGATCAGGGTATCTACCTCACCATGGGTTCGAACATCGGCTCGTGTGTGGTGGCTTTGATTGCCGGAATGACCAGCGGGGTCAACGCTCGCCGCACAGCCATAATCCATCTGATATTTAATGTCCTAGGCGTGATTCTCTTCATGTCCATCGCACTGATTCTATGGATTGTCTCTGCAAGCAAACTGAGCTTCGGCAGCATCTTTGGTCACCTCTTCCCAGGCGCTCCGCAGCTGCAGCTCGCCATGTTCCACACCGTCTTCAACGTCACCACCATGCTGGTGGCGCTCCCCCTCACCAACGCGCTCGTATCGCTCGCCAGCAAGATAATCAAAGACAACGAGCCTAAAACTCAGGACGACGAGCCTCATTTCTACTTCCTCGACCGCAAGATGCTGAGCACTCCCGTCGTGGCGGTAAGGCAGATGAAGGCTGAAATCGAGAACATGGCCCAGATGGCTATCGACAACTTCCGCCGCGCCATAAAAATCATCACTACCATGGATTATGCCGAAGTTGACACTTTCCGCCGTACCGAGCATGAACTCAACTACTTGAATGCCGAGCTGGTGAGTTTCAACGTCCAGCTGCTCGACAAACGCCTCGGCAGCTTCGACAAACAATACCTGACCACCTCCATCCGCTCGGTATGCGACCTTGAACGCATAGGCGACTATGCCGAGAACATAGTGGAATATGCCGATGCTCTACGCCAGAACAACTCGTCATTCTCTCCCGACGCAGTGGAGGAAATACTTAATATGCAACGCCTTATCGACGGGCTTTACGCTGAGATAATGCAGGCTTACCATAAACTTGACATCGAGGCTCTCCAACGGGCCTATTCGATTGAAGACAAGGTAGATGACTTCACCGAGACTATGGAACGCAGCCATATCGAGAGGCTTAGCTCGGGTGTGTGCGACCCTGCCACCGGCGCAGAATATATCTCGCTGGCTCAGAACTCGGAGCGTGTGGCCGACCACTTGATCAACGTCGGCAACACTATCCGCGACCTCGTGAAACTTCAATAAAAGTAAGAACTACCACCCACAACGGGACGGTAGTTCTTGTCTAATTGTCTGGCTATATTAAAATCCGCCTTATTTCTTGAAGTAGCGGTTGAGCAGACCTTCGAGGGCTTTGCCGTGACGAGCTTCGTCGCGAGCCATCTCGTGGACGGTGTCGTGGATAGCGTCGAGGTTCAGCGCTTTGGCACGCTTGGCGAGGTCGGTCTTGCCGGCGGTGGCGCCGTACTCGGCATCGACACGCATACGGAGATTCTCGGCGGTGCTGTCGGTCAGCACTTCACCCAGCAGCTCGGCGAACTTGGCGGCATGCTCAGCCTCTTCGAAAGCGGCCTTCTCCCAGTAGAGACCCACTTCGGGATAACCCTCGCGGTGTGCCACACGGGCCATTGCGAGATACATCCCCACCTCTTTGCACTCTCCTTCGAAGTTGGCACGGAGGTCCATCTTGATATCTTCGGGTGCGTCCTTAGCCACGCCCACGATATGCTCGGCTGCCCAAGTCTTGATGTCTTCTTTCACTTCCTGCATCGGTTTGCCACAGATGGGGCACTTCTCGGGCATCTCGTCGCCTTCATAAACATAGCCGCACACGGGGCAGATAAACTTTTTACTCATAATTGTTTGTGTTTTATGGATTAATGATTTCGATGAATAATTTTCGAAGAATAACAAGTGCAAAGATACACCTTTTTCGCCTAATTCTGCAAAATAAAATCAAAAATCCGAAGAATGTGTATTATCTGTCCCCATAGGGGTCCCATGAGCAACCCGGGTAGAGCTTTAACGTGTCTTTAAAACCATCATAGTACCAAAACAATGTGTCTCCGTTGTAGGTAATCATTAGAAAATCAGATTCTCTACTCCACTTGGCAGAGCTCTGCTGTTCGCTGTTCTGGCTACGGATATGCAGGAACTGCCAGTAACCGTTGCTGTCGGTAACTGCCGAGCCGAGCTGCCAATAACCTGCATCGGATGAATAGTAGGGTTGCGTTCCGCCGAATGTCAAAACCGCACCACCGATAGGATTAGTCATCGTGCTGTCAGAATATAGAAATCCGTGGTACTCGTAATCCGTCTTCTTCCCGAAGCACGCTGTCATCAATAGTGTGGCTGCCAGAAGGCTATACAACAATACTTTGTGTTTCATTCCTCGACTCTTTGCACCAATCTCACCGAGCCGCCGAGACAGCGTGGGTTGCCGGCATTGTTGTATATGGTTGAGTCTATTATCCAGATCTTTGCGTTCCTTGAATCTTGATCTTCGACTATCGACGACCAATACGAACCCATCGGTCCATTATTAGCTTCCATAACCACAGCACCCTCGCAGCTGCGGATTCCCGCGGCCGGAAGAAATATCGAGTTACCGTTGGAACCGACCACCGTGTAGCCGTCACCCTTCCAGCTCCAGTCGCAACATTCCAGTTCATACCAGAGGGTGTCGCTAGGCAGGCTTCTGCCGAATTTCTCCACCGCCTCGTCGTAGGTGTAGTAACCCTCCTCGTTGACCGATTTCCATTGGGTGCCGCTCGGTAGGCCCAAGTCAACCCATTCGGCTTCCGTTGTGTTGTTCTCGGTTTCGGTTGTCTTGGCGTTCTTGGTTTTGCAGCTCGAAAGCATGCCGACTGTAAGTGCCGCAAGGCACATCATGACTAATGTCTTTTTCATGATTTGTATGATTGTTTATGATTAGTAACTAGTGACTGCTGACTAATGGTCGCTATTCTTCTTTCTGCCTTTCTTCATTATTTTTCATCTGTTTCTCAAACCAGTTCTGCATGCAGAAGGCGAAACCGAAGCCAACCCACAGGAACAGGAAGATAAAGATGAAAGGATAGAGCTTGTACTCCACATGGTGGAACAGGCAGTTCACCAGCGGTAGCCCGAAATACATGAACAATCCAAAAAAACGTGGAGGTGATATAGTACGAGGCTATACGGTGCTCCATCTTCCACTGACCGTATCTGGTTGGTTTGAATTCTTTTTTCATTGTAGATAGTATTTATGAAACTATTACACCAACACAACATATTTACTCTTTTCTCACACCCAGGGCTTTCTCCACCTCGCCGACCAGTTGTTCGCCGCGGAAGTTGCCCAACAGCGTCCCGTCGCGGTCAATCAGAAACACCTGCGGGATAGCGTGGAATCCGTAGAGTTTTGCCACCGCGCTGTTGCTCGTTGTGTCAAGCAGGTGCGGGTAGGGCAGCTGCATCGCAAACAACGCCTGCTTATGCCTGTCGATGTCGTCCCATACGCCCACACTCACAACCACCAATCCCTTCTCGGCATATTTTGCGTAGAGCGGTTTCAGATACTCGTTTATTTCCTGACGGCAAGGGCCGCACCACGAAGCCCAGAAATCCAGCACCGCCACATGCCCGCCGATATATTCCGACAGCCGTACGGTTTTCCACTTCGTAAAGTCGTATGCCTCAAAGTCAGCGTATTTCCTACCTTGCGCCATAGACCTTCCGGCGATGCTCTTCTCGTGCCATTCGCGCAGCCCGCGCCAGCCGCGCACCGTTGGAGTTGCCACACCATACAGCGAGTCGAGCCGGTTGCGCTGCGCCATAAGCGTGTCCGAATAATAATAACCGTATGTCACGAAACGCTCATAGTATTTTCCAAGGATATATGCCCCAACGATATTGTCGCTGTTGTCGGCATAGATAGCCCATCCAGTACTATCGTAGAGGTGCGCCATTTTCCAACGCATAATGCTGTAATTCTCCAGATCTTCATTTATTGCATATTCGTCCATCTGGCTTCTCAAGCGCTCCTCCTCTCCCACAAAACGGTACAATTGCACGTTGAGGTTGCTACCCGAGACGGTGAAGTCTCTGAAATCTATGGTAAGATCCATACCAGGCTCCACCATCACAGGCAGATAGATACTGCGCAAGTTGGTAATCCAGCCTACGAATGTCGTGTCGGTATGGCCAGTGAAACGGACCTCCCAATCGGCGACCATTGCGGTGTCAATAACTTCGTATAACTGCCAGTTAAGGAGTCTTACCTTTGTGCCGTCCTCCATTTCCAAAGGAAGGGTTTCCACCGTGATGGAATAATTGTTCTCCTGTGCCCATCCGCACGCTGCCGCAAAACACAGCAGTGATAAAAGTAAACGTTTCATGTTCTTCAGATGTGGTAAAGATTGCTACTTTTCAGCCATCTCTTTCAGAACCTCAGGCCATAGTGCATCATTATGCCGTAGCCGAAGAAATTGTTTTTATCGTTCGCCGTCAGACCTGTCGGCACAGTGGCTGGTTTGCTCAGTAGTGACCCGAACGAAGCAGCCGTCCAGCAGATGCCGATATGCGATTTCTCCGTAAGTTTGCAGTTCACGCCCAAGTCGAGGTCGCAGACCGTACCCCAGCGGTTCTCGCTGTAGTGGTTGGCTCCAAAGTCGAAGGTGTTGAGCCAATAGCCAGCACCCAATTTCGCCCCTGCAAAGACCTCGAAACGGCTGCCCAGCGGCATATAGTAGCGGTACATGGCCGACAGCGCCCAATGCATCATCTGCTCGTTCACAGCCACCGCCGAAGTGTTGAGGAACTCACCTTTCAGGTGTATTCCCACCATGTTACGACCCAGCAGCCATCCGAAATGCAAGCCGTATCCAGAACTGACATAGCTTTTCTCCGCATCCATAAACAGCGACGCAGAGCTATAGTTGGCGTGTCCCGTCAAGCCAGTTTCCACACCAAACTCGAAACGTTGAGCCTTGCTTTCCTGTGCGTTTGCGGTACCAAGGGCGACAAACATCACAGCCGCCACGACAAATACTTTTGTCCAGTTAAAAGAATGTTTCATAAGTGTTTAATTATTAGTTATTGTACAATGATTGCATGTTACAACTGTGGTATGTGTCTATCTGCCACTTTTTATATAGTTCAGCAGCTCCGTCTTATTGGAGGCGAATTTGAACAGAGACGCCACCTGAAAGTAGTTCTCAGGGTCGGCTACATAGTGGTAGGCGTACTTGGCGAAATCCAGTTGGTTGTCCTCGAATTGGAATGTGCCCATCAGCCGCTTGATGTCGGCGGTGGTAAGAAGCTTGCTTGACACCATAGCCTGAGCCAACTCCATACGGTTGTCGTCGAACGACTCGGCTTTCAGCTGTGCTACCATGCGCGATACCTCTTCAGGGGTCGCCACAGGCACTGCCTCCACAGCCACCCCGCTTGGCGGCATCATGCCAGCTTGCGGTGGCGGTGTCATGCTTTTCATCGCATCGCGCCATCCGTCGCGGTAACCGTCCTGATAACCATCGCGGTAAGAGCCTTTGCGGTTAGCTGGAGGCGTGATGTGCGATGGCGGATTGACGCCCACGTTACCTTGCACAGGCGCATGTGGCGGGTTGCCGTGACGATTACCGTGGTTTCCCGGTTGCGCCACAACCATAGTTGAGAGCAGCAGCAAGGCTGCCAATAAAAAAGTCTTTTTCATACGGTTGTCGGTATTTATTTGTTGGATTTAATGTTCTTTTACTGGGCGGATGGAGAAGCCGTAGTATCGCTCGCAGCCGCCAGTACGCAAGCCGGTTGAACCGAAGTTGAGTTCGTGCGCGGTGTTCGGCATAAGAAGGTCGAGCGATGATGACCAATAGTTGCCTATCTTGTCGCTGTCGGTGAACGAATCTTTATGACAGAAGCCAGTGGCGGGCAAGAACAGGCTGTTGCCGTTGGCCGCGGTGAGCAGGTATCCTCTGACACCTTTCTGTCGTATCCATTCAGCCGAAGTATTATCGATCAGCTCCTGCCATTCGGCGTCGGTCGGCATGCGAGCCCCGTCGCCCAGCAGGGCTGTGGCGGCATCGTCAGCCGGCTCAAGCACGGTGAGGCTATCGACGAGACCTTTGGCTTGCTGCGTGTTGTATTTGTTAAGGGTGTAGATTCCGTTCTCATGGTTGTAGTAGGAGTAGGTTGTCAGGCTGTACTCGTTTTTCGGCATCGTCTCGCCCCAGGCGTAGTATTCGCCACACTTTTCGGGAGATGAGGCGCCGAGATTGCAGCAAGCCCACAGCAATCCGCTTGGCAACCCTAAATCGACCCATTCAGATTCCGCCGTTCTGTTCTCCGCGTCGGTTGTCTTGGCGTTCTTGTTTTTGCAGCCAGAAAGCATGCCAACTGTAAGTGCCGCAAGGCACATCATGATTAGTGCTTTTTTCATAGATTTGTATGATTCCTTGTGATTAGACTTTTGTGGATATTATTTTTCAGTCAATCTTTACCACTTTATGTCGGGATGTGCCCTTTTCAGTCTTGAGAATCAGGTAATAGACACCAGCGGGCAGGTTTGAGAGGTCGATGGCATCCGACGTCGTGCTTACGTTATGCTTGCCACCGCGGGTATCGTAAAGCTCGGCGGATGTAATCTTCTCATTCTCTGTGCTGATATGCAGGATGCCTGCCGTCGGGTTGGGATAAACACTGACTGCTGACTGCTGGCTGCCGACCGCCTCCTCTATTCCCTCGCTGCAGTCTTCGTGGTATTTGTCTGCAAACTGACCCCAATAGCTGTCTGCAAGCCATGCGTCGAGGGTGCCGCAGGGGATGATGATGCTGTCGAGGCGGTTCATCTGGTCAAGCGGACCCGCGCCAGTCGTGGCGGGCGGCACGCCTACCGTGAAGCGCATACAGTCGATGTTGGCGTGGTAGAACACCGTCGCGCCCACCGTCTCCAGCTGGCTCCTTACCGTCACCCTGCCTAGGTTGCTTGAGCAGGCTCCGAACGCCTGGTCTCCAATCTTTTTCAGCGTAGGCGGCAGGTCGAGCGTGGTTGCACACATCGCCCAAAAAGCCCCGACTCCTATCTCCTCGACGGCGTTGCCCCAGACGATAGACGCCAGCCGCGGGTCGGAGTTGAACGCCTCCTTCGGTATCACCTTCAGCGAGTCGGGTATCACGATGGAGGCCAGCTTCGTACACCAGGCAAAGGCGTTCTCGCCGAGATGGAGCAGCGTCTGCGGCATCGCGACACTTGTGAGCTTGCTGTTCTCGGCGAAGGCTCTAGCGCCTATCGACTTCATGTGAGCCGGCAACGCTATGCTCGTGAAGGTGCATGCGCTGAAGCAGTTGTCGAGGATGTCGGTCACCCCCGCCGGAATCTCTATGTTCTTCACCCATGTGTTGTTCTCGAAACCACCAAGCACCTTAACATTGGGGTTCACCGTCACCGTCGCCTCCGACTTGTGGCACGACACCAGCGTGTCGTATCCGGCGCTGTAGAGCATCAAGCCGTCCAGAACATAACCCGTGTTGCCGTCGGCAATGCTGAGGTTGGTCAGCGAAGGACAATAGCTGAACGGGCAGATGCCGATACTCGTCACCGTAGAGGGGATGACGATGTTATTCACCGATGAACAGCAGTTGAAAGCGAAGTCGCCGATGCTGGTCAGCCCTTCGGGCAGCGACACCGAGGTGGCCTGGCTGTTGAAGCCAAACGCAGCTTTTCCAATATGCCGCACGTACGACGGCACGTTGATAACACCCGTCACCCCGTCCGGCACTATGCAGAGCGTGAGGCTGTCCTTGCTGTAGAGCCATCCGTCGATAGAGCGGTAGTGCGGGTTGGCCTCATCGACCGTGATGCTCGCCAAGTTCCTCGCCCAAAACGTAGCCCCAAAATACTCCTCGAAACATGCTGGCAGATGCAGCGATGTGACGTAAGAATAGAGGAAGGCTTGGTCACCAATGCTGCGCAGCGAGTCGGGCAACTGCAACGACGTGAAGCTGCAGTTGTAGAAGCAGTATGCCCCGATGCTGCGGATTGTGGCGGGAAGGGTCAGACTTGTCACACCCGTGCAACTCTCGAAAGCCTCCTCGCCCAACGCCGTAACGGTATATGCCTGGCCTTCGTACTCGACCGTCTGCGGGATGGTTATGTCTCCGCTGTAGGCGCTGTTAAGCAGATAGCCATAAAACTCCACCTCCACCGTCCGCTCCGCCTCCGAAGTGATGCCATAGACAATGCCGTCCGATTCAAAAAGCACCTCCTGCCCCATAGCGCTGGCGCAAAGGAATACCATCAAAATTGAAAGGATTTTTTTCATAATTGATTTATTTGGTGATTAATACTATTAGAGTTATAAAGTTAAAGAGTTGGAGAGTTATAGAGTTTAAAGGGTTCGCTTCGCTCGAAGGGTTTAAAAGGTTTAAAGGGTTCGCTTTGCTGGAAAGGTTGGAAAGTTTGAGAGTTAAAGAGTTAGAGAGTTAAAAAGTTAAAGAGGTTCGTTGGGCTGGAGGGGGTTATTTGTTATTGCCAGCCTTGACGGGACGGATGGAGCAGCCAATGAATCGACTGAAAAAGTATATCCGCGAGTCGATTGACTGGAAGGAATAGTAGCGCGCAAAGTAAGTGTAGTCAGTGATGAGCGATGATGACCAGTAGGAACCTGTATGGTTAGGTTCGTAGAGTGTTTCGTTCATCCAACGTCCGGCGGCAGGTAAAAAAAGGCTGTTACCGTTCTCTGCCGTAAATTTCCATCCGTTCACGCCGTTCTGCTCGGTCCATTCACCAGAGGTGTTGCTGATGAGTTCCTGCCATTCCTGCTGGGTCGGAATACGGGCTCCGGCGCCTAATACGACGGTTGCGGCGTCATCGGCTGGTTCAAGTACTCTAAGGTTATCCACAGCACCGTAAGTTTCGTTTGTGTTGTACTTGTACATAGTCCATGTTTCGTTGTCGCCGTCATGGTCGCCATAGATGTAGTTGTCCCAATTATAGATGCTTTTAGTCTGCGTTTCTCCCCAAGCGTAGTAATCACCGAATTCTTCGGGAGTGGTGGCGCCCAGATTGCAGCTGCGCCACAGCAGGCCGCTGGGCAGGCCGAGATCCACCCATTCGACAGGGTCGGAGGGTGTGTCTTGCGAGGTGTTGTTGTTGCCGCCGCCCGGTGTGGTGGATTCGTTGTCTTCACGCTCGCACGAGGCGAACATTAATCCCATAAACGCGATTGTCGCGAAACAAAAAATGATTTTTTTCATAACAAACTGTTTTTTGTGGTTAATAATCGTTTATATAGTTTGTTACACAGAATGACCAAAACCGTATGCTTTATCTGTTTTTAACACTTTTTAAGACTTTGAGGCTTGGTTAGGGTTTGTTTTTGCGGTTTTGCAAGAGGCTGTTAAACAGTGATATATGTTCTATAGGTTTTACTCATCTTTTGCATACCTGCTTGGTAGCGCCGTGTATGGGCCGTGTTTGAACCGTGCTAACATCGAACCGACATAGTTAGTCCTTCGGGCAATCTTTAAACACTTCGTCGAATGTTTTATGTAACACCGCTGTCTGCTCGTTGCGGCTCTTGGTGTCGAAGATAAATATCTTATTGGTACCATGTTGCCAAAAGACGGAAAAGTCGTCGGGCGAAGTTTTTTTTCGTGGATGGCTCAATGTGGTGTCGTTTCTATTGATAAGGAAAGTAGTGCATCCCGGCATGGTGTCATGTGCTATCCACTTCTCGTATGTGAACTCTTCAGGGCACTCTTGTTCTTTGTGTGTCTTGATGTCAAACTCTTTCTTCAGCTGTGCCCATCCTGTCGTGTCGATGCCCTCCAGTATCACCACGTCCATCTTCAGCGTGTCGTTGATGCGGTAGCCTTTGATAAGCGACGCATCGATATGCTTGCTATCGGCATAGAGAAGGTATATCCTGCCCAAGCCTTCGGGCGAAGGCTTGCGCGGACAGACACGCATCAGCACAGCCGCAGCCAAAAGCAGCAGGCATACAACAATCGAAATGATGTTCCAATACTTTTTCATATCATTCTGGTTTTAAACATACAATCTATTTTCTCCACCTCGGATGTGCGGTCGTGCTGACCATAGTAAGACCGGCTTGCATAAACCGGCATCACCAGCAGAAAGAGCGCCATGGCCACGCCTGTGACGCTCAGACGGTGAATTACCATATCCAACGCCTCCTGCCGCTCGACGCGCCTATACACCTCTGCCATCGGCAGCGGCCGTATGCGCCGGTTGCGCACCGCCAGCACCGTGCAAGCCACAAAACAGACAGCCGACACCACGGCGGCCAGCACAAACGACATACGGTCGATGCCGTCGCCGCCAAAGGCGGCAAGGCCTACGAGGCAGCCGCCGAAGGCGGCAAGGCTCACCACCGAAAGCACTATGTTAGTCACCATACGCCGCTGACGCCGCGTATAACGACGCAAACGCAGCCCTCCACGGCTCTCTATTCGTGCCGCCAGCTCTTCCACGGCCTCTTGTTGACGCTCGTAGGCAGCGAACATCTCGTCAACCGTAGGCCTCGTATTTCTTTCTTTGTCCATTGTCTTGATTTTCATTTTATATTTTTCAAACTAACCACTGACTACTGACCACTGGCCACTAATTCAACTGGATCTCTCTTTATCGTTCAACTCTTTCAGTTTGTCTTTGATGCGCCTAATGCGCTTGTTCACCGCATCCTCGCTGATGCCCATAATCTCACCTATAACCGCTTGCGGAATCTTGTCGAGGTAGCAGAATATCAGCTCTCTGTCCATATCGTCCAGCTTGTCGATGAGTCCATAGAGCAACGTTATAAGGCTTTCATCCTCGGGCTCGGGCGTCGTGTCGAGGTTGCGGTCAATCCTCACATGCGACGGCATGTGGCGCTCTTTGCGATACTGCCCCGCAGCCACATTTATAGCCACACGGTGAATCCAACCAGCCTTGTTCTCAGCCAACTGCAGAGAAGGCCACGACTTCCACAACTCGCCCACTATCTCGCTATAGAGGTCTTCCGTCGTACGGCCGTCAACCTTGCCCTTGCGGTAACGAGTGTGTGTGCAGCACACATGGAGGATGAGAGGCTCGTGAAGCCTCATCAACTCCGCAAACTCCTCATGTTGCTTTCTCTCGTCGTTCTGCATACAATACTGTCAGAATACCTATTCTCCCTGAACGATGGCCAACACCGTGTAACTGCTGTCGTTCACGTCCCTTCGCGTCTGCAGTGTCCCGTTATAGGTGACCGTGTCGCCCACCGAATGGGTTACACCCAGTATTGAATCTTCGGCCCAGATGAGATGCCCCTCGTATTCAAGTCTATACACGTTGCTATCCACATCCAGCGCCCATACCAATCCTGGCACTACGGGTTCCGTCTCGGCAGGGTTGGATGTCTGACGGAGGACACCTGTATAGGATTCCGTCTGGCTCGTCGTCTGTATTGTGTCACGAGGGTTGTCGATAATATCCTCCTCGGGGTCGCATGACGCCACGCCTGCCATCAGCAGCACTACAGCTGCAAGATAAAACAAAGACTTTTTCATATTATATTGATTATTTGAATTTTAATTCATACCTTTACACATTAACATATTCAAGCATTCAAGCAATAGTATCCCCATTCATATATATCTGTTGCAATAACCGTCAAAAACCGCCAAAAAGAAGTGAAATTTTAACAAAAAAAAATAGACAATGATATAAATGTTACCCATTAACCCCTCACCTTTCAAGCAACACGACCCCCTTTAACTATTGAACTATTAAACTTTTTATCTTTCAAGCGCAGCGAAACTTTTCAGCCTTTCAAGCGCAGTGAACCTTTTATACCTAATAACAAGTAAGACAAAAGTAAGCACTAGCCTAGCGTTAGTCTAGCACTAGCCTAGTACTAGGTACTACATGGCTAGGACCAACGTAAGAACTGGCTAAGAGAAATGTAAGAGACATGTAAGACAAAAGTAAGAGAACAGTAAGAGCTCAATTGAAGGAAAGTGGGATGAATGTAAGACAAATCAGGGATGAAATTCTCTTTCTTGATTAAACATTTGGGTCAACTCCTATATCGTATATATCGTTTCAAAAAAAGATGGGTTATCTGTCGTGTAACAGATAACCCATTGTCAATCAATAATATAATTTGTTATTAATCAAGCACAAGGCTTGGAGCGTTGTAGGTGCGGGCGGCAAGTTCCTGGTTGAGCATATAGAGGCTCTTGGGGTCGCTTCCGAAGAGTTCCATCTTGGTGATCATGTCGCGGGCGTTGGTTTCCTCTTCACCCTGCTCTTTCACAAACCAGTCGAGGAACTGCATGGTGCGGAAATCCTTCACCTTGTATGCGGCATCGTAAATAGTATGGATTGAGGCAGTTACATACTCCTCGTGTTCCAAACCTGCTTTCAGCACGTCCATGTCTTTCTTGTACTTCTTGTCGGGTTTGGCGATGGCTCCCAGCACGATGGGGCAGTCGTTGTTCTGCATGTACTTATAGATAAGCATGGCGTGGTCGCGCTCTTCCATTGCCTGGATCATATACCAATTGGCGAAACCGTTCAAGCCGCGCTTGTCGAAATAATTGTTCATGTCCAGATAAAGATAGCCCGAATAGAGCTCCTTGTTGATCTGCTCGTTGAGCAGGTCGGAAACTTTCTTGTTAAGCATAATGTTTTAAATTAAATGTTATTTGATTATTTAACTACCTTATATGATTATTTTGCCAATCACTTCACTGTTTCTTGAAGTTGGTCTTGTCAACCGAGCAAAGTGGACACACCCAATCAGCCGGCAAATCCTCGAACTTGGTACCAGGAGCTATCCCGTTGTCAGGATCTCCAACCGCTGGGTCATAAACATAACCGCAGACTTCGCAAACATACTTTTCCATGATTGTATTTGTTTTAATTAATAATTATGGATAACGTTATCGTCTATTTTTTATTGTATTGGCACAAAACATTTACTAGCTCACAATTTATCAGGCAGTTATGGCAAATGTTTCTCATGAAACATTTTCACGACGGAAGCGAATAGGCCAAAAGAACAGAGACATCTGCCGGGGAAACTCCACTGATTCTTGATGCCTGGCCTAAGGTCTTGGGGCGAAGGGCGGAGAGCTTCTCTCTGGCTTCGTATGAGATGGCATGGATGGAATGATAGTCAATGTCTGGCGGGAGCATCACGTTCTCGAACTTCACCACTCGCTCTGCCACCTCCTGTTCTTTCTCTATATATCGCTGATACTTTGTGGCTATCTCAACCGACTCCACCACCTCTTGCCGCATATCGTCCTGTATTGATTCTATTGCCTGCGAGAGTTCGGGCGAGCAGCCTTGCAATGTCTTTATATCTATCTCTGGCCGCAACAACAGACTCTCTAGTTTACTACGCTGCTGCAGCTCGGCAGAACCACATATCACAAGTGTCTCGTTTACTTCTGACGGCGCAACCGACAATGCTGAAAGTCGTTCTTTCAACCGTGATGCATTCTTTTGTTTCTCTTCCACACGTTTCATACGTTGCTCGTCGGCAAGGTGGTACTTTCCGTATGAAAGCGGGGTAAGCCGCTCGTCGGCATTGTCCTGGCGCAAAAGAATTCGGTATTCGGCTCGCGAGGTGAACATACGATAGGGCTCGTCGACCCCCTTGGTCACAAGATCGTCGATAAGTACCCCGATATAGGCTTGCTCACGTGTGAGGATGAACGGATCGTTGCCCTTAAGCTTGGCAACTGCGTTGACAGCGGCTACAAGTCCTTGGCATGCAGCCTCCTCATAACCTGTGGTGCCATTTATCTGTCCTGCAAAGTAAAGATTCTCTATAAGCTTGGTTTCAAGAGTAAAACGCAGCTGTGTCGGAGGAAAATAGTCGTACTCGATGGCGTAGCCGGGCTTGAAGATACGGGCATTTGCGAAGCCTTCGATGGAATGTAGCGCCTCAAGCTGTATTTCCAACGGGAGCGACGAAGAGAAGCCGTTAAGGTAGTAAGAGACTGTATCCAAGCCTTCTGGCTCGACGAAAAGCTGATGCCGATTCTTGTCGGCGAAGCGCACAATCTTATCTTCGATAGAGGGACAGTAACGTGGGCCGCGACCATGAATCATGCCTTGAAACATAGGCGAACGGTCAAAGCCCGCTCTTAAGATGTCATGCGTCTTCTCGCTCGTATATGCCAGATAGCATGGTTTCTGCGTCTTTAAACGGTGTTCTGAGGGGAGAAAGGAGAATCCCTGGGGATCATCATCACCCGGCTGCTCGGTGAGCTTGGAGAAGTCGATGGTGCGACCGTCTATGCGAACCGGTGTGCCGGTCTTTAGCCGTGCCACCTCGAATCCCTTCGAGCGTAAAGCATCAGAAAGCCCCACTGCGGCTCTCTCTCCTATCCTTCCTCCTTCAAAGCTTACCTCTCCGATGAAGATTCGGCCATTAAGGAATGTACCGTTGGTGAGAATCACCGCTTTGGCTGGTATCTCAAGGCCCATACGAGTACGTACGCCCCTAACACGACCTCCTTGTTCTATGATATCTATCACCTCATCCTGCCAAAGGCTTAGATTTGGAGTATGCTCCAAGACGTTTCGCCATTCGGCAGAAAAGCGTGCTTTGTCACATTGAGCACGGGGACTCCACATAGCTGGACCTTTGGAACGGTTGAGCATGCGGAACTGTATGGACGTATGGTCGGTAACGATGCCCGACATCCCTCCGAGGGCATCAATCTCTCTCACAATCTGCCCTTTAGCCACACCGCCCATAGCCGGGTTACATGACATACGCGCGATGGAATCAATCTCTTGCGTCACAAGAAGGGTGCTTGCACCCATTCTGGCTGCAGCATGAGCTGCCTCTGCCCCAGCATGTCCGCCGCCTACTACTACTATGTCATATTGATTCCAAACCATAAGAAAAGGAAATTTTAAGGTTTGAGTTTTAAGTATCGATTTAGATGATATACCTTATCTGATTGATTGCTTAATTATTCCATTTCTTGCCATCTCATTAGTGCCTGTTCTTCTTTCTTTCTCATCTCTGCTGCTTCCCGTTCTGTCTTGTCTCCCTGACCCAAAAGATGCAGAACTCCATGAACTACGACTCGATGCAGCTCATCCTCGAAAGTACATCCAAATTTCTCGGCATTCTCTCCTACCCTATCGACACTTATCATTATGTCGCCAGAGATAAGGTCGCCCTCTACATAGTCGAAGGTGATGATATCAGTATAAGTGTCGTGGTTAAGGTAACGCCTGTTGGCGTCAAGCAGAAATTCATCGTCGCAAAATAGGTAGCCAATGGTTCCGACATATTTCCCTTGAGCCTGGACGATGGTAGTTAACCATTTCTTTATTCTCTCTTTGTCTGGAAGGGTGAAGCCATCAATATTTGTCGAAAAAGTGATTGTCATAGCTATTGTAAACTTTTTGGACCTAAAGCTCTGATTTGTAAAATGAATTTATTTACTATTCATTATCAGCTTATTACATACATTATACATTGTTTCTTTCCTTTACGAGAATGGAATAAATGTATTGTGTCGGCACATACGGCTTGACAATCGAAGCCATCGACGGCAATCCGATTAAAGAAATACGAGAAAATTGAAAAGAAAGAAAACATAACTGGAGAGAAAATATGCGGCTCAAACCGTGACATATTTTCTCACACCAAAATTCTCGAGCACGTTACGGCGACTGGCGGCATAACGTTCGTCAACACCACTAAGCATGAATTCCATCGAGAGACAACCGCGACTATAGGAAACATTGTCGGCAAGTTGTTTTATCAGATATAGACCTTGATGGTCGCCTTCGTTCATGGGAAAGTCTCCATAATGTGTGAAATCGAATCCCTCACCTTCATCGGAAACGCTGATGGAGAGGCCACTCTGAATAGTGTCACACGAAATATGGACTTGCTTTTCAACATCTCCATGATTACCATGCTCTATGGAGTTTTTAACAGCTTGCACAACCGGAACAGAGATAATGCCGAAATAGTCGGTGATATGTTTCGACTCGCAGATGTCCCAAAGATAGGATTCCACCTTTTCGATATTCTCTACATTCGACTGAATAACAAGCTCTTCCATAATAGCATTTGTATTATATGACCTAAACAAAGATACGACTTTCTATCGAAAGCATAGCAATGTTTTTTAAAAATTATTAACAATTCTCTGTAATTTCCTGATTTTTGAAATCACAATGGAAATCACGGAGCTCTATGCCGGCTTAGAAATTATAAAAATAATCCGTTACCTTACGCTTGTAGTAGTCGTTCATGGTGGGAACTGAACGTCGGAAAAGGTCTATATTACTCTGTTTCAACTGTTCGTAGCTTTCAAGTTCTTTTGGTGAAGGCTCATATATATCTTTGGCTTCGCGGCTCTGGCGGCGGTCGTCCTTCTCGCGCTGCATCTCGGCCTTCTCATGTTCAAGCAGCCGTGTGAGTATCTGCTGCTGACGCTGTATTGTCTGCTGCGAGATGGTACGGTTCACTATATCCTGCTCCGTCTGTTCCATCTGTCGTTGCAGCTGCTCTATCTCTTTGGCAAGCTTGGTGTTGCCGGCATCGCTCTCCTTCATACGCTGGCCGTATTCCTGCATCATGCGACGTATCATCTCCTGCTGCGCCGCCATCTTTGCCAGCTGTTCGCTCATGCTGTTCTTCTCGCCTATCTGCTTGCGTCCCATAGGTTTGCCATCCTTCTCAAGTTGCTTCTTGAGAGCCTCCAGCTGCTTGTTGAGCTCCTCCTGCATCTTTCGCATCGACTTGGGGGATGGATTCTTTCCCGGATTGTTGCATTGACTTTTCGACTTCATCATCGACGAATTCTTACATTGGCTGTTCTTACTTTGTCGCTGCTGATCCTGCATCTTGTCGAGCGACTCGGCGAGCAACAAGGCAAGGTTGTTTACCGATGTCATGGAGTATTGCATCCATTTTGCGGCACCGGTATTCTTCGAACTACCGTAGAAAGACTGGTTATAAGTTAGTAAAGTATTCAGCGACTTGGCTATATTGGCGTTTACCTCACCGAGGTTTTGGTTTATGGCAGATGCTACCGCAAACTGTCGCTTGGCGATGCTACGAAGAGAGTCTTCAATCTGACCAAAGTCGTCTTTTATCTGGTTCTGGTCAAGGATGATTGATTGATAGCGCGGATCTTGTATAAACGTCTCCCCAACCCTGCCGATGAGAGCTTCCTGATTGAAAGATATGCCCACAAGGTTCTTCAGCAACTGACGTATCAGCTCAGCATCCTCAGCCATCTCCTCCTGCTCCATACGCTCCTGTTCCTGCTCTATCTGATTAGCCAGTGAGTCAAGTCCGTCGGCAGCTTGCTGCTGCGATTTGGAGGCACTTTTGTTGTTGCCCTTGTTCATCTGCTGCTGTGCGTTCTGCTGGTTTTGCTCTATATTCTGCTGCGTCTGCTCACCAAGTTTGAAATTGGCCGAAGGCTCAAGTTTTTTGTAATCTTGTTCTATGGCTTTCAAGTCTTGCTTCAGCTGCTGGAATTGGTTTGAGAGCTCCTGTTGACGGGCTTTCTGCTGCTCGTTGTCCTTACCTTTGGCTTCATTGGTTTGCTCCGACAGTTTGCGTTGCTCTTCCGACAGTTTCTTGGCCGACTCCTTAGCGTTATCAACACGAGATTCCAGCTCGAGACGTTTCATCAGCTCAAGGTTTTGATCGAGTTGTTTTTCCAAATCGGAGTTCTGCATCTTGAGGTTTTCCAGCTGCTCTTGTACCTGTTTCTTGTCGGCCTCCTGCATCAGCCGGTCAATCTCTTCGAGAGTCTTCTTCATCTCCTCGCTCATCAGATTCTCCATCATCTTCTCCAACTCACGTTGTTTTTCCATTATCTGTTCGCTCTGCTCATAATATTTCTCCTTCAACTGATTGTTCTGCTGGATGGAGTTCTTCATCTGCTCCAGCTTGTTCTGCAGGTCCTTTTGTTTATCTGAAAGTCGTTTCAACTCCTGCTTATCCTGCCAGTTGAGCTCTTTCTTGTCCACCAGCTTGCGCACCATCTCATCAATCTCCTGCTGCAACTTCTTTATCTCGGCAATTGAGAGGGAAGCCTGGCTTTGTGCATCAGCGGCATTGCGCGAAATGGTCTCCTTCAATTCCTCTTCGGAAGGGACAGAAAACTCGAATACACGTGATTTTGTGGATTTGCTTCCATGTACCTCGTCATTGTCCCACACCTGGAAGAAATAGAACAGCTGGTCGCCAAGCGAGATATCGAGGGTGTTGAGGTTGTATGAATAGGAGAAATCCTGCTCTGTTTCACGTGAAACAGCAATCGGATAATACAGAGTATCAAATAGTTCTTGATTAGACTTATTACCATACACCACCACGAAATCCATCTTACGGAACCCGTAGTCATCCTTTATGCGACCCTTGAAAAAGAGATGTTCTCCATAAACGGAATCCCGCATTTCCATTACTGCAATCTGAGGATAGCCGTCAGGTATTGTGGTGACAGCATAACGCATAGTGTCAGAAGCGTTTACCGCATCATTTGAGACGGTGAAAGCATAGCTGAACGAACGAACGGCACGATGAGGTATCTCAAGTCTTCCGTTCTTGTCCGGAGTGAACGATGTTGCGTTACTATCTATGATAAACATCAGATTATCTGTGTGCTTCAACTGAAAATACCACCTTAATGAAGTACCTTCAGGCACCACGATGTCTCCGACATTTGTCAAGGTCTCCGCCCCCTTACCCGTATAGGCGGGATAAGAGAGTTTCACGCTGAACGAAGCAACCGACGGACGGTTGAATACGCTGATTGTGAATATTTTCGACGTCACACCTCCCCCACTTACGTTAAAGTCACACGTGTGTTGGATATTTTTTATAGTATAGGAGAAATGAGTGCGGTCAATGTTCTGCATCTTGTATGAATAGCCATCTATGTTGAGGTACACCTCTTCCGGCACCGATGACCCCTCGACGGCAACATTTAGCGTGAAGTCCTCCTGTTGAATGGCCTCAAGACTTTCGTTTGTCACCACGAAAGAGAATGGTGCAGGCTTTTCATATACAGCATTATGATGGACGATACGTTGAGTAGGAGCAGTTATGAATGACGGATTCACGGCCAACAAGATTACTATCACAAGCAGCGGTATTGCCGCATATTTTACATATTTCCAGTTGACTTTCAGGTTGATAGCCTTGTTGATTGGTACAACCCTTAACAAGGCCGACTTCTGGTCGATACTTGCCTCCAGCAGTTCCTGCGTTGCTGCATCAGCTTTCCCTCCCATCTCCTGTAACTGCAGCAGGTTGAGCAGCTTGTCTTGTATTTCAGGGAAGTGGGCACCTGCAATACGGGCAGCATCAGGGTATGAAAGGCCGCCAGCCAGACGGTGCATCCTGAGCAGCGGCAACAACACATACACCGCAGCCACAACGACGATGGCAGCAATAAAAAACCAGAACACAACGGTACGAACACCCCTTCCAAACCATCCGAAATACTCTGCCGTCACAAGCACAATAAACAGCGACAGAAGCAAGGCGGAAGCATACAGAATTCCACGTATCAGACGGTTCTTGTAGTACTTACGGATAAAAGAATCCAGGCTTTCTATGAGCAGACCTTTGTGCTTCATGGCTCGTATAAACGTGCAAAGATACAAAAATTACGCAATATGAACATTTTTAAGTACCTTTGCAGTCAACAATGAACATTTCTTATCATGAGCAAAGTGATACTTATAACCGGTGCCTCATCGGGTTTTGGAAAGGCAGCTGCCGAGCGGCTTGCTGCTAAAGGTCACACCGTTTACGGCACCAGCCGCCGGCCATTTCTTCACGAAACCATCAAATTCCTTCAGATGGACGTGCGCGACGCAGAGTCGGTCAAGGCTGGTGTGGAGACGATTATCGAGAAAGAAGGGCGTATAGATGTAGCCATCTGCAATGCAGGGATGGGCATCGGAGGGTCGCTCGAGATGGCCACCCACGACGAGATAGAGCTCCAGATGCAGACGAACTTCACGGGGTGCGTCAACGTCTGCCAGCAGGTGCTGCCTTATATGAGAAAACAACGTGAGGGACGTATTATCAACCTCAGCTCCATCGGCGGGGTGATGGGCCTCCCTTATCAAGGATTCTATTCTGCCTCGAAATTTGCAATAGAGGGCTTCTCCGAGGCTTTGAGCGCCGAGGTGAAGGGATGTGGCATCACGGTGTCAATCGTCGAGCCAGGAGACTTTAAAACTGGCTTCACGGCCAGTCGGCGCAACTCTGACGCCACTATGCAATCCGATGCTTACGGCGATAGTTTTCGCAGGTCGCTGCAGATAATAGAGAAAGAAGAGAACGGAGGGCTCGCCCCCGAGGTGCTGGCCAAAACGATAGAGAAGATAGTCAACGCCCGACGACCGAAGTTGCGCTACCCGGTTGCCAACCTCGAACAGCGGCTTTCAATACTGCTGCACTCGATACTTCCCGGCAACTGGTTTGTGGATGTGTTGCGGGGGTATTATAAGGTGTGAAGAGTGAGTTGTAATTAGACAATTGTAATGTTTATTGCTTTCTTTTCATGAAACATTTCCTGCTTTTTTGCAGCGCCCTCGTGATGTTCGTTGCAGGTTGTGCACAGATGTATGTGGGAGAGCTTACAACAAACTCATACACCTATAAAAACGCCAAGATGGAGCTTACCGAGCAAGGGACGACCGTAACCCTGTTGATGAAACATGTGAAATTTGCCAAACTGATGCCAGTAAAGGTTGATGTAGAGGTGAAAGGGTTGACGGGGAACAAGCAACAAGGAACGTTGTCGATAAAAGGGCACAATATCATCCCACTCAGCAACGGCAAGCCGCATCAAAAGCACACGATATACAATTTTGTAGGTAAGATGTCGCCCACGACGCTAACGTTCGACTGCCTGATGGGCGAGAAGAAGGTGTCGTTTCGGGGAAAAGTTGCGTGGTGAAGAGGGAAAAGGAAGTCCTTATTTAGAAATCAACACGGGTATCGTCGACTTGTTAGACAATACCCGTGTTGTGAGTTTATATCAATGGATTGTAAATCCATGATTTATATGTTGTGGATTTGTAATCCACAACAACGGATATACAAATCCGCAATAAAAGCTCATTTATAACAATAATATTAGCGTTAGGACAACGGCTGCAGCTGTACCAAGCACTGTGGCTAATAATGTAGTTCCTACAACATCTGTAACCTTGAACGTTGTGTCTTGTGGTAATTTTTCCAATTTCTTTACAGAAGAATACTGGCCACATAGTTTTTCATATTCTGTTGCAACTGACGTTTCACATCCAGCCACAATAACATCAGTAACGTATATAAGTTCAGCGTTTTGTTGAACCTTATATGAAAGTGTAAAGTTCATTGTACTTCCATCATCATTGGTAAATCTATAAGTATCCGTTGTTACTATATCATTGGCCATCTTTGTTCCATATCCCGTATATTGGGAGTATGATGTACCCTCAACATACATGTTATTCTTTGTATCACTGCCACTACCCGTAAGAGCATAACCTTTTTGGGCTAGATCAAGTTTTACTTCTTCAATTGATCTGTCTAATGTTAACCGAGATGTTGCATAACGAGTATTCGTACAACTTGTTATTGCAATGATACTTACTAAACAGGAACAGATGCTACTTATTCGTTTCATTTGTAACATGGTTTATATCGTAATACAATACCAAACCGTGCCAAATTTGGATACATTCCTTAAGAAGCGTGGCACCGTACACCACTTCTCTAGTTGAGGGTCGTGAGAAAAACCTTGTAATGAAGAAACAGTAAACAGCCCACGCCAGACGCGCGAAACCGTCATACGCCCTCTTGCATTACTTTGAAAATTTCTCACGTTTTCAACTACAAGAACGAGGCATAACGCTTCGTGGTTTCCTTCTGAAACCGATTGCAAAGATACTAATATTTTTTGTACGAGGGAATAAAAACATCAAAAGCCCACAACCTATGGTGTTGCAGGCTTTTGCTTTACGCGTATTTCTACACCTTTAAATTTTCTTGCCGAAGACGGCGCGCTTCATCAAGGGAGTGGCGGTGTATTGGGTGCTCCAGATCTTGACGGCCTCGTTGCCTATGATCTGGGGGTTAGTGTAGGCGGTGTGGACGTTGTAGCGGATGGCGGCTTCGCTCATGGCGGCATAGTAGATGGAGTGTACGCCACGTTTCTGCCAATCGGGATGGACACCGTTGAGGAGGCCGTCGATGGTGTCGAACTTCTTCAGCGCACGCAGGATATAAATCCAGCCGAACGGGAAAAGGTGTCCTTTGGCCTTCTGGTAAGCTTTCGAGAGGTCGGGCACACTAAGTCCAAAGGCCACCAAGTTGTCGTCCTTATCGACGACAAAAGTGGTAAAATCGAGGTTGATGAAGGGGAAGTATTCCTTCACATAGACATCAATCTCCTTGTCGGTGAGCGGTACGAAGTCGTAGAGGTCCTTGAAGGCGTCGTTGAGGGTGTGGAAGAACTTCTTGGCGTAGGGATAGACCTCCTTGCGGTTCTTGAATTTGAGGAGCTTGAGGTTGTATTTCTCAAGGATAAGACCGTTGATGCGTGCCACCTTTGGAGGAACCGGCTGGTTAGCTGGCATCTTGTACTGCGCCCACTGGCACTTGGAAGTCATGCCGTAACGCTCGACGAACTTGATGTAATACTCCGGATTGTAGAGGGTGCTGATGTTCTGGCGGGCGTCGAAACCCTCGATAACCCAGCACTCTTTGTCCATATCGGTGAAGCCGAAAGGTCCTTCTATCTCGTCCATGCCGTGCTGATGTCCGAAATCGACCACAGCGTCCATCAAAGCGGAGAATACATCATAATCCTCGATGAAATCCATCCATCCGAAGCGGACAGCCTTCTTCTCCCAGCGCTCGTTGCAGCGGTGGTTGATGATGGCGGCGACGCGACCCACTATCTCCTTGCCTCGATAGGCGAGGTAGAGCTGCATGTCGCAGTATTCACGCGAGGGGTTCTTGTCGGTCAGAAGTTTGACCTCGTCGCTGACGAGAGGCGGGATGTAGGTGGGAACGTTCTTGAAAAGACGGTTAGGGAACTGTATGAATCTGTGGAGTTCCCGGCGGGAGGTTACTGGGTGGATTTCAACCATTTATTAAAGTATCTCGAGTTTCTTGAAGCATTGGTGGATTTTGTCCACAGCGAAGTCGATCTGCGCTTTGGTGTGGGTAGCCATCAGGGCGACGCGGATGAGGGTATCCTGTGACTGTACGGCAGGTGCGATGACTGGTGTGACGAAGATGCCCTCTTCGAGCAGCATGTGGGTGAGGAGGAAGGTCTTGTCGTTGTCGCGCACAAAGAGCGGTATGATAGGCGTTTCGGTGTTGCCGATCTCGAATCCGAGGTCGCGGAAGGCCTTCATGGCATAGTGGGTGTTGTCCCAGAGGGCCTTCTGGCGCTCAGGTTCGGAGCGCATGATGTGTAGCGCCTCGAGGACGGAAGCGGTGGTGGCGGGAGTCATGGAAGCGGTGAAGATATAGGGGCGGACGTTGTGTTTCATCCAGTTGATGGTGTCGGCGTCGGCAGCGATGAAACCGCCGATGGAAGCCAGCGACTTGGAGAAAGTGCCCATCACGATATCTACGTTGGGAAGCTGGTTGAAATGGTCGCAGACACCGCGTCCCTCGCGTCCAAAGACGCCAAGGCCGTGAGCCTCGTCAACCATAAGGGTGGCGTTATATTTGTTGCAGAGCTCGACCATCTTATCGACCTGAGCCACATCGCCTTCCATTGAGAAGACGCCGTCGGTGACTACGAGCTTGCCGTCGTCGGGGTTGTTCTTCTGTAGCAGGCGCTCGAGGTCGTCGAGGTTAAGGTGCTTGTACTTGTAGTTGGCGGCGAAGGTTATCTGTTTGCCTTCCATTATGGAGGCGTGGTCGCGCTCGTCGAAATAGACGAAGTCGTTACGACCTGTGATGCAGGGGATAGTGCCCGAGTTGGCGAGGAAACCCGCCGAGAAGAGCATCACGGCGTCCTTGCCCAGGAACTCACAGAGCTCGTCCTGGAGACGAATGTGTATGTCGAGAGTGCCATTGAGGAAAGGTGAACCGGCGCATCCTGTGCCGTATTTGTCGATGGCGGCTTTGGCTGCCTCTTTGATTTTAGGATGGTTGGTAAGACCCAGATAAGAATTGGATCCGAACATGAGGACTTTCTTCCCATGAACGAGTACTTCGGTGTTCTGTTCGGACGAAATAGGGGTGAAGTACGGGTAGATGCCTTTGGCTTTGGCCTCTTGCGGTGCCCTATACTGTGCTAGTTTCTTTCGTAATGGTTTCATTGTGCTTGTTGATGTATTACGGAACTTGCAAAAGTAAAAAATTCCTGTAATATATCTAATTTTTTTGCTTCAAAAGTTCAAACACTTTAGACGTCAGACGGCTTGCACCAATTCTAAAATATTGTTTATTAAAGCATTGCTCACCTAAAAGGAGTCGCGTGAGGTCGGCATATTCCATTGCCTGTTCTATCGTCGAGATGCCTCCCGAAGCCTTGAAACCGATTGTTTTTTTCGAAATTTCGATGTTATTTGTTAAAACTTTTAACATAATTTCAGCTGCCTCGATGGTGGCTCCAACGGGAATCTTGCCTGTTGAAGTCTTGATGAAGTCGGCTCCAGCGGCGATGGCCGTCTGGGAGGCGGCTGTTATGTTGGCTTCGGTTTTCAGTTCGCCCGTCTCGATGATGACTTTCAGTTTCTGGCTAAAGCAGTATTCGCGTACGGCGGCAATCTCGTCGAATACCTTTACAAGGTTGCCTTCGACCACATCGCCCCGCGAGATAACCATATCGACCTCTGTGGCGCCTTGGTCAAGCACGTATTTCACCTCTTCAAGCTTGAGCCGCAGAGGCATCTGACCTGAGGGGAAGCCGCAAGCGACGGCAGCGACAGCTATGCCCGACCCCTTCAAAACCTCGGCGGCTTTGGCAACAAAAGGAGGATAGACACACACAGCAGCCACCTTTTCATCGACGGTTTCGCACATACTCAATGTCTCTTGACAGAACTGTTC
Source organism: Bacteroidales bacterium (assembly GCA_016292015.1). Classification (GTDB taxonomy): domain Bacteria; phylum Bacteroidota; class Bacteroidia; order Bacteroidales; family P3; genus Colimorpha. The sequence goes on along the minus strand of JAEEZY010000001.1, from coordinate 41,610 downwards.
GACAGAGGATTCGGTATCTGTTGAGTTGAGCGTTGTGTGGTCGATACAACTGAAAAAAGTGCGGAGATCGTCCATAAGATGTTGTTTGTTTTAAAGTTTCGCTTCGCTTGAAAGGTTATAGGTTTGAACGGCGAGAGATAGCTGACAATGTCTTTTATATCAGCTTGTTGATTTTCTCCACACGACGCTGGTGGCGGCCACCTTCGAAGGGAGTTTCGATATATTCCTTAAGTATCTGTAGAGCGAGGTCTTCGGAGATGAAGCGGGCAGGGAGGGAGAGGATGTTGGCGTCGTTGTGCTGACGTGCGAGATGTGCTATCTCGACATTCCAGCAGAGGGCGCAACGCACGTTGGGGTATTTGTTGACAGTCATCTGAACGCCATTGCCGCTTCCGCAAATGACGATGCCGCGACGGTAGGTGCCGTTGTTGACGGCTGAGCCTACCTGGTGGGCAAAGTCGGGATAATCGCAACTGTCCGAGGAGTAGGTGCCGAAGTCTTTCGGTTCGAATCCCATCTCGACGAGACGGGCCATCACTTTCTGTTTCAAGTCGTAACCTGCATGGTCGCAGGCGATTGGTATTATTTCTGCCATAATAGTTTTTTATTTTGGTGCAAAGATACAATAAATAAGCCTCCTCTATGGCGGGAGGAGGCAATAACTTTTTAACTAACAGCCAATGTTGCTGAAAGATAGAGAGGTGTGAGTTAGTAACTATTTTATCATCCAGTTAATGCCGATGAGGGAGTAGGATTCGAAGGACTGCATCCCACCACCGAAGGCAGCGGAGAAGGAGGACTGAGCTTTGAGCTGAAGGTCGGGTCTGAGTTGCCAGAGAGCTTCGATTTTGGCTCCCGAATTCTCTATGCCGAATCCCAGCATGAAGCGGTCGGTTATCAGACAACGAGCGAAGATGGAATAGCGGAGAGCGCCCAACAGATGGGAAGCGGGGACGGATTGGCCCCACATATAGCCGAGCGAGTAATCGAGAGCCCACCTCTCCCCTATCCTATTGCGGAACTGGAGAGCGATAAGAGGCTGGACAGCATACTGGAAGCTGCTTTTGAAATACTTAGGGAAGAAAGACATAGGGAAGGAGACCTGAGTGTGGAAAGTGACCATCGGAATCCACTTCCTGCCGCCAAAAAGGAGCAGACGAGCACCAACAGAAGGAGTCAGCGTGCCGGAGGAGAAGAAGTTATGGCGAGTGAGGTTATATTCGGAAGCTGCGGTAGAGCCAGTCATAGAGACGGACAGCTCGGCACGATGGCCTATACCGAAACGAGCACCAAGATTAGCGCCAAACCGGTCGATACGAAGATGATAAGGATTGTCTTCGGGATAGTCCTTGCTGAAATAGTAATAGTCGAGAGCTCCGTTCAGCTCTATCTTTCCGGCACCTATTACGTTGGCGCCTGTGGTTTGGAAGAGAGGATTCTCGTCGGTGGCTTGAGCCGACTCAGTTTCGTTTTGAGCTGAGAGATTCAACGTAAAAAGGATTGCAACTAAAAGTGATACAACTTGTTTCATTGTTAAATAAGTTTTATTGTTTTAAAGGAAAAAGGTTATGCCTGCGGTGTAGATATTTTTGTTGGTTTTGGGGTCTTTGTAAGTAGGGAGTAGGTTGGTGAAGATGCGGACACCGTGAATGATGCCGATAATATCGGTGGAGACGGTGAATCCGAGTTCCATCTTCCAAGGGACGAGTGAGGGGTCGCTGGTGTCGTGGTGCTTGTTGAGCCAGCTTTTCGAGCCGTTCTTTCTCACGCAGATGTCCTTCGAGATGGCGTATCCAGCGTAGAAGTCGAGAGAGAGGGAGAGGATGTCGCGTTCGCGAACCCAAGGATACCAAGAGATCTGAACGGGGATGCCGATATAGTTGTGGAAGACGTCGGCGCGTTGTGTGCCTACATGAGGGGTTGTGTCGATGGCGATACCACAAGTGCGGTTAAGGTTATCATGCTGAATATCGACACAATTGGTGAGCGGTGCCCAGTTGAAATCGTAGCGAAGACCTAGGGAAAGACGCCAATGAGGGTTGAAACGATAGTTGAACGAGAGAGGAACCTGGAGGGTGGTGCCGAAACGTGAGAAATAGGGAGAAGAGTCGTCGGCTATAAAGATAGTGCCACCAGCTGAAAGGCCGACTGTTATATTCCACTTACTGGAAGAGGAACTGTCGGAGATCGCTTTTTCTGTCTGGATGACAGACGTTTGGGCGGAGAGGATGCCCGACAGAAAAAGGAGTATTATGAAAAGAATCTTTTTCATAGTATTGAGTTTTTATTTTTTCAGGTTGAATGCGAGGACCGTACCATCCATATTGCTGGGTTTGGCGAAACGAAAATGACGTCGTTTTTTCTCTTTCTTAGTTGGTTGGGATGGTTGCGGTTCGGGTTCCTGTGTTATGGAAACTACGAGTTGTGTGGGCGTTACAAGCGGTTGTGATTCTGCAGGTTCTGTCGGCTGTTGAGGATCGGTTTCCGCTATCTGAGAATCATCAATTTCGAAGGTTGTAATTGCCTCGATGTTGTCTTCGGCAGAAACCTCTCCGGGAAGGGACTCTTCCATATAAGGTTCCTTTATCTGAGCTTGCGATTGAGGTTTAACTTGTTTGTTATTAGCCAGAAGGGTAGGGGAGGAAGTTGTTGGAGATGGGGGAAGAGAGTGTTTGATGACATTATCCGTTTGTTGGGCAATATAGACAGGTTGTGACGAGTGATGGCGGTTGAGAAAGAGGTTGATAGCAACGGGCAATATGAGCAGTGCCGCACAGGCGGCTGCGACGCTGAAGTAGAGTACTTTGCGACGTCGGTGAGCCTCCAGTTGCTTGATTGTCTGGGTTATCTGCTGCCGGCGTCGTGCGTCTTTGCCTTCTTGCTCCAATGCTGAGAGTAGGTCGGAAAAATCAAATTTGTTCATCTTTTACTAACTGTTTAAGTGTGGTGTATGCCCTTGACAACAAGGTGTAAACATTTCCTTCGGTGATATTCATTTCTTTGGCGATAATAGATGTGTCTTTGGCTTCGAAGTGTTTCATCATCAATACTTTTGCCTGACGCGACGGAAGTTTTTGTATTAGTTTTTTAACGAGATGAAGGCGTTCTTCATAATGGTCTTCTTCATCCAGTGGCAAGTCTATCTGTATAGGTTGCTGCCGGCGACGGAGATAATCTATCGCTCGATTGCGAACCAAAGTGAGGCACCATGAGGCAGGGTTTTGAATATTCTTAAAATTGGAACGATTGTTCCAGATAGAGACGAAACAATCCTGAACAATGTCGGCTGCAATATCCTCGTCGTGCAGAATAGATTCAGCCATACGTTGCATGCGTGGCTGCAAATAAAGGTATCTTTCGAGAAACTGCTCGGAGGACGATTTCATATCTATAAGACGCATAAAAAGTGAAAATCTTACACAGCGTGATTAATTTTTTATGGATAATTGTTGATAACCTCGAAAAAGTGGTGTTGAAAAGTAGGGTAGGGGGGTACCCTGTTGATGAACAGGCATTTTTTGAGCGATTTTACACAAAAATGTTATGGCGTAAATGACAATTAACAAGTGGCTGTTTATGTCGAAATGAACAATTGTTGAAAATATAGGTAAATGCCACTCGACGAAAGGGATGAGAGGTTGAAAATGGTGTTGAAGCAAATATGTAATCATTGGGTGTAATGGCGATGGTTACGGAGTTTTCAACCAAATTAACAAAGAAGAAAAAAAATAAAAAATTATTTAAACTTAATTTTATTTTCTTTTTTCATTCCTTTACCTCATAGTGTGATGAAAAAAATTCTTTACCTTCAGACGGTTTTTGAAGTTTTTTGTTACTAATTATAGTGTAAGGAACGACAAGCATCCCCTCTCTTTAGAGAGGGGTGAATGATAAGAGAAAAAAGTTATTTATAAAGACGGATTTTGTTGTAGAGCGGCGATAAAGTTTCGTATCTTTGTAGTGCGGTAGGACAGAGAATGTAATTCTTTAATTGTGCTGAAAAAAAGCGAGATAGCGAAGAGAAAATAGGCCTATCGATATAGAAAAAACAGTTAACTTATTATTTTTTAGGAGGTTGATTATTAGGGATAGAAGTTTTCTCTAATAGTTCCGTATTACTTCTGTATTGTTTTTGTATTGTTTCCCTATTAAAATACGAGGATAGGACGAGGTTAGGGTAAGTATAGTATGTGTAAAGGATATAGCAGGATGGGTGAAAGAATAAAGATAATGTTTAGTTAAATGCTTAAACGATAAATATTATGGTAAAGAAAAAAGATGATGTGATGATGACCCAGATAGCGGAGTTGAAGGAGCAGATGCGAATTCTGACGGATGCCGTAGTGGAGCTGACGGCAGCGATTGCGGGACATAAGGCGTCGGACAAGAGGAAAGAGGTAAAGTGGACAGAAGACCAGGCAAATCAGAGGAGGTCGTTCGCAACGATGATAAAGGTGAGTTCGGCGCTCAAGGATGTGTACAAACTAGGGCTGATGAAGAAAGCTGCGAGGGACAAGGTGCAGCCGAGAGATCTGTTCAAGAAACTGAACAAACGCTGTTTTGAGAAGGAAGAGGTGAAATGGGAAAAGCTTATGTTGAGTTGGGGCACGGTGTCGGAAGTCCGCATAAAAGGAGCCGAGCGAACCGAGGAAGGGAAAGTGAGAGTGAAGTATGAATCGACGGGTAGGGAAGTAGTTGATGGTGATGTGGTGTATGTGTGTACCGTCAGCCAAGAAACGCTGAAATGTAAAGTGACAAAAGGACGGATGTCGGAAGGAGAAGGAGAATTCGGAGTGCCGAAAGGTTGGGAAGGAGGCAATCTGCATATATACGCCTTTGCGTACAGCAGCGCAGACGACAGGTTTTCTAAGACGACCTATTGGAGGATGGGGGATTAGATATGGTTATACGGATTACAAAACTATTTCAATATCGCTAATTTTTCTTATCTTTGCAGTTTATAAATAGTACAAAATGTAATAACTAATAAAAAACAGATGTCCACAATAAAAGAACTACAACAAGAAATCCTCGAACTCAAACGTCAGAAGAACGCCGTGATACTGGGTCACTACTACCAGCGGCCGGAGATTCAGGAAGTGTCTGACTATATCGGCGACAGCCTTGCGCTGGCTCAAGAAGCTCAGCGCTGCACGGCCGACATCATAGTGTTCTGCGGCGTGCACTTCATGGCTGAGACGGCGAAGATATTGAACCCCTCCCGCAAGGTGCTGCTGCCGGTCATGGAAGCAGGATGCTCGCTGGCCGAGTCGTGCAAGGCCGAAGACCTAAAAAAGTTTCACGCGGAACATCCCGACCATATAGTGATATCCTACATCAACTGCACGGCAGAGGTGAAGGCGGAGAGCGACCTGATATGCACCAGCGGAAACGCCGAGAAGTTGGTCAACGCCTTGCCCAAAGACCAGAAGATAATCTTCGCCCCCGACAAAAACCTGGGATCTTATATCAACTCCAAGACGGGACGCCAGATGCTGCTGTGGAACGGTGTCTGCACCGTTCACGACGCCATGCAGGCGGAAGGAGTGCTGAAACTGAAGGCTGAGAATATGGACGCCCCGGTGATCGCGCATCCCGAGTGCAACGCAGCGCTGCTGAAGGTGGCGGACTTCGTGGGCTCCACAAAGGCGATGCTCAACTACATAAAGAAGAGCGACGCAAAACGTTTCATCGTGGTGACCGAAAGCGGCATACTCTATGAGATGAAAAAGCAGAACCCCGACCGCGAGTTCATCACCCTGAAAGACGAGAAGAGCTGCGCCTGCGACGACTGCGGTTACATGAAGATGAACACGCTGGAAAACCTCCTGGCGTGCCTGCGCGACGAGAAGCCCGAAATCCTCATGACGCCCGAGCTGATAGAGGCGGCGAAGCGCCCCATAGTGCGCATGCTGGATATGTCGCATGAGCTGGGGATAATTAAATAGTGAATATACAATAGTAACCTTAGAAGTTTTTGAGGGAACAATGTGGACATAGGAGGATTCTTTATTTGCTGCTGCTGGCGGTGGTGGTTGTGACGCCTGTCGGTGTACGTGGGCAGCTGGCGATCACCCCCGGTTGCGAATTTCCGGCAAACTGGACGCCCGACTCGCTGGTGAGGAACATGCTGCTCGGAACGGGTGTGAGGGTGAGCAACGTGAGGTTGAACGGAAGCTCTGGAATAATAAACAACGGCAGCGACAGCTGCGGTATGATAGGTATCTTCACAACGGGCGAGCACGAGACGAACCTCGGGATAGAGGCGGGTATTATACTTGCCAACGGATGTGTGAGCGGAGTGGCAGGCGTAAACGATGACGAAATGTTCACGGCTTGGGATTGTACCTGTTCTTATAGATCCAGTTTGCTTGAAGAAATAATAGGTGATGAATACGTCATCGGTTGGAATATTGCCAATGATGTCGTGGTGCTGGAGTTCGATTTTATTCCCACGAGCGACTCGATAGAGTTCGAATATGTGTTCGGGTCGGAAGAATACCCCGAATATGTTTATTCTTTTAACGATGCGTTCGGATTCTTCATCAGCGGACAAAATCCCTACGGGGGGCAGCCGTATGTCAACAAGAATATTGCGCTTATCCCGAACACCGATATGCCGATAACCATCAACAATGTGAACGATCGTGATAATTCGGAATATTATATCGACAACACCGGTGGTGAATGGGTGCAGTACGACGGTTTCACGGTGCCCTTGACTGCCGCGGCGAGGGTGGTGCCTAATACGACATATCACCTGATATTGGCGCTGGCCGATGCCTCTGATTGGGCTTATGATTCGGGGGTGTTATTGAAGGCAAACAGTTTGACAGCGATAGTCGATACCATTTATGACACTATATGCTACGGCGAGTGTTACCAGTTTGTCGATACGACGGTATGCGACGACGGTATGTATGTGCACGGCGAAGGTCGGTCGTCGGTTACGCTTTTCCTGCATGTCAGGGAATCAAACGCGACAAGCTATCAAAACGACACCATAGCGCAGAGCTATCTGCCCTGGAGTTATGAAGGACTTACATACACCATGCCGGTGATGAACGACAGCGTGATGCTGACAGATCAGTACGGTTGCGACAGCTTGGTGCTCTACAGCCTTTATGTCACATACGCTACTTACGACTCAGTGCAGATTTGCAAAGGAGAGGTGTACGAGTTGGAAGGACAGCAGTTCTCGGAAAAAGGGGATTATGTGATAGTGTATGTGACCGCGCAAGGGTGCGACAGCAGCCACTATCTGCATCTTGATGTTGCGAGAAAACCCGAAGCACGGATGCATGTTGAACCGGACAGGGCGGACGTGGAGTGTCGGGAGATAAAAGTGTACGACCAAAGCAAGTGGGAAACCACCCGCAGTTGGTATCTTGACGGGGAATATATGGGAAACGAATCGACGATGGTGTTTACCTATCCTATCGAGAAAGACTCCGTGAAGCTGACGCTCGTTTCGTTTACAGGATACGAGTGCAGAGACACGGCTGAAGCAGTGGTATATTATGACAGATGTGCGTTGTGGGTGCCCAATGTCTTTGCCCCGGAGCTGGAAGGCAACGACAGGTTTAGGGTTGCCTCCGCTTGTATAGAGGAGATGGAAATGTGGATATACAACAGAGAAGGTATGCAGGTGTTCCACACGACGAATGTCGAGGAACCGTGGGACGGCACAAACCAGCGGACAGGCGAAAAATGCCCCGGAGGAAGTTATGTCTATACGATAAATTACCTGATGACCAACCACCCGATAACGAAGAAGTCGAAGACGGGCATGGTGATGCTGATGAGATAATGAAAAAACGCTGTCGGTTAATAAAAATCCAGCGTGTTGATATGTTGAAGAAAATTGTTAATATCGATGTTTTTCGAATGTTTCACGTGAAACATTTTTGTGTCTCGTAAAATATTCGGAAATTATTTTGACAAGAGTGATGAATCAGACAGAATTTAAAGTCGACAAACCGATAGAGCTGCTCCCGTTCCTGATCGAGAAATTCAACGGGGCAAGCCGCTCGAAGGTGAAAGAAATACTGGCGCACAGCGTGTGCGTTGACGGCAAGAAAACCTCACAGTTCAACTACCCCTTGATGCCTGGAATGACCGTCACCATAGGTGTCAAGAAATTCAAGGAGCGCTTCGTGCCGAAAGACATCGACATCGTTTACGAGGACAAGCACCTGATGGTCATAAACAAACACGAGGGCTTGGTGTCGTACAGCAGCAAGCCTGCCGACAGGACAGCCATCTCCATAGTGAACCAATATTTCGATTCGACTCATCAGCAATGCCGCGCCCATGTGGTGCACCGTCTCGACCGCGACACCTCGGGATTGATGCTGGTGGCGAAGAGCAAAGAGGTGTCGAGAAAATTCGAGGAAGACTGGAAAGGGTTAGTGTACGACCGTGCGTATGTCGCTGTGGTGTGGGGTGTGCTGGAAGAAAAGGAAGACACCATCACCTCCTGGTTGACCGACGGCAGATACTGTGTGCTGTCGTCGCCTACCGACAACGGGGGGAAGAAGGCGGTGACTCACTATATGGTGAAGAGGCGCAGCCGTAAGTTCACCCTTATCGAGTTGCGTCTCGACACTGGTCGGCGCAACCAGATTCGTGTGCAGATGCGTGAGCTCGGCCATCCGGTGGTGCACGACCCGATGTATGGATACAAAGAAGACGCCGCCCCGATAAACCGATTGGCGCTCCACGCTTTCAGGCTTTGTTTCGTCCATCCTGTGTCAGGCAAAAAACTCCAGTTCTCCACCCCATATCCGTCGGCGTTCGAGAAGTTGATGGAGGTGGGGAAGTGACCTGCAAAGAGCGACCTGCGACCAGAGTGGAGTTGGATTTGAATTGATGAAATAACTAAAAAATGTTTGCTGTTAAGATTACCGCCATACGCTGTGCCGACTACCGCGACCTTCAGGCGAAATATGAAAATCCCATCGAGCACACCTGCGATGTTCGAGAAGGTATGGTGTGGGTGAGCAGGGATGCAAAACGTCCCGAAGGATTTTGTGAGGAGGCGTGGAAGTCGATAAAGGAATTTGTCGAGGAGTTGTCCAAGGGGGGAGGAAATTTTTACGACGGCTGGATGAAGAATCCGAAGAGCGCCATGCTAAGTTGCAACGACGGCTTCCGTCCGGTAAGTTTCCTTTTGGAAGCTATAGAAGAGTAGGGTAGGGGGCTTCGCTTTCCGTTTCGGGGCGAAATAGGCAATTCTCGTCGAGGAAAAAGATCCCTGTTATGTGTCCTAATATGTTAATTGACAGATAATAATATGTTTCGACAAGGATTACGACATCTTGAGTCGAATAATCGAAAATCGCTCGACTCAATAAAAAAACCGTTTCGTCGTTATTAAAAAGATGAACATAATAAAAAACATAGCATCGTTTTTTTCTGTGTCGGGAAAGATGTGGGTGGTTTTGTTGGTTGTTGTGGTTGCCATGTCCCCGATGGTGGTTTTTTCGCAAGACAGTGTCGACCTCCGTCCGTTGAGGCACAACAAAATCGACTGCCGTATGACATTCGAGGCCGGTGTGGGAAATATTTTCGGCAGGGGGTATGCTTTCACGGGAGTGGCTCCCGAGGTGCGGTACCATTTCAACGACAGGTTCTCGCTCAGCGCCGGGGTCAAGTTGACCGAGGGTTTCAGCCTTGGCCGCGACTATGGCTTCGATGCCCGTGGTGGTCGTAGCCTCGCCCCTCGACGCAGCGGCACGAGGCTATACCAGGCCTACATCGCCGGAGAATACCAGGTCAACGAGCGGCTTTGGCTTGCGGCCTCCTTGCTCCATATCGGCGGCACGCTCGATTTCGTCCCGTGGTATGGCGCAGGCGACGGTTCGGTCAGCGCTACGGCGTTCAGCGCCGAGTTGCGTTACCGCACCAGACGCGGCAATATGCTGGGATTCCACCTCTCCTACATCAACGACAAAGGTGGTTTGATGGCCCCCTACCTCTACAGCCCCTACCTCTACGACCCCTGCTGGGGCGACTCCTTTTGGTATGGCGACTCGTTCCACTACGGATTCGGTCGCAGCTTCGGATTCTATTATTAATCTAACAACATGAGATACAATACTCAGCGCAAAAAACTAAAATTCATGGATTATGGCCGCGGCATAGAAGGCCTCATCCAAAAAGCAAAAACCATAGAGAACCGTGAAGAACGCAATTTGGCGGCTCAGACGATAGTCGAGATGATGTCGAGGGTGGTGCCCAGAAGCCGCGAAAACGCCGGTTGGAAACGCCGTATGTGGGATCACATGATGGTGCTGTCCGACTGGGAGCTCGATGTCGATTGGCCCGTTTGGGCTGGCAAGAAGCCCGAGGTCAAGCCCGAAACGGAAATGGAGATGCGCCCGCGCCATTTGCAGTACAAGAAACAAAGACTCAAATACCGCCATTATGGGCGTACTGTCGAGTCGCTCATCGAAAAGGCCAAGTCGATGGCTGAGGGTGCCGAGCGCGACGAGCTGGTCTCTCAGTTGGTGGAGGCTATGAAAAGGAGTTATAACAGTTGGAACAATTCCGTCTCTGCCTCCGAGGCCATATATAACCAGTTGTACGAGATGAGCGACGGGGTGCTTGACTACCGCAAGGGTTTTGCAAGCGTCAAGCAGCAGGAACAGGTCGAAAACAAGCAAGAAAACAAGGCTGGCGATGAGTAGTTTCGAGATAATTGGAGGTCACCGCCTCAAAGGTGACATTGAGCCGCAGGGTGCAAAAAACGAGGCCTTGCAGGTTATCTGCGCAGTTTTGCTGACGGAAGACGAAGTCATTATTGACAACATACCCGACATACGCGACGTGAACCGCCTTATCGAGCTGCTGGTTCTGATAGGTGTCGAGGTCAAGGAGCTGAAAAAAGAAGCAGTGCAGCTTGCGGCTGAAGGCGACGGCTGCCGCTGTTTCTCGTTCCGCGCCAAGAATATAGACATTGCGGCGCTCGAAAGCCGCGAGTTCACCGAGAAGGCTACGGCGTTGAGGGGCAGCATAATGCTTGTGGGCCCCCTGCTGGCGCGGTTTGGCAAGGCGGTGGTGCCTCAACCTGGTGGCGACAAGATTGGGCGCAGGCGTCTCGACACGCATTTTACAGGTATGGAGATGCTCGGTGCCAAAGTGGAGTATAAAGAGTATGGTGTCGGCAAGAAGAGCGGCAACAGAATCAAGACCAGTTCCATGGGTTTCGTGGTCGAAGCCAAGCATGGCTTGAAGGGAAGGTATATGCTGCTCGACGAGGCCAGCGTCACTGGCACCGCCAACATAGTGATGGCTGCGGTGATGGCAGAAGGCGAGACCACCATCATGAACGCCGCCTGCGAGCCCTATGTCTATCAGTTGTGCGGTATGCTCAACAACATGGGCGCGCATATCGAGGGCGTGGGGTCTAATCTCCTGAAAATAACGGGTGTCAAATCCCTGCACGGCTGCAACCATCGCCTCCTGCCCGACATGATCGAGGTGGGTAGCTTCATCGGTATGGCGGCTATGACTCAGAGCGACCTCACCATAAAGAACGCCCAAGTGCAGCATCTTGGACTTATTCCGCAGGTCTTCCGCCGCCTTGGAATCGAGATATGGCAGAAAGGCGACGACCTCTATGTGCCACGCCGTGACAGCTACGAGATAGAGCGTTTCATGGACGGCTCGATTATGACTATTGCCGACGCCCCTTGGCCGGGCTTCACTCCCGACTTGGTGAGTATTGCTTTGGTGGTGGCCACTCAATGCAAGGGCAGCGTGCTGATTCATCAGAAGATGTTCGAAAGCCGCCTGTTCTTTGTCGATAAGCTCATAGACATGGGCGCTCAGATAATCCTCTGCGACCCGCATAGGGCCACTGTCATCGGGCTCGACCACACCCACAGGCTCAGAGGTGTCCGTATGACCTCGCCCGATATCCGCGCTGGCGTGGCGCTGCTGCTTGCGGCTCTCAGCGCCGAAGGGGTGAGCCGTATCGACAACATCGAGCAGATCGACCGCGGCTACCAGCATATCGACGAGCGTCTGCGCCGTCTCGGTGCCAATATTAAACGGATAAGTTAGAATTACACAATTTTCGGATAATATAGTCAACTATCAAATATCAAAGTAACTATGACCACACTTGATGCTATTTCCCCTATCGACGGTCGTTACCGTGGAAAAGTGGAGCAACTGGCCTCCTATTTCTCTGAAAAAGCCCTGATACGCTACAGGGTGAGGGTGGAGATTGAGTATTTCATCGCCCTTATGCAGCAGCTTGGCAAGCCGTTCGACAAAGCTGAACAGTTAAGAGAGATATATCGCACTTTTAAGGACGAAGATGCGCTCGAAATCAAAGAGATAGAAAAGACCACCAACCACGACGTCAAGGCCGTGGAGTATTTTATTAAGCGTCGTTTCGACCAGATGCAGCTGGCCGACCTGAAAGAGTTTATCCACTTTGGCCTCACATCCCAGGACATCAACAACACTTCGGTGCCCCTGTCTATCAAGGAGTGCCACGAGCAGGTCGTCTTGCCGTGCTATGAAAAGATTGCCGACCTGATAGAGGAACGCGCCAAGGAGTGGAAGAATATCCCGATGCTGGCTCACACCCACGGTCAGCCGGCTTCGCCCACCGGGTTGGGCAAGGAGATAGCCGTTTTTGCCTATCGTATGCGCAATCAGCTGAAACAGATGCAGCAGATTCCGTTCAGCGCCAAATTCGGCGGCGCTACGGGCAACTTCAACGCTCACAGGGTGGCTTACCCTGGAATTGACTGGGTGTCCTTTGGCAATCGCTTCGTGAAGGACCATCTTGGTCTTGAACGCCAGCAACTTACCACTCAGATTGAGAACTACGACAATATGGCGGCCTATTTCGACTGCTGCAAGCGGTTGAATGTCATTCTGATAGACTTCTGCCGTGATATATGGTCGTATGTCTCGATGGAATATTTCAAGCAGAAAATCAAGGCTGGCGAAGTGGGCTCGTCTGCCATGCCGCATAAGGTGAACCCCATAGATTTTGAGAACGCCGAAGGCAATTTAGGCCTTGCCAACGCCATATTGGAGCATCTGAGTCATAAGCTGCCTATCTCGCGTCTGCAGCGCGATTTGACCGACTCTACCGTCAGCCGCAACATCGGTGTGCCGCTGGGTCACGTGCTTATCGCCCTTGCGTCGATAGAGAAAGGGGTGGGCAAGCTTTTGCTCCACGAAGAGTCGATAAAAGCCGACCTTGAGCGTAACTGGGCAGTCGTGGCCGAAGCTATACAGACGATTCTGCGCAGTGTGGCCTATCCCAACCCATACGAGGCGCTGAAACAGCTCACACGCACCAACGAGCATGTGACTCAGCAGACCATAGAGACTTTCGTCGACGGGCTTGATGTCGATGAAGAGGTCAAGTCCAGAATACGTGCTGTAACGCCTAGCAACTATACAGGCTACGCCTGCGAGTGAAACCAACGAAACCAATGCCGCGCCGCAAAGAAACGAGATTTACTGTCAGCTACCTCAAGCCATACGCCGCCCGCATAGCGGTGTATGGCTTGTTTGTTGTATTGAGCACGGTCTTCATGATGGCGACGGCTTTGAGTGTGGCCGATTTCCTGAAACTTCTCTTTGAACCCGACTCGCCGATGCCGACTCAAGGGGGAAACCTCATAAGTCAGGCTTTGGAAGCGTTGTATGTTTGGATGATAGCTCTCGGCAAGTCTGTGGCACTGTGGCTGTTTGCGGCCTTGCTGATTGTGCTTTTTTTCTTCAAAAACCTCTTCGGCTACCTGTCTGCCGTCGTGGCGGGAGTGATGCGCAACCGTGTGACGCGTGACATACGCAACGACTTGTTCACAAAGGCAATGCGTCTATCGGTCGGCTACTATTCGAGCCGGCGTGAAGGCGATGTGCTTTCTCGCTTCGGCAACGACATTGTAGAGTACGAGGAAAATGTGTTGGTGTCAATCCATACGCTCGTTTCGTCGGTGGTCACGTTGGTGCTCTACCTCCTTATGCTCTTTTATATAGATGCGCGTCTCACGGGCGTGGTTCTGGTTTCAATTCCTGTCATCTCGCTGGTCATCTCTTCCATTTCGCGTCGGCTGAAACGCAAGTCGAAAGAGGTGCAGGACCAGGGGGGTACCCTGCTCTCGCTCACCGAGGAAGCCATACGTGGCTTGCGTGTCATTAAGGCTTTCAACGCCATCGACTTTTCAAACAAACGCTATCAGTCGCTCAACCGTGACTATACTCGTCGTCGTACGGCAATGTTGCGACGCATTCATGCAGCCTCGCCTGTAAGCGAATTCTTGGGAAGCACGGTGGTGGTTGCCGTGCTGCTGTTTGGCACGGTGCTTGTTATCAGGGGCGGCAGCATGCTTACGGCCGAGCTCTTCGTTTCGTATCTGATGTTGTTCGTTCTCATGCTTCCGCCGGCCAAAAGCCTTGCTACGTCGGTTGCACAGATACGTCGTGGTGAGGGGTGTGTGACGAGGATTATCGACTTCCTGGACGACAGTTCGATAGAGGCGCGGGACGACGCAAAGCCTGCCATACAGCATATCGGCACCATAGCGTTCGAGGGTGTCGCAATGGAGTATCCAAGTCAGAATGAGGAATCGGAGGAAAACATGGTGCATGCTTTGAGTGGTGTCGATTTGCACATTGCCAACGGCAAGACCACCGCCATAGTAGGCATGTCGGGCAGCGGCAAGTCAACAATAGCCAACCTTTTGCTGCGGTTTTATGAACCCACTGAGGGGCGCATTTCGGTTGATGGGCGTGACATACGTGATTATTCCCTTGCGTCGTGGCGTGCCAGGATAGGAGTAGTTGCTCAGGAGCCGCAGCTTTTCAACGACACTGTGGCTAACAATATCGCCTACGGTATGCCGAAGGCTTCCCGAAAACAAATCGAAGAGGCGGCTCGGATAGCCGATGCTCACGACTTCATCTGCGCTATGCCTGAGGGATACGATTCTTATGTTGGCGACGGTGGTGCGATGTTGAGCGGTGGGCAGCGCCAGAGGCTATGCATAGCCAGGGCTGTGCTGAGAAACCCTGACTTGCTTATCTTCGACGAGGCAACAAGTGCTCTGGATTCTGAGGCGGAGCAGCAGGTGCAGCACAGCATAGACACGTTGTTGAAAGGGCGTACGGCAGTGGTCATCGCTCATCGTCTTTCAACGGTGCGTAACGCTGACCAGATTGTGGTGATCGACAAAGGTCGTGTGGCGGAACTTGGTACGCATGAAGAGCTTCTTGCCTTAGGCGGCATATATCACAGAATGGTCAATAGTGTATAGTTTTACAATCTAATAGTATTTTGCGTCGAATACTCTACATATTATTGCTCTTTGTTTTCACCGGGTCGCAGGCGTTTGCCCAGCAGATAGGCGCCCAGGTAAGGGAGGGTATGTATGTGGAATTGCGTTGGCGTGACGTGAGCGGCCCGTTGGAGCTTCTGCGCCGTCTGCCGCAGGATGAAAGCTATACATCGCTTGGTGCGGTGGATGGGACGGCATATCGCGATACACTCCGACGGGCGTTGTGTGGTGACACTCTGCATTACCGATTGATATACGGGGGCGGAGCGATGATTGAGACGTCGGTATGGTTTGCAGACGCTGTACCGCCGTTGCACTCGGATATACAGATAGTGTCGGTGGATTCGCTTGCTGACAGTGTTGTCGTTAGTTGGCTGCCGTCGAAATCTGAGGATGTCGCCGCATATATTATATGCACTGGAAGCCCCTGTGTGTCGCCTGACACCGTTTATGGCACGCGTTATGCGGTAGAATATCACGACGCACCTATAACGTTCCGAATCTTCGCGGTGGATAGCTGTGGCAATCCAAGCCAGCTTTCGCTCCCGTGCAACAACCTGCATCTCGTCACTAGTGCCGACAGTTGTGGTGGTACGCTCACAGCGCGGTGGAACGACTATAGGAACATGCCGGGCGGGATGGGAAAGTATTGCCTGTATTATTCTCTTGGCAGGCCTTACGTATGGCGTCTTGCCGACTCTACATCGGGCAACTCATTACGTATTCCTATGCCTGAGGATGTGTACGACAGCTGTTATTTCAGATTGTGTGTGAGTGGTCTCGAGTCGGGGCTTTTTGCCTATTCTAATACCGCCTCCGTGGCGGTAGGCGACACCTCTAATGTTGAATGTGGACAGTCTCATCATGGAGATATTGACCCTGACAGCGACCTCTTCGCCTTGCCTAATGCGTTGATATACGGACAACCGCCCAACGACAGGTTTTTGCCTTGTCCTACTGGCGTTCTCCCTGAGGGTGTGAGCGGTTACCGTCTCGACATCTTTTGCCGTACTGGCCGTAGGGTGTTTCGCAGTGAGAATCCGGCTGAGGCTTTCACCGGTCATCACAACGGACGCGAACTACAGGGCGGTGCGTATGTATATTTACTTTTTTACAGTGTTGGTGGGGTCCAACAGGTTAGGAAAGGACAGCTGTTGCTGTTAAAGTAATGCCAGAAAACAATGAAAACATGAAAATAGCACTTTACACCAGAACACCCAATCAGGAAGCGACAGCCTTGCTTGCAGAGCGTCTTGGCTCGCGTGGCATCGAGACAGAAGAAATAGTAGGGAGCGTAAACAGGGCGTTGCCTGATGGGCTCGACATGTTGATTTCGGTAGGCGGCGACGGTACGTTACTGTCGTCGGTACATCTACTCGGCGACAGCAATATCCCGGTGCTTGGTGTCAATTTCGGCCATCTGGGGTTTCTGACATCGGCCAACCGCGACGATGTGGAACTTATGGCTGACTGTCTGAAAAACGGTGACTATAACGTCGAAACGCGCACCCTGCTGAAAGTGGAGGCCGAGGCTCCCGAAGGTAAGATGCCGGGGTTTGTGCTTAACGAGGTCTATCTGCATCGTCCGTTGGGAAGTGCCTTGTTAAGGGTGAGGGTCTATGTTGACAACCAGTATCTGGCAAACTACAGCGGTGACGGTTTGATAGTAGCCACTCCCACGGGTTCTACGGCATACTCGCTGAGTTGCGGAGGTCCGATTCTTACGCCCGACTCGGGTTCGCTTGTCATAACCCCTATCGGGGCTCACACATTGACTCTCAGACCTATAGTGCTATCTGATAAAGTGTGCATCAGTCTTCTGCCTGACGAGTCGTGCGACGAGCTGACGTTGGGCACCGACTCGTCATCTTGTGTGATACGTGGTGGCTCGGAAGTTAAAGTGTGTCGCCATCCGCACGCGTTGCGGTTGATTCGACTACCTGGGCAGAATTTCTTCACGGCGTTGCAGAACAAACTGCTATGGGGTGCCAAGTTGCATTAGCAGTGGGTGAGCGGTTTATGACGCACAATAAAGACATTGATTCGAAATTAAACACAGCTTTTCAGTATATTTTTGTACTTTTGCATCCGAAAAAATCCAGACAGGATGGACATAAGCAGTTTTTTTGAACCGATTGACATAGGCAAGATTGACTACAAGAGGGGCAATTTCGTGCCTCGCCTTGGCGATTTTGTCGTGAGTTACAATAAAGACGGTGGACGATTTCCTATTGTGAATGAGAAAAGTGTGGTGCTTTTGGGCATCACTGACGGGCGCGGCTCGTCAACGAACCTGAATTGTGCCAATGCAGCCGACATGGTGCGTCGCTATCTCTATCCGTTGGCTGCAATAGAAGACGGTGTGAAGGTATTGGATCTTGGCAATATGGTTCAGGGCGCAACCATTGATGACTCTCGCCAGGCGTTGACCGAGGTGGCCATGGAACTGTTGAGACAGAATTGCATAGTGGTGACTCTCGGTGGCAGTCAGGATTATACCTGGGCCCTCTATCGTGCCTATGCGCAGCTGGGCAAAGTGATGAACATCTCGGCTGTTGACCCTCGCTTCGATATTGACGAGGAACGTGCTCTCGATTCTCGTAACTGGTTGAGATATATAATCATGGAGCAGCCAAACTATCTGTTTAACTACACCAATATTGGCTATCAGTCCTATTTTGTTGGACAGCAGTATGTCGATTTGATGGACGAGTTGAAGTTCGATGCCTACAGGCTCGGTTGGGTGAGGGAGAATCTGGTGAGGTCCGAACCGTTGCTCCGCAATGCCGACTGCGTGAGCATCGACGTGGGAGCGATAAGGCAGAGCGATGCTCCTGCCACCACCGATCCTTCGCCTCATGGTTTCTATGGCGAGGAGATGTGCCAGTTGGCTCGCTTTGCTGGTATGAGCGATAAGACAAGTTCGATTGGATTTTTCGACTTTTCTCCTATGCACGACAATTCTGGGCAGACGGCACACCTTCTGGCGCACGCTCTGTGGTATTTCATCGAGGGTGTGGGCAAGCGCAAGCAGGACAACCCATACAAAGACACCGAAAACTACCGCAAGGTCATTGTGCCGCTCGAGGAACATGGGGTCGAGGTCATCTTCTACAAAAGCAAGAAAAGCGACCGCTGGTGGGTCGAGATACCATACGCCACCGACACTCACGGCGACACCAAGCGTAAACTCTTGGTTCCTTGTCTCTATGACGACTATGAGCAGGCTCTGCAAAACAAGATACCCGACCTCTGGTGGAAATTCTATCAAAGAGTAAACAGTTAATATTATTCAAAATTCAACCTTCGAAATTAGTAATTCACAATTAGTATAAACCCATGGGGTGCTGCAAAACTGCGGGGCGCGAGAGTTGACGTCCCAGACAGCTGAGAACATACCCATACAACCTGATCCGGACAATACCGGCGGAGGAAACACTTATGAAAAAACACTTTTTCATGCTCTCCATGAGAGCCGTTGCCATTGTGGCAACAATCATTGCATCCGTTTCTTTGCCTGCCTCTCTGCGGGCGCAAACCAAACAAGACTCTGTAAGAGTGCTTGAGGAAGTCATCGTGCGTGACAGTCGCGTCAACGCTTCGACTCCTATGACCACGTCCACCGTCTCGCGCGACGAAATCAACGACCGCAAAGGCGAAATCTCTGTGCCCTATGTGCTGGAATTGCAACCTAGCGTGGTGGTGGAAAGCGAACAGGGCAAGACCGGCAACACCTCGATCCGCATTCGTGGTGTCGATGCCACTCGTATCAATGTGAACATCAACGGTATCACCCTCAACGACCCTGAGAGCCAGGCTGTCTATTGGGTCAATATTCCTAACCTCGGAGGTATGGCTCAGAACCTCCAGGTGCAGCGTGGTGTCGGCACTTCGGTTGGCGGAAGCGCCGCTCTCGGCGGCACCATAAGCCTGCAGACTCTCACGCCGGCGGCCGACCCCTATGCTATGGCTGATGTGGCCTACGGCTCGTTCAACACTAAGCAATACGGAATAACAGCGGGTAGCGGTCGCACCAAGCATGGTTTCGCCTTCGATGTGGCCTACAACGGCTTTGGCACCGACGGCTATGTGCGCAACGGTTTCGGCGACCAACATTCGCTTTTCCTCACTGGCAGTTGGTCCAACGACAAGACTTTGCTGAAAGCCATCGTGATTATCGGCCATCAGAAGACGGGCATCACCTGGAATGGTGTGTCGGCTGAAGATTTGGACAAAGACCCCCGCTACAACGATGCTGGCGAGTATTACGACGAGCTTGGCAACGTACGCTACTATGGCAACGAGACCGACAACTACGACCAGCAACACTATCAGCTCTACTGGGTGCAGCGTCTGTCAAATGCATGGAGCCTCAATGCTGCCTTCGACTACACCCACGGCAAGGGCTACGACGAATATTACAAGTATAACAAGAAACCCGTCAAATTCGGTCTTAGCGGCTCCGCCAAATCCGACTATATAACACAAAAACTCTCCGAAGGGAATAACTTCACTGGCACCATATCGGCTAAATACAAGAACTCTTTCATGGACCTCTCCTTCGGTGGCGCCAGCACTTACTTCAAAGGCGAGCACTACGGTAATGTCCTTTGGTCGAAAGACTCGGCGCTATACAACACCCTCGCATACTATAACATCAACAGTGACGTCTATGAGTGGTACAGCAACGACGGCAAAAAGTTTGACGGCTCGGTCTTTGCCAAAGCCTCGTTCAACCTGCTCGAAGACCACATGAACATATACGCCGACCTCCAGGCGCGCTTCGTTGACTATACCTTCTCAGGTACCGACGACGACTATTATGAGCTTGATTCTACAAGCCTGCAATACCATCACCTTTATCCGTTCTTCAACCCGCGTGCGGGCATCAACTATGCATTCAACGACATGCACCGCATCTACTTCGTGGCGGGCATCTCCAATCGCGAACCCAACCGCTCCGACATCAAGGAGCACCTCAAGATTGGCGAGGAGGTAAAGGCTGAGCACATGCTTGACCTCGAACTCGGCTATGGCCTCAAGGGCAGGAACTATATGTTCAACGCCAACGCCTACGCCATGCTCTACAAGGATCAGCTCACACCCAACGGCCTGCTCAGCAGCTCTGGCTATACCCTCATGATGAACGTAGATAAGAGTTACCGTATCGGCATCGAGCTTGAAGGCGGCTACAAACCTTGCCGCTGGTTCGATTTCGGTGCCAACCTCACCCTCAGCCAGAACAAGGTCATCGACTATGAATACGAGTCGTCCGACACCGCCTACAACCTCTACTACCACAAAGGCACCACCGACCTCGCCATGTCGCCCAATATCATAGGTGCTCTGATGTTGAACTTTAACCCTTGGAAGACCCTTCGTCTGCAGCTTGTGGGCAAGTATGTCGGCAGCATGTATGTTGACAACACCTCACGCGAGGAGATGAAACAGCCGGCTTATTTCGTTGCCAACGCCAAACTCTCCTACACTTGGACCATCAAGGGCAATAGCACTATCGAGGCGCAGTTTCTCATCAATAACATGCTCAACAACCACTACCGCCTCTCGGCATGGGGTTCCGAGGATGGCGGCGTCTTCTATCGCGGCTACTACCAGCAGCCGGGCATCAACTTCATGGGTCGCATAGTGGTGAGCCTGTAGTGAATATGTTATTGCGTGAGTGGCTGCTGCAATCAAGCATTCAATATGTTTCAATTCTCAATATTCGGTATTCAACTTGATGCACTAGAGGTGGTAGGCGCGGTCATTGGCCTCGCCTACCTCTTCTTCGAATACCGCGCCAGCATCTGGACCTGGGTCTTCGGTGTCCTGATGCCGATAGTATATGTTTATCTCTTCTTCCGAAACGGCCTCTACGCCAACATGTCCATCAACATCTACTATATCGTGGCTTCCGTCTATGGCTTCGTGATGTGGCGTCGAGCCAGCGGCCAGCAGTCGGACGAGACAATCATAGAAAGCTGCCCGCGCCGCTATTGGCTTGCCATCCTTCTCGTTCTTGCCCTCCTCACCGCTGCTCTCTACCTTGTCCTCTCCTTGCTCCATGAGAGCCAGTACCCGCTCCTCGACGCCCTCAGCACCGCTCTCTCCATAGTGATGATGTACATGCTCTCGCGCCGTTGGTACCAGCAGTGGCTCCTCTGCATCGCCACCGAGCCCATCATGATTGCCCTCGGTGTTATGACTGGCATGTACGCCACGGCGGTGATGTACTCCGTCTATATGGTGGTGGCTGTGATGGGTTATTTCAAGTGGAGGAGAAAATACAACATACAAGCCCAGAACCAATGAAAATAGTAATACTTTGCAACGGCGATTTTCCAACGGCGCCACAGCCGCTCAAGGCCTTGGACGAGGCCGACCGTATTATATGCTGCGACGGTGCCTACGACACGCTTATGCGCCACAACCACGACATCCGTACCCCGCTGATTGTCATCGGCGACTTGGATTCGATTGCTGCGCGCGAAAATGTCGAGGCCATCCGCATCGACGAGCAGGACACCAACGACCAAACCAAAGCCTTCCGCTACGTTCGCTCCAAATGGCCCGATGCCTCCATCTCCATCCTCGGAGCCACTGGCAAACGCGAAGACCATACCCTCGGCAACATCTCCCTCCTCGCCGATTATCTCGAATCCTTCCAGTCTTCCTCTCATCCCTCCCTCCGGCTCCTCACCGACTACGGCGTCTTCACCCCGATAAACGCCGAAACCACTTTCCCCAGCTTCCCGCGTCAGCAGGTCTCGCTCTTTTCCATGACCCCCGGATGCCTCATATCCACCGAAGGCCTCCAATACCCCCTCCAACGCCAACCCCTCTCACGCCTCTGGCAGGGTACCCTCAACGCCGCCCTCAGCCACAATTTCACCATCAACCCCACAGGCGGATTACTCATAGTTTACCAAACCTATGAGCCCAAACAATAGGGTTGCGACGACCGCTTTACGGCGTTAATCCTGTTTTATATTTATTTTTTCGTATCTTTGCAGTCGTGAATCGACAAGAGTAACGTCGAGGATGCGAATAGCATGTGTATGGGTCTCTCCTTGGAAATTTGCCCAATTTTCAGCTTGTTAGTGGACTCGAATACCAATGACTTATGTTCGTGCGGTTATGTGTCGCCGTATGGCGATGCAAATACGAGCATGGAAAAAGTTTGAGGTTTCGTACTAACAAAGGTCGGGCAAAACCTCTAAGGGGATGGAACCAAGAACATTGATTCCATGCTTTTGCTTTTGTGTCCTGCGCAATAGCAAGCCCAACCTGTACGAACCCTTTTTTATCAACTAAAAATAAACAAACATGAAAAAACTAGCATTTATTGCGGCAGCGCTGCTGGTGATAACTAGCGCCTGCAAGAAAGACCCAGTGTATCCGACAGCCAGCTTCACGGTCACCGTAAGCAGTTACGACAACTACACTGTTTACATTGACGACTATTCATCCAATGCGTCAAGCTACGAGTGGAACTGGGGTGATGGAAGGTATGATTATTCTTACACGTCATCTCACACCTATGCGTCGGCAGGCACCTACACCATCACTCTCAAAGTCACCAGCATCGATGGCTATACCGACATGACATCGCGCACGGTGACCATCTCATCGGGCAGTAACCCTGGTGGTGGTGGCGGCGACACCCCCGGCGGTGGTGGCGATACTCCTGGCGGCGGCGGTAGCTCCACTCCGACACAGGTGAAAATCACTGCTCTGAAACTCATGGAGTTCCCCGCGGCTCCAAGTAGCGGCTCCTGGGATTTGGCTGGCAAACCCGACATCTATTTCAAGATAATGGACGGCAATCGCACCACCACCTACTACACTAGCTCCACTTTGGAGGATGTCACCAATAGCGACTGCCCGCTTATCTGGAACAATGTGAACTACACTCTCTACAACCTCACGGCCACTTACAACATCTCCTTCTGGGACGATGACAACGTCGATACCGATGAGCTTATGGTTGGTTGCCAGTGGACGCCTTCTTCGCAGAACAACAACTATACAACCTACTATAATTGGGCAAACTACTCGTCAAATATTGATTTCTACCTCTATCTTACCTGGTACTCATCAAAAGGCGAGCCCCTCTACACCAAACCGGTCGAATACAAGAACGGCCAGTGGCTGACCAACGACGCCGAAGTGCTCCGTGCGCTCAACGTCGAGCGATAGTCAACAAAATATCAAGCATATAGGGCGGAACGCATTCGCGTTCCGCCCTATACGTTTTATCCGAAAGGCACATCCATTTCCACCGCCCCCCAACTAGGTTCCCTCCAACCACCGGGTAAGTACTAACTAGGAGATGTCCCGAATGTGTCTCCTATGTGTCTCGAATGTACATAGTAGATGATACGAACCAAATACGGCGTCGATACGGCGTTGATTGGTAGGTGATACGGAGGGGAACAATTTTCTACGCTGTGTTTCAGGCGTTTGTGGGTTGGCTTCCAGCATCGTTACGTTCCGTCGTATTTATGAAATATGACTTAAGCCGCTGGTGTCCACCTTTTTGTGGCAATTCTTTTTTCTATTGCAACAATGCAAAGGTAGAAATCTTTTCTGAGATTTACGAGGAACATCCCCTTTTTTTATCAAAAAATTATTCCTTTTTCACATCCAAAATAGTTGATACATTTTGTCCCAAAAGTGTCAAATTATGCTTCATCATCCCACTCATTTTGATGGAAAATTGCAGAAATATGAAAAAATAATACCATCAAAATGCCGATAGATACGTCAATCTGCAAAATTGCATATTATTGAGGCACTAATGGTGGTTTGCATAACAAGATAAAGTGGTAATTTTGCAACGTCTTAGAGGTTAAGAGAGGTTTTGTTGGTTTGCCTCTTGTGTCAAACGCTCTAACTTGACGTTGCGGCACGTGTCTCTTTGAGATGGCCTTTAAGATATAGTTTGGTTTAAAGCAAATACCGCGCAGGTTACTGTGCGGTATTTGTATTTTTTCCCCAGCCGCTTCTCTTCCCTGTACAATAATTCTCCCATTCGTGCGTTTAATGAAAAGGCGGTGTATCCTCTCTTTTGCTGCCGTGACTAAAATATCTGATTATGAAGCGAATTTTGAACCCCGGCATAACGTCCCTTCTTTCAGTTGTCTTCCTCATGACTGCCGCATCGGTCGGCGCGCAGAATGTCAACCCTCGTGCAAAAAAAACAGAGGTGAAGGTCAACGAGATGGATGTCATATACGACGAAGATGACTACGAAGACCTGATGATCGACGAGCGTGCTCAGGAGGAATATTCCAAACAGACGATGCCCAACCTTCTCGCTCCCCCTCCGTTGAGGTACGACGACGACTACGCTCCCGTCAAGCCTTTGACCCTCCAGGAGAGCGAAGACGAAGGCGCCGAGCATGAGGACGACATCCTCATCGCAGGCTTCGACTCCAGCATAATCCACTACCCCAGGAAAGAGTTTCTGGCCGGTGAAGAGGTGAAAATCACGCTCGTTGACGACAAGCACAAGTTCGTCTTCCCGACACCCTACGAGGCTCGCGCCACCTCCCATTTCGGCCCGCGCCGCCGCCGCTTCCACTACGGCGTCGACCTCGCTCAACCCACCGGCAAGGACATCTATGCCGCCTTTGACGGTGTGGTCAGGGTTTCGAAATACAACAAGTCCTACGGCAACCTCATCGTCATCCGCCACGACAACGGGCTCGAGACCTACTACGCCCATCTATCACAGCGCTACGCCAAAGTGGGCATGCAGGTCAAAGCCGGCGATGTCATTGGCCTCTGCGGCAACACCGGACGCAGCTACGGCAGCCACCTCCATTTCGAGATCCGCTATATGGGCAACGCCATGAATCCCGAGCATGTCATCGACTGCACCAATCATAAACTCCTAAGCAACGAGCTGACGCTGACGCAGAACTCCTTCCGCAAAGTCGGCGATTCACGCCGCGGCGGTTCTGGTGCTGTGGCTTCAGGCTCTGGCGCTCAGTACTACAAAGTCCGCTCTGGCGACACCCTCGGCAAGATTGCCGCCCGTCACCACACCACCGTCCGCCGCCTATGCCAGCTCAACGGCATCAAACAAACCACCACACTGAGCATCGGCCGTCGCTTGAGGGTAAGATAACAATTTGCACACCATGCGCATAGATATTCTCACGCTTTTCCCCTCTATGATGTCGATGTTCTTCGCTGAGTCGATACTCGCGAGGGCGCAGAAGAAAGGCTTGGCCGAGGTCGTAATCCACGACCTGCACGACTATTCCCTCACTCGCTACGGCAGCGTCGACGACTATCCCTATGGTGGTGGCGCAGGCATGGTGATGTGCGTCGAACCGCTCGCCAACAGCATCGAAGCTCTGAAGGCTCAACGCCCCTACGACGAAATAATATATACCGCCCCGGACGGACGGCAACTCGACCAGCCCTTGTGCAACACTCTCTCCCTGAAAAACAACCTAATGATCCTTTGTGGCCACTACAAAGGTGTCGACGAGCGTATACGTGAGCATTTCGTCACCATGGAAATCTCTATTGGCGACTATGTGCTCAGCGGTGGCGAGTTGGCCGCTGCGGTCATAAGCGATGCCGTCGTCCGCCTCATCCCCGGCGTGCTGGGCGACGAGCAGTCGGCACTTTCCGACTCCTTCCAAGACGGCTTGGTGGCTCCGCCCGAATTCACTCGCCCTGTTGACTTCCGCGGATGGAAGGTCCCTGACGTCCTCCTTTCTGGCGACCACAAGAAGATTGCGCAGTGGCGCTACGAGCAGGCCCTCGAGCGCACCCGACAGCGCCGCCCGGCCATGTTGGACGACTAGCTTCCCGCCCACAGCGCCTTGTGGCCGAGACATAGCCATCCTTTGTGTTTAAGTTCCAAAAAGTTTGTATTTTTGCAATTCGTTAATATAAAAACTAACCATAATGAAATACAATAGGGTTTTGCTGAAACTCAGCGGTGAATCGCTGATGGGCGACCAAGGCTACGGCATTTCGCCGAAGATGCTCGAACAGTATGCCACCGACATCCGCTTGGCGGTCGAGCAAGGTGTCGAAGTGGCTATAGTCATAGGCGGCGGCAATATTTTCCGCGGCCTCAGCGGCGCCGCTCAGGGCCTCGACCGCGTTCAGGGCGACTATATGGGCATGCTTGCCACTCTCATCAACAGCATGGCCCTCCAAGCCGAGCTGGAACGCCAAGGGCTCAAGACCGAACTGCTCGCCGGCCTCCAGATTGAGCCGATTTGCAAGGCCATGTCGCGCCGCAGGGCTATCGAGGCCATGCGCGCCGGCAAGGTGGTCATCATCGGCGGCGGAAGCGGCAACCCCTTCTTCACTACCGACACCGCCTCGGCTCTCCGCGCGGTGGAAATAAAGGCTGACGCCATCCTGAAAGGCACCAGAGTTGACGGCGTTTACACCGCTGACCCAGAGAAAGACCCGTCGGCCACGAAATACGAACGCCTCTCTTTCCAGGAGGCCCTCACCAAACACCTCAAAGTGATGGACCTCACCGCCTTCGCCTTGTGCGAAGAAAACAAGTTGCCTATCTACGTCTTCGACATGAACAAACAAGGCAACCTGCTGCGCGTGGTAAAAGGCGAGAATATTGGAACAGAGGTCTGCTGACTGCCCTAATCGATAATTTAAAACACAAGGATATTATGAACGATTTATCAAAAGCATGTCTTGACGAAGCCCGCACAAGTATGCAGGGTGCAATCAATTTTCTGAACAAGGAACTTGGTAAGATTCGTGCCAGCAAGGCCAATCCGGCTATGCTCGACGGCGTGAAGGTTGACTACTACGGCACCCCCACTGAGATAAGCCAGGTGGCCAACATCAACACCCCTGACCCCCGCAACATCATCATCCAGCCTTGGGAGAAAACTCTCGTTGGCGCCATCAACAAGGCCATCCTCGATGCCAACCTCGGATTTACCCCGCGCCACGAGGGCGACATACTTCGCATTGTCGTTCCGCCTATGACAGAAGAACGCCGCAAAGAACTCACCAAGATTGCAAAAAGTGAGGTTGAGAACGGCAAGGTGAATGTGCGCAACGCTCGCCGCAATGTTCTCGACAAGGTCAAGAAACTTAAAGACAAGTCGGTTCCCGAAGACGAGGTGAAGCAGGTTGAAAAAGAACTGCAGGACATCACCGACAAGTTCGTGGCCGAATGCGACAAGATTTTCGCCGCCAAGGAAAAAGAGATAATGACCGTCTGATGCGCCGCGACGGCTCGCAACCCGCCAGGCAACCTCGCTAAACCGTATCTCAATAGTTCAAGACGCAATGGAAGAGGGTTTGGGAGAACTCGACTCGCTGTATCCCTACAGCAGTGCCGTGTTTTGTGAGGATTCTATATTCAAGTCGCCCGATCAGTCGCAGCTTCCTTTCCACAAAAGTTTGTTCTCTGGCCACGAGCTGCAGGTGACACACCGCGAAGCACTCGAGCGCACCGGCTCTGACGACAGTGGCTACGTGTTTGCCGTGTGCGTCACCCTTACGGTGCTCATGCTGATATTCACCATACTGCGTCGTCTCACGGTCAAAAACGTGATAATGTCGTCCTTCAGCGACAGGCACATGAACGTGCTGATTCGCGACAGCGGTGTGAAAAACGATTTTTCACTCTTTGCCATACCGTTGATTTACTATTCGGCGCTGGGCGCCGCTGCCTACGTGGCACTGCATGACATGTTTGGAATTCAGTTGTACGGGATTGTGGATTTGCCGGTGCTTGTCGGATCACTGCTTCTCTTCAGTTTTTTAAGACACCTCATCACCAAGATGCTCGGCATAGCGTGCGACGAGCGCGAGACAGTCAAGCTATACACCGTAGCCTCCAACCTCTTCCAGATGATGGGAACCACGTTTGTCATTCCGGCCACGATATTGGCCGAATATGTCGATGTCGTTTTCGTATGGGTTGCGCTTGCCATAGTCGGCATCGTCTTCGTCATGCGCCTTGCCAGAGGGCTTGCCATGGTGATGTCAAGGTCGCATGGTTCAAAATTGTATTTATTTTACTACCTTTGCATCGTCGAAATAGTACCGATACTGATACTTGCAAAGATTATAAGTCAGCTGTAAACCAGATATTTAATAAAAAATCATAACAGGATTAATGTGGAAGAAAGGTTGAAAAAAGACTGAAAAAACCTCCGCATTGTCCTAAAAAAAGCGACTACGCTGTGGCAAAAATAAAAAAAATACTCATATCGCAGCCCGAGCCTGCCGATATAGACAAATCACCCTACAAGTCTCTCATCAACGACTTCAACGTAAAGCTCACGTTCTACAAGTTTTTCTCCGTTGAAGGCATCGGGGTGTCCGAGTTTCGCAAAAGCCGTATCCATATCCACGAGCACACTGCGATTATTCTCAACAGCAAGAATTCAGTGGATCATTTCTTCCGTATGGCCAAGGAGCTCAGAGAGGTGATTCCTGAATCAATGAAGTATTTCTGCACCTCTGAGGCCATAGCTCTCTATCTGCAGAACTACATCCAATACCGCAAGCGCAAGATTTTCTTTGGCAAACAGTTCTTCGCCGACTTGATAGACGTCATGTCGAAACATCGCGAGGAGAATTATCTGTTCCCATGCTCTGACGAGAAACAGACCGAATACACCAAACTGTTGGACAAAGCCAAGTTCAAATATACCAAGGCGCCTATGTACCGTTCGGTGCCGCGCGACTTGTCGCACATCTCTCTCGACGATTATGACATGCTGGCGCTCTTTTCGCCCATCGGTGTCCGTTCGTTGATACAGAATTTCCCCAATGTGGCAGAGTCTAACATCATCATTGCCGCATTCGGCCTTTCCACTCACGCCGCACTCAAAGAGGCTGGCATACCGCTGACCGTCAAAGCTCCGACTCCGTCGGCACCGTCGATGGCTATGGCCATAGAAAACTACATCCTTGGCAAGCCGCAGGACGACGTGATTGTGGTGAAACCCTCGACACTGAAGGCGCAGCCGCGTGTCCATGGTGGCAAGACTCTCCCCGGCGGCAAGAAAGCCAAGCCGGTGATTGCCAACAAAGAGAAGTACAAGCAACGTATGGAACAGAAAAAGGCGGAGGCGGCAGAACGTCGAGCGGCGCGCAAGGCAGAACGCGAGAAGAAGGCACGTGAAGAGGCCGAAGCCAAGAAGTGAACACCCTGAACAAATCAGAGCGGCTCAACAGCCGCAAGCAGATTGCCCGCCTTTTTGCGGAAGGCAAGGGTTTTGTCTGTTTTCCATACAGTGTGCGGTGGATGTGGGCTGCAGATGACACTTCTTCGGCGCCGGTAAGCGTCCTTGTCTCCGTGTCGAAGCGCCGTTTCAAGCATGCAGTTGACCGCAACCGCGTCAAGCGCGTGACTCGCGAATGCTACCGTCTCCACAAATCCGACCTCTACTGCCGTTTGTCCGTGGCAGGTGCCGCTCCGTTGCTCCTGTCGCTGAGCTATATAGACAGCCAGCTTCCCGACTTTCATCTGTCAATGCAACGGTTTGATGTTATTGTCGAGCGTCTGATAAAAGAAATAGGCCATGCGCAGGGTGCTGAAGGCGATAGGTAAGGCTGTTGCTGCTGTGATGCTCGCGTTGATTAGGTTCTACCAACGGTGCATCTCGCCACTCTTCCCCCCGGTGTGCCGTTATACACCGACCTGCTCGCAGTATGCGGTGGAGGCAATAAAGAAATACGGCCCGCTGAAAGGCGGCTGGCTGGCCTTCAAACGGATCTTGAGGTGCACGCCTTGGGGAGGGTCCGGCTTCGACCCCGTGCCGTGAATTTTAATCACGTGTCGATAATTATAAAAAAAGTTGTATCTTTGCACTCGCTTTTTGAGGGTGTTATAACCCTCTGAAAGTAGAAAAACGGAAAGGTGCTCGAGTGGTTGAAGAGGCCCGCCTGGAAAGCGAGTAAGCGTTAAAAGCGCTTCAGGGGTTCGAATCCCCTCCTTTCCGCCAGAGAAACGCCGCAGGTAAGTGTAGAGAACTTCCTGCGGCGTTTCACATAACCCAACACCCCAACCCACTAACATAAAACATATCAACGGGCAACATATCAACAAAAACAATGACATACGATTTTGACAAAATAATCGAGCGTAAGGGGACCGACTGCGTCAAACATGACGGCCTCGACCATTTCTTCCATCGCGACGACCTGTTGCCCATGTGGGTGGCTGATATGGACTTCCAGTCGCTCGACTGCGTCATCGACGCTCTCCGCGACCGCCTCAACCATCCCGTTCTCGGATACCATTGGCCCTCGCGGTCTTATTTCGACGCCGTAATCGGTTGGCTCGGCCGTCGCTATGCAATCGAAGCCACAGTCGCAGAACTGCATTTCATTCCTGGCATCGTGGCCGGCATCTCTTTTGTGGTGCAGGAGTTCACCAAGCCTGGCGACGGCATCCTTGTCACAACCCCTGTCTATCCGCCGTTTCTGAATATCCCGTCCTCTTCCGGTCGTCGCCTTGTCAAGTGTCCGCTTGTCATCAAGGATGGGCGCTTCGAGATAGATTTCGACAGCTTTGAGCAATATGCAGCTGGCTGCAAACTCCTTATCCTTTCCAATCCTCACAACCCTGGTGGTACGGTATGGTCGCCAGACACTCTGCGTCGCATCGCCGACATCTGTGCCCGTTATGGTATTCTGGTTATCTCTGACGAAATCCATGCCGACCTCACGCTGCCGCCTCACCGCCATACCTCGTTCCCCACGGTGAGTGCCACCGCTGCCGACATATCCATCATGTTCATGGCTCCCAGCAAGACGTTCAATATTGCCGGACTTTCCAGCTCTGTGTCTTACACTCACAATCCCGACATCCGCTCCAGGTTCCACTCCTATCTCGACAACTACGGAGTTGCGGGCGGCAATGTCTTTGCCTTCGTGGGTGCCGAGGCGGCATTCAGACACGGTGAGGAATGGTTAGGGCAGTTGCTTCAGTATCTGAAGGCCAACGCCGAATACACACGCCAGTTCCTTGCTTCCCACATACCCCGCGTGAAGGTCGTCATTCCGGAGGCATCGTTCCTGGTGTGGCTCGACTTTTCCGAATATGGATTCAGCCATGAGGAGACGTTGCACCGTATTCAAGACGTGGCTGGACTTGCGCTCAACGACGGCACCTCTTTTGGCGGCGACGCATACCGCAACTGTTTCCGTATCAACATTGGATGTCCGCGTGCGACGCTTGCACAGGCTTTGGACAAGTTAAAGGATGCTTTCTAAAAACTCTTTCTGCTGTGAAAACTAATATACACTCGCTTTTTTTGTCGCTCTTTGGTTTACCATTGGCTGTGGTTTTCGGCCTTATGTTGGTTTCGTGTCATGGAGGTTCTGATGCCGAAGAGTTCTTCTATGGCGACACTATCAGGGCCGAGTGCCCGACGGGGCAGACGCTGAAGTATGTGGTGGTCAATGCCAATACCAACAGTGTGCAGCTTTTCGGATTCAACGACAACCTGCACTATCAGGCCGGTCCGCTGGTGATTCCGGGGCGGGTGACTTATCATGGGCAGACATTCGCTGTGGAGTCGATACGGAAGAAGGCGTTCAAGCGCTGCGAGGATATAACGGAGGTGACCATAGACGACAGGATAACGGAGGTCAACCGAGGGGTTTTCAAGCGGTGCGCAGGGATTAGGCGAGTGCATCTGCCGGCTGGGATGAAGGAGATACCGCAAAGTCTGTTTGCGCGGTGTGAGAGTTTGGCGGAGGTGAACATACCGAAAGGTGTGAGAGTTATAGGCGACTGTGCGTTCAGAAAGTGTCGCAGTTTGAGGGCTGTCGATTTTCCTGACAGCCTGAAGACCATACAGTACGAGGCGTTCTACGGCTGCTCGGCGTTGGAGGCGGTGCGTCTGCCTGAGGGCGTGGATACGATAAGGCAGAGGGCGTTTGGCGACTGCCATGCGATGGCGACGCTGCGGTTGCCGCAAGGGCTGCGGTTTATAGGGGACAATGCGTTTATGGAGTGCCGTTCGCTCAAAGAGGTAAGTTTGCCAAAGGGGTTGGAGCATGTGGGCGACGCAGCGTTTTGCGGCTGCTCGTCGCTGGAGACGGTGCGTTATCCGCAGGGGCTGCGGCATGTGGGCAGTTGGTGCTTCTGGGCATGCGGGATGCTTGCGAGCCAACAGCTACCGGGGACGGTGGAGGAGGTAGGCGAGCATGTTTTCAAATAACGCTGGTCCTACCATGTTCCTGTGTTGGACATGTTTTGGGATCTAGGTCACGTTGTCTTACAGGGCTGGCAAACGGTTTGCTCTGTATCAAGTCTGAGTGAGGTCTGTATGAAGTCTGAGTTTGGGTATGTGGTTTTGGGGTGTGTGGTGGCTACTATTCCCCGTATAATATAAAGTGTGGGGCTGTGTCGATGTGGAGCAACCCTCCCGAAGTGGCAGCCTCGGCCTGGAGTACCCGGATGGCGTTCTCGTTGTCGATAAGGTCGTTGAAAAGGAGCCTTTGGGTGCCAATCCAGTCAACCAAGGGGTTGGCAAGTCCCGTATAGCTGTCGGCGCGCAAGGTTGTGGCAACGAACTCACTGACGGCGACGGTGACGCTGCGCGAGGCCCAGTCGCCAACCCATGTGTTGTCTTGATAGATGACTGTACCGTCTTTGGTGAGCGAGTGGACCGCGTAGGTGCGGTAGGTGGTGCCCGACGAAGAGGTCTGCTCTTCGCTTCGCGTGAAGCGACAGTCGATGCCCGTCATGTGCGAGAAGACGGTCATGCCCGTGCTCGTCATGGAGTACTCAAATATCCGAAGCAGCTCGGCATAGGTGAGGCTAAAAACATATATCTTGTTGTTGAAGGGGAATATCTCGTAGATGTCGGCTACGGTGATGTCTCTCGTAGGCTGACCGTTACGGGAAATATATGTGCGCACTCCACCGCTGTTCACAAAGGCCACGTCGGCCTCACCTATACGGCACGTTATGTCGCACATCCAGTTTGACATGTTTGACGCGCGGTCGCTGCTGCCCGCAATATAGTATGTGCTGGCTTCGGTGTCGATGTATCCTATGACTTTGGCAAATTCCTCGTTTACCGACGCCAGCGCTTCGTTTGACAAACTCAGGATGTCGCTGTCGAGATCTTCGGCATTCTGGCCCTCGTAAGTATGGATGTTGCGGGTGTCATCGACGCTGACTGTCTGTTGGTCGCCTACGCTCGAGAAAGAGACATTGCCATCATCATCGACGCAGAACTTTAGGTTGGCGAAGGCGTAGTTTTCAAGTCGGGGACCTGTCTGGGCATACACCAGACCCCATTCGGTCTGCCCTGCAGAGGCTACATGCGTGTGACCTCCGAGCACAAGGTCGAACGCCGACCCCTCGCCAAGTTGGCTTGCGGTCCATTCCGCCTCGCCATGCGTGAGCAATATGGTGGCGTCGCACCTTCCGCTTGCTTCCAACTCTGCGGCAATGCCATTGGCTGTCGAATAGTTCTCGCTGATGGAATAGCCCTTGCCGGCAAACTGCGAAGCCAGGATGCTGGAGGAGTAGTCGAGCGCGAAACCCACGATGCCGACCTTCACCTTCACAGTGCCGCCTTTTGAGTTGACGGCTGTCTTTTCAACGATTACGTAGTCCTTGGTCATGGCGGTGCGGCTGCCGTTTTGGTATAGGTTCGCACAAACCACAGGCACCTCGTTGCTCCACTGCCGACCGCCACGCTCATATTCGCGTAGCGTGCCGTCAGGGTCAACCGTCTCCTCAAAGCCCCAGTCAAAGTCGTGGTTGCCCACCGTGACGGCGTCATAACCCATCATGTCCATCGCGATGCTTACAGGCTTGCCCAACTGCAGGTTTGAGAATGCCGTGCCTTGGTAAATGTCTCCCCCGTCGAGCAGAAGCAGTCGTTCTTTGCTGTACAGGGTCCCATGTCCGCGGATGTCCTTAACCTTGTCGGCGACGTATGCCATGCGGAAATGGTTTCCCCCGGTATCGGTCTCCACAATGGTGCCGTGGATGTCGCTGGTTTCGATTAACGCCAACTGGTATATGCCCGCCTCTGGCTTCTGCGGCACATTGTCCGGCTCTATCTTCTCTTTATTGCATGAGACGGAAGCGATGGCGACAAGCGCCGATAAGAGAACTATTTTGATACCCGTTTTCACCTGTTACAGCTTGGTTATAGATGCAATATTACAATCTGCAAATCTATATAGAATTTTTGATTCTTGCAATTTTTTCCTTGTCAGATGATTGCGCGCCTATTTTTCTTGTACCTTTCTTTTACCTTTCACCTATTTTTCTCCTACCTTTCTTTTACTTTTCTCCTACTTTTTACCCACATCGGATATATACTGACCATATACTGACTTTCTACTGCCCCTACATTTCTCCTATTCTGATCATAGGCTTCTCCTATTCCGCTTCTACCTGCAAGCCATCCAAACCTCACCCTTCCAAAGACGCCACGACAGCAGACCTGTCACAATGGGGGGGTACGAATTATTCTGGCGCTAACGGTGTTCAGGCAACCCTAAACGCCATCATACGTTCATAAAAATGTAACGACATAATGATTATTCGTTCATTTTTTTGTAGTGTAGTCGGTTTTTTTCGTTCATTTTTTTGTATAATTGCATTGCGTAATCTTACAATCGGCGAGTAAAAACTGCCGATTTTGCTTGTTTCCAAATTTTCAGTATTTTTGCAGTCGCTTACGAGAGAATGTAAGTATGCGAGAAAAGCATTGCGACATTTGTCCCAACTTGTAAATCTGCAAATAATACAATCGGGAGGACTGAGCATTTATGCTTTATGCTTGAATGTGTATGTATTCGACATACTGTCAGGCATGAGATATGTTCAATAGACCCGTTCCCGATTAAGGTTTTGCAGAACCCTCAAGTTGACGGACATGAGCACATAACCCTCATGCCTTTCTTATTATAATGTTCCATTGGAGGGTTTGGAAAAACCGATAAACACCACACCGACCAAACACTTCAAATATGAGGAAATTAACGATTATGCTTTTGCTGCCCTTGTTGCTATCGGGGTGTATGAAGCCGACCGACGAGATAATCCTTCTGCCGGTAAAAAACAGCACGATACCCGAGGTGGTGCTTTCGGCAGAAGAGCAGGCGACGCTTTCGCAGTACATACCTATACACGAGGGCAGTGAGCCGCCCAATGTGGAGGGCGACTGGTTGGCGTCGCCCATGACGCTGACGTTTGCGTCTGACGGCTATGCAGGCGAATTCTACGACATGCATTGGCGCCTGGAGCGGCAGAACGAGCGCAATTTCGCCACCTACAAAGAGTGGCAGGGCGATGCTTCGGCGCAGGGCAGGGAGGCTCACGTTATAGGCTCGGGCGACGACTTCACGATTTATACCGTCGAGCGGTCGGAGAACGCCGTGCGCGGCTGGAGCTGCGAGCAGGTGACGCTAGTGTCCGGCACCAAGTGCGAGGCCGGCATCAAAGGCTACAGCTATGCCATAGTTATGCGTAACAAAACCGACGAACGTGGCGTGATAATCGAGCCCGACAGCTACCGTGTGTTCACCGACGGCGACGGCATCTCGTTGCCCATCACAAGTCTGTGAAAGGGGATGAAAAGGGTCGCTTCGCTTAAAAGGTTAAAAGTTAAAAAGGGATGAATGCTTTTAGGATTAACAAGAGAGTTGTTGTGGCGGTGGTGTTGCTGGCAGTCAGCTTCTCCGTTTCTGCACAGAGCCGACTCTCGATGCAGATGTTCTCTGCCGGAGTGAAGACAGGCATAAGCATCGGCGACATGCGGCTTACGGCCGACTGCTACGACATGTACAAGCACCGTATGACTGCCAACGCCGTGGCCGGCGCCTATTTCCAGTACCGCACACCGTTTGGTCTTTCCGTCAGGCCCGAAATCGCCTACGTCGGCAGAGGGGCGAACCTGGAATGGGTGGACGTGGAATACCGCATGCGGGCGCACTGCCTGGACGTGCGGGTGGGCGTGATATACAACTTCACGATACACAAGACCCTGCTGTCGCCCTACGTGGTGGTGGCTCCGATGTGGAACGCCACTCTGGGCGGACGGGTGAACTACTCGGACGACTTCACCGGGGAGATAGAGATGCCGCTGTCGCGAAGCAACATGCGGATGCACGACTTCGACATGTTCTGCGGCGCCGGGTTGGAATATCCCGTGTTCGGCAAAGGCTGGGCGATATACCTCTCGGGCGAGGTGGGCTACAACTGGGGGTTGGTGCGCAACTTCGCCAACGAGGAGCGAAACGGCAACGCCACGGTGCTGAACCCCAGTATGGATCAGCAGCTGGCCACAGGTGGACGCCTCGGACGGGGCATCGAGATTACCGTGAGGGTGGGAATACCTTTTGGAAAAGAATTAAAACGATAACGATAAATACAATAATATGAATAGTTATAGGGAATTGACAATTGCTTTAATCTTGATGATTGTATTTGTTGGTACAGTATCGGCTCAGTCAACATTCTCGACTGTGGGCGGCGATGCCGTGTCGGGTTCGGCGAAACTGAGCTACACCGCAGGGCAGGTGGCGACGCAGCCCGCCAAGACGAGGGTCACGAACGCAGAGCGGTTGTCGGCAAGGCTGACCGAGGGTGTGCAGCAGGCTTACAGCGTGGAGGAACTGAAGATTGAAGGGGCGACACCGATAGAAGTGGACATCAAGATATACCCCAACCCGACAACGGACAACATCACCGTCAGGGTGGCTGGAGAAGTGCGGCTGAGCTACACTTTGTATGACGCAAGCGGACGGAAACTGAAGGATGGAAAACTGCAGAACGGCAAGACAGCAATTGATATGTCCGATCATGCAGCGGGGAGTTACATCCTGCGCGTTAAAGGCAAAGCATCGGAAAATGGTTACAGGATAACAAAAGTACGTTAGCAGTCAGCAAATACATTTGTCTATTCACAATTTACAATTCACAAACAAGCAACAAAACAATAAAAGATATGATTATGAAAAAGAGTTTATTAGTTTTAGTGGCGGTGTTGATGAGCGTGGTGGCGATGGCGCAGGCGCCGCAGAAGATGACCTACCAGGCCGTAGTACGTGATAACGACGGTCATCTGGTTAGCAACGGCAACGTGGGTGTTCGCATTACAATTGTTCGCGGTTCAGAAACGGGTGCAGAAGTATATAGTCAGACAGAGACCGTTCGCACCAACGACAACGGACTTTTCACAACCATGATTGGAGGTGACGGTTTTGACGCTATCGACTGGAGCAACGGCCCCTATTTTATGAAGAGCGAAGTCGATCCCGATGGAGGCACAAACTACATTCTTACCACCACACAGCAGATGGTGAGTGTGCCATACGCGTTGCATGCAGGTACTGTAGATAACATCGTCGGTGGAGTGAATATCACCGAAACCGACCCAGTATTTACCTCGTGGGACAAGGACTATAACGACCTTATAAACAAGCCGACTATACCGACAAACGTTAGTGAACTAAACAATGACGCTGGTTATTTAACCTCATTCACCGAAACGCAGGTTTTAAGCATCAGCAACGACACTATATATCTCACAGGCGGCAGCTATGTCAAGTTGCCTGCTGGCTTTAGCGGCGACTATAATGACTTGGCAAATAAACCCAATTTTGCCGACAGCGTGTCGAGGATTGTGAACGAATACCATTTAGGCGACACCATTATCAACTACATATCGCAGAACGGGTATGTGGATAGCAGTTACGTGATTAATTACAATGCGCAGCAAGGCTATGTGGATACGACATACGTGACGAACTACATCAATAACATGGGTTCCGTGACTAGTGAGAGCGATCCGATCTTTACGGCATGGGACAAAGATTATAACGATCTTATCAATCGACCGACGATACCGACATCCGTCAGCGAATTGACAAATGATGCTGGATATCTGACATCGTTCACCGAGGCACAGGTGTTAAGCATCAGTAATGACACTATATATCTCACTGGTGGCAGTTATGTAAAACTGCCTGCTGGATTTAGCGGAGACTATAACGACCT
Source organism: Bacteroidales bacterium (assembly GCA_016292015.1). Taxonomy (GTDB): domain Bacteria; phylum Bacteroidota; class Bacteroidia; order Bacteroidales; family P3; genus Colimorpha. Next base: position 3,288 of record JAEEZY010000001.1, on the reverse strand, counting down.
GACGAACAAGCCGACTATTCCAACTGTGCCGACAAACGTTAGCGAGTTCACTAACGATGCTGGGTATATCACTTCTGCAGGTGTGCCAACCAATGTGAGCGAGCTAACCAACGACGCTGGTTATTTAACATCATTTACTGAGAGTCAGATATTGAGCATTGGACACGACACGATATTCCTGACAGGAGGAAGCTATGTGAAGTTGCCTGCGGGTTTTAGCGGAGACTATAATGATTTGACGAACAAGCCGACAATTCCGACTGTGCCGACCAATGTTAGTGAGTTTACCAATGATGCTGGATATCTGACATCGTTTACTGAGAGCCAGACTTTGGCAAATGTGGCGGCACAGGGCAATGCTGTTGAGACGCAGATAAAACAACTTGGTGATCCAACGGAAGAGTTGGACGCAGTAAACCTGAGGACACTAAATATCATAGTAAACACGGTTGTGGCTGACTGGAGCTATCGGTTTGATTCGTTGGCTCATCGGTTCGATTCTATAGCAAGCAGTATGGACTCGATAATAGCATATCAGGACAGTGTGATAGACACGTTAAGCCATCTAATATCAGATATAAATAATTCTCAGACAAATGCATTTGATGCGAACGGTGCATCAATTGCACTATTCTCAGTTTCGGCAACGAAACAGGTAAGGTTTTCGAAAGGGAATTTGCAATATACCACGACAGGTACTCATACGGTGTCAGGTGGTGGTATAGAGGCTGGCACATGGCGATTTGCAGAACATCAGTATGACACTATTGGCGGAGCTAACAGTAATATATCGTCATCCTACACTGGTTGGATAGACCTTTTCGGATGGGGGACGAGCGGGTGGAACAGCGGTGCCGTCGCTTACCAACCGTGGTCGAATAGTTCAATATCTAATGATTATACCCCAGGTAACAGTTACAACAACAATCTCACGAGTACCTATGCAAGAGCCGATTGGGGGGTGTACAACGCTATTAGCAACGGCGGTAACCAACCAGGGATGTGGCGGAATATGACAAAAGATGAGTGGGATTATCTTCTAAACACTCGTACAGGAAGTACTGTGGGTGGAACCGCGAACGCTCGCTATGCAAAAGCAAATGTGGATGGAGTTTGTGGCCTTATAGTTTTCCCTGATATTTATTATCATCCATCAGGAATACCTGCCCCGACAAGTATAAATGCGGTCAGTGTTGATTTTGTATCAAACATTTATACTGCCACACAATGGTCTAAAATGGAGACCCAAGGGGCAATATTTTTGCCTACAAGTGGGTATCGTGGTGGCGGTGGGGGAGTCGGTTATGTTGGTACAAACGGTAGCTATTGGACCAGCGATTACAAAGCAGAAGGCTCCGCATATGGTGTGTACTTTAAAAACACAAATTTAAACATAGGATACTACGTCCGCTCATGTGGTTTATCGGTACGTTTGGTACGTGACGGGGACAGGGTAAGTATGGCAACAGTTACAACCTCTACAGTCAGTAATATTACTGCAAATTCCGCAAACTGTGGAGGCAATGTGTCTGATGACGGGGGCGCTACCGTCACGGCGAGGGGCGTGTGCTGGAGTACGAGTCACAACCCAACCGTCAGTGATAGCCATACCACGGACGGAAACGGTACGGGAGGTTTCAGCAGTAGCATTACAGGATTGTCGGCTAGCACGACGTATTATGTGCGAGCTTATGCCACAAACAGTGAAGGGACAGCTTACGGAACAGAGCAGTCGTTCACAACCGAAGCCGAGGCTGTCGGTGCCTTTGATGAGAATGGAGCGTCTAACGCGGTGTTTACCGTAGCGGCGGGACGGACTGTGAAGTTCTCGAGAGGTAATCTGCAATACACGACTACAGGGACGCATACTGTGAGTGGTGGAGGAACTGAGACTGGCACATGGCGCTTTGCAGAGCATCAGTACGACACGATCGGTGGTGCCAACAGCAATATCTCATCGTCATATACCGGTTGGATCGACCTCTTCGAATGGGGAACCAGTGGGTGGAACAGCGGCGCAAACGCTTACCAGCCTTGGGCAACAAGCTCATCGTACAGCGATTCTTATCCTGGAGGCAGCTATACGAACAACCTGACAGGCACATACGCCCGAGCGGATTGGGGCGTGTATAACGCGATATCGAATGGCGGCAACCAGCCAGGAATGTGGAGAACGATGACATACGACGAGTGGGACTATCTTATCACCACCCGCAGTGCATCAACCGTAGGAGGCACAGCCAATGCACGATACGCCAAGGCAACGGTGAACGGAACCAGTGGGGTGATAATATTCCCCGACACATTTACCCTGCCAACAGGAATGACTGTGACAAATGTCAACAACTCTTCAGGTGCTTATACAAGCAATACATATACATCCAGCCAGTGGGGTCAACTTGAGGCAGCTGGTTGCATATTCCTCCCTGCTGCGGGCTACCGCTACGGTACGGAGGTGGACAATGTAGGTACGAACGGCTACTATTGGTCGAGTACGTGCTACGGTGAGAGCACCGTGTACTACATGCACTTCAACGACGACGATATCAGCGTGAGCAACTACATTCGCCACCGCGGCCGATCGGTACGCCTAGTTCGGGATTGAATTAAAATATTAAAATCATCAAAACATTGTGGCGGGCGGCCTCTGCCGCCCGCCACTCGCCGAGAGGGGGAGAGGATCTGAGGATTTTGAGGGTTTTGCGGATTCTAAGGTTTTCTGTTAGAGCATGCTGTCGAGGTGTTGCACCCGTTGTGACGGATTTGCAATATGGCACTTCTTTTTTTCGGGAATTTAAATTACCGTCAGCTGCAGAAGGTTGTGGTGAGATAATATATTTATTGCTCAAATCATGGGAAAGCCTCGTCTTGAGAAGCGAGGCTTTTTTGTTGGCAAAAGGTAGATCCTGCTGCATACCTCTCCCCCATAGATGTAATGACCCGACGAAATGTTAAAAGGGTGAAATAAAAGAGAGTTTGATTTGTATAAAAAAGCGGTGCAAACAGAAGAGCCCGAAATCCTCCATTAAAAATCACCTATAGGGGAAATTGCGACATAAGCAAATACGACATTGATGAAAAAATGGATTCAGTCAAAGCAGCCGCACAGCGGCTGCCTGCTTTTATATGGAATCATTTTACAGCTTTCGGAATTTCCGGAGATTACGGATGGCTGCCTCATTCGAAGTCAATGTCGGCTTCGGTTCAGCAATGAATACAAGCGTTCATTGCTCTCACTATTGCACAACAATTCACAGGTCTGAGTTAGTTGATAAAGGAGAAAAACTT
>JAEEZY010000035.1 GCA_016292015.1 Bacteroidales bacterium | reverse complement strand
TAGCGGCGGACGGCGCCCGGGGGGCAGGTGCATTCGACGGTGGGGTGGTTGTAGTAGCCGCAGGGGCAGGGGTTCATGGCTGCGATGAGCATGAAGGCTGCGGGGTATTCGATGGAGGTCTTGGCGCGGCTGATGGTGACGCGGCGTTCTTCCATAGGTTGACGCAAGACTTCGAGCGCAGTACGCTTAAATTCAGGCAGTTCGACGAAGCGGATAGACTTGTGCCGTTTGTAAGATGTGGGTTATCAGTGTGATAACTCACAAGTATGCTTAATTGGCATAACAATATGCAATACTATCAAACAAATTTATTTCTCATCGAAAAAAAGTCAACGGTCTTTCTCAATATAGGTGAAAGTTGTCTGGCCTATTGTGAATGACTTGCCGTGGTAGAGTCTGATTTTTTTGTTGGGGAGGATAGCCCTGCCATGTGAGAACACCCCCCTTTCCAATGCGACAAGATAAGGTATTCGTTTTTTCATTCGTATCTCAGCTTGGACAGGAGCCACATCCGACATGATGTCCCATGAAAGCTGAAGAGAACAGTCCACAGACTTGCCTATAGTCACAATGCGATCAGGATTGTTGCGCATCCATTTGTAAAGAGCCACATCCATATCTTTAACAGCACCTTGAACCTTTAAAAAATAGCGTTCGGAACGAGGTGCAGCAACTGCGATGGCCAGGGCAAGACCGATACTGTAGATGACAAAACTCAGAAGGGTGAATAGCCTGAAGTCAAGTTCGAAAAAGCAGAAAAGGGTGTTCCATGCATACATGGACAGAAATCCGACCAATACGCTTGCCAGAAGAATCCACCGACTGTGGCGAATGCTTGTGGCGAAGGTGGTGCAGGTTGCAATAATAAAACCTGACAAAGTCCACGGTATCCAATTGATGAGGAAAGTGTAATTATTAATGTTGAAAATGAATGTTACCAAGTTTACAAGCATAAATGAAAGATAGCATCCGACAGATGCGATTATAGTTCGAAGTGATACTGACAGCAAAGCCTTGAAAGTCGTTCTGCGACGCAAAGCGAGAGTCGAGAGGCCAATTGTCAGGAAAAAAGCAATGGAGAGCCCCAAAAATGGCGGTTGTGTGACAGAGGAATGAGAGAATGGATAAAGATTTGAATAGTAGTCGAAATGCACATACATCAAGAACAACAACCAAGCAAATACTGATGCTCCGATGGCAGTCAAAAGCCATTTCAGGTAATATGGAGCATTGCGTGGGTCGAGTATTCGGTGGGCATTGTAGTAGTGGGAGCCATGTTTACATCGGTCGCTATACTCGGGGCAGTGGTACGAGTTTTCGTCCCAGCATGATTTGTGTGTTGTGTGCTCGCACTTGACCACAATGTCATCGCCTTTTTCAAATGGTGCCTTGCAGAGGTAACAACACTCTTCTACAGGCTTGCTGTCGAAACTCATTCCTCGACCGGTGTATTTGACCACATACTTGCGCCGGAAAAGAATGTACGATATGAAAGGTATTATTATCTGTATCACTAAGTAAACCAATGTTATGAGGAATATCCCAAGAATGATACCCTGAATGATAATGAGGTGAAATGGTTTACCTTTTACAATTATCGGGTCGAACATCTCACCTTTGTGAATGGAGGCTGTGAATGAACCCATAAGTGTATCCTCTTTAATGTCATAAAAGCTGACCATCAACCGTTTCACGTCACCCCTGTAGATTTTGTTATCTGGATTTTCAAATAAGAACTCATTGTCGGGTGTGTGAATATCCAAGGTTTTGTACATCTCACGCTTGAATGTTACCCAGTTGAATTTGTCGATATATTCCCCCCCTGTGTTTATGCAGAAAATGCGTAGAACATTTTTTGCATAGTCGTCCTCTTCGTTTTGTCCATGATTCGGACTGGTGTAGTAAGCAACAAATGTGGTATCGTCTGGATTCGAATCGCTGTTGGTTAGTTGCTCTTGAAACAGAAAATGGTCAGGGTCAAGTGGTTCATCACTGCCATCGTGATAGACTTTCTCGCCGGAGAAGGTAAGCAGAATCATCCTTGTCGCATCTTGCCAACAATCTTCATGTTGTAACATTTCTTGGCGTTTCTGAAGCATCGACCTGTATAAAAACACATACTTTGATTGCGACTTGACGAAATGTTTGCCAAGTACATAATCGGAGGCCAACATTGTTTCCGAAACGCGATTGCTGTCCATAAAAGCAACATAAAGGTTGTCGTTATTGAAAGTTGTCCGCATTTCCGCCACAAGGGCTCGTAGTTCGTCGAGGTTTGATTGGGGGAGTGTTCGGTCAATCAAGACCAGCATTTTTATTCCCAGTTCTGATACACTCTCAGCTTCGATGTTTCTTATTTCTTTCAGTCGTGGTGTGGTGAACTTTGCCATCCCTATGCCCTCAATAGACTCCTTGACCTCCACTTTGACATTGTTCGAGTCACTTAGTTCGTAATATCCAACGTCGTGTGCCACATTGGTAGTGACGGTGAAAGTTTTATAGTCGGGAGCAAAGTTAACGTCCAAAACCTTTATTTTCTCCTCTTTTTTGCCAAGCAGGTTTGAGATGATTTCTGTGTCTGGATTGTCCTCCAAAGCCTTGTCAATCTGCCCACAGGCAGCGAAGCATAGCAAACCGCACGCTATTACAATTTTCGACAGTAGGATTTTTGTTGACATTATGTTATTGTTTGATTTGGTACTTGGGTTATTTGTTTGAATAATATTGAGTTATAGTGATGTTTTTATATTGTGGGGTATTCTCCTTTGTTGTTTTTTTCCAGAAGTTCTTTCTGTTTTTTAAGCATATCTCGTGTTTTCTTCGCAGCTTTGATTTTAGTGACAACCATATTGAAGAAAATGAGAATAACAGAAACGCAAGCCAATCCCATCAGATAGTCTTTGGCCCGTTCAACAAACGGTTTGTATTCCATGGCCTGGATTTTTCCTGATAGCGATTTGAGTGTGTAATACTGCTCGTCCAGTTTGTCGGCACGGTTTTTCAACTGAGGAATATGCTGCCCCGCATCCCTTGATTTGATGTACGAGGTTTCAATCTTTTCAAACACCGCCTTTTCCTCAGTTTTAACCTTTTCCAGTTGAGGCCCTAAACGTTTTGACAGCGAAAGTCCAAATGCTTTCTTATGAAGGACTTTGTATATGGTGTCCTGAGAGCTGATAAATTGCTCTGCTTCGATAAAGTTGGCCACTGCGTCACATTTGTTTTGCAGGCTTGCGATGCTATCACCAATGGCTTGCTTTAGTTGTTGTACCTTTGTCATTAAGTCCATAAGACTCTCGCTCTCCGCAATTTCCACCTGCTCGGATTGCACAAATGCGTTCCATCTGAAATCTAGTGATTGAAAGCTGTTGTTCAATACACGGATTTTCTCCCCGACTACTTTTACATGTGATGCGGACTCAAAATCTGATACACTGCGCCCAAACCGCATTCCATTGGAGTTGTATATACGGTTGAAGTCATCGATGAACTGAAGCATTCGTTCGCTCAGCGTCCTTTCTCGAATCGGGTCAATCTCGAAATCCGAGTCTTGAGCCCACATGGAGGGGAATTGAAGATTTAATAGAGCGAAAAACGCAAATGGCAGGATTAGTCTTTTCATAAGACCAACCGCTCGCCGACACCGTCCTTCAGCCGACAAATTATTGTGTAGTATTATTTGCATACCTTGTAGAAGTATTTTTCAGCCTTGCGGAATACTTTGATGGCATTGCTTTCCTCAGCTGATTGTGCCTGTTTGCCACCTATCATCAAATTGACATCTTTGATAATGCTGCGCCCCTGCGCTATTAAGTCGCTGCGCTCGGCTGGGTCATTGCTTGCAAGCCATTTTGATACTGTCTGGTCAAGGATTCGTGCGTTGGAGAGTATCTCCGCTGCATTCAAGGATTTGCCATCGACTATTGGTGATGCTGCACCCGACTCTGATATTGCAGTATTGACATCAACCTTGATTGCCTGAATGGAATCGACCAGGCTATTATACTTGTCTCGTGCCTGCTGAACCTCTGGACAGCGACTTTCTTCGTTGTTTTTGGGGAATTGTTCAATCAATGTTTCCTTCATCCCTCGGAATACATTCAGACTTGCCTCCTCTGACACTTTGTCGGCGTTTTTCCGTAACGTGGCGTAATTCTTGCTTACTGCTTCAAGCAAACTGGCCGAAGCTGCAATTTCATCTTCGAGGCCAAAGCAGGGGTTCCGCTGTATCGAAATTTTGTAGGTGATGTTGAGATCCTTGCCGAATGTGATGTCATAATGGCTGGAGGAGGATTTCTTCTTCACCTCGTCGAGGAGCATCACATCGCGCAATCGAATTGTTACCGTATTGAGTTTCCCTTGTATGTCGAAGGTCTGCTCAATAAAGTCGTTAACCATCATTAGTTCTTTATCGACGGGTTGCAACCCGTGGACCTCAATCCATTTTTTCAAGACATGTTTGCGGTGAGGTCTTGATATCGATTTTCTGAATGTTCTGGCAACACGGAATCGGTCGCCGGGATGGCTGCTCACCACGTATGGTAAATTGTCAGGTTTTATGCGACGGTGTTTTACGGCTTTACCATATCGCGTATTATCCCAGAAAACAAACAGTGTCCTGTATGATATGAGACTTACGGTCAGTGTGTTCTTAGTCTCGTCAAACACGAACTTTACCATCAGATCCATATCTTTTGAGTCGTTGTCCAAAGCGATATGGTCGGTGTAGGAATCGGTTTGCGATACGGATATGTTTTTCGTGGTTTGTGCTGTAACAATGTTCGTCACGATGACCGAAAAGGTCATAAAAGAAAGTAATGTGCAGAGTTGTTTATACGACATATTGTGATAATTCTTTATTCGTGAAACTCAAAAGGGTATCCATCCGTTAGGTTCAGCCTGGCGGATAACCCAGGCGGCGACCGACTGGTCTTCGGGATAGGGTGGCCGCGGCAGCGCGTGATAGGATTCATATCTCAGATAGCCTGCAACTCGCTCAACGCCCCAAACCAGGTCGGTGTATGTGTCTGACATATTGATACAGACACGACCTGCAAAGTCGCCTGCCCATCTTATGTTTGGATGCCACGGATGTGCAAGTTTGTCGCCGTTTGCGTCGGTTGTCATGAAACGGAACAGTGGGGCACCGTCCACACTTGGATAGTTTTCCGGAAGGTCGATAATCATACTGAATTTGTCGGCAAAAATAGGTTCGTTCACAATTCCAACTTGATTGAGCTTGTCCATGTTGGTAACCCCGCAGAAACTGCGGATGTGGTAGTTTACAATGTAGCTCGTTGGAAGTCCCACTGGGTTGGTGGCAAGAACTTCTATTTCCGTGTCACGGTTTTCGAATGAATACTCCAACTTCTGCCACTCATATAGCAGCCGTCGGTTTCTTCCGGTGAACTTGGTTATATCGAAATCCTTGCTATGCATTGGTTATGAAAAATTCTCTTATTGCGAACCATCCTTACATCCGGTGTGTTTCTATTGATTCAACCCGGAAACGGATCTGGAATCAGCGAAACCGTGTCACCGTTTTGGACGTTGTAGTCGGCCAAAGTTTGCTCGGTGTTGCCGATGCGCGGACGCATAACGCGTAGCTCATGTACCGCCTTGTCCTCTTTTGCGAAGAAATAGTCAAGTGGTGCTCCGGTCGAGTCAATCGACGGGAAGTCGAAAATCAGTTTGCCATCGTTGCCGATTGCGTGACGCAGGTTGTTCAGCAGCGTCCCTAATGGAGCTTCAGGATTGGCAACGCGGAATTTCACCGTTTTGTTCTTGTAAACAATGTTCAGAAAGAAATCTTCCATATTGTAATTGTGTTAAAGGCAAGTCATAAAAATTAAACCATATCAACGTTTTAATCAACCCGGCACTCAATCACTCGTTCCCACCTTCTACTGTTATATTGACCATAATTGGATAAACGCCAGAACTTCTAACCTCCATCATCTTCTGAAGCAGTTGCTCGACGTATGGTATTTTCTCTTTGAAGCTGCGTTTCACGGTCGAGGTGGAAGCGAGCACAATTTCTGCCACAATCTCATAGCCGCATCCATGCGGGTCCGACTGGATACGTCTGCTTACATCCAGACTTTTCACCATCGAGCGGTCGATGCTGTAGCGTGTCATCAACTCGTTGTAGCAAAAAGTCTTGATATCGGCTGGCGTAACGATGCGGTCGTTGGTGATGACGTGATAGCGCATTAGGCTTTCTTCGCATGCCTTGTCGCTGATTTCGTCCATGCCCGGCATCGGATCGGTTATTGGACGTGCGCTTGTGCCGTCAAACGGAGCTGGAATCTCGAATGTGGAGCTTGACGAAAGCAAGTTGTTGACGGCGGCACCGTGTGTGGTAAGGTAGCGGACCTCTGTCGAGAGTTTGCTGCCTGCACCGATTGTATCGCTGTGCAGCATCAGATATACTCCTTCAAGGCTATTCTGCTTATCACTTTGACACACGCTAATAAGTCGCGAAAGAATGTCTTGTAATGTGTGTATAGTGCCGTCGTCCGCCAAGGCTTTGTTGCTCTGGAAAGCGTAGAAGTCGGTGTTGTATTTGTTTATGAGGCTTGAAAGCAGGCGTAACAGGCTACCCTGATTGAAGCGGTCTCCCATAACGCGTCTCACTTCCACGCGCTCCTTTGTGTACAGTTGTTCTTCCGATGGGCGCACCAAATGCAAAAACTGACAGCCGGCATTCATGTCGCTCCCAGCTACTCTGGACATTGGATAATCGCTCGAAAGCGTGGTAAGGTTCAACTGTGCTTCGGCCAAAAGAACACTGTTTATAGACAACTGTTTCTTGTCGAATAGGAAGTCTTTTGTAACTCCTGCAAATTCAAACACAAGGTTCACCTCATCCATTTCGTCGGGCATATAGCGCGATGCGTCGTGTTTTTTCACACAGTACATCCGGATGTTCTGTTTTGCGAAAATGTCCATCGCAACCATAGATGCGTCATAAACCCGCGAGTCGTTATATAGCGATGTGTCGAGCGAGAAACATTTGGAAAGTGGCAACTGTGCATAATCCCAGGGTCTGACCAAAGGCAGATAGACTCCCTTGTAGGAAACCTTCAGGTCATGGAATAACATGTTTTTCACAGCGAATGAGAATCCCGAAAGATTGTTTACCGGTGAATTGAACGCCAATGTCACGTTCCAGCGTCTGCCGTCCAACCTGGTCACCGACTTGACATAACCTCCCAAAACTCTCGTGTGCAGCAGTGGCATGAACTCGTATTGTGTACCCGACAGCTTGAATATGCTTCCGGTATCGACATCCCATTCGGGTATATTTCGGTTCAAGGAGACTTCCACCACAGCTGAAGCCGGCACAGCATGCCCCATCTCGTAGGGTGTCAGCATCCGCATATACTCCGCCACCACTTCCTCCTTCAGGCGTTCTATCTCGTTGTCGGCATCGTTCATCTGGAAGGCAAGAGCCGTCATCAGCAGGTTCATGACTGCATCGTTCTCCATTCCCTCCAGGACTTCGTTCTGCGGGCTTTGCCGCCATATCTTTATTGCATCGCTCAGTAGCTCTTGTGCTCGTTGCCTTGTCTCAAAAATATTCATTTTATTGCATTGATGGTTGATACGAAAAATTGAAACTAAAAACTATAAGAAAACACTCAATTCCATATCTTTATCGTCGTTTCGTATTTGTAGGGTGTTTTGCTCTCTGTTATCGAACCTTTCACGCTCACATATATCATTTTCTCTTCTCTCACGTATGAGAGGCTGACGCTTACGTTGCTGAGTCGCGGTTCATATCTGTTTATCGCTTTTTGTAGTTCGGTGGCGAAGGTGTTGATGTTCTTTGACGTGCCCGAAACTTTTATCTTGTATAGATCTTTGCCTCCGTCGTTTTTGACTGCCTGCATTGGTACGCTGTTTGGCGCCAATCCGTCGTTGACCGTACCTTCGTTCTCGTTGAATATCTCGAATCTCAGGTTCTTGAACACAAACCCATAATGTGGGTCGGCCTTGCATCCATACATTGGCGTCTGCATCAGAAGTTCGATTGAGTGGCCTATACTGTCCTCGACTGTCTCGTCGCGAAGAAATCCTTTGGGTGTTATCTGTAGAGGAATCGAAAGCATCTGTCAAATTGAAACTAAAAAAATGAAACTAAAAACTTGGAACTAATCTTCATATCATCGGTATAAATTCTTTTTCTTCTTCTTTTTCCACTGGTACAAACAGCGCTTTGTAGAGGGCTTCGTAAAGGGTGTCGAACAGTTGCTGGAAGAGGTCGTCTGACAGTTCCTGCCGCAGTTGGCTGTACAGTTGTGGCTTCAGTGTGTATTCAAGTTTGTCCTTCAGTGTCTCGGCCAGCTTCTGTTCCAGCTCTTGGCTCAGTTGTTCCTTGATTTCGGGCAGCATCCGGTCGTGCAGTTCTGGTGTTATCGTCTCATACAGCTCCGCTTTTATCTGTGCTTTCAGCAGCTCATAGTCAATCGTGTTATCCTTCGGCTCCGCGTTGTCTAGCACCGATACCGCACCATTCAGGTATTCTTCGAGCCATTTCAGCCATTTTTCGATGTCATACTGGTTTGGTTCGGGTATTTCGGCGCTCAGTCCGCTTTGCGGATTGAGCGAGTGTATGTAATAGTTTATCGCCTGCGCAAGCTCCTGTGTGAAAAGAATGAAATTGGTGGTGGCCATACGCATGCTGTAGCTTTTCAGTATAAAGAGGTAGTGGAGCATCGCTCGTTTGCCGAACTCGTCGGTCAGGTGCTCGTGTGACGCAATGCTGTTCATCTGTTTGGCATAGCGGTCAATGTAGGGCTTGAAACGCGGGTCGCAGACAAGCTGCAACGTCGGTGGAATGAAATCTGAATCAAGCGAGAAAACACCCTCGTTTGCCTTGAAGCGCACCACGGGCAGCAGGTCGTTGCTTTCTATCTCCTCCATGGTGTTCAGCGCGAAACGGTAGTTGGGCCTTTTGTATGGCACTCCTTCCTGTTCATACTCCGCCTGCCCTTCGCCAAAGCCCACGGTGAGATAGTAGCAGTCGCCAAAGAGCCTTGGAATCGTCACCACTACGGGTTCGTCCACATCCACAATCCTGCCCGACGCAAGAAGCGCCATGCACCTGAAATGCTCCATCTCGAAACAGTTCTTCACAAAAACCCCGCTGTTGTCGAATGGCACTTCGGGCAATATCCCTACTCGCTGGCTCCCCAAAGCGGCCTGTATGGCCACCCTTTGTTGGAAGTCTATATGTCGGTCCATCCCGGCAAAGGTCTCGGTGGTGAGTTCCATCCCGGAGCTCCAGTTGATTCTTGAGTTTATATCCATTCTGTGTTTGTTTGTATGCTTGTTAATTTACAATTTCACAATTCGCTATTATAATCCAGCACCAGACCTTCTCCAACTTTTTGCGGTTGGTGGTGGTGTTTTATGGTTATCTTGCATCTCATCTCGGCGGGGATCAGCCATTCTGCCAGGAATGCCTGCAGCGGTTCGATGTCCTCTTTCATCTTTTTGTATTGTTTGGCGCTGAGGTCTTCTATCAGCAGTTGGTATTCCACGCTGGGTATCCAATATCTGGTGCTGTCCTCGTGGCTATATCGTCCTGTTTTCATTATGGCGCGACAGTCAAACAGCGAGCCGAGCAACTTGGCGATGCTCCGCAAGTCGGCTCTCATCTTGCTGATGTACGGCAGCATCACGGCCACTTCGCGCACGTATGGGTTCGTTTCGGCTTCGATGTCGTAGTTCCAGATGGATTTCAGAAGGTATGCCAGCTTGTTCTCCAGCAGCGTCGAGGTCATCCGCTCGATATGCAGCCTTTGGCGGAATGCAAAGGTGTCTATCGGTAGGAAAGCCTCCTTGTATAGTTTCATCCGCTGGGTCAGCTTCTTGTATTTGTCGGCGAAGTCGCCGCCTCGCAGGTCTTCCTCGCCAGAAAGAAGCCCGTCGGGCAGAAGGCTGATAAACCCGTCGCGCGAGAGCACCACCTCGTCGCTCTCGTCATACACTGAGATATGGTCGCCCATATAGTTTCGGTAGAAGGTGCCTTCACACCGCGCTATCCATCTCTCTTCCATTTCGGGATAGAGTCGGTTGAGCAGCATCTCCGCTCCGATTTCCTTTATGTCGTATTGTTTCAAAGTATTTGTTGAATTGAAAACTTAAATTATCACTAATCATTAATCACTAAACTCCGACCTCAGTTCCAGATAGTAGTCCCCATTCCCTGTTCTTACATGCAGTACGTCGTTATCTGGCAGGCCTATCTGGTGCAACGTCATATCCATATAGGGAAAGCTCTTATCTACGCTGTTGTATTCATGCTGGTATATTTTTTCTGTCTCATCCTTTCCTCCCAACTTGTCTGCCACCATACGTCCCGGGCACATCACCCTCTTCTTTTCGCCCGTCGTGCCGTATTCCACATAATCGACAAAGCAGTCGCTTCGCAGCAACAATGTCACCTTGTCCGTACCAAGTTCTTTTTCGAATATGGCTAGCGCTTCCTCCACTGTCTGCCGATTGCTGACCGCCGACTGTCGTGTCGGCTCCCAGCGCTGATGTTCTGGACATCCCTCATCGTAGGCTTCAAAGCTGGCTATCCGCGTGGTCATGTGCTCCCCTTCATAGTGGAACACCTTGCCGCAGAGTGATGTCAGATGTCCTTGCTCCAATTCCTCTTTGTGTATCAGTTTCATGGCCTCCTGCACTTCCACCGCTCCTATTATCGAGGCAATCACTGGCGTGGTAGCCGCCCTTCCTGCCGTTTCGTTTCTACGCACAATGCCCGCACACGTCATGCGATGTGACAACTCCTTCAACCCTTCCGTTCCGAGGTTGCAGGCATAGCAGTTCCTGCCTGACTCAAACACTCTCACTGTGCCGTCCAACCCCTCAATGCCACCATCGACCCACGGCACGCCTGCACGCATACACAGCCGATTGATGCAGTAGCGCCCCCAGCGGCTATCCACACATCCAATCACCACATCCATCCGCCTCAGCACCCCGAGCCCCACGTCGTAGGCTATATCGCCGTAAATTGTCCTTATCTCTACGGCGGGGTTTATCTCTCTCAGTCTTTCCGCCACCGTCTCCACCTTCGTGCGGCCACTCTCTGCATCCTTTTGGGAGAACAGTATCGAGCGTGTCAGGTTGCTTGCTTCCACATGGTCAAAATCCACAACCACAAGATGCTCCACACCAAAAAGCACCAGGTTCTTCAGCACTTCGTTGCCCAACGCACCGCAACCCACCACCATCACGTGGGCCGAACTCACACGCTCACGCCTGAACCACGACAGTTTCGTGTAAACGTCGTCGCCCCAAAGTTGCGAATTATTATGTTGCTGAATCACCAAAACTAGAAACTAAAAACTAGAAACTTAAAACTTAAAACACGTTCCCTTCCAAATCGTCCAGGTTCATCTTCATGGCTTTCTCGGGGTCGTGGGCGGCTTTGTCCTCCGCTTCATGCTTCTGGTCGTCGCCCTCCTGCTGTTTCTCCTGCCAGCGCTGGTAGGCCTCCTCCACTTGCTGCTTTTTGTTCTCTATATATCCGTCGAGCATCTCCTTGTGCTTGTCGTGCATGTCCTTTATCGCGTCCGTGGCCTCCTTTATCTCCTCCTCTTTGGCGCCGGTCAGCTTGAGCGTCATCTTCTGGGTATAGTCTTCCAGCAGGAAGTCCAGCTTTCCCTCGCATGCTTTTGTGAGGGTGTCCACCCCGCTTATTATCAGGTCGTGGCGGTCGTCGTCCACCTCTGGCATCGTCAGCAGGATGTATTTCTCGCGTTCCTCTTCAGGGCCGCCCTCTTCGTCGTCAAGGTCTTTCACCTCCATCTTGAATTCGGGATGCGACATTTCCACCCCCTTGCAGATGGCGAATAGCAGCTCGGGGTCGTTCTCTTTGGGCAGCAGGGCAAACTGGTCCTCTCGCGGACTTGCCACATCTACCAATTCTTCTATCTTGAATTCCGTCCCGCCGAGTTCTATGGTGACGCAGAGGAGTGCCGCAGGTTCGGCATCGACGCATAGGTTCATAAACCTGTAGTTGGTAAGGGCCACATATCCGCTCATCTTACCCTTGGCCTCATCCAATAAAACTGCAATACTTCTTTTCATCTATCTGTGAATTTTGAATTATGACTACAATTAATTAACTTCTGACTTCTGACTACTTGCCTTTCAACCTGACATACACGTCCGTCAGGTCGTTGCCCCTCGGGCGTACCTTTTTGCGCACTTTCTTGTATCCCTGCTTCACTATGGTTACCACGCAGTCGCGTGAGGTCGGCAACCCCTTCACCACGCACGGCGTCTCGCCCACACACTTCCCGTCTATATATATCTCCGCACCCTCCACGTTGCTGTATATGTTCAGCATCCCCATGCTGGTTTCCGGCACCGCCAGGTTCAGTTCCAGCGGACTCTCGTCGGTAATCCAAAACTGTATCACCTCTGAATCAACTCTGTCTTTCCTCGTGGTGACGATATAGAATCCCTCGTCGAGCATGCCGCTCCATTTCCCTACACCCACCTTCTCGCGGTTAAGCCATATCTCCGTGCTGTCATCGGCGGCGTTCAGCGTCACGGGGGCCGAAATTGCCTGCCCGCCTGGTTGTTTGACTACCTGATTGCTTGGTTCTTTCGACTTCCTATGTTTTTTTGTCGGCTGCTTCGGTTGCAGTTCCGGCTCTGTCAGCACTATGGTCTTTTTCTCCGAGCGTCCTATGGTAAAAGGCTCGTCGTAGTAGCAAATCCCCCGCACATACACCGCAAGCCTGTGTTTGCCCTCGGCCAGTCGGCGGCTTACTCCCGTCCCACGTCCTATCGGCTGCCCATCAATCCGTATCTCCGCTTTCCGCATCGGTGTCATCACCGTCAGGTACGAATAGGTGGGCTGCAGGCTTACCGTGAGCCGTAGCTTGGTGGTGTCGGTCAGCACAAACGTGTCGTTCACCGCCTGATAGAAAGGCGACTCCACCTGGTACGTGTGCTTGCCTACCGGAAGGCGTAAGGTCTTCCCGCCGTCGCGTATAAGGTATGTCGTCGAGTCGATGTGCAGCACCGCGTTTTCGGGAGATATGCCAAACTGCACCCATTGCCACCCCAGCCGGTACTCCTTGTCGGCGGTGTTGGCAAACAGTGTTGCGCGGTAGTGGCGCTTCTTTCTGAGCCCCTTGCCCGGCACCCGCCATGTGTATTGACCGAAGTCGGGGTGTTTCACAGTCACGTAGCGAGTCTTGTGCGGCACCTTCACGGTTATGATGCCGTCGCCCTCCTCGGCGGTGGCTTTGTTCTTGCCGTCGGCCATAAAGGTGAAACCCTTCTGCTCGGTGGAGAGGTCTATCAATGCGAACTGCTTATCCACTACAGGTTTGGTCTGTTTGATGATTGAGGCCCTGACCCGCGAAAACCCCTCAATCCGCATCTGCTGCGCGTTGCACTCTGCCGCATGGAACAACAGACCGAGCACCATGCTGACAAACGCAAGCATCGACGAACACCTGAAAATGGAATATCGCACCAAAAACCTCATACTTGAAACTAAAACCTCAAAACTTGAAACTAAAAAATCACTTTCCTTCCGCCAAACATATATTTCCCGGCATATTGACCGAAATCTGGCCGCCCCAGTTGCACATGCACTTGCAGTTGTCCAGCAATGCCGGCATGTTGGCAATCATCTCCTTGCCGCCAGGCATCCACGGTGCCGCAATCATCGGCACACATGGCATCGGCGTCAGCACACCCATTGCCGCTGCGGTGGCCGACGCCACCGTCGGGTTTGCCATCGACTGGCACATGCCGAACGGCATGATGTTAGCCATCGGCTTGTTGTCCATGATGTTGGCTATAGGCTTGTTCTGCACCATAGGCCGGGTGGGGTCCACCACCATCAGCGACGATGGTGCCATCCCGAAACTACATTGGAGCATTGCTCCCGCACATACAAATTTTCCCATGATTAGTGAATTGTGAATAGTGAATAGTGAATTGTGAATAGTGAATAGTGAATTGTGGATTGTGATTGGTGAATAGTGATTAGTGAATTATTCGCTTAATTTATTTTTTTCAGAGGTGCTCATGAATGCTAAAGCATTTGACAAATGTATTTGCTGATTGCTAACTACTGACTGCTAACTACTGACTGCTGACTACTAACTTCCCTCTTTCACATCCTCCGTTTTCAGCTTGGCGCTGAGGCTTGCCGAAGCCGCAGGAGCCGGCACTGCAATGCCGTCGCTGATGTTCGACGACTTGAACGAGCTCTTCGCCTCGAGGTTGTCGATGGTGGCTTTCGGAGCCTTGAGGTCGCCCTTGATATCGGTCTTGGCGTTGACGGTGGTGTCGCCGTACAGCTGTGTCTTGCTGCCCGCGATGGAGGCGTTGCCGCCGTCGAGCTGCACTATGGCCTTTCCGTCGCCCTGCTGTGCCTCGAGCGTCTTGTCGGCAAACAGGCCCACCTCCTCGCTCACTGCCTGCAGCTTCTTCGACTTGTGGTCTTTGTCCTTCGCTCCCACATACATCTTCTCCGACAGCAGCATCATCGTGCCGCCGTCTGCCAGCTTGTCGTCGGTGCGTTTCTCCTTGTCCACGTCTATCGAGCGTATGCTCACCGCCTTGCTGTTGATGCCGATGCTGCCGGTGGCCTTGCCTTCGGTGTCGGTGGTGGTGAAGTCCATGCTCTCGGCGCGTACGGCTATCTTGCCCTCCTTGGTCAGCGCTGTCTCTTTCTTCTCGCCGTTTTCTATCTCGTTATCCACCGCCTCCATGGTGATGTTCTTTGAGCGGATGAATACGTCGCCCTCAACGGGATATTTGCCTTTCGTGAGTGCTCCCTTGTCGTCGTATTCCAGTTCGGCGGGGTTTGCTGTCGTGAGGTTCAGCGTCTTGGCCGAGATGCTCACGCTGCCCTCTTTCTTGAGCGACTGGTCGGCCTCTCGCGATGCGATGCTCACCGTGTTGGCTAAGATGCCAATGCCTGCCCCCTCGTTGTCGCGCAGGTTGCCCTCGCCGTCGGCTGAAACCATACTGATGCGCTCGCCCACGATGGATACGTTCGCACCCGTGCTCTTTTTCTTGTAGTCGTCGCCAGTGGTGATGGCGTCCTTTTCTGCCTTCAGAGCCGTTATCTGGCGGTTCACCTCGGCCAGAGTCGATACGGTCTCAATCCAGCTCTCGGTCGCTTTGGCCAACGCATGCGAGTTTACGGAGAACTGGTCCTGCAGCTCACCAAGGTCGAGGAAACTAGTGCGGATTTCGTTTTCGTCGGCGGTGATTTTCTCCTGCTCCTCCATGATTTTGTCCAGCTGCTTGGCTATGGCGTCGAAGCCTTTTTTCTGCCCGTCGGCTAGCTTTTCCAGTGTTTTCTTCGACGATTCCAGCTCTTTTATCTTGGCCTCGATTTCCGATTTGTGCTGCTCGGCGGTGATACTTGCCTCAAGGCACAGCGAGCTGTCGGCGTGAATGAGTATGCCGCCATGCCCTGCCGAAGAGGGTCGTTTCGAGAATACGTCAACTGCGTCGTCGCTCTCTATCACTATGCTGGTTGCATGGCTTACCACCTCCGACATGCCCCTCACCACCGCTTCTTTGCCATCGATGCCGGGGTCAACGGCAATCTGGCGTATGCTGGCCGCGCGGGTATGCACTCCACCGGCCGCACCCACGCCCTGCAGATCAACCTGCTCGGCACGAACGGTTACCACCGAGCCGCCGGGCAACAATGCCCCACTTTCATCCACATTGCCTATTATCACCTCTGGAGCCGATATAATCAGGCGGTTGCCGTCGCGGTAAAACAAACCCTGCGGCAAACCACGCTGCATTTCCGACTTGAGCGCCATCACCTCGGTCTTGTGGGCGCGAATCTCTTCCAAATCCTTATTGACGCTTTTTTGGAATTCCTCCAATGCGCTTTTCCAATCGTCTGTAAATGTTGCCATATCTCGATAAAATATAAAAATTATAACTAAAAGCTATCCGCCGATTTCAGTCAATAGTTTTCTTAGGTTTCGTACGGCGTCGTTTCTGTCCGAATCAGAGGTGATTGACTCGTTTGATCTCGTCGGGCCGTATTCTTTTATAGTGGTTGCATTAGCGAACTTGTCTGAATGGCACATGGTTTTAAGATGGTTGAACGACATTGTTCCAGATCCTTCCGACATTAAAATTTTCCCCTTGACATCCGAATTCCACACATCACGTTCAGGGAACAGAGTCAATGCTTTTTCGTCAATATTTTTCATCACATTCTTACCCAATGAACTTAAAAGTCCGGAGTCGGTTCCAAATTGATATATAATTAGTGAATCAACATAAGATTTCCAACTTGCATCATTTAAGATAGTGTCACGGTTTAGTGATCTCGGTTCAGGATTAAAAAACACACTTATATTTCTATTTCTTATATATTCAGTACTGTTTATAGTATTGTTAGTGGATGTACTTGATTGGCCCAGCACTTTTAAACACATTCTGCGTATGATTGATTTATCGTTCGCACTATCAAACATACATGTATTTTCTTTATCCTTTACCCTGAAACGATTAATGTCCGCAAAATGTGAATACTTTATATCGCTTACATTGCCGTCTTTAATTGATTTTAATATTTGGGTCAAATTAGATGCAGGTATTGCGTTCGCTTCTTCTTCAATCACATCTTGAAACTTTGCATCTAAGTAATTAAAGAGGGATGATGCTTCAAACTTGCTATGAACCCAGCCTATTTTTTTTATTCCATCCTTAAAAAAATCCTTATGTTTGAAAATGTTTACGGTTTCCTTGCAATATTCATGGAATTCATCGACAGCAAGATAGGTGTCCTCAAGCTTGACAGCATTGTCTTCCCACTTACTATAATGTCGCCATTTTAAATGTGTATCTAAAGTTAAACGGTTCCATCTAGTGAAACACTCCTGTACAAATTCATCCGCAGTCATGTCTAATGGCGATCTACCATTATCTCCTGCTGTCTTGAAATAGCTGGTTTGACCTGATCCTATCCTGTGTCTAGACATGCCAAAATTCTGCCACTCTTCATAATCACAATGCAGGTCTGCCAGTTTTTGGGATGCGGCATCGTAAAGTTCGACTAATTTACGAGCTCTCCCTTTCAAGTTGGAGTAAATGGCATCCAAAACATATAGTAAAGCCTGGTAGCCACTGCCGTTGTGGCCTATCTGAAGGTTGGTCTTTTCCAAATAACGTTCCTTGTATGCCGTCACAGGTATCTCGGCGTTCCCCTCTCCTGCCTCAAGTTTCAGGAAACTGTGCGACTTGATTTGCATCGTGCCGTTGACTGGTTTAAATTTCATTTCGGCAAAGCAGCGTAGGGTGGTCATATCAATCAAACTGCCAAATAATGAGTCTGCCGTTTTTGAAAGGGCGTCAGCAAATTTTTGAGTGTTAGACCGATTGTCCGCCTGCGAGATATTATTGCCAGAGGTAAGTGTCAATCGGTTGCCCGCAACAATGTCGATATTCTTCCCCTCGATTTTCAGATTTCCATTGGGAGCGCTTATGGTTATCCCTGTTAATGCACTTATTTCCACATTACCCAACGTTGACGCTATCGTTATTTTGCGGTCATGACCTGATATGTCGATTTTGCACATAGAGAACCCGTCGCCTATTGTTATGCCACCCAATAACTTTCGGATATTGTCTGGTATATAGTCCAAAAACTTCTCCGGAGTAACCCTATCGCCGCTCCCTACGTCAAATTTCAGTGGAATATGCCACTGCTTGATAAATTTAAGGATTGGTAATATTTCTCCCAACAATTTATTTGCATCGGTGGGGTCTTCCATCTTTATGTAATGACCGTTGGGCGACTTGATGATGCGATGTTCTTCAAACGCTGTGTCATTACGGGGTATTACGGGTGCTACCACATTCTTGGAATAGAGCGCACCCACCACAAACGGACGCTCGATATTGCCGTTCTCGAAATCCACCATCACCTCGTCGCCCTTCTCGGGTTTGAAATACATGCCGCCCCCCTTGGTGGCCATCGGCGTAACCATACGTATCCATGGAGTGCCTGCTTGGAGCAACATGTCTGTCTTTATCTCATCCTGCAGCCTGCCTAGTTCTTTATTTATGTCGTCAAGTATTTCATCTATTTTTCCCTGGTCGCTATCATCCGCAAGGTTATCGATTTTACCCTTTATTTTGTCAATATTGGTTTTCTCTGTTTCCAACTCACTCTTCCCATCTTTATATTTGTCTTGATCCTTGTTTGTCTTGATTCTTTTGCTTTCCTTACCTAGCTTGTCAGCATCTTTGATTTTTTTTATTTCATCATTTCTATCTTTTTTATCATTATCTGAACTATTGTCTTTGAGCACTGGGACCGTATCCAAATCATCATATACTTTTTTTAGGACTTTTACGGTGTCCTTAATACTGGATATTATATTGTCACTGTACGTATTTTCTACTTTCGCTTGCCACGGAAAACGCACCCTTACACGACCCTGGTTCTTGGGGTCGTTGCTGTCGATGACAATTGCGTGTTGCGGCTCTGACTGTCGGAATGCTCCCGTTTTCAGCAGAGGTGGATAAAACTTTCCCCCCTTAATGGGCACGGCCTTGAATTGCATACTGCTATTGTATGTTGCATCCGTTCCGCTACCTGTTTTTTCGACATCATTCTCTACCTCAACAACGACATACTTATTGACATCGTCGTAAGGTAATGTCACTAGGTCGCCTATTCGTAAATCCTTAAACGCGTTGCCCATATCCACGCTTACCATCTGTCGCTCCTGGTTCTCCTCGTTGTACTTGATGTCGCGATAGTAGAGGAGTGTGGTCCAGCGATGTCTTTCGTTGTCGGCAAACGGTACCCCCATTTTTGCATCTTTTTCACTCGTCCAGGTGTCTATTATCTCGTTACCATTTTTGTTATCCTTAAATTTGTGAAAATCTGCTGCATACAGAATGCCATATTTTACAGCGTCAGTTAAAATAGCTGTACCCATTTCTATCCCGCTTGATTCTCCGAGAATATCATCCAGCACAAAACTCTTGAACATATCACCCGCATTTTGAATCGCATAGTCAAAAAAAGCCCCACTTGAGAACTGGCCGCGATAAAGGGGCATGAAGAATTCATTATTTGCCACCTCCGAGTTGTACACTTTTTGGGGTAATCCTGTACTCGACAAACCACTTATATCCGGATATGCGCCGCTCTCTTTGACTGGGGCTGTATTCAAATCCTCATTTTCTGCATCTGCGGCTATGTTGGGGTCCTGATCCTCTTCCTTCAGACTGTCATGTGTATAATCCTTCACCGAAATAACTCCGTCTGAGATATTTTGATAGTCTATAGTTTTACATTTCTCCTTTTCAATACCATGCGGTGTTTTGCTTTTTGTCGTATTTCCCTTACTATCTGTGATATCCTCCATCTTCAGTCCTACATGCAGCTTCCCGTCTTCGAAATACATAAACTCCCCGCAGCGGTTGCACACCCTCGCCAAGAAATCGTAGAACGTCTCGTTGTACTGCACCAGATATGGCTGTATGAATTCCACACCACCGTACGACAGGTTCTGCAAAACGTCTTCCGTGCTCAATTCTACAGCATACGTATTCACCTTATTGTCGAAGGTATTGACCTTTAGCTTGTAGTCCTTTATTCCTTCCGTTACAATGTATTCGCGCAGCTTACGACCCAGATAGGCCTCACTGAACTTGTTGATACGCATTAGGTTGTCGATGCTGTACATTTTCAAGTTCACATACATCGATTTGCTGCTGCTCTTCTCAAAGCGTGGCCGTACCTCGTGGACGTAGTATCCGCTCGCAATCTCGGTGGTCCCCTCATACAGCTCCACACTCTTACGCATGAACATATCATGCAATTCCTGTATTGTCGGGAAATCCGTACTGCCGGACTTGCTTATCTGTATCGTGGCATCGATCCTTCCCGGCTCATATACCTTGCGATGGAACGACATCTTGTGAAGACTGAGTGTTATCTCCCTATTGCTACTGCTGCTACTACTGCTACTACTGCTACTGCTACTGCTACTGCTACTACTGCTACTACTGCTACTACTGCTACTGCTACTACTACTACTGCTACTACCACTACTGCTACTACCACTACTGCTACTACCACTACTGCTACTGCTACTGCTACTGCTGCTACTACTGCTACTAGTACTATTACTATTACTATTGTTAGCACTGGTAGTATTGTTATTACTGCTAGCAGGTGGAATTTTAATACTTGTACCAGTACTGCTACTGTCTATGACAACATACTCGTTATCACTACTTTGTGGATAATCTATGCAGTCGTTTTTCAGCTTAAGTTTATAATTCGCCATATCGGTGTTTGTTTATCGGTTTCTTAATCGTTTGTCAGGTGCCAGTTGAAAAGATATGGGTCTGACGACGTGCCAGCTGTGCTGTTGTCTCCCACAAAGTTGATGTCGGTCATCAGCAGTTTCACCCGCATCAGCATCATACGCGGCTTGCCTGTCTCGTTTTCGGAGTTGGCGTCAGTGTCGGGATCTTTGTCGTACGACTCTTCTAAATCCACCACATAGCCTCGCACCACCAGGGCGTTGGAAAAACTGGACAATGTGTTTTTCTTGCTTATCATGGTGTCGAAGAGGAACGTGAAAAAGGTGGGTTCGTTGATGTCCATGTTTTCGTAGAAGGCCTTGCCTCCGTTGGAACTCTCCAGCCTCACGGTGAAGTCGAGGCATGTTGAAAGTGTCGGGCCGTAGGGGAAGCCTCCGTTGCCTCGCTGGCGGTGGCTGCTGTAGCCGTAGTTTTGCAGGGTGTAGCAGGTGGGCGAGTTTTCATCGACCGCCTGCCCTTCTTTGTTTGCAAGGTTTTCTGTCACCACCAACCCCTTTATGGCGTTGCCTGTCGGGGTAAACGTGGACTTGCTTATTTCCACATCGGCCATCGCCACGCTCTCTGCCATGATGGAGAGCGTTATCTCGCGCGGACGGTCGATGTCAACACTATAGCGTTCGGCTATGTCAAAACATTCTGCATTGTTGAAGGTCAGCTCCTTGCACAGGCAATTCCCTTTCTGCGAATATTCGTCCGACAGCTCCATAAGAAAGCGTCCGCTCAGCGACTCGCCGTCAACATACCACCGGTAGATGCTTAAGTCGTCTTTGGGTGGCACCCGCATTGTGAAAACAATGCTCTCACACACCTTGTCGGCATCGGGGCGAAACCCGTTGTGGCGGCGTACAGTGTGTACTTTTATTTCAGATATCAGGTATGTCTTTGAATTGTATTTCTTCAGGTCGTTGTCGCCGAACTGTAAATGTGCTGTATAGGCCATGGGGTTGGGGATGGTTAATGGTTAATGGTGG
Source organism: Bacteroidales bacterium (assembly GCA_016292015.1). Taxonomy (GTDB): domain Bacteria; phylum Bacteroidota; class Bacteroidia; order Bacteroidales; family P3; genus Colimorpha. Next base: position 12,988 of record JAEEZY010000035.1, on the reverse strand, counting down.
GTTGATAAGTCTAGAAATTCTAGCGATTTTAGAGAATCTAGAAATTTTAGTAGTTCTAGAAAATGTAGTTCTAGAAAATCCAGTGATATAAAAACCATCAAAACCAGTCTTCGGAGGGCAAGTCCTCCGAAAGACTGGTGGAATAGGTTGTCAGTGTGTTTATTTCCAAGGATTCTCGAAAGCCACGGGGCCGTTCTCGAGCTTCTGACAGACCACCTCGATTTCCTCGAAGTGCTCTTCGCCGTCTTCCCATTTCTCCTTGTAGTTGACGCAGTAGCAGCCAGTGCCCTTGAGCTCCTTCATGGTCGAGCCGTCAACGGTGTTGAAGAAGGTGACGGTGAAATCGCGCGGGTCGTTCGGGGCGAGCATCCACTGCAGGAGTTGGTTGTTGCCATCGTTCATGGCCTTCACGCGGATGGTCACTTTGCCTCCACGGGGGATACCCGAAATCTGGCCTTCGCGGTCGGTGGCCTGGTCAAATTTATAGTCTATCATGATGACCTCGCGGGTCTCGAAATCTTTAACGGCTAATTGTACCGGTGTTACATTCTCTGCCATAATATTATGATTGTTTGGTTGTATGATTGTTTAATTGTTTGAGTAAGGGATTGCTTTTTTACTTATGCCCAGTCGTTCTCATAGACGACGTTGCCGAACTCGATTTTCTTGCAGGTGATGACTATCTCCTCGTAGTGGCCTTGTTTGTCTTCCCACTTCTCGTCGAAGCTGACGCAGTAGCCGTTGGTGAACTTGATGGTCTTCATCTCCTTGCCGGTCTTGGTCTCGTTGAAGGTGATGGTGCCGTTCTTGGGCAGGTTGCGCTCGACCATCCATGCCAGGAGGTCGGGAGTGCCGTCGTTGAGTGCTTTGACGCGGACGGTGATTTTGCCGCCACGCGGGATGCCGGCCATCTGGCCTTCGACGTCGGTAGCTTGGTCAAACTCATAGGTTACCATAAGGACTTCTCTCTCCTTGTAACCGTCAATTTCGATTTTAACAGGTGTTTTTGCCATGTTTGATTTGATTTAGTTGTTTATAAAATATTTAAAAAATAATGCTGAATTATGCCAGTGTGGCCTCTTTGTCCTTCTTGTCGGCGGCCACCTTAATGACGAAGTTCTTGGCTGCGTAGAACGGAGTCAGCGTGATGTCGCAGGTAATCTGCTTCGTGACGGGGTCCTGACGCGGTTCGCCGATTTCGTAGTTCTGGAACAGGTTGCCGTACCCTTTGTACTGGTTGAGGAACTCCTGGATTTTTGCTTTCAGCTCCTTCGGGCTGTTGTACGGATCCCAGTTCTCAAGAGCCACCTCATGGACGAAGTTCATAAGCACCTTCTTCACCCAGTCGAACACGCGAACGATGGGGTACTCCTTCATCGCGTCGAGGTCACCGTTGTAGAGGGTGGTGTTGTTGAATGCCATAACGCGGCCTTCGCTATAGACCATCGGGATAACCTGGTTGTCCATCAGCGAGGCGATTTCGGACTTGAGCAGGTCGCTCTTCACTCCCTTCACTCCGTCGAGGGTGCCGTATTTCTTTCCGCCTGCTCCCTGCGCCATGTTGGCGGTCTCGTTGTAGAGCTTTCCGCAGAGGGCTGCCGAAGGTGCGATATAGAACGCCTTGGCGTCTTCCTCGTCGGACGACATCTTCTCGGCTTCGCGGCCCACTATCCAGTTGGCGCACATCACCACGTTCATGAGCTCCTGGTCGCTGTCGTGATAGCCTTCGGTATTGGCCTGCAGGTCGTCGAACGAGTATTCGTCGGCGTGGTCGGTAATCAGCATCACTTTGTATTTGAATGCCATCTTGGCCCACTGGAGCAAATCGACTTTGTCGTTAAGCACCGCGCCGGGGATGCAGACAAGGCTGTAGGCGTCCTTGAGGCTCAGGCGGTCGAATCCGTTGCGAAGTATGTCTTCGACTTCGTTGGCGAAGCCTGAATCGGCATCGGCGATGTCTTCTTTTTTCACATTGATGATGCGCAGGTTCTTCACCTTGTCGGAGCCGCAGGTCTTGAAGAAGGAGTCGAGTTCGCGGTAGGAGCGCTCCAGGTCTTTGGTGGCGTAGAGGGCGTCGGTGATGCCCTGCTTCAACACCTTGGTGTATTTTTCCTCTTCCTGCTTGCAGGCTTCGGCATAGCCGGTGGCGCCATCGACGCCCTCCTGGTCGAGGAGTTCGAGCCAGCGGGTGATTTCGCGGGCCAAGGCAGCACGTTTGTCTTTGAAACGCTTGTCTTTCAGGAACACATCTTTTGCGGCCTTGCGAGCGGGGTTCATGTTGTCGGCGTCGGGCATGAAACCGCGGATGGCGTTGAAACCGCCGTACTGCGACAATAGTTGGCTGACGTCTTTACCTTTTTCCTGTAGTTCGGCACCGGCCTGTTCTACGGCCTGGGCTTTTTTCTTTTCTGTTTCTGCCATATTGGATATTGTTTTTGATGATTTCTAAGTTTACCAGTTACTCACTGGGTTTTATTTATTTTCAAGTTTTTCGTGATTGCTTCGCAATTCAGGGCAATTTTGGAGGTTGCCATAAGACTAAAAACTTGAAACTAATTATTTGTTCTCGTTGAGTTCGTCGAGCATCGACTGAAGCATCTGCTTCAGTTCCTCGCGGCTGCCTTCCTCTTTCAGGATGTCGCGCAGCTTGCGGTTCTGCTCTATGCTCTTGCGGACCTTCTGGTTGGTCTCGATTTGCATCTTCACGCCAGAGAGAAACTCGCTGTTCTCTACCAGACGGCCTTTGCCGCCGTTGGCCTCGAAGTCACGGATTTCACCGAACTTCAGTGTCTCTTCCACGGCTCCGCCTTCGGCATCGGTGAAGGTGACATCCACCTTGGGTTTGAAGTGCTCGAATGCATCGTTGATGTTCTGAATGTCCTCAACAAACTCAGGGTTGCCAGCATCCACATCGGCGGTGTACTGGTCAATCATCAAAGTTTTGTTCTGGTCGATTAAACTGACTTTTGCACTGCTCTCCTCATCCGGAGCCATCGAGATGAAATTTTCTTTCATTGCCATAACTGTAATGTTTTTTGTTTATAATAATTTTTTTGTTGTGTATTTTCAATTCGCTGGCCACTTATTTGTCCAGATTTCCGGGGAACGTCCTTGTCCAGATGTCGGTTTTCTGACCGTTGAGCAGGCCTGTCTTGGAAAGCGTCACAACAGCCTCAACCGCCATCATGTCGCCTGAATGTGCATCGGCTATGGAGTCGCAGACCGACCTGAGATAGGCTTCGTCGGTATCATTCTCTTCAAATGGATGACCAATGGCATCACTCAGCGTGGTCTCGAATACGGATGGGGATGTCGATGAGCCTGTGGAAGTGGAAATGTGACGTCCCACGAGAACCCTGAGATTACGCAGGGCAGTGGTATAGCTGTCACCGAGCGATTCACGCATAGACTCCAAGGCAGCGTAGGCCTCATCCTCATTTGAACTGAACGAATATTTGACGTATGGTGTGGTCAAGGCGCGTCCGAACTTATATGTGGCTAAAACTTCGGTACTCCTTTCTGCACCGGGGGTGGGGTCGTCGGTGATGCGGATGAGCGTGTAAACCAAATACACACTGTTCAGGTCGCTGAACCTTTGGCGCACGGCATCGCAGGCGGACTTCATTTCGTCGTCTTTCAGGCTGGAATATGTCCGATACATAGTGCCGTCATAGCCGATTGCTTGGTTGAAGGCATCCATTATGGACTGGGCCTCGCTCGACGTATATCCGACACTTGCCAGTATATCCATTTCAACCTCGTAGGTGTAGCCTTTCTGATAGGTGACTTCGTCTTTTTTGCAGCTGAAGAGCAGCAGTACCGCTGCACAGCACATGATTGCTGTAGATAGAATAAATTTTGTTTTCATTTTTGTGTTCGGAGGTATTATTGTTTCACTTTAATATCCGGGTTGCCCTCGCCGTCGAGTCCAACTACGATGTGGTCGCCGGGTTTGATGGTGCCAGCTATCATCATCTTGGAGATGGGGTGCCGTAGCTCCTTACGGATGATGCCCAAAACGGGGCGTGCTCCGTACTGCTGGTTGTAGCCGCGCAGGGCGATGGTCTTGCGAGCTTCGGGCGTGAGCTCGAGGGTGATGTCCTGCTCGGCAAGCAGTTTCAGCAGTCCCTTCATGTGGATGTCGAAGATGGCGGTGACGGTCTTGTCGGTTATCGGCGAGAAGGGCACTATCTCGGTCAGACGGGCCAGGAACTCGGGGCGGAAATAGCCCTGCATGATGTCCATAAGCTCGTTGTTCTCTGGCACCACTCCGCTGTTGAACTTCTCCACTATGGTCTGTGCTCCAATGTTGGATGTGAAAAGAATCAGGGCGTTGGAGAAGTCGCCAACTCGGCCGAGACGGTCGTGCAGCTTGCCTTCGTCTAATATCTGCAGGAAGAGGTCGAACACCGACTTGTGGGCTTTCTCGATTTCGTCGAACAGCACTACGCTGTACGGTGTCTGGCGAATCTTGTTCACCAGCAGGCCACCCTCTTCATATCCCACATATCCTGGAGGCGCTCCGTAGAGCAATGCAACCGAATGTTCCTCCTTGAACTCGGACATGTCGAAACGCAGCAGGGCGCTCTCGTCGCCGAAGAGGAATTCGGCCAAAGCTTTCGACAGCTCGGTCTTACCGGTACCCGTGGGGCCGAGGAAGAAGAACGAACCCATAGGCTGGCCTTTCTTGCTGAGGCCGGAACGGGCTTCATACACCGCGTCAAGCACTTTCTTGACGGCGTGGTCCTGACCCACGACGCGTTTCTTCAACGCCTCTTCGCCTCCCATCAGGCGCTCACGTTCGCCGGTTTGCACTTTGCCCAATGGTATGCCTGTCTGCTTGGCAACCACAGCGGTCAGGTCATCACTCTTGAGTTCTGTATGCTTCTGTGCCTCATCGCCGAGGTCGTTCTCCACTTTTACATGTGCCATGGTGCGGTCGATAAGGTCGATGGCGGAGGCGGGCAGAGCTTTCTCGGTGAGGTAACGCTTGGCCAGACGTATGGACTCATCCATAACCGTCTCATCAAGAGTAAGGCTGTGGTATTCCTCGTAGGAGGGCATGATGCCTTTCAGGATTTCCATCGTATGGTCGGCCGTAGGCTCCTCGACGGTGATTTTCTCGAGGTAGGAGACCATCTCTTTGTCGGTCTCGATGTTTTTGGTGTAGCCGTCGATGCTCGAGGTGCAGAGCAGCTGCAGGCGGCCTTTGGCCAGCTCGTTTTTAAGGATGGCCGAGGCCCCGAACAGCGAACCTTGCTTGTCGAACAGCTTGTCGATGCGTTCGATGATGAGTACGGCGTTCTGTTGGGCTTCAATCTCGCTCAAGACGTTTTTGAAGCGGTCCTCGACCTCACCTTTGTACTGTGCGTCGCCACCCAGTGCGGCCAGGTCGAGTTCCCAAGCTACGGCATCGTTCAGGAACCCTGGCACTTTGTCGCCCACCAGCTCGTGAACGAAACCGTTGACCAGCGAGGTCTTTCCCACGCCCGACTCGCCAGTGATAAGTAGGTTGGCTTTGGTTTTGCGGCCAAGGATCTCGTAGATGATGGATATCTCATTCTCAAAACCCACCACGGCGTCAAGGTTGCCGGCACGGGCTATGGCGGTCTTGTCGGTGCAGTACTTGGCAAGGCTTCCTCTGCCGCTCGCCGACGACTTGGTTTGAGGCTGGCCTGTCGGCGTGACGTTGGCTGCGGAGCCCGTACCCATTTTTGCGCAGATGTCGGCAGGAGTCAGAGGCAGAGTCTTCAGCTGGTCGAATGTGAAGCCCACGCCAGGAGTCACCAGCGAGGCGAGCACGCACACTTCGGTGCACTCGTCCAAGCCAAACTTCAGTTTATAGTTTTCGGCTTCCTCCATAACTGCCACGCTCTCATCGCTGTATTCCAAATCGCGCTTGGGACGAACGGCTCGCGGCGCAAGTTGAATCTGCACGTCTGCCCAGTCGAGCAGGTAATAATAGTCCTTGTCTATTTCGGACTCGATGAAATGGACTAAGCCCATATCCTTATGCAACACGGCCTTGAACAGATGCGCCGGATAGATGGCGTCGCTGCAATACTCCTCGGCATAGGAATTGGCAATGGTCTTGAGTTTGTCGCTCATTGGAATAATGTATAAATTAATGTTACTGTGAATTGTCGGTTTTTTGTATTTTTGTATTTGTATTTGTTACTAAACAATAAAAATAGGCTTCAAAATTACATTTTTTTTTACAAAAAATGAACAGGATGTCAAAAAAATATTTACGGAGTTTGTAATAAATTGAGACTGTATGAATTATTTTATGCACTATGTAGCCGACCGACAAAAAAAAGAGGATACATTGCTGTATCCTCCGTGCGTTAACCATGACAATGGTCGCTTATTTGTTTTTTACCAGTCGCACTGACTCGATGTAACACATCTTGGTTCGATAGACACTTGTCCCCCCTGCGCCGAAGTACATTTCCCACGCGTAAGTCGAATTATAGGGGGTCGAGGACCAATAGTTGCCGGCCGATTTCAAACCGCTCACCGTGCCGTCGCAATTGCGAAAGCCCACAACGGGCAGCGAAATCGTGTCGTTGTTGGGTCCGGTGATCGTGTAGCCATTTCCGTTCCACACCCATTGACACTCGGACTTCAGCTCTTCCCACTGCTCTTTTGTCGGCAGGCGAGTGCGGAAGTTGTTCACGGCCTCTTCGTAGGTGTACATGCCGGGTGCATTGTAGGAGCGCCACTTTGTACCGCTGGGAAGTCCCAAGTCAACAAATCCCAATTCGTCGCCCTCAAGCTCGGATTGTGTCTTTGCTGCGTCATGCTTGTGGGTCGTGCCTTTGGATTTGTCAGCGTTTTGCGCTGCAGCTACCACGGCGAGCAACGTCAGGATTGCAATAAGTAGTGCTTTTTTCATATACTTTCTTTTTTGGTTTCTTGAAAACGGATGCAAAAATACAAAAAAGAAATATAAAACGAGTGGTTTCCTCTTTTTTCAGACCACTTGAGGTGTCAATCCTTAATTTTTTCAGATATGGGTGACGAATAAGCAGACTAGGAGCAGAGTGGGTCCAGAATAGGTCCATAGTAGGAGAATTGTAAAACCAGTAAAGGGTCTATAAAGGGTCTGTAAAGGGTCTGTATAGATGAAATGCAGGTAAAATCTAGGAGAAAAGTAGGTAAAAAGTAAAAGAAAAGTAGGACTGATGTAGGAAAAAGTAAAAGCGAGGTAGGAGAAAAGTAAAAGAAATGTAAAAGAAAAGTAGGTAAAAAGTAATAGAAAAGTAAAAGAACGGTAAAAGAAAAGTAAACGCTCTTATATAACAAATGACTGATTTTTCAATAGTCTCGAAGAGACTGTAATCCAATAACCCCACACAAACGAAGAGCAGTGTGGGGTAGCGGAAACGCCTTTTCAAAAGTCTCAGAGAGACTGTATTCCAATACCCCCACACAAACGAAGAGCAGTGAGGGGTAGCAGAAACGCCTTTTCAAAAGTCTCGGAGAGACTGTATTCCAATAACCCCACACAAACGAAGAGCAGTGAGTGGTAGCAGGAACGCCCCTTTTCTGCGTCTCGCAGAGACGCTACTTTTGAAAATAACAGTCGAATAATAAACTAGAGCCATGTCAAAATAGAGCGAAAGTAAATAAATCAATCGAATAATTAATCTTAGAATCTTTATTGAAATGCCTAAAAAGGTTCAGTAATCATAAAAAAAAATGTACTTTTGCAACGTAATTTTAACTCAAAGAGATGAAACGAACACTTCTGTTGGCAGCTCTGCTGCTTGTAGGCGTAGGTCTGAAATGTCAGACCTCCCTCTCTGCCACTGGCGGCGACGCGCGCTCGAATACCTGCAGCGTGAGCTACTCCGTGGGACAGATGGCAACCCAGACCGCATACAGAGTTGATACAGCCGAGCACGACCGGACAAGTATGCGCGAAGGGGTGCAGCAGACCTACACGGTCGAGGAGTTGAAGATCGACGGAGCTGTGCCTTTTGACTTCAACGTCAAGGTCTATCCCAACCCGACAACAGACAACGTGACCATAGGCGTAGAAGGTTCTATCGCTGGCATGCGTTACGAACTCTATGACATCGACGGTCGGCTTGTAAAAAAGGATAGAATCCGCACCGAAGAACAAAATTTGGATTTGCATGGTCTTCCCGCCGGAGCCTACCTGTTGCGGGTCGAGGGTGGCTCGGCGTCCAAGTTGTACCGTATAGTCAAGGCAAAATAAAAATCAACCAAATAATTCACTAATCAACCAACCAATAATATGAGAAAGAGTTTTCTTCTTTTTGTTGTGGCGATGGTTGCCGCAATGTCGGTTTGGTCGCAGGTGCCGCAGACGCTGACTTATCAGGCTGTGGTGCGCGACGCGGAAGGAAGGCTGATATGCAACAGCAACGTGGGGGTGCGGATTTCCATTCTGCAAGGCTCAGAGAACGGCACGGCTGTTTATAGCGACCACCAGGCCGTAGCCACCAACACCAACGGCCTTTTCACCATACTTGTAGGTAGAGAGGAGAACAGCCTCGGTGGGATCGAATGGTCGGCAGGACCGTATTTCCTTAAAAGCGAGATTGACCCGACCGGCGGCAACGACTACACACTTGAAACGGTGCAGCAGCTGTTCAGTGTGCCGTATGCCCTACACTCACATACGGCCGATAGCGTAGCAGGTGGAGTGACTTACACCGAGACCGACCCCGTTTTTGCGGAGTGGGATAAGGACTACAACTTACTTAGAAATAAGCCAAGACTTGCAGACAGCGTATCGCTGATAGTAAATGAATATCATTTGGGCGATACCATTATCAACTATATAATACAAAATGGGTATAGGGATAGCAACTACGTGATTAACTACAATACGCAGCAAGGCTATGTCGATACGGCATACGTTGTTGACTATATAACACAAAATGGTTATATGGATAGCAACTACGTGATTAACTATAACAGGCGGCAAGGCTATGTCGATACGGCATACGTTGTTGACTATATAACACAAAATGGTTATATGGATAGCAACTATGTGATTAACTATAATAGGCGGCAAGGCTATGTCGATACGGCATACGTTGTTGACTATATAACACAAAATGGTTATATGGATAGCAACGATGTGAATGACTATAATAGGCGGCAAGGCTATGTCGATACGGCATACGTTGTTGACTATGTAACACAAAAAGGTTATATGGATAGCAACGATGTGAATGAATATAATAGGCGGCAAGGTTATGTCGATACGGCATACGTTGTTAATAATAGACCGACATTGGCTGCGGTGGCTGCAATGGGAGACTCTATCGGAAGTCAAATAAAACACCTCAGTGACCCGACAGATGAAATGGACGCTGTGAACCTTCGCACGATGAATGCCGTTGCACACCGTTTGGATTCCGTTACGTCCAGCTATGAATCGATAATACGTCGTTTGGACTCCATCTCACACAGGTACGACTCGATAATGCACCGCTTAGACTCCATCACAGGATTGCTTGGCGCTACTACCGGCGACACCGTGGTTGTGGTGTGCGATAGTTTTGCATGGTACGGCACCGTATATACTAGTACGGGCAATTACCAACATCGGCTGACAAATGCTGCAGGGTTTGATAGCATACTGACTCTACACCTGACCATCAACCACGGCACTCACAACAGCGAAACAAAGACTGCAATCGGTAGATACACATGGCATGGTTCGACGTACACAGTAACTGGAACATATTATTATTCATACTCCAATTCTAATGGCTGTAGTAGTGTGGATACGTTGCATTTGACAATTAAAGACGCATTTGATACAAACTGTGCATCCAATTTGGTGTTTACTGTAAGTTCAAATAAAAAGGTTCGTTTCTCGAAAGGCAACTTGCGGTATCAGGCTTCGACTGGTATCTGGCGCTTTGCTGACCATCAGTATGATTATGTTGGTGACAGCAATTCGAACATCTCCTTAGCCGACTCAAATTCACATTGGATAGACCTCTTCGGTTGGGGAACATCAGGTGATAGCATTGGATTCGATCCGTGGTTGGCAAGTACCAATTACAGCGAATACTATGTGGGTGGCTCATCAACAAACGACCTCACTGGCAGTTATTCCCAAGCTGACTGGGGTGTACATAATCGCATCGAAAACGGTGGCAACAATGCCGATATGTGGAGGACGTTGACCAAAGGTGAATGGGATACGATTCTGAACTATAGAGCCGCCTCTACAATAAACGGCACTGACAGTGCACGTTTCGCAAAAGCGAGAGTGAATTCTGTCGCTGGTCTTATGTTGTTCCCTGACAGTATTTCTATTCCAGATGGTATAACTGTCATCAATGTGAATAACACGGATGCGGCATACTCGGGCAATATCTATAACGCCGAGCAGTGGGGGCTGCTCGAATCAGCGGGGGTAGTCTTTCTGCCTGCTGCGGGTTACCGTAGTGGTGCGAGTGTTGACCTGGTTGGAACAGAAGGCTACTATTGGTCCAGTACTCACTTCAGTGATAGCAATGCATACTGCTTGTTATTCTTAGACGGCAATGTGGGAATGTATAATAGATACAGCCGCTGCAACGGCCGGTCAGTACGCCTTGTGATGGATTATAGTGCGTCTGGACAATAGGAAGGGTAGGGAGTGTATTGTCCCCTCTCCCGAAAAATATTGTCACGGATTTTCACTATCATTTCCCCCAAGACTCTCTGTCGAGGGAGTGGTAGGTTATGGCTTCGGAGAGGTGTTAGTGTTTTTTGAAATTGTATTGGTTCAGTACAAAATGCGCTGCTAAACAAAAATTCCAATATGTGTCGTATTCGAATTGCTGAGCAAATACCTTTCTATAATAATTATTATGGTATAAACGCTTGATAACGATTGGTTTGTGTGGGTGGTGCAAATGATTTTACACAAAAATAAAAACATATTGTATTTTTGCATCAACAAAAAGTCGCCCTCAAAAGTGCGATGATATAGTAAAAAGTCGCCTATAAAAATGTGCAATACCTAAAAAAAGTCGCCTCTAAAAGTGTGAAAACAATATGTATAAAAGGAAAATAGAACAGACATTGAGTCTGTGGAAGGCAAAGAAAGGGCATAAGCCATTGGTGATAAAAGGCTGTCGGCAATGTGGAAAGACTAGTTCGGTGGTGGATTTCGCCAACAAGAACTACCCAAATGTCATCTGTCTGAATTTCCATGAGCATAGAGAATACAAGGCATTCTTCGCCGGAGCACTTGATGTGGATACTTTGACTATGACCGTCTCTGCCGGTATTCGGGGTGCCCGCTTTATTCCAGGCAAGACCTGTCTGGTACTCGACGAGATACAGGAATGCCCCAATGCTCGCGCTTCGTTGAAGTTCTTCAAGCTTGACGGTCGCTACGATGTCATATGTACAGGCTCTCTTTTGGGTGTCAATGGCTATCGTACCAAGGAGGAGCAGGCAGAGGAAGAGAATGCTTCCGTCCCTGTAGGATTTGAGCAGGTCGTTACTATGTACCCAATGGACTTCGAGGAATGGCTGTGGGCCAATGGTATCGAACAGCAACACATCGACTATCTGCGCAACTGCCTGTTGAATGAAACGCCAGTCAACGAAGGCATTCATCAGCGAATGCGGGAGTTGCTTCTACGCTATGTGGTAGTGGGCGGAATGCCCGAAGCCGTTACAGCATTTCTTGAAACAAACAATATGAACGACGTGTTGGATGTGCAACATGGAATTATAGAGACTTACAAGGCCGATATGCTGAAATACGCCCGTCAGGAAGACAAGTCCCGCATACGTGAGTGCTTTGAGTCCATACCCGCGCAGTTGGCCAAGGAGAACAAAAAGTTCCAATATGCCGTGATACGCAAGGGGGCTCGGTCGAGCCAGTATGTCGGCAGTTTGCAGTGGATCGAAGACGCTGGTATCATCCACCGCTGCCATAACGTCTCAATAACCGAGCTGCCACTTGACGGCAACGCCATTCCTGATGTCTTCAAGGTATATATGACGGATATTGGATTGCTGGTCAGTATGCTTGAGGATGGTACCGCCTGGAGTATTCTGCAAGGGAACTTGTTGGGCTATAAGGGGGCCATCTTCGAGAACTTGGCTGCTGACATTCTCTGCAAAATGGGTCGCAAACTATACTACTTCCAGAAAGACGGAGGACTGGAACTCGACTTCCTCATACGTTACAAGGGCGAGTGCTGTCCATTGGAATGTAAAGCCCGTTCGGGAAATGCCAAGTCCATGCAAACCGTGCTGAAGAATCCGGAGCATTATCACATACAGAATGCGTTGAAAGTTGGAGACTACAATGTCGGCCGTAAAGGGCAAATGCTCACATTGCCGTTCTATATGTTGTTCCTTTTGACGGATGTGTAATGTTTACAAAATTCCGCGATTAAATAACGTGGACGTTTCAAAGCCGATGAATGGCATCTGACAGGCTGAAGACTGAATCGTAGTTACCCTGTGTACATTGAACGCGGTGACGCGATGTTTGAATTCAAGCTTCAATCATTTTCCCCAGCTTTCTCTGTCTAGGCTGCGGTAGGTAATGGCTTCGCCTAGGTGGGTTGGGGTTATTTGGGCGCTGCCTTCGAGGTCGGCTATGGTACGGGCTACTCTTAGGATGCGGTCGTAGGCACGGGCGGAGAGGCCCAGGCGGTTCATGGCTTGTTCCATTATGGTGCTGCACTCGTCGGAGAGCTGGCAGTGCTGGCGGGTGAGCTTGCTGGTCATCTGAGCGTTGCAGTGGACGGTGGGGTTGTCCTTGAAGCGCTCGGTCTGGATGGCGCGAGCGGCGAGGACTCGTTCGCGTATGACGGCGCTGGATTCGGAGGGGAGCGTCTTTCCGAGTTCGGTGACGGGAACTGGGGTGACCTCGATGTGGAGGTCGATGCGGTCCATGAGCGGGCCGCTGACTTTGTTGAGGTAGCGGCGGACGGCGCCCGGGGGGCAGGTGCATTCGACGGTGGGGTGGTTGTAGTAGCCG
>JAEEZY010000034.1 GCA_016292015.1 Bacteroidales bacterium | reverse complement strand
TAGCGGCGGACGGCGCCCGGGGGGCAGGTGCATTCGACGGTGGGGTGGTTGTAGTAGCCGCAGGGGCAGGGGTTCATGGCTGCGATGAGCATGAAGGCTGCGGGGTATTCGATGGAGGTCTTGGCGCGGCTGATGGTGACGTGCCGTTCCTCCATAGGCTGACGCAAGACTTCGAGCGCAGTACGCTTAAATTCAGGTAGTTCGTCGAGGAAAAGGACGCCGTTGTGGGCGAGGGAGATTTCGCCAGGTTGGGGATTGGTGCCGCCGCCGCAGAGGCCTGCGTCGGAGACGGTGTGGTGGGGGGAGCGGAAGGGGCGGATGGAGATTAGGGAGTCGTCTTTGCGCATTTTGCCGGCGACGGAGTATATTTGAGTGGTTTCGAGGGATTCGCCGAGAGAGAGTGGAGGGAGGATGCTGGGCATGCGTTTGGCGAGCATAGTCTTGCCGCTGCCCGGAGGGCCGATGAGGATGGCATTGTGGGAGCCTGCGGCGGCGATTTCGAGTGCGCGCTTGACGTTGGCCTGGCCTTTGACGTCGGCGAAATCGAACTCGTAGTTGTTGAGAGAGCGTGCGAACTCGGCACGAGTGTCGACGATGGTCGGAGGGATGGAGGGTTGTCCGTTGAAGAAGTCAACGACCTGCTTGAGTGAATCGGCGCCGTAAACTTCGAGGTTGTTGACGATGGCTGCTTCGCGGGCGTTGGCGGCAGGTAGGATGATGCCTTTGCAACGGCGGCGACGGGCTTCTATGGCGATGGGGAGTGCGCCCTTGATGGGGCGGAGGGAGCCGTCGAGGCCGAGTTCGCCCATGATGACGTATTGGTCGAAGGCGTCGGCGCTGATGTCGCCGTTGGCGCCGAGGATGCCGACGGCGAGTGTGAGGTCGTAGGCGGAGCCTTCTTTCTTGAGGTCGGCCGGAGCCAGGTTGACGATGATGCGTTTGCCCGGTATTTGGAATCCGGACATCTCGATGGCGGAGATGACGCGTTGGGAGCTTTCCTTGACGGCGTTGTCGGGGAGGCCGACCATGTTGAATCCCATGCCGTAGCAGACGTTCACTTCGACGGTGACGGTGACGGCGTTGACTCCGATGATGGCGCTTCCGTAGGTTTTTACTAGCATGACATGGTTTTTAGTTAGAAGATGTAAGGGGGGTGCGATTTTTGTCGGGTGCTGGCTAAAGCAAAAGCCAGTCCTGTGGGGGACTGGCTTTCTAAACCCTTAATAACCATTTTAAATCCAAACGCCTATTACATGGCGTTCACCTGACGCATGAGCTTCGATTTGAGGTTGGAAGCCTTGTTCTTGTGGATAACTGAACGCTTTGCAAGCTTGTCAATGACAGAGAGCATGTGCGGGAGTTTCTCGACGGCGACGTTCTTGTCCTCAAGGGCTCTGAAATCGCGCAGGGCGTTACGCATGGTCTTTGCGTAGTATCTGTTTTCTACTCTTTTGTTTTCGTTGGAACGAATTCTTTTTTTTGCTGACTTGTGATGTGCCATATTCTTTATTGTTCTTTTTGTTTGTACTCGGTGCGGGATTCGAACCCGCGATTTTGAGAATGAAAATCTCACGTCCTGGGCCAGCTAGACGAACCGAGCTCTTTTTTTGCTGACTTTTTCTCGCAAAACAGGTTGCAAAAGTACGCAGTTTTTTTTTATCCACAAAATTTTTTTGAGAGGGAAGAGTGTCCTGGGTGTGGGTTGTGGGATGGTATGTGTTGATATATAGTGTGTTATGTGTTAGAAAAGAATCGGTGTTTTTCAACATTTTTTGTTTATAAGTTGTGCCGAAATCGGTGTGTTAGTGTTGTTTTAGGTGGTCGGTTTTAAAAAAATGTGGTCGATGGAAGAGGATGTCGAATCTGGGTTGGGGGAGATGAAAAGATTTTTTTCGGGAGGGAAAAACATCAAAGATTTAGATATTTTCCAATGTGGGTTACCAAAAGTTTTCGTATCTTTGTAAAATCGAATTGAGGATTATGAAATCTTGCAAAGAGATGTGTTTCAGCTTTTTGAGTGGTATTGTGGCGATACGGCCCTGCGCAAGGTTGCAAACGACGGTTTTGCAATAGGCTGAAAAACAATTGTTAAATCTTTCCCCTACGTATCAAATACCTATCAACGACGTACTAACGCCGTATCCGGTACGTATCATCTCCGTATCAAGGCCGATGCTCCGCCTAGACACATAGGGGGTATCTCCAGGGTTTCGCTTAGGCATAACCTACTTGGTTCTTAGCATGGAGGTGTTTTGGCTTCGGTGGTGGCGGGGAGGGGGGGGGGTGGGTTGTTATTGCGGTAAGGGATCTGGGGGCTAAGGGATGTGATGGGGGAGGGATATCGGGGTGACGGGGATATGGGGTGGGGTCGAGGGTGGTGGTGATGGGGAGGGGTTGGGTTGGGGACAGGGGTGTTTGGTGGTGGTTGGGATTTGGCGGAAAGGGGTTGTGGAATTTGAAAAGTGGGTTTAAGGTGTGCGGGATGTGAGTGAGGGGAGGCGTATGAGGGTGTGATTTTGTGCGGGTTGGGGGTGGAATTTGGAAAGACGGGGAATTTTGTTTATCTTTGCAAAAATTTTTGAGTCAATAATTAATCAATAACAAAAGATACAGGACATGTCAAAGTTACTACTACTGGGCGACGAGGCGATAGCCCAGGCGTTTATAGACGCCGGCGGGAGTGCGATAAACAGCTATCCCGGAACCCCCTCGACACAGATTACGGAATATGTGATGAAGTCGAAAGAGGCCAAGTCGAAAGGCGTGGTCGCGAACTGGTGCGCAAACGAGAAGACGGCGCTGGAGGCTTCGATAGGTGTGGCGTATGCTGGCAAGCGTGCGATGACGTGCATGAAGCACGTGGGATTGAACGTGTGCGGCGACCCGTTTATGAACGCTGCGATTATCGGCACGAAGGGAGTGCTGATAGTGGTTGCGGACGACCCGTCGATGTTCTCGTCGCAGGACGAGCAGGACAGCCGCTACTACGGGCACTGGGCAATGATTCCGATGCTGGAGCCGAGCAACCAGCAGGAGGCTTACGACATGGTGTTCTTCGGCTATGAGCTGAGCGAGAAGATGGGTACGCCGATATTGATGCGCATACCGACGCGCTTGGCACACAGCCGCGCGGGGGTGGAGCGCAGGGAGCCGCTGCCGCAGAACCCGCTGAGCAGCCCGTCGGATCCGAAGAGTTTCGTGCTGCTGCCTGTGAACGCAAAGCGTCTGTACAGAGACCTTATCGACAAGCAGCCTGCCTTCACGAAATCGAGCGAGGAGAGCGGCTACAACAAGTATATAGAGGGTACGGACAAGTCGAAAGGCATCGTGACGACCGGCATAGCGTTCAACTACCTGATGGAGAACTTCGCTGGCGGGAAATGCCCCTATCCGATTGTGAAGATAGCGCAGTATCCGCTGCCGTTCAACATGCTGAACAAGCTGTATGACGAGTGCGACGAGATAATAGTGCTTGAAGACGGCCAGCCTTTCGTTGAGGAGCATATCAAGGGATTCCTCGGCAAGGGGAAACCCGTGCATGGACGCCTGGACGAGGTGATTCGCCGCGACGGCGAGCTGAACGCCGAGAAGGTGGCGAAGGCATTGGGTATGAAGGTGGAGAACGGACCTGCGGTGCCCGAGGTGGTGACCAACCGTCCGCCGGCATTGTGCCAGGGCTGCCCGCACATCGACAGCTACGAGGCGGTGGTCGAGGTGATGAAGAAATACCCCAACGGACGAGTGTTTGGCGATATCGGATGCTACACGCTGGGTTTCAACATGGGCGCCATCAACACGACGGTCTGCATGGGAGCATCGGTGACGATGGCCAAGGGAGCCGCCGAGATGGGCATCTTCCCTGCAATCGGAGTTATAGGAGACGGCACGTTCGGCCACAGCGGAATGACGGGCCTGCTGGATTGCGTGAACGAGAAAGCCAACGTGATAATCATGATTTTGGACAACGACATCACCGCCATGACCGGCGGACAGCCGTCGAGCGCCAACATGAAGCTGTTCAACATCTGCAAGGGGCTGGGCGTTGATGAGAAACACATACGCCACATCGTGCCGCTGAAGAAGAACCACGAAGAGTTTGTGAAGATACTGGAAGAGGAGATAGCATACGAGGGCGTGAGCGTGATCATCCCGCAGCGCGTCTGCATCGTGGAGAACAAGAAACGCGTGGCTGCCAACAAATAAAGTTAAAAAGGTTAAAAAGGTTGAAAGTTGAAAAGGTAACAGGACAACCGCGCGCCTTTTAATCCGATCGACCCTTTTAGCCATTCAAACCGGTAAAACCTCAAACAATAAAAACATGAAAAAAGACATCATACTTTGTGGCGTAGGCGGCGATGGCATCGTCTCTGTGGCCAAGATAATAAGCGATGCCGCGTTGAATCTCGGCATGAATGTGAAACAGAGCGAGATTCACGGAATGTCGCAGAGAGGCGGCAGCGTGTTCTCGCACTTGAGAATCAGCAGCGAGCCGATATTCGCTGACGTGATACCGGAAGGCAAGGCGGACATCATACTGAGCTCGGAGCCTATGGAGGCGCTGAGATACCTGCCGTTCCTTTCGGCGGAGGGCTGCGTGATAACGAACAGCGACCCGTTTATAAACATCACGAACTATCCCGACATTGAGAAGGTGAACGCTGAGCTGAAGAAGCTGAAGAAATGCGTGAGCTTCAACGCCAACGAGATAGCCAAGCAGCTGCACGCGCGCGGCAACATGGTGCTGCTGGGAGCCGCAGCCCCGTATCTGGAGATAGACTTCGCCGAGCTGGAGAAGGCGATAAAGAACATCTTCGGACGTAAGGGCGAGGATGTAGTGAACACCAACATCGCAGCCATACGCGCGGGACGCGACGCGAAATAACGGGCGAGAACGACCAGTCGAGAGAGGCGCTTGAACCGTGTGTTCGGGTGCCTCTCTTTGTCATTGGTGGGTGAAGGCTTGACATCTAAAAGCATGGAACGGCCCTGCGCTTTGCTGGGGCTTTTTATTGCTAAAAATTGCGAAAGGAGTTTCTTGCTTCGCTTGAAACTTTGTTTTTAACATCGAAAAACTCTAAAAGCACTAAAAGGCCCTTCGCTTTGCTGGGGCTTTTTTATTGCGAAAATATGCTAAAAGTGCGAAAGTATGCGAAAACTGTTTCTTGCTTGGGTTGACGATCACTTGACGACCACTTGACGATGGCTTAACTATGACATAACTATGACTTAACCATGACATAACGATGACATAGCCATGACATAACTATGACTTGGCGATGTCTTAACTTGGTGCGAGTGTTACTTCATGTTGGCGGTTATGGTTGACGCCATTTCAGGGTTTCCACTATGCGGTCGACATCGGCTTGCAGGTAGTCGATGACTGGGGCGAGGGAGTCGTTGTTTGGGGTGTAGTTGAGGAAGAGGGCGCCGCGTAGGAAGTGCTCGGTGCTGTCGGTGAGCCAGAACTGGTAGGTGGAGCCTGCGTTTTTGCCGCCGACTTTGACGATGGTGGCATAGACATGGCCGTCGGGGTCGGAGAGGTTCATCTCTTTCTCGCCTGTGGATTGGCTGTGATGGAGTGCGAGCATGCGAGAGGCGGTGTCAACCAGGGAATTGAGGTCGTCGAGGGTGCGGAAGTGTTTGTAGGTGAGGTTGATGATGCCTTTGTACTGTGGATAGACGAGGTCGAAATACTTGGTGCGAGCGTCGTCCTGCTTCCAGTTGACGAGGGCTTCGGACGGACGTTCGAAGGTGAATGGGAGCGCTGCGGTGTCGTAGAGGACATAGTCTTTCTGCGGCATATCCATACGGATGTAGGCCTTGGGCTTGGGGACATAGTTGTCGTTGCCGCAGCTGGCGAGGGATAGGCAAACGACGGTGAGTGACATGAGGTATCTTTTCATTGCGGGAGGGGGGTGTTGGTGGTTATTGGTATTTGAATTGAACGTTGCCGAGCATTGGGACGAAGCGGCAGTTGCCGAAATGCTCGATGAGAGGTTCGTCGTCAGGGCGTTTGGTGATGCGTAGCATCTCTTGCTGCTCGTCGCCGACGGGGATGACCATGATGCCGTCGGGTTTGAGTTGGTCCATCAGGGGTTGAGGGATGTAAGGTGCGCCGCAGGTGATGATGATGCGGTCGAACGGTTCATGTTCGATTTCGGTAAGTCCTTTGTAGCCATCGCCGAGGAAACACTTGGCGGTATAGTGGAGTTCGCGCAGCAGTTGCTTGGTTTTGTCGAAGAGGCCTTTTTGTCGTTCGATGGAGAATACCTTGGCGCCCAGTTCGCATAGGATGGCGGTCTGGTAGCCGCTTCCGGTGCCGATTTCGAGGACTTTCATGCCTGGGAGGACGTTGAGAAGCTGGCTTTGAGAGGCGACGGTGGAGGGTTGAGAGATTGTCTGGTCGCAGAGGATGGGGATGGCTTGGTCGTCGTAGGCAATCTCGACGAGAGTCGGGTCGAGAAACCAGTGGCGCGGCACCTTCTCCATTGCGGCGAGGACGGCTTCGTCGGATATGCCTTTGGCGCGGAGGGCGCGGCACATCTGAATACGTTGGCCTTGTTGTTTATAGGAGTCTAGCATAGTGTCGTGTATTGTTTTAGAAATACCAGTATGTCAGGTCGCAGATGTCTTGATGTGCTTGCAGCCAATGGGTTTGAAGCCCGATGGAGGCGGCACCCTCACAATGGGCCTTGCAGTCGTCTATCACTAGCGTTTCGGAGGGTGTGAGGTGGTGTTTGTCAACGATGTGTTGGAACACGGCGGGGCTGGGCTTGCGGTCGTGGAGATCGCAGCTGAAGAAGACATCGTCGAAACAGTCGTTCAGGATGTCGAAGCCGGCGCGTTGCTTCATATAAGCCCGGAAGTATGCGGCGTTGGTCTCGTCGCTGTTGCTCAGGAGGAAGGTCTTGTATTTGCCCTTCAGGCGTTGCAAAAGAGCGATATGACTGTCGGGGAAGTCGGCAATGACGGTGTTCCAGGCTTCGATGATTTGGGTGTAGTATAGCGGGTGCTGGAGAATGACGCGCACCATTTCGGTGAAGAGCTGCGTGCTGATGAGTCCGGCCTCGTATTTCTTGGTGAGGCCGTTCTCGCGGAGCAGCTGATAAGGCTTTTCGACGGTGACTCCAAAGTCGTGGAAACGCCGATTCATCAACTCTATGTCGAGCGTGATGATGGGGCCGCAGAGGTCGAATATGATGTTCTTAATCGTCGTCATCCTGGCTTGTCCAACCTTGAGCGATGAGGTCGATGGTCATGTTCTGCGGGGTGACCAGCTTGGAACCGGAGGCTTCGTCGGTGATATGGCCGATGATGGAGATGCCTTCGATGTCCTTGACTTTCTCGTAATCTTTCTGGGAAACGGTGAAAAGGAGCTCGTAGTCCTCGCCGCCGTTGAGCGCGTTGCTGAGAGGAATCAGGTTCTTGCTTATCTCCTCGCAGGCGTGAGAGGTCTGGTAGTCGATGGGGATGTGGTCTTCGTAGATTTCGCATCCGCAGGAAGAGTCTTTGCAGATGTGGAGCAGCTCGCTTGCGAGTCCGTCGCTGACGTCGATCATGCTGGTGGGCACGATATTCCGTTTGCGGAGCTCGGCTATGATGTCGAAACGAGGTTCCGGTTTGAGGTATCGTTCGAGTACATAGTCGTAGCCGTCGAGGTCGGGTTGGAATGAGGGGTCGGCTTGGTAGGTGACTTTTTCGCGTTCAAGAACCAGGAGGCCGGAGTAGGCGCTACCGAGGTCTCCGGAGCAGCAGATGAGGTCATAACGCTTGGCACCGCTGCGATAGACAACCTTGTCTTCGTCGGCAGTACCGATGGCAGTTACGGTGATGACCATGCCACTGCGGCTGGATGTGGTGTCGCCGCCGACGAGATCGACATCGTAGCGTTCGCAGCAACGGCGGATGCCGTCATACAGTTCCTCGACAGCCTCGACGGAATAGCGGTTGCTGACGGCGATGCTGACAAGGATCTGCAAGGGGACGCCGTTCATGGCGGCAATGTTGCTGAGGCTTCGCGCCACGGCCTTGTAGCCAAGGTGCTTGAGGGGTGTGTACATCATATCGAACTGAACCCCCTCGGTCATGGTTTCGGTGTTTATGAGGACCTTTTGATGGCCGGTGCCGATTACGGCGCAGTCGTCGCCGATGCCTTTGACGGTACTTTTATTTTGGGGTTCAAAGTGTTGCTGTATGCGCTCGATGAGAGCAAATTTGCCAAGACTCGAGAGTTCGGTGCGACCCTCGTTGGCATATTCCAGTTGTTCCATCAGTTGTTTTTATCATTATAACAAGATAGAAACGACGAAAAGCACGATTTATTGTAAGTAAAAGGAAGGAGGTGCCGGATGGGGGAAGTGTCAGTGGCGAAATTCGGCAAACGAATCTGAACAGTTGGCAAAAGAGTTTCGATGTTGTAAAAAAAAGTTTTCAACATCGGCATTTTGCGCAGTAAGTGAAAAAACAAGGACGGAGGACGAGGGTGTGGACATTGAAAGTATGAACAGGCAGAGGGTTTGGGAGAAAGAGGACGAGAGTGAAACATTTTTTTGAGAGGTACGTAAAATGTTGATAAATGGAATGAAATAACAATAAAAAAACTTTTTTTGGTTTTTTAAAACATTTATTGGAAAATTCTTTTTACTTTAGCAGTCTGAAAAAATAGAGTCGTAATGCTGTTAATCCTTGGAAAAGAGTACTGTAAGATTGATTCGAACGGACGATTCAAGTTTCCGGTTGCACTGAAGAGGCAACTGGAGACGGACGACGGACGATTCGTGATAAGGCAGAGTCTCTATGCCAAGTGTTTGGAATTGTGGACTTACGAGAGTTTCAGGGCTGAAGTGGAAGGACTGCAGAAGATGTTGAATCCTTACAACAAGGAGGACCGCGAGATGCTGAGAAAGCTGACCGAGGGAAACATTGTGGAGTTGGATTCAAACGACCGAATGCTCATACCAACCGAGCAGAAGTCGGTGCTGCAGAAGAGCAAGGAGATAGTGCTGCAATCGACGGGTAAGTTCATTGAAATCTGGGATTACGACCAGTATCAAGAAATGAACGCACAGACGGCGGACATGTCGGAGAGGGTGGATGCGCGTCTGGGCAATGGTTCCACGATTGAAGCACATGACGGAAAAGATATATCATAAACCAGTACTTCTGGCGGAGTGTATGGAAGGCCTTGATGTGAAGGCCGACGGCGTGTATGTGGATGCCACATACGGGGGTGGCGGACATTCGCATGCCATAGCACAGCTCCTGGGGGAGGATGGGAGGCTTTATGCTTTTGACCAAGATGCCGATGCGCTGGCCAACGCCCCAACGGACTCCAGGGTGAAGGTGATACATGGGAATTTCAGTCATGTGAAGGCATATCTACGTCTAGAGGGTGTACGCAAGGTGGACGGCATATTGGCCGACCTTGGAATATCGAGTCATCAGATAGATGCGCCGTGGAGAGGTTTTTCGACAAGATTGGAGGGGCAGCTGGATATGAGAATGGACGTAAGACAGGAAACGACGGCGGCGGATATAGTGAATACGTATGAAGAGGACGATTTGCGGAATATATTGAAGCTGTATGGCGAGTTGCCGAATGCGGGACAGATGGCCCGCAGCATAGTAGAGGCTCGCAAAGAAGGGGAGATAAAAACGACGGGGGAGCTGTGTGAGTCGGTGCGCCGTCATCTGCCAAGGGGGTATGAAAACAAATATCTGGCGATGCTGTTTCAGGCGATACGTATAGAGGTGAATGGAGAGCAGGAGGCGTTGAAGGCGCTTTTAGAGCAGTCGTCCGAGTTGCTCAAGGAAGGAGGACGTCTGGCGGTGATAAGCTATCATTCGCTCGAAGACAGATTGGTCAAGAACTATATAAAGACGGGAAATTTTAAGGGAGAGGTGAAGAAGGATTTCTACGGCAATCCGATAGCGCCGTACAGGGCGGTGAACCGAAAGGTGATTACACCGACAGAGGCTGAATTGCAAGACAACAGCCGCTCGAGGAGTGCAAAACTGAGAGTGGGGGAGAGGGTTTAGCGGTCAGATTAATATATAAAGTAATCATAAACATGGACGACACATTGAACATAAACAACCAGCAGGAAGGCAGCGGAGAGAAGCGCTGGCATTTCGACGTGTCGGGTGTGGATGTGCCGAAGAGGCCGGAGGAAACAGGAGAGGCTGATGCAAAAGAGGAGCCGAAAGCATGCGAGAAGGAGGATGAGGCGGTGGAAGAGAAAGAGGAGGTGCAGGCTTCGCGGAAAGGCGAGAAGCGGTCAATAAGGGAGTTGTTGAGGAACAACAAAATCACACGAAGAGGGCTGAGGCGTTATGTGCCGTGGATATTCATGGTGGTTATGTGTTTTGCGGTGTTGATATTCAACCGCTACCGCCTGGAGGATTTGGTAAAGGAAAAAAACGACACGGAGGAACGCATAAAATATCTGAGAGAGCACAGGATACAGATGCAAAAGATATATCAGGAGTCGACCAAGATATCGAAGATAGCCGAGGAATTGGACACATTGGGGATAGGACTGCTTTCAGGACCGCCCTATGAAATGAAATAAAAGCATACGGTAAAAACAAGAACAAGAAATGTCGCACACCGACGGAGATAAGAAACAGCTGCAACGCATGACCATGGTATATATACTGCTCATGGTGGCGGGCTTTTTTGTCGTGGGCGGATTCATAAAGATACAGCTTGTTGAACGGAAGATGTGGATGGACATAGCGGAGAAGCATGAGGCGGAGGAGATAAAAGATGAGGCGCGCAGAGGCAACATATACTCGTCGGACGGCAAAATAATGGCAACAACGATACCTATATGCAACTTGTATGTGGATATGGGCAGCCGCTTGGTGTATGACAAGAAAGGGAATGTAGCGAAAGACTCGACGAGGGAGAAGATACTTCCGGACTCGTTGTATTGGCCGGTGATAGACTCGGTGTGCGCTATGTTGGGAGAGCTTGGGCGACCGGGGCGTGACGCGCAGTACTACAAAGAGCGCTTCGAAAACGAGAGGGCAAAGGCAAAACCGTCGCGGTGCTTCCTGGTAGAACGTAATATACCATATACTACATGGGACAAAATAGTGCATTTCAACGGATGGGGAAGGTATGTCGTGAAATTGATGGGCGACGGGACGAGTGTGATACGGCAAAGCAGGGAGCATATATATGGAAATCTTGCCGAGAACTGCATGGGATTCGGGTATAATGACCATCGCCTTTCGACGGGCTTGGAGGGATATTACAACAGTGTGCTGGCTGGTCAGGACGGTTTGTATGAGTGCCGTAGGCTTACACGCGGAGTGTGGATACCGGTAACAGCCGTTGATGACGAAGGACAGTCGGCATCGGATACGCTGGCACGCGACAAGCAGAAAAGGGAACGTATAGACGGGGCAGACATTGTTGCGACGATAGACACAAGGTACCAAGACATAGCAGAGACTGCGTTGCGTCAGGCGTTGCATAGGAGTGGAGGCACCTCGCGAAGCAGCGGTTGTGCAATACTGATGGAGGCACAGACAGGATATGTGCTAGCCTGCAGCAACCTCGCATGGGACAGCGTTTATGGCGAATATCGTGAGTTGCCGGATAAAAACATAGCATGTTCGGATTTGTACAACCCAGGATCGACTATCAAAACAGTGTTGCTGACTGCTATGATGAATGACTCATCGATAGTGATAGACACAGCAATGAGAATACGCGCATGTGTGAAGAACTTCACGGGGAGGCAAGACGGCGAGATAAAAGACGACCATTTCCTGTACAAAGACAAAGAGAGGAAGATACGCAAGGACACCATCTCGTTGAAAGAGGCCATCACCATTTCGAGCAATGTGGCGATGTGCGAGCTTGGATGGCAGAACTACAATGACAGAAGGAACGAGTTGAAGAGGCTTATGGAGAGAGTGTTTCCGTACGATATTTTGCATTTGGATTTAAAAACAGGAGAATACAAACCTATTGTGAATGACATAACCTTGTCGCAGCGCGACTTCTTAGGTTTGTGTTTCGGTTACGCACAGTCGATATCGGCCATGCAGCTTATAACGTTCTATAACGCACTTGCCAACGGAGGGAAAATGATGAAACCGCTGTTTTGCAAGGCGATAATAAAGAATGGTGAGAGGCAGGAGATAAAGCCCGTAGTGATGAGGGAATCGATATGCGACAAAAAATCGTTGAAAACCCTAAACGACTTGCTGGTGAATGTGGTGGAACATGGGACGGGCGACAACATAAAAGACAACAGCTACGGTATAGCTGGTAAGACCGGCACATCGGTAAACCTCAATTCGCCTGGGGTGTTCAATGCTTCGTTTGCCGGATATTTCCCAGCGGAGAACCCCCGTTACACCTGTTTGGTTGTGGTCAAGAATGTGCCAGCATACGGACGGTCTGCAGCGGCTCCGGTATTCAAGAAGATATCAGACTGTGTGGTGGCACTTGACAACAGATTGGAGAATGGCAAGATAGAGGTGGGGAGTCGGTCGGGGCGGAAACAATTGCATACAGTAGCAGCAAAGTCAGCGACAAGAGGAGAAGAAGGAGTGGTGCCAGAGTGCCGTAACATGACGGTGCGCGAAGCCATAGCCACTCTGGAAAGTTGTGGTCTCAGGGCGAAGTTCGAAGGCCGAGGCCGAGTGGTAAGTCAAAACTATACGAAAGGAACGAAACTCAAAACAGGCAGCACAGTACGACTGTCACTTAGAAACAATTTATGAATATGCAATTATCCAAAATAATAGAAGGAATAGTATGTGAGAAGCAAAATTTCTCGGAGCGAGAGATAACGCATATCACATTCGACTCGCGTAGTGTTGTGGAAGGGGCACTTTTTGTGGCCCAAAGAGGGGTACACGTCGATGGACACAAGTATATAGAGCAAGCTGTGGGGCAAGGAGCTGTGGCTGTTGTGTGCGAAGAAATGCCGTGCAACGTAAATCCAGAGATAGCCTACATTGTGGTAACGGACAGTAGCGCAGCACTTGGAATGATGGCCGCGAATTATTATGGTAACCCAACGGAACATATAAAACTTGTAGGAGTGACTGGCACCAATGGAAAGACGACGACCGTCACGCTTCTGCACCGCATGTTCCGTATGGCAGGCTATCATGTTGGATTGATATCGACCATCGTAAACAAGATAGATGAGCAGGAGATACCTACGACCCATACAACGCCGGATTCGTTAGAGTTGAACCGACTGCTTTCGGAGATGGTCAAACAAGGTTGTGACTACTGCTTTATGGAGGTGAGTTCGCATGCCGTGGTACAGCAGAGAATAGCAGGGCTTGTTTTTTACGGCGGGGTGTTCAGCAATATAACTCACGACCATCTGGATTTCCACAAAACCATGAAGGCCTATATAGAAGCCAAGAAGGGCTTTTTCGATATGTTGACGTCAGGGGCGTTTGCGCTTGTGAACAAAGACGACCGCAACGGAATGGTCATGGTGCAAAACACCAAGGCAGCGGTTTCGACGTATTCGCTAAGAGGGAATGCCGATTTCAGTTGCAAGATTATTGAGAACACGTTTCAAGGACTGCATCTGGAAATTGACAGACAGGATGTGTGGGTGCGTCTGGTTGGACGGTTCAACGCCTATAATGTGACTGCGATTTATGGAGTGGCGGTTCTTTGTGGAATGGAGAAGATGGAGGTGTTGCGATTGCTCAGTACGCTTTCGGCAGCAGAGGGGCGTTTTGAGTATATCAACGGCAAAGGAGTCACGGCAATAGTCGATTATGCGCACACTCCAGATGCGCTTGAAAATGTTATAGACACCATCAATGCCATAAGGGCTCGCCAGCAGAGGCTTATCACGGTGGTGGGCTGCGGTGGAGACAGAGACAAGACCAAGCGTCCGGAGATGGCTCAGATAGCGGTACGTAAAAGCGATATTGTGATTCTTACATCGGACAATCCGCGCACAGAGAATCCTGAGGCTATTCTGGACGATATGTTTGCTGGTCTCACAACGGAGGAGCAACGTCAGGCATTGCGAATCAGCGACAGGCGACAGGCAATAAAGACAGCGTGCATGACGGCCCAAGAAGGCGACATAGTGCTTGTGGCCGGAAAGGGGCACGAGAAATATCAGGAGGTAAACGGAGTACGAAGTCATTTTGACGACAAGGAAGAAGTCAGGAACTGTTTGGAAGTCCGAAAGTAAAAAAAGTAAATCAGAAACAACAATACAAACAAAATGTTATACTACCTATTTGACTGGCTGGACCGAGCATATAATGTACCAGGGGCGGGAGTGTTCCAATACATATCGTTCCGTGCAGCGTGCTGCTTTATTTCATCGTTACTCATTATGCTGCTGTGTGGAAAACCGTTCATTCGCTGGATTGGCAACAGGCTACACATGAACGATGTTGTGAGAACCGAACTTTGCCTTGAGGGTGCCAACCAGAAGTCAAAAACCCCGACCATGGGAGGGCTGCTTATCATAGCGGCGATAGTTGTTCCGACGCTGTTGTTTACAAAGCTAGACAATATATATATCCTTATCATGCTCGGCACAACGTTGTGGCTTGGGGTGATAGGGTTTATGGATGACTATATAAAGAAAAAGGTGAGCAAGAAAGGGCTTGCAGGGCGTTACAAGGTTATTGGACAGGTTGTTTTGGGATTGACAGTAGGGCTTTTGGTTGTTTTCCATCCCGAGATTTCGACCACCAAGACCACAATACCGTTTGTAAAGAACAACGAGTTCGATTATGTCTGGTTAGTCAGCTGGATGGGGTCGTGGGCTGAGAATTGGGTATGGCTGGTGTATGTGATAGTTGCAATATTTGTGGTGACAGCAGTGTCGAACGCGGCGAATCTTACAGATGGGATAGACGGACTGGCCAGCGGAGTCGGAGCAACAGTCGGTGGAGCGCTAGCCATCCTTGCGTGGCTCTCGGGCAATATAGTTATGGCAAACTACTTAAACATAGCCTACCTGCCCAATATTGGAGAACTGACAATGTTTATCTCGTCATTTATTGGCGCCCTTCTAGGTTTTCTGTGGTTCAACAGCCATCCCGCCCAGATATTCATGGGAGACACGGGTTCTCTGACAATCGGAGGAATTATAGCGGTCTTCGCGCTGCTTATCCACAAGGAGCTTTTGCTGCCCCTGTTGTGCGGAATATATTTGCTGGAAGACTTTTCGGTTATACATCAAACCACGTTCTGCAAGATATACCGCAAACGTCATCACCTGAAACCCAACGAGGTGGTGCCGGTTGAGAAGAGACCATATAAGATGACACCCCTTCACCATCACTTTCAAAAGACGGGACAAGCTGAGGAGAAGGTGGTGCAGCGGTTCATAATCATAGCGGTGTTGCTTGCCATAGTAAGTATTGTGACACTGAAACTGAGATAAAAAATAAAAAAAAATAAATAATAAAAGCAATAACAATGGGAATAGAAACCATAACTCGTCAAATCGCAAGTCCAAGCCACACCAGTTTAGCGGCTATAGATCGCACGCAACTGATAAAAATGCGTAACCAGGGGTTGCGCGACTGCTTCAAACATCTGGATGATATTCCGCATAAGATGGAGTTTGTGGCACGTATTCAGAACAAGTGTTTTGTGGATGATGCCGCATCATGCAATGTCAATGCCACTTGGTATGCGTTGGAATCGACGGAGGGATCGATAATATGGATAGCCAATGGAACGGATAGTCATGTTGATTACAAGAAGTTGAAATCCAGTGTTTCTCAGAAAGTCAAGATGATACTTTGTGTTGGAGGGAATGCCGAGTCGTTGCATCAGGCATTCGACGGAGTAGTGCCACATATCGTTGACTGTCCTTCGATGGAGTTTGCGGTCAACCGTGCGCTTTATAGTGATGTCGAGACCGCTACGGTTATATATTCCCCATCGACAAGGCACGAGGCATCGATAAATGAGTTGGGAGCCGCATTTCGCAGAGAAGTGTGCGAGTTGTAAATAGAAAACGAGCAAACATAAGTGTAAAAACAGGAATGAGCAAACTGTCGGCCATAGTCAAAGGAGATCGCGCAATATGGGTGGTGTTCATATTCCTCTCCATAGTGTCGTTGCTTGCTGTATATACCTCCATAGGGTTTACGGCTCGCCATGACCTTGGTCGCAGTCCGCTTTTGGCGACGCTCAGGCATTTGTTGTTTGTTTTAGGTGGATATGTACTTGTGTGGGGAGGAGGGCGCATACACTATAAGTATTTTGTGCGTTACTCGTTTTATGCGTATGTGGGTGCAGTGGCTTTTCTTTTTGTGGCCTTGGTTGTTTTTGGAGGCCGTTGGATAAGGATACCTGTTATAGGAAGTGTGCAACCGTCGGAGTTTGCCAAAATATGTTTGTTGTTCTATCTTGCGACGCTACTTTCGAAACATAAAGACAGCCTTGAAGAAAAATATTTTGCGGCAAAATTGTTAATACCGGTTGTGATAACATGCGGTTTGATATTCCCGGAAAATCTGTCTAGTGCCATTATCACATTTGTGGTGAGTATTATAATGATGTATGTGGCAGGGGTAAAAAAGAGTGAGTTGGGGAAATGTTTGTTGGCGTTGTTGGTTCTTGCGTTGATATTCGTGGTTGTAACCATGTGGATGGACAAGTCGGTTTTCCGTTCGGAGACATGGGCTAGCAGGGTTGACAAGTGGCTGCATCCAGACCCGAAAATCTACAACCAGGAGAATATGTCGCGTATGGCAGTTGCACGAGGCGGTCTTTTTGGTGCAGGAATTGGGAATACAATTCACGGACGTTTGATGACGCAAGCGCATAATGACTTTATATACGCAGTGATAGTGGAAGAGGCAGGAAGTATCGTGGGAATAGCCATATTATTGGCCTATTCGTTTCTATACCTGCGTTGTCTTATCATTGCACGCAAGTGCGACAAACTGTTCGGCAAGCTTGTTTGTGTTGGAATGGGGACCCTTATCTATGTTCAGGCATTGGTTCACATATGTGTGTCGGTTGGGGTTATACCCGTTACAGGCCAGACGCTTCCGTTCATCAGTTACGGAGGCTCGGCTTATTTGTTTATGAGTATAGGTCTTGGTGGAGTTCAGTCTATCGCACAGGATTTGCGCCGTCAGAAGGCGCATAGTGAACGAGCTGCAAAGCAGGCGTCGGTACAAGAAACAGTTACAACGGAATAATTGAAAAAAAACAAATGATATGAAAGTAATAATCAGTGGAGGAGGCAGTGGAGGCCATATATTCCCTGCAGTAGCAATTGCCAATGCGATAAAACGTCGCTGGCCAGACGCCGAGATATTGTTTGTCGGAGCCCAAGGGCGTATGGAGATGGAGAAAGTGCCGGCAGCAGGATATGAGATAAAAGGGCTGCCTATTGCCGGTCTTCAGCGTAAGATAACGATAGAGAACATTCTGAAGAATGCGCTACTGCCATATAAGGTTATAAAAAGTCGTCTTATGGTGAGAGGCATATTGCGTGGATTTAACCCAGATATCGTTGTGGGAGTTGGCGGTTTTGCCAGCGAGCCTACGCTTAAGACGGCATCGGCTATGGGTTTCACGACGCTGATTCAAGAGCAGAACTCGTATGCGGGACTGACCAATAAGACGTTGGCCAAAAGTGCTGCAAAGATATGTGTGGCATACGACAATATGGAGCGATTCTTTCCCAAGGATCGAATAGTATTTACGGGGAATCCAGTGCGTAAGGAGATAGAGGAGCTCTCGTTGACACGAGAGGAAGGGTGTGCCGAATTTTCACTAGACCCTGTCAAGCGAGTGGTGCTTTCGGTTGGAGGGAGCCTCGGCGCCCGTACAATCAATGAGATGATACTGAATAATCTTGACTATTTCCGCAAGAAGGATATACAGTTAATATGGCAGACGGGACGCTGGATGTATCAAGACGCATCGGCTGCGGTTAAGGAAAAACAATTGGAACCTTGGATTAAGGTGAAAGAGTTTGTTACGAGGATGGACTGTGCTTATGCAGCTGCGGATGTGGTTGTATCGCGTGCGGGAGCGATTGCAATATCGGAATTGTGTCTTGTTGGCAAACCGATAATACTGGTCCCGTCGCCCAATGTGGCCGAGGATCACCAGACCAAGAATGCAATGGCATTGGCCGACAAGGGTGCGGCTATTGTGGTGGCCGACAAGAAATGTGCGGAGCTGGGCATCAGCACGCTCGACAAACTTCTTGATGACGAAGGCCGGCGTCGTTCGATGAGCTCTAGTATAAAAGCCATGGGGGTGCGACATTCGGCAGATTTGATAGTTGACGAAATAGAGAAACTGATAAAACATTCCAAGTAAAAAACGAGATGAACTACTTCTTCATAGGTATAGGAGGGATTGGTATGAGCGCGATTGCGCGCTATCTTCATCAAGGCGGCAATAAGGTGTCGGGCTACGACCTTACGCCCAGTCCGCTGACAGCTGCTTTGGAGAAAGAGGGAATACATATTGTCTATGAGGATAATCCAGAACTCATGCCGAAGGATGTGGAGAGTTTTGTCTATACACCAGCCGTTCCGCGAGACACCGCCGTCTATCAGTGGGCAGAGAAATCTGGCAGGCCGATAGTGAAACGTTCTCAGTTGCTGGGGCAGTTGACGGAAGGGAAGAAGTGTATCGCTGTTGCAGGCACTCATGGCAAGACATCGACAAGTACAATGATTGCGCATTTGCTTTCAAAGAGTACTTTAGGGTGCAGTGCGTTTCTTGGTGGGATATCCAAAAATTTTCAGAGCAATATGGTGGTTGACAACAAGAGTGACTTTGTTGTGGTTGAAGCTGACGAGTACGACCGCTCGTTTCTCCAGTTGCATCCTTTTCTCTCGGTGATTACATCGATAGATCCCGACCACATGGATATCTATGGAGACTATGACCATCTGCGAGAGGCGTTCCTGCAGTTTGCCAACCTGACGAAGCAAGATGGAAAGTTGTTTCTGAAACAAGGTGTCGCTTTTGTTGACGACGATGAACATGAAGAACACATGCAAGGCGAGCATCACCATGGCATTCACGAAGAGGTTTCGGTGCCGGTGGTGTCATATACGACATCAGGTATAGAGGCTGATTATTATGCGTGGAATGTGCGTACAAGCCGAGGCAATATCTACTATGACCTCCGTACACCCAAAGGAGTCATATATGACATAGAACTGCGTCATACTAGTTTGTACAATGTCGAGAATTCGGTAGTGGCTGCTGCGGTTGCGTTGGAGTGTGGTCTCAGCGAATTCGAGTTGCGAGCAGGATTAAAGACATACGAGGGGGTTTGTCGTCGGTTCGATTTCAGGGTTGAAACAAAGGACGTTGTCTATATAGACGATTATGCACATCATCCCAAAGAGATTGCCGCCACGCTGGACAGCATCCGATACCTTTACCCAGGAAAGCGAATCGTGGGAGTGTTTCAGCCACATCTGTATAGCCGTACAGCAGACTTTGCCGAACAGTTTGCCGAAGTGCTGTCCACGCTTGATGAGGTAGTGCTACTGCCGATATATCCTGCCAGAGAGAAGCCTATACCTGGAGTTTCGTCTGGTATGATTCTCCGCAAGATGGAAACTCTGTCAAAATATCTTGTAAGTAAGGAACAGCTTATGGAGTTGATACCTGCGCTATATCCTGACGTTCTGGTGACGCTTGGGGCAGGCGACATAGACAGGCTTGTACCCCAAATAGAAAAGCTTCTGACATCGGAATGATTCAAACCCGGAAAACATTTGCATAAAACAAAGAATTAGTGAAACACTCTGGCAAAATAATATTATTTGGAATAACTATCATGGCAGTCATTGCCGCGCTGGTGGCCGCCAGTTTCATCAGGGCTGGCTCGGTTGTGGGGGGATTGACTGTCCGTATTGACAGCCAGGGAGTGACGGCACTTGTGACAACGACAGAGATAGAGAATTCGCTGTTGGAGGAATTTCCAGGGTTGACATCAAGCCGGGTGAAGGATGTGAACACACGAGCGATAGAGCGTTTCCTCACGACTAATCCATATATTGAAACAGTGCATGCCGCCGTCAGTGTGGGAGGACGCATACTTGTAAACGTTGTCGCTCGCAGGCCGATAGCCAGAGTGTTCTATGAAAGCAAAGACTTCTACGTGGACTGTTATGGGCGTTGCTTCCCGTCGCGTAGGAATGCCAGATGCGATGTACCGGTTGCTAGCGGCCATTTCCGTCAGAGCCTAAAGGGTGATCCCGTTCAACTTGATATTGCACAAATGTCGAATGACACGCTGAAGTCAGCCTATGATATTGTGAAAGTGTGGATGCTTGCCAAGTTTATGGATGGTCCAGCTGGTTACTCGAAGCTTTATGACCAGATATATGTCGATGAGAACGGAGATTTGATATTGCAGCCGCGGCTCGGATATCATGAGGTGGTTATAGGGTCGGCTGAAAATTTGGAAAAAAAGTTCAGCAATCTTAAGATTTTTTATTCCAAAGGACTGCCTCATGCAGGATATGACGCTTATAGTCGTGTGAGCGTGAAGTTCGATGGACAAGTGGTTTGTACGAAACGGAAACAAATTAATAAACAACAGTAATTATGGAAAACGAGTTCATTGCCGGTCTGGATATCGGCACAACCAAGATTGCCTGTCTTATTGGGAAGCGGGCAGAGGATGGTAAAATTAAGATTCTCGGCTACTCATGCACCAAGTCCATAGGAGTGGAACATGGAGTGGTGCGTAACATCAGTCTCACTGCCGAGAGTGTGAAGAAGGCCATAGAGGCGGCATCGCAGCAGGCCAACGTAAAGGTGGATGAAGTGTATGTGGGTATCGCCGGGCAGCACATCAAATCCATCCCCAGTCAGGGCATTGTCATAATACCCGAAGACCACAAGCTCATATCGAAAGACGATGTGGAACGACTGACACGGGAGCAGAATCGCGTCATGCTAGGCCCTGGCGATGAAATTATTCACATTTTTCCGCAGAACTACTATGTGGATGGTGCGCTTCTCAACAATGAGATTTCGCCAGTAGGCGTTGCAGGGAAACAGTTGAAAGCTGACTTCCACATTGTTACTGGAAACACGCAGAACATCTGCAATATCCGCGATAGTGTTCTTGCCGCTGGCTACAAGGTTAAAGACCTCGTGCTGGAACCTGTGGCTTCGTCGTATTCTGTGCTTGACGACCGAGACAAAGAGGCAGGAGTGGCGTTGGTGGACATTGGTGGCGGAACAACCGATATAGCCATTTTCTATGACGGAATCATACGCCATACATCGGTCATACCGCTGGCTGGACAGGCTATCACGAGTGACATTCGCCGAGGCTGCAGCATCTTGCTGGACCAGGCAGAAAGTCTGAAGGTGAAGTATGGTTCATGTTTGCCGGCCAATGAACGAGAAGGCGACGCCGTCTCGATACCAGGAATCCGCAATCAACCGCCCAAGGAGATAGGCCTCAAAGTGCTTGCAAATATAATCAAGGCACGAGTGCAGGTAATTATGGAACAGGTGGCCTACGAAATCAGCACGGCAGGTTATAATGGAAAGAATCTCAGTGCCGGGTTGGTGCTGACAGGCGGTGGCGCCAGCCTTAAATATATCAAGGATTTCGCATCGCTTATGACAGGCATGGACACACGTATAGGAATTCCCAGTGAACACCTTGTGGCCGAGTCGGATGCCGACCTTGCCTTGCCCAAATATGCTACAGGTATAGGCCTTGTACTTTACGGAATAGAAAAGGAAGAAGCCCGCATGGTGGCCAATGCTGCAAAGAATGCTTCGTCACCAGACACTGAAAAGGAAGCGGAGCCTTTGTCGAAACCTTCAGCAAATGGCAAGGAACAGTCGATAATAGACATACTCAACAACATGCCTGGAACTAAGGAACAGTCCGAAGTTCCCCCCGTTCAAAATCCCGAACCAGAGCCAATCAAGGTGGAACAACCAGAGCCAACCCCAGTTGTCAATGAGGAAAAAAAGGATAAGAACGAAAAGACCAAACCGACATTCTTTGGTAAAATTGCCGAGTATATGTGGAAAATAGTTGGTGACGATGATGTTAAATAATAAGCTTATTTGCTGATGGTTATATTTGTTGCAACGTGAGGAAGTGTCGTAAAATCGTAATCCTTGTTTATAAAAGTGTTGATAACTAATGTCTAAGAGGTGATTATAACTCATTGGCAATAAGTAATTTTACAATCTCATCGCTAGAAATCAGATATATAGTAACTATCTAATTTTTAAACAAATAAGCAATTAGTAAGCACTATGGATATAAACGATAATATGCAAAACATTGACGGTCTGGTGTTCGATAGTCCTAAAAACCAGTCGTCTTACATCAAAGTCATCGGAGTTGGCGGTGGCGGAAACAATGCGGTGAACCATATGTTCCGTCAGGGAATAGCCGGTGTTGATTTTATTGTCTGTAACACAGACCAAAAAGCACTTAACACAAGTCCCGTGCCGAACAAGATTATGCTCGGAAACGGAATGGGAGCGGGAAACAATCCTGAAGTGGCTAGAGCTGCGGCAGAAGCCAAAAGCGAAGAATTATGTGCCGTGTTGAAAGACAATACCAAGATGCTTTTCATTGCGGCCGGCATGGGCGGTGGTACGGGAACTGGAGCTGCACCAGTGATTGCAAAACTGGCCAAAGGCGTGGATTTGCAGGACGGATATACCACTAAGATATTGGTTGTGGCCATAGTTACCATGCCGTTCTATTTTGAGGGTGTGAAGCGCATGAAACAAGCACTGGCAGGTTTGGAAGAGTTGCGCAAGAATGTGGATTCGGTATTGGTTATCAACAATGACAAGCTGCTCAAGAAAGACAACTTGCCGCTACCGTCGGCATACGCACTTGCCGACGATGTGTTGCTCACGGCTGCAAAGGGAATTTCTGAGCTCATCACGATGAACTCATATATTAATATCGACTTTGAGGATGTCAACGCCGTCATGGCAGGCAGCGGCACTGCGCTGATGGGTGTTGGTGTAGGCAAGGGTGACAACCGTGCCAACGACGCCATAGTGATGGCCACGACCTCTGAACTTCTCAACGACAACGACATCTCAGGGGCGAAGGATATACTGCTTTACATCACATCGTCGGATAAAAACGTTATATCTGTTGGCGAGTTGACAGAGATTACCGACTATATCACTCGTCTCACTGGTAGCAACGATACCAATGTTATTTGGGGACAGGGTACCGATGACCAGCTTGAGGATGAGGTCAAAATCACCTTGATTGCTACGGGATTCGAGGCCAAGAAGAATAATCCGCCGGAGAAACACGTTTTGGAGGAATCGCATATCGTCGACAGCGCACGAGTCAAGCCAGTACCTGTTGCGGAAGCACCGGATATCAAGTTGAACGAACCTGTATCGCAGCATCGTATCTACACTCTTTGTGAGAGTATGTCAACAGAGCTTAAGCCCAAAGGGGAGCATATTCCAGGTGCTGTCACCTTCGGATTTGGCGAACACAATCAGGAGAAAGTCGATGACGGTATGCAGCTCGTCCATAAGGAACAGCCCGCTGTCAACGTTACCAGCAATTCGGACACGCTCTTCATTCATACACAGCATGAGGACGAGGCAGAGAAGTCGTTAGAGGAGCCGCTAACTATGAGAATGGAAGCGCCAATCACAATGGCCATAGAAACTCCTGCTACGACTGCGGAAGTGTCTGAACAGAAAGTTGAAACTCCGTCACTCAGCCAAGAAATGAAGACCACGGCAGAGGATAGAATCAAACGTATGCACGATTTGCTCCGCAACAATCCGATGGGAGCTGAGATAGCGGAGAGTATGACGACCGAAGAGCTGTTGGGTGGCAGTGTTCCTGCCGTAGCACCATTGTCAGTGTCGGAGATGCCTACCACCTATCTTGGCGAGGGAGGAAAAATATGCAAGCAGGATGGTTACCTTGACAACAAGGCCGACTGAGAAAGCTATGAATGTTAGATAGAAACAGGGTCGCCATTTGGCGACCCTGTTGTTTTTTTATGCATGTGCCGACGGGTTACTTCGGCAAGAACAGTGAGGCAGATTTGGCTGGGATGAATTCCTTGCTGTTTCCGTAAAGTTCGCGATAGAGTGAGCGAGCGGAAAGGATGGCAATCTTCCCTTCGCGTCGTGTCACGATCTCCTCGTTGCGGGAGGATTTGTCTTTCAGCATGCGCCAGTCGGAGAGGGCTAGCCCATAGCAGATTTTGCTGCGCAGTTCTTTAGCTTCTTCTTCCGACATATTCTTCGATTTGTTGATAGGTTTCGGGTGCGTGGATGGTGGTTGGGAGGTCTCGTCCGCCTTCAGCCACAAGGACGCGGTTGAGGGAGGAATTGTCGAAGAGAACCCAATAGTCAACGCAGGACATGTAAAGCTCAAAAAGGTGCTCAAGGCCGAGGCGATAACGGCGATGGATTACGTGTTTGGGCACGTTGTGTCCACCGGCTTCTACTCGTTTGGCGACGCGCATCTCGGCCATCTCGGGGGAGTCGAGCCAGAAATAGAGAAGGCTGCAGCGATAACCCATCTGCTGCGCTTTGATGATGAGGGTACGGTAGGTGCGCGGCGAGAGTGTTGTCTCGATGGCGAAAGTGGCACCCTGTGCTAGCAGTTCATCGACACGCTTGACCAGCAGTCGCCCCGCCTGAACCATCACGGTTTCGGGGTTGAACGGCGAGAGGCCACGCGCAATTTCGTCGGCGTTGACGAACTCCTGACAACCGAGAATCTCGGGCAGCACCGTGTAGGAGGCGGTGGTCTTGCCGGCCCCGTTGCATCCGGCTATGATATATAACTGTTTGGATTCGTCCATCTATATTGTAACGACGGGATTGGTTTGATATTGTGTTGTGTTTACAAACTCCAGGTGGCACCGTCCTTGCCGTCCTTGACGGTTACGCCAAGTGAGCCGAGTGAGTCGCGAATCTTGTCGCTGGTGGCCCAATCCTTGTTGGCTTTGGCGGTGGCTCGCATGTCGAGAATCATCTGCATAAGACCGTCGATGAGAGCGGTGTTGTCGGAAGAGGCTTCGTCGCGGAGGCCCATCACGTCGAACACGAAGGTGTCGAATACCGACTTCAGCTCGTCGATGTCGGCTTGTGTAAGAGTGGCGTTGTGGTCGTTGACCGTATTTATCACCTTTGCGGCATCGAAGAGGTGGCTGATGACGATAGGTGTGTTGAGGTCGTCGTTCATTGCCTCGTAGCACTTTTCGCGGTAGCCTTTCACTTCGACGGAAGAGCTTTTTGAGGGCTGAAGTTTGCCGAGAGTGTGGTAGGCCTGCATAAGACGCTCGTAACCCTTTTGAGCGGCTTGCAGGGCCTCGTTGCTGAAATCGACGGTGCTGCGGTAATGAGCTTGGAGGATGAAGAAACGGATGGTCATAGGCGAGTAGGCCTGCTCGAGCATTTCCTTGCCTTCGCTGTCTTTGTGAGAGCCCGTGAAGAACTCGTCGAGGGTGATGAAGTTGCCGAGCGACTTGCCCATCTTCTTGCCGTTGATGGTGATCATGTTGTTGTGCATCCAGTAGCGGCAAGGGCCGTGCCCAGTGACGGAGGTCTGTTGGGCGATTTCACTCTCGTGGTGAGGGAACATGAGGTCCATTCCGCCACCGTGGATGTCGAAGGTTTCGCCTAGATATTTGGTGCCCATAGCGGTGCACTCGGTGTGCCAACCCGGGAAGCCGTCGCTCCAAGGAGAAGGCCAGCGCATGATGTGTTCGGGAGAGGCTTTCTTCCAGAGGGCGAAGTCCATGGTTTCGTGTTTCTCGCTCTGACCGTCGAGATCGCGAGTGGTGGAGAGCATCTCGTCGAGGACGCGACCGCTGAGGCGACCGTAGGCCTTGAAATCTTCCTGATACTTGCGGAGGTTGAAATATACGCTACCGTTGCTCTCGTAGGCATACCCTTTGTCGAGAATCTTTTTCACGAGTTCGATCTGCTCGATGATGTGGCCGCTGGCGAGTGGCTCGATGCTGGGACGGAGGACGTTGAGCTTGTCCATCGCCGCATGGTAGCGGTTGGTGTAGTATTGAGCCACCTCCATCGGTTCGAGCTGTTCGAGCCGGGCTTTCTTTGCAATCTTGTCCTCACCCTCGTCGGCATCGTGTTCGAGGTGTCCCACGTCGGTGATGTTGCGGACGTAGCGCACCTTGTAGCCGATATGGAGCAGGTAGCGGTAGAGTACGTCGAAGGTTATGGCGGGACGGGCATGGCCGAGGTGTCCGTCGCCATAGACGGTGGGGCCACATACGTACATTCCGACACGGCCTTCGTTGACGGGACGGAAAAGCTCTTTCTGATGGGTTAAGGTATTGAAAATTAGAAGTTGCTCCATGTCAATAGGAATTTGTATTATGGTGCAAAGGTACGAAAAAAATGGGATAAGACAATGGATGAGGGAAACGATATGCGTGTTCGCCAAAATGACTGAGAAAAAAGTAAACTAAGAGTATGGTAGGAGAAATGTAGGCACTAGCCTGGTACTAGCCTAGCACTAGCCTAGTAAGAGGTGGTATCTGGCTAAGGCCAACGTAAGAACTGGCTAAGAGAAAAGTAAGAGATGGGTAATACAAAACTAAGAGCGAAGTAAGAGAACAGCAAGGTCTGAATTAAAGAAAGAGGGATGAAAGTAAGACAAAGAAGGGATGAAATTTCGCTTCTGGTTTTCCATTACTGGTTTCTCAATTGTAATTGGGCTTTGTTAAATTTTTTGTTATGATGATAAGGACTATTTATCAGGCCACCGATAGATTACTGATAGGCTGGGACAAGGAATTTAATTGAATGCCGGAGGGGAAGGTTTTTCGATGGATTGTCTCATTATTCAACAAGATTTTGTATCTTTGGCGATTGTGGAATTGTGCGGATATTGGGACAATTGGTTTGTGATCAGTTGTTTGTGCGTTTGTGGCGGTGTTTTTTGAGGTGTGTGAAGGATAGGATGAGGGGGAAAGAAACTGTAAGGAAACAAAAAGTTATAGAAACATGAAAAAGTATATCATTATCGGACTCCTGGCCATGATAGGCATAGTCGGCGCGCAGGCGCAGGACACGCTGAAGGTGGAGCCGACCCCTACAACACGAGAAGTGGCGAAACGACTTTACAACGAGGCGTTCGAGATGTATTCGGTGAACAGTACGGATGTGGCGATACAGTTGCTGAACAGATCGCTGGAGGTTGACCCGATGTTCAGCGAACCGTATCTGCTGAAAGCGCGGATACAGTATGAGAAACACGACTATCCGGCGACAGAGAAGACCCTGAAGACCTATCTTGCGGGGGGCGGCACAAGAGCGATGGACACGGTGTATTTCCTGTTTGCGAAGATGTATTCGGAAACCTCGAAGGTGCCTGAAGAGATGGCCGCGCTGAACAAATGTATAGAGTTGAACGCAGGATACGGTGAGGCTTACTACACAAGGGGTATCGTGCACTTCGAGCAGGGCGACTATGAAGCGGCCTACTCCGACATGACAAGCGCGATAGAGAACGGAGTTGGAACGTCGGCCGTGTTTAATGACCGCGGAAGTTGCCAGAGGATGCTGAACAAGTATCCGGAGGCCATAGTGGATTACTCCAAGGCGATAGAAGTGGAGCCGAAGGCTATGTACTTCTGCAACAGGGCGAGCATTTATGCGAAAATGGGGCAGAACGACGAGGCTATAAACGACTACACGCAAGCCATAGTGGCCGACGGAAAATACTACAAGGCTTACAACGGCCGCGGTGTGGTGAGAGCAAACCTTGAAAGATATGAGGAGGCTATAAACGACTTCACCCTTTGTCTGGATGTCGAGCCGGGATACACTTCGGCATTGAGCAACCGAGGGATTGCATACTACAAGATACGGGAATACAACAAGGCAGTGGCCGACTTTGACGCATGCATTGCCGCAGAACCGCACAATGGAAACACATATATGTATCGCGGAAACGTGAAGGAGATGATGAGGGACAAACAAGGGGCGCTGGAAGATTGGAAGAAGGCCTCGATGCTGGGCATAAAGGTGGCCGATCGCTATTTCAAGGATAACTGTAACTAAAGGAGGACCTGAAAGATGAAAAAAGCATTACTTACTATCATAGCGTTGGTGTTGTGTTTCGGAGCCACAGCACAGAGCATAGAGTTCACGAACGAGGCCTTCCCGAACGACAAGAAGGGCGTGAAAGAGGCGAAGAAACAGGTGAAAGAAGGTGAAAAACTGTTGTCCGAAGGGCTTTTCAGAGAAGCCTACGAGGAGTTGATAAAGGCGCAGAAGTTCAACCCGAACAATGCAAAGCTGAACTACGACCTGTTTAAGTGCACGTACAACCTGAAGATGCAGGCCGAGAGCTTTGAGTATCTCAACAAGGCATACAAGCTGGATCCAAGTGTTGACCCGGATATAGTGTATTTCAAGGGTATGGAGCGGCAGTCGAAATATGACTTCAACGAAGCGATATCGTTTTACAGCGCCGTGCCATCCACATCGCAGTGGAAGAGCTCGGCAGACAAGAAAATCAGAGACTGCCTGTTCGGCAAGTCATCGATAAACAAGCAGGTGCGCTGCTTCATTGACAACATCGGCAACAACGTGAACACGCAGTTTGACGAGTACAACCCGGTGGTTACAGCGGACGGACGAATGATATACTTCACATCGCGCAGGGCATACAAGAAAGCACAGTATGCCAGCGACGGCAACTATTACGAGA
This sequence comes from Bacteroidales bacterium, assembly GCA_016292015.1. GTDB lineage: Bacteria > Bacteroidota > Bacteroidia > Bacteroidales > P3 > Colimorpha. The sequence goes on along the minus strand of JAEEZY010000034.1, from coordinate 15,147 downwards.
ACATATTTTTCTCAAAACAGAGCGGCGACGACAACTGGGTGCCGGCAGAGATGGTGGAAGGCATCAACAACCTGAAAGACCACGACGCAGTGCAAGGTGTGACGGTGGACGGAAGAAAGATGCTGATATACCGTGCTGACGGAAACGGCGACCTGTACGAGGCAGCGAAGAAAGGAGCGAAGTTCGAAAAACCGAAAGCCCTGAAGGCGCTCAATACCGATGCACACGAGACAAGTGCCACATACTCGTATGACGGCAAGACCATATACTTTTGCTCCGATCGCAAAGATGGATATGGAGAACACGATATATACCGCTCGGTGATGGACTCGAAAGGCAAATGGGGCAAACCAGAGAACTTGGGGCCTGTGGTAAACACACCTTACGATGAGAAGAGCGTGTTTGCGCACCCCGACGGCAAGACTCTCTATTTCTGTTCCGACGGACATCCTGGCTACGGTGGGTTCGACATCTTCGTGACCACGTATCAGAACGGAGCATGGACGGAGCCTGTCAACCTGGGGTATCCCGTGAACACATCGGGCGACGACGCCTATTTTGTGATTACGGCAGACAAACGCACGGGATACTACTCGTCTAAGCAGGCAGGCGGACAAGGCGGCTATGATATATACAAGATAGCTTTCCTGGGGCCGGAGAAGGAATTTGCATACCGTTCAGAGAACGACCTGATAGACGGTGTGGAGAGTTTTGTGGATATAGATATAAAGAACGAGCAGATACCGCTTGAAGAGGCTCGTCTGACGCTGTTGCGCGGAGTGGTTATTGACGCAGATACAAAACAACCGATAGCCGATGCTCATATCGACCTGTACGACATAGTGGAGAACATGCAGCTGCTTTCGTTCGAGAGCGACGAGGAGGGTCGGTTCCTGCTGTCGTTGCCGTCGGGCCGCAACTATGGCGAAAACATTAACGCCCCTGAGTATCTGTTCCACTCGGAAAACTTCAACTTGCCGGACACGGCGACATACCAAGTTATTGAGCAGGTGATAGAACTTAACAAAATCGCCGTTGGCAGGAGCATAGTGTTGAACAACATATTCTTCGACTTTGACAAGTCGAGTTTGAAGCCTGAATCGATAACGGAATTGGACAAGGTGTATGAGCTAATGGTGTCCAATCCAGAGATGAAGGTGGAAATTTCTGGTCATACCGATAATGTCGGAGCGGCGGAGTACAATAAGCGCCTCTCGATGCAGAGAGCACAGGTAGTGGTGAACTACCTGCAGAAGAAAGGCATCAAGAAGAACCGCATGAAGGCGATGGGCTATGGCTTTGACCGTCCGATAGACACGAACGAGACGGATGAGGGCCGCGCACACAACCGCCGCACTGAGTTCACCATCATCGACTGACGGCAGGGCGGATATTGAATAATCCAAGGGGCGACATGCTTGCATGTCGCCCCTTGGAATTTTTTAGGATGCTGAATACGGTAGAAAAAGGCGTTTTAGAGAGAAGAGGAAAACTTTTTTTTGTGGTTTCCGATAAAAGTTGTACTTTTACAATCAGTAAATGATGAAAGAAAAACGTTGGAAATTAAGACAAGACTATGAAATAGAAGATGTTGAGCGACTGGCAGGAGAATTGGGGGTTGACCGTGTTATAGCCACATTACTGGTTGAACGCGGGGTGCGGACATTTGAAGAGGCAAGGCGGTTTTTCCGTCCGAGTTTGGAACACCTGCACGACCCGTTCCTGATGAAGGACATGGAGAAGGCGGTGGAACGCATCGAAAGGGCCCTGAGAGCGAAGGAGAGGATAATGGTGTACGGCGACTATGATGTCGATGGCACCAGTGCGGTGGCAGTGGTTTACGGCTTTCTGCACTCCCTGACAGACAACATAGACTTCTATATTCCTGACCGGGAACGGGAGGGATACGGCATCAGTTTTGAGGGTGTGGATTATGCCAAGAAAACTGGTGTGCGGTTGATCATAGCATTAGACTGCGGCATCAAGGCCGTGGAACAGGTTGATTACGCCGCCGAGGCGGGCATAGATTTCATAATTGGCGACCACCACCTGCCTGGGGATTCGATACCGCATGCAGTGGCAGTGCTTGACCCCAAGCGCGCGGACTGCCCCTATCCGTATAAGGAGCTTTCGGGCTGCGGCATCGGGTTCAAGATAGTGGAGGCCATAATGGAGAAGAACTTCGGTGTGAAGCTGAGTGACAACCCAGAGAAGTTGGACAACAACGGGCGCAAACGGTTGGAGGAGCTTAAGCTGCGACTGCTGCACTATCTGGATTTGGTGGTGGTTTCGATAGCGAGCGACATTGTGCCAATGACTGGCGAGAACCGAGTGTTGGCGTTCTACGGCCTGAAGGTGATAAACAAGCATCCGAGAGCAGGGTTGGAAGCCATTCTGAGTTACGGCAATATAGCGAGAGCCGACGGCACGACATCTCCGTCGCAGAAGGAACAGGGCTATTTTGCGAAGAATCTCACCATAAGCGATTTGGTATTCCTGGTAGGACCTCGTATCAATGCGGCAGGGCGGTTGCACAGTGCATTTGACTCGGTGCGTTTGTTGCTGGAAGAAAATATAGAAAGGGCACGTCTGCTGGCGAAGGAGATTGACGACTATAACCAAGAACGCAAGGAACTGGACACATCGGCGACCGACACGGCGAAGCGTCGTATAGACGGAGACGAGAAGTTGAGAAACAAGTGCTCGATAGTGCTGTTTGACGAGAACTGGCACAAGGGTGTGGTGGGCATAGTGGCATCGCGGCTGGTGGAACTGTATTATAAGCCCACAATCATTTTCACGAAGTCAACAGACGACATGTATGTCGGGTCGGCCCGTTCTGCAGGCGAGTTTGACATACATGCGGCGTTGGAGAAATGTGCCGATTTGCTTGAACATTTCGGTGGACACAAGTGTGCAGCAGGGGTGTCGGTGAAGCCTGAGAACTTCGAGCGTTTCTGCGAGCGTTTCGAAGAGGAGGTCAGCAAAGGAATCCAGCCAGAGGCGACGATGCCAGAGATAGAGATAGACGCTGCGATCAGTTTTGCAGAGAATATAACACCAAAATTTTTGCGCATACTGAAGCAGTTCTCGCCGTTCGGGCCAGAAAACAATGTGCCGATATTCTTGACTAAAAACCTCATTGACACGGGACATCCACGTGTGGTTGGGGCAAAGGACGTGAAACATCTGAAATTTGCTCCGATACCGTTTGACGAGCGGTCACAGAGCTATTCCGCCATTGGATTCCAACTTGGAGAATACTTTGACCGAGTGCGACGTGGTGACCATTTCGACTTGGTTTACCAGCTGGAGGAGAACTACTGGAACGGCAAAACAGAGATGCAGCTGAACGTCAAAGATATTCATTTCAGGGACTAGTTGGTGACATCATTAAAAACTAACACAATCAAGCAGAATGGCAGACGACAAGAAAATCATATTCTCAATGGTGGGGGTTGGCAAGTTGATACCTCCGTCGAGGCAGATATTGAAGGATATTTATCTCTCGTTCTACTATGGAGCGAAGATAGGTATCATAGGTTTGAACGGCAGTGGAAAATCGTCGCTGCTGAAGATAATCGCGGGTGTGGACAAGGATTATCAAGGAGAGGTGGTTTTCGCACCGGGATATAGTGTAGGATACCTTGAGCAGGAACCGCATCTTGACGACAGCAAGACGGTGAAGGAAGTGGTACAGGAGGCTGTGCAGAATATTGTCGATGCCATGAAGGAGTATGAGGAGGTAAACAACAAGTTTGCCGATCCCGACGCCGATATAGAGAAACTGTGCGAGAGGCAAGGGGAGTTGACAGAATTGCTCGAACACTATGATGCCTGGAATCTGGACAGCCGACTGGATCGTGCCATGGATGCATTACGCTGTCCTGAGGAGGACACGCTGGTGAAAAACCTAAGCGGAGGCGAGCGGCGTAGGGTCGCGTTGTGTCGTCTTTTGTTGCAGGAACCTGACATATTACTGCTGGATGAGCCTACGAACCATTTGGACGCAGAATCGATAGAATGGCTGGAACAGCATCTGAGACAGTACAAAGGCACCGTCATAGCTGTGACACACGACCGCTATTTTCTCGACAACGTGGCGGGTTGGATATTGGAGCTCGACAGAGGAGAAGGAATCCCGTGGCAGGGCAACTATTCCTCGTGGCTGGACCAGAAGACTCAGCGTCTTGCGATGGAAGAAAAGCAGGAGAGCAAGCGCCGTAAGACGTTGGAGCGCGAGCTGGAATGGGTTCGCATGGCCCCCAAGGCACGTCATGCCAAAGGGAAGGCGCGTCTGGCTGCGTATGATCGCATGATGAACGAGGACGTAAAGGAAAAAGAACAGAAACTAGAGATATTCATACCCAACGGACCGAGACTCGGAAATAAGGTAATAGAGGCAAACGGTGTGAGTAAGGCTTTCGGTGACAAGCTGCTGTATGAAAACCTGACGTTCAGCCTTCCGCCTGCCGGCATAGTGGGCATTATAGGACCCAACGGATGCGGAAAAACCACTCTGTTCCGCCTAATCATGGGACTGGAACAGCCAGACAGTGGCATGTTTAGCATAGGCGAGACAGTGAAGCTGGGATATGTTGACCAGCAGCATACCACCATAGACCCGGAGAAGAGCGTGTGGGAGGTGGTCAGTGAGGGCAACGAGCAGATACAGGTTGGTGGACGCCTCATAAACTCACGTGCATATATAAGTCGATTCAACTTCTCGGGCAACGACCAAAGCAAGAAGGCTGGTGTGTTGTCGGGAGGTGAACGCAATCGGCTCCATCTTGCGTTGACACTCAAAAGCGAGGCAAACGTGCTGCTGCTTGACGAACCAACCAACGACATAGATGTGAACACGATGCGAGCGTTGGAAGAAGGCTTGGAGAACTTTGCGGGTTGCGCCGTGATTATATCGCACGATCGATGGTTCCTCGACAGGATATGTACGCACATCCTGGCTTTCGAGGGTGACTCTCAGGTTTATTTTTTCGAGGGTTCGTACAGCGAGTATGAGGAAAACCGCCGCAAGCGACTTGGCGACGACACTCCACACAGAATACGGTACAAGAAGTTGCAGAAGTAGTCTGCATCATAAATAACAATTCACGAACACATATAACAAGAATATTATGAAAAGACTTGCTATCTATGTAATTTTAAGCGTTCTCACAGTTTCGGCTTTTGCGCAACAGTATCAACCACGATGGGGTGACTATAACCTCTATGACAAGGTGAAACGCATTACAAGTGTGACTGTTTACGATGGTGCCAACGATATGAACTATCAGGAAACTTTTGAGTTCGACGCTGATGGCAAGTTAAACAAATATATCCGCAAGGGTTTTGGACATGAGAAAGTTGTAAACTATCCGCACGAAATAGAACCCGATAGTCTGGTACGTTCCGAATTTGACAAGGATAATGATATTGTCGAGAAACTCCAATTCAACCCCGATGGCACTCTTTTACATTCAACCCACTACGCATATAGCGCTCCTCACCAATTGCTGATGACTATCGACTATGAGTATTCGGAGGAGGGTGTCATTGTTGTACGCACTCTGACTGAGTACGACAAGATGAAGAACGTTTTATATGTCCGAAAATATACTCCGGACGAGGTTATGTTGTTGGATGAGCAATATACCTATGACCGTTATTCGAATCCCGTCAAGAGGGTTCAGATTTTCTTTGATGAAGTAGCCGACACTCAGACCAAGACGATAGAGCAACGCAAGTATAAATACGACCGTTACGGAAACTGGTATTCGCAGCAGTACATCCTCAATGGAAGCAAACGCTATACTACAACGCGCACTATCGAGTACTATAGTCACAAAAAGTAAACGGAGGGGTTAGATATACAGTCGCATATCGCGGTCGATGCCTATCATTCGCGCATCGACCATAGCTCTCACCCGAGAGCGTATGGTGCGTTCGTCGATGTCCTCGAACTGAGCAAGTATCTGCTGAATGGTCATTGGCCCGTCGGTAAGAAGTTGCATCACTTTCGCTTCCACTTTGGCATTCTGCTCTTTTGTGTGAGTGATGCAGATGTCGCAGCATCCGCACTTTTGCTCACTTTGTTCGCCGAAATATTGAAGAAGCTTTATGCTACGGCAGGTTTCATTCTCTCTTATATACGAAACCATCGCATCTTTGCGCTGTATGGCTTGTTTTTTTCTTTCCGCATAGTCCACACCGCCAATAGGCACATTTTCCAGATTGCAGCGCGGTGCAGTGAAAATGACGGTTTGTTCGGCAACACCCTTCTTGTAGATTACCATATTGAGCGCTTCAAGTCGTGAGAGCATGAGTGGCACTACCATGGCCTCCAATCCAGATGTTTTCGCCACGAGGTGTTCATCTATGGGGGTTAAGCCACTGAAAACACCGCCGTAAAGCCTCATCAAGGATTCAATCATTGAAGCGTATCTGGGATTCTGTTTCATGAAGGAATATATCTCTTCTCGGCCTACTTTTATCATTAACTGCGATTCTGCATTGTCCTTGGCCGGCAAACATATAAGTCCGTCTCGCTCAAGTAATCCCAACGCTGCCCACATTGTCTTTCGTTCGAAGTGGTATTTTTTGCATAGTTCCTCCACTTGCAGCAAATATTCTTCGTTCTCACCGTTTCCAAGTGCAATGGTGTTGTGGTAGCATAGTGCATTGTAAACGGCTTTTATGGTGGAAGTGTCAGGGTACGAGGTTTCTACATTCCGTTGCAGATCTTCAATGTCGCCATTGTTGTATAGAATCACAGCGTATGCCCTATTGCCATCGCGCCCGGCTCGTCCGGCCTCCTGGAAATAGGCCTCTATTGTGGCTGGAATATATGTGTGCACCACGTAGCGTACATCGGGCTTGTCAATGCCCATGCCGAAGGCATTGGTGGCCACTATTACCTGCACTTTGCCGTCCATCCAATTGTTTTGGGCAATGTCTCGGTCTCGTTTGCTGAGCCCAGCATGGTAATATCCGCTCACTACCCCGTTGGCATTCAGGAAGTCTGAGAGTTCCTTCGCTCTCCGTTGTGTTCCTGCATACACAATGCCGGAACCGTTCACCTTCTTTATAATACGTAGCAGTCTGGTGTGCTTGTCCGCTTCGTGGAACACCATGTATGCAAGGTTGTCGCGATAGAAACTTGCCACAAAACGTCGCTCGTTCCTGAATGAAAGCCGTCTGCAGATGTCGTCAGCCACCATCGGTGTGGCGGTGGCGGTTAACGCAATCATCGGCACCGAAGGGAAATGCTGCCGTATTTCAGCAATCTCAAGGTATGATGGCCTAAAATCGTAACCCCACTGTGATATGCAATGAGTCTCATCGACGGCAATCATTGAAATATTGATGTTCTGCAGGGCGTTAGTAAATGTACGACTCTTCAGCCTTTCGGGTGATACGTACAGTAGTTTTACGCCGCCGTAGCTGCAGTTGGTCAGCACGTTCGACTGCTGCTCGGCGGTCATACCCGACACTATGCATGCGGCCTTGATATGCTTCTCCCTCAAGTTTTCTACTTGGTCCTTCATCAGTGCTATCAGTGGCGACACAACCAAGCACACCCCCTCCATCATTAGTGCAGGTATCTGGTAACACAGTGACTTCCCCCCACCTGTGGGCATCAGCACCAGGGTGTCGTGCCCATCCACAACAGCCTCTATAATCTCCGCCTGTGGATTCCTGAACGCCTCATGGTGCCAGTGTTTTTTCAGTAGTTCCAGTGCTGTTTTTGCCATAGAGTCAATCAAAAACGGGGCCCTTATACGGCCCCGTTTCCATTAGAGCATGGCGCACACAAGTGTGCGCCTTAAAATCAGTTTATTCCTGACCTTTCTCTTCTTTCTTCTCAAGTTCTTCCTTCAGGTTGCCGAAGACATCGCCGAGGGTTGTTTTTTCAACCTGCTCGTTGATTTTCTTCGTAGCCTTCTTCACAGCGCGGTCTTTTTTGGCCTCTTCGTTCTCGGCAGCCACCTTGTCGGCTTCCACATTATCTTGGTGGATGCGGGTGTGCGAAACGATGATTTTCTTGTTTTCTTTCGAGAATTCGATGACCTTGAAGTCGAGAGTCTCGCCCTGTTTGGCTTTGCTTTTGTCCTCTTTCTCCAGGTGACGCATCGGGGCGAATGCCTCGACGTCATAAGGCAAGCTCACGATGGCACCTTTGTCGCTCATCGAGGTGATAGTGCCTTGGTGCACAGATCCGATGGTGAAGAAGCTTTCATACACATCCCAAGGATTGTCCTCAAGCTGCTTGTGACCGAGGCTGAGACGACGGTTCTCTGCATCGACTTCAAGAACTATTACGTCAATCTTCTCATCAATCTTTGTGAACTCTGCGGGGTGCTTGATTTTCTTGCTCCAACTCAGGTCGCTGATGTGAATCAAGCCGTCAACGCCCTCTTCAAGCTCGACGAAAATACCGAAATTGGTGAAGTTGCGCACCGTGGCGGTGTGCTTGCTGCCGACGGGATATTTCTCGGCAATTGACAGCCAAGGATCCGGCATGAGCTGTTTGATACCGAGAGACATCTTGCGAGCCTCGCGGTCCAAAGTCAGAATGACGGCCTCTATTTCGTCGCCAACTTTCAGGAAGTCCTGTGCGCTGCGCAGGTGCTGGCTCCAGCTCATCTCGCTCACGTGAATCAAACCCTCGACACCGGGAACCACCTCTACGAATGCACCGTAGTCGGCTATGACAACAACTTTTCCTTTCACCTTGTCGCCTTCCTTCAGGTTCGGGTCTAGCGAATCCCATGGGTGAGGAGTGAGCTGTTTCAGACCAAGGGCTATGCGGCGTTTCGCCTCGTCGAAGTCAAGGATGACAACCTTGATTTTCTCGTCAAGGTGGACAATCTCTTCGGGATGGTTGATACGGCCCCAGCTGAGGTCGGTGATGTGCACCAGACCGTCAACACCGCCGAGGTCAACAAACACACCGTAGTTGGTGATGTTCTTGACCGTGCCTTCCAGCACCTGACCCTTTTCGAGAGTGGCGATAATCTTGGCTTTCTGGGCCTCGAGCTCATCCTCGATAAGAGCTTTGTGCGACACAACAACATTCTTATATTCGTGGTTGATTTTCACAACCTTGAATTCCATGCTCTTGTCAACATAGACATCATAGTCGCGAATAGGTTTCACATCAATCTGGGAACCGGGCAGGAATGCTTCGATGTTGTCGAATACAGTGACGATGAGACCGCCCTTTGTGCGGCTCTTCACGTGTCCAGTGATAATCTCCTGATTGTCGAAAGCCTGATTTACGCGATCCCATGATTTCAGTATGCGTGCTTTCTTATGGCTCAGCTGCAGTTGACCGTTCGAGTCTTCCTGGTTCTCCACGAATACCTCGATTTTGTCACCGACTTTCAGGTCGGGGTTGTAGCGGATTTCGGCAGCAGGGATGATACCATCCGACTTGGCTCCGATGTTCACCACCACCTCGCGGTCGTTCTTTGATACGATAGTTCCCTCGATAACCTCCTGCTCGGTGAAAGCGTTGAAAGTTTGTTCGTAGGCTGCTGATTGTTTGTCGAGTTCCGCCTGGTTTGCCTTCTCGGTTTTGTTGTCGATTGCACCCCAGTCGAAATCCTCTAAAGGTTGCACATTTTTGTAATCCATGTGTAAGATTTGTTGATATGACAGCCCATCCTGTCGGGTTAAACATTAGTTAATGCTTTGACTCATAGTAAGATGATGGGGTCTAACCTGAAAGACAAAGCCTCGCAAAGATATGAAAAAAAGTTTATATGTTGAAATACAGTCACTTTTTTTCTGAAAAAACAGTCCGCCTTCAGACGCGAGTGGCTTTGCAGTGGCTTTGATATGGCTTTGATTCAAACAAAAGAGCTTCTCCTTTAAGGGAGAAGCTCTTTTGCAGTTTCATCTGCACCCGTATCCTTATCTTAGCAGCATTACTAGGCCTACCTTTGTCTGAAGTTCTTCAGGTTTGCTGGCGAAACGGTAGTCTATACGCCATGTGTAGGCATCCTGCTTGCAGTCTGTGTCGGTTCCTTCGTGCTTGCCATCCCACTTCACGGTCATGTCGTCACTGTGGAACACCCGCAGACCTTCGCGTGTATAGATCCAGATTTCGTACTCTATGATACCCACACCTTCGCCTCCGAACAGGTTGTTGATGTCAAGGCCAGGTGTGAATACGTTAGGCACCCAGATTTCACTCCATATCAGCGGTATAATGGCCTCTGTCGTGTCTGCGCACTGGTCGCTGAACGCTATCAGTGTCAGGGTCACGCTGTCGTCGTCGCCAAACGGGTTGGTTTCTATCGTGCCGTTGATGTGCTGAGTCTGTTGCCAGTACAGTTCGCCATCCACATACCATTGACGCCCGCTGGTTTCACCTTCGCTCGCATCATCGGCAAACCATTCTGGGTGGTCGGCGGACAGGTGCGAGGGACGCGTGTTGATGACGGCCACTGGTGGAATGAATTCGTCAACCGTGATAGACGCGCTCGTCGGGCAGGTGAGGTCTTCTCCATATCCCACCGTGACGGTATATGTCGTCGTGGCAGGAGGAGCGACCTCTATTGCCTTTTGTGTTGCTTGCGGCTCAACCTGGCCTCTGTCCGGAGTTTCGCTCCATCTGTAGTTCTCGCTCTCTGTGAGCGCACTCAGTGTGGTGATTCCTGTTTGACAGTCTTGAGACTTTTCTATCTCTACCGTTTGCGGTTGAAGCACCGTAAGACGTAGTGTATAGACGCTGTCGCAGCCTGCGCGTGTACGCAGTCTCACCGAATATTCCCCATTCGCTATATACTGGTTACCGTGGTAATAGACCACATCGCCCTCACATATTGAATCCACGTCAGCATCAAAGTGGTAACTCGGGTTTATGGTAAGATGCATCGTCACCGTCGAGTCGCAGCCCCAGCGTGAGCGCAGTGTCTGCGTCACGTCACCGCTTTCTCTGTATGTCGTGCCATGCCATGTGTACTCATCGCACGCACTCTCGCTTACCTCTATGCTTGTGCTGTAGTGCATTGTCAGGTGCAGTGTCACCGTCGAGTCGCATCCAGCCGCATTGCCGCCTTCTATGGTGTAGGTGGCCGCATAGTTCGAGTTCGTATATGTCTGACCGTTTCCATTAACCCACGTGTAACTGTCGCAGGCGTCAACTTCATCTGTGCTGAAGCTCTGGTGGTTTACCGTCAGGTTCAGGATCTCCACGCCGATACAGCCATCCGTGGCCACAGTCTGCACCCTGTAAGTGCCACTCATCGAGTAGGTGCCGTTGTTTGCGCTCCAAAGGTATGTGTCGCAGGCAGTGGCAACCGTCGTGTTGCGGACAGTGTCTCTCACCGTGATGGTGCCTGTGATTACGACTGGCGTACAGCCGTATATGCTGTTGGCGGTGATGGTATAGTTGCCACTCGTAGTCGGTCTTCCGCTGATAGTCGAAGTGTTGCTGTTGTATGTTACTCCGTTCGGCAGACCGCTGACAGTCACATCCGCATACGAGGCGTTCACTACGATGTTGCGTATGCTGCCGCCAGCGCATACCTCCTGGGTTGTGTCTGTTGCGCTGAGCGTCGGCAGCGGGTTCACCACCACCGTCGTCGAGGCCGTCGCCTGACAGCCGTTGCCGTCCATGTAGGTCACGGTGTATTGTCTTTGTGCCGTCGGTGATGCGGTCACCACTGCACCCATTGTCGGGTTCAGGTTGCTGGTTGGGTTCCAAGTGTAGGTTTCCTGTCCAGTCGCGTTGCTGTGGCCTTCCGCTGTCAGCACAACCGAGCCTCCTGCGCAGATGGACGGATTCTCGGGTGATACTGAGACAGACGTGTTTCGAGCGGGTATCGTGACATTCACCGTGTCGTATGCATGGTTCTCGCAGTCATCGTCCACCTGTACAATGACCTCAATGTTCTGCTGGCTTTCGGTTTGTGCATAGCGCGTTCCTGCCGCTGGGGTTTGACCCATATAGTGAGCCTCACCGCAGTTGTCGGTGGCGTTCACCAATGAGCTCAGGTCGGGTATGATGTATTCACATCCGCCGCCGGCTGAGGCTGCCTGGTTTGCGATAGGCTCGATTTCGGGTGCCACAGTGTCGCGCACCATATATGTGAATACCCAGTTGTGTGTGTGCCCTGCGCAATCTTCATAAACGAAAGTGTAGGTCATTTCGCCATTGCACGAAGGCATTGTCCCATTGATTGTGTCTATTGGCACAAGAGCCGTTTCACCATCGCAAACCGGGGTCACCGTAGGCAGGGTGATTAAGCTTCCGGCTACTCCGGCACCGAGAGCTTCATCAGCGCAGGCAACCGTTGCGTATCCCGGTGCGTCAGCGATATTGAAGTCCTCGCGCTCTACCACGTATGTGAAGTGCCACTCGTGCGTATGACCCGCGCAGTCCTCATATCTGTAGGTATAGGTAGCCTCTCCTTCACATGTTGGGATTGAGTTGGGTTCTGCAGCCAGTGCATATTGGTCAGAGATGTCTTCGCCGCAGGCGTTGTGCACCTCAGGCATGCGGCCAGCCACAGTATGCGGCAGCACTACGGCCGACGCACAGTGTACAACCACAGTGTCATCGTCAGGCATCGTGAAATCGCCTGGAGTGAAGCGCACTATGTATGCCCAGTTGTATGAGGTGGCTCCCACAGTGTAAGTGTAGTTGTAGATACTGTCGCCGCAGTTGGCGGTGTCTGATGTGTTTACACCGTTGAACGTGAACGGTATGTTCTCACCGCAGATTGTCACTGTTGGCACTGGTATCGGGTTGGGTATGTCGCTCGGGCAGGACACTGAAGTATAGACCGAATCCACAGGCGTGAAGTCGTCAGGAGTGATCTTGTAAGTCAAATGCCACGGATAGCTGCCCTTGCAGTCGGTGTACTCATAGTTGTATGTCACATACAAGAATCCGTTCACCACCTCTGTAACACGGTTGGTGTCGCCAGTGTTTACAGGCTGCGCCGTGTAGTCGCTGCCGCACAGTGTTACGGTCTGAGGAGTCGGTGCAGTGGCGTCAACTTCGCAAGTCCTCGCGAGAGTGTCTATAGCAGGCACCGCAAATGCCGGGCGTGTTATTGTGATGGTCTGCGTTGTGCTGCTGCTGTTGCCGCAGTCGTCGGTGACGGTGTAGGTACGTATCACCTCGTGGTCGCAGTCGCCCGTCATTGCACCATCGTTGATGCTTACAGTCAGGTGTGCTTCGTCAGAGCAGTTGTCTGATACCGAGGTTACGCCTTGTGTCAGCATATATGCGATGGTTGTATCGCCGGCTGCCACAGCCGGTATGGCCGTTTCGTCGCAGCCTTCCACCGTTATCTCGGTCATAGCACCGGCAATTATCGGTGCCACCGTGTCGAGCAATGTGATGGTCTGTATGGAATCGGCCAGATTTGATACGTTGCCGCACAAGTCGGTCACTCTCCAGTGGCGTTCTATCACCTGGCTGCCCATGCATGCGTTGGCAGGTGTCACGTCAACGTCGGTGTAGGTGGTGTCCACATTCGGCGAGCATGCTTCCACAACGTTGCTTACAGTACCAAGTGCTTCTGGAGTTGTGTTGGCTGCACATGTTGCGTCTTTATACAATGTCGTGTCTGCTGGACGAGTGAACACGGGAGCCACCGTGTCGTCCACATTTAGAGTGATGGGTGTGGCTATAGACGTGCATCCATTGCCATCGCTGACGCTAACACCTATCTCGTACTGTTGTCCGCAAGTTGTCGGTATCGTTACCGTGCCGACGTTAGTGATATCATTGCTTGGTGTGGTGTTCGTCGCTGTCAGGTCACCGCTCCATACGTAATTGTAAGGAGCTGCGGTGGCTGCGGCGAGGGTGGCAGTCAGGTCGAAATCGCCAACATACGGGCATATCATGTCGCTCACATCAGTTGTGATGCTTATCTGTGGAGTTGCATGTACGTGGATTGTCTTGGTGTCAGATGCCACACACAGGTTCTCATTGTTGGTAATGGTGACGCTTACGGTCTTGTCGCCATCAGTGTCCCAACGTACCACTATGCTGTTGGTGTCGCTTACACCGTCCACAGCGTGGGGGCTGCTTGCAGCATAACTGCCTCCGTCAATTGTCCACTCGTAGGTGTAGCCGCTCAGTGCCTGCACGCTTATCTCGATGCTGTCGTTCGTCTCAGAGGCGGTGACGCAGACGTCTTCCGGCAGACTGAATACAGGCATCTCGCCACCGTTCACATCCACATGCAGGTATGTCATACTGTCGCACCCGTTGGTCGATAGGTATGGTCCTATTACAGTGTCGGTAGTTGCAGTGAACAACGTGTCTTCGTTGGCTGTTACCCAGTGGTAGCTGCCGCAACCTGTCACGGTCAGATTCTTCGTGGTCATCGCACTCAGCGTCACCTGGAAGGTCAGTGTCGAGTCGTCGCACGAGTTCTCGTCGTGGTGTGCCGTTACCGTAACGGTGATGACGTCGTTCTCGTTGCCAGCTGTGGCGAATCCTATGTTGCCAGTGGTGGTGTTATAGGTCGGAGTGATGCCGTGGTCGGCAGTCACATCCACCGAGGCGGCGTTTGTGGCAACCACCCTCACCGAGTCTATGTTGCCACCGATGCACTTGGTCTGATTCAGGTCGCCCACGAGCTCAAGACCCACGTTGGGCTTCACTATCAGCTTCTGCACATGCAGCGTAGTGTCGCCGCACAGCGAGTCGGTCACAGTCAGTCTGAGGTAGTAGGTGCCAGCTGTTGTTGTCACAGGCGTATAGATGCTGTCGGTGCCAGCTGTAGTGTATGCCGCGCTGTCGGTCGAGACCTCCCATAGGAAGTCATATACTCCCGTTCCGCCAGTCACAGTGGCGGCGATGTCGCCAGCGGTGGCATCCAGACACAGCGCGTCGTCAGCTATCGCCTCCGTTACCGTCAGCGGCTGACGCACATCAACCACCGCTATCACCTGTTCCACAGGTCCGCACTCACCAGTCACTTCCACCTTGTATGAGAAGTTTCCTGCAGCAGTTGTGGCGGGTGTATATACGGAGTCTATGGCTCCCGTTATCTCAACATAGCTGCCGCTGTTGGTCGAGACATACCACTGGTAGCTGTATGTGCCGTTGCCGCCGTGGGCTGTGAAGCTCAGCGAGTCGGCTGTCGCACCGAAACAATAGGTCGTGTCTTTCGAGTT
>JAEEZY010000033.1 GCA_016292015.1 Bacteroidales bacterium | reverse complement strand
TGCGTTGTCACCTAACGCCGAGCGTGGAGTTTGATTGTTGGTTCGGTGTGGCATTTCAAGAATAATACCATTTGAATCTTTGGCCACCAATTGCTCTCCATCAAGCAAGTATATCTCAGTTTCAACGTTTTCATCATATCGAGGTACGCCCCATCGGGTGTCGAGTGTGATGGATGGTACATGTATGTCCCAACCCACTCCCAGCCAGCCACTGCCACCTGTGCTGCTATATGTCAGAGCCAGGTTCGGCTGCATGCCTCCTCGGCCTGCAGGGATGTCAATAGGATACGTGATGTTCGCTGTGCCGTTGTTGTTGGCCGTGGGTGGCTGGATGACGGGAAGACCGTCCAGCGGATTCACCGCCTCCAGGTCACTCATGGCTGTCGGCGCGAAACCCTGCGTCTCCGGCATCTCGGGTGCTTTGAGCAGTTCGTTGACGAAGTCTGTGAAATGGGTGGTCCACGATACAATTTCATGGTTGACGGTGTCCACCTCCACTCGGTTCAGTCGCACCCACGCCAATGTAGCGGTGTCATAGTACGATGTGTATATGTCGTCAGGGGTATAGCCCATCGGCAACCTCGCAGGGTCGTAAGACACCCTCAGCTCGGCATAGGGACTGAAGTGTTCACCACTTGGCAGCAGTCGGTAGCCGGATGCAATAGCCGTCATATTTATCATGCCCTGCGGAAGCGGCGGCAGCTCTTCCGCCATAAGCGAGGTGACGGTATAGACACCAGCATCTTTCACCGCCGTGTCTACAGCGGCGAGCTGCAATCCTTCGGTCTCCATAAACAAGGCGTTGCCTTTGCGGACACGTATAGCAACATCGGGCTTGCGGACTTCGCTCTGACATTTTACCAAAACAGAGTCTTGCTGAATGTCTGAGACGGCAACCCGGAAATCCTCCATACGGACGGTGTCAGTTGAAGTCTGCGGTACTTCATGGTGGCGACAGCCGCAGGTGAGAAGCAACAAACCAGTAAAAAGCAGGAATTGTATGGCGTTTTTCATATGTTTGCTTGGTTTTTTTTATTTTACAACAATCTTTATTGTTTGGTCACCCTCATCGGTGGTGACTGTGGCATAGTAGGCATTCCCCGAAGGCAACGCTCCTTCAAAGAGATATTTCTCCTTGCCGCTGTCGCTATATATGGCCATTACCTTGCCTTGTTGGTTATATACGGTGGCTTTTACCCACTTTGCCCCCGATACCTCAAGTGAAAAACGCTCCGTAGTAGGATTCGGATACAGGTTCAGGGCAGCATGCCCATTCATGCGTTGGGTATCACTGTATTGTACACCAATATTGGGGGCGTGGGCATCATGGGACTGGGAAGCCCTCCACAAGGCCGCACCCCTGGCCAATGTGAACTGACAGCTGTCGGTCGGGAAGAATACGCTATTGAACTCGACAGCGTCAGCGGTAATGGCGCTGGGGAGGTATAGGTCATCGTCTACAAACAGCACAAGGCTGTCCGTGGGCAGGGGAAGCATTCGCGTATCGAATGACAAGGAGAAAAGGTTGTCCTCTGTACCTGTGGCCCTGATACGCCAATTGCGGGACAGTATTTCGTATTCACCTCCATAGAATCCATCATCAACGGTCGTATAGGCCAGTGGCGCATCGTCGTCACCTGTCAGCAGAAACGAACCGGGAGAAAGGGTGTCTGTCGCAATGGTGACCATGCCGCCCTCCATCTCCGAATGGCTTCTCAACTGGCGAACACCATACACCGTGTCGAATCCCACACCGGTGACATGATGGTGGTAGCAAGTGCTGTCGCAGTCATATTCCCATATCCGTTTTCCATCGCTGGAGATATAATCCACAGGGCCGAGGGTGATACCGTAGCGGACTGCCAAAGCAGTCTGTATTCGGCGCAAAGTGGCATTCCCCAGACGACGGTCAAAATACAACATCTCGGCCATCATAAGATTCCCGTCGCCGAGTGTCATCTGTATGTATGATGTATCCGACTCGGGCGCACTCTGCCGGAGTGTATGGATGGCCGGCCTGCTGCCGGTGCTGTCGGCATAGCGTATGGCTGTATTGCCCGACAGGATGCGCTCGGTGGTGAGGCTGCGGGTAGCGCTGTCGCCATACAAGAGATGCCAGACGGTGGACTCCGTGTCGGAAACGGGTTTGTAGACCACTATCAGAGTGTAGTCTTTGGCGTAGGGGATACTGTCAAAATACAGTATTGAAGTGGTGGCTGGATTGAAATTCAACATAGTGTCACCCGTTTCACAACGCCATTGGAATGTCGGCTGCTGTATATTGCCACTGCTCTGCCCTTGCGCAAACACGCAGAGGCCAAACAAACAAAGTGCAATAAATGTTTTCCGTATTGTTCTCATATTTATTCGTTATTTCCGATATAGGGATTGTTTCCCTACATCCATCATGTTTATTTAGATGCAAAGATAACAAAAAAAACAATACAGAACCATCTTCTTTTAAAAATAAAAAACGAATTGGATTGTAACAAACTGATAACCAAGATGTATTACAAGCGCACAATCCGCATATGAAACCGATGTGATAAACTGTCATCCCGTTGTCGCCCAGGTCGGATTCCAGATTACAGGCATTTTTTTCAATGCTTTTGCTTTCGTTTTGTTCAACAAATCGGCGTAGACTTTGGTGGTGCCTATGTCAGAATGGCACATGAGCTGCTGGACAGTGTAGATGGGGACTTCCTTTGTCAGCAGTAGAACGCAGAAAGAGTGTCGTGCGATGTGGAAAGAGACATTTTTCTTTATCCTGGCTTCTCTGCACCAGCGTTTTAAAACCACGTTTACTTTTTGGTTGCTCTCTTCCTTGAAGACATATTCACCGCCACGTTTCTGGCCTCGCAGTAGTGCTTCGGCTTCGGCACATAGCGGTAGACGCTCGTGGGTGTCGGTCTTCTGTTGGTGGAACTCTAGTTGAAGGTGTTTCCCGTTGTGCTTCACCTCCTTCCATTGCAAACCTCGTACGTCACTGAATCGCAGTCCTGTCATGCAAGAGAAAAGGAACATGTTTTGAATGTTATTATACTTTTCTGACAGTTGGTGTTTGGTTAGTTTTTTCAGTTCTGTTTCAGACAGAAAACTCTTTTTCTCCTGTTCTCGCTTGGGACGTTTCACTCTCTGTAGGATGCGGTCGTCAAAGAGGTCGTTCTTGTAGGCATCGTGGAGGACGCAGGCCAGTTTTTGAAAATATAATCGCACGCTGCCGGGCTTCAGCCCTTGCGATTGGAGATATTGGATGAAGTCTTGGAGATAGGCGGTGGTAACCCTGTCGATAGTGCTGTCTCCGTAGGCCTCGAGGTGGTTGCACATGAGGCGGTAGGTATCTTTGGTTTTAGGTTTGATATCGGCAGAAGAGGCGAAAGATTTGGCATATTGCAGCAGGCTGATGGTCGGTTTCTCCTCGGCTTGCCCGCTGCCGAGTGCAGCCTCATATTGATATCGGTTCTCAGACTGATTCTCTTCGGACGTCAATGAGATAAAAAGTTCTCCGTTGGGGAAATACTGGATGGACGTGACTAGGAAATTGAAATTGGAATCGATTCTAATGTTCATAATTACAGGTTTTTATTTTGAACAACAAAACACTTTTCGGATGTAAAAATACATTTTTGTTCTCATAATTCAAATAAAGTGAGTATTTTTGCAGCGAAATGCGCACATTGGACAATAGCATTTATTCCAGTAATGCGGTGCCTTGTGGAGGTGCCGAGGGGAGTTTTTTTTTCACAATTTCTTCAAAAAACGCGACTTGTCGTTTTAATATATGTAATTGTGTTCAAGACATTTCCAATGATTCCGCAAGCTTCACTTTCACCGGGAAAGAGAAGGATTTGGAAACCGGCTACGGATATTTCGGCGCCCGTTACATGGACCACGAACTGATGACCATGTGGCTGAGCGTCGACCCGATGGCCGACAAGTACCCGAGCATTAGTCCATACG
>JAEEZY010000032.1 GCA_016292015.1 Bacteroidales bacterium | reverse complement strand
ATAGCGTCGAAAGACTTAACCTCGGAGAGGCCCTTCGAAGCCAGCACCTGGGTAATGGCGGCGGTCAGGGTAGTCTTACCGTGGTCCACGTGGCCAATAGTACCGATGTTTACGTGCGGTTTAGAACGATCTAATTTTTCTTTTGCCATTTTTTAATACGTATTAAAATGTTTATTAATAAAGTTAATTCTCATATTTTATTGTACATCCTCTTTCCACAACACATAGAGGCGCAATGATTGCGTCTCTTGACTTTTTTCACCCTCACTTTGCACACTAAAAGAGCTACAGACCGGATTTGAACCGGTGACCTCATCCTTACCCAGGATGCGCTCTACCAGCTGAGCTACTGCAGCTTTTCTTTCTTGGAAGCTTGGCGTCCCTCTTGCCTGCCCCCGCCTTTCTTCTATTTTGAGCGGAAGACGGGGCTCGAACCCGCCACCTATAGCTTGGAAGGCTATCGCTCTACCAAATGAGCTACTTCCGCTTGCATTCTTTCTGGTCGTGGGGGAGATTGGACTCGAACCAATGAACTCCGAAGAGGACAGATTTACAGTCTGTTGCAATTGCCGCTATGCGACTCCCCCTTTTTTCCGATTCTCAGCGTTTTTTTCGAGCCGATGAAGGGACTCGAACCCCCGACAGGCTGATTACAAATCAGCTACTCTACCAACTGAGTTACATCGGCTTTTCTACTCTTTCAAACAACTCTTTTCTCATTTTGAGTTTGCAAAAATACAAATAATATTTTATCCACCAAATATTTTTTCATAAAAAGGAACAATTTTATTTATAACAATTTGTTTTTCAACTATAAACAAGACAACTTTTTTTCTTATAAATTCTCAGTGTTAATAACCTTTAGCCTCAAAGCCAACCCAAAATCATAAATTCTCACCAATCTCTAATCGCTAATCTCTGTCCATAAAAAAGCGGGGCAGCTTGAAGGCTGCCCCGCTCCTGTCTATCCAATCTCTCATCTATTGCACAACAAGTTTGCGCACCGTCGAGATTTCTTCGCCGTTCAGGCGTACAAAGTAAGTACCCTTCGCAAGTGTCGACACGTTAAGCATCGCTTCGCCGTTCTCCATCATGTCGCTCATCACAGTGCGGCCGCTCATGTCTATAATTGCTACATTCACCTTGCCGCTCATACCCTCTATGCGTATGCTCACCTGCTCCTTGGCTGGGTTCGGATACATCGACACTGAATACTCACCAACGGCATTGTCTATACCCTGACCGTCGGCTGTGTAGAATGTCACAGCCTCTGTCCAGTCAGTATACTGGCCGTCGCACTTGGCTCGTACGATGACCTGATAGGTGCTCGCAGGCACAAGGCCATCTATCGTGCAGCTGTTCGTCGTCACCGTACGGTTGACAGGTGCTATCTCGCTGCCCGTCACCTTCACATCGTATTCCGATGCATAGCCGGTCCACGTGATGGTGACCGAAGTGGCTGTCGTGGTGGTCTGCACATTGGTCGGCACACCGCACTCTGGCTGTGGCGTAGTGAAGTTCGTCACTGCACTCCAGTCACTCGTGAGCCCGTTCTCGCACAGCGCACGCACTCTCACCGTGTAGGGGGTCTCCTGCGTGAGGGTCTCGACGGTAAACGAGTTGGTGTTTACAGTTTCGCTAATCGTCTGTCCGCCGCCGATAATCTCCACCTCATACTGAGCTGCCGAACCAGTCCAAGTCACCGTAACAGTGTTGGCCGTCAAGTTCGATGTGGTAATATTGACTGGCACATCGCAAGTAGGAGCCACCGGAGCATCACCTGTGATGCTCAAAGAATCTATTCCAACGCCATAACCATATTCAATATAAGCATGGAATGCAATCTGAACCGTTGCACTGACCTGCGGGATAATGACAGTGTCAATCTGCCATGAATCAATAATGTCATTGTATCTTGCAAGCTGTTGCCATTCGTCTGTCGGACTCAATCGATACTCTACGCCTAGATTATCGAGATCTCCAACCCAATCCCGCTGCATGTGTGCGAATGTAAGTTTGACATTTTCCATTCCTGTGAGGTCAAACACCGGGCTTATTATACGTGTCTCAAGTTCAGAATCCTCGCCTAAAACGTACAATAGTTTGCTACCTTCAAGAGCCGTATAGTAGCTGCTTTCTGTTTCCCATTCCAAGTCACCCTCAATCTGCTCTTGCTCCCAGCATCCTATTCCTGCCTCAAAGCCTTCAAGATACGGAAGTGACGTAGAAGCAATCACTCCACACTCTGTCATGAAAGCGTATGTGGCCACTCGGCTCGTGTCGCCTGCAGCGCATATGGCGCGAACGCTCAATTCGTATGCCATCGAAGACTCAAGTCCTGTCAGTGTCACACTGCTTGTCGTCGGTGCGGGACTTACCTCTGTCCACGCTCCACCAAGAGTACGGTATTTCACCTCATACAGCGTGGCCTCGCTCGCCCAACTTATCGTGGCCGAGTTTTCCGTCACAGCACCGAGTGTGAACTCGCTCGGTCTCGGACATGTCGGCGCCGCCTCAACAACCACATCATCCAGATATACATAGTTACCATATTCAGCCTCGAATCCTATCTGGTAGTATGCCGCATTCTCCGAATTCGGCAGCAACACCTCCACTTCGGTCCAGCTCTCTACCGCCGTCGTGTAACTTGCCGACTCTATCGCTGTCCATTCTCCATCCTCCGACGTGCGGTAGTTAAGTTTCAACGTCGAATAGTCACCACCGTCGCTCGGCAGTTTGTACCAGAACCTCAACTGCGCACCGAGTGTCAGTGTCGAACAGTCAAGCTGCGGGCTAACCAAAACGTCATCACTGTATGTGTAAACGAATCCACCATTATGCCCTCCCGTCGAACTCAAATACCAAGAATCATTCTCTGTACTCCAGCACATCGGTACATTGTTGAAATCCTGTGTGTAATCCTGCGTCAGTGTTACTTCGTATGCAGCACATTCGGTCGTGACTGAGACACTTGCAAATGCCGTCTCTTCCGTGCAGTTTGCACCCACTTTGAACTGATAGCCAGTAGCAGCCTCAAGGTTCTCTATCGTGCAGCTGGTCGTGGTCATGTTGTCGTTGAACGATGTCCACACGGTGTCCGAAGCTTTCTTGTATTCCACAGTCCAGCTTGTCTCTTCTCCCAATGACGTCCAGTTCAATGCAACATCATGCGAGCCTACCTCATCGACCACCAATATAGGTGCGGGGCAGGTAACGTTGCATGTCACATCGAAACGGATATCGGCAACCGTTGTTCTAGCGCCAGAATTTGTAGCAGATGGGTTGGTAGGATCAATATTCCCACCATAGTCCTGATAATACGAATAACCACTACCGGCATGTCCTTTAAAACTATTATTTCCATAGTCAGTTCCTGTGTTGTCATCCACCGCTATCACTATATCCTTGCCGCTCTGATGTACGAATGGCTCACTGAATACAATCTGGTTCCATCCATTCGACAGGCTCCAACTATAGTTCGTAGCCACCTGTGTGAACTGGCTGATGTCCAGACAACCGTTGGCCAGCGACGCGTTCTCCACATCAGCGATATAGACATCAATCGTACGCGTAGGATTATTTGTACCGTTGTAGTTGTACCATATACCGTGTATGGTATCTACGTTACCAATTTCTTCATTTGTATATATGGCCTGAGAGTACGAATAGTTATAGTACACATTAACAGGTATGTTACCAATTGTCGTGCTTCCGTTTCCAATTTCGCTACACGAACTCGTCGATGCGTTGACCGTCACCGCCGTCGATGTGTCTGACGAGCAGAGGTTGCGGATACTGAAAGTATATGCCGTGCCCGAGGTCAATCCCGTGAGCACAAGGTTCGTTCCTGTCACTACGGTGTCCATCCACTCTGTCGCCTCTGCCTCTTTGTATTTCACCTCCACTGCCGTCGAAGCATAACCTACTTCACTGTCTATCGTCCAGCCTATGGCCAATGCCGTCATCGCTGTCGAAAGTACCTGCGCGTCCACAACTCTTGCACAGGCCACATCTGTCGTGCCGTTCAATGTCACCATGCTCGCAGTGTCCTCCGAGCAGATGTTGAATATCCTGAAGTTGTATGTCGTTCCTGCCTCAAGCCCCGTCAGCGTCAGCGTCGTTCCGCTCACCGTAGTGTCGCTGGCTGTGCTCCACTGCGCACTCGACTTCTTGTACAACACCCTCACCGCCGTAGAAGCATAGCCAACCTCTTCGCTCAGTCTCCATCCCAACGTCAGCTCCGTCACCTCAGCATTCGTCACCCTCGCATTCTCCACCTGTGCGCAGGCAGGCTGCGTCGTGAAGCTTCCGAGTGAACGCCACATCGAAGACTCTGCTCCACACACCGTGCGTACCCATGCATAGTAAGTGGTGTTCGGCGTCAGAGCCGACAGCGTCAGCGTCGTGCCCGCAGCTGGCAGCGTCTCTAATGCCTGGTTCACTTCGCCACTTGTGCCGTAGGCCACTTCGTATGCTGTGGCTCCTTCAACTGCACTCCATGTAGCCGTGGCGGCAACGGGCGAGTTCTCCGTGACCGAACCTGACTCAGGTCTCTGGCAGTCAGAAAGCACCGACACATTCAAGTTGTCCAACCAATACCAGTAATTTGTAGATGTTGTAATTTGCCTGAACACTATGCATCCTGTCTGGATATTCATCGTGTTCTCAAAGGTATATTCATAGTTGTATAGCACATCTTCATCTTCAGGGGTTATCGTGTCGAGATAAACAGCACTCTCCACAGCTGCTGGCGAAGCTGCATAGCCCACTGCCATAGTGCCCGAAGAATACGAACTCTCTTGCACAAGGTCAAAACTAATATAAAGGTTGTTTCCTGCCACATTTATAATAGGAGTGGTCACAACGCCAGGACCAGCGAAACGAAGAGTTTTGCCCGCTGCAACACCTGAGTTGCCATCCTGCACCACCATATTAGAACCGCTGACCGAAGTCCAGCAATCTGGGAAATTGTTTGCCGTATAGCCCTCAAAACCTTCCATATATGGCAGATTCTCCACGCCACATGCTGTGCGGAATGTGCCGGTTTCGACTTCACTGGTGTCGCCGGAACACAGCGATGCGACACTCACGGTGTAGGCAGTGTTGGCGGTCAAGCCGTTCAGTGTGTAGGGGTTCGTGACGGTCTGCCATGCTCCATCGTTCACTTTCATCACCCACTGCGTTGCGCTTCCATTCTCGGTCCACTGCAGCGTCATGCTGTTCTCCCCTGCGTTCACAAGTGTCAGCGCCGTCGGATGCACACAGTTCGGTATCTCATCCACCACCACGTTGTCAACATACACGTATGACGTCGGGAACTTTATGGCTATATAGCTACCCGTTCCGCTATAGTTGTTCAGCATCACCTCATAGTGCGACGTGGTCGTACTTACCACAACCGAATCCACCACCGTGAACGTCTCCATTCCATCCTGGTTGGCAACAACGCCTATCTGAAGCTTTCCACTGCCACTATATCCTGTGTACTGTGCGTCGAAACTAATTCTCAAAGTGTTGATTGCCGCTGAAAACTCAGGAAGTATCGCATAGCCGCTGGTTGAGTAACCACTATACAGACTTCCATTCGAAATTGTTGGTGCCGTTCCGAGTACCCAGCACGGATTGAGACCATTGTTGAAATTCTCCGTGTAAGGTACATCTATCACATCGCACTCCGTGTATGTTGAGACCGTAGCATACGATGTGTCTCCATCGCAGTTCGCTCCGACTCGTACCTGATAGTTCGTGCCTGCATTCAATCCGCTTAGGGTGTATTCATGTGCCGTCACATTATTGCTAACGATAGTCCACCCTGTTTCAACGCTTGCCCTGTATCCAACTGTCCAACTGCTTTCGCTGCCCATCGGTGTCCACATCACCGTCACCGAATGAGCGTCAACATCGCTCACCACTGCCAGCGGTGCCTCGCACTCCGTGTTGCATATCGTTGTGAATCGGATGTCCGGAACATTACTCGATGAGGATCCCTCTGGTGGATCGTTAGGATCAAAATCGTCATAATCGTCATTCTCATAACGAGCACTGCCCGAATGCGCCGACATGCTCAATGAACTATTATAAGAACCCGTATTGTCGTCTATAGCAACAACAATATCGTATCCAGCCTGATGAACAAACGGTACGTCGAAAACTATCTCGCTCCATCCTGATGCAATTGTCCATTCATAACCTGAGGCTACTTGAGTAAAATCACTTATATCCAAATAGCCATTGTTTAAAGATGCGTTTTCGACATTCGCCATATACACATCCACTGTGCGCGTATATGAACTACTGCTATTATTTTTGTACGAAATTCCTGTGATTGTCCCTATGTTTCCAACCTCATCACTGGTATATACAGCCTGCGAATATGAATAGTTATAGAAGGCCGACGTAGGAATGTAGCTAGTCGTTGTTGTCCCGCCTGCCACCTCACCGCACACTTTCGTCGATGCTGTCAACATGATTGCGGTGGCACTGTCCGTTCCGCAGATGTTGCGGATTCCGAAATTATAAGTCGCTCCACCATCGAGACCCGTCAACATAAAGTAGTTGTTCGTCGTCGTGGTGTAAGTCCATTCCGTCGCGTCAGAGGCCTTGTATCCCACCTGCACCATCGTCGAGGCATATCCTTCCGTCGTGTCTATCGTCCAGTTCAGCGCTATAGCGTTCGTCGTGGTCGTTGCCACCTCGGCATTAACCACATCCAGACACGGCACCTCTGTCGTGAACGCACCCAGATAGCGCCACATCGTTCTCTCTTCGCCGCACACCGTGCGCACCCATGCATAATACTGTGTCTCCGGAACCAGTCCTTCTATCGTCTTCGTAGTGCCCGTAACGGTGATTATCGAGTCGGCTTCCTCCACGTTGTTGCTCTCTCCGTAAGCCAGCTCGTATGCTGTGGCTGCACTTGCTGTCGCCCAGTTCACCGTGGCCGATCTAGGCGTCACATCCGCTATCTCTCCCTCCGCCGGACGCTTGCAGTCCGTCAGCACTCTCACATCCACGTTGTCCAACCAGTAACTCACCGTCGTCTCCTCCGCAATCTGCTTGAACACCAAGCATCCGCTCTGTATATTCAGCACATTGTTGAACTCAAACTCATAGTTATGGTAATCGTTGTCTGTCGGCTCTATTGTGTCGAAATATACAGCCGAAGCCATCATCTCTGGCGACATGGCAAGTCCAACCGCCATCGTGCCCGACATGTCGCTCTGTCTCTTCAGGTCGAAGTTGATATACACATTCTGACCTCCAACTGTGATAACCGGACTGGCCACCATTGCAGGCCCTCTCAGGTTGAACGCCTTGTCGCTGTTATAGCCTCTCGATCCCTGCACATAGCTTGCGCCACCTTCCGCCTCAGTCCAGCAAGTCGGCAAATTGCCCACACCAGCGGTCTGGGCTTCAAACGTCTCTGTATAAGGCATAGCCTGTGCTCCACACTGTGTGCGGAACGTCGTAGTCGTTGCAAAACTTATGTCCTCGTCACTGCATCTCGAACGCAGCGACACTGTGTATGCAGTGTTGGCTGTAAGTCCCGTAAGCGTATAAGGATTCTCCGTCACCGTGTTCCACTCTCCGTCGTTCACCTTCAACGACCAACTCGTTGCGCCGTTCGGCTCCGTCCACGCTATCTGCGCCGAAGTCTGACTCGGTGTGATTGTTCCAAACGTAGGCGCAGCACAGCTGACCGGTACCACAAACCCTGTCTTTGGCACGAAATTCCGCAATGTCGGTGTTATGTTCGCCCAAGCAGTGCCATTAGTTCCCGACACAGATGCGTTATCCCTGGCCATTCCTGTAAACGTTGCAGATTTCCAAGTACCTTCCGTGATAACATTCACCTCTATGCAAAGGTTGCCACCTGCATAGGTATATGGCGTTGCGAAGTTGATGGTCAGCTCTGGTGCTGTTCCATCCAACGCTCCGGTATATACCGTAGTGAACGTTTCTGTGTTGGCCCATGCCGTTCCCGTCGATGCAAAGGCATCTTCTGTCACGGTCCCCATCTTCACCTCAAACACCGCGTCACCCCAACTGGCCGTGGCTGGTGTCGAGAGATAATAGGTGACTCCCTGTATCTCGCTACCTGCAATTTCCGCAAGCATCGACTCGGGGTAGATGGTCTGACAGCGCAGAAAATCATCCACGTACATACCGTAGATTGGCACATTGCCATTCGTGGCAGTCCCTTCTGCCACCACCACCGTCGCCGTGCCCTGCGCGTTGGCAGCCGCAAAGCCTAGCAATACTGCTGCCACCAAAAGCATAAATCTCTTCATAATGTTATAGTTTACGTTAATAATTTTCGACTATTTTCCAACGCAAAGATATACATCTTTTTCAATTCCACAAATTTTAACAAAAAAATTCCAAATCCAATAACTCCAATAATCCACCCCAGCCCACCAGCCTAATCAAGCCTATTAGACCCCTTAGACCCCATAAAACCTATTAGTCCTTTAAGACCTATCAGACCTATTAGACCCATCAGACCTATTAGACCCATCAAACCCATTAGTCATATTAGACCCATAAGTCCTATTAGACCCATAAGACCTATCAGGCCCACCAGCCCGTTGTCGCGGATTTGCAATCCGCAACATCCAACTCCTCCAAATAACCAATGAATAAGGCGGGGCAGCCTTAGCCACCCCGCCTTATTCATTATTATTATATCCTCTCTCCTACTTCACCACAAGTTTGTGAACCGTCGAGATGTTCTCGCCATTGATACGTACGAAGTAAGTACCCTGCGCGAGTTTCGACACGTTCAGCTGTGTAGCGTCGCTTTCCATAGTGCTGGTCATCACGGTACGGCCGCTCATGTCGATAACACTCACCTGAGCCTTGCCGGTCAGTCCATCGACACTTACAGTCACGTTGTTCGTGGCCGGGTTAGGATAGACGCTCACGCTGTACGAAGCATTCACGTCGTCGATTCCCTGCGGACCTGGTTCGCCTCCGTTAAGAGTAGTGAAGCTGACCGAAGCACTCCAGTCGCTGGTCTCGTCGTTTTCGCAGAGCGCACGCACACGGACTGTGTAATCTGTCGCAGCCGTCAGTCCTTCCACTGTGTACGGACTTGCAGAAACCGTAATGGTTATCGGGGTGGCTCCGCCATCCGAAACCTCAATCTGGTATTCTGATGCTGTTCCCGTCCATGATACTGTCACCGAGGTGGCGGTCACATTCGAGGTGGCCACATTCGTCGGCACATCGCACTCCACAGGAGTATCTCCGTTGTCAAGCGTCGTGAACGGAACGGCTGTGCTCCATTCGCTGTAGTTGCCTTCGCCGCACACAGTGCGCACCTTGGCCGTGTAAGCCGTAGCAGCTGTCAGACTTTCAGCGCTGTATGTTCTCGTTGCCGAAGCGTACGTGTTCTCCACACCGCTCGCCGTGTTGGTGATCATCACCTCGTAGGTCGGCTCGCTGTTGCCAGCACCAGCCCTCATGCCAGTAGCTTCGATGTCGCTGGCCGTCATGCTGATATTCACCGTGCCTGTCTGTCCATAGATTGTGGTATCGCCATAACCAGTGATATTCATTGAGGCGATGCCGATGGTCAGCACTCCGTCCTCGGGCAGCTCAGTGGGCTGCGCAAACGAGACGGTGCCGGTGTAGTCTATGTTCATAGCTCCCAAGATACGCACCGACTCGCTGATGTTGGCGGTCTCTATATTCATGCCGTTCTCGGTCACCGTACCAGTGGTGGTGAAGTGGAAGGTCACAGGCTCATCAACGCCGTACATCATCATGTCGAAGTTGCCGCTGATGTTCATCTGATTGCCCGCTCCCTGCTCTATCGTAACAGGCACCTGTGTTCCTGCAACAGATACATTTTCGTCCACATCGTCTATATCCTGTCCGATAACGTATGGAAGCATCATGTGCAGCGTCGAGTTCAGAGTGATGACCGTATGCACCGAGTCCTCAGTACCCATCTCAAGGTTCCATTCGCCTTCGAAGCCCTCTTCCTGTGCGGGTGCATCCCATGTCACCACCGCAGAGTTCGTCGTGACGTTCGAAACAGCCACATTCGTCGGAACGCCGCAGTCTCCGGGCTGCACGCCACCGTTGTCAAGCGTAGTGAAGTTCACAGTTGATGTCCAGTCGCTGGTCAAACCACCGTCGCACAGCGCACGTACACGCACCGCATAGTCGGTAGCTGCTGTCAATCCTGTTGCATTGTAGCTGTTAGTCGCAACCGTGCTGCTCTGTCCGTTGAACTCAACCTCATACTGTGCAGCACTGCCCGTCCAACTGATAACAGCCGAGTTTGCAGTAACACTGCCGGCTGCCAACGCCGTAGGCACATCGCAGGTGGGCTGCGGAGCAGTTCCTGATGTCAGGCTTACTGAGTCGATAGCTATCGGACGGCCATAGTTGCTGTATCCATGGAATGCAAACTGGAACGTTGCACTGGTCTGTTCTATGCTCAGATTTTCCACCTGCCAGCTGGGTATCGCAGTTGTATAGGTGGCCAACACATGCCATTCGTCAGTTTCAGACAGGCGGTATTCCACCTTCAAGCTGTCCTGGTCGCTTCCCCATGTTGTCTGAGCATGGGCAAACGTCAGTGTCACATTTTCAGCACCTGTAAGGTTTATCACAGGACTGATAATCCTGCGCTCCTGATCGTAACCGTTGTCGAGAGCCAAATAATGTGACCCTTCGTATGCGGTATAGTAATTGTCATCTAACACCCAAGTGTTTGTACCAGCGATTGCTTCCTGCTCCCAGCAGTCGATTGTGCTTTCAAAGTTTTCAGCATACGGCAAAGTTTCAATTCCACATGCCGTACGGAACGTTCCACTTACAGCCTCGCTAGTGTCGGGATCGCAGAACGAACGTACCGTAACTGCATACTCTGTATTAGCGGTCAGACCATTAATAGTATAAGGATTCTCTGTGGTCTCTGTCCATGCTCCATCGTCAACCTTCACAACCCATTTCGTGGCACTTCCATTCTCTGTCCACGAAAGTGTCAGGCTTGTCTCGGTTGCTGCATCAAGCGTTAAAGCGCTAGGCTTCGGGCATGCCGGCGGCGTGGTCACAACAACACCATCCAAATAAACATAGGTCGAAGTGTAGCCACTTGAAGATACAGCTCTGAATGCGATTTGATAGGAGGCTGCGTTTGTCGATGAAGGCAGAAACAATTCATATTTTGTCCAGTCTTCAACTGCTTCTGTCAAAGTCTCTCCAACGGTCCATTCTCCACTCGTCGATGCACGGTACAACACTTCCAGCGTTGCACTGTATGTATCTCCATACCAATCCTCTGCTTCAGGCATTTTATACCAGAAACTCAGCTGTGCACCGTTGTCCATTGCGGTGAAATTGAATTCGGGAGTTATAAGGGTGTCCTCACCTGAGTAGTAATCAGTAAAATACAAGCCTCTACCTGTGTATCCTGTTGTGTACGATTCCCATACGGCATCGGTTTGTGCCCAGCACGACGGAATACCAGAGGTAATTCCTTCAAACTCTTCCTCAAAGCTGTCATCTGTCGTGACAACTTCGGCAACACACAATGTTCTGAACGTGCCGCTCACGGCGTCGCTGGTGTCGGGATCGCAAAATGCGCGCACCGAAACAGCATACTCCGTATTAGCAGTCAGACCATTGATAGTGTATGGATTCTCTGTGGTCTCTGTCCAGGCCCCATCGTCAACCTTCACAACCCATTTAGTTGCGCTTCCAGCCTCTGTCCACGAAAGTGTCAAGCTGTTGTCGGTTGCTGCATCAAGATTGAAGTTGGTTGGCTTGGCACACGAAGGAGGTTCCGATATAACGATATTGTCCAAACGGCAATAATCGCTCGAGCCATAGAAACGGAACGCAATATATTTGGAAGACGAGCTGGCAATTGCAGCCTCAGCACTGAGATTGATCTCATAGTTGACCCAGCTACCACCGTTCTGGGTACCCACAAGGCTGAAAACACTAGTGAATGTTGTCGGATCACCAGGATTGTCAATCACTCCAACATACAGTGTGTCACTTGTGTAGCTTGAAAGCCATGCGTCAAAGCTGAGATAAAGTGCGTTTGCATTGCGGTCAAGTATAGGTGTTGCGATAAAGCTCACATGACTTGAATAGCTACCGAAGAGTTCCAAATAGTTACCGTCCGTCGCATAGGATGAACTGTTCCCTATTTTGGGATATGTGCCGCTAGCCACAACCGTTGTCCAGCAACTGGGTGCCTCGTTCACAGTATAATCAGTAAAGTTTTCAGTATAAGGCGTAGATTGTGTAGCGCAGAGCGTTCTGAATGTTCCGCTCACAGCGTCGCTGGTGTCGGGATCGCAGAAGGCTCTTACCGAAACTGTATATCCAGTATTAGCCGTCAGGCCATCGATTGTGTAAGGATTCTCTGTGGTCTCTGTCCACTCACCGTCTCCAACCTTCACAACCCATTTTGTGGCGCTTCCGTTCTCCGTCCACGAAAGTGTCAAACTTCTATCCGTAGCTTCATCAAGTGTGAGTCCGACAGGCTTGGCACATGCCGGTGGCTCCACAACAGTAAGACTGTCAATCCAATAATAGTAATTTGTGGAAGTTGTATTAACTTGTTTGAATACTATACATCCGCTAGCGATATTCAAGGTGTTGCGATAAGTATATTCGTAACGGTTGTAAGTCGTTGCTGCATCGATGGTGTCAATCCATATAGCCGACTCTGCCATTGCAGGCGACAATGCTACTCCTATCGCCATATCTCCAGAGCTGTTAACATTCTCACATTTCATGTCAAAGCTGATGAACACATCGTTACCTGCAATGTTGATTACCGGAGTAGCAACAGTTCCGGGCCCTTGCATATGTAGCGCTTTCGTTCCCTGTGATGCGTATGTACTATAGGTGCCGTTAGCTTCTACATAGTTTGTTCCACTTATGCTGGTCCAACACTCTGGAAAGTTGCCTGAACCTGCTGTGTACGACTCAAAGTCTTCGCTGTAAGGGAAGGCCTCAGTAGCGCAGGGCGTGCGGAAATTTGCGGTAGCCACCATACTGGTGTCGCCGGCTCCACAAATTGAGCGGACATAAACAGTGTAGTTGGTATTAGCCGTCAACCCTGTAAGGGTGTAGGGATTATCCGTGATGGTAGTCCAAGCTCCATCATTGTATTTGAATGACCAGCTTGTAGCACTGTTGGGCTCATTTATCGGAATAATAGCAGTTGTCTCGCTTGGTACGATAGTTCCAAACGCAGGTGTTCCACAGCTGACCGGTACAATAAATCCGGTCTTGGGGATGAAGTTACGCTGTGTGCCCGTTATAGCTTCCCACGATGTACTGCTATAGTACTGCAGTGAAGAGCCCGTCGATGATATTCCATAGAAAGAGCAATCTTTGTAGTTCCCATTCACAATTTGGTTTGTCTCGATTAGGAGATTACCACCTGTGTAGGTAAATGGTGTAGCGAAGTTGATAGTCATTTCCGAGCCAGTGCCGTCGAGAGTACCAGTGTACACTGTAGTGAATGACGAAACATCGGCCCATGCGGTACCGTCAAAAGTGGCACTGGCCGTGGTGCCAATCTTCACCTCGAACGTACCTGTCCAAGCGGCAGCTGCCGGCGAAGAAAGATAGTAGGTGACACCCTGTATCTCCCTACCTACAAGTTCAGCCATCATCGATTCAGGATAGATTACCTGACAGCGCAGATAAGCATCCGCCCAGTTACCATGCACCGGCACATTACTGTTCGTCGCAGTCCCGTTGGCCACAACGACCGTTCCTGTGCCCTGCGCGTTCGCCGCCACGATGCCTAGCATCGCGGCAAGCATAAATAACATTAACTTTTTCATTTTTTTTTATGTTTTTGTTTGCTTTTTCACTATTTCACGATAAGCTTGCGCACCGTCGCCATCTCATCGCTGTTGATTCTGACAAAATAGGTACCCTTCGCAAGCTTTGCCACGTTAAGCTCCACTGTGCCGTCCGACATCGTGGTCGTCATCACCGTGCGGCCACTCATATCGACCACGCTCAACTGTGCCTTGCCGCTCATGCCCTCAACACTCACAATTGTGCGGCTGTTGGCCGGATTGGGATAGATGCTCACCTCGCTTTTGGCGTTCACATCCGCTATGCCTTGTGGCTGCGGCGCCGCTGGCGACGTGAAGGTGATGGACTCTGTCCACTCGCTCGTGAATCCGCCCATGCAACGTGCTCTCACCCTCACCGTATAGGTCGTCGTGGGTTCCTCGTTCAGACCGTAGCCGTTATAGCTTATCATCTCTCTGTACGGCTGGGCCTGCCCTTCTGTCCTGATTTCAATGTCATAGTTGTCCGATGTTCCCTCCCAGGTTATGTTGGCATACAACTGACCATCCTCCACACTCTGCTCAACAGCCAACCCGGTCGGCACATCGCAATACTCCGAATAATCGCTTCCCTCGAGCGTGGTAAACGGAACCGCATCGCTCCAGTCGCTGTAAGTGCTGCCGCTGCACAGCGTGCGCACCTCCACAGTGTAGTCGGTCTCCGATTCCAGGTCATAGAACGCATAGTGCGTATAAGTCGTGCTGTACGTGTTGGTCTGACCCATCACAAGGTCATTGAGGCGTATTTCATAGCCCTCCACTCCAGGTATCGCCAGCGAACCCACAGCGTGCAGCTGCGCTCCGTCCAGTGTAATGCTGATTACATCTGGCATCCCCCCTATCGAACCGGTGCCGTCTATATCGAGCGACGTAATCTCTATCGTAAGCACTCCGTCGGTCGGCAAGGCCGTTGGTTGTGCAAACGTCACCGTACCGGTAAACTCTATTGGCAGCTGACCCATCAGCGACACCGACTCGCTTATCGTTGCTGGCTCTATCGAAAGCCCACTGGCCCCAAGCGTGCCCGTGGTGTTGAAATGGAATGCGATGGGATCCATAAACGAACCGAACTCCATGTCGAACGAACCGGTCACCGTGTACTGGTCGCCGCTACCCTGCTCTATCGTGACAAACACAGGTATGCCAGCAGCTGACGTCGTCGTGTCGATGTCATCCATATCCGACCCCTGCATCTGCAACATCATATGCAGCGCCTGCGACAAGGTCACTGTCATGTGCAACTCATCGCCATCTGAAAATGCCATGTTCCACTCTCCTGGGAAACCGTCGGCCTCAGGTGCATCACCGCCCGACCAGCTGACTCTGGCTCCGTTGGCTGTCACGCCCGATACTTCCACATTGACTGGAACATTACAAGGATCTTGAGCATTCGCCACCGCAACGCCTAGCATCGCGGCAAACATAAACAGCATAATTTTTCTCATAACGTTATAAATTAATTAATAATACAAATTCCTTATCAAGACTATGAACTGCAAATGTACAAAAATAATTTGTATTTCAAAAAATCAATCAAAACACCAACCACATAAAATCCATTAGAACAATGAAACCTATTAAACCCATAAGACCTATTAGACCTATCACATCCTTCACCCCTACCACAATAAACCCAATCATCCCAACGTTATACATATCGTTTCAAATTTCAAAATTCATAATTACAATGACACGCTCCGAACTTGTCAACCTCATCCGCGAACGCCGCTCCTTCCTCTGTGTCGGCCTCGACACCGATTTGAAAAAAATGCCCCGTCACCTCGCCTCGCAGCCCGACGGCGTCTTCCTCTTCAACAAAGCTATCATCGACGCCACCATCGACTACGCCGTAGCCTACAAGCCCAACCTCGCTTTCTACGAATCCATGGGCATCGAAGGCCTTCGTCAGCTCAAGTTCACCGTCAGCTACCTCCACTCTCTCGACAAGAAAGCCTTCCTCATCGCCGACGCCAAACGTGGCGACATAGGCAACACCTCCCAACAGTACGCCAAAGCCTTCCTCTCGCCTGACGGCGACTTCAACTTCGACGCTCTCACCATAGCTCCTTATATGGGTGAGGATTCTGTGGTCCCCTTCACCGCCTACGACGGAAAATGGGTCATCCTCCTCGCTCTCACTTCCAACAAGGGTGCCTTCGACTTCCAGCTCATGGAAGACCGCGCCTCTGGCCGGCGTCTCTTCGAACGTGTCCTTGAGACCTCCAAGCAGTGGGGCAACCCCGACAACATGATGTACGTCGTCGGCGCTACCAAAGCCGAGATGCTCGAAGATGTCCGTAAGATAGTTCCCGACTCCTTCCTCCTTGTCCCCGGCGTGGGCGCCCAAGGCGGCAGCCTCGACGAGGTCGCCCGCCACGGAATGACCAAGGAGTGCGGCCTTATCGTCAACTCATCCCGAGGCATCATCTACGCCTCCGACGGCGACGACTTCGCACAGCGTGCCGGCGAAGAGGCCCACAAGCTCCAGCAGCAGATGGACCACCTCCTCAAAACCCTCTGCCCAAACATCTAACTAAAATCCCAATCCGTTTCACACCCATAAACTTACATTCCGCAAGTGGACGAACAAGAACGTAAATCACGCCTGCGCACGCTGCACATAGTTTTGGCGCTCAGCCTTATAACTAACGGACTCAATGCCCTCTCCTACTTTACCTTGAGTTTCGAGGGTGTCCGCAACATGATGCAAAACAACATGCAGCTCATACCCGAGGTCATGCAAGAATCCTACGACTTCTTGCTCTCCATCCCATCCTCTTTCTACCTCGTATCCTCTCTCTTCTATATCATCGCCTTCGTCGGTTGCCTCATCATGTGGCGCCCCCGCGGCATCGGATTCCACTACTACACTCTCGCCAAACTCCTGCTCATCGGCACACCCCTGGTTTTCATCGGACGTCAGTACTTCAACCTCGGCGACCTCATGATCAGCCTCCTCTTTATCGTTTACTACTTCATCAGCCTCCGCTCCCTTGACGCCTTCTCAAAACAAACCACCGACAACCAAGAAACCCCCACCAACTCTGAATCCTCTGAAAACTCAGAACCCTCCGAATCCTCAGAATAAACATTCCCAAAACAAGCATCTTTAACGAGGGGCAGAACTGTCAATTCTGCCCCTAGTCTTTTCATACACCCCATCCATATCCCCCTAAACACGCCGCTACCGCACCCCCCCATGCCAGCAACCGCCAACGCCGCCAGCGCCGCCGTTCCCTACCGGTATTATTGCCATTCCCCATCCCCATCGGCATCAATCCCAATCCGTGTTGCCGTCGTTCCCCACCGCCGTTGGCACCTATACACATCCCACCGTTGGCGCACCCCCACCGTTGCCACGGTGCAAACACGACTCAGACACGGCGTTGCCGCAGGGTTGTCCCGAAGAGGGCCGAAAGGGCACCAAAAGGATACCAAAAGGGGACCAAAACCAATAGAATACATCCGGCTGTTTTACAAGCAGTTGCAACCAACGTTACCACATACGCCCGATTTATCACAACACACACATTTCCAACAACATGCCGACTTATCAACACAATTCATGAAAAATGCGGTGAAAAAAAACCGAAAAAACTCCTTATAAACCGTCCGCAACCTCATGTTTCGCTCGGAATTCCGCATCCGAGAAAAAATATTTTCATTGCCAACCAACTGCTTTACAGTGCGCTGCGAAACAAATTCCGCAATCT
>JAEEZY010000031.1 GCA_016292015.1 Bacteroidales bacterium | reverse complement strand
GTCTGTAAACAAGCGAAAATCAACGGATTGGTAGCGGAAATTTTTATTAGAAGGCTCTAAAACTCAGTCATTTTGACACTAAAAATATATTTCTTAATAAAGAAATCAATAATAAAATACAATTCAAATCAACAGGAAGTCTCCTAAGGAGGAAAAAACGATTAGAATGAATCAGACTCTGTCACAGCAAGTTGCAAATTGGGATTGTCTGGCAATAAACAATATGGGTTTGGCTATTATGCACATTTATACATCAAAAAGTTCCAAAACACTCCGAAGCCATTCGTCATCATCCATGACATTAGAATTATGCCGACAGCGTGGCGATTGCCGTTATATACGTTTTTTTGATGAGGACTGAGTCAAAGATTAAGGGGTGTCGTTTGGCACCCCTTTTTCATACCTTTCTCGAAAAGGTGGCCAAAAGGTGGCCAAAACTGGGATATAAAAGAAAAAAGATTCTGCATTTTCGCTCATTTTGAGTTACTTGCAAAATCTCTTTGGTGCCCGGAACAGGACTTGAACCTGCACTCCTTTCGGAACACGCACCTGAAACGTGCGCGTCTACCAATTCCGCCACCCGGGCAACTGGTGTCCCACTGTCTTTTGGGACTTGGTAGTAAAAAAAAGCAACTTTTCATTGCTCTTTTTTGTGCCCAGGACAAGACTTGAACTTGCACCGCCCTACGGCGACTACCCCCTCAAAGTAGCGTGTCTACCAATTCCACCACCTGGGCTTCGTTTCTCTCGAAAGCGGTTGCAAAAGTACTACAATTTTTTATTACAGCAAAATAAATTTTTTATTTGTGGGGTAAATTATTGATAACTAGTGCGTATTTAATGGTGTAGGGTGGCTTGGTGCGGGGTGGCGTGACGAAAATATTTTGCTAATTAAAAAAAACTGCATACTTTTGCATCCGATTTTGAAAGCAAAAATCATGCCCTGGTGGCGGAATGGTAGACGCGGTAGACTCAAAATCTGCTGTCAGCAATGGCGTGGGGGTTCAAGTCCCCCCCGGGGTACGGAAAGGAGGTTCTGATGAATCTCCTTTTTTGTTTTTTGTTTTTTTGTTGATTGTCTGTGTGATGGAGGTGTGGATTGTGATTTTGGAAGGTGGTTGAAAGTGGTGGATTTTTGGTGGTTGCAAGGTGCTGATAATCATGGTTCTGTGGTTTGTTGGTTTTGGTCCCCTTTTGGTCCCCTTTTGACTCCCTTTTGTGTTGGGCGGTGGCAACGCCCATGTACGGCTGGGGATAAACCTTTGATGACGGGGGTCGGCAACGTGGATTTGCTGGCGC
Organism: Bacteroidales bacterium; assembly: GCA_016292015.1. GTDB lineage: Bacteria > Bacteroidota > Bacteroidia > Bacteroidales > P3 > Colimorpha. The sequence goes on along the minus strand of JAEEZY010000031.1, from coordinate 153,293 downwards.
GGGATCGGTGGCGCGGTGTGGGTGGGCCAACGGCAGTCGGTGCCAACGGCTTTTTTTTGCCAACGGTGGGATGTGCCAACGGCGGCTGCGAGAGGGGATGTTGTCGGGATGTTGGAGGGGTGGGGTATGGTGGGGTGTGATTTGGTTGTAGGGTAAGGTGTTGTAATATAGTACGGTAGGAGGGCGTTTAGATGTATTTAACATTTAATGGGTGGAGAATGGGTTATTTTTTGTATTTTTGCAGTCTATTTGGAAAGTAAATACTGGAGAATATGAATAAAAAAGTTGGAATCATAGCGGTGTTGGCCGCGGCGGTGCTGTCGGTTGCGATGGTGTCGTGCTCGAAGGACAAGGTAATAGTGGGGTTCTGGCAGCAGGCTTCGGACCATCTGTATTATACGGATTCGACGGGCGTGGAGGACATGAAGAACCTTACGGACAGCGCTATAACGCTGTGCTTCATGGATAACGACTCGGTGTATTTCAGTTATGGTGAGAAGCACCCGTTGCTGACCATGCCGCCGTACATGCTGACGGACAGCCTGAGGAACGAGTTGGCGTCGCTGCGAAACACGCTGACGAGGGACACGCTGACGTATGCGCTGACGGATGAGACGTTGACGATAGATACGATGGAATACACGATAGAGAAACTAAAGGGGCGCTGGATGGTGCTGAGCACGACGGATTCGATGAACGGGGTGTCGGCAAGGCGTGAGATTACGTTCTATAAACCGAGAAAATAGGCTAGGAAATGGTGACGCTGGAGTCGGAGGCATCCCTGTTGGAATACAACACTTTCGGTATCGACTGCAGGGCCAAGGGGCTTGCGGTTGTGCGTGAGGCGGGGGATGTGGCTGAGTTGGCGAAGGCGGGCAGGCTGTGCGAGGGTGGATATGTGGTGATAGGGCAGGGGAGCAACTTAGTGTTTGGGGAAAGATACGAGGGGTTGGCGCTGGTGATGAGGAACAAGGGCGTGAAAGTGGTTACGGAGAACGAAGGGGAAGTGACGGTGGAGGCGAAGGCCGGCGAGGTGTGGGACGAGTTTGTGAGGCGGTGTGTGGCCGAGGGGTGGCACGGGGTGGAGAACCTGACGGCGATACCGGGAACGGTGGGTGCGTCGGCGGTGCAGAACATAGGGGCCTATGGGGTGGAGGCGAAGGATGTGATAGAGGGTGTGAAGGCGTATGACGTGAGGGGGCGCAGGGAGGTGGAGTTCAAGAGGGAAGAATGCGGATACGGATACAGGGAGAGCCGGTTCAAACACGAGGAAGGCAAACGATATGTGGTGACGAGTGTGCGATACAGGCTGAGCAAGATATATGAGCCGGTGCTCACATACAAGGCGCTGGCGGATGAACTGGGAGAAGGAGGCGCGAAGGACGCAGAGACGGTGAGCAGGGCGGTGGAGAGGATAAGATGGTCGAAGCTGCCGAAGCCGGAGGATTTGGGAAATGCAGGAAGTTTCTTCAAGAACCCTGTGGTGACGAGGGAGAGATATGAGTGGTTGAAGAAAGAAAACCCTGATATGCCGGCGCACGAGACAGAGGATGGTATGAAACTGGCGGCCGGATGGCTGATAGACAGGTGCGGCTGGAAAGGCAGGACGATGGGGCGCTGCGGTGTGTATGAGAAGCAGGCGCTGGTGCTGGTGAACAATGGTGGATGCAGGGGCGAGGATGTGAGGCGGCTTGCGGATGCCATAAAGGACGATGTGAGAGGAAGGTATGGAGTGGAGTTGGAGTGTGAGGCGGAGTTTGTGCGGAGCAGATAGATTATGCAAAAAAGAAGACAATCATACATGAAGACAGAGATATTTTGGAAATGGTTTGAGGAGAACAATGAACAGCTGACAATGCTTGACGACCAGGAAGAGGCTGTGGCAAAGAGTCTGCTCAACGAGATGCAGAAGGCATTGGAATCCTATTGCGAGGGGTTGACCTTTGAGATGGGAGAACAAACGCCAAACGGGCGCACCGTGACCTTCTCGGCAGAGGGAGACACTGATTTGTTCAAGTATGTGACGGATCTGGTGGAGGAAGCGCCGGACATGGACTGGTGGGAGTTTGTGGCGTTCAAGCAGCCTAAGGGAAAGGGGTTGAAAGTGATGTTCGACAAATACCGCTTCGACACGAGGAAGATGTATTTCACGGAGTTGGAAAACGAGGAGTCGCCCGACATGGTGGGGCTGAGAGTGGCGATGGAAAATCCGGTGGAAGGAGACGACGACCAGCTGGTGGGAGTGTATGTGACGGTGGAGGCACTGATAGGCGAATTCGACTGTGCGACGCTGATAGGTTATCTGGATGTGTGCGCGATACCAAACGAGCCTTTCAAGGAGGGATACAAAAAGATGGACGACCTGCCTGAGTTTATTGAGTGGTTCAAGAACCGATAGTGGTCGGTAGTCAGTGGACAGTTGTCAGTTTGGGTTGAAAGTAATAACACAAAACATAAAATCTAAAACAATATCATGAGCAAAGTGGATGTATTGTTGGGCCTCCAATGGGGCGATGAGGGAAAGGGAAAAGTGGTCGATGTGTTGACACCGCAATATGACGTGATAGCGAGATTCCAGGGCGGTCCGAATGCAGGGCATACGTTGGAGTTCAACGGCATAAAGCATGTGCTTCATATCATACCCTCGGGCATATTCCATGAATCGAAAATAAATGTGATAGGCAACGGTGTGTTGATAGAGCCGAGGATCTTCGCGCAGGAGGTGCAGGCGTTGAAGGAAAAAGGCATTGACGCAACGAAGAACTTATACATATCGAAGAAGGCACACCTGATACTGCCGACCCACAGGATGCTCGACGCCGCAAACGAGAAGGCGAAGGGCAACGCGAAGATAGGGTCAACGCTGAAAGGCATAGGCCCGGCCTATACCGACAAGATAGCCCGAACAGGAATCAGGGTGGGCGATATCACGGAGTTTGACTTCAAAGAACACTACGAACTGCTGAAAGTGCAGCACCTGCAGACGGCACACACGCTGAAGTTCGATGTGGAGAGTTTCAAGATTGACAACATGAGTGTGGAAGAATATGAGAAGGAGTGGATGGCGTCATTGGAGGTACTGAAACAGTTCAAGTTCGTCAACAGTGAATATTTCATAAACAAATGTCTTGACGAAGGCAAGAAGGTGTTGGCCGAAGGGGCACAGGGTTCGATGCTGGATATAGACTTCGGCTCTTACCCGTTCGTCACATCCTCCAGCACAATCACCGCTGGAGTATGCTCGGGATTGGGTGTCGCCCCTTCGAGGATTGGCCGGGTGATGGGAATCACAAAGGCGTACTGCACTCGAGTGGGCGCTGGTCCGTTCCCGACAGAGCTGTTTGACGAGACAGGTGAACGGCTGTGCCAGCTGGGACATGAATACGGAGCCACCACGGGGCGTTCGCGCAGATGCGGATGGATAGACATACCGGCGCTGAAATATGCCTGCATGTTGAATGGAGTGACTGATTTGTTCGTGACAAAGCCCGACGTGATGAACGACTTTGAGGAGATAAAGATGTGTACGCACTATGAGATATGCGGCAAACAGACCGACGAGTTGCCGTATGAGTTCAACGCGGTGGAGATAAAACCGGTGTATGAGACCTATCCGGGATGGCGACAAGAGCTGAACGGCGCCAAGAGTTACACGGAGTTGCCGGCGCGGCTTTTGGAATATCTTTATGCCATAGAGAAAATCACGGGCGTGAACATAATGGCGGTGTCGATAAGTCCTGACCGCAAAGACGTATTATTCAAACAATAAAAGGGAAGGACTGACGTTATAAATGCAAGAAACCTTTTCCGAAAAATACTAAACGACAAACCCCAAATCAAGAAAAAGATATGAAAAAACTGCTTCTGATTGTTGCCATGTGTCTGCCGATGTTGCTTTCGGCACAGACAAAGATAAAGGAAACAGACGTGCCCAAATCGGTGCTTCTCTCGTTGGAGAAGACATACGAGGCCTACAAGGTGAAAACCTGGTACCAGGCACCGGGGCAATATATAGCCGATGTCATGATAGACGGTCAGGCGGGGCGCTGCTATTTCACTGCCAACGGCGACTGGCAGTACACCACCTTCCCGACAGAATTGAAAGAGTGTCCGACGCTGATGAACACATATTTCGTGAACAACTATCCCGGCTATCGTGTGAAACACGTGGAATATGTGGAGGAAATGAGCGGTGACAACTACTATCGCATGATAGTGGTGAGGAAGGGTGTCGGAGCCGAGGACTGTGAGATGATATTCGATACCAAGGGCAAGCTTATGAAGAACAATGCACCCGATCCTGACGAGGTGAAGGCCGACTACTATGCACGCAACAATCCAGAGGAGAAAAGCCTGAACAAACGTCCCGCACCGGAAGAGGACAAGGCCTCGTCTCCCAAAGAGGCTCCGTCGAACGGAATTGTGGCAGCGTTCACCAAGAAGGTGCCACCGGCGCGTATCAGCGTGGGGCCTGACTGGATTAAGAGAGGTGCTGACCAATTCGTGGCCTATTACTCAAACAACCAGAAGGTTGAGTTCGAGGCAGTGTATGACGTGAACACTGAGAAGGCAATCATGACCGGAAAGGTGCTGCCTAAGGAACGTTACACCAACGCCATCATCAAATATTTGGACGAGAAATACAAAAACGAGAAATACAAAGTGGAAAAGATGGTGGTTTACGAGTATGACTCTAAATACCGCGATGAAACCACGGGCAAGAAACCCAAGCCATATACATACGTGGTGGTAAGTCAGAAGATAAAAGGTCAGAAGAAACCTAAATACACTCGTATGGAGTTTGACAACTCGGCCAAGTTCATGGGCCTGCTTGCTGCTCCGCTCGACGAGAGAGACCTTCAGTAATCGTAAAGCAGAATAATACATGAAAGGGCATTTGGTTTTGCTGGTTGCAATGGTTGCACCGATGCTGGTGTGCAATGCGCAGAAGGCCGATGACGGAGCGTCAGCGTTGACGGGTGTGCAGGCTTCGCAGGTGGCTAAGATATTGCGTCAGCACAATGTTATGATGGAATATTGCGGATGCTGTGAGGTTCCAGCCATGAGTTGCGTGGAGATTAAGAAAGTGACATCAGATACCGTCGGTGTCACCGTTATGGGAGTGAATATTGAGACTGGAGAGCAATACGTCAAGAGGATTGATGTGGCCGAGACATGGGTGCCGCAGTTGGCGTCAGGGTCTATCAGTAAGATGCAATGTGTAGGTCAGATTGCAAAAATTAACTGTGATCCATGCACCATGCCGTCGGTGCCTGCGGGAGAAGTCGGAAAGAAGATGCTGGCGTTGGAGCTCGACGGCCTGATGGAGGCCTCGGGCATGAAGTCGAAAGAAAGTAAGATGGAGATTGAGAAGAATGTCCGCAAGGAAGACGTAAAGTTGTTCAACGACAAAAAGCACGATGCAAAACTCAAGTCGCCAGCTAAAGAGCTGAAGACGATTAGGAAAGATGAACGCATCATGATAAAGAGGATGCCGAAGAGAACGGAGAGATAGAAATAGCAGGGGGCCGCGCTTCGCGCGGCCCCCTCCGTTTATGTTGTTTCAGTGCCGGCGTTCTAAAAGCTTACATTTCCTTTACCAAACGCACAGCGAGCCCGAAATGACGTTTGCTGAAGTTGGTCGGGTTGACGGCTTCTTTTCCGAAGAAGAGTATGTTGCTGTTTATGTTGCTGAGGTGGGTGGATGACCAGTAGAACCCGCATCCGTTGTCGCCTTGGAATTTTGTGAATACGCTTACACATTCGCGGTAGCCGGCGGCAGGCAGGAATACCGCTCCGGCGGATTGCATCTTGCTCCATTTGGCACCGGTATAGCGGTTGGTTTTGTATCCGTTTTCAATGCCCGGGGTGAATTCGCTGCCGTCGGGCAGTGTCCATGTGTCTGGCAGCAGAACGAGGCCTTCGGTGTTGTCTATCTTGGCAAGGCCGTATTTCTGTGATGCACTTTGACGCAGGTTGAGCAGATAGTTCCACTCGTCTTTTGTAAGAGTGCGCCAGCGTGCTGGGGTGTTGCCACCGTTCGCTATGGCATTGTATTGACCCCAGTCGGCATTGGAGTATATTCCGGTGAGGTTTGCGGCTGTGTCGCCACCTGGCAGGTAGTTGGCATAGACGGTCGATGTGTCGTATGGCATGTATGCCTCGGCACCGCTGTTCCATCCGCTGGTGCCCCATGCGAAGAGGTCAATCCAACCTGTATAACTTGCTGATATGTTCTCGTTGTCGCGACCGAGGATCTCTTTCTGGCTTTCGGCGAAACGCCATGTTGCCGACGAGGGTTGATATTGCAGATTTCCGCGAGAGAAGGCCACCTGTGTCGAATCGCTCACTGCAAATACTCCGCAGAGGCTGCCGTCGTCGTTCAATCCCGCATCGGGGTCTTCCTTGCAGGCACAGAACAAGGACAATGTGGCAGCGGTGATGATAAGAAATAATGTTTTTTTCATAGGTTTTGTGTTTTATTGGTTAAGAAGAATTGCTTTGAGGTTTTCTGGTATGGGTGCGCTGCTATGGGTCGAGCGGCAGTATCCGGCCATGACCGTGCGGCATACAGCGCAATCCACACCGCTTTCCTGGTTTACGATGTGCTGTTCGACGGCTATGCTTTTATTGCCAATGCGTTTGACGGCGGTGGTTACGGCAATCTTGTCGTGATAGCGTATCTGTGATGTAAAATCAACTTCGAAATGCACAATCATGACGGTGAAGTCGCCCTGCTCGGGTGGGATGCCTGCAGCGGTGAAGAAAGCCGACTTGCCGAGGTCGAAGTATTCCATTATAACTGCATTGTTGACGTGTCCCATTTGGTCAACATCGTTGAAACGAATCTGGATGGGAAGTGTGTGCATGGCGATTGGGGCTTGATGTAATATGTAATGGGTTGGAGGTTAGTGGTTCGCGTTAAGGTTATCGTTTCACCCCAGCAGTCCTTTAACTATCTCTGCCACCACTTTGTTGTCTGCGGTGCCGGCGAATTTCTTTGATGCAATCCCCATCACCCTTCCCATGTCTTTTGCGCTGGATGCGCCTACTTCGCCGATTATGGCTTTGACGGCTGCCTCAATCTCGTCTTTTGACATCTGTTTGGGTAGGTATCGTTCGATTATTGACGCTTGGAACAGTTCGGCTTCGGCCAGATCGCTGCGGTTTTGCTGGTTGAATATCTCAGCAGATTCCTTGCGCTGTTTCACCAGCTTTTGGAGGGTTGCAAGTTCAGCGGCTTCGTTCACTTCGTCTTTGCCGGTTTTGAGGAGCAGGATGGCTGCCTTGATGGCACGAAGCGACTCCAGCACGTCTTTCTCTTTGTTAAGCATCGCCTGTTTGATGTCGGCGTTGATTTTCTCTTCTAACATTGCGGGGTTCTTTAGTTGTTTAACAAAAAAGGGAAGCACGTATCCGTTACTTCCCTTCTTGTGGCATTGACTGGAATTGAACCAGTGACACACGGATTTTCAGTCCGCTGCTCTACCAACTGAGCTACAACGCCATCGAACATCTTTCGAATTTCTTCGTTGAATTCGGTTGCAAAGATACTACAATTATTTATAATGACAAAATATTTTTTTTATTCGGAGCATAATGTGCTTTTTATCTGTGTTGTATGGCTGTGTGGCTTGAAGCATTGTTTACTCGGTTAGGGTGCTTCTTTTGTCGAAGTCGCTGCTCTTTGCGAACTATGGATGCGAGCCTTGAACGCTACGCCCGCTTCTATGTTGTCGAATGTGTGACGAGCACAGACGGCGGCATTATTGGCGCCAAGGTGAAGTTTGAACCTGAATGGACTCCTTCAAAATATTTATAGCGGCAACTTTCGGGATTTGTGGTTGCGATAAATGAATTGATGCACGTCTCGCTTGCGAGATGTGCATCTATGGTTTGTTGCGGAAAATATGTGTGTCATCAGGGAAAACCTGCGATTAAAGTTGTATTTTTGCAGTGTCAAACAAAACAAGTAAAACACAAAAAAACACACGAAACCATGAAAAAGATTGTCTTTTTGACTATTGCTGTGGCGCTGCTCGCGGCGGGATGCAAGAAAGAGCAGCAGGGCGACCTCTCGCTGGGCACCGTGTCCTACTCGGCCTGCAAGAGCTATACCGACAAGCTGGCGAAGGCTATGCCTCCGTTCGGCGACCCCGACTCGGCGACGGTGACCTACGACGACGGGACGCTGCACGTGACCCACTACAACGTGCTGGTGAACTGCGCCTTCGAGGTGGTGGGCGTGGAGGTGGACCTCTCCCAGTCGGGCGACACCATCTTCATCGAGGAACACGAGACGCACGGCGACCTGATGGCCAACTGCATGTGCTCGACCGACTGCACCTACGACATAAAAGGGGTGACAGAGGGACACCATGTGCTGGTGTTCAAAAACTGGTACCCGGAAGCGCGGGTGATGGAGATGGAGATGTAAGAGGGAAGATGTAAGATGTAAGATGTAAGAAGTATGATGTAAGAGGGAAGAGGTGAGAAGTTAGTTGATAGATAATAGATAAAAGTTAAGAGTTAAAAGTTGAGCTACTAACGATAACCTTAACGATAACGATATGGTCGGACTTCGTATTGACTATCGTCGACCTCGAACGCGACTCGGCCATCCTTGAGCAAGCTCAAATGGCGCTCACTGCTTACTCGGTTCAAAATTGTTCGAAAATCTTATTCAAAATCATCCAACCCTTTTGCTAAGATTTTTAAATTGATTTTTGGGGGATTTTGAGCGAAGCGACCCACATTTCCGTAATGCTTCCGTGGCTTCCGTATTTTTCCGTAATCCTTCCCCCTGATCGTTCAATCTTAATCTTTTGGGGCATAGATAATAAAAACAAAAGTGTTGCGTTACTTTCTTTACATTAACGTATTAATACCAGACTTTATGAAAAAGAATGTATGCTTAAGAATGGCGATGATGGTTGCGGTCATGTTGCCACTTTTTGTTTCTTGTGACAAGAAAGAGGACGAAAAGAAAGAAGATCCTGCCGGCGCCATCGAGGCTTTTGTCCGCAACGACGACCGTTGGAGCTTCGCCACCATCTCGCTCGGCCAATACTCCTATACCTACAATGGCAATCCGTCTGAGGGACCGCTGGAAGTCGGCCTCGATATCGACGGCTCGAACAACTTCTTCCTCCGTTATGACGGCGGTCAGGGTGGTGAGATGCCTGAAAGGTTTATCGCCAAAGTGGGAAGCGTTGAGGGGCTTGGCTATATCGAAACTGTCCCCACCAGCGGCTGGGCAGCGCGTCTGGCCGTTCAGCCGGGTTGCGGCTACGTCATCAGATACAGGGGCAGCGAGAACCAGAGGAGCTACTACACGATGGATGAGAACCTCGAACGCTACGCCCGCTTCTATGTCATCGAATGGATGACGAGCACCACCGGCGGCATCATCGGCGCCAAGGTGAGATTTGAACCCGAGTGGACTCCCACTAAATAGTGAACCCCCACATCCTTCGGGATTCGTGGCTGCGATAAATGAATTGATGCACGTCTCGCTTGCGAGATGTGCATCTATGGTTTGTTGCGGAAAAATATGTGCGTCATCGGGGAAAACCTGCGATTAAAGTTGTATTTTTGCAGTGTCAAACAAAACAAGTAAAACACAAAAAACACACGAAAACATGAAAAAGATATTGGCTCTTGCGACACTGGTGTTGTTCTCATCGCTTCTTGTGGCACAGCCTGGTGGCAATCGTTATGGCAACCAACCGCGCCCTGCGGCCAATCAGAATGTGTCGCTGAAGGTGAGGGCGTTTCTTAGCGAGAAATTCATAGTGACTGTTGATGGTCGTCGTCAGGAAGGCTATGCTTCACGCTCCTACACATTTTCTAATCTGCGTCCTGGGCGTCACGATCTCACGGTCGAGTTGACGTCGCCTGCCAGAGCTACACACCGTGCTACTGTCAACCTGCAGTCGCAGGACGAAGAGTATGTGGTGCAGTGGAAATCATCGCGCAACGGCACTGAGCTTGTCGTAGAGCCGCTCGACGTCTTCCTCTACGGGCAGGGGAACACAGGGCGAATCCATACGTCCCAACCCCCGTCAAGTATCAACACCCCCAACCGCACGGGCTCATATCGTGACGGTTACCAGGACGGCTACCGTGACGGATGGCGTGACGCTATTAACAGTATGATGATGCCGCCTGTCGATATTGTTGACCCCTACGCTGTGGCCATAGAGGAGATTCCTGTAGCAACGCCGGAAGAGGTGTCGCGCATGGTGAGCCAGCTGAAATCGGAGTCGTTTGATGACAACCGCTCTGAGCTTGCGCAAGCCATGGTTGTGTCGAAGATGCTCACCACCGCCGACATCAAACGTCTTATGGCCACCTTCACCTTCGAGGACAACAAACTCGACTTTGCGAAGTTCGCCTACCCCTATGTCGCCGACCCTCAGAACTACTTCCAGGTCGCCTCGGGCTTCACTTTCTCGTCAAACAAAACCGACCTGCTCAACTATATGAAGAATAATCCAAGGTAGTGGAGCTTGACATAAAACAAAACGTCGGACAGGTGGCTTCCTGTCCGGCGTTTTCTGTTTGTTCGATGTTGAAGCTCTACAGCTGCACAATCTTCGACGGCAGAGGTCCGGCTTCGAGTTTCCACTTCAATCTGCCCGTCTGCGTGAAACAGTAGATGTCGCCGTTGGCACCATATTGGGCTCCGGCCATGTATATCTCGCCCGTGTTGGGGTTGATGTTGATGGCGTAGGGATAGTAGGTGGCCGAGAAGGCATCGGTGCCCTCAAGCGTGATTGACTCGCTTTCCATGCTGGCGTGATTGAGTACATATATACACCCGTTCCATGTCTGTCCGATGGTGTTGCCGTAGTAATAGACCTTGCCTCCGTAACTCTCGATGTTTGAAACGCTTGCTGCTTTTTTCTGCACGTCGAGAGTGATGGCGTCAACGATGGCGATGCCGCCCGGGCAGGTGCCGTAGTCGCCGTTGTACGATATGGCGAGATGTGAGTTATCGACGACTTTCACCTTCTGTGGATTCAATCCGATGGCTATCTTCGATGTCTCCGTGAAGGTGGCTATGTCAACGACTGACAGGGTGGAATCGTATGCTGCGTTGCCCGCTTCGTCGGGTTTCCACGAATTCACGACGTATAGCTTCCCGGCAAGGGCACAGATGCCTTCGGGTCGCATACCGCTGAGTCGGCAGGTGGCTTCGAGTTGCAGTGTGGCCGTGTCGATGCGCACCACGCTTTCGGGCGTGTAGCATGTTACATATACTTTCCCGCCGTCGCATGCGATATATCTGGGTCCTCGGTTGCCCATGTCTATCTGGGTCGATTTGCCCGTTTTGCGGTCGAGCACTTCGACAGTGTTTGAACCCCATACAGCGACGTAAATCTTGTCGCCGTAAACCACCACATCCTGCGCCACGTCGCCAAGGCCGCGTCCGTTGAGTTTTGAGAATACGCTGTTGGTGATGGCCATGTTGCTGTAGTCGATGGCGCTGAGTTCTGCTTCGTTGCAACCCCATCCCCCTTCGTTGAGCACTATGGCGCCTCGTTCGGGCAGTGCGCTGACCTCTTCTTGTGGTTTTGGTTTTTCGCAGCTCGCAAACGTCAAGGCAATGCAGGTTGTTGCGGCAAGGAGGAGTTCGAAATGTTTCATCGCGTTTTCTTGATTTTGGGTATGAACAATTATGTGATTTTTGTTTTGACTATAGTTCGAATACCACAGTGAGGCGGTAGTTGCGGCCCATCATGGGGTAGCTGCGCACTATCTCATACTGCACATCGAAGAGGTTGAGCACCTGTCCTTTGAGCTTCAGCTTGCTGCCGTTGCGGAAAGTGAATGTGTGAGCCAGGGTGATGCCTTGGTCGCAGTAGGGCTTCAGCCGGGTGTCGTCGGTGTTCTGCTGGCGGTAGTATCGGCTGCCCACAATCATGGCCGAGTAGCCGAAGTCAATCCATGGGGTTTCGACATATAGCGAGGCGCCGCCTGAATGTCTCGGGGTGTAGGGTATCTGGTGGCCGTAGGTCTTCGACAGTGGGTCGGTGCGGTCGGTGGCATGCTGGAAGGCGTAGTTGCCGCCAAGGCTCACGGTTATCCCTTTTACCTTGATTGAAAAATCCACTTTCGTGTCCTCACCCCAGATGTCCACCCTTCCGAGGTTTATCATCGACCATAGGAACATATTCTGGACGGGGATGGCTATGAGTTTGTCGCTCACGCGGTTGTAGTACGCATCGGCGGTAGCTTGAAGCCTTACGTCCACATTGCGTTGCTCGCTCTCGGGCAGCCTCAACACGTAGGTCACACCCACATTGTGCTGCATCGCCTTCTCCGGCTTCAGCTCTCGCGTGATCGAGTAGTAGTACATCTCGTTGAAGTTGGGTATGCGGTAGTTCTCCTTGAAGAAATATCTCAGCCGCAGCCCCACCTTCCTGAACGGCTTGATGTTCAACCCCACGTAAGGCGAAATCCGCCTGTACGACTGGCGGAAGCGACCTGTGCCCGACAGATTTTCGTTTCCGTTGGCGTCAGCCCTGCTGACCGCCACCTCCTCAGCCACCGTCGCCAACCCGTTGGCCGACACCGAGAGCCAGCTGTTGTCGTAGGCAACGGCCAACACCGTCAGCGAGCTCAGCCGCCTCACATGGTTGTTCTTCGCCAGGTTGCTCGCCAGCGTGTTGTATGCCGCGTCTTCCGCGACGCTCAGCTTCAACCCCTCCACAGGGCTATATACCGCCGTCCCGCTGGCGTAGGCCTCCTGCTGGCGGTAGGTGTTCAGGGTGCGGCTGGCGACGGCCGTGTCCTCATAAAGGTCGTCCGTCAGCTGGTATTTCACAATCGCCTGCGCCTTCACTCGGCTCCCTGTGTAGCGGTATTTCGCCTGCGCGAAGAAAAGGCGGTCCTCGCTGTGTTCCGAGTTTTTCGTTGAGTAGTATATCACAGGTCCTGGCAGCTCGTGCCGGCTCTGCATGTAGTGCACTTTCGCCGTCAGCTCATTGCGGCTGTCAATGGTGTAGAAGATGTTCGCGTCTCCCGTAGCCATCCACATGCGCGAGTTCTCCCTCCGCTCGCGCGAGCTGCTGTCCTGCTGCGAGGCTGTGTAGTATAGCGTGAACGGATAGTTGCCTTTCGATGCGATGAAGTTGCCCCACAGCGAGTAGCTCAGCCGTTTCGTGATGCGCTGCTCCCACGAGAGGGTGGGGGAGTAGAGGTGGAACGAGCCGCCCTCCATGCCCACCTTCAGGTTGAAAGGGCGCCACTCCTTGAATTGCGGACATTGCGTTTCCATCATCACCACGTTGCCCGCCGCGAAGGCTCTGGCCGACTGCAGCGGTGCGTCGTGCTGCGCGTTCGAGAAACTCACGTAGGCGCTGTTGCCCAGCAGGTACCGCCCCAGGTCTATCTGCCCGTTCTGGCAGTCGTTCACCGCCACCCCGTCTATTATCAGCGAGCTGAACTGGCTCCCCAATCCCCTCGCCGACATCGTCTTTATGCCCCCCACGCCCCCATAGTCTTTAATCGTCACCCCGTTCATCTGCTTCACCGCGTCGCTCAGCTGCACCGCCCCCGTCTGCTCCATCTTCTCCACCGTCACCACCTGCGTCGGCGTCGAGGTGTAGGTCTCCGACGGCGGCGCCTGCGTGCTCACCTGCACCTCGTTCAGTATGTGGCGCTTCACCGTGTCCTGCGCCGCCGCCATCGCCGGCAGCAGGCACACAAACGTAAATATGTAGAGCTCTTTCTTCATGACCACCCCTCCTCGGGAGCGTTTCAGTTGACGGCGGCTTGGCAGGTCTTCTGACTTTACCCCCTCTGTCCGACGCCTTCCCGCAGGCGGCTGAGACCTGCAGTGGCTGGTTTGTCGGTCAGAGCTAAACGATTGGGGCTCACAGCAGCGGGACTGTCCGGGACTCTCACCCGTGTTCCCTCTTGGCATCTGGATGATGACCAAACCGAGTTGCAAAAGTACGAAAAAGATATTCAATATAGGGAATAAAAAATTTTGATATTTATGTACGGGAATGGAAACAAATTCATAACTTTGCTGAGTTGAATAGAGGATAATGATGTCTTTCAAGAATATAAATATCAACTGGTTGCCGTTGGGACGAGGATTCCGCTTAACGGACGGCTTTTCTTGTTGCCAGTGCAACGGATTGAAAGACAGTGGGAATGATAAATGCTGGAACTTCTGCGCTTGTGGCCTCTGATTGGGGTGCTAAAATTCTATGGTAATTCTATAGTAATTCTATGGTAACTCTATGGTAATTCTATAAAAGGTCCGATATGGGTCCGATATAGGTCCATGTCAGCTCCGAGGTTGCTACAATGTTCAGATAGGTGGTGATTGGGATGATGGCTTATAAGTAAGTGCTGCTGAAAATGAGCGAAATCAGCTTTAAGGTCGAGATAAACAAAGAGGCATCCTTTCTGGGATGCCTCTTGTTGTTTTGTGGCCGTGCTCTTGGGTGTTTCAGGTTTGCCTATTAGCCGACACCGTTTGCCATCGGCCCCACTAATAGTAGCAGATGACGCGTTCGAGTGTCTGGGTGACAGGCATGGAGTCTTCGCTTTCACCCTCATGGCGGCGGCATTGAATCCAGTTGTCGTGGTCGTCGTAAACATATTCATATCTAACCACTTTGAAAGGCTTGCTTTTGTCTTTGTAGGCCTTGAGGCATATAATGTTGCCTCGGGCGTCGTATTCCCATGTCTGCTTAACCACTCTGGAGTAGTTGAAAAGTGCCTCGTTGGATACATAGAAACCTGTAAAGGCCTCCTTGCAGACTATCCTTCCAAGTGAGTCGTAGGTCGTGGTGACGTGGCTGCTGAGAGTCCTCTGCTTGCCGCTGGTTTCGTAGGTTGTATATTCGATTTCCCTTCCGGCGGTGTCGTACTTGAACGAACGGTCCCACTTGCTTGGCTTCCAGTCGCCAATCAGGTAGTCGCGAATGCGGTTGTTTTGACTGTCATATTCATATCCGTGGTTGATACGACTTTTTTTGCAGCCACAGGGATTTGACTTGCTGTATTTTTCGCAGGGTCCCTCAAATATCAGATTGCCCGAACGGTCATATTCATACACATCCATCCTCCAGCCGTTGTAGCATTTTTGCAGATGAGCCGTGCAGTTGCCTTCGGCGTCATAGCATAACATATCTGTGGCATTGTCGGGTATGTTTTCCTTATCCTTCTCTTGTTGATTGTGGGTGTTGCTCGGGTCATGTACCGTCACAGTCAATGGCAGCCCGTTTTCATTCAGGCTCACAGTGGTAGTCCTGGGCCAGAAGTTGCCATGGTATTCTTTAATACATATCAGGTTGCCGTGTTCGTCATATTCGTACAGGTTGGTCGTCGACCCATCTTTTTCCTTGGTCAGCAGTCCGTCTTTGAAGAAATAGGATTTGTCGTCCTCTATTGTGTATTGCTCGGTTGGTTGCCTGAAATATTTGATAGGAAGCGCTTTTTCTACTGAAGCCTCAACGGTGTTTGTATCGAAATAGATATACTTGCTTTTATAACTTTCCAGATTCCCGAGCGAGTCAAAAATGTATTGGAGATAATGACTTTGTTGATAGGAGGCAGATGTCATGCCGCCCCCGGATAAAACATGGACCAAATACACATTGGAGGTCTGCTCCACACTTTTCACCCTGCCATTCAAAGATATGTCTATCGAACTGGGGGGTATGTACAGATAAAGCTGT
Source organism: Bacteroidales bacterium (assembly GCA_016292015.1). Classification (GTDB taxonomy): domain Bacteria; phylum Bacteroidota; class Bacteroidia; order Bacteroidales; family P3; genus Colimorpha. The sequence goes on along the minus strand of JAEEZY010000031.1, from coordinate 137,589 downwards.
TTGTATGGTTCTTTTGCCACAAATACAGTACGTACGGGCTGAGCCTGGACTTCGGCGCACCACAGGCACACACACAGCAGCAATAACGATTTGAGAGAGTGGTTCATTGGAGAGTTATAGAGTTATAGAGTTTAAAAGGGTCGCTGCGCTTGAAAGGTTAAAAAGGTTTAAATGGCGAGGGGAAGGATTGAGATATTTTATATTATTCCAAACAGCAAAAGTACTAAAAAAAATTATTCCACACCCTGACATGTAAAATCAGACTTCATTCAGACAACCACCTGTCGTAAAAAAACAAAGATTTTGTATATTTGCATTCGTTTAGAAAGAAAAAATCCTTGTATGAGACGCTTTATTTGCTTTGTCGTATTGTTTGCCGCCTACATTGCGTCGTATGCGCAGCAGTTCCGTCTGGTGGAAGACACAGTGCGGATAAACGCCTCGGATTATATAAGTCCTATCTCGGAATTCAAGATGCGGTGGTCAGTAAAGTATAAGAGCTATTATTTCTGTATATTCCGTGAGAGTGAACTCTATCGCTATACTCTGTCCAAATACCGGCTGCTGGTGTTCCCTGAATCAGGACAGAACATCGTCGAGGTGGGACTGCCTAAGGATTTCAGGAGCAGCAACTATGGCGACCTTTTTGTGCGCCACGACACTCTCTACCTGAGGCCTTACCATATCAAAGACGGGTTGGGCGGCTATTATTTTGATATGGATGCATGGCAATGGAAACCTGTCGACGTGATCTCGGATGTGATATATGACGACGACCGTTACAGCGTTGCCACTATAGATTGTGGCGAATGGGGAAGCTACACCTGGTTTATCGAAAAGGAAGGGGAGGGTGACGGATCGGGCGTGGCTCTCAATCCCGACAAGTCAAAGACTTCTTTACGCCAATACATCATGCCCAGCATGCTGAATCGCATCATCAGGAAAGACAATGTCTATTATTTCATTCTAGACAGCCATGTGGACACGTTGGCATTGTTGAATGGCAAGGCGCAGCCATGTGGCGCTGGATATAGATACGAAGACGCCGCTACCCACGAATATGAATTTCTGTCGAAAATGAACCGCCATGGGTGGGCCGGTGTGGCACCCGTACCGTCTATTTTCAGAATCACAGGCCGTGACAAAGTGACCGACTGGTATCACTGGGGAGGGAAGACCTACGATACAGTTTTCTCAAACGCTGTCCTCTACAACGGCGACATCTACTACTTGGTGAACGACACCCAAAAGACATATGTGGCAAGGCTGGAAGACGGGAAACTGGTAAAAAAGCTTGATTTGGGCCACAGATACCACTTTTTTACTATGCATGACTGTTACAGAGGTGTGAACAGATCGTCAGATTATTGCTTTGAGCAATTCGAGGTCAACAAAAATGAATATGGTATTCTGGAAATGAAGGACAATGAGGTGCATGTATGCCATATAATCCACAACCAAGACTCCCTGCCACACATAGGCACAGACAACATAGAGACGAGGCTACGGTTTCTGCTGGACAATTTCGACAACCTGCATCTCGGCAGGGTCGATAGCGCGGAACGGGCACTTCGGGCAACTTGCTATGGAGAGTTCCGTAAATTGTCAAACGGCTATTATCCAGACGAATACCAAAAGGGCGCCCATGAGAGGTATAGCTATTACACCGTAGTGGACAAAAAGCAGACCCTCGAGGTTGACTATTGCGTTCACCGGAGCGATTCACTTGTTGACGGCGTTTTCTTTGAGTGGACAGAAACCAACTGTTACAGTTGCGATGTGCGCAGCTATTATGGAAACCCTGAAAATACAGATGAGAAACTTGTCGAAGTACGGCAGATACTGAACCGTCTCACAGGCAAATACCCCGACAGACCCATCAACCGAAAGGATTTCTTGACATGGAGATACCGCAATCTCATCATCGAGTTGGAAGACCGTGGCCGCATGGTGATCTATCGCAAAATTGTTAATCCTAAAACCATGAGGCTTATTTCAAGGATGTCGAAAATAACCGAGAAGGACACTGTCGGCCATGTGTTTGGAACCAGTACACAGATGGTGGCGGATTCAGTCACGGTGAAGGGGGCGGTTGTGGATGCGAAATCTGGTGAGAGGATGCCATTTTTATATGTTTGGGCTAAACATGATGATGATATCGTTGCGTGGACAATTACTGACTCTGCAGGTATGTTTAATTTGAGAATGTTGGCGGGCACGTATTCGTTGTGGGTTTCGTCGGTTGGGTATTGTGATGGAATTGTTACGATTGTGGCTGAAAAGAATGTTGATATAGGCAAAATAGGGATGTGGAAAAAATGGGAAGGAGAAGACTGGTTTATAGATAACGATGGACAACGTAGGGGGATACATGGGGTAAATGTAAAGGTACGATGAAAAAGGTAATCATGTATTGTGTCTTGCTGTTTGCGCTGGTCGGTGGGTCTATGGCGCAGAGGGTGACTGATTCGGTCACGGTAATGGGAATGGTTGTCGATAAAGAAACACAGGAGCAAATGCCATTCATTATAGTGATAATTATGAAGGGGAAATCTGTGGTTGCTAAGGCGATTACTGACTTTAACGGAATATATGTTGTGAAGGTGCCGGTTGGAAGCTATTTTTTAAAGGCCTCGGCAGTGGGGTATCACTATCAGACGAAACGGTTTGAGGCCAATAAAGATGTGGTTTTGGAGGTGATAAGAATGAAGCCATTCCCTGTGTGTGACTGGGGATATACAGGGAATCCGATTATAGAGTATGGCCCAGACGGAGCGAACCAAAATATGGAGATAGAGGGGGTTAGTGTTAAGGTACGATGAAAAGGATGCTCATATATTGTGTCTTGCTGTTTGCGCTGGCCGGTGTGGCTGTCGCGCAGGTCCTGCCGGCCGACAAAGGTCTCTTGCCGTCACATCGAGTCGGCGGCTTGGCCTCGGGGGTGAGGACAAGCGTTGCGGAATACGACACGATATTGACGGTGCGGCCTACGCGTTATTCGGACTGCTACGGGATGGAAAAACTGGTGCAGCCGACGTACCACACCTATCCGGGAGAGAGATTGAGGTCTATGTATAAATATCCCAAGCATGAGTGCATTGAAGACAGCCTCAAGGCGCAGGAGGTGTATATGGCGAGGCTGGAGATGCTGTACGATGAGGGCATAAGGCGAAAACCGTTGCCGGAATGGGTGGTGGCGATTGTGTGCAACTTTGAGAAACTGACGGGAATACTCAACAGCGGCGATGACGGTGATTCGTTCGGGCGGCTGTATATATCCAGCGTGGCGCTGACAGGGTGGCGGCTGTGGTTTGTCGAACACAAGGAAAAGCTTCGCTTCTGTCCGGAATTCCGTGTGATTTATTCCGTGGATCCGATGGTGAATATGGGGCTAAGATGAGAATGGCTCGAAGGATGTGTGAAGAAGCAATAATTTTTATGGCGAGACGTTATTATTAGGTTCTTTAAAACAGGCATGATATGACAAACGAATTGCTTTTGATATTTCCGACTGGTTCGGGTATAGGGCTTATGTGGTTGGTTTTCATTGCACTCACTATCGTGAGCTTCATCGTGAGCAAAGGCGTGGAACGCAAGTTCAAGAGTTATTCGAAGATTCCGATGAACTACGGCATGACCGGCCGCGAGGTGGCGGAAAAGATGCTCTACGACAACGATATTCACGACGTGACCGTCAACGAGGTCAACGGCACTCTCACCGACCACTACAACCCGACAAACAAGACTCTCAACCTGAGCCACGATGTCTATCACGGCACAAGTGTGGCCGCTGCCGCTGTGGCTGCGCACGAGTGCGGTCACGCCGTGCAGCACGCCACTGGCTATGCCTGGCTGCAGATGCGCTCTACGCTGGTGCCCACCGTCAGTTTCTCCAACAAGTTCGTCATGTGGGTGCTGCTGGCGGGCATGTTGCTGGTCAACCGTCTGGGCACAACGCTGCTGCTCGTCGGCATAGGACTCTATGCGCTCACCACCCTGTTCACCGTGGTGACTCTTCCTGTCGAAATCAACGCCTCGAAACGGGCGCTGGTGTGGCTTAACTCACACAATATCACCTCGCCCGACACCCACCGCTATGCCGAGAGTGCCCTTCGTGCGGCTGCCTACACCTACATCATGGCGGCGCTTACGTCGCTGGCCACGCTGTTCTATTACATCATGGTTTACACCAACAGGCGATAATATTTCGCAAAACTACTATAGAAACCCTATATAAAAAGTTATCAGCATGTAATGTGCTGATAATTTTTTTGTTATTGTGGGGTGTTGCAAAAAAGGACGGCGGGGGTCGCCTGAACACTGGGGGTAAATATGTATTTTTGCATTCCCAAAACTGAACGCCGATGGCCAAAAGCGCTGAAAACGAATCCCCTTTGATGCGGCAGCATGCCGAGATGAAACGGCAGTTTCCCGACGCGATGCTGCTGTTCCGTGTGGGCGACTTCTACGAGACCTTCGGCGAGGACGCACGCAAGGCTTCGAGCATACTCGGCATCACCCTCACCCGCAAGGCCAGCGGTGGGGGCAGCTACTGCGACCTCGCGGGCATTCCCTACCACGCCATCGACCAATACCTTCCCAAGCTGGTGCGCTCGGGTTTGCGCGTCGCCATCTGCGAGCAACTCGAAGACCCCAAGACGACCAAAGGTCTCGTCAAACGCGGCATCACCGAGCTGGTGACCCCGGGCGTCTCTTACAACGACAACGTCCTCGAAGTCAAGGAGAACAACTTCCTCTGCGGACTCCACCTGACCGACAAGATGCACGGCATAAGCTTCCTGGACGTCTCCACCGGCGAGTTCTATGTCGCTCAGGGCGACAACGAATATATCGACAAGCTGCTGCAGAGCTTCGCTCCGTCGGAGATTGTGCTGCAGCGCAAGAAGCTCCATTGGTTCAAGGACAACTACTCTGAGCGCTACTACACCAACACCTTCGAGGATTGGGTGTTCACTAAAGACTTTGCCGAAGAGCTGCTGATGAAACAGTTCGGCACTACATCTCTCAAAGGCTTCGGGGTTGACGGCTTGGAGGCTGGCATCGTGGCTGCAGGCGCGGCTCTCTACTACCTGCAGGACACACAGCACGACCGCACACAGCATATCACCAAGATAAGCCGCATCGACGAGGACCGCTACGTATGGCTGGATAAGTTTACCGTGCGCAACCTCGAACTGGTGCACACGCCTCACGACAACGCCAAGACGCTCCTCTCGGTGCTCGACCAGACGCTCACACCCATGGGGTCGCGCCAGCTGCGCCGCTGGATGCTCATGCCACTCAAAGAGGTGAGCCTCATCGAGGAACGCCTCGCTGTGGTCGACTACCTGGTGCGCAGCCGCGAGCTGATGCAGAAACTGCAGCAGGTGGTGCGGGGCATCGGCGACCTCGAACGTCTCACCTCTAAAGCTTCTGTCGGGCGCATCAACCCCAGGGAACTGCTCCAGATGAAACGCTCGCTCGAGGGGATAAAAGACTTGAAAGGGCTGTGCGCTCAGTCGGACGACAAGGCGCTGGGCCTCTTCGCCGAGCAACTGAACCCCTGCCAGCTGATGGTCGAACGGCTGCAGCGTGAGATAAACGAGGAGGCTCCGGTCAAACTCGACAAGGGGGGCGTGATTGCCAAAGGGGTCAACACCGAACTCGACGAACTGCGCGATATGGCGGGCAGCGGCAAGGAATACCTCGCACGCATGCAGCAGCAGGAGAGCGAACGCACGGGCATCCCGTCGCTCAAGGTGGGCTTCAACAACGTCTTCGGCTACTACCTCGAGGTCACCAACGCACACAAGAGCAAGGTGCCCGAAGGGTGGATCCGCAAGCAGACTCTCACCAACGCCGAACGCTACATCACCCCCGAACTGAAACAATACGAGGAGAAAATACTCGGTGCGGAAGACCGCATCGTGGCTCTCGAAGCTCAGCTCTACAACAAAATCATCGTGGCGCTGAGCGAATATATAGTGCCCATACAGAACGACGCTCAGCTGGTGGCGCGACTCGACTGCCTCCAGTCGTTCGCTGCGGTGTCGCTCTCAAACAACTACTGCCGTCCGCAACTCGACGACGGCGACGTGATCGACATCATCGACGGTCGCCACCCGGTCATCGAAACCCAACTGCCGCTGGGCGAACAGTATGTGGCCAACAACGTGCACCTAGACCGCGACAGCCAGCAGATTATCATCATCACAGGACCTAACATGTCGGGTAAGTCGGCCCTCCTGCGTCAGACGGCTCTCATCGTGCTCATGGCTCAGATGGGTTGCTACTGTCCGGCCAGGAAAGCCTCCATCGGAGTCGTGGACAAGGTGTTCACCCGTGTGGGCGCCTCCGACAACATCTCATCCGGAGAATCGACCTTCATGGTCGAGATGAACGAGACGGCCAGCATATTAAATAATGTGTCCGACCGAAGCCTGGTGCTGCTCGACGAAATCGGTCGCGGCACCAGCACCTACGACGGCATCTCCATCGCATGGGCCATCACCGAATACCTCCACGAGCAGCCGACCATAAGACCCAAGGTAATGTTCGCCACCCACTATCATGAGTTGATAGAAATGGCGGAAAAGTATGACCGTATCAAGAACTTCCATATATCGGTAAAGGAAATTGGCAACAAGGTTATATTCCTTCGCAAATTGGAACCCGGCGGCAGCGAGCACAGCTTCGGCATACATGTGGCAAGGATGGCGGGAATGCCCTCTTCGGTGTTGAAACGAGCCAACGCGATGTTGGCGATTCTGGAGTCGAAAAACGGAAGTGGGGTAGGAGTGTCGAAAAACGAAAAATCAGAGAGAAAAATCGAAGAACAAAAGAATGCCGGTGGCTACCAACTCAGCTTTATACAGTTGGACGACCCTGCGTTGCTGGATATACGCGACAAGTTGCTGGATATTGATATTGATACACTTACACCGATAGAAGCGCTGATGAAACTCAACGAGATAAAAAAAATCGTAAAGAAAAAGTAAAAAAAACTTTCAGTTTCAGAAAAAGTTTGTACTTTTGCAGTCGCTTTTCGAAAAAAAAGCCGCGGAAATAGCTCAGTTGGTAGAGCACGACCTTGCCAAGGTCGGGGTCGCGAGTTCGAGTCTCGTTTTCCGCTCCAGTTCTTTGAAAACTTTTCCGATTTTGCCGCGTCATTTTTCATGATTGATATTTGTTTGGGTTATTTGCGGCAAATTCTGGAAAACCTGCGGAAATAGCTCAGTTGGTAGAGCACGACCTTGCCAAGGTCGGGGTCGCGAGTTCGAGTCTCGTTTTCCGCTCAAGTCTCCGACCAGGGAAATAGAAAACGAAAGGCGAAGTGGTTTCAATTTTCAATTTTCAATTTTCAATTTGGAAAGCTCTGGTGGTGGAATGGTAGACACGAGGGACTTAAAATCCCTTGACCGCAAGGTCGTGTGGGTTCAAGTCCCACCCGGAGTACAGAAAGTAGGGGAAAACCCTGCAAAAAAAGAGTTCTTTGAGATAATAGGTTATGACCTGTCCACGTCCTACAAAGACGCCGACGTACAATGTTGAACAAGTGATGTACAGAGGCCCGGTCGTAACAATAAAGATGATGAATTAGATGTCTTGGTAGCTCAGTTGGTAGAGCAATTGACTCTTAATCAATGGGTCCAGGGTTCGAGTCCCTGCCAGGACACTTTTCAGCGGGGTGTAGCGCAGTTGGCTAGCGCGCCACGTTCGGGACGTGGAGGCCGGAAGTTCGAGTCTTCTCACCCCGACATCCGCAAGGATGCACCGAAGCGTCGTCCGCAGACATCGGTCTTGCCACTTTAGCTCAGTTGGTAGAGCAACGCATTCGTAATGCGTAGGTCTGCGGTTCGAGTCCGCAAAGTGGCTCCAAAATCAAGAAAGACAGGACGTGGGTCCTGTCTTTTTTTTATGACATAATTGTAAAACAAAACAATAACACTTAATCAATTCAAAACATGGTAAAACAGTACGAAACCGTTTTCATTGTAACTCCCGTTTTGTCTGACGATCAGATGAAGGAAACGGTCGAGAAGTACACCAACTTCTTGAAAGAGCGCGGTGCAGAGATTATCTACACCAACAACTGGGGCATGCGCAAGCTCGCCTATCCAATCAAAAAGAAAACCACAGGCTACTACTACCTCATCGAGTTCAAAGCCGAGGGTAGCTTGATTGCCGAACTCGAGGTCGCCTACAAGCGTGACGAGCGTCTGCTTCGTTTCCTCACCGTGGCTCTCGACAAGCACGCTGTGGCTTACAACGAGAAAAAACGCAACGCCAAGAAAGCCGCCGCCGAGGCTCCCGCCGCCGAGGTTGCAGAGGCATAAACAAATCACAAACCATTTATTCGTTAAACTGATAACAACAAAGAACAATGGCAAACGAAACCGAAATAAAATATCTGACCCCGATAGCCGTCGAGACGCAGCGTAAAAAATACTGCCGTTTCAAAAAACTCGGCATCAAGTATATCGACTACAAGGATGCGGATTTCCTTCTGAAGTTCGTCAACGAGCAGGGTAAGATTCTCCCCCGCCGTATCACCGGTACGTCGAACAAGTATCAGAAAAAAGTGTCACAGGCTGTGAAGCGCGCCCGTCATATCGCCCTTATGCCTTATGTGGCAGATTGTCTTAAATAAAAATAGGAGGAAGCAAGAATGGAAATCATACTGAAACAAGATGTTGCCAACTTGGGCTACAAGGACGATATCGTCAATGTGAAGAACGGATACGCCAACAACTACCTTCTTCCGCAGGGTATGGCTATCATCGCCACTCCGTCGAACAAGAAAATGCATGCCGAGACCTTGAAACAGCGTGCTCACAAGGAAGAAAAAATCCGCAAGGACGCTGAGGCTCTCCAGTCGGCCCTCAATGGCAAGAGTGTGAAACTCATCGCCAAAGTCGGTGAGAATGGACAGCTCTTCGGCTCCATCACCAACCAGCAGGTCGCTGAGGCTCTGAAAGAACAGCACAACTACGATGTGGATCGCAAGAGCATCGTTGTTGACGGCGACAAGATCAAGGCTGTGGGCGAATATTCCGCTATGGTGAACATCCACCGCGACATCAAGGCCGAGCTGAAACTCGAAGTTGTGGCTGAATAAGCTCAAACTATTGAGAAACAGTTGGGTGCCTGGCGCTTTGTGCCGGGCACCCCTTTTTTAAGAGGCAAGGTGCTCTGCCAGTATCTTTACACCGATACCTATAAGCACCGCACCGGCGACGATGCCCGACCACAGCGTCGGTATCCTTCGTCCACTTTGCCCAAGCAACACCCCCAAGCATGAGACAGCAAAGGTGACTGTGGCGATTATGGTGCAGGTGACAACGTTCTGTGTCATGGTGCTGTCAAGCCCGAATCCAATCCCTACGGCAAATGCGTCAATGCTGGTGGCAACACCGAGCATGCACATCGTCCGGACGTTCAAAGCGTTGCCACCTGTCAGGGATTCGCCTTCCTTTCTGGTTGCATCGATAATCATCTTGATGCCTATGGCGAGCAGCAGGATGAATGCAATCCAATGATCTATTGCTTCGATAAAGTGTCCGCAGGTTGTGCCGAGTATGGCGCCCGCCAGGGGGAACAGCCCTTGCGAAAGGCCGAGAATCAGCGTCAGGAGCCCCCAGCGTCCCACGCTCATCCGATATTTGAGCCCGCATGCTGTCGATACCGCCAGTGTATCAACACATAGTGCCAGTGCGAGTAGGATTGACTCAATGATGCTCACGGTGTATTTGGCTGTTAAGGTGTGTTGGGGTTTGAGTGGTTCACTATTATGATGCTGGTTTCATACAGCAGGTATATCGGCAGGGCGACGATGCTTAGGGTGAAGATGTCGCCTGTGGGTGTTATGATTGCTGCGATGATGAGTATCGTCACCACCGCGTGGCGGCGGTATTTCTTCATCGGCGCCGCCTTGAGAACCCCCATCTTCGCCAGCAGCCAGCTCACCACAGGCAGCTCGAACACCACTCCCATGATGAGGCTCATGGTCAGCAGCATCGAGATATACGATGTCAGAGATATCATGTTGGTCACCTCGCTGCTCACCTGGTAGGTGCCGAGAAAGCGGAAGGTGAGCGGGAAGATGACGAAATAGTTGAGCGCCACCCCTATCATGAACATCACATATCCACCGCCGACAGCCCTCACCGCATATCGACGCTCGTTCTTGTACAACGCCGGCGACACAAAGCCGAAGAGCACATAAAGCACGTATGGCGACACCGCAAGCAAGCCTATCCAGAGCGCCACCTTCATGTGGGTGATGAACTGCTGCGCTATGTCCACGTTGATGAGGTCCACCGAGAAGTCCGCCGAATGGCCCGAAAGGCGCTCAAAGAGACGGTAGGTGATGAAGTCGCACTCCTTGGGCGCCAGCACCACCGAAAAGAGAAGGTCCTTGAAAAAGAACGCCGCCACCGCCGCCACAAGGGTAGCGATGACAATGCGCACAAGACAGCCACGCAGCTCGTCGAGATGTTCCCAGAAGGTCAAAGGAATCGCTTGAATGACAGAATGACTTGTCAGTCTTTCTTCTCGGTGTCGGAGGGTTTGTCTGATGCCTCCTCGTCCTTGCCGTTCATGCCGTCCTTGAAGCTCTTCACTCCCTTGCCCATGCCTCGCATCAGCTCGGGTATGCGCTTGGCACCGAAAAGCAACAGCACAACAAGCACGATGACAATTATCTCCCAGGTTCCCAAAAACAATAATTTCATAAATCTATTAAAGTTTAAAATTCAAATTACATTTGACAAACGACCCCTTTTGGCGTCATTTCACACCTACAGTCACTTCAGCTTCTCGACATATCCGTCGATACGTTTCATCTGTGCCGGGATGTCAATTTTCTGCGGACATTTGTGCACACATTCGCCGCATCCGATGCAGTGGTCGGCCTGACGCAGGCGCGGCACCTTCCGGTCATATCCCACCAGGAATGCACGTCTTGCATGACGGTAAGCCTTCTTGTCGGCATCGGCGTCGTCGGCCAGCGCCACATTGCTCTCGTTCACACATTTGTTGTAATGCGAGAAGATGCCTGGAATGTCTATTCCGTATTTGCAGGGCATGCAGTATTGGCAACCCGTGCAAGGCACCGTCGGGAAGTTGGAATACTGGTGAGCAATGCGCTCGAGCATGGCGTATTCGTCATCGCTGAGTGGTTTCAGCGGCGAGTAGGTGCGGATGTTGTCCTGCAGGTGCTCCATATATGTCATACCGCTCAACACCGTGAGTATGCGAGGTTGGGAGCCTGCAAACCTGAAAGCCCACGAAGCTATCGAGGCCTGAGGGTCTTTCTCTTTCAGCTCTTTCACCGCCGCGTCGTAGAGAGTCGCCAGCGAGCCACCCAGCAGCGGCTCCATCACGAATATCGGAATGTCGAGTTCGGCCAAGCGGTTGTACATGTATTCCGAGTCGGCGTCGCCCCCCTGCTCCACAGCCTCATGGTGCCAGTCGACATAGTTATGCTGAATCAGCACATGGTCCCAATGCACGGTGTCGTTCATCGACAGCGCACGGTCAAACACCCTCACGTCGCCGTGATAAGAGAAGCCGAGGTTGCGTATGCGCCCCTTCTCACGCTCCTCCATAAGGAAGTCGAGGATGCCGTTGTTTATGAAACGCGCCTCGAACACCTCCATCGGGTTGAGCTCGTTGCCGTTCAGGTCCTTGCTGGTGCCACCTATGGCGTGGAGCATCATAAAGTCTATATAGTCGAGCTTCAGCTCTTTCAGCGTGTTCTGGTAAATCTTTATCGACGCGTCGCGACTCCAGGTGCTGGCAGGGAAGTTCGACATCTTGCTGCTCACGTAGTATTTGTCTCTCGGATGACGGCTCAGGGCGATGCCCATGGCGTGTTCCGAACGGCCCTTGCAGTAAGGCGGAGCCGTGTCGAAGAGGGTCACCCCATGCTCAATGGCGTAGTCGGTGAGACGGTTTATCTGATCTTGATCGAGCTCAGCCCCATCCTCGCGGCCGCTCACGTTGCCCACAGTCGGAAGGCGCATGCAGCCGTAACCCAGCAGCGACACTTTCTCGCCGTGCCGTCCGGTACGGTAGGTCATCTTGTCGGTAGGCACCTCGCCCTGGGCGAAGCCCTCGGCCGAAGTCTCGGGAGCAGGCTTGCAGCCCGTCATGACAGCAGCGGTAGCCACAGCACCGCCACCCATCACCTTTAAAAAGTCTCTTCTATCCACAGGAATTTATAATTGAGAATTGAAAATTGAAATCATTCACGCACTCAAGCAATCACTCATTCAAGCAATCACGCAATCAAGCAATCAAACATTAACATGCTGCTCCCTTCCCTCCACGAATATCGCCGAAAGCGGACGCGACGGGCATAGGTATTCACATTTTCCGCAACCCAGGCAGCGGTTCTCATCGACGGAGGGTATCTCGAATCCCGTAGCCGGGTCGGTCACCATCGTCACCGCACCCACAGGGCACACCTCGGCACAGTGGCCGCATTTGTCGCTTTGTGCCGAGAGGCAGTTCTGCGTCACTACCACAGCGTGGCCTATGCTTATCGCACTCTTCTCGTCGGCAGATATTTTCTCAATCGCGCCGGCTGGACACACCTGCGAGCATTTCACACAACCCGGACGGCAGTAGCCGTCGTGGAAGGACATCTCCGGCTGCATCAACGTAGAAAGCTCTTTCGACGGACGCAGCAGATGGCTCGGACATTCGGTCACACAGAGCTGGCAGGAGGTGCAGCGTTTCGAGAAACGGCGCAGACCTCTCGCACCGGCAGGTTTCAGCGGCGTCTTGCGTTCCGGCATCACCTTGTCCTCGATCACCGCCAGACCGCCGTCGATGTTCTCCTCCTGCGCCTGCAGCGCCATCGCCGTCCCCACGGCAGCCGTAGCCACCAGGAACTTCCGCCGCGACGAATCCACCTCGCCACTATTATCTTTTAACTTTAAACCCTGAACTTTATACCCTATCGCCCCCGCGTGGCATTTGCCGATGCAATCCATGCAACCCACGCAGCGCGAATAGTCAATCTTGCGGTTCTCTGTGTCGATGCACTCCGCCTTGCAGTTCTTTCCGCAAAGGCCGCATTCCACACATTTGCTGTGGTCGATTACCGGCTTCATCAGCGACCAGCGCGACACGAAGCCCAGCAGCGTGCCCACCGGACAGATGGTGTTGCACCAGAGACGCCCCCGCCAGAGCGACAAGGCCGCCACTATCACCAGCAGCGCCGAGGCCGTCACCAGCGTCACCGCCGACACAGCCTTCACCTCCACGCTGTAGAAAGCATAGCTCTCATGCCGTTCGGCGATGCCAGCCAGCAGGTTGTTCAGCCAGATGTAAACCGGCTGCCCTATCGAGCTCACCATGCGGCCATACGAGCTGTAGGGCGCTATGAGCACCGCCACTGCGTTAAGTCCCACCACCATAGCCACCACGAAGAGGGCGAACACCACCCAGCGCAGCCAGGTGAGAGGCTTGTGGTAGCGGTAGCGGTTTTTCTTCACTCGGCTACCAATCCTGGCGAAGAAGTCCTGGGTTACACCCAGCGGACAGATCACCGAGCAGTAGAACCTGCCGAAAAGCAGAGTGAGCACCACCAGCGCCACTATCACACCCACGTTCAGAGCCATCACCGCAGGCAGCAGCTGCACCTTCGCCATCCAGCCGAGATAGAGGCTCACCACGCCGGTGAAGTCAAGAAAGAGCAGTGTTATCCCTACAAAGAACAACAGTGCAAAGATTATTCTGATTGTACGTAACATATCTTGGGAATGTGTTAATTCGTTAATGTGTGAATGTATGAATGTGTAAAGGTGTAAAGGTGTAAGGGTGTAAGAGTGTAGGTGTGTAGGTGTGTTTTCGTTATCGTTATCGTTTTCGTTAAGAGCTCCTCCTGCGGGAAACGACGAAGGCGAAGAGCGCGGCTATCGCCAGCACGCTTACGACCTGGACGAGAGGCGACGTGGTGACCAGCTGGTCAGGACGCACGATAAGCCATTTGGCTGTATAGTAAACCACCTTGCCCGCCAGTATGGCACCCAATGCAAGCGCCAGCAGCGTCCAGAAACGCCGTCCGGCACGCGGTGCCGCCAGCGACACCACCGTCACCACCGTGGCGAACTCCAGCGCGATGCAGAACGCCCCGCTCACCGTCGGCATGCCGACCACGAGACAGGTAACGAAAGGCACCAGCAGCGCCATAAGATAGGCATTCCAACGGCTGTCCACCAGCATCATGCCGCCCATCAGCACCAGCAGCATAGGGTTCAGCTTGTAGAGCGGGAACGCCAGCAGATGAGAGAGCGCCGGGATAAGGCAAGTTGTCGCAAGCAACGCCGCATCGACAATCAGAGTCCTCGAAATCGATTTCACGTTTGTCATATTCTTTCAGATATTAGAGAGTTCAAAGTGTTCAAATCATGTAGGTGAGTCAGCTTTATGTTCTCCGCCGTCCCCTTCACCAAGTGTATCTTCACCTCCGGCATGTATCGAGCCACCACACCGCAGTCGTCGGTAGCCTGGAACATCGGGTCTTGCAGAGCCCGCTGGTAAGCGTCGCGGATCAGCGGCAGACGGAAGGCCTGAGGAGTCTGAGCCATCCAGTAGCGCTTGCGTTCAGGCACCCGCAAGAGAGTGTAAGGCTGTTCGGGAGTACGCTCCATCGCCTCGTTGGTGATAGCCACCTCCCACAGCGTGTCGGTAGCAGGCACCCCCACACCCACCGCCTCATACTGTTGCAGTGCCTTCAGCACCGCCGCTATCGTAGAGCGGTCCACGTTGGGACGAGCAGCGTCGTGGAAGACGAGGTTTGTGTCGTCGTCACAGTCTATATAAGCCATGATGGCGTTGAGGCTCGACATATACCTCTCGTCACCCCCCGCTATAACCTTGAACATTGAACCTTGAACCTTGAACCCAGAAACCATCTTCTCCACCCTCTCTATCCAGTCGGGATGCGACACCACACACAGCTCGTCGATGCCCTCCACCTCGGCGAAGGCCGCCGCCGAGTGTTCCAACACCGTGCGTCCACCAATCAATGCAAACTGCTTAGGCTCTTCTGAACCGAACCGTTTTCCACAACCACCAGCCAATATGACTGCTATGTTCTTCATTTGATAATCATCAAGTTTTGGCGTGCAAATATACAAAGAAAAAGCGACTTTACAGCAGTCGCCTCGACAAATCAAAAATCATAGGCTCCGCAGCAGGTACCAACCTTCAATACCATTTCCAATCCACTTTGCAAAGATACAACCGTCACATTGCGGTCTACGAATTTTTTTGTTTTTTTGAGGCCTTGTAGAGAATATTGAAATTCTGATGGTTTGCGAGACGGGTGGTGGTTTCGCGGTCAAAATGTGGAAATCGTAAAATCGTAATATCGTAAGTACGTTATAACGGAAAAAACAACCAACACCCTCCTTCGTAAAAACGTAAGCACGTAATAACAAAAATCAAACCCATTAATTAACCAACACCAGTGACTCCAACTCTGGTCACAAATCACAGGTCGCCCCAAAAATCAACCATGAAAATTCATTGGCACTCGATGGTCGACTCGGTTGCCAACCACAACACCGAGCTCCAACAAACGGTAATGGCGAAGTTCACCGCCGTGACCAAAGGGGGTTCGGCTCTCGGCTACCTCTGCCGCCTGGTTTACAAGATGTTCGTGGGCTAGGGATTTCGCCGTTTATTCCTCCAACTCGTCGCTCGCTTCGGAAATGACGGCATAGCCTTGCTGCTTGAGGCCTGTCGTCATGGTGGTGGTGACGTTTATCTGCTCGGCCGAGACGCCTTCCTGCCCTGTCATGTACTGCAGCACCAGCTCGTTGCGGTGCGCATAGCGTGCAAGCATCTCGCTGTCGTCGGTGCTGTCAACCTGCTGGTCGAGCGTGAGGCGCACACCGTCGTTACTCTTGACGATGGTGGCGAGTTCGGCGAACTGATGGTACTGCTCAGAGGTGAAGTCGCGTTGCTTGGGGTCGATTTTGATGAACTCCGGGGTTTCGCCCATGCCCATAGCGTTGGCGATGGCGCGGATGGGCGAGGTGGCGACCTTGACCAGCAGGTTGCCGAGCGTCTTCCATACGAGCTTCATGTAGTTGAACTCGGGGTTGTCGATATTGCCTTTGATGGGGAGGTCGAAGAGGATTTTCTCGTCCTTGTCCTTGAGCACATAGAGCGCAGCCTTGAATGGTATCTTGAGTTGTGCATCGACGTCGTGACGTTTGTCGCCAACCTCGGCCTTGTAGATATCGACGCGGTTTTTGCCGTTGAGGAGGCTGTTGTTGAGTGTGTTGTGCGACGAGAAGGAGAAGGTGCCGTCGGTGAAGGGGCGTCCGAAATACGCTACCGAGTAGGGGCTTATGCGTTTGAGGTCGAGTCCTTTGATGCGGAGCATGATGTCCTGGTGCTGCTTCCAGTCGAGGATGTTGCCGTTCCAGCGCAGGCTTACGTGGCCGCCACCGGGCAGCGAGGCTTTGAGCACAGCGTTGTTGTCGCCCGTGAGCGAGAGGTTGTCCGACTGGATGGAGAGGTCCGACATAGGGAACTCGAAGACGTCGGGCAGGGTATGGTCGGCATAGGTGAAGCTGGAGTTGGAGACGAGCAGGTGGGCTACGGTGAGTTTTACCGACTTCGCACCCGAGGGGCGGCTGCTGTCGCTTTCGTGCTGTTTTTCTTCTTCTTCTTCTTCCGCAGCTAGGTCGCTGCTGTCGGCGGGCTGCTCTTTCTTCACCATAAGTCGCGAGAAGTTGTTGCCGTCGGCATAGCGGTCGAATCGTGCCACAAGTCCGGTGAAGGTCACGCTGTCGAGGTCGAAGACCTTGTCGTGGATGTTGACCCTGTGCACAGTCACGGAAGATTTGTTGCAGGAGGAGAAGGAACTTCCGTCCTTCAGCACCATGTTCATCCCCGCCATATCGACTCGTCCGCTTATGTTCATCTGTGCGGCTTGGTCGAGGTTGCCCTCGGCACGCAGGTGAGCGGAGAGTTTGCCGGTCACGTTGGAGACATTGAGCACGTCGGTGACGTAGGGCTTCGCCACCGCCATGTTGATCCCGTAGAGGTCGAGGACGGCCTCGAAGTCGTTGCGTTCCATGTTGTATTTGGCGTCGGCATGGAGACGACCGCCGTCGGCGAGCTCGACTGAGAGGCCGGCGTCGGTCTTCTCGTCGGCACCGATGCAGAAGCCCGGCACCTCGAGGTTGAGACCCTTGAGCCGCCAGTCGCTGCCGCGCTGGATGTCGTTGTAGCGCACTTCGCCGCCGGCGAGCCGGATGTTGTAGAAATAGAAGTCCCACTTAGAGGGTGTGTCGTCGTCGTCATCATCATCGTCGTCGGACTTGAAGTGGTCGATGAGGCTCTGGAAGTTGAAATGGGAGCCGTTCTGCACGAGTCGCACGTTGGGGTTGACGAGGGTGATATGGGAGAAGTAGAGGTCGCTGACCACAAGGCGCAGGAGGCGCGCTTTGACGTCGAGGGTGTCGAAGGTGACGAACTCGGTGATGGCGTCGTCCTCGTAGAGCTTGAGACCGTGGATGGCAACATGGCCGGTGAGGATGTTGGCGCGGATGCGGTCGACGGTGAGCTTGCGTCCGACGAGTTTCTCGCCGTTGCGGTTGACGTAAGCGGTGGCTACGGGGGAGAGAAGGGCTGCGACGAGGAGGATGAGTCCGACGATGGAGCCGAGAACGATAAGGGTTATTTTCAGTGGTTTTTTCATTTTTGTGAAGGTATTTGGTTTATGTGTCTATTTTATTCCTCTTGCGCGGCAGATGGTCTCATAGGCCTCGTTGATTATCTTGAACTGCTGCTCGGCGTTGCGTTTTATCTCTTCGCCCATGGTCTCGACGCGGTCGGGGTGGTATTTCATGGCGAGGCGACGGTAGGCTTTCTTGACCTCCTGGTCGGTGGCTGTGCTGTCGATGCCAAGTATCTTGTATGGGTCGCGTCCGCTGTTGTCCGTGCGTGCGTATGACTGCTGCCTGCCGTCGTTGTAGCTGCTGCTGGAACGGGAGCTCTCGGTATAGTCCGACCAGGAGCGGCGTGTGGTGGCATGGCGGGCGTAAATCGAGGCGAAGTCAGCCGCGTTGATGCCGAGCCCCACCACGATAGTCCTTATCACATTGTGCTCTTTCATGTCGAAGTCTCCGTCGACTTCGGCAAGTCCGCAAAGGAAGTCCACCATGTGGTAGCGGGTGGTGTAGTCGGTGTTCACCTTTATCTGCTGGCAGACGTCGTGCACGGGAATATTGCGTTTCACTATGTCGCGTAGCATGATCAGCATGTCACGAGCCTCCATTCCGTCGTAGTTCTTGCTCAGAAACTGCTTCACATAGTCGAGCTCGCTGCGTTTGACTTGTCCGTCGGCTTTCATCACGGCGGCTATGAGTACCAGCAAGGCGGCATGGATGTCAGATGCGGAACCCGTATTGTGGTAGGGACCACGTCGGCGTGGCGGCTCATCTATGCGCGGTGCGTCCTCGTCGCTCTTGAACGACGAAGAGATGGAATATCCGATGAAATAGCCAATGATGGCTCCAATCGGTCCTCCGACCGCCCATCCCAGTCCCGTCAATATCCATTTTCCGATTCCCATCTTCTTATTATAGCTTAAATGTGTGAATTTGTTAATGTGTCAGTGTTTCTTACTTCTTCAATCTCTCTTCATCGACTTATATATCAGACTTTGTATTTCGGTGCGTATGTTCATCTTAGCCAGCTTGTTGGTCGTGGCGTTGGGATAGACGCGGTTGGAGAGGAAGATATAGACAAGGTTGTATTCGGGGTCGACCCATATCATGGTGCCTGTGAATCCGGTGTGTCCAAAACTCTTCTGCGACACTTCGACAGCCGTCTGCCCTGCTTTGGTGGGGTTGAACATCGGTTTGTCGAAGCCCAGCGCCCTGCGGTTGCCGCGTTCGGCATAGTGCCGTTGGTTGAACAGTTCTATCACTTCGCGGCTGAGGTAGCGTTTGCCCTCATACTCGCCTCCGTTCAAAAGCATCTGCATCAGGGGGTAGAGCTCGGTGGCCGACGAGAAGACACCGGCGTGGCCGGCAATGCCGTTCATCGCGTTGGCGTTGGGGTCGTGCACCGTTCCGTGTATCAGCCCGCCCCGGTTCTCGGTGTCCAGTTCGGTGGGCGCTATAATAGATAGGTCCACCCCGTGCTCGAGGGGGCAGTATCCGGTGTGTGTCAACCCCATCGGTTTGTAGAAGTTGCGGGCCACGTAGTGGTCAACGGTCTCGCCGCTCACTATGCGCACCAAGTCGCCCAGCAGTATGAATCCCAAGTCGCTATACACATATTTCTTCTCTTTGTTGAGCGGGCTCTTGGCAATCTGTTTCAGCACCGACATATAGGGGTCTTCCTCTTCGCGAGCCTGCTTCCAATAGGCGTCGTAGTCCTTGAGGCCTGCAATATGGCTCAGCGCTTCCTTCACCGTGATGTTCTTCTTGTTAGAGTGTTTCAGGTAGGGCAGGTAGCGCGAGAGTTTGTCGTCAATCTTCAGCTTCTCGGTGTCAACCAGCTTCATGATGGCTAGGGTGGTGGCTGTCATCTTGGTCAGCGAGGCGATGTCGTACACGGTGTTGGTATCGACTGACGGCGAAGCGGCGTCGTAGGTCTGACGGCCGTAGGCTCTGTTGTAAACCACCTTGCCGTCCTTGGCCACAAGAATCTGGCAACCGGGATAGGCTTTCTCGTTGATGCCGTTGAGGGCTATGCTGTCTATCGCCATAAAGCATTCGGCCTTCATGCCGGCAGCTACCACGCGGTCGTATGGCGTAGAGAGGTCAACCTTAAGCCCGTGACCCCGCTTGAAGATGCCCGCGGTGACGGGCAGACGGCCTTCGAACTGCGCCTGTCCGTGCAGCAGGTCGTCCACAGCCTTGCGTGTGGCGGGACAGTCCTGGTAGGCGAGCACCACCACCTGCGCCGAGTCGATGGCGCCCATGCGTTTGATCATCTTGTAGGGCGATTCGTAGAAGACCACTATCTTGGTGGTGTCGATGGGTGCGTCTTTCTTCAGGGGCAGCAGCTTGCCGCTGTTCTTGATGAGGGTGACAGAGTGCAGCGCCATCTGGTAAGAGATACTGTCGCAGAGGCTCTGACGCTCCCGCGGGTCAAAGCTGTTCGGCATTTCCTGAGAAGCAAGTCCCGACTTGTATTTTGAGACAAGAATCCTGCGGCAGTGCTCTTCGACCATCTTCTTCACGGAGGCGTTGTCTTTGGCGGCTGATACGATGGCTTTGACCGACTTCTCCACATCGGGCGGCAGAAGGAGAATGTCGTTGCCGGCCTTCATGGCTTGCAGCTCACCTTCGCCGTCGGCATAGTATTTGGTCACACCTTTCATATCGAGTCCGTCGGTGATGATGAGTCCGTTGAATCCCATCTTCTCGCGCAGCAGATTCTGCACCAGCTTCTCGGAGAGCGACGAGGGGCGGTTGGGGCTGTTGTCGTAAGCGTTTATCTGCAGGTGGGCTGTCATCACTCCCTTGACGCCAGCTTTGATGAGTGTGTTGAAGGGGTAGAGGTCGACGGTGTCGATGTATTCCTTTGTGTGGTTGATGACCGGAAGGTCGAAATGGCTGTCGGACTTGGTGTCGCCGTGTCCGGGAAAATGCTTCGCCACAGCCATAACCCTTTGGCTCTGGAGGCCACGCATATAGGCGACAGCCTTCTGCGCCACTGACTCTCTATCCTCGCCGAACGAGCGCATGCCGATGACGGGGTTCTTGGGGTTGGAGTTGAGGTCAACCACAGGGGCGAAGTTGATATGCACCCCCAACTCCCGGCATTGGCGTCCGATTTCGGCTCCCATCTGCTCGATGAGATTGTCATACTCGTGCGGCATGGCACCCATAAGCATCTGCTTGGGGAAGGCATAGCAGTCTTTCAGTCGCATCCCGAGGCCGTTCTCGGCATCGGTGGCGATGAAGAGGGGCACTTTCGTGATTGACTGGAAGTGTTTGGTCTGTCGTAACTGTGCGTCCGAGCTGCCTGCAAAGAAACACACTCCTCCCACGTGGTTGTCTTTTATCAGTTCGACGAATTTCGACTCGCCTTTCTTGGACATATTGAGCGGCACTCGAATCATCATCAGCTGCCCCACTTTCTCCTCGAGGCTCATCTTGGCCATGATAGAGTCGGCCCACTGCTCGGCGGACGCACCTTTTTTCACGGCTTCGACGGTATGTCTGTCTTTGTGGTGGCGCTTGTGCTTGTGCTGGGCGCTGGCACCCCCAATGGAGATGAGTGCCGCCAAAGTTAGAACCAAAAACTTCTTTATCATTGTGCTATGCTTATTTTAAATGTATCAACTGTATAGTATCCACCGTCAACATCAATCCATATCAATCTGTCACCCTATCAACAATTCTACAATCCTTCTCACTTGCCTTTCCCTTGGGTTGCCTTCGTAGTTCAATATCACGTAGTCGGCTCGCATGGCTTTTTCCTCGTCGGGCATCTGGTTGCGCATACGGGCTTCGATGGCATCGGCTGCACAGTGGTCACGCACCATGAGCCGGCGTATGCGTTCTTCCTTTTCCAGGTACACCGCCACCACCGCATCCATCGCCTTTTCCAGGCCGCATTCGTACAGTATGGCGCTCTCGAAAAACACCACCGGTTGCCCTTGCTGTTGATTGCACCACCGCTCGAAGTCATGCATGACGCGAGGGTGGATGAGTGCGTTGAGCTGCTGCAGCTTGGATTTGTCGGAGAAGACGGCTGCTGCGATTGCTTTGCGGTTCACCTTGCCGTCGGCGGTGAGGACTGGGCTGTCGAATAGCGACTGCACCTGGGCGACGAAGTTGGGGTCGTCGTAATAGGCGCGGGCCACCTCGTCAGCGACAAAGCAGGGCACCCCCTGCCGTCGCAATTCGGCTACCACGGTGCTCTTGCCGCACCCAATGCCTCCGGTAAGTCCAATCCGTTTCATTATAACTGACACATAATCACCAATTACTTAATAATCACATGTTGCACCGACTCGGGTTCGACCGACTTTATCCTCAACTCGGAGGGAAAGTCGGTGATGGTGACAGGCAGCTCCTGTGCTCCGCCGGCGTCATCCAGCCGCACGACAGCCTTGCAGTCGTCAGCAATGTCGGCTCCATAGCGGCTCTGCGGCACCCAGAAGGTCACCACAACCTCGTCGGGGTAGAGCTTTATGCGCTCGTAGGCGCTGTTGCCCTCGCAGACGACCTTCAGCGTGCGCGACTCTTCGATATACGGTTCCACCGGCACGGTGAGCAGCACCTCGCTCTGCGACACCCTCACGTCGGGATAGTCGTTCCATACGGGTACGAGCTTGAGCGTGTACTGTCCACCACCCTTGCCCACCGCAATCTCGGCTGGCTGCGTGCGGAGCGACTCTATCGCTGCAAGCGACTCGTCGCTGCCGTAGAGGAATACGGAATCGGGCTTGAGTGAAGGCATTCCGCATAGGCCGTAGCCGTCGGCGAAGGAAAAAGAGATGTCTGTCAGTTGCGGTCGGTAGGCTTTCTGCATACGCTCGCTGAATGTGAACACCAGCGAGTCTTTCTGCATCTTTATCTCGCTCCGTCCAAGGGGAGAGAATCGGTACTGCAGCTCTTCCTTGTAGGTCTCGCTCGCGACGGCAATCCTGCCGTCGGATGTGGATAGTTCCCACGCCGAGAGGTTGACTTCCATTGTTCGATGGCGCCATGTGAGGTGGTGCATCAGTGCCGAGAAGCCGTCACTCTCAACGCTGAGCGGCAACTCTTCGTCGCCACCGGTCATCACATAACGGGCAGTGTCGACACCAACGCATCCTACCCTGACCGTTGTTTGATAGGTGCGCATGCTTGACATATCAACCACAAACCACACCAACGTCATTATTGCCAAAATGACAAAGAACTGACGGTAACGATGTAGTTTCTGGCGCATGACGATGTTTGAGCGTTGAGATGATTACATATTGCTCGCCGCCAACTACTTCTTTTCCTGCTGGGTTTTCTCTTCGGGGGCGGGTTGTATCATGGCCTTCTCGACGGTGAGCACCACGCCGTTCGACACCTCGACATCGACGGTGTTCTCCTCGACCGAGTGTACCTTGCCATAGATGCCGCCGCTGAACACCACACGGTCGCCTTTCTGGAGGCCTGCACGGAATTTCTGCTCTTCTTTGGCTTTCTTGCGCTGCGGACGCATCATCACAATCCACAGAAGCACGATCATACCGATCATCAGCCACAACGATGTTCCCATGCCTTTGGGCTGCCCCGTAGCTTGCAATAAAATAAGTAAACTGTTCATTGTATTTTAGATGTTAATTTATTAATCTCTAACTTTTAACCATCAAAACCCCACCTCCGCCATGATGCGCAGCTTCACACGGGCGGGGTCGCCGTTGGTCATCACCGTCACCTCCTTCACCTGACGTCCGCTCATGCCTGCCGACTTGAACGAGACTTTTACGTAGCCGTCTTTGCCCGGGGCTATGCGCTCTCTCGGATAGTCAGCCACCGTGCAGCCGCATGTCGCCGAGCAGCCACCTATCAGAAGGTCTGCTTCTCCTACGTTTGTGAAATGGAAGCTATACGATACGTTCTCGCTCGGTGTCAGCCGTCCGAAGTCGTGCACGTCGCGGTCGAATTTGATGGAGGGCATTCTCTCGCCGCTGCCTTTGCCGTCAATGGTGTTTGTGTTGTGTATAAGGTCCAACCCTACGTCATCTTTCTTACCGCCACATGACGACAGCACCAGCACGACGGCAATCAGTAAAAACAATTTGTTACGCATCATTCTTCCTCCCTTTTCTCGTCAAAGTCGGCTTGATAGAGTCCCCTCCCGGTTTTCACTATCTTGCCTGCCGACCTAAGTTCGAGGATAAGCCTGTCAAGAAGCCCATTGATAAACAAGCGACTACGGTCGGTACTGAACTCTTTCGACAGCTCGATGTACTCGTCAACGGTAACACGTTCCGGAATAGACGGGCAGTGTTGCAGTTCAGCAAGTGCCATGTCAAGCAGGTAGATGTCCATCTGCGCAACTCGCTCAAACTCCCATCCCTTCAGGTGGCTTTTGATGATGTCGTTGCTCTCCTCGGCGTTGCATAGAGTATCCCTTAAAAGCTTCACTGCAAAATCAACTGCCTCGCGCTCTGTCTCTGAGCGGTCGTCATATACCTTCGGCCACGGCGTCGCCTCGTTGAAGTTGGCTTCGTCAAGAGCCTTGAGCGTCATAAATTCGTACTGAGCCACTTGGTCGAAGTCGTCCTCCCACAGCAAGCTGCGCTCCACCACGGTGGTCCTCAGCCCTTCGTCGTTCATCAGGAATCGGAATAGTTTCAGGAATATGTCTTTGTCGGCAGCAAAGCTCTGCTTGCTCGTCATGTAATCCTTGTACTGCTTGCTCTCTTTGAATGTCGAAAACGCCTTGCGGAACCTTGACTGTTCGCCCTCCCAGAGTCCGACAGTGTGCTCTGACTGTTTCTTGAAGTCGTAGTTGTCGGTTATCCTACGTGCAAACTCGTTCTCCAACAGCCGTCGGTCGGGGTTGCGCTCCGACTCGGTGGCTATGAATTTCTGCGTGGCTTCCTCTGTCACTCGCTCTGCCTCCGTCAGCAACTGTAACGCCATGGCAATCTGTGTTATGCCGAGGTCGTTGAGCCGCTCAATGTTGTGGGTCAGGGATTTCTCTGACGACAACACGCTGGTTTTCTCGCTGCAGTAGTAGGCGTAAACCTCCTGCAACACCTTTGCTCGTAAAAAATGTCTGCTAAGCATCTATTTATAAAATGAAACTAAAAATGAAATCACTGACCACTGACCACTAAATCACAATGTTTATTATCTTCTTCGGCACGAATATCACCTTCTTCGGCTCTTTGCCGTCGAGCCATTTCTGTCCAACGTTATGGGCTTTCACTGCGGCAATGGCCTCCTCCTGGGTTGCGCCGGCGGGCAACTCGATGGTGAAACGCATCTTACCGTTGAACGACACGGGGTAGTTGAACGTGTCCTCCACCAGCAGGCTCTCGTCACACTTGGGCCACTCGGCGGCACACACCGTTCCTTCGTGTCCCAAACGGTGCCACAGCTCTTCTGCTATATGCGGTGCAAACGGGGCTATCAGCACCGTCAGTGGCTCCAGCACCACACGGCTTCTGCATTTCGAGGAACCCAGTTCATTCACCGTTATCATGAATGTCGAGACCGAAGTGTTGAACGAGAAACGCTCAATGTCGTCGGTCACCTTCTTTATCGCCTGGTTGATGGTCTTCAGGTCTTTCTTGTCGGCTTCCGTATCGTCAACCAGCATCTGGTCGTCGTCGCCCACATAGAGCTTCCACAGCTTGCGTATAAAGCGGAACACTCCTTCGATGCCGTTAGTGTCCCACGGCTTGGCCTGTTCCACTGGGCCAAGGAACATCTCGTAAAGTCTCAGCGTGTCTGCTCCGTAGCGTTCCACCAGGTCGTCGGGGTTCTGCACGTTGTACATCGACTTCGACATCTTCTCTATCTCCCACCCGCACACATACTTGCCGTCTTCCAGTTCAAAGCGGGCTTCGGCAAATTCGGGTCTCCACTGACGGAATTTCTCGATATCCAGTATGTCGTTGTCCACGATGTTGATGTCCACATGTATCGGAACCGTGTTCTGCTCGCGTCCGGGGATGTTCTTCGAGATGAAGAGGTTGTTGTCCGCTTTGCTGCGATAGACGAAGTTCGACCGTCCCTGTATCATTCCCTGATTTATAAGTTTCTTGAAGGGTTCGTCTTTCACCGCATATCCTATGTCGAAGAGGAACTTGTTCCAGAAACGGGCATACATCATGTGGCCGGTTCCGTGTTCCGAACCGCCCACATAGAGGTCCACATTCTGCCAATAGCTGACAGCCTTCTCGGAGAAATAGCGCTCGTCGTTGCGCGGGTCCATATATCTCAGGTAGTATCCGCTGCTGCCGGCAAATCCCGGCATGGTGCTGAGCTCCAGCGGGAAGACCGTATTGTTGTCTATCTTCGAGTTTTCCACCACCTGTCGGTTCGCCTCATCCCACGCCCACTTGGTGGCGTGACCCAGCGGTGGTTCACCCGTACTGGTGGGCTTGAATTCCTTCACCTCGGGCAGGCAGAGTGGCAGACATTCCTCCGGGAGAGTATATGGCATTCCGTCTTTGTAGTATATCGGGAACGGCTCTCCCCAATAGCGCTGACGACTGAAGATGGCGTCGCGCAGACGATAGTTTATGGTCTTGTGACCTATGCCCATCTCATCAACCTTGTCTATAACAGCCTTCATGGCGTCCTTCACCTTCATTCCAGTGATAAAGCCACTGTTTACGCTCACACCGGTTTTTGCGTCCATGCTCTCCTCCCAGGTGTTCGGGTCGCTGGTTTCTTCTATCGACGGTGCCACCACCTGGCGTATCGGCAGGTTGAAATGTTTGGCAAACGCGAAGTCGCGACTGTCGTGTGCCGGCACCGCCATGATGGCGCCCGTGCCGTATCCTGCCAGCACATAGTCGCTCACCCAGATGGGTATCTTCTCTTCCGTAAGCGGGTTCACAGCGTAGGCGCCCGTGAACACACCGCTCACCTTCTTCACCTCAGCCTGACGCTCACGTTCGCTGCGATTCTTCGCCCACGTCACGTATGCCTCCACCTCCTTGCGCTGCGCCTCCGTGGTTATCTGCTCTATCATCTCGTGCTCCGGGCACAAAACCATGAACGTCACGCCGAAGATGGTGTCGGGTCGCGTGGTGAATATCTCGAAACTTGCCGTCGGCTGCGGGGCAACCTGTCCCATGTACAGGCTTGTCGGCGCATCGACACTCGTCGCTGGCGCATCAAGCGGGAACCACACGGCGGCACCCTCCGAACGACCTATCCAGTTGCGTTGTATCTCTTTCAGTGAGTCGCTATAATCCACCTTCTCCAACCCGTCGACCAACCTCTGGGCGTATGCAGTGATTCTCAAGCTCCACTGACGCATCAGCTTCCTCTCCACAGGATAGCCACCTCGCACACTCAGCCCGTTCACCACCTCGTCGTTGGCAAGCACCGTGCCCAGTTCGGGGCACCAGTTCACTGCGGTGTCGGCAAGGTAAGCCAGACGGTAGTTCATCAGGAAGGTCTGACGCTCGGTCTCACTCATCTCTTTCCACTGCTGGCCGCTGACCTCTGGACACTGGTCACTCTCTATCTTCTCTATCAGGTGACTTATGGGCATCGCCTTGTCCGCCTCGCTGTCGTAGTAGTGGTTGAAGAGCTGTATGAATGTCCACTGGGTCCACTTGTAGTACTGCGGGTCGCAGGTGCGCACCTCACGGTCCCAGTCGAACGAGAACCCTATCTTGTCGAGCTGCTCGCGGTAGCGCGATATGTTCTTTTCGGTCGTCACAGCCGGATGCTGACCTGTCTGTATGGCATACTGCTCAGCCGGAAGCCCGTAGGCGTCGTAGCCCATCGGGTGAAGCACGTTGAAGCCGTTAAGCCTCTTGTAGCGTGCGAAGATGTCGCTTGCGATATACCCCAGCGGGTGTCCCACATGCAACCCTGCTCCCGAAGGGTAGGGGAACATGTCCAACACATAGTAATGCGGTTTCGTCTCGTCGTTTTCAACACGGTAAATGCGCCCCTCCTTCCAGTAGCGCTGCCATTTAGGCTCGATTTCCCTGAAATTATAGTCCATTTTGTTATTGCTTGAATGCTTGAAAAGTTTAAAAGGTTACTGACACCAACCTCTGTCCACTAATCACTAATTGACAACTTATTACCACTCCACACCAAGCCCCAATGGCTCCAGCGCGGAAACTGCAAAGATACGAATATTATTATAATAAGCAAGGACTCGATATCCAAACATCCAAATGTCCAGATATCCAAACATCCAGGCACCGCATTAATCACTTCTCCCCATACGCCAGCCGTATGTTGTCGCACCACACCACGTTCCCCGGACATCCCATGAACGGCTTCATGCTGCCCGCCGAAATCTGGATGATCATGTGCGTCGGCGTCAGGTCACCTCTCCAGTCCACCTCCTCTATGCATACCATCTTCCCCTGGCTGTTACGCGTCTTCTGCCGGTTGTTGCACAGCGCGTTGTAGGGCTTTATCGCCGCCGGCTTGCCGTATTCTATCGGCACCCTGTAGTCGTTCACCCAATCCGCCGTTGTCTTGTCGATCTTCTTCACCCCCGTGCCCACTCGGTAGGCATACACATGCCCGTCCTCCTCCCAGCGGTGTTGCAGCAAGATTGTGATATGCCCCTCGTCCCTCACGTCAAGCTCCTTCACCTTCTTTATCGCGTTCGCATACACCGCCTTCTTGTCCTGTATCACCGCCTTGTAATCCAGCACCAACGCCGTCGGACGCTTCGTGAACGGAACCCCCATGTCTATCGCCGAGTTGGGGTCGGTGCTGTGTCTCATCCCCACCACTCCCAGCATCTTGCCTGTGAAAATCGACCCCGTCGCCAACGCCTTCAGGTCGATTCCGATGGCCGTCACCACCTCCAGCGTCGTCTCCATCCTGCAGCAGTGTCCGTCACCTCGCCGCTCTGGCCTCACCGACACCGACACCTTCTCCACTCCCAGCGCCTTCGCGTGTGCGTTGCTGCACCCCCACATCCCACCTATCCGGTAGAACGTCTTCGTCTGTCCTCCTATGATCCGCGACTCCTTTATCTGACTGCTTTCCCACTTCTCAAAATCCCCGAAGGGCACCGGCTCCGTCCGCTCCTGTGCCGACAGCACCGCCGCGCACAGTAACATCGTGGTAAAAAAAACTTGAATCTTCATCGTTGATCTGTTTCGACCCTCTTGTTCCCTCCGCTTGACACCCTCTGACCACCAACCTCAAGAGGCCTTTCTGTTCGGTTTAACTTGGTTTAGGATTAGTTGTTTGAAACTGCAAAAATACATTTTTTTTTGCAATGATATAGCTGTTGACTCGAAAAACAGTATAACAGCTTTAAACTCAACAATAAACTTCTTTTTGTGTGGTGTTTGCAGCGTTTGGGGCATATTTTTATGAAATACAAGTTGTTTGAGATGTATTTAGGTCAACCCATTTATTGTCGCCTTATGTTAAGCGTGTAAAACCATACCCCCGCCAATACCATACACGAAGAAACCACGAAGAAACCACGAAGAAACCACGAAGAAACCACGAATGGGTCTCGAACATACCATATACCTGGAACAACAGTAATACCTTACTGATACACCATTGATACAGAAGTAAAACGAAAGTGTTTGATTTAATATTTTATTGACAGCATGTTACATACAGTAGCATCGCAGCCAAAAACGGACGAAAAAACCCCGAAAGCGACTCTATATAATTGATACATCGCATTATATAATGATATAATACCGGTTCTTTCAGTTTACAAAGATACAAAATAAATCCCATCAAACCAGCCCCCCCCAAAAAAAAAATTAAAGCTAAAAAAGTTCAATCTCCAATCCCAATCCATACCCTCGGATATCCTTCAAAAGGATAGGGCGCTTTGTCAGAATGGCGATACCTTTGCCGTTAGGAATGAAGAAGAATCCTCATCTTTTTTCTAAGCTTTCAGTGTTGCTGCATGGGCGTCGTGCCTACAGCTTTCAGTTCGCTTTTTTGCTCAAAAAAAATCTTTCTTCTTGCAAATTAAATATTTTGTGTACTTTTGCAATTCCAATTTAAATAAAATTACATCAAAAATATACGTTATGACAAAAGCAGAAATTGTAACAGCCATCAGCAACAAGACCGGCATCGAGAAAACCGCAGTGCTCTCTATCGTTGAAGAGCTTATGACCACCATCAAGGGTTCCATCACCGCCAAAGAGGAAGTCTATCTCCGTGGTTTCGGCTCGTTCATCATCAAGCATCGTGCTGCCAAAATTGGCCGCAATATAAGCAAGGGCACCGCCGTGAACGTCCCCGCTCACGACATCCCCGCCTTCAAACCCTGCAAGGAGTTTATGAACGAGGTGAAAAACAAGACAAAATAAGTCGTGTCTGGTCGTGACAGGTGAGTCATGACAAGCAAATGAGAAGCCGCCTGTCTGCAAACTGGGCGGCTTCTTTTTGTTAATTTGCACATCGAGATGAAACGTCTCTACATATTGTTGGCTTTGGTGTCGCTATCCCTTGCGGCCAGGGCGCAGTTCGACGTCCACGGCGGCTACTCCCTGGTCATTGAGCGCGCCAGCAAGACCACTATCCTCATGCACGGTGGACATATCGAAGCCGGATACAACTTCCATCTCGTCGAGCAGCTCGGCATCCGTACCGGTGTCGCCGTTCAGATGTCCATGATGACGCAAAACACGGTGTCATCCCTTCGCACCAAGCAGGCGGAGTCACAAGCCAAAGCCGTTGTGACCGACCCCGGCTTTCAGGAGTACGATATCTTCGTGCCAGCTCACGTCAACTACACTTTCGACCCCGCTTCCCAGCTCCATTTTGTCGTCTTCGCCGGCCCCAGCGTGGGCTTGACCTTTGGCGAGATGAAGGGCATACAATTCACTGATGCCTACTACAAGGACGCCGCCTACCACCGCACTGGAGCCGTGAACCTGGCCCTCGACATGGGGCTTGAGTTCCGCTTCCGTCAGTTTGGCTTGCGTCTCGCCTTCAACCGCGAGATGCTCTCCTCCGGTCACCGATTTTGGGGCAAGCGCCGCATCAAACGCGACATGTTGACACTCGGCGTCGCCTACCATTTCGAGAAATTCGACAAGAAAGAAAAATAACCCATGACAGCAAAGCCCCGTCTGTTGTTAGCCACCGTGCTGATCGCTCTCCTATTTACAGGTTGCGAAAAAGCCGAAGGCGTCTATTCTGCCAAGAAGAAGATTGCCGAGGTATATACCACTCGCACCGGGACCTACATGTCTCAAAACGAGGAGACGGGGGCGTGGGAGAATGTCGATTACGCCGAGCCTCGATACAAGAGCGAGGAGTGGACCTGGGACCGCGGCAAGCTCTATTCTATTAAATACACTCTCCGCGACGGCTACTCCGCTGGCACCGACGCTTTCTCCTACGACGGCGCCCTTCTGGTGGAGAAGCATAATCGTGACAATTCCTCCGAAACCGTGTTCTCTTATCTCGGCAAGGAATTGCAAACCATAGAATTCTATCTCGACGGCTCTCTCTACAGCTCTACATTTTTGAAGCATAAGGACGGCAAGATTGTCGATGCCACCACTCACTTCTACAGCATGAAAAAACATCTTGACCCGCGTTGCCTTGAGGGCGCTTTGCTTTTCGCTCCCTACACCGCCTACAGGCTTGCCAACTCCAAGGATGCCCCTCCCGACGCCGCCCAAGAAGAACTCCTCTCCGAGCGGATAGCGATAGAATGGACCGACGACAATATCACATCGGTTACCTCTTACTATGACGGCAAAGCCCAGGGTTGGTGGTCCTATACCTACGACGACAAGAAAAATCCGATGCGCAACTTCTGGGCCAAGAGCGAGTTGAGTTGTGTGTCGGTGCCGCTCTACGGCAGCGTGAACAACCTTCTCTCGGCAAAGATGGTCTATGTCGGCGAGACGCTCGAGTCCTACAGCTACAGTTACGAATATCAAGGCTCCGACTATCCAACCTCGTGCACCTGCACAATGCAAAAGAAGCAAGGAAACTACTACCCGGTCAAAGAGACCACCGTTACGGAGTATGTATATAAGTAATTATTGGTTAGACAAATGTAACTTATCAAGCGAACCCGTTTCAACCATTTCAACCTTTTAAGCGAAACGAACCTTGTGAACTTTAAACTCTAAAACTTTCGAACTCTTTAACTTTAAAACATATATCACCATGAAATCAATAGCAATCCTCACAGGTGGCGGTCCTGCCCCTGGAATGAACACCGTTGTCGCCTCAGTGGCAAAAACTTTCCTGCGCGACGGTTTCCGCGTCATAGGGCTTCACGGCGGCTACAGCGCCCTGTTCACCGACAAACCGCGTATGCAGGACCTCGACTTCCTGACTGCCGACGAAATCTTCAACAAGGGTGGCAGCATTCTTAAGATGAGCCGCTTCAAACCTACACCCGAAGACTTCGAGCAGCGCTTCAACCTCGAGCTTTTCACCAAAAACGAGATTAAACTGCTGGTCACCGTCGGTGGCGACGACACCGCCTCTACGGCAAACCGCATAGCCAAGTTCCTCGCCGATAAGCACTATCCCATCGCCAACATCCACGTGCCCAAGACCATCGACAATGACCTGCCATTGCCCAACTCCAGCCCCACCTTTGGATACAACAGCGCAAAGGCACAGGGTTGCGTGCTTGCCACCGCTGTGATGGAGGATGCCCGCACCAGCGAGAACTGGTTTGTGGTGAGTGCCATGGGCCGTTCTGCCGGACACCTCGCACTCGGCATAGCTGGCGCCTGCCATTACCCGATGGTCATCATACCCGAGTTCTTCAACAAGACCGAGATAACCGTCGATAAAATCATCAACATGGTGGTTTCCTGCATCATCAAGCGTAAGCTTATGGGCATCAACTACGGCGCTGCGATGATTTCGGAGGGCGTGTTCCATTCGCTCAGCGACGAGGAGATAAAGAACAGCGGCATACACTTCAGCTACGACGAGCACGGACACCCCGAACTCGGCAAGGTGTCGAAGGCTCACATCTTCAACGACCTCCTCGAGCGCAAGGTCAAGGAACTCGGACTTAAGGTGAAAACCCGCCCGGTGGAAATCGGCTACGAGATACGCTGCCACACGCCCATAGCTTACGACCTTACCTACTGCTCGCTGATGGGAATGGGTGTTCACAAGCTCTTCAACGACGGCTGCACGGGTTGTATGGTGTATGTGGATCAGCTTGGCAACGTTGCTCCGCTCTACCTCAAAGACCTGCAAGACCCGGTGACCGGCAAGATTCCGCCGCGCCTTGTGAATGTGAACAGCAACAAGGTTCAGTCGTATGTCGATGACATTATGGATTATGTCACACCTGCCGACTACGAGGCAGCGAAGAAATACGTCGCCAACCCCGAAGCCTACGACTTCAAGAAAATCCTGAACTGGTAGGTGAGTGGGAAGTGGTCGGTAGTCAGTGGTCGGTGGCCGCTAGTCACTAATCACTAATCACTAATCACTAGTCACTAATCACTAATCACTAATCACTAATCACTAATCACCAATCACCAACATATCAAC
Organism: Bacteroidales bacterium; assembly: GCA_016292015.1. Classification (GTDB taxonomy): domain Bacteria; phylum Bacteroidota; class Bacteroidia; order Bacteroidales; family P3; genus Colimorpha. The sequence goes on along the minus strand of JAEEZY010000031.1, from coordinate 104,416 downwards.
ACCACGAGTTTGATAAAAAAGCGGATGGCATACGGTGCTGTCCGCTTTTTGTTTATACTTTTGCCATTGTATTTTACTTTGGTGTTTTATGTGTAAAAATCATAAAATAATAGCCGTTATCGCGCTTCTTGTCGCAGTGTGTGTATGGTTGCCGGCCAATGGTCAGTCGAAAAAGCAACTCGAAAACGAGAAAACAAAACTCGAAAAAGAGATAAAACGTCTCAACAGCGAACTGGCTAGTGCGAAGAAAAACACCAAACTCAACACCGCTCAACTGAACACTCTCAATAAAAAGATTGATGAGCGCACGAAACTGATAAACAACCTGGGCACTCAAATCCAGATGCTCGACCAGCAGATAGGGCAGACCAAGGATAGCATCTCTATGATGAGGTCGCATATCGACAGTTTGAAGGTGGAATATGCCAAAGTGGTCAATGCTATGTACCGTAGTCAGATGAACCTCAACAAGCAGGGCCTTGTATTCGACCACGAGACATACAATCGCTCCTACCTTAAACTGAAGTGTTACAAGGACTACAGCGACTATCGCAAGATGCAGGCGGCCGAGATTGCCTCGTGTCAAGAAGCCCTGCAGGCCGCTGCCGACCAGCTTGGGCATCAACGTGCCGAGCAGAATACACTCCTGCTTAAGGAAAACCAGAACAAAGCTCTCCTGGCGAAGGAGCAGCAACAACGTCAGCAGTCGCTCAACGCATCGAAAAAGCAAGAGCAGAACCTCAGCAAACAGATAAGCCAGAAAGAGAAACAGCGCCAGCAGTTGCAGAAGCAGATACAGAAGATCGTGAACGAAGAGATAGCCAAAGCCCGTCGTGCCGAGGCGGCCCGCAAAGAAGCCGCCCGCAAGGAGGCCGAGCGTAAGGCGGCGGCCGCTGGGAAAAACACCACAACGACTACCACAACGACTACCACCAAACCTGCCACATCAGCCGCCACCACACCCAAACCTGTGGTGAGCGAAAGTCCCGAAAGCGCCGAGTTCTCGGCAGTGAAAGGTCGTCTCCCGTGGCCTGTAAGCTACAAGAGTGTTGTTCGCGAATACGGCAAATACACCCACGCCTCCGGCGGAGTGAATATGAACAACGGATTGGATCTGAGCTGTGCTGCCGGATCGACGGTGATCTGTGTCGCCAACGGCAAGGTGACACGTGTCTTTACCACTCCTTCTGGTGCAAAAGGGGTTATTGTGCGTCACGGCGACTACATGACTGTCTATGCCAATATGCAATCTGTCAGTGTGAAAGAAGGGGCCAAGGTTAACGCACGCCAGACACTCGGAACCGTGTGGAACGGTGACGGCAGCGGCACTGCGGAGTTCAGCTTCCAAATATGGAACGACCGCAACAGCATGAATCCACGGGCATGGCTGAGGTAGCATGCGTTAATGCGATGGTTTGTAGATAGATGCAAATTCAATGGTTCTGTATTTGCTGATTCCGTAATTATTTGCTACCTTTGCACCTGCTATTCCAGAATATAAATCAATAAAACATTAATAACCATGACAATCACAGAGCAAAACTTCGAAGAACTCCTCAAGAGCGACAAACCCGTAATGGTCGATTTCGGCGCCACATGGTGTGGACCTTGCAAAGCCCTCGCACCCATAGTTGAAGAGGTCGCCAAGGAATATGAAGGGCGTGCCGTAATAGGCACAGCCGACGTTGACGAATGTGCCAACCTCGCCGCTCAGTTCCGCATCCGCAGCGTCCCGACCGTGCTGTTCTTCAAAGGCGGTCAGGCAGTTGACAAATGCGTAGGCCTTGTGGCAAAGAACACTCTCACTGAGAAACTCAACGCCCTGTTGTAATTTAAATTAGTCGGCAGTCGTTAGTCAGTGGTTCGTGGTCGGCGACTACATTTGTCAAATGCTTTAGCATTCATGAGCACCTCTGAATCGAATTAAATCAAGCGAATAAATCACTAATCACCAATCACTAATCACTAATCACTGGTCTCCGCTCCCATGTTAGAGCAGGTCGAGCGATACAAAGGTCTCGAGCTTTATGCTCGGCAGGTGGTGGAGGGTTTTATCACAGGCCTCCACCGCAGTCCTTTTCACGGCTTCTCGGTCGAGTTTGCCGAACATCGGCAGTACAACAACGGCGAATCCACACGCAATATCGACTGGAAGCTCTATGGCCGCACCGACCGTCTCTATGTGAAACGCTACGAGGAGGAGACCAACCTGCGTTGCCAGCTCCTCATCGACCAAAGCGGTTCTATGCTCTTCCCCGTCGAGGGGATGAACAACCTCGAGCATCCCAACAAGCTAACCTTCGCCGTCTATGGTGCGGCGATGCTGGTGGAGTTGCTGCAACGCCAGCGCGACGCCTTCGGCCTCACGCTTCTCAGCGACGGCATCGACCTGCAAACCGAGACGCGCAGCAACGCTGCCCATAAGCACCATATCTATTCGATCCTCGACTCGCTGCTCACGACCGACCATAGGTCGGAATCGTCAGCACGAGGTACCTCGTTCGTCGAAGCGCTGCACCTCACAGCCGAGAGTCTCCACCGACGCTCAATGGTGGTGCTTTTCACCGACGCCTTCATAAAGCAGGACGACTGGGACGCCCTGCTCGACGCCTTGCGCCACCTGCGGCACAACAAACACGAGGTGTTGCTTTTCCATACCTATGATGAAGCAAAGGAGTTGGATCTCGCCTTCGACAACCGACCCACCGAGTTTATCGACCTCGAAACCCACCGCAAGCTGAGGCTCAACCCAGCCGAAATCGCCGACACCTACGCCGCCGAGATGCGCCGCCGCCGCGACACGCTGAAGCAGAAAACCATCCAATACGCCATCGACTACGTCCCAGTAGCCGTTGAACGAGGCTTCGACCAGGTGATGATCCCCTACCTCCTGAAACGCAGCAAGCATTTTTGAAACCATAAAGCGGAGACGGCAGCTTGGCTTTCCATGCACTGCAGAACCATATAAAGTTTAATAGTAAAAAAGGTTCGCTTCGCTTGAAGGGTTGGGGGATAGTGTATGTATTTCTTATGGGAGGTTTGGGGAGCGATTAGAGAAATTGACAGTGAATTTTTCCACAAACGGAAAAATGTGTATTTTTGCAAATGAAAATACAACTAACCCCATGAGGCACAGCTCCACATACCTTCCGAAAAAGATCGATTTCTCTACAGTTACATTCTGGGATACGGACTTCGATAATATCGACTGGGAGCGTCACGCAGACTTTGTTATCGAGCGTGTATTCGGTTTTGGAACTGAAAACGAACGCCAGATTGTCGTAAAACTTTACGGTTTGCATCGTTTGAAGCAGTTCGCCGACAATTTTGTGCCCAGTATTTTCAATCGAAATGTAAAGGAGAACTTGTCAAATGTCATCTCCCAGACTTCACTATGAGACAGTGACACCCTATTTGTGTGAGACATTGGCAGGCTAGATGTCCGACCCGATGTTTAATTCATTTCGTCTTGTTGGGGGAACTTCGTTAAGCCTAAGGCTTGGACATCGGATGTCCATTGACATCGACCTTTTCAGCAATGCGGAATACGGCAGCATAGATTTCCAGGCGTTGCAGAACCATGTACGTGCTATGTTTCCGTATTGAATACAATAAAAAAAGAACTCAAAGACTTGTTCCATGAGTGATTCCACTGAAAACACAACGATATCTATGACATAAGAAAGATAAATATTGACACATATTGAGCTGACGCTCTTGTTTTGCTTCAGATCGGGACGGCAACAGAATACCGCCCCGACTTTTTTTTCTTACATCTTACTTCTACCACCTCCTATCTAACATATTTTTTGTATTTTTGCAACCGCTTACGAGAGAATGTAAGTATGCGAGAAAAGCATTGCGACATTTGTCCTTTCATTGAAATTTCGGCAAATCTTTCAGGTAGGAGGAGATGAGCATTTATGCTTTCGCTTGTGTGTGTATGCATAGCGCATACCGGCAGGCGTGAGATATGTTCCATAAGACCCCGTTCCTACAAAGGTGTTTGCCGATACCTCAATGAAGACGGACATGAGCACATAAGTCTCATGCCTTTCTTTTTGTATGTATGTGTCCCATTGGAGACTTGGGGGCAGAAAAAAAAACAGATGGAACAGGAACAAAGCTACTGGATGCATCGTTGCAAATGTGGTGACAAGGCATGGCCTTTCACTCACGGATTGCTTTTGAATCACAATCTGATTTCGATTGGGTGGAGCTACTTTTCCAATCCAGAACAGCAGGCGTTGCTGACAAAGGACTGGGATTCGTTCGAAAAAGTGTTCAACGATGCAGGTTGGGGGCAACCGAGAAACCGCTACAATTTATGGCGATTCTTGAACAAAATGAAAAAGGGCGATGTCGTCGTGGTGCCGCTGTCAGGAAGTTTCAATGTCTATCGCATTGCCGACGATGTTGTTTTCAACAACCAAGACAAATCTGTACAGGATTTGTGGATCGACTGGAACGGAGACAAGGCAACCCTTGACAGTAAAGGGTACCCCGCTTACCCTGATGGGCAGCAGATAGACATGGGTTTCTATCGCAAAGTGGAGCCGCTGACTGTAGGAATTCCACGTGGAGACTACGCATCTCAGGCTCTCTATTCGCGTATGAAAATACAACAGACCAACTGCGACATCAATGACTTAAGGGAAGATGTAAAAGATGCGGTTGCCCGTTATGCGGAAAACAGGCCAATCAATCTTCGCAGCATTTTCACAGAGGATGCATCCAAGACGCTTCTAAATCATATTAGAACACTGCTCAAGGACCAAAGTCTTGAAAAACTTGTGGCGTGGTATATGCAACAACTCGGAGCCGAGACCACAATACCTGCAAAAAACTCCACCACACACGAAGAGGGCGATGCCGACGTTATAGCCACTTTTGACAGGCTCAACGGTTTCACCGTTTTCATTCAAGCAAAAAAACACACAGACTACACCAACGAATGGGCAGTCACGCAGATAACAAACTACAAGAAAACCATCGAGAGGTGGCGTCAACTGCCCTCGTCACAGCTGTGGGTCATCTCGACCTGCGACGACTTCAGTGAGCAGGCCAAACGTGATGCCGAAGCATCCAACGTGCGACTAATTGCAGGTCAGGAATTCGCCCAAATGCTGGTTGAAAACGGAGTTTATTATTTACCTTTATAAATACCAAATTATGAAAAAAATACTTTTTTGTTTCATTGCACTGATAGTGACAGCTGGCAATGCATCAGCTTACGACTTTTCTGTCAGAGTACAAGATAGATACTATCTCTATTTCAATATAGTGGACGGCTGTGCTCACGTTGTCCCCCCCCAGAGCATAAACTCAGTCGTAAACACAGGACACTCTATTTATTGGCAGACTGTTATTAGAGATTTTCCAAACAGTGTGGTTATTCCAAGCACCGTATCATATCATGATACCACATACACCGTAACGGCTATTGGGGATTATGCTTTCTATAGATGTTCAGAAGTGACATCATTTACAATCCCCAATACAATTACATCAATTGGTAAGCAAAGTTTTTATGAATGTAGTGGATTGACTTCAATAACACTCCCTAACACAATTACATCAATTGGTGCGTCTAGCTTTTATGGATGCAGTGGATTGACGGGTGTGCTCACTTTACCAAACGCAATCAGCTCCATATCAAATTACGTTTTCTATGGCTGTTCCGGTCTAACGCGTGTAACTTTTTATGGCTGCACTAATCCAACACAGGGTGTAACCTTCTCAAATGCTGTTACTCAGATAGGTGAAAAATCTTTCTGTAACTGTAGCGGACTAATGGGCACGCTAACCATCCCAAACTCGGTATCTTCTATAGGAAAGTTTGCTTTCGGGTCCTGTAGTGGGTTGACTGGAACCCTTACCATTCCACAATTTGTCACTTCCATCGGGGAATCCGCTTTCAATGGTTGTAGTGGATTGACAACAGTAAATTATAATGCAACAAATTGTTCTAACGTAACGTCTGATGTTCAGGCTAATTGGGACTATTCATGGTTCGTAAACTGCACTTCTCTCACCACTCTAAACATAGGGGATAATGTAACTACTATTCCAAATTATGCTTTTGAAGCCTGCTTTCAACTGAGTACACTTAGTCTCCCCAATTCCGTCACCTCCATAGGTGAAGGAGCATTTGCCAGGTGCCACGGAATTACAGGCAATCTCACTATCCCCAACTCAGTCACATCCATAGGTAAGTTAGCTTTCGCCCACTGCGGAATCACAGGCACACTCACCATCCCCAACTCCGTCACCTCCATAGGTAAACAAGCATTCTACGGTTGCGGAGGCCTGACATCCGTCACCATCGGCAACGCAGTCTCTTCTATCGGGTGGGAAGCCTTCTATGGTTGTAGTGGATTGACAACCGTAAATTATAACGCAACAAATTGTGCTATTAATGTTACCCACTACGGCCCTGTGTTTGAAAATTGCATAGCATTATCAACAATTAATATAGGAAGCAATGTTGCTACAATTCCAGCTCTCGCTTTCGACAGGTGTGATAGTGTTACAACAATTAACTTCAATGCTGTAAATTGTAGTATTACCTGTCACTACTACAACTACGATAGAAGATGTTTCAAAGCATGCCACACTCTCAACATCGGAGAAAATGTCACCAGAATCCCCGCCGATGCTTTCAGAAGCTGCTCTGGATTGGCCGAAATTTATTCAAATGCAATTACTCCACCGAATTTGGATACGTCTTCCTTCTATGGTGTGTCTAGAGACATACCCGTATATGTGCCGTGTGGAACTGCTTCCAGTTATGCCATTGCTAATGAATGGGCAACTTTTTCCAATTTTATAGAAGACGGCAATGTGGCTTTTTCCGTAACTTCTGCTGACGACCAAATGGGAACCGTTCAGATTATTATGGCACCGTCTTGTACAAACCATTTGGCAGAAGTAAACGCAGTTGCAAACAGCGGCTACTATTTTGACCATTGGAGCGATGGATCGACGGACAATCCACATACGTTAACCGTGGAAAGTGATATGGAATTGATTGCATATTTTTCACCAATATCTTACTATACTATAAGCACAGAAACAAACAGTGCAACAATGGGTGTAGTTACTGGCGGAGGCAGTTATGCTTTGGGAACGACTGTCACTCTTACGGCTTCGGCCAACAGTGGCTATCATTTCTCACACTGGCAGGACAACAACACTAACAATCCTCGCACCATAACTGTTACGGGCAATGCTACTTATACCGCCTACTTCGAGGCAAACGCTCCGACACAGTACACTATAACCGTGAACTCGGCCAATACGTCAATGGGTAACGTCAGCGGTGGTGGCTCTTACGCCCAAGGCAGTACCGCAACACTTACGGCAACTGCCAACAACGGCTATAGTTTCTCACACTGGCAAGACAACAACACCAGCAACCCGCGTACAATAACTGTTACTGGAAACGCAACATACACTGCCTATTTCGAGGCAAATGCCCCGACACAGTACACAATAACCGTGTACTCTGCAAACCAGTCTATGGGCAGCGCCAGCGGTGGCGGAACGTACAACCAAGGGACCTCTGTCACCATCTCTGCCACTCCGAACAGCGGCTATCGCTTTGTGCGTTGGCAGGACAACAACATAACAAACCCTCGTACGATAACCGTTACCGGCAACGCAACATATACCGCCTACTTTGAGAGCATAGGAGGAAACCCATCCAATCAATACACCATCTCCGTCCAATCGTTCGACCCGACAATGGGTTCTGTTTCAGGAAGCGGAACCTTCGCAAGCGGAACGACAACAACCATAACGGCAACACCCTATCCGGGATATGTTTTCGTTCAGTGGCAGGATGGCAACACGCAACATATACGGACCATCACCGTCACGGGCGACGCAACATATACGGCTTACTTTGACTACAGCAACGGCATCGACGATGCGGAGACAGCAGACAACATCAAGATTTACTCACGCGGGAACACGATTATGATAGACTTTAACGGGCAGCAGGCAGGTGACGGCAGGCAGTCGGTAGTAGTTTACGATGTTATGGGAAGGGTGATTAAGCAGACAGCAGGTAGCGGGCAGCAGGCAGCGGTTGAGATACCCGTTTCTGCGGCTGGTGTCTATATGGTGAAAGTTGGAGAGCGTCCATCACGGAAGGTGCTGGTTAGACCGTAATGTTATAAAATATTCGTAATCATTAAAACGGGTCACCATTATCGGTGACCCGTTTTGTTTTTCAGAAAAAGGTTGTGTAATCTAGACAGCAAGCAAAGTGCGGTAGTTTAGCAGCTCGATCTTGGCATCACGACGCTCCTGCATCCCACAATAGACAACTGCTCGGCGGACAAGACGTGCATCAAGCTGATCGGTGACGGACTTGAACCCCTTTTCAAAAGAGCTGTTGTATGTGGACGATGACTTGATTTCGTACCCTTCAAACGACTGCTGGTTTGGGACAAGCAGATCTATCTCGTTGCCGTTGCTGTCGCGGTAGAACATCAGGTCGTTGTCTTTGCCTTCGTTGGCTCGCTGTTTGACGATATCGGCGACAACCATATTTTCAAACAGGTGTCCCCGCATGCGGTCGGAACTTATCTGCGTTTCATTCTCGATGCCTAAAAGGTAACACGCCAATCCTGTGTCATAGAAGTAAAGCTTGGATGTCTTGGTGAGCCTCTTGCGTGAGTTCTCGAAATAGGGGTGCACCATAAAGATAATATATGAGGCCTGGAGAATAGATACCCAAGAGCGGATGGTATTGACGCTGACGCCAACCTCGTTCGATAGCTCGCTGGCGTTGAAGAGGCTGCCGATGCGCCCAGCGCAGAGTCGGAGGAATGTCTGAAACTGATAGAGGTCTTTCACCTGCAGCAGCTGGCGCACGTCACGTTCCAGATAGGTGCGTAGGTAGGCCGGATAGAAGAGTCGGGGAATATTGTCGCCAGCATGGATGGCAGGATAAAAACCCTGGAGCATCAGACGGTCGGCATCATCGGTTTCAGAGATACCTTCAATCTCGCCTATAGTAAGAGGAAAAAGTTCGAGCACCGCCGTACGACCAGCCAGAGACTGGGTTATACTGTTCTGTAGTTTGAATTGAGAACTACCGGAGAGTATGAATTTGCGTTCACGATGTTCATCGACAACCCCTTGCAGGTAGGATAACATCTCAGGCACATTCTGAGCCTCGTCGAGAATCATGCCCTCGTTGTGCTGCAAGAGGAAAGCCATTGGATCTTCATAGGCCATCGCCCTTGTGTCTGGATTCTCCAACGAATAGTAGGGCAGGTTGGGGAACATGCTTCGAATAAGGGTTGTCTTCCCTGACTGCCGTGGTCCTGTGACTGTCACCACAGGGAAATAATTCAGATTCTCCTGAACAAGAGCTGCTAACTTTCTGTTGATCATATACAACTATATATTTTATGCAATCTTGCAATTCAACTGCAAAATTACATAATTTATTTAATCTGGCAAAACAAGCACATAAGCAGACAATAAAATTTTCTGATATAACTATCTAACATAGCGACCTTAAAAAAGTGGAATCCCGACTTTTTACCTTCGGACGGAAATATCTTGAATTGTGAAGGTTTGTTGGTTGGGGTTGGTTGTCAGTGGGTTGGGGGATTTGTGAAAATATTTTTGCCATTTTATTCGTAAACCGCAATGGGGGTTTCGTACTTTTGCAAACAGAAACAAAGGACAGAGATGAACGGTATCTTCATAAGACTGAAATCACTGTGGCTGGCTTTGGCTGCAATCGTCGCCGCAACGGGCGCGTGGGCGCAGGGTTGGGACACAATGCCACAGGAACGTGCGGCTGGTTTGTTTGCGGAGGCTCAGCGTGTCTGTGACGCCGACGGCGGACGGCTGTGGGGCGAGAACATCTGGGGCGAGGTGGTGCTTGTGAGGGATGCGGACAAGCTGGCTTTCTGCAACGACGCGAGGTTGCTGAATGGTGCGAGGGAAGTGGGCGAGCTGTATTGCGGAACGTTGGATTCGAACCTCGTGGTGGCCGGCAACGCAGCTCGGCTCAGAGGTGTGGATGTGGCCATCGTGCCGATGTTCGAGATGTCGGACAGCGCTTTGGTGGAGGTGTTTGTTCACGAACTTTTCCACCGGTTTCAGAACCGTCACTACGGCAGCGACGAGATGGTTTATGACAACGGGCATGTAGATACGAAGGCGGGCAGGACGCTGGTGCTCTGCGAGTTGGCGGAGCTGGCGAAGGCTTTGGAAGGCGATGGGACGGAAAGACGCGAACATGTGGAAAAAGCTCTGGGTTTCAGAGCGTGGCGGCGGACGCTTTTTGTGGGGAAAGACAGAGATGAATGCAGGTTTGAGTTTCAGGAAGGTCTGGCGCTTTACACACAATACCGCCTGTGTCTGCGCGATTCGTCAAAGGTGGCGCAGCAGCTTGGACAGGATGTGGGGAGGTTGATGACGGCACCTAACCTGTCGCGCCAGTACGGCTATTATATGGGCGCCATGTATGCCTGCCTGAACGACGTCGATGCGACGTGGCGAAACGAGGTGACTCCGACGATGGACCTGGGCGAGAGGGTGAGGCGTATTTACGGTGTGGGGATGACCGGGACGGTGGACACGCTGGCGCTAAAGAGGACAGATTCGTATGCTGAGGTGATGCGTGTGGTTGACACCCTTGAGGCGGCGCGGATGGCGCTAAAAGAGATGGTTCGCAGGAAGATGGAGACGAACAATGTCGTCTGGCTGCAGGCGGAGGACTATCAGATGGGGTTCAACCCGGCGTGTGTGACAGGACTTGAGGAGATGGGCAACTTTTTCTCTGTGATAGAGCTGAAAGGCGAGTTTGGGAGGATATATTCGGAGTACGGCTGTGTGATTTCGGGACGCCCGATGCTGATTATTCCAGAGGGGACGAAGTCGATGAGGAAGAAGACGAAGGGCTTTGCAATAGAGCTGAGCGGCGGCTGGCGGCTGAGGCGTTGCGATAAAGGGTACGATGTGGTCAGGAAGGGACTTTGAGGGGGATGAAGAGGGCTGTTGACGGCGGGCAACTTTTCAACAAAACCGGCATCTTATTCACAAAGTGCAACCGGGATGTGAAAAATCAAATTAAATTTCTTATCTTTGCACATTGAAATTTTAAGAATCATTAACACATTAAACAAAATATGAGCACAAGGAAGTACACTCTGGTAATCAATCCAGGCGCAACATCTACCAAAACGTCTATCTACGAGGGCGAGAACGAGGTCTTCACCGAGAACATCACTCACCCCATTGAGGAGATACAGAAATACAAGGAGGTGGCCGACCAGTTCGACTACCGCAAAGCGGCTATCCTTTCCATGCTGAAAGACCACGGTGTGGGCACCGACGAGATTGCTATCGTCATGGGACGCGGCGGATTGACTCGTCCGTGCGAGAGCGGCACCTACCGTGTGAACGAACTGATGAAAAAAGAGTGCCACGACGGTATCCAGGGCAAGCACGCCTGCAACCTGGGCGCTCTGATCAGTGACTCGATTGCCCGCGAGATAGGCCTCGAATGTGCATATATAGCCGACCCGGGCATCGTTGACGAGCGTCCGGCATACGCCAAAATCACGGGACATCCCGAGTTTGACCTCGACCCCAAGCGCGAAGGCGTCATCTGGCACTGCCTCAACCAGAAGATGACCGGCAAGCTCTATGCCCGCGAGCTTGGCAAGCACTATGAGGACCTGAACCTCATCATCGCCCACATGGGCGGCGGCGTGAGCGTGGGCATCCACGAGCACGGCCGTTGCGTTGAGGTGAACCGCGCATTGTGCGGCCTCGGTGCATTCTCGCCCACCCGCTCGGGCTCGATCAACGCCAGCAAGCTCATCGAGGTGTGCTTCAGCGGAAAATACGATATGGCGAAGGTGAAGAAGATGGTCACCGCCGAGGGCGGCTTTGTGGCCTACCTGAACACCAACGACGCCTACGAGGTGGAGAAGCGCGCGCTGGCCGGCGACGAGAAGTGCAAGCTGCTGGTCGATGCGTTCTGCTATCAGGTGTCGCTAGAAATCAGCCGTCTGGCCGCTGTTGTGAAAGGCAAGGTTGACGCCATCATCCTCACCGGCGGCATCGCCTACAGCAAACCCTGGATGGCTCAGATCACTGACCAAATCGGCTGGATTGCCCCAGTGAAGATTTACAAGGGCGAGAACGAGATGCTGGCACTTGCCATCTGCGGTAAGGAGATACTCGACGGAGTGCCGGCAAAGGAATATGTGTGATTATGTGACCTGTGAATTGAGAAAGTGATTAGTGACTGGTAAATAGTGCCGCAAGAACACTTAAATATAATGTAATATGAATGCCTGCGGTTCGCCGCAGGCATTGTTTGTAGAAACGAATAACAGTTATGAGAAAAATCATTGCATCATCAGCCTTCTTTTTTGCCGTTGCGCTGGTTTCGGTTTCCAGCGCACAGGAGATGACCGTGGTGAAAGCCAAAGGCCTTAAAACATTCAACGACTCGATATCATACGCAGTAGGACAGAGCATCTACACCGAATGGCTGCGACAGGGGGTGATGTTCAGCGTTGACAAGGTGTCGCAGGCGTTGCAGAACGCCGAAAAGGGCAATATCTACTTCACTCAGGAACAGATGGAGAGCCTGATGGTGCGCTATCAGAACCAAATGAACGAAAAGATGAAGAAAGATTGTGAGGCGAACATCGCCGCGGGCAAGGCCTACATGGAGAAAATACGCAACAACAAGTCGGTTTATACCACCGAGTCGGGCCTCTCGTACATACGCAAGAAGGCCGGCAACGGCAAGAAACCCACTGCCACGGACAAGGTGAAGGTGCATTACACCGGCAAACTGATTGACGGCAAGGTGTTCGACAGCAGTGTGGAACGCGGCGAACCTATCACCTTCGCCCTCAATCAGGTCATCGCTGGCTGGACGGAAGGCCTGCAGCTGATGGACGAAGGCTCCAAGTATATCCTCTACATCCCCCACAACCTCGCCTACGGCGAGCGCAAGGTGGGCGACATCCCGGCGGGATCTCTTCTGGTCTTTGAGGTGGAGCTGCTGGAAATCAATCCGAAATAGGGTAGGGGAGATGTCGGGATTTCAGAATATCGTCATTCGGTTATCTCGAAATTCCGAAATTCAGCAATCCACTTAATACTCAAAACTCCCTCATAGATGTCTGGCAACACTTTCGGCAACAACTTCCGTTTGACCACTTTCGGCGAATCGCACGGGGTGTCGGTGGGCGGTGTCATTGACGGCTGTCCAGCGAGCTTGCGTCTGGATTTCAACGCCATCGATGCCGAGCTTGCACGCCGTCGCGGTGACGGGATTGAAGGCACGACCGAGAGGAAGGAGGCCGACCGCGTCGAGTGGCAGTCGGGCATCGTGGACGGAGTGACGCTGGGTACGCCGATTGCTTTCATCGTCCGCAACAGCGACGCTCGCAGCGAGGATTATTACAACCTGAAAGATTGGCAGCGTGCAGGACACGCCGACTACACCTACCAGGAGAAGTACGGCATCCGCGACCATCGCGGTGGAGGTCGAGCTTCGGCACGAGAGACGGTGGCGAGAGTCGTAGCAGGCGCCATAGCCAAGCAGCTGCTTGCGTCAGCAGGCATAAGCATTGTGTCGGAATGGAGCGCCGGACAGGATGTTTCGGAGGGCGACACCGTGGGCGGCGTCGTTCGCTGCACGATTTTCGGTGTGAAGCCAGGGGTGGGCGAGCCGGTCTTCGACCGCCTCAACGCTCGGTTGGCATACGCGATGTTTTCAATTCCCTCGGTGGTGAGTTTGGAGATGGGCATCGGCAAGGAGGCCGCAGCGATGACGGGCAACGACTATGCCGACCGCTGGAACGACTGCGCCAAAGAGGCATCGGGAGTCGATTCGGAATCCGAATTTCACAATTCACCATTAACACTCTCCAACCATTGCGGAGGCATACAGGGCGGCATCTCGAACGGTATGCCCGTCGAGTTCACGGTGGGGTTCCATCCTGTGGTGACGCAGATTCCACTTACACAGTGCCGCAATGGGGCAGGGGAGGTGCAGATGATTGAAATCAAAGGCCGCCATGACCGTTGCCATGTGAGTCGCGCCGCGGTTGTGGTTGAGGCTATGGCCGCCCTTGCGTTGATTGACTTTCTCACCCCGAACTTTTCCAACCTTTAACCCATTACCAATTTTAACCCTTTAAAACGTCGTACCAATCTTAATCACATTATTAAAAAAAATATGGCTTTAATTAATTGCCCCGAATGCGGGAACCAGATAAGTGACACCGCTAAGTCATGCCCACATTGTGGCTACATTCTAAAAAACAGAAAGAGGAAAACAGATAAACCTCACTGTCCCCAATTCAATATATCTAAGAATAAAATAATTATTGCCAGTGTCCTGGTTATTGTTGTTTTTCTAGCGATTATTTTGATTATTCACAAAAAAAGATCCAACGCTGGTCCTCCAACTACACTGAATGATTCAGTCATCGAGCAAATCGAACAACCAACCATAAAGAATTCAGAAGATTGTGTAAAAATTGATGAAGATGAACAGCCAAGCGATAACAAAGTTGATTACGAGTCTCTGTACAAAAAATACGTAAGGGAACATGAGGATTTTAAGCAAATGGAATATCGCGGGTGGATGTATGCATTCATAGACAATGATGACATTCCTGAACTTGTTATTTTTTCAGAATATGAGAGTGTTGGCTCTTGTTTGTTGACTATAGCTAATGGTCAAGTAAAAGAAGATCACACAACATGGGATATTTCATACATCCCACGTAAAAACCGAATCAAAAGCTTCTATGGTCAAATGGGTGAGGTCCATGATTATATAGAGTATCTTAAATCTGGCAAATTACAAAGAATAGCAGATATAGAACGCGGTCATAGTTGGGATGACGATGGAGGGGAATCACTGAAGTGTTTTATAAACGGCAAAGAAGTGAGCGAATCAGAGGCTGATAAAAAAGAAAACGAGTGTTTTAATAATATTGGTAAATCAATAAAGATTAGTGGAGGTGATAATCTTCGGTCAATGGAAGATTGGTTTTAATAAATAAGAGCGTAACATATTTAATAGGTAGAACTAAACGAGTTGAGATTTTTGTGAGCAGTGACTTTTTCAACCCTTCCAACCTAGACCCTTTTAAACATTCAAGCGAAGCGAACCCTTCAAACCCTTCCAACCATAAAACTCATCATGAAAAGATACTTTTTACTATTCGCAGTTCTGGTGATGTTTTTCGCCGGATGCAAGAAAGAAAACAAGTTCACCATCGAAGGCACCATCGACAACGGTGCTGGGAAGGTGATGTACATCGAGGAGCTAACCCCCGACGGGCCGCATTTCCTCGACTCCATCCAGATTGACAAGAAAGGTAAGTTCAGCTACAGCGGCAAATACGAATACCAGACTTTTTACAACCTCCACACCTCGGCGGTTGACTATGTGGTCCTGCTGCCCTACAAGGGCGAGAAGATAAAGCTCTCCGGAGTGTTCGACAGCCTCTCGCTCAGCTATAAGGTCGATGGATCGAAAGAGTCGGCAACCCTCTGGCAGCTGCAGGATTACAGCAACTACGGCGCTTACAAGCTTCGCGACATCGTTGCCTCCGACCGTGCCAACCGTGAACGTTTCGGCATTCAAACCGTCGAAGAAAACGGCATGATGAAGGTCATCGGCGACACCGTCGCATATCGCAAGGCGAAACAGGAGACCGACTCGCTCTATCGCGAAGCATACGACGAGCAGGTGATGTATATCACACAGTTTCTACAGGACAACAGCGGCTCGCTTGCCACGCTTATCGCTCTCTACAAGCCTTTCAACGGCAACCACCCCATAATCGATGTTGACCGCTACCCAGAGCTCTTCACCTACTACGAGCAGGTGCTTCAGGGTTTGGAAGAGAACGAGGCAACGGCCGACAACCCACACACTCTTGCCTTCAAGAATGTGATGGAGCGTGTGCGCTTCCAGGTGGAACGCAAAAAGCCTCAAGCCGTGAACTTCTCGTTAAACGGTGCCGAATGAGCGACATCCGTAATAAGCTCTATTTCGTCAGTGACGCTCATCTGGGCTCTGGCGACGACTCGCGTGAGCGGGAGCTTTCGCTCTGCCGTCTGCTCGACACCATGAAGGCCGACGCCAAGCGGTTGGTGTTGCTGGGCGACATGTTCGACTTCTGGTTTACCTACAAGCATGTCGTTCCGCGTGGACACGTGAGGCTTCTCGGCAAGCTGGCTGAGCTCGCCGACGCAGGGGTGGAGATACATTATTATATAGGCAACCACGACATGTGGCTCTTCGACTATCTTGAGAACGAAGTCGGCGCAGTGATGCACTCGGAGCCAGACATAGTGGAGTTCGACGGCAGGCGTTTCCTCATAGGTCACGGCGACGGGCTTGGTGGTTTCGACCCTGGCTACGACCGCCTGAAGAAAGTGTTCCGCAACCGTGCTTGCCAGCGTATGTTCGCCTTGCTTCCTCCGAAGCTGACTTTTCCCATAGCACAACGTTGGAGCGACAGCAACAAGCTTAAGCACCAGCGCGAAGGTCTGCAACATTACCTCGGCGACGACCGTGAAGGCATTGTGATTTACATAAAAGAGCGCATGCAGCAAGAACGGTTTGACTACGCTGTCTTCGGCCACCGTCACACGCCGCTGTTGATGGATATTCAGAACAATCCGAGTACTCTGATTACTCCGATAAAATACGTCAACACCGGCGACTGGCTCGATCACCGCAGTTATGCCGTCTATTCGGAAGGCAACTTGGAACTGCGCGAAGTGAACTGACCCAACCGCGTCAGCCCACTCAAGCACTCAAGCATTCAAGCATTCAGGCACTCAAGCAATCAATACTCAGTCTTATCCTCTTTGTCGCGCCACATCTCGAAAGCTTTCAGCGCTTCGTCGTGCATCATCTGTTCGCTTGCTATGCTGCGGTCGCCACGCTCCAGTGACAGCTGTTCATAGATGAACGAGTCGTCGAAGTCTATCGCTTTTGCGTCGTCCTTGGTGTTGGCGTAGTATATCTTTGAGATACCGGCCCAGTATAATGCGCTGAGACACATGGGGCAAGGTTCGCACGAGCTGTAAACCACGCAGCCGTCAAGTTTGAAATTCTTCACCTTGCGGCAGGCCTCGCGTATGGCGCTCACCTCGGCATGCGCGGTGGGGTCGTTGTTTGCAGTCACGCGGTTCACACCCGTGGCGATAACTTCTCCCTCTTTGGCTATCACCGCACCGAAGGGGCCGCCGCCGTTCAGCACGTTCTCTTCCGAAAGCCGAATTGCCAGCCTCATAAGTTCTTGATGAGTCATGTGTAATGGTTTGTGAATGTTAAATATAAAGGGCCGGCCGAAGCCAGCCCTTTTCGTTTGTATAAAAACCGTCTTATTTCTCGATGCGTATGCGGGCATCCACGGCGGTCACATAGCGCGGGTTGCCGAGCAGCGGGTTGAGGTCCATCTCTGCAATCTCGGGCGCTGCCTGCACCAGTGCGCTGACACGTGCAATCTGGTCGGCATAGAGGTCGAGGTTGACACCTTCCTGTCCACGCACGCCTTCGAGTATCTTGTAGCCTTTGAGCTGTGTGAGCATCTCCTTAGCTTCGGCTGCGCTGATGGGTGCGAGGGCACTCTGCACGTCCTTCAGCACCTCGATGAAGATGCCGCCCAATCCGAAGAATATCTGGTGGCCGAACTTGGCATCCTTGATGGCGCCGATATAGACGTCGGTTCCGTCGAGCATGGGGTACATCTCCACGGCGTAGGTCTCGGGGATGACGATGAGGCGGTTGAACTCTTTCTCCACCGTCTCGAGGTCTTTCACACCGAGGGTCACGCCGCCCACGTCGCTCTTGTGCAGCGGGCCTACGACTTTCATCACCAGCGGCACATCCTTCGAGCATCCCACCTCTTTGGCGAAGGCGATGGCGTCTTCAACCTTCGAGACTTCGACGCTCTTCTTGCGGCTGATGCCGGCGGCGTCGAGAAGCTCGTTGTAGTCGGCTATCTCGAGGTATCCGCTCTTGCAGCGCTCGATGGTCTTGCGTATGCGTGCCACATCGACTGCCGGCTGCTCCACGTTCTCGGGTTGCGGCTTGGGTGTGTTGTAAACCTTGCAGATAGCGTTGCCGAGCACGCACTCTTCTGGGAAGTTGATGCGTCCCTTGGCTATGAAGTCGGCTATCTCGTCCTTGACGTTGATAATCGACGGCAGCACGGGGAAGATGGGTTTCTTGCAGGTCTTCATCTTCTCGTCGAGCAGGTCGTAAACCTCCTTGTTCGAGAACAATCCGGGCGAGCCGAAGATGACCACCGAGAAGTCAATCTCGTCATAGTCGTTCTCTACGGCGTCGAGTATATATCCCAGTTGCTCGGCTGTGCCAGTGGCGAGGAAGTCGATGGGGTTGCCCACCGACGAGCCTCCGAAGAGTTTGCTCAGCAGTTCGGGCGACTTGGGGTGCTCCTTAAGGCTCGGCACCTCCATTCCGCCGTTGCTCAGCACATCGGTCAGCATCACAGCAGGTCCTCCGGCGTGGGTGACCACCGCACAGCGTTTGCCCTTCAGTTCGGGGTGCATGAACACGGCGCACACGGTGGTGAGCTCCTGACGGTTGTGGCAGCGCACGATGCCGGCTTTGCGGAACAGCGCATCCACTGCTGCGTCGTTGGTGGCGAGGGCACCCGTGTGGCTCGAGGCGGCACGGCTACCTGCAGCTGAACCACCGCTCTTGATGGCAGCTATTTTGCAGCCTTTGTTGATAAGGTTGCGGCTGTGCTTCAGCAGACGCTGCGGGTCGCCTATCTTCTCCATATAGAGCATGATGACGCGGCTCGACTTCTCAGGGTCGAAGGTCTCGTCCAAGTGCTCCAGCACATCTTCGATGCCAAGCTGGGCGCTGTTGCCGACTGCCCACACGCTGTTGAAGGTGAGGCCGTTGCTGATGCCGTACTCCTTGATGAACACGGCGGTGGCGCCTGAGCCGGTGATGAAATCCACTCCGTGGGGGTCGAGTTTCGGTATCGGCGTGTCGAAGCAGCCGCTGTAGTTGGTGTTGAGGAATCCCGTGCAGTTGGGTCCTATCAGCGAGCCACCCACAGCGTTGATGCTGTCAACGATATGCTTCTCTATCGCGGCACCTTCGGCGTTCTCCTCCGAGAAACCTGCGCTGACGATGATAAAGCCCTTGGTGCCTTTCTGCTGGGTGAGGATATCGACTGTCTGTGCGCAGAATTTGGCTGCGATACAGAGGATGGCGCAGTCAACCTGCGGCAGGTCATCGACTTTGGCGTAGCATTTCACGCCCTGCACTTCGCTCTCTTTCGGGTTCACGGCATATACCTCGCCTTTGAAACTGCTCTCCAAGAGGTTCTTCAAGGCTTTGCCGCCTGGTTTGTGTATGTCGCTCGAAGCACCGCAAACCACAATGCTCCGAGGGTTCAGAAGTTCTTTTGAAATCATTTGTTGGTGATAAGTGAATTGTGAATAGTTAATTGACAACTGACAGCGTCAGTCACTTAAAACTTGAAACTAAAAACTATTTTTTAGGCACATTCTCCAGCGCTGCCACCAGGTAGTCGTAGAATTTCTTCACGCTGGCTATGTTGCAACGCTCGTCGGGGCTGTGGGGGCTGTTCAGCGTCGGGCCGAATGAGATCATCTCCATGTCGGGGTATTTGCCTCCGAGCAATCCGCACTCCAAACCTGCGTGTATGGCCACCACGGCGGGCTCTTTCTTGTAGAGCTTCTTGTAGGTCTGCTTCATCATCTTCAGCAGGCCGCTCTTCATGTTGGGCTTCCAGCCGGGGTATGCGCCCGCTAGTTTGCAGCTGCCGCCTGCCAGTTCGGCGAGGCACACCAAGCGCTCTGCCAGCACGTCCTTGGCGGTATCAACCGAGCTGCGCAGAAGCGCCATGATGGTGAACTTCTTGCCGTCGGTCTTCATGATGGCGAGGTTCAGCGAGGTCTCCACCAATCCGGCCATATCCTTGCTCATGCGGATAACGCCGTTGGGGGCTATCATCACCGTGTTGATGAGTTTCTGTGTGTCGGCTTCGGTCATCACCTTCGGAGCCATCTTCACATCTTCGAGCTTCATGAAGAAGTCGGGCTCCACGTCGCCCAGCTCTTTCTTCACCCAGCCAGCCACCTTCTCAAGCTCTTCCACGATGCAGTCTTTGTGCTCCTTAGGCATTGCGAACACCATCTTGGCGTCGCGCGGGATGGCGTTGCGCATGTTGCCGCCGCTCACGCTTATCAGACGTATGCCGCACTCGGCCACCCAGCGTATGTGGCGGAACATGATCTTGTTGGCGTTGCCGCGTCCACAGTTGATTTCCATTCCCGAGTGTCCGCCCTGCAAGCCGCCGATGGTCAGCTTCATGGCACAGTATTTCTTCGGTGCGGCTTCGGTCTTGTAGGGTATGCTCAAGGTGGCGTCTATACCGCCGGCGCAACCCACATACAGCTCGCCCTCGGTCTCCGAGTCGAGGTTCAGCAGGTAGTCGCTCTTCAGCACACCTTTCTTCAAGCCGAAGGCTCCGGTCATGCCGGTCTCTTCGTCTGTGGTGAACAACGCCTCCAGCGGTCCGTGCTTGATGGTCTTCGACTCCAGCACCGCCATCGCCGCTGCCACTCCCATGCCGTCGTCGGCGCCCAGGGTGGTGTCGCAGGCATACACCCATTCGTTATCCACTATCTTGGTCTTGATGGGGTCTTTCTCAAAGTCATGCTTCTTGCCGGCACGTGCCTGGGGCACCATGTCCATGTGCGCCTGAAGGCACACCATCTTGCATTTCTCCATGCCTTTGGTCGCGGGTTTGCGCATTATCACGTTTCCAACCTTGTCAACTTCGCACTCAATCTTCTTTTTCTTGGCCCAGTCAACCAGATACTGGCGCACGATTTCTTCGTGTTTCGACGGACGGGGACACTGCGTAAGGGCGTAGAAGTTTGCCCATACTTCTTTGGGTTCTAAATCTTTAATTGTCATGATTGTTTTGTTTTATTGTGTTTAATTGATTTCTGTAACGAGATTGCAAAGTTACTAAATTAAATCGCATTCTGCAACTTATCTTAATCCGACTCCTTGTCCAACGCGTCGCCAATCGCCAACATCACCGACTCCAGGCATATTTCCAACTCCTTGAAATAGGTGTTTATTTTGCTTGTGGCACGCTCCGAGAAGTTCGAATACACCGACGACCGGGGTGCCGTCTCATCTCTCAGGTCGAAATAGTCGGTTTGTATCACGCTTGCGGCCATGTTCCTCAGCGTTTCATACCGTTGGCATTCCCTCCAGTCGAATTCCTCCGGTTTGGGCCTCATGCCGCAAAAGTCACCATACATCCTCTGCTGCATTTCCCACGCATTGTCGCCGTTTATCATCAGTATCGCGTTGTAGTTGTTCATCCTGCCGCCAAGCCCCCCGCTTAAAATCGGATTGCCTATCAGCACATAGAACATCTGCCTTATGTCGTCAGTAAAGGTGAAGCACGGACACACCACCGTCTGCAGGCTTGTGTTCACCATCAGGTCGTCGTCCCTCGTCAGGTTAAGCCCATATATTTCGTTCAATCCCATCGCCATGCTGTATGGCTCTGCCGACATCGTCCACACCAGCACCGCCGTGTCCGATGGCTCTGGCATCAAGTCTTTGTCATATCTAGGTTTCCGCATATCCTATTTTGTGAATAGTGAATTATTCGCCCGATTTAATTTTTATTCAGCGGTGCTCATCAACCCTAAAGCATCTGTGAATTGACACTGCATAATTACTGTTAACCGTTGACCACCGACTACTTGAAATTTGAAACTAAAAACCTGAAACTAAAAACTTGAAACTAAAAACTAAAAACTAAAAACTCCCTCCTTCCCAAAATCCGGCCTGTACGTCTCGCTCGCCTCCATCTCCTGCACCCATCCGTTCGCCAGCCCTTTCTTCTCCATATACGCCACCACCTCCTCATACTCCTCTTTGCTCACCTTCCTCCCCAGCTCGTCCGGCAGCGCCTTTCCCACGGGATAATACTGCGCCATCAGCGACAGCTGCGTGTTCCACGGCAACCGCTCCGCCACCCAGTCAATCACCCCCTTCGAGTTCTCCACCTGCCCGGGCAGCACCAGATGCCTTATCACTACACCCCTGAACGCCACGCCCCGCTCGTCGCACATCAGCCTGCTCCCCTTCTGCCTCACCATCTCCTCAATCGCCGCCCCCGCCACATTCGGATACCCCTTCGTCCCCGAATACCGACGCCCCAACACCTCATCCATATATTTCATGTCCGGCAGATACACATCCACATACGGCTCCAGCACCCTCAGCGTCTCCACGCTCTCATAGCCGTTCGTGTTGTAAACCGTCGTCGGCGTCAGCCCTCTCTCATGCAACCCCTCCACAATCTGCGGTATTGCATAGGCATACTGCGTCGCGCTCACAAACCCCACCACGTTCTCGCACTCCGGCAGCATCCTTGCAATCCCCTCCACCACCTCGTCCACACCCCTGTATCTTATCCTCTCCTCCGCCACCTTCCCCCTGCTTATCTCCTGGTTCTGGCAAAACAGGCACCGCATGTTGCAATGCGCGAAAAACACGTTGCATATCCCTCGCTCGCCTCTCAGTGGCGGCTCCTCGCCCAGATGACGGCATATCGCAGCCACCTCCACCAGCTCCGGAGCGCCGCAAAAACCCTCACTCTCACCTCTATCCACCCCACACCGCCTGGGACAACATCTGCAGTTCATGCCTGCAAAGATAATAAAAACTCAGCTAAACACCTACTTTTTTTATTAACAATCACCCACATCGCCGCATCCATACATCCCCATATCCCCGCATCCTCGTCTTGCCAAATCAGTAAGCCCGCAGGGCAACACCAATACCTCAGTAGGCAAAACCATGGAGAAGCCTACTATGAGACACGAATGAGTCATAAATGAGTATCGGAGATGATACGTGGTATATACGGCGTTCATACGTCGTTGATATGTGGTTGATACGGATGGGAACAATGCTCAGCGCTGTGTGTCAGATTGTTGCAATCCCGTTTTTCTCACCAGCGCAACTATGTGTATTCTGCAAATACACGCCAAAGTGTTGATTTGTATCTTTTTGTGCATAAACATCAACTTCCCTTTGTCGATACAAAGATACAAAAAAATACCTATATCTACCGACAAAATATTCCTAGAAACTGTTTAGATTTGATTGATGAATTTTATTATGCTAGAAACTGTTTAGATTTGATTGATGAATTTTATTATGGATATGGGCGAGCAGATTTTTCGCCTTATCGAAGACATGAAGAAATGCCAGTGGCATTTCGATAGCGAAGCGGAGAACATCCAGGGTGTCCATTGTAACTGAGAGAAGACGGAAAATATGCCGTTCAGGTACTTTAATAAAACCATTGGATTAAATTTAAACAGTTTCTATAAAATCGCAATCAAAAATTCTTCGTATCTTTGCAGATTATTTTATAAATATGCGTAAGTTTTTCCAGAAATTGGCCACCCACCTCCAAGCTGTCTATAAGATAGCCGCCCTGCTTGTCACCATAGTCCTCATACTGCTTTTCTTCCCCAACGAGCAACCACTCCTTCGCTACGACTACGCCGTTGGCAGCATCTGGAGCGACAACGACCTCTACGCCCCCTTCGACTTCTCCGTCCACCGCTCGCAATCCGAAATCGACAAAGCTCGCGCCGAAGCCCGTTCCCACTCGCTCCTCTACTATTCCATCGATAGCTCCGCCGTCAGCCGCGCACGCCAGAACCTGGCCTCCTTCTCCGCCGTCAACCGCATCCCCCAGGCTCAAAGCCGACACCTCGCTCGCACCATCGACAGCGTTTACCGCATCGGCCTTGTCGAAGAACCCGCCGACTTCCCCGACATCGAGACCCACACTCTCGTCCTCCTCCGAGGCAACACCGGTTCCGAGTTCCGCGTCACCGACTTCGTACGCCGCTCCGACATCGCCGACCTCGCACTCCCCGACAGCCTCCTCCCGCCCAGCGTCTGCTACGACGACATCCGCACCCAGCTCGAGCTCGACTCATGGCTCTCTCGCAACAAAGTCTCCTCCGACATGGTCCGCAAAGGCCAGCTCATCATCTCCAAAGGCGAACCCGTCTCTGCCGAGGCCGCCGAAATCATCTCCTCCCTCGAAACCGAACGCAACCTCCGCATGCAGACCTCCTACAGCCCCGTCGGACGCTACACAGGTCTCTTCTTCCTCTGCCTCATCGCACTCATGTCCCTCTACATGTTCCTCAAAATCACCCGTCACAAGATCCTCGAAGACAACCGCAAAGTCACCTTCGTCCTCTTCGTCATACTCCTCATGGTCGCCGTCACCGCCCTCGTCCTCCACGTCAACGAAAGCTGGATACTCATCGTGCCCGTCTGCATCGCCCCCATACTCATGCGCGTATTCTTCGACATGCGCGTCGCACTCTACATCCACCTCGCCACCGTCATCATTCTCGGCAACATGGTGCCCAACCCCTTCGAGTTCATCTTCTACCAAATCGTCACAGGCATGATGAGCATCATCACCGTCCGCAACTTCGAAAAACGTAGCAACTTCTTCGTCGTCAGCCTTGTCATCTTCCTCACCTACTCCCTCATCTACACCTGCGGCGTCCTCAGCCAGTTCACCAGCCTCGCCACCATCAACCCCATGCGCTACCTCATATTCTTCCTCAACGCCCTCCTCACACTGCTCGCCTACCCACTCATCTTCATCTTCGAACGACTCTTCGGCATGGTCACCAACCTCACACTCATGGAAATAGCCTCCACCAGCACCCCCGCCCTGCGCGAACTCTCACGCAACGCCCCTGGCACCTTCCAGCACTCCATGCAAGTCGCCAACATCAGCGAAGACATCGTCAGCGAAATCGGCGGCAACCCACTCCTCGCACGCGTCGGAGCCCTCTATCACGACATCGGCAAGATGAACTCCTCGCTCTACTTCACCGAAAACCAAAGCGGCGACTTCAACCCTCACGACGAGCTCGACTACGAAGAAAGCGCACGCATCATCACACAGCACGTCCCCGACGGCATCGACCTCGCCCGCAAGTACCACCTCCCAAGCTCCGTCGTTGACTTCATCCGCACCCACCACGGCACCACCTTCACAGGCTACTTCTATGCCAAGCAGAAAGAAACCCACCCAGGCGAACCAATCGACACCTCTGCCTTCCGCTACGCAGGCCCCACACCCTTCTCCACCGAAACCGCCATCGTCATGATCGTCGACAGCGTCGAAGCCGCCTGCAAGAGCCTTAAGACCCACGACAAAGAAAACATGGACCGCCTCATCGACAACATCATCGACGGCAAGATAAAGCAAAAACAACTCGACAACTGCGACCTCACCTTCAGCGACATCACACGCATCCGCCAGATGCTCAAAACCAAGCTCCCCTCCATCTACCACGTCCGCATAGCCTACCCCGAACTGAAAGACCCCGAACAGAAAGACCCCAAATCCGAATAAGCCATAGGTTAGTCCACGAACAAAAAAAAATCATCCATGAAATTCCCAAACAAATATCTTCGAAATCTTAAGCCTTATAAGTTGGCGTCCCACAAGATTTGGACGGTTCCATCCTCTGAACGTGAGAATATATTGAAACTTGATTGGAATGAATCCACAATTCCTCCGTCTCCTCATGTGAGGGAACGACTGATGGCGTTGATGGATGAACCAGGCTTCTTTAATCTTTATCCTGCAACTGTCAACAATGATTTGCTAGATGCACTTTCTCGTTATGCGGAATTGCCAGTTGAGAATATCCAGTATTTCAGTTCTTCAGATGCTTTGCACGAGTACATTTGTAAAGTCTTTGTAAGTGTAGGAGACCCTGTATTGATACTTGGCCCATCGTATGATAATTTCCG
The DNA here is from genome assembly GCA_016292015.1 of Bacteroidales bacterium. Classification (GTDB taxonomy): domain Bacteria; phylum Bacteroidota; class Bacteroidia; order Bacteroidales; family P3; genus Colimorpha. The sequence continues at coordinate 78,474 of JAEEZY010000031.1, read as the reverse complement.
TCTGACTTGTCAAGCAAATGGTGCTGATGTCCACTTTTCAAACTACAATGATAACTTTGAGTTCAATCAGGATAAGTTTGAGAACGATATCCTCTCGATTGAGCCGGCTATGGTCTATATCTGCAACCCCAATAATCCGACAGGCAATCTTCATTCAAGAGAATATATAGAGCGATTGCTTAACAATTTCCCGGATACGCTCTTCTTGATAGATGAGGCCTATTACGAGTTTTCTGGCAAAACGGTAAAAGATCTGGTCTTAAGTTATGATAATGTCCTGGTCTCTCGAACGATGAGCAAGGCTTTCGGTTTGGCTAATTTCCGGGTTGGATATCTTCTGGCATCAAAGGATAATGTGCAGTTCATTAACAAAATCCGCAATCCCAAAAGTCTCAGTACTTTTGCACAGCAGGCTACGCTTGCCGCATTGGAGGATGCCGATTATATGTGGAATTACGTACGTCAAGTGAGAGAAAGCAAAACTTGGTTCCTCGCCGAACTGAAAATGGTTTGCCCGTCAATTGAGACCTATGCTGGATATGGAAATTTCTCAATGTTAAGATTTCCATCAGTTGAGGAGAAAAATTCAATGGTGGACTGGTTGTCTGAAAACAATATCTTTGTAAGGGTACTCTCTCAGGATGCTAGTGTTGAATGCTGCTTACGTATCACTATTGGAACAAAGCCTCAAATGGAACGAGTGTTGGCGGTAATGAAAGACTTTTATGACGGAAGAAAATAGCAATAAAAGGGTCGCTGTATTTGATTTTTGTGAAACATTGGTTGATTTTCAAACAGCCAACGCTTTTGTTGATTATGTAAGACGTAATACTAATTACACCTCTGTAAAACTTCTGAATTTCTTTTACGTTCTTTTGGTGAAGTCTCAGGCAGTAAAACTCCTGCATATAATCACACGTCACAAAATATCTATCGGCAAGCATATTAAACTTTGGCAGCTCTGTGGTATAAAGCAGCAAACAATAGAGATGTTGTCAGTGGGTTTTTACGAACAATGCATTAAGCCTCATTTGATTGATGAAACAATAGGGATAATGAAGCAATTGCAATCGGATGGTTACGTGCTCGGGTTGTCCAGTGGTGGATATGATATATATTTGAGACTTTTTGTGAAAGACTTTGGTCTTGATTTTTGTCAATCTAGTGAGATAGATTTCAAAAACGGACGTTGTACAGGAAGGATGAAAGATAACGATTGCATGCGGAATGAGAAGGTCCTTCGTCTTAATAAGTCTTTTGGCAAGTCATTGGTGAGTTCAGTGGCGTATTCGGATAGTAAAAGTGATCTACCCCTTCTTCTGTGGGCTGAACATGGTGTGGTTGTATCCAGGAACACCCATCAAAAATGGTGCGAAAAGTATAATCTTCAAGAAATAATATGGCATAAAAAATGAAAGATGCTAAGTTTCTTTTAAAATACGGAAGTGTCGGTTTCTACACATATATGACTCTGCGTACTATACAGGAGTCTTGGTTAAATCGTGGTGGGGATCGTAGAACTATATGCCGCAAGTATAAAAAAGTTTTTGGATGCTATCCTAATCTTGACAAACCGCAGACATTGAATGAAAAAATCCAATGGTTGAAACTCAATTGTCGTCGTGATATACAAACTGTTATGGCGGATAAGTTTGCTGTAAGGGATTGGTTGGTAGGTCATTTTGGTGAGAAAGCTCAAGAATACCTTATCCCCTTGCTCTACCAAACCTCTGATTGGCATGATATTACCTATGAGAATCTTCCAGATGAACCTTTTATCATAAAGTCAAATCATGGTAGTCACCAGTATCAGATAGTATATGATAAGAAACAGGTGAATATCGGTTTCTTACGGCAAAAATGTAGGATGTGGCTTGCCGTTGATGCTTATAAATGGGGGCAGGAATGGCAGTATAAGAATATTCCACGCAAGATACTGATTGAGAAATTGCTTCGAACCTCTGATGGCCATATCCCTAATGACTATAAACTCAACTACTTTAATGGCAAGTTGGAATTTGTCTATTGCTCAATAGGAAGGGAAACATCCAATAATCGCAATATGTATGATGCGGATTGGAATCCGATATATTTTCAATGGAATTCGCATAGCAAACACCAGGATGCTCGTGGAAAGGAAATAGAGCCTCCAAAAACTTTTGCTTTGATGAAACAATATGGTGATGAAATAGCCAAAATGTTTGACCATGTGCGGTGTGACTTCTACGATGTTGACGGTAAGATGTATTTTGGTGAGATAACATTCCATCATGGTAGTGGGTACAATCGATTTGTACCGAATGAGTTTGATTTGTTTTATGGAAATAAACTTAAGCTTACGGGTCTTAATGCTTGAATAAGTTTATTGTAATATGCTGTATGTTTAAATTTGTCATTTCTATAATCAAGTGGTGTTTCGCATTCATCTTCACTCCCCACTCAAAAAAGAGAGTGCAGGAGGGGAATATAATGCTGATATCCGAAAAGGGGAATGACGCTCGGGATAATGGTTTCCACTTCTTTAAATACATAAAGGCTAATCATCCCGAAATTAAAGCATACTATATTATAACCCCAGATTCTGTTGACCGTCACAGGCTTGATGAATATGGCGATTCGGTTGTGGATTATCTGTCATATAGGAGTTGTAAGCTGTTCTGGCAAGCCAAATATCTCGTCAGTACACATCTTCGTGCTGGCCACACCCCTATGCCCTATGCTCTTTCAAGCTGGCTCAACAGGACACTCAACATTTACAAAGGAAAGATTGTCGCCAATATCAAACATGGTATAACCAAAGACTATCTGCCCCGGATGTTATACAGTAAAACGAGGTATAATCTTTTGGTTTGTGGCGCAAGCCCTGAAGCGCAGTATTTCCAATCAGCGCTCGGCTATCCTGCTGATGTGGCACAATATACAGGTTTTTGTAGATTTGACAACCTTTTGGAATTCCAAACCAAACGCCAGATTCTTGTGATGCCCACGTATCGAAAGTATATACAAGAATCGGACCTGGCCGACAGTCTCTTTGTTAAAACATATTGCTCCCTACTTGCCAACTCTACACTTGCCGAGATGTTGGATAAAAATGATGTGAACCTCATCTTTTATCCACATCACAAGTTTCAACCTTTTGTCGATCAGTTCCGGCATCAGTATTCACCACGCATAATCATAGCAGATCAGGCCCATTACGATGTCCAGCAGCTTCTGAAGGAATCGGCATTGCTTGTTACCGACTATTCAAGTGTGTTCTTTGATTTTGCCTATATGCGGAAACCAATGGTGTTTTTCCATTTTGATTACGACGAGTATCGAAAAAAACATTTCCAGACGGGCTATTTCGAATATAAAGACTCGTTCGGCCCGGTTGTGTGTGAAGAAAAGCATCTGTTGGAGGCCGTAAATGCCTATGTTGTCAATGATTTTCGGATGGAAAAACAATATGTTGACAAAATTGACTACTATTTTCCTATGCGTGACAAGCACAACTGCGATCGTGTTTTTGACGCATTGATGTCATGCTGATTTCGTTGTATTGATTGATTTTTATTGAAAATAAATAAAGGATATGAAGATAGTAAAGAAATCCATTTTCGTTCACATCGTTTGTGTTGTGATAATGCTGATTGTGGCATGTGTTTATTTTTCCCCTGTCTTTAGTGGAATGAAGCTGCAACAGGGAGACCAAATGAGTGCTCGTGCCATGACTGCCGAAACTCTCCAATATGCGGAGAAAACAGGTGAGCATGTTAACTGGATTAGTTCTATGTTTAGTGGAATGCCCTCTTATCAGACCAGAGCTGGCAGTCGTGCCCCGATTTTTATAAATCAGGTTGTTATTACGGTTTGTACGTTCCGTAGCATTGATTTTGGAGTTTTCCTATTTTACATGTTGGGTTTCTACCTGGCTTTAGTCCTTTTGGGTGTGAATCCTTTTCTGGCTCTTTTGGGTTCGGTTGGTTTTGGGCTGGGAAGCTATAACATAATCATCATACATGCGGGTCATATAACAAAGGCCTGGGCGATTGCCTTCATCATTCCTGTGTTCGCTTCGATGATGATGTGTTTGAAAGCTTGTCGTCATAAGGCAAAGTCGGGGATTGTTAACAAAGGACTGCTTATTGGCGGAGGGATATTCTTTGCTTTATCGTTACTCCTTCAGGTCTCGTTCAACCACATACAGATAACCTATTATACAATGCTTGGTGCACTCATTCTTGGTCTGGTGTACTTTGTTTATGCTATAAAGGAAAAGTGGATTGGCCAATTTTTTATTGCTGTTGCCGTGTTTGTCGTGGGTGCAATCTTTGCACTCGCATGCAATGCTCGTGTTCTGTTTGTTACTCAGGAGTATTCAAAATATACCATGCGAGGGGGGAGTGAGATCACCGTCACTCCTGCTGATCTGTATGGCAATCAGGAAGAGGCCGATAAAAAAGTTTCAAACGGATTGGATATTGACTATGCATACAGCTGGAGCTATGGAATATGGGAAACATATACCTTGCTGGTGCCAGGCGCAATGGGAGGTGGTAGCGCAGAGAAGGTTGGTCACAATAGTGCAGGTTACAAGAATTTCCGTCAGGATAGAATGCCTCTATACTGGGGAGACCAACCATTTACCGAAGGCCCCGTCTATTTCGGTGCCATCATAGTCTTTCTCTTCATCTTTGGTCTGTTTGTGGTAAAAGGACCGGATCGTTGGTGGCTGCTACTGGCGACCATTCTCTCCATTATGCTTGCATGGGGACGCCATTTCATGCCTCTCAACGAGTGGCTTTTCTACCATCTGCCGTTTTATAACAAGTTCCGTACTCCGTCAATGTCATTGGTGCTTGCCAATGTGACGATGGTCTTTATGGCCGTACTTGCCATTCGTGCCGTTATTGATAGCACAAGCAATCAAGCAATCAAGCAATCAAGCAATCGCAACATCGCTCTCTATATATCTGCTGGTATAACCGCTGGTATGATTATACTTGGACTTGTTCTGTGCGGTGGATTTTCGTATAGCGGAAGCAGTGATGAGCAAATGGCTGCTCAATATGGCGATCAATGGGCTAGGATACAAGAAATATTTATCCAGGATCGCAAGGCTCTTTTTGTCAGGGATTCATGGCGTTCGTTGATTTTTGTCGCCCTCGCTTTCGGAATACTGTGGCTGTACATTAACAAAAAACTCAAGAAATCCTGGATGCTGCTAGCTCCGTTGGCTTTGCTTATCACCGTTGACCTCTGGGGCGTTGACCGTCGCTATATTTCAAAAGATAGCTTCGTGAAAGCTCGTAATCTGGATTTTAAACCGGCTGCCTATGATTCCGAGATAGATCGTTTGGCGACGCAGAATGGTGACAATGACTATCGTGTTTTGAATCTTGCTGTCAATACTTTTAATGATGCTAAACCATCTGTGTTCCATCATCAAATTGGAGGATATAGCGCCGTGAAGCTCCGTCGCTATCAGGATATTATTGATTTCTATATCAGTCGCAGGATTAACCCTAATGTTCTGGCGATGCTAAATGCCCGTTATGTTGTGACTGGCGATGGACAAGTGCATCGCAATCCGGATGCGCTTGGCAATGCGTGGTTCGTTGACGAGTATAAGTTGGTCCCAGATCCTAATGCTGAGATTTTGGCGTTGAACGAAATCGATCCTTCTGTTACGGCCATAATTGATAGCAGTCAGTGGGCTTCAGTCGTAAAAGGTTATACTATTGATGCATCAGATTCTACGGCTTCTATTGTGGAAGAGTATCAAGAACCTTATAATCCGGGCTACTTGAAATACAAGAGTCACTGCGCTACAGATAGGCTCGCCGTTTTTAGTGAGGTCTATTATAAGCCTGACTGGTTTGCTTATATTGATGGTAAACCGGCTGAGTACTTCCGTGTGAACTATATTCTCCGTGCTATGATAGTTCCTGCAGGAGACCACACAATAGAGTTCCGGAATGAAGCTCCTCTGGTACATAAGCTCGACATGGTGACACTTATAAGTCAGATTGTCTTACTTGTAATCATTGGAGGTGTGACTTTCTTTTGGTATAGGAATAATCGGAAGAGAGCGAAGGAAAATATAAAGGATTGTTAAAGATCGTATAGTATGAAAGTGGTAATTCTTGCTGGTGGCTTTGGCTCTAGAATATCTGAGGAGTCTGTTTTTAAACCGAAACCTATGATAGAGATTGGTGGTAAACCAATACTCTGGCATATTATGAAGGAATATTCTTATTACGGTCACAATGAGTTTATTATATGTGCTGGTTACAAACAGGAATACATAAAGGAGTGGTTTGCCAACTACTTCATCCACAACAGTGATATATCTTTTGATTTCCGTAATGGGAAAAACGAAGTAGTGGTACATCACAGCGATTTGGAGCCATGGAAGGTTACTGTCGTTGACACTGGATACAACACCATGACAGGTGGTAGAATAAAAAGAGTTCAGGAGTATGTTGGTGACGAGATATTCTTTATGACCTATGGCGACGGCGTCTGTGATGTGGATATAAATAAGTTGTTGCAATTCCACAAAAACCACGGGAAGCTTGCTACCCTGACAGCCGTAAAGCTTGCACAGGACAAAGGGGTCTTGAATATCACCAGCGACTATGCTGTCACCTCCTTCCGTGAGAAGAATAAGAGCGATGGCGCTCCTATTAATGCTGGATATATGGTGCTGGGACCTGCCGTCTTTGATCTGTTGGATGGTGATGATTGCATTTTTGAACGCAAACCATTGGAGACTTTGGCTGCAAAGGGTGAACTAATGTCGTATATCCATGAGGGCTTTTGGCAGTGTATGGATAACATAAGGGAGAAAAACATGCTGGAAAAACTTCTTGCTGAAGGCAAGGCCCCTTGGAAACGTTGGGACAGTCAGGTCCCCAGCATCGAGGCTCGTAAATTGACAGGTAATATTTAAAGATGGCTAGCAAAGAAGATCTTAAGGCTCAGATATTGGCTCTCACTCGAGAGTATTATCGTGAAGTTCACGCGAAACCCGAGGAATTTATCCCGGGGAAAACCAAGGTCAATTATGGTGGCCGTTTTTTCGACGACGACGAAATGGTCAACCTCGTTGACTCCTCTCTCGATTTTTGGTTGACTGCTGGTCCCTGGGCACACAAGTTTGAGAAACGTTTCGCCAAGTGGTTGGGTGTAAAGTATTGCTCGCTGTGTAACAGCGGTTCTAGCGCGAATTTGCTTGCTTTTAGTGCGCTTACCGCTCATGAATTAGGCGCTCGTGCTATCAAGCGTGGTGATGAGGTGATAACCGTTGCAGCTGGATTCCCGACTACAGTGGCGTGTATTATACAGTTTGGCGCTGTTCCCGTCTTTGTCGACATGTCCCTCGAGGAGGGTAATGTCGACGTCTCTCAGCTTGAAGCCGCTCTTAGCGACAGGACAAAGGCCATCATGGTTGCGCACTCTTTAGGCAATCCATTTAATCTTGAAACTGTAGTTGCTTTCTGTAAAAAGCACAATCTTTGGCTTGTTGAAGATAACTGTGATGCTTTGGGTTCGGAGTATTTCATCGACGGGGTGTGGAAAAAGACTGGAACTATTGGTGATATTGGTACAAGTAGTTTCTATCCTCCTCATCACATGACGATGGGGGAGGGTGGTGCGGTATATACTAACAATCAAGAATTGGACAAGTACGTGAAGAGTTTTCGAGACTGGGGACGTGATTGTTGGTGTCTTGGTGGAGTGGATAATACTTGTGGATGCCGTTTTACAGGACAGTTTGGACAATTGCCCCAAGGCTACGACCATAAATACGTATATAGCCACCTTGGCTACAACCTTAAGGCCACCGATATGCAGGCAGCCATCGGCTGTGCCCAGTTGGATAAACTTGACTTCTTTGTGAAACGTCGCCGCGAGAACTATCAAATCATGTATGATGGACTGAAAGACACTCCCGGACTCATCCTGCCTGAGCCTCAGCCCAACAGCCGGCCCAGCTGGTTCGGCTTCTTCATCACCGTCAAACCTGACGCCCCCTTCTCTCGCAACTCGCTGACCCGTTATCTCGAAGACCATATGATTCAAACCCGCAACCTCTTCGCTGGCAACTTGCTCCTACACCCTGCATTCGCCGACCTGGTCGAGGGCACCGACTATCGCACCGTCGGTCACCTACCTGTCACCTCCACCATCATGAACAGCAGCTTCTGGCTCGGTGTATACCCAGGCATGACCCTCGAGAAACTACAATACATGATTGACACCATAAAGGCTTTTGTTTCGGGACAAAATCAAATGATATGATCGATGCTTTTAACAATTTCTATAGGGGGAAACGGATTTTAGTGACTGGCCATACCGGCTTCAAGGGCAGCTGGCTCTCAATCTGGCTTCACGAACTCGGCGCTGAGGTGTTTGGCGTTGCGTTGGATCCCTATTCTGATAAAGATAATTTCGTCCTGAGTGGAATTGGCAATAAGATTGAGGCTGACATCCGTGCGGATGTCTGTGATGGCGACAAGATGAAGGAGCTTTTTGCATCCGTCCGTCCTGAAATCGTTTTCCACCTCGCCGCTCAGCCACTGGTGCGCCTCAGTTACGAAATCCCAGTCGAGACTTATCGGACTAATGTTATGGGCACCATCAACATCATGGAAGCCATTCGTGCTACTGACAGTGTTAGGGTGGGGGTGATGATAACCACTGACAAATGCTACGATAATAAAGAACAGTTGCGTGCTTATAAAGAGAATGACCCGTTTGGAGGTTACGATCCATATAGTTCCAGCAAAGGGGCTTGTGAGATTGCTATCCAGAGTTGGCGCAGGAGCTTCTTCAATCCTGATGATTATGGCAAGAAACATAATGTCAGCCTTGCCAGTGTGCGCGCTGGTAATGTGATCGGCGGTGGCGACTGGGCAAAAGACCGCATCATCCCCGATTGCGTTCGTTCACTGGAGGTTGGCCAACCTATAGGCATTCGCAATCCTAAAGCTGTGCGACCGTGGGAACATGTCCTAGAACCGCTGAGCGGTTACCTGCTTCTGGCCCAGAAGATGTGGCTATCTCCTACGGAGTATTGTGAAGGTTGGAATTTCGGACCTGACCAAGACAGCACTCTAACCGTATTGGAGGTCGCCAATGCCATGATTAAAAGCTTTGGATACGGTGAGTTAAAGGATGTGTCTGATCCAAATGCTTTGCATGAGGCAAAACTGCTGATGCTTGATATTACCAAGGCCAAAACTCGTTTGGGGTGGAGACCAAGGCTGAATGCCATCCAGGCTGTAGGGCTGACCGCCGACTGGTATCTGCGCTATAGAAATGAAGATGTGTATGGTGTTTGTATCGACGAAATAGAAAGATTCATACAATGGAAATAATCAAGACACCATTCGAAGGGCTACTCGTCCTTCAGACTGTAAACTTTCAGGACGGCAGAGGCGGCTTTCAGAAGCTGTACAATTATGACATCTTTAAAGCGAATGACCTGGATTGCGATTTCAAAGAGTTTTACTTTTCTGTGAATAATAGCGATGTGATCCGTGGAATGCATTTCCAGCTACCCCCCTTTGATCATACCAAACTCGTTTATGTTAGTCAAGGCCGTATTATAGACGTCGTAGTCGATATTCGCAAAAAGTCTGCAACCTTCGGCCAGTGTTTTAGCATTGAGCTTGACGCAAAAGAAGGGAAGTATCTGTATATCCCCAAGGGATTCGCTCATGGATTCCATTCATTGGAAAACGGAACCATCGTGAATTACGCTCAAACCTCATGCTATTCGAAAGAGCATGATTATGGTATTGATGCGATGTCCGTTGGCTTTGATTGGAAACTGAATCATCCAATCCGCTCCCCTCGTGATTTGTCTTTTGTAACGTTGACCGATTTTAACTCCCCTTTTTGACATGAACATTTTGGTGACAGGTGCCACCGGCTTCATTGGCACAAACCTGACAAGAGAATTAAGAAAACAGCACAACCTCTTTGTACTTGGCCAGTTCGAAGGCGACCACGAGAAGTTAGGGCTGCCTGGAATTGTGATGACCGACGACATTCAACCTCTTGCCGATTATATTAAGTCAAACGAGATAGAGGGCATCATCCATTTGGCCTCGCTCTACCTGACAGTCCATACTCCAGATCAGATAAAAGATCTGGTATTTTCCAATGTCTATTTCGGAACGGCAGTCCTGGAAGCCGCCTCCATCGCCGGTACGGTCAAGTGGTTTCTGAACACTGGCAGCATATGGCAGAACTACAATGTGAAAGGTCCCCGCTACAATCCAGTGAACCTCTATGCCGCAACCAAGCAGGCTTTCATCGATATGGCAAAGTATTACAGTGATGTCTTTGGAATTCGTTTTTGCACACTTAAGCTATGCGATACCTATGGACCCAATGATACCCGCAGGAAGCTGTTCAAACTCTTTAAGGATTATTCCGAAAGCGGGGAAGTCCTTAATATGTCCCCTGGCGAGCAAAAACTGGACTTGATATACATCACCGATATTGTCGCAGGTTTTTCACACCTTGTAGATCTTTTGGCGAATGATGAGAAACTGTCAGATGAATATGTGTTGACATCCGGCCATCAGATCCCACTTAGAGAATTGGCACGGGTGTTCTGCGAGGTATCTGACCGAAAACTTAACATACAGTGGGGAGGCCGCCCCTATCGTGACAGAGAAGTGATGGTCCCATGGATTGGCGTCCCCCTGCCAGGATGGAAAGCCATGGTTGATATTAAAAAAGGTGTCAGGCTCTTCCTGGGAGAGGATTAGGCTGAACAATCCAATTATTGCTAAAACGGAGATGCAAGATGATATGAAAAAAGTCGAATTTGAAGTGGGTGACATAATGAGACCTCATGATAATTTCAAGAAATATTCACACGTGAGGTCCATCTTGATTAGTGGAATAGAGAAGATGGAGGATTGTAAGTTCTCCATAGTTATACCTACCTATAAAAGAGTAGAAACTCTAAAGGATACAATTCAAAGCTGTCTGTGCCAAAAAAGTATCGAGTCCTACGACATAATCGTGGTGGATAATAATCCCGATCGGCACGACGAGACCGAGCGGTACCTCCTTTCCTTGAACAATCCTAAGGTTAAATATTATAAGAATGCCAGTAACATCGGAATGACTGGTAATTGGAATAGATGTTTAGAACTATGCGATGGTGAATATGCAATATTGTTGCATGATGACGATATGTTGTCTCCTGATTACCTGTCGAATGTCTCTAACGTCATTCGCAAGCACCTCGAGGTTGATGTTTTGTATGTTGGTTTGAGTCGCTGGTATCAATATCGCAACACCCCATGCCCTCTCCTAGAAGATGATGGTAAACATTATCCGCTCTATAAAGCGTCAATAATCAATTGTTTTCTAACAAAAAATCATACGCCTACAGGGATGGTGCTTAAAAAAGAAAGCGTTTTTTTGTTGGGCGGTTTTGATGAAAGGTGTTATCCCTCCGCAGACTATTATTTCTTCTCCGCCGCAACCATTAACAACCTCAACGTGTTCAATTATGCCAAGAAACTAATTATATATCGATATTCAAGAAACGAGTCACTCAACGAAGAGACCAGGTTGAGCTTCGTAACGGGAACTGTCCCTCTGCAGCAGTGGCTCTTGGATAAACAGAATGTTTCGGGTTTGTTTCGAAAGCTTTTATTGGCCATTATGGCCAATTACGGCCTGCGAGTGTGCAAGTCAGCCACATTGAGGACAGCCGACCTCTCAGGCATATATTATTCCTCGCTCCTTCTGATGAAAGACGGCCCCCTTAGGAGACTACTCGCCAAGTATTACGAATTTCTAGTGTTTATTATAAGAAAATATCTATATCGAACCAGCACTGCAATAGATATCATCTAATTTATCCTATAAAAGTCTTTATACCAATCGGCGAACTTGCGCAATCCTTCTCTTAGAGTTATTTGTGGAGTGAAACCGAAGTCTCTCTCAAGGTCTTTTGTGTCTGCGTATGTGGTTGGGACGTCTCCTGGAGACATGGGAACTAGTTCCTTGTGCGCTTCAAAGTCATAATCTGGCGGCAGCACATTCGCTCTGACTAATTCTTCTTGCAGTGTCCGAACAAAGTCTAGTAGGTTCTCTGGTTGCCCTCCTCCGATATTGTACACGGCGTACGGTGGTATCGGCAGTCCATCGTCTCCGTTTCTGCGATCTGGTGCACCGCACATGACTCGAACTACCCCCTCAACGATATCGTCAACGTATGTGAAATCTCTACGACAATTGCCATAGTTGAAAATCTGAATAGTTTCTCCCTTGATTAGTTTATTCGTGAAACTGAAATATGCCATGTCTGGTCTGCCGGCTGGCCCATAGACTGTGAAGAACCTCAACCCTGTAGTGGGTATGTTGTACAACTTGCTGTAGCAGTGGGCAAACAGCTCGTTGCTTTTCTTCGTCGCTGCGTATAGGGAGACCGGGTTGTCCACTTTGTCGTATGTACTGAAGGGCACTTTCCTATTGCCACCATAGACACTGGAACTCGATGCATAAACAAGGTGCTCCACTGGATTGTGCCTGCATGCTTCCAATATGTTATAGAAACCTATTATGTTACTTTGGATGTATGCGTCTGGATTTTCAATACTATATCGTACACCGGCTTGCGCTGCAAGGTTGACAACAATGTCAAAATGATATTTGTCGAACAGATTGTCAATGAGTTTTTTGTCCGCAATGTCCCCCCTCACAAAATTGTATTGGTTGTTTGCTGATTGTTTACTGATATTTGACAAATCCTTTAGACGATACTCTTTAAGTGAAACATCGTAATAGGCATTCATGTTGTCTATCCCCACTATCGTCGATCCGGCTGCATCTTTGAAAAGCCTTTTGACTAGATTGCTGCCTATGAATCCGGCAGCACCTGTCACAAGAATGGTTTTATTGTTTAAATCGATTTTCTGCATATGTATATCATTCATTAACTAAACCTAGAATACCAAACCTATTTCTTTTCTCGGTATGTAGGTCTCGGGGTTGTAGTATGCTATTGTTGTGCCTTCATTTTCAAAGGTGAATGGCACTTGCAGCAAATCATGAAACTTGTTGAGTAAATGCTCTTTTTTGTCTGGCTCAACATAGAATAGCAGAAATCCTCCTCCTCCTGCTCCTAACAGCTTCCCTCCTAATGCACCAGCTTGTAATCCTCGCTCATATAGGGTATCAATGTCGTTGTTGCTTATTTTTGAGCCGGTTGACCGTTTTATACGCCACGAACGATCTAGCAGCCTCCCTATATCGTTCATGTCTGAATGTTTGTTCTCCAATATCGACTGTGCCTCATCAACGAGAGACAGCATATCTTTTAATTCTCCAATCTTGTCCTTCTGGTTCGATAATGTGTCTTTCTGTACTTCAAATGAATTTCTGGATATTCCAGTGTAGAACAATAATAGACTCTGGTTGAGTAATTCTTTTCTCTCTGGGTGTATGATGATAGGTGTCACCTTGTATTGGCCGTTAGCGAAGTCAATGCGGTTCATCCCTCCGAACGAGGCTGCTATTTGGTCTTGCCACCCGCCACTTTCGTTACAGAGGTCTCTCTCCAGGTGTATCGCATCGTCGGCAAGTTTCTTTTTCCCAACCTGTTTCCCCTTCAACGCATAAAAAGCGTTAAGCATGCCGACAGCGAACGTACTGCTGGTACCCAAACCTGTGCGCGCTGGAAGGTCACCCTCGTAGGTTAGCCTTATCTCGTGTATGTCGAGCATTCTCATGGCTTCACGTATGGCTGGGTGTTCAATCTCGTCAATAGAGGTGACGCGCTCGAATTTGTTATAACATAGTTCTGTATAGTATGGTTTGAATGGGGGCAGGTGGCGTACAATGACGTATGCGTACTTGTCAAATGTAGATGAAATAACAGCACCTCCATGTTCGTTGAAGAATGATGGAACATCTGTGCCTCCACCGAAGAAAGACATTCGGAATGGTGTTTTTGTAATTATCATGGTTTTGATATCTAATGTTTTGATTATGATTAAGTCCTTATGATTTTTCTGAAAACGGTTGGTGGTTTGTTCCAAGATCGCGTTGGCGTTCGTAGGTGGTTTTACCAATTCCAACAGGATTCATTTTTTTCCCCAATATACTGTGATTTATGGTGCAAATGTACGCTTATTCCTTATATTAATAATGAAAAATGACATTATTATTGTGATTTTTGAAGACCCATTCTCTGCGGCATACCATATTAACGCTCTTTTTACAGCCCCATGACGTCGCGGGTGCGGTTCAGTGTGTTGCGGCCTACTATATACGCATAGCAGGCTGAAGGCATGAACTGGAGACTGCCCCATGGCATGTCTTTAAGCCCGCTCAGCCCTTTTGTCGTCACCAGCGCATGCGTGAGGCGGTTGGTCTCCATAAACGACTTAAGTGAGTTCAACTCCGACGGATTGTCGTAATAGCGGTCGCTCCATTTCACCTCGACGGCCCAGTCGGCTTTGCCCCGTCCGCTGTTTATGCCCACAATGTCAACTTCGCCTATCTCTTTGCGCCCGAGCCTCCAGTTTGCGTATGCTATGTTTGCTCCAAGTCGTGGAATCCATTGTGCGTAGATGGCCGTCTCTACTAAAGCCCAGATTTCGTGGTCTGTCATCGTAATGGGTTGAAAAAGGGCGCATCGCAGCGATGGGTTGGTCAGGTATATTTTGAAGCTGTGCTCTCTTTGGTATCGCTTTGCTGTGTTGTCGGCTCTGTGGATAACCTTGATCAGGAATGCCGCTTCGAGATACTGTACATATTTTCTCAATGTGTCTTTCTGTACCCCGGAGTTGGAGGCTAGGCTTTCGTATGAAAACTCATTGCCGGAATTGTATGCAATCATTGTGAACAGTGAGTTCAGTTCTTGCACGTCGGATATGCCGTATAGGCTTGGCAGGTCGCGTAACAGTACTTTGTCAATGATGTCATGGCGTATATATTGTCCAGGATCGTTCTGTAATTGCTCGTTGAAAGCCACTTCGGGATAACCGCCGTAATTGATGTAGTCGATAAAGGTGTCGTTTAGAACTGTGATGTCAGTGGCCTTGAAACAGTGAGTTTTGTGCCCGTTCCATGTGATGGAATACTCTTCCAGCAGGTGCGATACCTTGCGGAGTTGGACATATTCAAAAAAGGTAAGTGGTGGTAGGCTAAAGTCACTGAAGCGTCCGGCACCGCTCTCGTTGCTGCTTTTCTTAAGTGCAGCCGCTGCACTGCCCGATGCAACAAATCGTACATTCTTGTAGGTGTCGATAAGCGATTTCAGGTGAATCTCCCAGTCTTTCAGATATTGCACCTCATCGAAGAAAACAAAGCATTGCGTGTTGCGCCAGTTACTGTTGTCCGATGCAGTCATGGCGATTTCTACCAACTGTTCAAGTGAGACCCCGTTATATATAGGTGTCTCTATCGATATGTAAACAATATTGCTGGGATCGACGCCATTGTCTATTAATCGCTGGATAGTGTGGTAGATCATAACCGTTTTGCCCACGCGTCTTGGCCCCATCAATATCTGGGCTCGGTTTATCTTGCAGTTTTTCACAAGAGGATAGAATATTTCAAGGTATGCTCTAGGCATCATTCCGCCATAATAGGCTGGAATCTTTCCGTTTGTCCACCATGGATTGTCTATCTTTAATCGTCCTTTTATGCGTTTTTCAATATGTTCGTCTAATATCATCTTCCTGTGTTTCTGTGGTTTCGTATGCAAAGATACAAAGAAATTGCAAAGTAAGCAGATTTTTTTCCTTTTAGTTTGTAAAAATAATGTCTTTTAAGGGTTAATATATATCACTTCAAGGTGTGTTTAAAATTAAATTGCACTTGTAAAATAAACGATAATAATCAGTTAGACGCTATTTGCAAGTTAAGCAGAAAAAAATCTGCTTAACTTGCAAATGTGTCCATTTTGAAGTCTTGGTGCAAGTGTGATTCAATATCTTTATGGGCTTTCAAGTGTCTCTGACATAACCATGACATAACCATGACATAATCACGACATAACCACGACATAACCACGACATAACCATGACATAACTATGACATAACCACGACATAACGGTTGTTTATTGATTTCTTTTTCTGTATCTGTTGGTCTGGTGTTATAAACATGTAAGTTTTTTGTATCTTTGCAGTCTTGAAAAATACGATTGATGGGTGAGGAATTCAAGGTTTGATTTGATATTTATAAAAGATGAATGTATCGGCTCACATAATTGATGTTCTAAATCGGAGGTGCTATGATGGGGTTATAGCCGTCGAGGATGGTCGTATCGTGTCTATCGACTGCGATGCGCCTGTGCCGCAGGATGCACCCTATGTAATGCCTGGCTTTGTGGATGCACATGTCCATATAGAGAGCTCTATGCTTTTGCCTGAAGAGTTCGGGCGTGTTGCTTTGAAACACGGCACTGTCGCTGCGGTGTGTGACCCTCATGAAATTGCCAATGTCTTGGGAACGGAGGGTGTCGAATTTATGATAGAGAACAGCCGCCACTCCTTGATGAAGATGTGCTTTGCGGCTCCGTCCTGTGTCCCTTCGACGGGTTTCGAAACCGCTGGTGGGGAACTTGGTGTGAGGGAAATAGATGACCTTGTTAGGCGGCACGACATTTATGCTCTGGGGGAGATGATGAACAGCGTGGGTGTGGTGATGGACGACCCTGTGGTGATGGGCAAGATTGATGCAGCCATGCGGGCAGGGAAACCTATCGACGGACATGCTCCACTGCTCACTGGTGACGCTCTGGAGAAGTATGTGTCTGCCGGTATCACGACTGATCACGAGTGTACCTCCATTCTGGAGGCGGAAGAAAAGCTGGCTTTGGGAATGTCAATACTGCTGCGGTCAGGCAGTGCTGCCAATGATTTCGTCAACCTAAAGGGTCTTCTGGCAACCCATTCTAAGAACATTATGTTCTGTGCCGACGACAAGCATCCTGACGACTTGCTTGAAGGCCATATCAACAAGATGGTGTCGCAGGCTGTCGCCTGCGGCTATCCGATATGGAATGTATTGTGGGCTGCCTGTGTCGAGCCCGTAAAGCACTATCGTCTGCCCGTCGGTCTGCTTCAGGTGGGTGACCCGGCTGACTTTATAGTGGTGGACAATGTGGTGGACTTCAATATTATGGAAACCTATGTCAATGGGGTTCGGTGCATTTCTTCAAAGGACAATTGTCTGGGTCAGGTGTGTCTTAGAAAATCAAAATTCGAAACCCCGAATTCAAGTTCGTGGCCGAACAGGTTTGTGAGGACTACTGTCTCGGAGAAGGACATTCTGGTGAAGAGGGCTGGGGAGAGGATAAGGGTGATAGGGGCGACGGAGTCGTCGATAATCACCGAATGCCGATTGGCCCCTCCAAGTCTTTCGGAAGATGGGGAAAATATGGTCCAGGATGTGGAGCGCGACTTGCTGAAGATTGTTATGGTGAACCGTTACAGCAATGATACAGCCCCGCAGGTGGCTTTTATATCGGGTTTCGGGTTGCGGAGAGGTGCAATTGCATCGACCATAGCCCACGACTGTCACAATCTCATAGCAGTAGGAGTGGATGACTGCTCGATAACGAAAGCAATGAACCGTCTGATACAAGAGAAGGGTGGAATAGCCGTCTGTGACGGCGATAATGTCGATGTGCTACCGCTTCCCGTGGCAGGTTTGATGTCTCCGGAGTCGGCGGAAAAGGTGGCTGGTGCCTATGTGAGACTCAACCACAAGACGAGAGAACTTGGATGCAGGCTCTCGTCGCCGTTCATGACTCTCTCGTTCATGGCACTCCCGGTGATACCGCATCTGAAGCTTACCGACAAAGGGCTGTTTGATTTCAGTAAGTTTGGTTTCGTGGAAATGTGATATGAAATATCTGAAAATAATATTGACGATGGTGGTTGTAATGTCATCTTCGGGCGCTGTGAAAGCACAAGACGACTGTCGCAAAAGTCTGCAAGATTACATGAATGAGTTCCCGCAGTCGGACTTGTGCGATGTCTATAAGTTCTGTTTTCAGGATGTGTTCGGCCCTGCGCACTTGACTATCGACAGTGTGTCGGCATTGAAACACATCGAGGCCGAAGTGGAAAAAACAAAGACATTTGGCGGGCCGGATTATCAATATACCGGTTGCGAGGGTAACTATGTGAGGGTTAACCTTAAGCTGGTGAAGAATGGTAAGCTGTCAGCGGCAAAACTGGTAGGGTGTCTTTGCAAGAGCGTCAACCCGCCGAAGCCAATGACGATAGAGGAATGGAAATACCGTTGGAGTCAGTTGGAGAACATCCTGGTCAAGATGAAACCTGCGCCTGGGCATTTCACACTTGACAGCGAGTCTATCGAGTCGTTGCTGGAAAGGGGAGGCTACACGGTGCATCACAGCTACTCGTTCAATTCCACCTATAACTTTCATTATCGCATAGTGAGGAAGGACGTGTTTGAGGCAGAGATTCTTCCGTTATTCTCCAAGAAGAAACAATGATCTCTTTTTTACGTTTAAGTAAATGTGAAATCAAATTATCAAAATAGTTTATAATCATGAACAGATTTCTTTGCATCGTTTTGATCGCCGCAATCTCGATGGCTGCCGTTTCCTGTAAGAAAGATGGTGTGTTCAGCCCGAAGGAGAAGATAGTGGCTGTGTATCATCAGGAAACAAAAGTGTTGAATGGTGAAACCACAACAGTCGGGAAATATAAGTCGGAAGAATGGATATGGGATGGCAACTTGTTGAAAGAGATGGTGTCGTATAATGAGGACGGTACGTCTGCCGGTAAGCGGTTGCTTAGTTATGAGGGCAAGCGTTTGGTGAAACTTTCGGACGAGAGCGGCGACTACTACACTGAATATGTCTATAAGTCTGGAAAACTGACAAAGATATCGATGGTGTCGGGTGGCGAGGTGCTGTTTGCTGCCGATGTCGAGCATGACGGTTCGTTCATCAGCAAGATGAAGATGTCGGTTGATATACCCGACTCGATCGGGGCGGACTTTGCAAAGCGCAGCCTCTCTATGGTCGTCCCGCGGCAGGTGGCTGACATTGCGGTGTTGACCGGCTGTTCCAGGTCAAAGCAAGCGATGGGCATAAGCCTCAACTTCTCTTACACTGACAAGAACATGACCAAACTTGCGGTGGTCGTAAGTGGTATGACTATCATGACCGTAAACTTCACCTACGACAAGATGAAGAATCCGATGCAAGGATGCTATGCTACGCTGGGACCTTCGGCGTTGAGCAAGAACAATGTTGTGGAAGCAAAGAGCAGTGGGCTGATAAATTCTTTGCCGATGGAGGGACTCGAACTGCCAACCAATCAGAAGTATGCCTATACCTATAATGCAGATGACTACCCCGAAACAGTGACGACCACAGCTTCGGTTTCGGATGATGGGGTGTCCACTACTACTACATCTACCACATATTATGAATATGGAGAGTGAGATGGTAAATGTTGCCAATGCAAGTTTTTTCAAGGGCGATATACTAAAACATCGTAAACAAAAGTTATTTCAGAAGACAATTAACCATTAGTTCAATTAAATTTACACAATCATGAAAAAGACATTAGTTTTTATGGCAACTGTGGCCATGTTGCTGGCAACAGTGTCCTGCACCAAGGAAGGCGTGTACAATCCTAAAGAGAAGATTGCCGCCATCCATCAGTCAACGTTATACTCCACAACGAGTTCTTACTCTGGTACATCTGTCACCGAGTACGACACCACTCCGAAACACATGACCGAGAAATGGGAATGGGACGGCAAGTTGCTCTCCTCGATTTCCTACTACAACTACAACAGAACGACCAGGATGTCTGATTTCTCGTACAAACTCACTATGACCTATGATGGCAAGCAACTTGTCAAGACCGCTGTGTCGAACGATGAATATACGACTTACACCTACGACGGCAGCAAGATCACGAAGATTGAGGAGTACGTTGAGGGCAAGCTGGCTCGCACATACGATGTCACCCACGACGGCAAGAAGATCGTCAAGATCGTTGTTACCCACATCGAAGAGGTCGATCTGACCAAATCTGCCGAGTATGCCCTGGGTATGATCCTGCCCACCAGAAGTGCAATCGACGCTTTGCGTAAATCCGCTAAGGCTAGCGCCACAGTCACTCGGACCATCGACCTCACCAACGATGGTGGCAATGTCACCAAGATGGTTATGACCTACGGCAACGAGACCTACACCGCCGAATACACCTTCGACAAGAACAAGAACCCGTTCTATGGCTGCTATGTCAGCGTTGGCGAAGGTGGAATGTCATTCCTCAACGAGAACAACGTCCTCACCGAGAAGACCACATGGGCTGAGAACGGCAGCGCTGGCGAGTCGAATACCGATACCTACACTTACGAGTATGATGGCAAATACCCCATCTCTGTAAGCACCAGCAATACCAGTAGCTATGGTGAATACTATACGTCAACTACCACCCACACCACCTACTACGAGTATGCTGAATAATCAGCTTTCGAGTTGAATACAGAAGCGGGGCACCGATTGGCGCCCCGCTTTCTTTTTATCTTAGTAGTCGGTTGTAAGTAGTCAGATGACTTAAAACTTAAAACTCTCTCCCTCACATCGCCCATATCAGAAGGCCGCCGCAGATTATCACACCCGTCACGAAGAGGTCTATCAGGCAGAATCCCATGATGTCTTTGGCGTTGAGTTTGGCTATGGCCAGCGCCGGCAGAGCCCAGAAAGGCTGGATGAGGTTGGTCCAGGCGTCGCCCCATGCGATGGCAATGCCCGTCAGGCCGTGGTCAACACCGAGGTCGGCTCCGGCAGCGAACATGATGGGGGCCTGTATGGCCCAATGGCCTCCTCCTGAGGGTACAAACATATTTAGTATGGCTGCACAAAGGAAGGTGAGCAGCGGATAGGTTACAGGAGTGGAGATGGCGATGCATCCGTTGGCTAGCACCGTACCTAGACAGATGCCGCTGGCGCCTACTCCGGTTATGATGCCCATGATGCCGGCATAGAAAGGGAATTGCAGCAGTATGCCGCTTGCTCCGCCAACGGCTTTTCCGAAAGCTCTGACGTATGCCAGCGGTGTGCCGTGTAGTATCACGCCTAGGAAGAGAAACAGCATTATCACGTTGTTCAGGTCGAGGGTGCCGCCTTTGAATCCGAGTTTCATCACTAGGTAACCCAAGCCTACCAAGGCTATTATCCAACCCAGCACTCGGCTGTTTTCCAGGCGTTCGGCGGGAGTGGTGCCCTTGACGCGTTTTTCGGTTTCGGCCTCAGCCAGCAGCGTGGGGTCAACGCTGACAACGCCGTGTTTGGGGTGCATCAGCGTGTTCACCGCCACTATTGCCATCGTTACCAAGGCAACCATCACCAGGTTGTGCGGATCGAGAATGGTTTGGCTTACGGGTACGGGGTCGTTGAGTATGCCGTTGGTGGCGGTGCGCAAAGCCTCACCAGGCGTTGCCATAGTGAGTGGTATCGAGCCAGAAAGCCCCGCATGCCACACCACGAAGCCGCTGTAAGCCGACGCTATCAACAGCCTGTAGTCAACGCCACTAAGCGTTCGTGCTATCTCTTTGGCGAAGATGACTCCCACGATAAGTCCGAACCCCCAGTTGAGCCAGCAGGCCAGAGCCGACACGGCTGTCACCAATGCGATGGCCGCCGGGGGCGTCTTGGGTATTCGTGCCAGTATGCTTATGCCTTTCTTTATAACTGGTGCCGCCGCAAGCGTTGCTCCGCATACCAACACCAGCGCCATCTGCATGGCAAAGGTGAGAAGGTTCCACACTCCGCCGCCCCAGTGTTCGAGCACCTCGAGCGGTGTCTGCCGGCATATCGGCATAGCCACTATCGCCGCTACCAGCGTCAGCACGATGGCGAATATAAACGGCTCGGGAAGCCATCGCTGCACCATTCGCACGCTGCCGTTGATTATCTTTTCGAACATTATTCGTGCTCTTTGATGGAAAGTATTTCGTCGACGATGTATTGGCTGCTGCCGCGCCAGGGCAGGGTGCCGAAGTAGCGCTTCCAGTGCAACTCAACCTCTTTGCCCGAACAGCGCATCAGTTTGGCAGCCACGCTGTCGTTGGTGACAGAGAACTTGAACTCATTAGATTTGAGCCCGTTCACACCCCCTCCGGCCGAACGGAATCCCGTCTGGATCATCTTGCCTTCGTAGGTCTTGAATACGACGCCCTGCTTCTGGAAGTAGTTTATGTCGCCTGTGTTCACTCCGCTGCTGTAAACGAAGAAGAATCGGAAGAAAATGAAAGCCGCCAACGCCACTACGGAGATGACGCTCGTCCAGGTGATGATTTTTGCTTTAACGGTCATGATATTGATTGTTTGAATGTTTGACTACTACTGACCACCGACTGCTAACGGCTGACTACCGACTACTAACCCCCTCCTTGAGGAAGGCAAAAAAGACAGCCAGCAAGATGAAGATGAAAGCAACGATGTGGTTCCAACGTATTGGCTCGCCTTTGAAAACGGTGGCGACGATGACAGTGAACACAGTCAGCGAGATTGCCTCCTGTATGATTTTGAGCTGCATCAGGTTGAAAGGGCCCCCGTTGATGGTCGAACCCACGCGGTTGGCCGGTATCATGAAGCAGTATTCGAGTAGTGCGACGCCCCATGAGAGGAGGATGATGGCGAAAAGCGGCCAGTCGGTGATGAGTTTCATCTGCTGCAGTTTCAGGTTGCCGTACCAGGCGAAGGTCATAAATACGTTGCTGGCCAAGAGAAGCAATATGGTGATAAATCCGCGAGACATGGTGAAAAATGAAAGATTGAGAATTAAGAGCTAAAAATGAAAAATGTATTTTGCAAACTACTACTAACTACTAACCGCTGACTACTGACCACCGATCACCCTCATCAGCATTGCCAGCACCTCGTTTGTCGCGCGATCTATCACCTGCTGGCGTCGGCCGTTGTATCGCATTTTCTTGGTTGTCGTTCCCTCCCAGCCGGCTACGGCCATCCATACGGTTCCGACGGGCGTGTCGTCGGTGCCGCCACCGGGACCCGCTACCCCCGTTGTGGCCACCGCATAGTCGGTGTTCAGCTTCAGTCGAACACCCTCGGCCATCTCTCTGACCGTCTCCTCGCTGACAGCTGTATGGGTGTCGAGCGTCTCCTCCCTCACTCCGAGGACGGATTGTTTCGTCTCGTTGCAGTAGGCGACGACGGCGCCTTTGAAATAGTCGGAAGCACCTGGAATGGCGGTGAGCTTCGTCGCTATCTCGCCTCCCGTGCAGCTCTCGGCGGTGGCCAGCGTGATCCGACGGCTGTGCATCATGTCGGACACAGCTTCCGCAAGGCTCTCGTGGTCCTCGCCTACGATGAATTCGCCAGCCGCACTACGGATGTCCCGCACCGCCTGCGCTATCTCCTCCTGCAAAACCGTTTCTTCCTTACCCTTGGCCGTCAGCCGCAGCTTTATCATACCCGCCTGTGGCAGGTAGGCCAGCTTGATGTGGGGTGGGAGAGAAGCCTCCACCCTTTCAAGGCGATCAGAGAGAAACGACTCTCCGATGCCTTGCACCAGTATGTTTTTGTTTACGATGGCGCCTGGTTCGAAGCGCTCCCTTATCAACGGTATGATTTTCCGGTCGATGAGATACTCCATTTCGAAAGGGACTCCGGGCAGCGAAACAAGAGCCTGTTTGACCTTCGATTTGCGTCCTCCGTCTTGACACTGGCCATTGCTGATGTTGAACCACATGCAAGGGGCCGTGCCCATGTCGTTGTTGATCATCTCGCAGCACTGCGGCACCCACGCCTGGCGGCGGTTCGTGTCAGTGAGCGTGAAGCCTCGCAGGGCGAAGAGTCGCTCGATGTTTTCGAGTGCTTCGGTGTTTTCGTAGAGTTCGCTTCTGAACATGCGGCACAGCGTCGCCTTCGTGATGTCGTCCTTTGTCGGCCCCAAGCCGCCCGTGACCAGAACCACGTCGCTGATCGAAAGACAACGTCTGACAGCCGATTCGATACTCTGGCTGTCGTCGCCCACCGTGCTTACCTCAACGACCTCAATGCCAGCCGCTGTGAGCGACCGCGACATATAGGCGGCATTGGTGTTCACCACCTGTCCGATAAGCAGCTCGTCGCCGATGTTTATAATCGAAGCTTTCATTGCCTGATGTTTGTTTTTTTGCATTGCAAAGGTACTAACTTTTGGTGAGAATGAAGATTTTTTATGAAGAATGAAAGAAAGAGTTGAAAAAAGTTTGTCCGTATTTGAGAAATACGTATCTTTGCAAAGAAATTATACAATGGCTAACCACTGACCATTTACTGCTAGTTGCTAACCGCTAACCACTATCCACTAACCACTTTCCACTATCCACAAGCCGATAGTTACTAACTGCTGATTGCTAACTGTGTTTCATAAGTAAAGGCTGATCTACACCGTATCAACCAGGTATCAACTCCGTATCTGAACCGTATCAAGTACGCTGCATCTCTGGGGTTCCTCTGTGGTTTCTCCTATGTCTCTCTATGCTCTCTCTATGTTCTCTCTATGCTCTCTCTATGGTCGCTCTGTGTCGGACCTATGCAAAGGCTACGGTCGAGGTGTTTTGGTTGAAAAGATGCATAGGTGTGTCTTGTTGATTTGCGTCAAACATTTTCGGGGGTGAGGGCTTAAATTCAACTTGTAGGTGCAAAAGGATTGTAAGAATGAAACTTTTAGCGTATCTTTGCAAGTTATAACAGTACACTCGGGCAGGGGCTGTCGGGGTGTGTAGATGATTGACATTATGATAGATATAGCTAATCTCGATGAACTGATTCGCATGGCTTTGCGCGAGGATGTCGGCGATGGAGACCACTCGACGCTGGCTTGCATCCCCTCCGATGCTCATGGAAAAGCCAAGATGGTGGCGAAAAAAGAGGGTGTGCTGTGCGGTGCGGAAGTGGGCAAAAGGGTATTCCTCCTGGTGGATGGCTCGTTGAAGGTGTCGTTGCTCAAAAACGACGGCGAGATGTTGAAGGTGGACGATGTGGTGATGACGGTGGAAGGCCACGCTGGCTCTATATTGACGGCTGAGCGCACGGCTTTGAACTACATGCAGCGGCTGAGCGGCATCGCTACGGAAACTCATAAGATGGCGGCGATGATTGAGGGGTTGCACACGCGGCTGCTGGACACGAGGAAAACCACGCCTAACATGCGTCTGCTCGAGAAATATGCTGTGAAATGTGGCGGCGGCACCAACCACCGTATCGGTTTGTATGATATGATTATGCTGAAAGACAACCATATCGACTTCGCCGGTGGCATTGAGCAGGCCATTGACCGCACACGTGACTACCTGTCAAGAAATGGCAAGAGCTTGAAGATTGAGATAGAGGTGCGCAACCTGGAGGAATTGGAGCGTGTGATGAAGCATGGCGGCGTTGACCGCATAATGCTCGACAATTTCGACGTTGCGACGCTGAAAGAGGCGGTGCGGCGAATAGAGGGACGCTATGAGACCGAGGCGTCGGGCGGAATAACCGACGAAACCCTGCGCTCTTACGCAGAGACGGGGGTTGACTTCATCTCGGTGGGCGCCCTGACGCATCATATCAAGAGCCTTGATTTGAGTTTGGTGAGCTGTTGAGAACGAATTGTCGGATTATCCAGACATTCAGAAATCCGAATAGAAATCCAGAAATGATGAAGTCGCCCAAGCAGATATGGCTGTGGTTTATATCGAAGCTGAAGGACCCCAACGACCCCTTCGTTCATTGGTGCATGGAAACCTACGACCGCTTCAACTCGGGCAGGGTGCTCAATTTCCTACATCGTTTCCGTGTTCCTGGAATGAAGAATGTGAGGTGGGATGATGTTCTCCGTTCATTCCTGAAGGAGATATTCTCCGGCGACACTCGACAGCGAGCCAAGTCGCTCTCATTCTCCTTTGTCATTGCATTTCCACCCATGCTGCTCTTCTTGGTCACGCTTATCGCCTATCTGCCGGTTGACGGAATACAGGATGAGTTTCTGCGCAACCTGTCCACCATCATACCTCCAAAGATTGCGCAACTTGTCAACGAGACGGTCAACGACATCATGGGCAACAAGCGCAGCAATCTCCAGTTCATTGGCTTCTTCTCCTCGGTCATACTTGCCGCCAACGGCCTCAGCTCGCTTTTCCGTTCCTTCCGCAACCCGAAGGTCGAGGTGAAAACACGCCCCTGGATAGTGCGCTACCTCATGAGCTTTATGCTTGTCATCGTGCTTTACCTGCTTATAATTCTGATGCTCGTCCTCATGATGGAATACCACCGTTTTCTCGGCATCCTGACTGAACAGGGCGTCATTCGCTGGTCGGGTAACATACGATTTGTCGTGGGTATCGGCCGTTGGTTTGTCCTCGCGCTTGTCACCATGCTCTTCATCAACGCCATGTATTATGGTATTGACTTCTACTGGATGAAGAACAGCGCCTCCAGGATGAGTTTCTTCTCAGTCGGCGCCATGATGTCGTCCTTCATGTTTTTCTTCTTCACGTGGGGCTTCGAGCTCTATATCGACAATTTCAACAACTACAACATACTCTATGGCTCCATCGGTACCGTGCTTGTTGTATTCCTCTGGATATACCTCAGCTGCCGTATGCTCCTTGTGGGTTACGAGCTTAACCGCAAGATAATTGAAGTCGCTGAACAACAGCTCCCCCAGCCACCAATCCAGAAACAAGACCGCTTCCGCTAAACCGGATCAGGAATCCAGACATCAAAATACATTTGTTAATTCACAAAATACAATTCAATATCCCCAATGATTCTCAAGAAAGAAAACGGCAAGGTCATGCCCGAGGGTAACGTTCAGGGCGTCAAATTCAAGATGATAGCCAAGACCATGATGGGTTTCGAAGAGGTGCTCGCCGACGAGATTCGTCAACTTGGCGGTACGGACATCGAGATTCTCAACCGCGCTGTCGCCTTCCAGGGCGATATGCTCACGCTCTACCGCGCCAACTATTGCTGCCGCACTGCCCTCGCCATCCTCAAACCTTTTGCCGAGTTTGAAGCCAACAACGATCAGGAACTCTACGACCAGGTATATAACATACGCTGGGAGAAGATACTCGATGTGGATTGCACCTTTATGATCGACTCGGCCACCAGCGGTGAGATTTTCACCCATTCCTACTATGCCGCCCTGAAAACCAAGGACGCCATCGTTGACCGTTTCCGCAAGATGTTCGGCCAGCGCCCATCTATTGACACCGAGAGTGCTGACTATAAGTTCAACCTCCATATCGCTGACAACCACGTCACCCTACTCATGAACTCGAGTGGCGACTCGCTCCACAAGCGCGGCTACCGACAGGCAGTCGGCATCGCTCCGCTCAACGAAGTGCTGGCCGCCGGCATGATAAAGCTCTCCGGCTGGAAATGCGACACACACTTCTTCGACCCAATGTGTGGCTCGGGCACCATACTGATTGAAGCCGCCATGCTTGCCAACAACATCCCCGCGCAATACTACCGCGAAGGTCGTTTCGCCTTCAAACGGTGGAAAGAATTCAATCTTGGCGACTGGAAATCCGTCGTTGAGCAAGAAAACCGCAAAATCGGCCAGGGAGACTTCGACTTCGAAATATGGGGTAACGACATCGACTACAGCGTACTCGAACAGGCAGAGAAAAACCTGCAGTTCGCCAAACTACACAAGGACGTCATTCTCCATCACGGCTCCTTCGAGGATCAAGAACCGCCGGAGGGCCCATGCATGATTATCACAAACCCACCCTACGGCGAACGCATCAAGATAGACGACCTCAACGCCATGTACCAGCGCCTCGGTGACACTTTCAAACGCCTTTACGGCGAAGGTCGCGAAGTATGGCTCATCTCCTCCGACTTCGACGCTATCAAGCACATAGGCCTCAAGCCATCAAGGAAAATACCACTTCTCAACGGTTCGCTCGACTGCCGTTTCCTAAAGTTTGAACTTTACGAAGGTTCCCACAAAACGGCCACGAATCAGTAGTCACAGGTCACAATTAACAGGACTTAATTCACAACTCACAATCCTCCTCTCCTCCCGGTTCATAAAAGACACAGCCCTTTCTGTTGGCTTCCACGACTGCGGGATTGCAGAAGCGTCGTCGTTGCCTGATTTTGATGCAACCCTTCGCTCATGGCTCTCTCTCGGCTACAACGCAGATATGCAGTACATGCAGCGCAATGCAGACAAACGCTCCGACCCTCGCTTGTTGTACGCTAGGGCTAAGAGTGTCATATCCGTGCTGCTGAGCTATAACCCATCCATCACCATAGACGACCCCGTTAAAATTGCTCGCTTTGCCTACTGCGACGACTACCACCTGCGGCTGAAACAAATGCTGTTTGAACTCATTGCCCAAATAAAGAAACGCTATCCCGATTTCAACGCCCGGCCATTCGTTGACACGGCCCCCATAAGTGACAAACGTTGGGCTGCCACCGCTGGTTTGGGTTGGATCGGTCGCAACACACTCCTTGTCAGTCCCAGGTTCGGCAGTTTCTGCAATATCGGTGAAATTGTTACCGAAAGTGTTGTCGACATCTACGACCGTCCTCTCGAAAACCGTTGTGGGAGTTGTGACCTCTGTGTACGCAGTTGCCCCAATCAAGCGTTACGTTGCATAGACGGCCGCTATATGCTTGACGCTTCTCGCTGCACAGCCTACAACACCATAGAAAACCGTGACTTACAGTTGCCCGAAGGTCTGCGTACAGGAGGGTACGCCTTCGGCTGCGACATCTGTCAGGAGGTCTGCCCCCACAATCGGCACACCACCGTCTTCGTCCAGGTGGATGAAAAACAAATGAAAAGATTGCAGCATCTTGCCAGTGCAGATGAAGAGGAGTTCAATGCTGTGACGTCTCACACCGCCCTCGGCCGCATCAGCTACTCTCAATGGCTCAGAAATTTGAAACAAGCCGCACCTTCCACCCCCCGTCAGTCTTGACCGTATGGGTGTACAGAGTGTCGGAGGATCCCTCGCTCTCCAGCTTCACCCTCACGCTAGCCTCTTTACCGTCTTCGGTCAGCTCCGCCCCCAGCACCACCAGCCGGCTCCCTTCCATCTCGTCGAACATCATCCTCAGCCATGCCTCATACAGCTCGTAGTCATCTTCTTCAGTGTCTGTCATCAGCAGAGCACCCCGGTAGTCTTTCGCAAGTATCGCCTCGTCAAATGCCGTCACCACCCCCGACGGGCTATCTTCCTGCTTTACCGCTGCCGACCCTCGGCACCCAGCCATCACAACCACCGTCACCAGCATCACAACCACCGCTCTCGCTATACTTGTGTTTTCCATCTTTCTGCTATTTTGCCTGCAAAAGTACAACATTTTCCTCACACATTGCCATTGTTTCATAAAAATGACGTATTTTTGTGCGCTTGAATTGGAACAGAAAAATCCCGTGTTCTTTTTGATAGTTTGTATCTTTACTTCTTTCACAATTCTCCTTTCGCAATTCAAATACAGTCTCCTATGCTTACCAACAGTCCTCAATGGGTCGCTATATACACCCGCTCGCGTGCCGAAAAGCGAGTAGCGGACCTCTTGTCGCAGTCGGGCTTGGAGCACTACCTCCCCATAGTCAAGCGTCGCCACAAGTGGAGCGACCGCTACAAACTGGTCGAAGAGCCACTTCTCAGGTCATACGTCTTTGTGAGAATCAAAAATACTGATGTTGACAAGGTCCGCAAACTACAGGGAGTCTGTTCTATAATCTCGTTCGGTGGTGAGGTTGCAACCATTCCTGAAGGTCAGATTGATGCCGTCCGCCGTTTGGTCGATGCAGACTTGCAGCTCACTGTCCAGTCTTCTTCGGCGTTGCACAAGGGGGCTTGGGTTCGTATTGACGATGGTCCTTTTGCCGGCTTGCAAGGACTCCTTGTCTCCGAATGTAAGGACGGCAACTTCGCTGTCCGTATTGATGCTATTGGCCTCTCTCTTGTGACCACCATCGACCGTCTCCTTCTGAAACCATTGATTCAAAAGAAATCTGGATATCAGGAAAATCGGATATCCGGAAATCCGAATATCTAAATAAATGCTAAGTATATGCTTGAAAACATTCGAATTGCTGTGATTGGCCTGGGTTATGTCGGTCTCCCGCTGGCTCGTCTTTTCTCCACCAAATATCCTACCGTAGGCTTTGATATGAATCCGTCCCGAGTCGAGGCTCTGATGGGTGGGCACGACGCGACACTCGAAGTCTCGGACGATTTGCTCGCCGACGCCATCAATAACCACGGCTTCCGCTGTTCTTCCAACATTGACGACATACGCTGCTGCAACTTTTATGTGGTTGCTGTCCCCACTCCGGTAGATGAGAACAACCGTCCTGACCTCAACCCCCTTTGGTCAGCCAGTGAAACGGTTGGCAAGGTCATCTCTAAAGGCGACATTGTGGTATATGAGTCAACCGTTTATCCCGGTGTCACGGAGGAGGAGTGTCTTCCCGTCGTTGAACGTGTGAGTGGGTTGAAGTTCAACATCGACTTCTTCGCAGGCTACAGCCCGGAACGAATAAATCCTGGCGACAAGTCCCACACGGTTGAGAAAATCAAGAAAGTTACCTCTGGAAGTACGCCTGAGGTGGCTGACGTTGTCGATTCCGTTTACAACTCTGTGCTGGTCAACGGCACGCATAAGGCTCCCTCTATCAAGGTGGCTGAGGCGTCTAAGATAATCGAAAACTCGCAGCGCGATGTCAATATCGCTTTTATGAACGAACTCGCCAAGATTTTCAACGCCATGGGTATCGACACCCACGACGTCATCGAGGCAGCTTCGTCAAAGTGGAACTTCATAAAGCTCAGCCCTGGTCTAGTGGGAGGACACTGCATTTCGGTGGATCCCTACTACCTCATCCAGAAGGCTCAGGTCTATGGTGTCCTGCCTCGAGTCATGAGCAACGCCCGTCGTCTCAACGACGGCATGGGAGCCTACGTCGCAAACCAGACCATCAAGCTGATGAACAAAAAGGGTGTCTTGGTCAAAGACTCAAAAATACTGATACTTGGCGTTACTTTCAAAGAAAACTGCCCCGACATCCGCAATACCAAAGTGGTGGACATCTACCATACCCTCAGGGAATATACTCCCAATATCGCAATCTACGACCCATGGGCCGATCCGGAGCATGTCTTGCATGAGTATGGTGTGGAGGTTACGCGATCTGGCAGTCAGGTAATCAAGCAGTCGAATTACGATGCAGTCATACTGGCTGTCGCCCACAACGAATTCCTCGAAATGGATGTGCGCTCGCTGGTGAAAGGTGGCGGTGTCATCTACGACGTGAAGGGCATCCTGCCCAGAGACGTCATCGACGGCAGGCTCTGATGTAAAAGATTTCTGGATTTATATATTTCCGGGTTTCAGGTTTTCCGGATTTTGGCGATGGCATCGAACTCTATATTCGTTCCATCGGCGAGTGTGAGTATGCGATTCACTGTGTCTATCGCCTTTAACTGTGCCGTCAAGGTCATGTAGTCGCCTCCTGATTTTCTTTTGTCGGGTTTGAAAAAATGCACCACTACCGACGGATGATCGTTGATTGATAGCAGGAGCTCCGCTAAAGTGGCGTCGAGCTTTGATTTGTCGTATTCCGAGAGCTCGGTGAATTGGTCGGTCAGTCGAGCGGCTTCGCCTATGGCGCTGTCATATCCCGTGAGGGTGGCAAAAGGGGCAAATTGCCCAGCCCTGTCAATCATGGGCATCCTAGGGTGACTATGGGATACATGATGCGGCAAGTTGATTATGTCATCGTAATTATCCATCACTAATTAAATTAGAGGTCTGTGGTCAGTTTGAATTTTGAATTTGGAGGATTCCGAGGATAGAGGGGATGAATTTTGGATTTTGTGGTTGGTGGCTGGTTTGAATTCACAATTACTCATCATCCCTGTGCCCTCCGATTTGTCTGTTGCGGTCCCTTGCCGTCGCACCCTCTTCGAAATTAAGACCTTTGAGTATGGCGTTCTTGCCAAATCGTTGTTTGATCGCCAACTTGGCCTCTTGTAGTCGACGCTCCTTTTCCAATGCCTTTCGCTTGGCTGCCTGTTCTCGTTCTACGGCTTCGTGGTCTTCAAATAAATCCAACTGGCTGCTAACCAGTGACAGACGGCTGGCGTTTTTTCCCTCGGTCACAACATGGTTGGTCGTGATGTTTATTCGTCTGATGAGAAGGTTTCGGTTTGTTATGTTGTCGTACAGCCCAAGTACCGCCTCGGATATGGTCTTCTCCGAGGATGACGGACTTTCGAGGTTCGCCGTGCCATGCGAGTGTTTTGGCACGGACCTTCCATAGAGGTCTTTCACCACAGGGCCGATATACAGGCTTCTTCTTGCGGGGTCGCGCAGACTTTCGACGTCGTAGCCTATTGTAAGTGTCAGCTGGTCGGTAACCATGCGCCGTGCTACCAGGTCGAGTGCAATGGCATCAGCCATCTCGTGAACCACAATTCGAGCGCTGTCCCAGGAATAAGGCTCCTGCAATACTTGCCCGCTGGATAGAGAATTGGAGGTTGGACGGTAGCGCTTGACCATCTCCATCGTGCATGGTTCCCAACCCCAAGCGTGGTCTATCAGGAGTTCGGCGTTCACACCAAACAGTCTGTAGAGCAAATCCTCGTTTTCTATGGAAGTGCGTGCTATTTTGCCCATTGTGTCGATGCCGTGCTCGGCCAGCCGGGTTGCGATGCCGTGACCTACACGCCAGAAATCGGTTAGCGGGCGGTGGTTCCACAGCAACCGCCGGTAGCAGATCTCGTCGAGTTCCGCTATGCGGACTCCGTCGTTGTCAGCGGGCATGTGCTTTGCCACGATGTCCATCGCGACCTTGCAGAGGTACATGTTCGTTCCGATGCCGGCTGTGGCAGTTATGCCCGTTGATGCTAGCACGTCGCGGATCATGGTCATCGCCAGCTGGCGTGCCGTTGTCTTGTAAGTGTCGAGGTAGTTGGAGGCATCGATGAACACCTCGTCGATGCTATAGACGTGTATGTCTTCAGGGGCTATGTATTTCAGATAGGTCTCGTAAATCTTCGTGCTCACGGTTATGTAATGACCCATGCGAGGGGGTGCCACGATGTAGTCGACCTGCCAGTCGGGATGTGCTTTCAGTTCGTCGTCGAAGTACGACTTGCCAGTGTATCGCCCACCTGCAGCCATCCATCGCTCGCTGTTGACCTGGCCCATTCGTTGTACAACCTGGAACAGGCGAGCCCTGCCGCCTATGCCGTAGGCTTTCAGCGACGGTGATACGGCGAGACAGATGGTCTTGTCGGTCCTGCTGGGGTCGGCGACGACGAGGTTGGTATTCAATGGGTTCAAACCCCGCTCGACACACTCGACGGAGGCGTAGAAGGACTTGAGGTCGATGGCGATGTATGTCTTTTTGGATGGTTGGATGGTCGTCTTTTTGGATGGTTGGATTTTCTGGTATTTGGAATTAAGGATTTCCGATATTCGGATTTTCGGAATTGAATGAGAAAAGGGCAAATCATAAGATTTGCCCTTTCTTGTTGTCCAACCAGGACTCGAACCTAGACTGGCTGATCCAGAGTCAGATGTGCTACCATTACACCATTGGACAAACTTTCTCTTTCTCTCGAAAGCGGTTGCAAAGGTACACACTTTTTTTTATTCGACAAATTTTTTTTTCGTTTCTTGGCGGTAAATGGTTAGTAGTTAGGATTTTTTGATTTTCCGATTTTTGGAATACATCCATCCTCCATCGCAGACTAGTGCATATTGTCGTGCTGTCTCGCTGTTTGGATAGCGCAGGCGCAGTTTTCTGTAATGACCGATTCGGGCATAGTATCTCGCTCGGGCCTCGTCAGTCTTTAGTGTGTGGATGGCTTTGATGCGCAGGTGATTGCTGGCTAATTCGGCCTGTCTTGCGTATGGTGTTTCCGTTATGTCAATCAGTTTTGCGAGATTCCATCCCTTTTGATAGGATGTGAGCCACCAGCAGTTTCCGAAGCTGTTTTGAAGTCCGATGGAATATTCAAGCATTGCGAGGCCCCTAGCGTCAGCGTCCTGCTCATGGAGCATGGCCTGTTCGAGAGAATCCATACGCAGGGCAAAGTGCAGTTTGTAGCAGGTGCTGTCGAGGCTGGGGCTGCTTCGGTCTATGGAGAAGGGGTTGAGCCAGCAGCGCAGGTTCATTCGACGCTGATAGGTCGGAGATACCATTTTCAAGTGAGTGGCGGCGGCTTTGTAGTTGCGCTCTCGCAGATAGTGAGTGCCGATAATGTCTTCCCAGTAGTCGCGGTCGGTATAGCTGTGGGAGTTGAGCCATCGGTCGATATTGTTTTGAGGATGCAACATCGTTTCTCGGTAACGCTCAAGCGTTGAGGCTGTCATGCGGTCAGCAAGCTCGAACATGGGGTTGTTGTAGTCGTGCCAGTTCTTCCTCTCGGACCAGATGTGGAAGTCGTGGCCGTCGAGCATTGCTGTGTCACTTCGAGTGTTTATGTATTCGCTGTGGTATTTACCGTCGCTCCCGGTGAAATAAACCCAGTATGTGCTGTCGGTCGTGGTGCGAACTTTTTTCAAGACATCATTGTCTGTCAGTTCGAATATCCAGTTCTCTGTCATGTTGGCAATCTGCAGGGCTCTGACGGACCGGCCCGCGGCGGCCAGCTTGGCCGCCAGTCCCGTAGTGCCGTCTAACACTATACGGCATAGGGCACCCTGGCAATAGAGGTCGTCTGTCATGACGATTTTTCCCCAAGGGCTACCGTCTGTTTTTTTTATCTCATCCTTCTTCTCGTCAGACAACTGCCTCCACTCTTGCTTCAGTTCGTCATGCATCCATTTTACCTCTCCTATGGCCCACCGCTCAAAGATGTCGTTGACTGTAGCGGTCTTGGTGCGTAAATAGAACCTGAGAATGCGTACCGAATTGCGCATGAATTTGTCGCATTCGCCGTTTTCAGCGCCCTTCAGCATGGACAGTGCTTCTTTAGGCTTGCCATGATAGTCGAGTATGCAGGCCGCCGCATAGCGCCATTGGGTTTTGTTGTGCACCTTGGGGTTGACTATAGCACCGCGAGCTATGGCCAACACAGAGTCGGTCTTCGCGGTCTCGGGATCTGCTGGCCACGAAGAGGCCTGCTCCCGGTCGAGGAAGGAAATGTATTTCTGCAGCCGATAGGTCAGCTCAAGAGAGTTTGGAACATGCTGCAACAATATCTTCAGCGCGGTAGGTGTGGAGGCATTGTATGGCAACAGTTCTGTGTAATTGCAATTGCTACTGTAGATTGAGTCGGCGAGACGCTGCAAACCCATCCGCTCGAAGGTTCGGGCCACATAGTCCTCTGCCTGGTATCGTATCGGCTTGAACTTTATCGACTTCTGGAACTTCTCCCACATAAGCAGTACGGTGGCGTCTTCGCCCAACGCCCAAGCACACTTCATGGCGAGAAACTTGAATCGGTCGCCATAGCGTTTGTCGTTCAGACGGCCATTGTCGATGAGTCTGTACGTCTCCATCAGGCCGACCTTGTCGTCGGTCTCGATATGGCTGTCGTAGTACCACGGCGACCGCTGCATGTTGCGTATCGTTTCGTATCGTTTCGAGCCGTAAAGCACCTCTACGGCACGCATGTCGTTTTTCTTTACAAGGTCCCGCACGAACCTGTTCTTACTGAGCGGCCCCAGCTCGTTGCCATCGTCCTTCATGTAGCGGTAAACGGCCTCCCAGTCGGCCAGCGAGCCCTCATACACAGCCCTCCTTATATCCGCCGTGTCTTTGCATCCCGTTTGCTGGCTCCAGAGTATTATGTTTTTTGTCTCGAAATCATCGTGCACGATGGTGGGCAGGCTCCACGAATTAGGCACAATCCTATATATTCGGTAGTCCGATGCCGTAAAAACGAATGGTCCGCATGCGAGCACTCCCAGCGGCAGCGTGAGCAGGCTAGCGAGAATAAAAGGTTTCAATTTCTTCATGGCTGTATTTTGAGAGGTTTAACGAATCGAGGTGAAAGAGTATGGTGGTGTGCTTGTTGTCCAGCATCGGGAGGGCTGTTTGGGTTTTGACTATATCCGCTGGCTCGCCCCAGTCTTCACGTATGGCAGCCTGTCTCACTGGAGCCTCCTTCCACGCCTTGCCTTCGGCAAGTGTGTGCGAGTTTATCAACCTCACGAAATAGCCCTCCTCGTCAAACGCCACGCCCCAGCCATACACCGGGTAGGCTACATCGCAGCAAGGCAGGAAGTCCTTCTTGTACCGCTTGAGATAGGGAGTCACGTCGTTGAAGTCGAGTATTGAATTCTTGATGTTGGCGTCACCTATCCGGCCAGTGTTGTAGCACATAAGCAGCGAGCGGTCGAATGGGATTTCGTCATCTTCCGACTCGTAGTCATACCCCACCTGCGACAGCTGGTGCAGCCTCAAGGTGCCGCTGAGTCTGATGCCTTTTTCGTGCAGGATGCTCTTTACTCTCTGGCAGAGCAAGAAATACACGTCTCTCGTGTTCCAGGTCCAGTCACAGTCGAACTGCACCTCCTTCAGCGTACCGCCCCAGTGTTCAGCCATCATGCGCTCTATTCGAGTCACCATCATCTCTGCATAACGCGACGAGAGGTTGTAGTCGGAGCTTTGCTCCAACGCCCTGATGGCTTCGACGGTAATATAGACGACAGGCACGACGTCAAGCTCTTTCGGCAGTTTCTGACGGAATGACGTCGTTGCCACCGGCACCATCGACCAATCGTCGTAGCCGTGCTTCGCCCCTGGCTCCACGTCGAAAAGCTTGACATAGAGCCTGTCTATTTTGTGTTCTTTCATCCAGTCGCGCTCCCATTGCGAGGGGTTGTAGGTGGTCTTCCAGTGATAGATGCCACGGTGTGCAGGAGCGGCTGGATCTTTGCCCTTGTTTGTATGGCATGATGCCAAGAGGACGAAAGCTAGTAAAAGGGTTAACTGTTTCATGCTGCAAAGGTACAAACGCTCAAGCGTATGTTGAGGCATTTCTTGATCCGATGTACGAAATGATGGGGTTATTGTATGAAATTTGAATTATGAGTTATGAAATTAGAAATTTGGTGGTTGATGGTTAGTGGTTAGTAGTCGGTTAAATTGAAAATTAGAGGAATATTTCCTTCTTTGGGCTATCTTTCACGGCTTCGTCTTGCCTTATTTGAGCCCAGTGGCGTTGTCGAAATCGGTGTTGTTTTGTATTCCCTCGTTTATCTTTGAGTCCACGACCTGAGTCAGGTTGGAGAATTTCACATACCTGCCTTCGAAGCGGACGTTCACGACATCGGTGTCGCCCGAACGGTGTTTCAGGATACGTAACGTTGCGCTGTCTTCGGTGCTGTTGCCCCTGTCGTCAAATTCGATTCCGTACTTGAACAGGCGGTGGATGGCAATGACAATGTCGGCATCCTGCTCGAGGGAGCCCGACTCGCGAAGGTCGGAAAGAATTGGGATGCCCATCGGACGGTCGTCGGCCTTGCGGTTGAACTGCGCCATAGCCAGCACGGGTATGTTCAGCTCTTTCGACATCTCTTTCAGTTGTCTCGACACGAGGCCTAGTTCCTGCTCGCGGTTGCGGTTTCTGTTAGCGTCGCCTACGGTCGTCATCAGTTGCAGATAGTCAATAAATACCATGCGAATACCGTATTTCTGCTTGAGTCTTCTGCATTTTGCCCTCAACTGATAGATGTCAAGTCCTGCTGTGTCGTCGATATAAATGGGCGCCTTCCTCAGGTATGAGATTTTTTCGACCATGCGTTGTTTCTCGCTGATGTTCAGACAACCAGGCTTCTTCAGTTTGTTGGTGGGAATCATGGCTTCCGCAGACAGGAGGCGCGCCGTGAGTTAGACGGCGGTCATCTCGAGGGAGAAGAAGGCCACCGGCAGGTTCATGTCTATAGCCATGTTTCGAGCCATCGTTAAACCGCAAGCCGTCTTGCCCATACCGGGGCGAGCCGCGAGTATTATCAAGGTGCCCGGTTGGAATCCCGACGTGATTCGGTCGAGGTCCACGAAACCCGAGGGTACACTGTAGTTTTCGGTGTTGTCGCCAAGCAGCGCTTTCTCCATTTCATACATAATGCTGTCAAGCGATACGCTGTCGCGCTTGAAACTCTGCTCGCTCACTTCCATCAGGCTCTTTTGTGCCTTGTCTATCAGCTCGATTGCGTCGCAAGTCTCGTCGTATGCCTCCCTTATGCTTTCGGTGGAGGAGCGTATCACCTCACGCTGGATGTACTTCTCGGTAAGAATCTTCAGGTGAGCGTCGATGTGCGCCCCCGACACCACATTGGAAGTCAGTTGAGATATATAATAAGCACCGCCAGCCGCCTCGAGCTTTCCTGTGCGTCGCAGTTCCTCCACCACGGTCAGTATGTCCACCTCGTGGGCGCTGTTGGCCAACCTGCGTATAGCTTCGCATATCACTTGGTGTTCAGACTTGTAGAACAAACCCTCGTGAAAGTTGTCCATACATCTGAAAAGAAGGTCTTGATCCAACATTACTGCCCCCAGCATGCTCTTCTCCACCTCTATTGCCTGAGGCGGCATTTTCCCGTTTATTTCTCCTGCCTGCAGATGAGTTAGCTTTGCTTGTCTTTTCTGAATAGTACCTATGTTTTCCATACTTATTCTTTTATACTGGTTAATGATTCATAATCGAATAAATGTTTTCCGCCTGAGCCCTGTCGCGCCTCTCCAGCTCACGCACCCCCCGAAAAAAAAGCCTGCGACGGCACACGCCCTGCCCTTTTTGTCGCCGTCAGGTAAGCCTCCATCACCACCTCCGCTAGCGACACCTGACGTCCCTTCATCGGATAACGCCTGTAGTCGAACTCAGTGAAGCTTTCAAATCCCCACCATTCGAGGAAGTCCGCCAATCTCGGCCAGAGACTGCCCAACCTGATAAACTCCCTTGCCAAGGCCGAATAAGCCTCCGACGGCTTCTCTATCGGCAGCGTTCTAAGAACCGCGAAGAGTCGGTCGCCCAACTGCGGCGAGAACCACTGCATCTCAAGGCTGTCACGCACCATATCGCGCAGGGGCCACAGCACAGCGCCCCAAAACTTCTTGTCATCCTGAGGCACACCCAGCCCCTCGAGCTCTTTCAGCAGTTTGAAGAACTGTTCCTTCGAGTAGGCGTGAGCGTAAACCTTCAGCATCCTTACGATAAGCCAGGCGATGGTGCTCTTGGGCCACTTGAGCGACGGGTTCTCCGCCCAGTCACCACGAGCGATGCGTAAGGCTGCCTCGTAGTCGCCAATCTCTTGATAATATTTTACTTGTCGGTAGGACATCTGGTATCTTAGTCAATGTTCCAATAAGCGTCAGGATCGCCGTCGAGGACATCATATATCTCCTCGTTGCTCCAGCCCATCACATCGTGGACGTAGGTTCCTGCAAATTCTGATTCATATTCATCGTACATGTTGGTAACCCTAATCCGTGTCGGGCGCAACTTTTAAAAAGTTAATGATATTTTTTGAGACAGAGAGCGACACTCTCCTTTGGGACAGGTATTTAGCCCGTCGCAAGAGTTACCGGGATTTTTCAATCCCAAATCGAGTATGAGTTTTCCCTTTTGTTTTCGCTGCAAACGTAAACACAAAAATCAAAACAAAAACCACACTTTGTGGAATAATTATAAACACTTCGCATTATTTTGATTGACAATGAGTTTCTGGTAATTTATATTTTGCTTGTTTTCAGGCACAACCGAAAAGCGGCCTCTATATCCTGCACATATTCAACCTCTGGATTATTTATCAACAAGGCCTATTTTTCCCCACTTATTGTGTCAAAAAAAATACTTTCTTGGATACCGCGAATGTTAAAATGGGGGTTCGTGATCATTGGACGCCCGCTGAAACGCTGCATCTGCTGTCGGGTCAGACGTTTGGGTGGTTGGAGCGATAGTTGTTATTCCTGTAGTTGTCACATTGTTAGGTGTTTGCGTTATGCGTTACGTCGTTGCTCGAAACCACCTCTGTTAGGAGGATTTTGTAGATGGTACCACTGATTTCCATAGGGTAAATTTTAAAAAGTTGATAATGAAACTGATTCTCAGATTGCATGCAAAAATATAACCGCCCAGTGCAACCTTTTTGCGCAGGGCGAGAAGTCGTGGTGATTCCGCATCCATTTGGCATGAAGGAATACCAATTATTTAAATTTCGGTACTTTCAAATAAAAAAAAACATCATTTATTCGTAAACCGCAATGGCGAGGTTGTACTTTTGCATCGTCAATCAAGGGCAAGTTCCACACACTTTAAAATTCAAAATTACTTATGTCGCCTACCCAACGCCGTACTAACGCCCACCTAACTCTCATCTTCAACTTTTCACATTCGCCATCCCCTCTACAGCACAACTATCACGTTGGGAAACATAAAAACAGCGAATTCGATTTGAATTCGCTGTAGTTTTTATTGTGGAAATGGATGCTGTTAGGAAGTTATGTTTTCAAGTGCCATCTTTCAGTTCTTTCGGAAGACTATGTAGTTCAGGTACTTTTTGTTGATTGGGCGGTCGTTGCCTTCGATGAAGTGTTTTATGTGGCCTTCGTCATCGCGCCACCAGCCATGGGCCATGCCGCCTACGAGGTAGATGGCTTCGCTTGCATGAAGCTTGGTCAGCGCCTTGCTGAAGTCGTTCATTGTCACCCTTTCGTCGCTGGCCACTATGCAATAGCGGCTTGCGATTACGCACAACGCCCGGCGCGGTGCTGCGTTCTCAGGGTTGTTCTCCACCGCGTTGCCTCCCTGCACTGCTGCGTACTGTCTGAAGAAGTAGCCGCCTTGCTCGGTGGCTTGCTCGAAGAGGGGCGAGTTGTCGGCGGTGCCTATAGTCATACGTCCGTCGAAGATGGCGCAATAGCCTCGTTTCGAGAGCCCCCACGAGAGAGGCTCGCCGCCATAGACGTAGGCTCCCACGATTTTGCCGTTGTCGCGTCGTATGTCGGCTGCCATTGTGGCAAGCAGTATGTCGGTGTCGCTTTCACTGAGTTTTCCGATGTAGAGTTCCGGTGTCGTGTTGATGGGTGTCAGCACCCGAAGGTGAAGGCTGTCGATTATGGTGTCGGAAAGTATTATGCCGGATGGTAACGAGTTGTCAATGTTGTCGAGCCACTGGGGTGTGGCGTTTTCCATGACTTCTGTCGTCTGTTCGCCACCCTCTGTCGTCAGTGTGTCGTCGGTAGATGTCTGTATGTCATCTTTTTGTAGCTCTATGACGAGTACCGCCACGGCGACGATGGCTGCCGCCAGAAGTGCCCAAATCCACCAGTGCTTGCGTCCACTTGGCTTGTGCTTGCTTCCTCCGATGATGCGGATTTCGTCTT
This sequence comes from Bacteroidales bacterium, assembly GCA_016292015.1. GTDB lineage: Bacteria > Bacteroidota > Bacteroidia > Bacteroidales > P3 > Colimorpha. Next base: position 37,125 of record JAEEZY010000031.1, on the reverse strand, counting down.
CTGATATGTCGTGTTTTTCTGTCATCCTGTTATCACTTCTTTCAGTTGTTTCAAAGCTTCTCTCGAGGCGGTCAGCGTGTGGCTCGGTGTCTTTCCGTCGGTCAATGATAGCTGCTGCTTCTGGATGTTGATATAACTGACGTATTGTCGGTTGATTATGAGGCTTTTGCCAATGCGGATGAAGTTTGTGTTGCCGGCCGTCACTTGGTTGGCGATGAGCCGTTCCACCTGTCCCAGCTGAAGCGTCACCAACCGCGTCTCTCCGTTGACGGCGGTAATGGTGGAATAGTTGCCGCTGGCTATTATGCAGAGTACGTCGTCGGAGGCAATCCGAACCAGTTCACTGTTGGTGTTTATGATCAGGTATTCCTTCATTTTGGCGCTGCAAAGATACTAATCAGTTTTGAATAGTGAATAGTGAATAGTGAATAGTGAATGGTAAGCTGTGTGGAAAGACCTTGGCGACTCGAGTGCTTTTTATTCATCCCATTCGGCACCAAATAAGTGGGATGAAATGCTAAAATCTTCTGTTTTAACGACGAAAACGGCACCTTTGTCACCAAATGGCCTTTTTTGATACATTGGGTGAAGGGTCGTTCCATTTTGTTTTTTGGATAGAAAAACGGACGTATTTTTGCAATCCGAAAATCGAATACAATCATCAAACTTATAACATCAACTATGAAAATATTGAAAAAAATATTCGCTTTTGGCGACTCGGTGATGAAAGGTGTGGTGACCGTACCTGAGTCTATATGTAAAGGGACAGTTAAATATAAGGTGGCAGAGGACAACTTTGTCAACACCTGCGCCCAGCGGTTGGGTGTGGATATTGAAAACCGTTCGCGTTTCGGAAGTACCGTACTGAATGGGTTGGATTGCATTGAGCGTTATTTCAGCCAGATAGAGAAGGGCGACATCGTCGTGCTCGAATTCGGGGGCAACGACTGCAACTTCGACTGGAAGGCGATATCAGCCGATCCTGAGGGGGTGCATCATCCGAAATTGGATTTGGTGCAGTTCGCCGAAGCGTATAACAGGGTGATAGACAGGGTGGAGGGCATAGGAGCGATACCAGTGCTCTTGTCGTTGCCGGAGTTGGATTCGCAACGCTTCTTCAATCATGTGAGTGCAGGCCTCGACAAAGCAAATATCCTAAAATGGTTGGAAGGCGACGTGAACAACATAGGCCATTGGCATGAACAGTATAACCTGGAGGTTTTCAAGATTGGTATGCGTCGCGGAATCAAGGTGATAGATATCAGCAGCACCTTCCTGCAGCAACGTCGCCTGTCGGAATTCCTATGTGAGGACGGGATGCACCCCAACGAGGAAGGTCATCGTTTGATAGCCGATGCTATCCTTCGGGAATTGGAGGCTTTTGAGTATAGCCTCAATGCTTTGGTGGTATAAAAGGCTACTTCAAACTGCGTTTGATTTTTCCTATCAAGCCCGATAGGACGTTGCCGGGGCCGAGTTCGACGAACTCGTCGGCACCGTCGCCTATCATGTTCACCACACTCTGTGTCCAGCGCACGGGGGCGGTGAGCTGCGTGAGCAGATTTGCTTTTATCTCGGCTGGGTCGGTATGCGGTTTCGCGTCAACATTCTGATACACTGGGCAGAGGGGCGTGTTGATGACGGCGGCTTCGATGGCGGCTGCCAGTTCGATGCGGGCGGGCTCCATCAGGGGCGAGTGGAATGCGCCTCCCACGTTGAGGGGCACTATACGCTTCACTATGCCAGCGAGTTTCTCCGATGCCAGACGGATGCCCTCGGGTGTGCCGGATATGACTATCTGTCCCGGGCAGTTGTAGTTCGCCGCCACCACTATCTCATTGGTGACAGACTTGCAAGCCTCCTCAATCTGCTCTTCTGTGCCACCGAGTACGGCAGCCATCGTCGACTGCTGCAGCTCGCAGGCTCGCTGCATCGCCATCGCACGTTTCGAGACGAGGGTGAGGCCTTCCTCGAAGGAGAGAGCTTTGACGGCGGTGAGGGCGGAGAACTCGCCCAGCGAGTGACCTGCAGCCATAGAGGGCTGGAACTCGTCGCCGAGACAGACAGCCGAGATTACGGAGTGGAGGAAGATGGCGGGCTGGGTCACTTTTGTCTGTTTCAGCTCGTCGTCGGTGCCGCTGAACATGATGTCGGTGATGCGGAAGCCGAGGATGTCGTTGGCTTGTTCGAAGAGGCGACGTGCCTCGTCGTGGTTATCGTAGAGGTCTTTGCCCATACCAACAAACTGGGCACCCTGACCGGGAAATACGTAGGATTTCATTGTGAATGTGTTAATGCGTTAATGTGGGAATGTGTTAGTGAATACTGGAAACAAGAAACTTGAAACTAAAAACTCAAAACTAGAAACTATATTACTCAACCGTTATCGTCTCGTCGGTGGCTTCTTTTGCCTGACGTTCGAGTTCCATCTTGCCGAATCGGAAGGTTATGCCGGCCGAGATAGAGGTCGAGATGGGCTTGGTGGGTTTGCCGAAGTAGTAAGTCTTGCTGGTCGAGTTGCTGAGGTAGTATGGGTTGGTGTTCTCCGAGCCGGAGCCGTAGCGGGCGCCCCAGTTGAAGATGTCGTTGACGTTGACGAATACCGACATCTTGCGCTTGAAGAAATCGGCGCGGATGCCGAGGTTGATATTGTAGCGAGCCTTGCGGGTGCTGTAGAGTCCGATGGTGGGGCTGTTGTAGTTGGCGGAGGCGTAGAGTTGGTAGTTGTCGAGGAACTTGTACCAGGCGTTGATGCGGAAGCTGTAGGAGAACTTGTGGTTCTTGACGTCGCGTCCGTTGTAATCCATACGGTAGCCATAGTCGTAGGCGTTGGCGTAGAAACGGATGTTGAGGAATCCTGTTGGACGGTAGGTGACGTTGGCAGACATTCCGTAGCGGTAGGACATGCCCATGTTGTAGGGGATGGAGTAGTTGACGATTCGCTTGAGATACTCATCTTCGAGCGAGGTGACGTCGGAGAGGTTGTCGATCTCGTTCTGCGAGATTCGGGCGTAGCCTTCGAGGCTTACGGAGCCGAAGCGCTGGAAGAATTTTGTCCAGCCGATTTCGGCGTTGTGTGTGAGCGAGGGTGTGAGGTCGCGGTTGCCGGTTGACCAGCTGTCCTCGGTGTAGGTGCGGAAGGTGGTGAGCTGGTATTCCTGGGGGTTGCGCATGCGGAGGGTGTAGTTGATTTTGAAGTTGTGCATCGACTCGGTGCGGTAGCTCATGTGGATGGAAGGCTTGGCGGTGAACTGGTTGTAGGTGGTGTCGTCGCAGTTCCAGGCGTAGTCGTTGTTGTAGATGAAGTGGAGGTTGCGCCAGCTGCCGCCGAGGCCGAGTTCGAGGGTGAAGCCACCCCAGCGGTGGGTCCAGTTGATGTCGGCGTCGATATTCTCCTCGCGACCTATGTACTCATAGCTGCGAATGCTGTCGCGAGAGGCGTTGTCGTTCTCGTCGAGGAAGTCGCGGAAATATTCGTTGTGTTCGTTGTCGTGGCTGTATTTGAGGCCGTAGCTGAGTTCGCCGTCCTTGCTGTAGGGGCGGTTGTAGCGTGCGTCGAGGCTGAACGAGCCGCTGCCTTTCTTGTTCTTGTAGTATTTGTGGTAGCTCTCCATTGGGAAGGCGCCGCCGAGGTAGTAGGTGGTGTCGTATTGGCGGAAGATGTCGTTGTAGGAGGGGCCGGCGTTGAAGTTGCCGTTCACGCCGATGCGCAGGTTATGGCCGAGGTTGTCGAACTTCTTGGTGTAGTTGCCACCGAAGAATCCGAACCAGCTGTTGGAGCGGCTGGTGTTGGTGTCGCCATAGGTGTAGCTGCCGAGGGTGGCTTGAGGGTAGAGGCCGCAGGTGTCGAAGAAGTCCGACTCGGATTGGTTGTAGTTGTAGTTGACGCTGCCGTAGAACTCGATGTCCGAGGTGGAGTCGATGTTGTATGAGAGGTTCATGAAGATGTTGCCGCCGGCGCCCATGGAGTTGGAGGTTGAGTAGGCCGAGTCGGTCATGATGGTGTCGTAGTCATAGCCGCTGCCGGCGGGGGCGTCCTTGCGCTTGACCGAGGTGTTCTCGGAGAGGCTGCGGTTGCGGTTCCAGCGTCCAGAGGCATAAATGTTTATCGACAGTTTCTCGTTGGCCCACATGTAGCTCAGCCAAGGGCTTATGAAAGGCTGTGGGGCGCCGAAGACGCCGAAGCTGATGAAGTGGTTCTTCTTGATATGAGCCGAGGTGACGATGTTGATGACCGCCTCAGCCTCGGTGGCGTATTTGGCAGAGGGGTTGGTGATGGCCTCGATGCGGTCGAGCGCGTTGGCCGGTAGGGTTTCGAGGTAGGTCTTGAGGTTTTCTGCGGTGAGTTTGGAAGGCTTGTCGTTGATCCAGATTTCGACGCTGGAGACACCGCGCAGGGTGATGTTGCCCTCGATGTCAACCTCGACGCCAGGGGCGTTCTGCAGAGCGTCGGAGGTGGTGCCCGTCTGTATGGAGGGGTCCTCGCTGACGTTGTAAATCATCTTCTCGCCGTCCATGGCGTAGAGAGGCTTGTCGGCGGTGACGGTCAGTTCCTTCATAAGGGTGGTGGAGGGGTGCATGAGCACGGTGCCGAGGGCGGTGTTGTTCTCAATGTCTATGGGTTTGAAGAGGGTCTTATAGCCGAATCCGGAGACGCGCATGAGGAACCTGCCAGCAGGGACACCCGTGATTTCGAAGTAGCCGTCGAGGTTGGTGGTGCCACCTTTGACGAGGGTGCTGTCGTCAGGGTCGAGGATGGCCACGTTGACGTAGGGCAGGAACTCTTTTGTGACGCTGTCGCGGAGCGAGCCCACCACCTTGAAGGTGGAGCCTTCGCGCACTTTCTTCTGTTTCACCGTGTTGGCTCGCTGGTCGTTGGGGCGGTTGTTGTAGCCGCCGTTGCCTTGTTGCTGTCCGGGGCGACCCATAGGAGGTCTGCCGCCACCCCAGCCACCGCCGGGCCGTCCGCCGGGATGACCGCCAGGTTGGGCGTAAAGGTCGGTGATACAAAGGGCTGCAATGAAAAGGATTAAGGCTGCTATTCGTTTGATCATTTGTTTGATGTGTTAGTTTTTCTAGTGATTAATAAAATATTTAAACGCCAGTAAACAGAAATTATTGTTATTTAATTGTTCGTTATTAAAAAAAACACTATCTTTGTATCGCCGAAAGGGGTGTTGTGTCTCTTTGCAAAGGTGTGGATGTCAGTGGTTTTGGGGCTATTTGCATTGTACTGTATGCTGCTTTCGGCGCTTTGTGGAGTGGCGCAATGTCTTGAGACACAAAGCAAAACAGAAAAAAAAGCAAGTGAACACTTCCGTATCAAATGCGTATTTGAGCCGTATCAAAAACGTATTTGTACTGTGCTTCCTCCGAGGTTCATTCGTGGTTCATTCGTGGTTCATTCGAGGTTCCTTCGATATTTTATCTAGTTTTTTCCTACATTGAAAAACATTGAGTGTGGGATTGCGAAAAAGGGTGAAATTATTTAACGGCTCATGTTTTGTTTTGTGCTTGTGTGAAATTGCTTGCTTTCGCTTGTAGGATGGCTTGTTTGCTTGTGTGATGGTATGTCCTGCGGTTGTATAATGCTTTTTGTGCTTATGCAATGGCTTTTTTGTGCTTATATAATAATAATGCGGTTTGGGCGTTTCTTAAAGGTATGATTCGCTACGAACGGTATAAACTGGACAACGGGTTGACTCTGTTGCTGCATTGCGACAGGGAGACTCCTATGGTTACGGTGAACACGCTGTATGGGGTCGGCTCGCGCGACGAGAACCCCGAGCGGACGGGCATGGCGCACCTGCTGGAGCACCTGATGTTCGGCGGCACGAAGCGGTATCCCGACTACGACAGTGTGGTGCAGACGATGGGAGGGGAGTCGAACGCATACACTAACAACGACTATACGAACTACTACGTGACTGTGCCGGCGGGGTATGTGGAGCAGGCGATTGACCTGGAGATGGACCGCATGGTTAACGGGTTGGATTGGAGCGAGGAGCGGTTGGCGGTGCAGAAGAAGGTGGTGACGGAGGAATACAACCAGCGATATATGAACCAGCCGTATGGCGACATGTGGCTGCTGCTGAGGCCGTTGAGCTTCAAGCGGAGCCCTTACAGGTGGTGCACGATTGGGGCGGACATAAGGCATGTGGCAGAGGCGACGCTGGAGGAGGTGAGGGGATTCTGCAAGAGATGGTACCGACCAGAGAACGCGATAATGGCGGTGGCGGGGAATATCGACTGCGAGAGGGTGAGGGATTTGATTTCGAATTATGCCATCGGCTCTGCCGCTTGGCACGGCCAAGATTTACAAATCTCTAAATGTTCGGCAGGGCGGCGAAACTACGAGAGGGAGCCGGAGCAGACGGAAGAGCGAAGGATGGAGGTGAGGAGAGAGGTGCCGAGCGACGCTCTGTATATGGCCTACGGCATGTGCGGCAGGACGGAGGGCGACTTTGTCGTCTGCGACGTGATAAGCGACCTGCTGTCGAACGGGAAGAGTTCGCGGCTCTACCGCACGCTGGTAGTGGAGCGGAGGCTCTTCTCGGAGGTGAACGCCTACGTGACGGGCGACAGGGGAGAGGGCCTCTTTGTGGTAAGCGGCAAAATGAACGAGGGCGTGGCTCTGGAAGAAGGCGAGGCGGCGGTGCGCCAGGAGCTGACGCTACTCGGCGGAGCGGCCGTCGATGAGGCCGAACTGGAGAAGGTTGTAAGCAAGTATGAATCGACATTCGAGTACTCGCAATACAAAGCCAGCGACCGCGCGGCGGCGCTGTGCTGCTACGAGTGGATGGGTCATCTTGACTGGGTGAACAACGAGCCGGAGCTGTACCACAGGGTGACGACGGAGGATGTGCGGCGAGTGGCAGCAGGGCTGTTTCGGCCGGAGAGGTGCAATGTGTTGTGGATGAGGTGCGTATCAGCACAGGGCGAATGATGAAAGGGGAATTGACAAAAAGAAGTTTTGAATCTTGAAAGATTGATTGCATGGAGCAAAACGAGCAAATTGGAAAAAACGGACAACCCGGGCAGCCCGAGAAAGACAGGAGTTTTGCGAACCTGATGAGGGTTGCAGGGCGGAAGCTGTGGAGAGCGGTGGTCAATGTGGCGAGCCCTGTGATGAAGTGGCTTACTTTCGGTATTCTTCTGAAGAAGTGGAAAAATACGTCGAAAAAAGAGATATACAACATCATCTTCAAGGCGGACACACCGGCTGGCAAGAAGTTCGATATCTGGCTCTTGGTGGCCATCACGCTGAATATGATTTTGCTGGTTGTGGATAGTCTTTTGAGCGACAACAGTACGCTGACCGACCGAATCCACAGGAACAGCTCGTGGCTGTGGTGGACGATGAAGTGTCTCGAGTGGATCTTCACGCTGGCCTTCACGGTGGAGTACTACCTGCGCATCTACTGCCAGAAAAATTCGGAGAAAAGGAAACAATATATCCTATCGTTCTACGGCGTTATCGACTTCCTGTCGATATTCCCGGCTTACCTCAGCGTAATCTTCCCAGCCACACAGGCACTCTCGGTGCTGCGCTTGCTGAGGATGCTGCGTATCTTCCGCATATTGAAAGTCGAAAAGTTCGTTATTGAGGGCGAGATGCTGATGGGTGCGTTAAAAAGGAGTGCGAGGAAGGTTTTGATATTCATGCTGTTTGTGCTACTTTCGGCTGTGATACTAGGAACGGTGATGTATGCTGTAGAGGGCGAGCGCAACCCGCAGATGACAAGCATACCGAAGGGGATATACTGGGCTGTGGTGACGCTGACGACGGTGGGATACGGTGACATAACGCCCGTGACGCCGATGGGACAGTTCATAGCAATTGTGGTGATGATTCTCGGTTATTCGATAATAGCTGTGCCAACGGGAATTGTGGCAGGCGAGACCATCGAGAGTCACAAGCGCCACCGCAAGAAGGCAAAGCGTATCAAGAAGATGCTTGATCCCGTATCGGAAGATGAAGAAGAAGACATCAGTGTGAATAGTGATTAGTGAATAGTGGCGTCATTATGTTTTCCTTGAACGGAGTGCTGAAAATTAAAAGTTGAGAATAAAAAGTCTATGGTTGTGAAAAGGACATTCGTCATATTGTTGTTTCTGTTGCAGTTCTGTTGTCTGTCGGCGCAGACGGTGAGCGGGGTGGTTACCGACCGTCAGAGCGGCGAGACGCTCATAGGCGCCACCGTGGTGGACAAGCGCAGCGGCAAGGGGGTGCTGAGCAACTCGTACGGATTCTACAGTCTTCCACTCAAGGCCGACAGCGTGTCGCTGAGGGTGAGCTATGTGGGATACACCCCTTATGAACTCGACACCGTGCTCGCGGGCGATATGGAGCTCAACGTGGCGTTGCGCAGCGGGGTGGAGCTGAAAGAGGTGACGGTGAGTGCCGAACGTGTGGGCAGCCATCGCTCGTCGCAGATGAGCGCTGTGGAGATGCCGCTGGAACACATCAAGGCTGTCCCTGTGCTGTTTGGTGAGACCGACGTGCTGAAAGCGCTGCAGCTGCTGCCTGGAGTGCAGAGCGGCACCGAAGGGACGAGCGGCATGTATGTGAGAGGCGGAGGACCGGACGAGAACCTCTTCCTGCTCGACGGCATCCCGCTGTACAACGTGAACCATCTGGGAGGTTTTTTCTCGGCCTTCAACGCCGACGCAGTGAAGAAGGTGACGCTATACAAAGGCAGCTTCCCGGCGCACTTCAGCGGAAGGCTTTCCAGCGTGGTGGACGTGGCCACCAACAACGGCAACGACAAGGAATATCACGGCAGCGCCTCTCTGGGATTGATTGCAGCCAAGCTGGCTGTAGAAGGGCCGATAGTGAAAGAGAAGACCACCTTCAGCCTCTCGGGCAGACGCACCTATGCCGACCTGCTCATTCAGCCGATGATGGCTCTCGTCTCGGCGACGAGCGAACTCAGCACGACAGCCGGCTACTATTTCTACGACGCCAATGCCAAGATAACCCACAAGTTCTCTGACCGTAGCCGTCTGTATGGCTCATTCTATATGGGCGACGACGTGATTTACATGAAGTTCAAGACCAAAGAAGGCATAATGTACGGCGCGAACTACAAGGAATACATGAAGCTGCGCTACGGCTGGGGCAACATCGTGGGGTCGGTTAGGTGGAACTATGTCATAAATCCCAAGATATTCATGAACGCGACGGTGGCCTACACGCAGTATCGCAACAAGATAAAGCTCACGATGGACGAGGATTTCGCCGACGGCGCGAACATAAGCAAGTATGAAGGCGAGATGAGCTACAAGTCGGGCATACGCGACATCACGGCGAAGGTGGACTTCGACTACGCCCCATCGGTAAATCACAACATCAAGTTCGGCGCCAACTATATGCACCACATCTTCCGCCCCGAGGTGAGCGGTACGAAGCAGAGTTTCTACGAGAACGACGAAGGCGTGGAGACCACTTTCGACCTCGACACCATCATAGGTCAGAGCGTCGTGCATGCCGAGGAGCTGAACGCATATATCGAAGACGACTGGAGCATCAGCGAGGCGGTGAAGGTAAACGGGGGCGTCAACCTCAGCGGCTTCTATGTGCAGAAGAAGTTCTATCCCTCGATACAGCCGCGACTGAGCGCCCGGTTCCTGGTGACGCCCGACCTCTCGTTCAAGGTGGGCTATGCCTGGATGACGCAGTACATGCACCTGCTCTCCAACTCGTCGATAAGTCTTCCCACCGACCTGTGGGTGCCGGTGACGGCGCGCATCGCTCCCATGCAGGCCCATCAGGTGGCGGCAGGGGCGATGTACAGCTGGAGCGGCATAGCCGACTTCTCGGTGGAAGGCTACTACAAGTACATGAACAACCTGATGGAGTACCGCGACGGAGCCTCGTTTTGGGGCAACTCCGTCGGTTGGGAGGACAAAGTGTGCATGGGCGAGGGCTGGAGCTATGGAGTGGAGCTGCTGGTGCAGCGCACCATAGGCAAGTTCACCGGCTGGGTGGGCTACACATGGAGCCACTCCGACCGCCGCTTCAAACGAGAGGGCCAGATGATAAACAACGGCAAGGTGTTCCCGGCCAAGTATGACAGGCGCCACGACATCTCCATCGTGCTCATGTATAAGTTCAATAAGAAGATAGATTGCTCTCTGACATGGGTTTACAGCACAGGCAACATGGCCACGCTGGGCCTACAGGAGTATGAGGGCGAGGACGGCTCGAGGGTGACGTATGTGGAGTCGCGCAACAACTACCGCATGCCGTCGTACCACAGGATGGACGCCAGCGTCAACTTCCACCGCAAGCTCAAACACGGCGAACGCACCATCAACCTGAGCGTCTATAACCTCTACAACCGCAAAAACCCCTTCCTGATATACAAGAAAGAGGGCACCATATCGACCAACAGCACCACCGGCGAGATGTACCCCTCGTCGCTGGTGAAGGTGTCGATATTCCCGATAATACCGTCGTTCTCATATACGTTTAAGTTCTAAGTCGAAGTTATGAGTATCAAGTTGCAAATTTCAAGTGTGATCATATTTTGTCTTCTCGCGGCATCATGCGAGAAAGCCATCGACTTCCGCGGCGAAGAGCAAAGCCCAAGGGTGGTGGTGGTATCGGAACCCGAGCCCGACACCAACCTCGCCGTGCGTCTGACCTACAGCCGTTTTTTCCTCTCCGGCTCGCGGTTCAGTGTTATAGGCAACGCCGATGTCAAGGTGGTGGCTGGAGGGGTGACCTACACCGGTGTGTTTGACGACAGTGTGTATGTGTTTCCGTACAGTCCTGCAGAAGGCGACTCGATTTCGCTCACCGTCAGGATGCAGAATGGGGGAGAGGACACGGTGGTGACCGCCGCCACACGCATGCCCCACCGCCCCAGCGTCACCGTCAGGGAGGCTGTGGGCGACAACTTCCGCTTCGTCCTGAACGACCGTCCGGGCGAGCGCAACTACTACCGTATGCAGGTGCAGTCGATTGACACGACGGTTATCTGTTACGACAGCGAAGGAAACTATGTGTATGATTCAGACGACCCGTCGGTTGTGTCGCGCGACACGGTGGTGGACACCACCAGCCAGTTCTTCACCTGCTCCGATGCGGTGATTACGTCAGATGCGACAGCTGTTCTCAACTTCGAAGGACAGGAGAACTACTATGTGCTGATTTTCAACGACGAGATGTTCGACGGCCAGAACCGCGAGATAACAATCAAATGCGAGGGCAATGCAACGATGGAGTATTATAAATCGTCGGTGCGCAAATCGGTGTCGTCGAGAATCTTTCTATATATCGAGGCACTTTCGAAAGAAGCCTATATGTATGAACTTTCGCGATATAAGCAGCAGGAGGGCGACATCTTCATGACCGAGCCCGTCCAGGTACAAAGCAATATCGATGGAGGCATCGGAGTCTTCGGAGGCAAGGCGACGAGTGTCGTTGAGTTGGGGACGGTCGGAGATAGGTAGTTCAAGTTTTTAGTTTCAAGCAGCCTGCAAATACATTTGTCAAATGCTTTAGCATTCATGAGCACCTCTGAATCGAATTAAATCAAGCGAATAATTCACTAATCACCAATCACTAATCACTAATCACCAATCACTAATCACTAATCACCATTCACCGTGCTTATAGTTGAGAACTGCATAATATCAGAGAATATCGCCGACCGCTGCTTTTGCTGCGACCTGTCGCAGTGTAAAGGGCAATGCTGCGTGGAAGGCGATGCCGGCGCGCCGCTTGACGAAGATGAGGTGCCTGTTTTGCAGGGCATCTACGACAAGGTGGCTCCCTATATGACCGAAGCCGGCCGCAAGGCGGTGGAGGCGCAGGGAGTGGCGACCTACGACAACGCCGGCGAGCCATGCACCCCGTTGGTGGACAATCGCGAGTGTGCCTACGTGGTGTGGGAGGACGGCAAAGCCCTCTGTGCCATAGAGAAAGCCTTCCGCTACGGCAAGACAGATTATATGAAGCCTGTGTCGTGCCATCTCTATCCCATTCGGGTTGACAACTACGGCGAGTTCATCTCGCTCAACTACCACGAGTGGGACGTCTGCCGCTCGGCGGTGTGCAAAGGCCGTGAAACCGGCGTGCCACTCTACAAATACCTCAAAGAACCCTTGATACGCCGGTTCGGCCAGCAGTGGTATGACGAGCTCTGCGAGCAAGTGCATGAACGCAGTTCTTAGTTTAAATTTTTTAGTTTCAAGCAGCCATCAAATACATTTGTCAAATACTTTAGCATTCATGAGCACCTCTGAATCGAATTAAATCAAGCGAATAATTCACCAATCACCAAATACATTTGTCTAATCACTAATCACCAATCACCAATCACTAATCACTAATCACAATCAAATGACTAAACCACGCAAACAGACCCTTGTCGTCATCCTTATCATATCCATAATACTCATCGCCGACCAGGCGCTCAAGATTTGGGTCAAGACCCACATGCAGTTAGGCGAGGAGATTCCGCTCATAGGCAACTGGTGTCTGCTGCATTTTACAGAAAATATTGGCATGGCTTTCGGCATGTCCTTTGGAGGAAGTGTCGGCAAGCTCCTGCTCTCGTCGTTCCGGATAGTCGCGGCAGCCGCTATAATGTGGGCCATAGTGCACTATATCCGCAAAGGGACGACTATGCTTTTCGTCGTCTCGCTCGCACTTATCTTTGTCGGTGCCATCGGCAATCTGGTTGACAGCTGCTTCTATGGCCTGATATTCAACGAGAGCTACTATGAGGTGGCGCAGCTTTTCCCTCCCGAGGGAGGTTATGCGCCGTTTTTCTTCGGACGGGTCGTCGATATGTTTTATTTCCCCCTGTTCAGTTTCACGTGGCCAGAGTGGATTCCGATCTGTGGCGGGAGAGAATTCCTTTTCTTCAACGCCATATTCAATATCGCCGACTCCGCCATCACCGTGGGAGTCGCCATCCTGATAGTCTATTATCTGGTACAGGAACGCAAAAAGAAAAAAGCGCACCCGACAGAAGAAGCACCACAAGAGAAGGAGTCCTGAGCAGCTTCACAATTCACTATTCACAACTTCACAACTTCACATGGGTTAAAGTTGACCGGTTCATTATTCGCAAATAAACCATCACAAATCACATTTGTCAAATGCTTTAGCATTCATGAGCACCTCTGAATCGAATTAAATCAAGCGAATAATTCACTAATCACCAATCACTATGTTATCGACTGATATTTTTTTTGTCAGTTGCCTGCTTGACTGTTAAAAATTGTTAAGGTATGTTAAAAGGACAGGGGTGATGTAAAGATTTTGGCTATTCAAAGTCTATTATATATAACAAAGGACTACTTTTGCTGCACGCACCAACACCTCTCGATGACACAGGAAGAAAGACATACACGCTACAGCGAACTGATCAATGAGCACCGCAGGCTCATGGTCGATTTCTGTATGGTGAAGGCGCGGTTTGACGCTGTGGAGATGAGCCGTCTTGTGCACGAGTGCAACATCGAGCTGTGGACGCATATAGAGAAAATCCGGAAGGGTGCGACGAAGGCGGAGCAAGCCGCATGGGTGGTCCTGCGCTGTCGAAATGCTGTAAGGAGATACCGGCGACAGAACAAGGTGTCCACCCTGCCGATAGAGGTGGTGGGCGACGACGACCTCTGTGTCGTGGATGGCGACGAGAGGAACGCGCTTATCGACATCCTTTCCGAAGGGTTGACATCACATGAGAGACAAATCGTAGAGTTGGTGAGAGGAGGGTACAGCAGCAAGGAGATAGCCAACCTCCTGGGCATAAAGCCGGCGAGCGTAGATGTGGAGCGCAGCCGAATCATAGGCAAGATGCGCCAACGGGCAGAGAAGTGGAATGGTCATATAGAGTGAAAGAGAGAAATAACAAGATCCCTAAACAGTAAACCGTAAACAATATGAAAGACAAAGACATCGAGTTTCTTATGGCGAGCGAGGCGTTGCGACGCTCCGACGAGTACCGGTATGTGCTTTCGGAGACGGCGAAGAGCTGTGCCGGAGCGGTCAGCCGCTGCCGGCGCTGGCGTCGGAGGGTGGTGGTGGCAGCCTATATACTGCTGATACCCATGAGCGCGGCGATAAGCACGGTCACGATGGCATGCGCGCCCCGAGAAGACAAGGCCTACGGAGCGATGGTGACTAAGGGATGTGAAGCCCAGGTAAGTGCGATGGTTGCGGAGGTCTTAAACAATACCCTGGAAGGATGAGCACAAAGAAGACATATTTTACTGTATTCGCGGTGGTGGCGGCGCTTTCGGTGGCGGTGCCGCTGCTGGTGGTGCACAAGCCTTGGAGGGGAACGAAGGTGGAGACAAGCGAACTATATAATCGTTATGCAGACAAAGAAGGAATAGAGGCCTCGTTCATAAAGGACTACCGCGTCAACGACAGTATTTTTGTGGATGTGACGGTGCTGGAGGCTATGGATGATACTGCATGGGCAGTGTTATTGAAAGATTTTAATATGGATCAATTTGTGGAGCAGGTAATAAGATATGACATAAAAAACGATGTATTTGTGTGGCTTGCGCCACGAAAAGATTACACCATGCTGATTGATTCTGTAATGATTAATAATGATGTCTTGTCTATTAGTATATCGAAAAAAGAAATATGTGTATTTAGTATAGAGACAGAAGATCAAATGAAAGCCGTAAGTTTTAAGAAATATGATGAAAGTGTTAATAAAAATATGTTTAACTCAAAAAACAAGAAAAATGAACAGAACAATTAAAACAGTTGCACTTTTCATGGTGCTGAGTGCGATGGCTCTAGGCTGTCAGAAAGAAAGCATTGAACCTATTGAATCAACGAACACTGGTTCGGAAATGAACACCCTGTACAGGGTGTGAAACTCCAGAAGGGAATTTATTATATTTACATTCAAGCTGGTTTGAATTCATGTATAAAGAAAATATTAAAACAATGAAACGTATTGTTATTCTTGCTTTTATGATAACCATTTTCATGATTTTTGGCGGTTGTAAAAAGAATTATGACGAAATAGAGAATCATGTATGGAAACTGGACAGGATAGAAACAATGAACGGATTTTCCTCTACGTTGCCTCATGTTGAAAATCCTGTCGCGGAGAATCGATATTTGCTTCGATTTGATAAAGAGTCATCCTCCGTTAACATGTTTCTTGTTGTCAATAGATGGGTTGCACACTATGAAATCATAGAAAGCGAATCGATTGTTTTGACAGGAAACACCGTTACGGAAATAGGATACAATGGGATGGAAATATGGGTTGAGGACACATTGAACGCTTATGGATCGGACACTTTTAGATACTCTTTGTGTGGCAAGAAGCTCACCCTTCAATCCAATCGGGTGATAATGACATTCCAAAGAGAAGAATAATCTACCATACAATTATTGCGAGGAGTGTTGTTGGGATAAATATTCTGTTATACAATATATTATGTTATGAAAAAAAACTCAATTATGTCATTTCTGCCTTTGTTCTTTTTGCTTGTCTCCTGTAAGGCTGATTACGACTATGAAATCAATGTGGACGAGCAGATAACAATCGGCTTGGAGTCGTCAGGCCACGATGGTGGTTATTCATGGTGCTGGGTTAGGCAGGACCACGTGTTGGATAGCGTGAGTCATGAGTTCACCCCATTTAATGAGGATGTGAACGGTTCCGCAGGAACTGAGCATTGGATTTTTGCTGGGGCAGAAAAGGGGTCCACAACCATTCGGCTGGAGTACAGGAAGCCGTGGAACGATACCGTTAAGGATGCTAGGGAATACACGGTGAGTGTGAAGTAATGTTTTATGCCCCCCCCCCATCATAGAGCCGTTGCCCGAGTGGGAGGAGCCAAGCGTCTGCCAGATTGTGCCCGATGCGCAAAAGCCGAACACGCCAGACCCACGTGACCCCGAAGATCCCGATGATCCTGACGATCCCGATAATCCCGATAATCCTGGTGGTGACGAGGGCATTGGCGAGGTGGATGGCGGCTTGCAGTCGGCGGTCAGCTTGCGGCCCAACCCCTCCAGCGGGGTGACTACCGTTTCTTGTGCGGAGGCTATCACCGAGCTGACGGTTCGCGATATGGCGGGGCGCGTGGTTCTGCGCAAAGCCGCCTGCGGCAGCTCGACAACCTTCGACACCTCGACCCTCCGCAAAGGAGTCTATCTGGTGAAAGTGACAACCGCGAGAGGCACTGTGACCAAGAAGCTGGTGGTGGAATAGCAGATACCTCATCCTCTGTTCCCCTCGCCGCGAGGCGAGGGGAATGGATAAAAAAAATGAAGAATGGAAACGGTTTTCGGGATTTTGTGCAACTAATTATAATGGAAGACAAACCTTAATACTTTACCAAATATGAAAAAACAAGTAATAATCGGACTGTTAATGATTATGTCCGCAATGTCAGGGCTGTATGCGCAGGACACCATCGACACAAATTATTACAGATATGCGAGTACACCACTCATACACGATTTTTGGGAATATGCATGGCAATACGATGAGAACGGTGTTGGCCATGTTGTGGATTCCGTTTCAATGTGTACGAAGGGTAAATTAGGATTTGTTGCTCTCAGGAGTAATCCTGTCACATACTGCGACACATCAGTATGGGCTGTTATGCCTGGTGCAAATGGCTATTTTGGATCATATTGGCAAAATCCCTTGCCGTACAGCAATATGGACATTTATGGCGTTGCCATATTCCTCGACAGCATTAAAGAATGTCATATAGGAGATTATCTGAAAATATATATCTGTGAAAAATCAGAAGACGGCACCCATTTTGAAACGCTCGACAGTATTGTGTTGGACGAGAATACAATAGGCATGCGTCGGTATATGATACATCCTATTTCGGCAATGAATTTTGATCCTGAATACGAATATGATTCTATCAATAATACGTATTATCCAATACCGCATGAGGACTGCTCACAATTTGACACACTGGTGCAAGTCTTGGAGGTCTATTTCAACCAGCCGATTCATATAACGGATTCCAATCTTTACTGGAAAGTCCGGTTGCCGTGTATGTCTCAATACTTTTTTTCATTTAGAGGACAGCTTTACGAAGCTTCATATGTAAGGGTTTTTAATGCTGATTGTACACCTAATCTGTGGGGCGATTCGTGGGATCATGTTATGGCCATCACCGAGCCGCTGCCGCAATGGGAGCAGGACAGCTTGGAGGTGTTGATAACGGATGTGATTTACGACCCAGACGATCCCGACAATCCTGGCGGTGACGAGGGCATTGGGGATGTGGATGGCGGCTTGCAGTCGGAGGTCAGCTTGCGGCCCAACCCGACCAGCGGTGTGACTACCGTTTCATGTGCGGAGGCTATCAGCGAGCTGACGGTGCGCGACATGGCGGGGCGCGTGGTTCTGCACAAATCCGCCTGCGGCACCACAGCCACCTTCGACACCTCGACCCTCCGCAAAGGAGTCTATCTGGTGAAAGTGACAACCGCAAGAGGAACCATCACCAAGAAGCTGGTGGTGGAATAGCCGCTAACCACGAGTCTTTATGAAAAGAATAGAACAGAGAAAGTGAATAAATAATGAAAGGTGCGTCGCAGGGGATGCGCGAACAAGAATTCAAAGCTCAAAAACGTGCATCACCCTGCCGCCAACACCCAGGCACTGAATAAATAAACAGCTAGTCAATACGTTGTTTATAATGAAGATGAATATGCATTAAAAAGCAAAAAACTATGAAAAGAAAACACTTGACATTTCATGCTGTTATCGGTATGGTAATGGCGTTTGCAGGATTGTTGTTTGTATCGTGCGAGGATGAGAACCTTACCACAACCACGACTACAACCACAACGGATTCTGCCACAGTTGTACCATCAGGCCGGACGGTATGGGCGACATCCGTACCAGACTATTCAATAAGATTCACGATGTTGGACAGCAACTGGGTGCATTGCGATGTACACAACGAATCGGACTACATGTTCTTTTTTTCGGACAATTGTGACTACAAATACGAATGGTATGACGGTCAAAATGATGTGATATCAATAGTTTTGAAAATGGATAGCATAGGAGTCTTAACAGACGTAGGTGGTAATGAAATCTATATTATAGACAGGATTTCACAGGACAGTATAGCTATGAGGTATGGAGGGGTACAACCGGACGAACCTTGTCAATGGTGTGTCGATGATTTTTATTTGCATAAAATACAGTAATCGTGCATCACCCTGCCGCCAGCACCTCAGGCACTTGTAAAAAAGCCTGCAATAGATAACGTTTTTGCTGTCATTGTTGGGGGATTAAATGTGGCTGCAGAATAGGGCCAGATACCTACGGCTTGCTTCGCTGCTCGAAACAAATACCAATCTTACATAAATCCTAATAACCGATTGGGGTAAACTCCAATCGGTCATTTGTTTTATTAGAGTGAAAAAAAAAATTGTCGGCGTACAATAATAAACTTAATTGCTCGTTTTATAACTAAGAAATTAATTACAAAACTATGGATATTGTTAATCGAAAAGAACTGACGAAAGCCGAGGAGCAGGTGATGCAGGCCATCTGGAAAATTGAGAGAGGGTTTGCCAACGAGATTGTGGCGGCAGTGGACAGCGAGGTGGCATACAACACGGTGCTCACCGTGGTGCGCATACTGGAACAGAAGGGTTTTGTGGGGCACGAGACTTTCAACCGCTCGAACCGCTACTACCCGCTTGTGAGCCGCGAGGAATACATGCAGCAGGTGGTGGGACGCATGGCGCACAACTGGTTCGGCTCGGCGAGGGCGCTGGTGTCGTTTCTGGTTGACCGCAAGGCGGTGAGCCTCGAAGATTTGGAAGCAATAACTAAAGAACTTGAATCATGATACACTGGGCATTATTTTCGACTTTGGCGACGGGTGTCTTCTACGGCGCCTACTTGCTGGTTTTTCGCAACGACAGGCAGCTGCAGTTGCGGCGTTGGTATCTGCTGGCGGCGCTGGCATTCAGCTTGGCGTACCCGCTGGTGAGGCTTCCGCAGGCGGTGGCTGCGCCGACGGTGGTGTCAACCTTGCCCGAGGTGGTGGTGGGCGGCGCACAGGTGCAAAGTGTATCGGCGGCTCCGTCGATGAACCTCTCCTGGCTGCCGTGGGCACTCTATATTGGCGGCGTGGCGGCGACGCTGGCGATGTTGGCCGTGCAGATGCTGACAGCAATCAGGTGTTTGCATCGAGAGCGGGTGACGCTGCTCGACGACAGTACGGCGCCATTCTCGTTCTTTGGGCATATAACCATAGGCACGCGAGGGATGACAGACGAAGAGCTGCGGATGGTGCTCGCCCACGAGGAGGAGCATGTGAGGCGGCGGCATACGATTGACGTGGTGACGATGCGTCTGATGTGCTGTGTGGCGTGGTTCAACCCCTTTGCGTGGCTTATGCTGCGAGAGCTCTGTGCCGTACATGAATACCAAGCCGACGCCGCCGTCGTGCTCGGCAACGGCAAAGACTATCTGAGCCTGCTCTACAGGCAGGCCGTCGGAACAGGATATGGCCATATCACAAATAAATTCAACAGTATTAACCTTAAAAACCGTATTGTTATGATGAACAGACAGAAAACGCGCTTCGGCGCATGGAAACTTGTGGCGGTGCTGCCAGTGGCGGCGTTGATGCTGATGTTCGGCTGCAAACCCGCTGCCGAAAAGGCTGCCGTTGCTGAACCTGAAACCACCGACGAGGTCTTTGACGAGGTGGAGGTGAGTCCCGAGTTCGCCGGCGGCATGGAGGCGATGTCTCAGTATCTCGCCGAGAACATCCAGTATCCCGAGCAGGCCAAGGCAGACGGCGTGGAAGGCCGCGTGATGGTCGGCTTCGTGGTTGAGAAAGACGGGAGCATCACTGATGCCGAGGTGCTGCGTGGCATCGGCGGCGGCTGCGACGAGGAGGCGCTCAGGGTGGTCAACGCGATGCCCAACTGGACGCCCGGCAAGCAGAACGGCGAAGCCGTCCGCACGCGCTTCAACCTACCCGTGGTCTTCAAACTGCAGTAACCAAGACGGCGGAACACAAGCGAAGCTGAACAAGTGAATCAACCCAAGAGCAGCCCCCGGGCTGCTCTTGGCGTTTTTATACTTTTCATGACTATACCATGACTATACCATGACTATACCACGACTATACTACGACTATACCACGACTATACTACGACTTGTGTTTTACTGAAATAACTTGACAGTTTTTTGCTGGTTAAACTGTTTTACTTGTCAAATTTTAAATTGTCGTACTGAATTGCTTGTCAAAATTGATGACGATGGACAAATTTGCTGGATTAGCTGTGATTAGCTGAAGTGGTCAGTGGCTGGTTGTCATCGGATGCGCATCTCCCAGAAAGCAACGGCGGCTGCTGCCGCCACGTTGAGTGAATCGACGCCGTTCTGCATGGGTATCATGGCCACTAGGTCGCAGCTGTCGATGGTTTGCTGAGAGAGTCCGTCGCCCTCGTTGCCGAGCACTATGGCTATCCGTTCGGGGGCTTTCAGGCGAAGGTCGTCGATGGGAAGGGCGTCGTCGCGCAGTGCCATCGCCACGGAGGTGAAGCCCATCTGGCGCAGCTGTTTGACATCGTCGAGATAGGCCCATGGCACCTGGAACACCGTGCCCATGCTGACACGCACGCAGCGGCGGTTCAGCGGGTCGCTGCAGGATGGGGAGAGCAATACTGCTTCGATGCCCAAAGCGGCGGCGGCGCGGAAGATGGCGCCCGTGTTGGTGGCGTTGACCACGCTGTCGATCACGGCTATGCGACGCTTGCCCGAGCACACCTCGGAGGTTGTTTTGGGTTGCGGCCTACGCATGGCGCAGAGGACTCCTCGCGTCAGCTCGTAGCCGGTGAGCTGCGCCAGTGTGTCGCGGTCGCCTGTGAAGATGGGGATGCCGTCGCCCAGCAGTTCGATCACCTCTTTGGCCGTGCCCTCCAGATGCCGCCGTTCGGTGAGCAGCGAAAGGGGCTCGCATCCTGCCTTCAGCGCCGCCTTTATCACGTTGGGGCTTTCGGCTATGAAGATGCCCATCTCGGGGTCGAGCCGGTTGCGCAGCTGTGTCTCGGTGAGCGAGGCGTAGGCGGCCAATTCGGGCACCGCAAGGTTGTCGATGTCGGTAATCATAGTTATATAACGTTTATGTCCTGTTTTTCGTATTAAATATAGATTTCAACAAATATTGTTGCCACTAAAAACTTTTTTAGTACTTTTGCACCCGCAAAACAGTTAACAGTCATGCAGACAAAAAACGATAAAGTATTCATTTTCGCGGGACGTGCGACCAAAGACCTCGCTACCCGTGTGGCCGAAAATTATGGTATAGCTCTTGGTAAATCCGAGGTGTTCCAGTATGCCGACGGCGAGTTTCAGCCTTCTTTCGAGGAGACCATCCGTGGTGGTATAGTGTTCATCATCCAATCCACCATACCTCCGACGGACAACCTGTTTGAGCTGCTTATGATGATTGACGCCGCCAAGCGCGCCAGCGCCGACAAGGTGGTTGCGGTTATCCCTTACTATGGCTTCGCCCGTCAGGACCGCAAGGACAAACCTCATGTGCCCATCGCATCGAAACTGATTGCCGACATGCTGCAGGCTTCGGGTGTCGACCGCGTGGTTACGATGGATCTGCACGCCGACCAGATTCAGGGGTTCTTCAACATCCCGGTTGACCATCTCTTCGGAAGCTCTATCTTCATGCCTTACATCCGCGAGGCTCTGAACGTGGAAGACGTGATGTTCGCTTCGCCCGACCTCGGCGGAAGCCGCCGCGCCGGCATGTATGCCAAGACGATGGGCAACAGCTTCGTGATGTGCTACAAGCACCGCAACAAGCCCAACGAGATTGGCGAGATGCGCCTTATCGGCGATGTGGAGGGCAAGGATGTCATCCTGCTCGACGACATCATCGACACGGGTTCGACCATCTGCAAGGCTGCCGAAATCATCAAGCAGAACGGCGCCAAGAGTGTGAGAGCTATGATCACACACGCTGTGCTTTCGAACGGACACAAGGGCGACGCTATCGAGAAAATCGAGAACTCGGTGCTGGAAGAGCTGGTTGTCTCCGACACCATCCCGCTGCGCCGTCAGTCGCCGAAGATCCACGTGCTGCCCACCGACTGGCTGCTCGCCGAATCCATCCGCTGCATCGTGAACTACGAGTCAATCGACAACCTCTACGAGAACACCATCCATCGTAAAGGCATCCCCCACAAACTGCACAACAACAATTAATCGAATATTAACCGAGGGGCAACCCTCACTAAAACAAACAAAACAATGAGAATAGTATCTATGAGCGGTTCTCTTCGCGAGAACGTAGGGAAAAAAGATGCTAAGGCATTGCGCCGCGCCGACTTGGTGCCCTGCGTGATGTATGGCAAAGGCGACCAGAAAATGTTTGCTCTCAAGCAGACCGATTTCCAGCGCATCCTGTTCAACCCGGAGCCTTGCTTCGTCGAGATCGACCTGGGCGGCAACAAATTCCGCGCTATGGTGAAGGACATGCAGTTCCACCCCGTGACCGACATCGTCTATCACGCTGACTTCTACGAGCTGAGCGACGACAAGCCGGTGGTTATGTCCATCCCCGTGCACACCACTGGTACTTCGGCCGGTGTGATGAAGGGCGGCAAACTCGTTTACAAGCAGAAACGCCTCAAAGTGAAGGCTCTGCCCGCCAACATGCCCAGCGAGGTTCTTATCGATGTCACTCCTCTGGAGATCGGCAACCGCGTGAAGGTGCAGGATATCAAGGGCGACAACTTCGAGCTCCTCAACGTGAAGACCAGCGATGTGGTTGTTATCAACAGCACCCGTGCCGCTGCCACCGCTGAGACTACTGAAGAGGCTCCTGCTGCTGAATAATCCCGCGACATGAATCAAGACGACAATGCTTTGCAACTGTTTTGTTGCAAAGCATTGTTTTAATAATCAGTAGCTCCCAAGCACTCAAGCATTAACGCATTCAAGCATTCAAGCACTCAAAAAAGATGCACAAGTCTGGTTTCGTCAATATCATCGGCAACCCCAACGTGGGCAAGTCAACCCTCATGAACGCCCTCGTCGGCGAGAACCTCTCCATCATCACCTCGAAGGCGCAGACCACTCGCCACCGCATTATGGGCATCGTCAACGGCGAGGACTTCCAGATTGTCTATACCGACACGCCGGGCATCGTCAACCCGCATTACCGCCTGCACGAGTCGATGATGGGTTTTGTCAGTTCCGCCCTGCAGGACGCCGACCTCTTCCTCCTCGTCACCGAAATCGGCGAGCCCTTCAAGAACGAGCAGGTGCTGCAGAAGGTCATACAGTCAAGCGTGCCGGTCATACTGGTGATAAACAAGATAGACCTCTCCGACCAGGCCACCGTCGCCAACATGATAAACTACTGGCAGCGGCTCATCCCGCGTGCCACCGTCATCCCAGCCTCCGCCACCGAGCGCTTCAACATCGAGGCCATATTCGACTGTATCCTCAAGCAGCTGCCCGAAAACCCGCCCTACTTCCCCAAGGACGAGCTGACCGACAAGTCGATGCGCTTCTTCGTGAGCGAGATAATACGCGAGAAACTGCTGCGCTTCTACCAGAAGGAGATACCCTACAGCTGCGAGGTGAGCGTGGAGAGCTACGAGGAGAAGGAGGGAGTGGACAACATCTCGGCGGTGATCTACGTCGAGCGCGAGACGCAGAAACGCATCGTCATCGGCCATCAGGGGCAGGCCATCAAGAAAGTGGGCGTCGAGGCGCGCAAGGACATCGAGGCCTTCACCGGCAAGCGCTGCTTCCTCAACCTCTACGTGAAGGTATTAAAAGACTGGCGCAACAGCGACCGCGCCCTACGCCAATTCGGCTACATCACAGAGTGATGTGTAGTTACAGCTTGTGAAATCAGGAATGTCAAGATGCGTGGCGGCGTTGCAGAAATGCAACGCCGCCACGCACCATTGCAAAATCGCCTCGCAACGTTGCGACAAGACTTTGCAATGGTGCGAAGGCCTTTGCAGAGCTGCGGCAAGACTTTGCAACGGTGCGAAAGGCATTGCAGGACTGCGGGACGACTTTGCACCATTGCGAAACCGCCTCGCAGCACTGTTTTAACATTTTGCATCCCTGCAATGACGATTTGTGAAATTGCTACTTGTTGAAAATCAGGCGAAACGAAGAAAATTTGTTTGTTTGTTTGTTTGTTTGTTTGTTTGTTTGTTTGTTTGTTTGTTTGTTTGTTTGTCGTAAATTTGCAACGACAAATGCGAAGTCCTCACGCATTCTTTGAGGATAAAATCAAAAAATCAAACATACTATGAAGAAACAAGCTCTTTTCGAAATCTGTCTCGGCGTGGTAGGCCTTATCCTTTGGGTGTTGTATGCACTTGGCGGTATAGAACAACTTTTCTGGGTTGTCGTGCCGATGGTTCTGGGTGGCTTTGTGGGTATTCTATTTTGGTATAACCGTAAGGAGTTTGCGGTTCCCGAGGATTTCAAGCCCGCGTTCAAGAAGAACAACATCATCGCGTTGGTATGCACAGTGGTGATTGCGGTCATCGCTTACCTTTCCATCAACCCATCCGTCGTGGTTAACGGTTGGGATTTATGGGTTTATTTCGTTGTGTATGCGTTCTCGTTCTGCCACGGCGCGGAATTGTTTGTCGCATACAACAAGTACCTCAAGAAGAAGTAAGCCTACGGACATCACAAAATAAAAGCGGGGTCGCACGGCTCCGTTTTTTTATGTCCTGATGACGGTTAAACCAAGTTGCGTCAATCAATAACACATTCACGCAATCACACTTTGGCACATTCCTCCAACTCCTCTTTGAGGTACTGACCGGTGAAGTTGTCTTTTTGTTTGGCTATGGCTTCGGGCGTTCCGGCGAATACTATCTCGCCGCCTTTCTTGCCGCCGTCGGGGCCGAGGTCGATGATCCAGTCGGCCACCTTTATCACGTCCATGTTGTGCTCGATGACCAGCACGCTGTTGCCCTTATCGACCAGGCGCTGCAGCACGTCAAGCAGCACACGTATGTCGTCGAAGTGAAGTCCCGTGGTGGGTTCGTCCAATATATATAATGTGTTGCCGGTTTCAGGCTTGGCTAGTTCGGTGGCGAGCTTGATGCGTTGTGCTTCGCCGCCCGAGAGGGTTGTGGCCGACTGGCCGAGGGTGATGTAGCCAAGTCCCACCTCCTCGATGGTCTTCAGCTTGCGGTGTATCTTGGGCAGCGGCTCGAAGAACTCCACCGCGTCGTGGATGGTCATCTCCAGCACGTCGGCTATGCTCTTGCCTTTGTAGCGTATCTCGAGGGTCTCGCGGTTGTAGCGCTTGCCGTTGCACATCTCGCAGTTGACATAGACGTCGGGCAGGAAGTTCATCTCGATGGTGCGCACGCCGGCACCCTTGCAATGCTCGCAGCGACCGCCGCTGACGTTGAACGAGAAACGTCCGGGCTTGTAACCACGTATCCTTGCGCTGGGCAGACCGGCGAAGAGCTGGCGTATCTCGTCGAACACGCCCACGTAGGTGGCGGGGTTGCTGCGAGGGCTCCGTCCGATGGGCGACTGGTCGATCTCGATGACTTTGTCGATGTTCTCGATGCCGTAAATCGCGCGGTAGGGTAGGGGACGCGCCTGTGAGTGGTGGAAATACTGGCTCAGTATGGGGTGAAGTGTGGCGTTGATGAGTGACGACTTGCCGCTGCCGCTCACTCCGGTGACGCAGACGAACCGACCCAGCGGCAGGTCGAAGGTGACATCCTTCAGGTTGTTGCCCGTGGCGCCTTCGAGCACGATATGCTTGCACTCATCCATCGGACGGCGTTTGGGGATGACGATGTCCTTAGTGCGCCTTAGATAGTCAAGCGTGAGAGTGTTTGTTTTTCCGTTGCGTAGTTCTTCCTGGGTTCCGGCGAAGATGACTTTGCCGCCGTGTACTCCTGCTCCAGGTCCGATATCAACCACATAGTCGGCACTGAGTATCATGTCGCGGTCGTGTTCCACCACGATGACGCTGTTGCCAATGTCGCGCAGTTCCTTGAGGGCATTGATGAGTTTGCGGTTGTCACGCTGGTGCAGTCCAATCGATGGCTCGTCGAGGATGTAGAGCACGTTGACCAGCCGAGCCCCTATCTGTGTGGCGAGACGTATGCGCTGGCTCTCGCCGCCCGAAAGGGTCTTCGAGGCGCGGTTCATCGAGAGGTAGCCGATGCCCACGTCGATCATGAACTTGGTGCGTGTGGCTATCTCGCGCAGTATCTCGTGTGCGATGGCTTTCTTGTGTCCGTCGAGTTTGTCTTCGAGTGAGGTCGCCCAGTCGTAGAGTTCGTAGAGGTCCATGTTGGCCACCTCGCCTATGTTCTTGCCGTCGATACGGAAGCAGAGCGACTCCTCTTTCAGCCGCAGGCCTTGACATTCGGGACAGGTGGTGAGGTTCATGAAGCTGTTGGCCCACTTCTGCAGGCCTGCCGAGGTCTCGTCGGCCGCCAGCTCCTGTATGTAGTTCACCAATCCCTGGAAGCCCATCGTGCCGTCGCTCATGCCGCTGTAGTCGCTGGTGCCGTAGAGTATGGCGTTCAGCGCTTCGGCTGGGAAGTCCCTGAGCGGGTCATCGATGGAGAAGCCATAGCTGCGTCCCAAGGTCTCGAGCTGGCGGTAGAAGTAGTTGGTGGGGCTGTATTTGCCGATGACTTCGAAAGCCCCCTCGCGGATGCTCTTGCTGTCGTCGGGTATGATCTTCTTGAGGTCAATCTCGGTCACCTCGCCCAAGCCGTTGCAGCGCGGACAGGCGCCGTAGGGCGAGTTGAACGAGAAGGTGTTGGGTTCGGGTTCGGGGAACGACTCACCGGTGTCGGTGTCCATAAGAAGGCGGCTGAGGTAGCGCACCTGCTCTTTAGTGCCCTGCTTGGTGAGCAGCATCATCACGCCCTTGCCTTGCTTGAAGGCGGTCTTCACTGCCTCGCGCAGACGGGTTTCGCCACGTTCGTTCACACGCAGGCGGTCGATGACCAGCTCGATGTCGTGAATCTTGTAGCGATCGACCTGCATGTTGTAGGTGAGTTCCTTTATCTCGCCATCGACGCGCACCCTGAGAAAGCCTTTCTTCGCCACCTGGGTGAAGAGCTCGCGGTAGTGGCCTTTGCGGCGTCGCACCAGCGGGGCGAGGATGATGATCTCCTGCTCGGCGTAGTCGCTGTGGATGATGTCGAGTATCTGCTCCTCGGTGAGTTTCACCATCTTCTTGCCCGAGGTGGGTGAGTAGGCGTCGGCGATGCGGGCATAGAGCAGTCGCACGAAGTCGTAAATCTCGGTGACGGTGCCCACCGTCGAGCGCGGGTTCTTGTTGGTGGTCTTCTGCTCGATGGAGATGACTGGGCTTAGGCCGTTGATGCGGTCAACGTCGGGACGCTCCATGTTGCCGATGAAGTTGCGGGCGTAGGCAGAGAAGGTCTCCATATAGCGGCGTTGCCCTTCGGCGTAGATGGTGTCGAAAGCCAGCGACGACTTGCCGCTGCCGCTCAAGCCGGTGAACACCACCAGTTCGTTGCGTGGAATCGTGATGTCGATGTTCTGCAGGTTGTGAACCCGCGCTCCGAGCACCTCAAGTATGGATTTCGATTCCTTCATTTGTGTGACCTGTGACCTGTGATTTGTGACCTGTGACTGCTAATTACTGTCTTGTCACCACTGCTGTCGATTTGTTCTCGTCCTTCATTATGGCTTTCATGCTCAAACCGTCCTTGGTCGGTATGCGTACGGTGTAGCTCTTGTTGGCTTTGTTCACAATCTTGTCGTTGTTCAGCCAGGGGTTCAGCTCGCGCAGCATCTTGTAGGTGGTGCCGTTCTTCTTGGCGAACTCGTAGAGGTCGATGTTCTGTCCGCTGAGCGTCGTGGTGGTGTAGGGGATGGTGGGGTAGAGGTCGCATTTGCGCAGCTGGAAGCCGTAATCCTGTGGGTGCTGCATCACCAGCTTGATGGCCACTATGCGATAGACGTAGCGCGAGGTCTCGACGTTCAGGCGGGTGTCGTAGTACGACTTCACCAACTGCTGGCTCATGCGTTTCGACAGACCTCCTTCGCCGCAGTTGTATGCTGCCGCTGCCGCCGACCAGCTGCCCAGGTGGTTGTAGAGTGTCTTCAAATAGCGGCAGGCCGCTTCGGTCGAGGCCTCCAGGTCGTTGCGCATATCGATGTCGGCGTTTATCTCCAATCCGTAGCTCTTGCCTGTGGCCTCCATAAACTGCCAGTAGCCCTGAGCCTTCGCTGGCGAGGTGGCGTTGGTCAACCCGCTTTCGGCCACGCAGAGGTATTTCATGTCGGCGGGCACGCCGTTTTTCTTCAGTATGGGTTCTATGACGGGGAACACGCGGTTGGCGCGTTTCATCCACATTATCATGTTGGTGTGGCCGTACATGTTCACTATCAGTTCTCGGTCGAGTGCCTCGCGCACATAGTAGGTGTCCATCGGCAGCGCCTCGCCACAGAAGGTGACGCTGTCGGGGATGGGCGGCGCGTAGATGTGGTAGCTATGCTGTATCGCCTGCTTGTGAATCTCGTGAGGCGGCTCCTTATGCGTGGCGAAAATAAACAAAGTTCCGGCTATCGCAATCAGCGCGACGCCGGACAGGATGATGGAGGTTATGCTGAGTGTTTTCAAGTTCTATGGTTTCAGGTTTTAGGATTTAAGTTTCAATTCGATGGCATCGACTATGTCTTTTGCTACGTCGGCTTTGCTTTTGAGCGAGCCTTCGGTGGTGTTGCCGTCGCGGTCGATGATGGTCACCTTGTTGGTATCGGTGCCGAATCCTGCGCCTTTGTCTCTAAGCGAGTTCAGCACAATCATGTCCAGCCCTTTGCGGTGGAGCTTGCCTTGTGCGTACTCCATCTCGTTTGAGGTCTCCAGCGCGAATCCCACGAGCAACTGACTCTCGCGTTTGCGTTTGCCGAGGGTGGCGAGTATGTCGGGGTTCTGTACCAGGCGTATCTCCATCCCTTCGTCGCCCTGCTTCTTCATCTTGCCGTCATAGACGTTTTCTGGACGGTAGTCGGCCACCGCCGCCGAAAGCACGGCCACTTCGCAGCTGTCATACCGCTCCATGCAGGCGTTGTACATCTGCCGAGCCGACTCTACGTCGATTCGCTCGATGTTGTGGTGCTTTGCCGTGAGTGCGGTGGGCCCTGTCACAAGGAATACATGTGCGCCGCGGCTGGCAAACTCTTCGGCGAGGGCGAAGCCCATCTTGCCCGACGAGTAGTTGCCGATGAAGCGCACCGAGTCGATGCGCTCGTAAGTTGGACCTGCGGTGATGAGTATCTGCTTTCCGCCCATTGGACCTCGCTCTAGGTTTTTGGTGACGATGTCAAATATCCTCTCCGGTTCTTCCATGCGGCCTTTGCCTACGGCGCCGCATGCCAGTTCACCTTCGGTCGGCTCGATGATGTGGATGCCCCACGACTTGAGCGTCTTGAGGTTGCGTTGCACCGCCTCGTTCTCCATCATCTGCGTGTTCATCGCCGGACACACATATACGGGTTTGCCGCTGAAGGCCAGCAGTAGGGTCGAGAGGGCGTCGTCGCCTATGCCGCTTGCCATCTTGCCTATGATGTTGGCTGTTGCGGGCGCCACAATCATGATGTCGCCCCAGTCTTTGAGCGACACATGCTCGGTGGTGTGGTCGTTGGCGGGAGCGAAGAGGTCGTAGTAGAGCTTGCGACCCGACACCGTCTCCAGTGTCAGAGGCGTCACAAACTCCAGGGCGTGCTCGGTGGCTACGCATTGCACCTCGTGACCCGCCTTGCGGAACAGACGCACCAGTTCAGCGGCCTTGTATGCCGCGATGCCTCCCGTTATGCCGATGATGACTTTCATACTCTATCTGTTGACCACTTTGAAACCGCCCTGTCTATTCGAGCGAAGCAAGAAATTCTTTCCGCAGTGTTTACTCATTTTCGCAATCAGAAACGACTTTCGTGCTTTTCGCTGCCGAAAATGTCCGTCCTGTACGGACGCGCACCTTATTTTTTCTTCGCAATCACCTCGTTCTCGAGTGCCTCAATCTGCTGCTGCTCTTTGTTCTCCTTGGCGGGGTTGCGGTAGTACATCTCGTGGTCGAGATATTCCTGTGTGGCAACCAGCACCGGCTTCGGCATCTGCTCATAGTGGCGCACTATCTCTATCTGTTCGCGGTTTTCGAACATCTCGTCCATCGTGTCGCTGCCCGTCGAGAACTCCTCGATTTTCTTGTGCAGCTCCTTCTTCTCTTCCACGGCCAGCTGGTTGGCGCGCTTGGTCAGCATCGCGACGGTCTCATAGATGTTTCCCGTCTCCTGGCTGAAGTCGTTGGTGTTGCGAGTGATGGTTGTGTTGATGACTTTAGGTCTGCGCACATTCTTTGTCGTTTCTTCTTTCTGTTCTTTAGCTTCCATTGATGTTGTGTTGTTATTGTGTTATTGTTTTATTTCGTGAATTTGAGACTACTAAATGCTAACCGCTTACTACTTAAAACTTAAAACTAAATAATCGTCCTGTGCGGGCACGCACCTACTGACCACTATTCTCCAGCTTTGCCAGCGCCGAGCGGCTCTTGGTGTATATCGTCTGCGCGTTGCTCAGGTATTTCGAGTTCGAGAACGACGCCGAGAACTTCTCGAAGTCGTTCACCACCTGCTGCAGGCGCTCCTTCATCTTGTCCTCGCGGCTGTTGATGCCATATTCGTAACCCGACTTCAGCATATAGTACATCGCCTCCTCTCTTTTGTCCGAGTCGGGATAGTAGTTCAGGAAGTTCTGCAAGGCCACGTAAGCGGCATGGTATGCCTCGATCTTATAGTATCCGTAGGCAATCTCGTAGTCTTTCATCATCAGTTTGTTGCGCAGCTCGTCAAGATATGCGTTCACCTCCGGCAGATGCACTGAATGGGGGTATTTGTCCACAAACTGCTCCATCTCCGTTATCGCCTCCTTGGTGGCCGTCTGGTCAAGGGTGTACGAGGGTGAATCCTGATATTTGCAGTAAGCAGACAGGAACAGCGCCTCCTCGGCGTTGCGGCTATAGGGGAACTGCCTCACAAAGCTCTTGAACTGATAGGCGGCGGTGTAGTAGTCCTTCTCCTTCAGCAGCGACTGACCGTAGTACCACGAGATATTCTCCGAATAGTCGCGTCCGCGGTAGTGCATAGAAAGATTTTCAAACAGCTGTATCGCCTTCGTGTAGCGTCCTTGCTCGTAATAATCCATCGCGGCCTTGTATTTGGCATCGAAATCGTTGCTTTTTACCAGCTTCTCGGTTCCGTTGCATCCACATAAGGCTATGATGGACAATAATATAATGCAGACCTGCTGTAATCTTTTCATAATGCAAAAATAACACATTTTTTGTATTATTATTGTATATAGTGATATTTTGCTTCGTTTTTGGGCTTGCCAGCCCTCTTTCCGTCTCGCCTCATTTCACCGCTTCCACCGTGTATCCCGCCTCTTTCAGCAGGGCGAGCACTCCCCGTTCGCCGCAGAGGTGCATCGCGCCGACGGCGAAGAAGGTCGGTTTCTCCTTCATGATTGCGGGCATCGCCTTCACCCAGTCGGCGTTGCGGTCATATATGAGTTTGTCGCTATCTTCGGGCGACGAGCCGCAGCTGCTTGCCGCCTCGTCCTCGCTCAAGTCCTGCAGCTGGTCGAGGTCCTGCGAGAAGTAGGCCTCCGTCACAAACTCCGCCATATCCGTCGTCTCGCGGTAGTTCTCCACTATGCACATCAGGTCTTCCACTTGCTGCTCAATAGAATTTCCAAAGAGGGCCTCCATCTGGAAGTCGGCTGTCTCAAAGCCCTTTACTGCTTTGCCTTTCTCTGCGGCGGCAAACTGGAAGTATCCGTCAATCAGCTTCGACTGGTCGGCGGTCAGCAGTGCGGGGTTGTCTTTCGCGTAGGTGTAGAGCATGATGGTGTTCGACACCAGCGCCGGCGACAGACGGTTCATCTGTGCCGCAAACGCCTCGTTGTTAAGGTCTTTGCCCAGCACCTCGCGCAGCAGCGCGTTGAGTTTGTTGAGCTGTTCGCCCGTGAGCAGCGACGTGAGCGTCTTGCCGTCGGGCAGCACCTGCTTCTGCTGCAGCTCCATCTGCTTCTCGGGCTTGGACATCTCGCGCATGTCAACCTCGCCATAAACCT
Organism: Bacteroidales bacterium; assembly: GCA_016292015.1. Classification (GTDB taxonomy): domain Bacteria; phylum Bacteroidota; class Bacteroidia; order Bacteroidales; family P3; genus Colimorpha. Next base: position 4,968 of record JAEEZY010000031.1, on the reverse strand, counting down.
GCTCGCACGACTCGAACGCCGCGTTCAATCCAGGAATCTTCTCCGCAAACTCCGCCGGCGCAAGATGATAAGTGCCAACAATATAACTCGGTTTCTCCAATCCGTTGCCGCTTATTTTGTACAGCAGCTGCGCCTGCGCCGAGGCGAAAGTGAAGGTCAATACGATGACCGCGATAAATATCTTTGTCATAGTGATGGTGTTTATAAAGAACTGCAAAAATACGAAAAATGTTTTGAGTAGTCGGTGCGTTGTGTTCATTGTCTGTATAATAAGTTGGTTTGTTTCTTGGTTTTAAGCTGAAATCTTTAAGTTAAAGATGAATGGACATATTAGGGGTTTCATACGGAGTTGATACGGAGTTAATCGAATAATTCGCATAGCTTCATCGAATAAAAATACGTTCATAAATTATAAAAAATGGAGGAAAAATATGGGAATTCCATACTGGTAGTAAGTAGGGCGTTGGTAGGGCGTTAGGTGGTAGGCGGTCAAACCGATGTTGAAGATCGGAACAAAGTGCAGCTACCAAATGTCAAATGTCAATTCACGATTCACTATTGCCATCATTTGCAACTTGACAAAAAAGGTTGTATCTTTGCAGTCGTGAAGAAATCATAAACAAACAACCCATAAATCCATATATCATGAAAAACCTGTTTTACTTTTTGGCGGCAGCGCTGCTGACCTTTGGAATGGCGTCCTGCGAGAGGCCCGACGACAACGACGAACCTGATAACCAGAATGTCCCCGAAGGTTATGTTGACCTCGGCTTGCCGAGCGGATTGCTGTGGGCGGAATGCAACGTCGGGGCGACCACACCCGAAGGCTACGGCAACTTCTACGCCTGGGGTATGGTGGATACGGTGAGCGAATACCTTTGGGAACAATACTCGTTGGGCGACGACAATGGCGAAAGCGGCTACGTTTTGTACAAGTATAACACAGCCGAGTGGTATGGCACTGTAGATAACCTGCTCACCTTGCAAGCTTCGGACGACGTTGCCACACAAACACTCGGCGACGGCGCAAGAATACCGACCAAGGCCGAATGGCTGGAGCTGCTGAACAACACCACCTCGGCATGGACAACCGTGAACGGCGTTAATGGACGTAAGTTCACCGCCTCGAACGGCCACAGTATCTTCCTGCCTGCAGCGGGCGGCATGTATGGCAGTTCGCTCGACGGAGAGGGGCTTTACGGCCGTTACTGGTCGTCGTCGCTGCTCGATAGCGAACCGTTGTACGCCTGGGGAATGGGATTTTTCTCCGGCTACCAGGATGTGTTTGACGGCATGCGCGATTTCGGACGCTCCGTCCGCCCCGTGCGTTCGGACAGCCAGAATTAGACTTTTTTCGAGGAATTACAATTAGAAAGAATAAAGGCCAGCGGAACGCTGGCCTTGTTTGATTGTTTTCATTATGTTACCGATTATATCAGGCGACATAATTGTGATAGCACGTGTCTCGATTGTTTGGGCCTCAATCGTCGTAGCGTATAAACTCGCCTTTTTTACTGAAGATCATCTCTATGGTGCTGTTCAGCTCTACGTCGTAGAATTTGCTGTCTTTTCCAATCTGTACAACATATTGTCCGGCATGTTTGGTAGCGACGTAATCCAGCACTCCCTGTGGAATGATTGCTTGCGGAACGCCGTTAGTATCGCGATCCTCGACCTCATCCCACTCGCCGTTGCCCGTAAAGTCAACGTTGGCTCCGTCGGCAAAAATCACCTCGTATTCGTTGTCGGCCACATCGTGGTCGTGATATACGGCCGAGACTTGCTTGTTGGCAAAATGGGTTTTGACGAACGACTGAGACGTCTGCGGCAGTTCGCTGAATTCGATGGCTTCCTTGCCTTTTTCGTGGCAAGCAATGAGGCTCATGGCGGCGACTATGACCGCACTGATAACAATTGTTTTTTTCATGACTGTGTGTTTTTAGTTAATAATATGTTGAATTAAAGTTGTCGTGTGATCAGGTGGCGATGGCTTCGCTGACGTTGATGACGTAGTCGGCCAGCTTTTCGTATTGGGCGTAAAGGCTGCTGTAGGCGTTGCCCACCTCGAATCCATAGACATCGTGTTTCAGGGCTTCGAGATGTTCGGCGCGGAGTTGGTTGCGGAAAGCGTTGATGTCGCGCTCGGCTGCGTTGGCGGCCATGAGGTTGGCTAGGTTGTAGTCGGCTAAGTTGTGGTCCATCACCTTCAGGGCTTTTTCGACGAGGGTGTTCATCTCTGTGAGGTTTGCGTTTAGTTTGTCGCTGAAGTGGACGGCGTCGGAGTATTTGTGTTTTCGGGTGAGAGATATCTGATAGATGCTGTCGCCGATGCTTTCCAGGTTGTCGGTGATGCGCAGCATTGAGCTGATGCGCTCCGATCCGTGTCCGCTGATGTTGCCGCCCCCGATAGCGGTGAGGAACTTGGTGAGCTCCATCTCCATCTGGTCGGTCAGCTGCTCGTAGCGGGAAATTTCCTCCACCAATGTGTCTAGTTCTTTGGCGTTGTGTACTCTGCGGAGTTCGGGCAATAGTGCGTACATTTGCAGCACCAGTTTGGAAAAGAGCATAATCTCTTTCTTTGCGCTTTCGAGGTTGAGTTCGGCGGTACTCACAGGGCCGCGACTGATATAAGTGAGGCGATATTCTTTATTCTCGTTTTCGCTTTTTTCGGGTATCATACGGGTCACAATCCATACAATCTGTGGGATGAACCACGACTGTATGCTCACATTCATCACGTTGAACAGGGTGTGGAACAGCGAGAGGGCCATCGGAGCGTTGTTGGGGAATACGGCTTGGACGAGCAGCAGGATGGGGTGGAATACGATAAGTGTAAGTGTTACGCCGATGACGTTGAATATCAAGTGGGCGCGGGCGGCACGTTTGCCGTTGGTGCCAGCTACTATCGCGGCTATGTTGGCGGTGACGGTGGTTCCGATATTTTCCCCCATAACCAATGCTATCGCCACATCGAGCCCTATCCAGCCGTTGTGAAGCATCAGCAGCGTGATGGCCATCGTGGCTGCCGAAGCTTGTGCCAGACAGGTGAGTATCGCTCCGATTAACACGAAAAGTAGCACCGACCAGAACCCATATCCGCTCAGCGAGGCAATGCCATGCAGCATCGACGGATAGCCGCTTATGTCGGGCATTGCTCCTTTCAGCAACGACATACCGACGAGTAACAGGGAAAGTCCGATGATGGTTTGCCCCACGGATTTCATCTTGTCGCGTTTCATGAAGAGGAACACTGAGCTGACTGCGGCGAGGAGCATTGGAAGCGAGAAGTATCCCGATCCCTCGCCAAGTCCCAGCAGGGTGATAATCCATGCTGTTACGGTGGTGCCGATGTTGGCTCCCATGATGACCGCCACTGCACCGCTGAGTGACAAAAGACCGGCATTGACAAAACCCACAACCATCACGGTCGTGGCACTAGACGACTGGATGGCCGCGGTGATGCCCATCCCGGTGAGTATCCCATTCAGGCGGTTGCCAGTCATCTTGCCCAGCACAGTTCTCATTTTGCTGCCTGCTGCTTTCTGCAGACCTTCGCTCATCAGCTTCATGGCGAAAAGAAACACCGCCAGCGCACCAGTAAAATTGACGATAATAAGTAGAATGTCGGTAAGTTTCATATTATATAGATTGCGAAAAAAAAAGTGGCATGGAACGAATCCACGCCACTATATATGATAGATAAAATAGTGAGGTTGTTGCTGTCACAAAGTCCACTTCGTGGGGCATATAGTCTTACATGGCCACTTTGTGCTGCGAGCGAGCGTTTGTGAGACGACAATTTGGTGATGAATGCCGAATCGCTACAAGTAATGGTGTGTGTGTTGCATTCGGGAACCGACTTTGCGATATTTTCTTCTTCATCGTCCTCAATGTCGATATCCTCAGAGACCATCGTCACGAGTGTGGAAGCGGTAACATTCTTTGAAAAATGTTGAAAGTCGTGAATCTCATCGGCTACAAGACACATCAAAACCACACTCATCAGGATGAGTATGATGAAAGAGCTGTATTTTTGGAAAGATTGAAACACGATTTCGACGTCATATTCAAGACGTATATTAAAACGCTCAAATAATGTTTTTATTGTTTTATTTGGTTGTTTGGGGGCTATATTCCAGTATGGTAAAACGATGTTCGGTTTGAATTATAGGATATTGTGGCGGATGCTTTGAATCGACTGGTTCGTCTTTTGTCTCAATGAAAAAAGGCCGGCATTATGCCGGCCTTTGCTGTTTGTCGCCTTTAAGGCGCTGGTTATTTTGCCATAGGCTTGATGTGGTCGTGCAGGTACATGAAGAGGTTGGCGATAGGGATTCGCTCCTGCTTCATGGTGTCGCGGTCGCGCAGGGTGACGCTGTTGTCCTGCAGCGTGTCGTTGTCGACGGTGATGCAGTAAGGAGTTCCGATGGCGTCCTGACGGCGGTAGCGGCGCCCGATGGCGTCTTTCTCGTCGTATTGCACCATGTAGTGGTACTTCAGCATATCGACAATCTCGCGGGCCTTCTCGGGCAGGCCGTCCTTCTTGACCAACGGCAGTATGGCCACCTTGTAGGGCGCCAGCAGCGCGGGCAGACGCAGCACTGTGCGTATGGTGCCGTCCTCCAGCTGCTCGTCTTCCAGCGCGTGGCTGAAGATGGCGAGGAAGGTGCGGTCGAGGCCGATGGAGGTCTCGATGACATAGGGGGTGTAGCTCTCGTTAAGCTCGGAGTCGAAATACTGCAGTTTCTTGCCGCTGAACTGGCTGTGACGGCTGAGGTCGAAGTCGGTGCGGCTGTGGATGCCTTCGAGTTCCTTGAATCCGAAGGGGAACTGGAATTCGATGTCGGTGGCGGCGTTGGCGTAGTGGGCCAGCTTCTCGTGGTCGTGGTAGCGGTATTTCTCGGCGGGTATGCCCAGCGAGAGGTGCCACTGCAGACGCTCCTCTTTCCAGTGTTTGAACCATGCGAG